>NZ_JAAXCU010000009.1 GCF_012911845.1 Bacillus sp. RO2 | reverse complement strand
TAACTATATAAATCATCCAAGTAACGTCTTGCGGCAAGGAGTTTTTCCTCCTTGGTGAATATAGTCATTTGGACTACACCTCCTATTGTTAGATGGTGTGTCCAACAATAGGGGTGCAGAGTACTTCGCCTGTGGGGTCTCAAGCTGCCGCTAGCCCCCTTAGGAATCTTTGCGTTTTGCTCCAATCAAACGCTAAAAAACCCTTTCATATAAACATTTTCATAGCTTGATAACAATTCCGATAAAAATCTGTTAAACACCGCTGTTGATTTCCGCAAATGGCTTCGCTTTCCTAGGGGCGGTGCTTGAGCCTCCTCGGCTTCGCCTGTGGGGTCTCAAGCTACCGCTATCTCCCGCAGGAGTCTTCGCCTTTTGCTCCAATCAATAGCTAAAAAACTCTTTCATATAAACATTTTCATAGCTTGATAAAAATTCCGATAAAAATCTGTTAGACACCGCTGTTGATTTCCGCAAATGGCTTCGCTTTCCTAGGGGCGGTGCTTGAGCCTCCTCGGCTTCGCCTGTGGGGTCTCAAGCTACCGCTTACCGCTATCTCCCTCAGGAGTCTTCGCCTTTTGCTCCAATCAACAGCTAAAAAACTCTTTCATATAAACATTCTCATAACTTAATAAAAAAACACCTCATCTAAAGATGAGGTGTTTTTTTAGTTAAACATAAATCTCTTCGTTCTGAATTTTACACTCATGACAATCCCCATGGCTATCATATTTGTTAACAGCGCACTTCCTCCGTAACTCATAAACGGAAGGGCAAGGCCTGTAATTGGCATTAAGCCGATGGTCATGGCAATGTTTTGGAAGATCTGAAATGCTAAGAGGCCAATGACTCCTGTCACCAAGTAAGTGCCGTAAGGATTATCGCAGCTTATAGCAATAATAATTAAGCGATAAATCAAAATGAAGTAAATAGAGATTACAAGAGTTGCGCCGATAAATCCAAATTCTTCTCCAATAAGGGCGAATATAAAGTCTGTCTGAACCTCCGGTATCCGTCCACTCTGAGACTGAACTCCTTCTAATAAGCCCCTTCCTGATACTTGACCAGAACCTATTCCTTTCAAAGCTTCCGTTAGCTGAAAACCATAGGAAGAGGAGTATTCTTCTCGACTTAACCATCCATATATACGCTCAAGTTGGTGAGGCTTGATAAACTTTGAGAACAACTCTATGTGATTGTTATGCAAATAAACAAGTGTCGTCAATCCAGCAATAATGGTTCCTGCTAGTAAGGTAAGTATCCTCCAGGAAGTACCGCTGATAAATATCATGGTTACCATGATGGCAGCAATAACAAGTGCCGTTCCTAAATCGGGCTGTAGGAGAATTAAGCCAAAGGGAGGAAGAGAATAGACCATAATCTTAATGACAACACTAAGAGGGGTCTTATTATCTAATTCATGTTTTTCTTTAGCCCATTTGTAGATTACTCCTGCAAGCACAATTAGGAGGAAAATTTTCATGAACTCAGAAGGTTGTAACAAGAATCCCCCAAGGTTGATCCACCGTTGGGATCCATTTCTAACTGTCCCGAATAAATGAACAGCGATCAAAAGACTGATTCCTAAAAAATAAAAGGGTAAGGCTAGATTTTCCAATAGTTCGTAGTCAAAGAACATAATGGAAAACATAATTCCTACCCCGAGTATGTACCAAATAATCTGCCGTTTTACGAAATAATACGGGTCATTGACGAAGTATTGACCCGATGCACTATAAACAGCTACTAAACTGATAATGAATAGCAAAAACAGCAGAAATAACAAAGTATAATCTACCCGACTATACTCTAGCTTGTTATTTTCTGTCCCCATGTAGTTTCTGTCTCCTCTCTAGCTTCTCTTGCGATGGTGGCATGTTTCGATAGGTGAACTAGAATGCCTGCTGCAAAAATGGTGATAAGCAGGGAAGACCCTCCATAACTGATGAAAGGAAGTGTGATACCTGTGATTGGCAATAATCCGCTTACTGCCCCAGCATTAAAGAACACCTGACTGCTGATTTGGAAGGTGATTCCGAATGCCAATAACTTTCCAAAGGGATCCTTTAGGGAAACCCCAACTCGAACACCTCTTACTAGTACGATTCCATACAGTAAAAACAATGTCAATATTCCAAAAATCCCAAGCTCCTCCGAAATAACTGCGAGGATAAAATCTGTATGAGCTTCTGGAAGATAGCCCAGTTTATGTACCCCCTGCGCCAATCCTCTTCCTAATAGTCCGCCATTGCCAATCGCGATAAACGATTCTACCAGTTGGAATCCTGTATCTGATGCATCTCCGAAAGGATCAATGAAAGAAGTAATCCTTGCCCAGCGGTAACTAGCGGTTTTTGCAAGAATGAAGATTGCCAAGGCTGCTACAGAGCCAAGTAAAAGGATATGTTTTAGCCTAGCCCCTGAACATATTAGTATAGCCCCGCATGCGATGATAATCATTGAGCCCGTACCTACATCAGGTTGAAGGATAATCAGGAAAAATACTAATACTACTACTGCTAATGGAGGGGCAACGCCTTTACCAAATTGATGGATGTATGGCTGTTTTCTTGCATAAACCCTCGCAAAATAAATAATCATAACTAGTTTGGCAATTTCAGAAGGTTGCACGCTAATACTACCTAATTGAAACCAACTCCGTGCCCCGTTCACTTCATTTCCAATAAACGGAACAAGTACAAGTAATAAAGCAAGTAAAGTTCCTCCCACCAGTATGGGAGTCAACCTGTCATATAGTTTGTAAGGAGTGATGATAGCAGCAATGAAAACAGGTATTCCTAAATACAGCCATGTTTTCTGGCGATTAAAGAAATAAGCGTAGTCCTCATGAAGTTCATAGCCTAGCAACATCCCGGCACTGTAGATCATGATTAAACCGTATATACATAACAACACGATTGCTGTTAACAGTAACCAATCAAGTTTTTTGAAAAAATTTATCATTCTCTAATACTCCTTTAAAAAAGGCTGGTTTCACAAAGAAAATAGTCCCCCAATATTATTATACAATACCACCCTATTACAAAGATATTGGGAATATGTGAAACTTGTGTAACAGTGATAGAGAACTGCATGGAAAGAAAAAAGAAGCTATCTATCTTTAGCTTCTTTTGTATATTTTCTAATAAAGAAAGCATCTTCCATGGTAGGTTGTGCTTCTATAAAACCAAGTACAGGTTTTTTTGTACTTGCACACCTGACTGTCAGTTTATCTTTAACACGCCCTGCATAAACGATAAGGTGTTGGGTTGAGAAGTGCTCGTATAAGCTATCCTGCATTTCACCGGTCCAAACTTTTAAGGGGAGTTGATGCTTCCACATTAGTTTGCTACCTGAATAGACGACTTTTCCTTGATACATCCATAGAACTCTGTTACAGACTGGTTCCCACTCATTCAATTCATGGGTAGCAACAAGAATGACGCAATGTGGGGCAAGTTTTGCTACATAGTTTAATAAACTTTTTCGCTCATGAATATCTAGGAAGTTAAGAGGCTCATCCAGAAAAATGTATTTAGGTTTTCCTAGAAATGCCTGTGCCAATGCTAAACGCTGTTGCATTCCTTGGGAAAGTTTTTTTACTTTCTTTTTTTTAACATCCTCCAAATGAAAAACTTTCAGCAATTCGTCAATTTGGCGCATGGAAAAGTCTTTTCCGAGGCCTTTAAGCTGTGCCATATACATTAATAATTTTAGTGGAGTGAAATCCGGATATAGTTCAACTCCTGTCGGCACAAAACCAATTCTACTTCTGACTAAAGCAAGTGCTGAGTCCATTGTGTCATCATGGTAATGAATGGTCCCCCGGGGCGCCCGTGTAGCGGTTGCCAGGAGATGCAGAAGAGTGGATTTTCCAGACCCATTATTACCCACTAAAATTGTTATTCCAGTTTGCAGTGTCAAATCATCTATTTCTAAAGAAAAGTGTTTGTATTTCCAGTATATATTGTCTAACCTTATCATTTAATATCGCCTCAATTAACGAAACATCGTTTGCAGTTTCAAGCTTTTTTTATAAGCCAAGAATAGAAGAAATAGACCAAGAGTGACAAAGAGGCTTTGAATGCCTGCTACTTGGCTGTGTGAAAACGGAATGTATGCATAACCTTGTGCTTGATAAAGTGCACCTGCAACCATAAGAGCTATCCATGCTGCTATCCCAAAGGCTAGACCGAACTTTACTCCTTTTCGCATCATCACATAGGCAATCATCCCATAAATTAGCATGGCAGGGCCAATCCAATCTAACAAAAAGGGGAGCAGTTGAAAATGTTGAACCTTAAAGCTAAGGTAAAAAGAGCCCAAGATCCCCAAAATAATATTCATGGCTAGAATGATGACCATCCGAGTTAGCAATAACAAGGCAGGTGGAAAAGGTGTAATGCTCTCAATGGTCCGCATTTGTTTATTCCATGTTTGGTACGTATAAAACACACCGACTAACATCGATAATGGAATTGCAAACTGATAAAATTGTGTTGCTTCTGTAACATAAACGTTGGATGAGAATAACGTCAACATGACAAAAATGAGAGTGCTCATCACCCAGAAGTGCCATTGATAAAAGGAGATTTGTGCTTTTAACTGAGAAAGAAAGCTTGGCGGTTGTATAGCTTCTTGAGTAAACTCTTCTACGGGTGAAATACCAATTTCATTAAATGTAGGTTGCAGGGCTGCCAGCAATGCTTTTGTATCCTGACTGGATGGCGACTTGACGACATATGAAGAAAACATTTCTTTCATCTCATCTTCTAGTTGATACAGCTCTTGGTCCTGGTTGTGTTGTTCCTTCATTTTTCTCCGCCTCCTTTTCCGCTTCTTTTGATAATACCCCTTTAAGTTTCTTTAAAGCATGAAACAAATTGGATTTAACCGTTCCGAGTGGTAGACCCAGAATTTCTGCAATTTCTTTTAATTTCATGTCTTGATAAAATCGTAATGTCACAATTTGCTGTTGTGACTCAGACAAACTTTTCAAGGAAGTTAACATTTCTTTTCTCGTTTCTTGGCGTTCATAAATTTCAACAACCGATGCCTGTTGATCCACTGTAACCGGCAGTTCCTCTTTTGCCGTATCTTCTGAACGATATTGAGCACTACGCCAATAATCCTTGCAGATGTTAGAAGCCACGCGGTATAGCCAGGCCTTAGGATATGTCGGTATTTGTTTGGTTTGTAGTTGTTTCAGAAGGCGGATGAATGTTTCTTGGACAACATCCTCTGCTTTTTTAGAGTCCTTCAACAACCTTTCTGTATATTGATGTATAGGTACATGGTATCTGTGAACAAATGCTTCAAATGCCGCCTGGTCACCCTCAGCCATCTGTTCAAGAAGCCTTTCATCGCTTATCACCGCATTCCCCCGCTTTCAAACGTACGATTCCAATAGGTCATCCATTCTTCATAGGTGAAGGAATCTTTGTTATTGTTCTTTATGTCTCGAAAAATATCTTTAAGTAACCCTTTTACTTCTTCTTTATTTCCTTTCTCCCATTCCTTTGCCACCATCAATACGACTAGTTCATTATATTGAAGCTTGTATGCATCCATCAGTTCATTAAACTTTTCTAGGGTAGTCATATCAGGGGATGAGGTCATCCAGTTAATATGAGAGACAGTGGAAAGAAAATAGAATTCTGTGCCGTTAAATTGCTCGAAATCATTCCATTTGAAGTCATAATAATCTTTATAAAAAACAAGCAGGTATGTTTCAACGAGCCCCTTTAACACAGAGTCCGCAGGGACTTCGTAGTAGTAATCGTTTAGAGATTTGTGTTTGAACAGCAAAAACGTCAATAACCTTGATTTCAAATCTGTCATTGTATTATTTATGACTTTCCCATCATCAACCTGTACGTATGTCTGGATGCTATCATCAAAGAAGAGGGCTTCATCAAAAAGATTGGTGTTATAGTATTCCGCACCTACAAAATCAAGGGATGGAATGTAAATTAATTTCATGTCTTGTTGGAATTCTTCACCAAGCCACCTCTGGAAATAATCTTCAATTTCTTTCATGTCTGCAAGTTTTTGTTGTAATAATTGGTTGTTTTCCTCATGAGCAATGATAGATATAGGGAGATCTTCCGTATTTTCAATAAGTCCTTTATTTGAGAAGAGTGTGATACCTTTCGCATTTTCACTAGTAAATACCTGCACCCCATCTGTTGTTGCTTTGCTAGAATGACCAGTACTAAAAACATGAGAGTCAAAGTTAATCAATTCCACTTTAAAATCGGAAGTGGGAAGTTCTTGGTTGAGTTCTAGATGGCGATTATACTGAATTGTATGGATATAGTTTTCCGTATCCATATTAAAGAAAGTATAAATAGGATACTCACCTGGAAGAGGGTACCAACCTATATAAGAAGGGAGGTACATATCCTCTCTTTTCAAGAAAGCAAAATTTCTTTCTTTTCCGTAAACATGTCCCCATTCATTAAGACTTCCGCTATACTCTACTTCCAACCAGTTCATTTCCTGTTGTCCTAGGTCCTGAACTGTGATGAGATGATGATCCTTTTTAAAATCGGCTTTCACCCCGTTCCAAGATACGGTGTCCACTTCAAAAGAAGGATACAGACTAAAGTTCAGTGGAGAATTTAATTCCGCGCTTGGTATAGTCAACTCTGCTCGTACATGAAACTTATCATTTCCTACATGTTCTATTGTTATAGAATAGCTATTAACGTTGTAAAAATCACCAACTGTGTCCCGTAAACTTCCGTTCTCAGGTTCAAGTTGGTCAACAGCACCGGCTTTCAACTGATTATAATGACCTATACGTTCCGTCCATAATGAACCGTAGGGCAAAAATGAAGCAACGGTAAGGACAGTTACGAGTCCAAAGAACGTCCATTTTCTCTTTTCAAAAGAAGAAATTCGATTCGTGGATGACTTCATAATCGTAATTGCCAATAAAAATAGACTGAAAAACAAGACAAAAAACTGCGAATACAAGGTTTCTTTCCTAGATAACCGGTAGCCCCAATCATCAGAATGAGAAATATCCATGAAAAACTGGTTAAGATGAAACGTCTTTAAAAAATATAATTGATAGCGTTGAATAATATAGCCTTCCATAAAAAATGTGCCAAACATCCATGCGCAAAATACGATGATATATACAATCCTGTTGTTTATTAGAACAGCCAATACCATTCCTAAAGAGATGGTGACAGTGTAAGAAAGTTGACTTTGGATAGAGAAAATAACCCCATGGTCCAGTAAATAGGAGAAATCCTTGCCAAAGGAGTGACCTTGCCACAAAAAAACCAAGAAATAAAATATAGTAAACAAACCGCTATAAATAACAAGCGATAAAAATTTTGCTAGGATAATGGACAAAAAGGAATTCGGCAAGGAATTCGTCCAATCTAGTAACACCGTCTGTTTCTCTCTCCTAATGGAAAGGACACTTGCTAAAAATAGTACTCCAAGTGAAAGGGTATGCCCAATTGCAAGGAATTCATTATTAGCTTGGTAAAAACCGGACGCGTATTGCCCCAAAACATTTGTAGTCGCTTCATTTCGATTAATCATCCATAACGACATACTTATTCCATACACAAGTGGTGCTAACAGGAAGAACCAATTCTTTAGAAGAAAACGGTTCTCTAGTTGTAATTGTTTTAAGAATCTCATGAGGATGTTCCTCCTAACAAGGCGAGATAACCATCCTCTAAACTAGGCTCTTGCATCTTTGCTCCGTAAAACGGCTTTTCATCTGCCAGAACTCGTGCATACACAGAGCTGCCACGATGTTCGGTGCTTAGGACGGTATCTTCTGCCAAGTTTTCTAAATATCCTGATGGAACAATCCCCTCCCACACTTTTCCACAAGCTAACTCTTTCAACTCTTCAACTGTAGCATCCAATAACAGTTCGCCTCTTTGCATTACCGCTATTTCATAACAACTGCTTTCAATATCTGTTACAACATGGGTAGAGAGAAGGATGCTTTTGTTTAGCCCTTCTTTAGATAAGAGATTACGAAAGCGCAGCCTTTCTTCTGGATCTAGACCGACAGTGGGTTCATCTAAAATAACTAGTTTCGGGTTTCCCATAAACGCTTGGGCAATGCCGACACGCTGCTTCATCCCATGGGAAAATGTTTTGATTTTTTCATTGGCTCTGGATGTTAAGTTTACCTCGTGTAACCAGTGCTCAACCTGTTCCCTGCGCTCTTTCTTGTTCGTAACACCTTTCATCACCCCTACATAATCTAATATCTCCATTGGTGACATTTGGGGATATACATGGAAGTGCTGAGGCAGGTATCCAATCATTCTTCTAACCTTTTCTGGATGCGAAAGGATAGAAATGGAGTCAATGTGAATGTCTCCTGCAGATGGTTTCATTAAGGTGGCCATTATTCGCATCAGTGTTGATTTTCCTGCGCCATTGGGACCTAATAGACCGAATATTCCTTTAGAGATTCGCAGGTTGATGGAAGATAGGACTTTTTGTTGCTTATATGTTTTTGATAGATTGCGAATTTCAATCATGGTGAATCCTTCTTTCTGTATGACGGCATGAACTAGTTTGTTTAACTTCTTGAGATTTACGATCCAGTGTAACTACATTCATTATTGAATTCTTCACTAATTATAACGAAATAGATGGGAAAAGGTTTAAAGTGGAGGAGGAAAATTGGAGAAGGGGAGATTTACCAGTAACATTACGGTCATCTTTCTGAATTTTCTATGGAAAAGTTATTGACGACGTTTTCATTATATTTTATAATTACTTTCGAAAGCGCTTTCGGTTCGAGAGAGGGAAAACAATGACAACAATTTATGATATTGCGAAAAAGACTGGTTTTTCCATTACAACTGTATCAAAAGTATTAAACAATTATACAGATGTAAGTGATAAAACCAAAAAGAAAATACTAGAAGCTGTAGAAGAAATGGGGTACTACCCCAATTCCCATGCTCGCTCCTTGATGACCAAGAAATCTTGGACAATAGGTGTGGTTTTCATGGAAAACTTAGGTGTTGGTATTAAACATCCCTTTTTCAATGCCGTGATTGAAAGTTTTAAGCAAAGAGCAGAGCAGTTTGGTTATGACATGCTTTTTGTTTCAAGAAACATCATCAATGAGAAAAAAAGCTACCTAGACCATTTCAGACATAGAGGAGTGGATGGCGTAGTGGTTGTTTGCTCCATATCCGATGATCCAGAAGTGAAAAAATTAATGGAGTCTCCTTTACCTACCGTAATCATTGATATGCACAGCTCCAAATCAAGTGTTGTTTATAGTGATAATAGTTATGGAAGTGTACTGGCTGTTGATTACCTATACTCACTTGGGCACAGGAAGATTGCACATATTTACGGACACCAGGAAACATACGCAGGTACGGAAAGATTAAAGGGTTTTATTAAAGCGCTTAAAAAGCATAACTTGGATATTCCCAAATCTTACATTGTGAATGGTGGATTTTTCTCAATGGAAAGTGGAGAGCTAGCGATGCAAGAATTGCTATCACTAGATGATCCTCCTACGGCAGTATATGCTGCAGGAGATAATATGGCATTTGGTGCAATTAAAGCAATCAGGGAAAAAGGGTTGTCTGTACCGGATGATATTTCGGTCATCGGTTATGATGATATTGATATTGCCCAACATATAGCACCGCCATTAACCACAGTCAAACAGAATATGGATCAACTTGGTTCCACAGCAGCCGATCTGTTACTAGATCAGATCAATGACAAAACAAAGCTCAACAAAGCCGTTACGATCCCAGTAGAACTTATTATCAGGGAATCATGTAAGGCATTGGAAACAGATGAGTGAAGAGGGGACTAAACAAGTCTTCTTTTTATCCATATTACGAAAGCGCTTTAGTAAAATTTTCGAAAAATCGAAAGCGCTTTAGTAAATCTTTACAACAAAACAGGGGGTATTTTTGTGAAAAAGAAGCTTTTAATTCTTATTACTGCAGTAATGACACTAAGTTTATTGGCTGCTTGCAGTAACTCGTCTTCTTCTAAGAAGGCAGATTTAACTGTATGGTCCTTCACGGATGAACTACAAGAACCAATCAATGTATTTAAAGAAGAAAACGGAGTAACGGTTGATTTAACCATTATTCCAATTGAAGATTATCCTACGCGTTTACGTCCAGTATTGGAAAGCGGTCAAGGCGCTCCTGACGTATTTACAGGAGAACTTGCATTCATTAAAGACTGGGTAGAACAAGATTATTGGGAAGATCTTTCTCAAGAGCCTTACAATGTACAAGAGTGGGAAGATGACTATATCCCTTATGTATTTGATCTAGGAAAAGATTCAGAAGGTAAAATCAAAGCTGTATCTTGGCAAACAACTCCAGGTGGAATCTTCTATAGAAGAAGTATCGCTAAAGAAGTACTAGGTACTGATGATCCTACTGAGATTGGCGAAAGAATGAGCACAATGGACGGTTTGTTTGAAGTTGGAGAAGAGTTAAAATCCGCTGGTTACCGTCTATTCCCTGATGAAGGAGCTGTTCGTTGGTTTGCACAAGGTCAAGATCCACAACCTTGGGTAAATGAAAACAACGAGCTTGTTCTCACAGAAGGAAGAATCAATTACTTCGATTATGCGAAAGAATTACGCGATAAAGATTTAACAGCATTTGCACCAGAATGGTCTCCTGCATGGTTTGCAGCAATGGATGAGCCAATCAACTACAATGCAGGTTGGGAAGAAGTGAAAGAAGAAAGTTCTGATCAAACAGAAGTGTTCGCTTATGCATTACCAACTTGGGGTCTTCACAGTGTTCTAAAAACAAACACAGAAGATACTGTTGGGGACTGGGCAGTAACAAACGGTCCGAACCCATACTTCTGGGGCGGAACCTGGTTAGGAATCTATAAAGGTTCTGAAAATAAAGATCTTGCATGGAAATTCGTTCAAATGATGACACATGACGAAGAGTTCTTAACTGATTGGGCAAAAGAAACAGGAGATGTTCTTTCCTACTTACCGGTTACAGAAAAAATCAAAGGTGATTTCCAAGAGCCATTCTTAGGCGGACAAAATAACTATACGTTCTTCTTAGAAGAAGCTGCAAATATTAACCCAGGTACTGTAACGAAATATGACCAACAAATCGATGGATTCTTTGGATCAATGGTTGGAGAGTATGTAGAAGGCACGAAAACGAAAGAAGAAGCAATTGAAGAATTCTATCGTTTAGTGAAAAATGCATACCCGGATATTAAGACACCTGAATAATGCAACAAGGGATGTGGTGGGAGCTGAAACTTGGCTCCCACCCATCATTTAAAGAGTAAGCTCTGTTAACTGCCGCTATGGATTTACGCACTTGGCTTCGCTTATCCAGAGGGCGTGTGCTTGAGCCTCCTCAGAACGCTTCAGGGGCCTCAACCTACCGCTATCTCCCGCAGGAGTCTGCGCTATGTGCTCCAATCCACAGCTAGGTTATTTATATAACATATCATCTCTTTTATTAACAGAGTTATAAGAAAGAAGGCGATTGATTTGAAGAAAAAAGACCATTATGGCTATCTGTTCATCCTACCATTTTTCATCGTCTTTGGAATATTTAGCATCTATCCAATAGTACTAACCTTCTATTATAGTTTTACAAACTACTCCGGTATGGGAGTGCCTGAAGTTATTGGATTGGCTAACTATACAAGACTACTTACTGACAGCTACTTTTTACAAGCATTCTTTAACACTTGGTACATTTGGGGAGTTAACTTCTTTTTCCAAATGCTTATAGCATTGGGGCTTGCGATTTTGTTCTCTGATATCCGCTTGAAAATGAGAGGACTTGGTTTCTTCCGTGCTGTACTTTATCTTCCAAACTTGATTACTATCGCATCGGTGGCTTTATTGTTTGGTATTTTACTAGGCTGGCATCATGGAACATTGAATCATTTATTAATGGATTTAGGAATTATCTCTCAGCCAATCAACTGGCTTAATGATCCTACTACAGCAAAATGGTCTGTTGCTCTAATAGGGGCATGGATGTGGTTTGGTCATACATTTATCGTATTAATGGCAGGTATTTCAGGTATTTCAAAGGATTACTATGAAGCGGCACTTATTGACGGAGCAAACCGTTGGAAAACATTGTTCCACATTACATTGCCATTGTTAAAACCAATTATGTTATATATCATGATCACTTCTCTAATTGGCGGCTTGCAGATTTTCGAATTGCCGATGTTATTAACAGACGGTATGGGTGCACCGCAAGGATCCCTAAACACAATGGTTTTATATATGTACAACCAGGCATTTAAATTTAACAACTATGGATACGCCGCAGCGGTCGCATACGGATTATTCTTGATTACGTTAATCTTCTCGTTTGCAACATTTAAAGCTATGTACCGCAAAAGCATGGATTAGGAGTGAGTTAGTGTGAATAAAAGTACTTTTGTAAAGAGCATCCTCTACGGGCTTTTAATATTGCTTGCGATTATTAGCTTTATCCCATTTTATATGATGATTATCAACGCTACGAGATCCAATTCAGAAATTCTGCAAAAAGGGTTCACCCTTTTACCAGGTAGCGCAATCATGGAAAACTATGAAAGATTGATAAGTTTCGTCAATATTTGGCAAGGATTCGGTAACAGTGTATTTATTGCAATTTGTGTAACTGTATTAAGCTCATACTTTTCCGCACTGACGGCTTATGGGTTTGCGATTTATAACTTTAAAGGTAAAAATTTTCTATTCGTTTCTGTATTAATTTTGATGATGGTCCCTGGCCAACTAGGTCTAATTGGATTCTATGACTTAAATAAGACATTAGGTACATTGGACAGTTATATCCCATTAATCATTCCGGCTATAGCAAGTCCATTCGTTGTTTTCTTCCTACGACAATTTCTTGTCTCCACCCTGCATCCAACATTATTGGAAGCTGCCAGAATGGATGGAGCAAGTGAAATAAGAATTTTCCATACGATAGGTTTACCTATCATGATGCCGGCAGTAGCTACAATGGGTATCTTTACCTTCATCGGATCTTGGAACAACTACATTGTTCCATTAGTAGTTTTATTCAGTCCGGAAAAGTACACGTTACCGGTCATGATGGGCTTCTTGAGAGGATCAAAGGTAGCAGAGAATCTAGGTTCTATGTATTTAGGAATCGCGATATCTGTTGTACCAATCATGATTATCTTCTTGTTCCTATCCAAATATATCATTAGCAGTATTTCCGCAGGTGGAGTAAAAGAATAAATAAAAAGCAACTAGATTAATAGAAGAGGTGAACGGCATGTTAAATTTTTCAAAGGATTTTATTTTTGGAACAGCAACATCCTCCTACCAAATAGAAGGAGCACACGATGAAGGAGGTCGTACTCCATCCATTTGGGATACTTTTTCAAGAACACCAGGTAAGGTGTGGAATGGAGACACAGGAGATGTTGCTTGTGACCACTACCACCGTTATGAAGAAGACATCAACATTATCAAAAGTCTTGGGGTGGATTCATATCGTCTATCTATCGCTTGGCCGAGAATTTTCCCACAACAAGGTGTCTATAACCAACAAGGTATGGACTTTTATAAAAAGTTAATTAACGGCTTATTGGAAGCTGGTATCAAGCCAATGGTTACGTTATACCACTGGGACCTTCCAATGTGGGTGCATGAGCAAGGCGGATGGGTGAACCGCGAATCTGTTTCATGGTTCTTAGAATTTGCAGAGAAGTGTTATGAAGAGTTAGATGACTTAGTTTACTCTTGGATTACACACAATGAGCCATGGTGTGCAAGTTTCTTGAGTTATCATCTTGGACATCACGCTCCTGGGCATACAAACCTTGAAGAAGGAGTAAAAGCAGCACATCATATTCTACTTTCTCATGGTGAAGCGGTTAAATTGTTAAAAGGTAAATTCGGATCTTCTACACCGATTGGAATAACACTTAACCTTGCACCGTCTTATGCTCCAACAGATTCAATCAATGACCAGATTGCGAGAAACAATTCTGACGGCTATGCTAACCGTTGGTTCCTTGATCCAATTTTCAAAGGTGCTTATCCAATGGATATGATCAACCTGTTTTCTAAGTTGATTCATAACTTTGATTTCATTCAAGAAGGAGATTTGGAATCGATTTCAACTCCATGTGATTTCTTTGGAATTAACTATTATGCAAGGTCATTGGTGGAGTTTGATCCAAGTTCACCAATGCTAAATAAAGGTGCATACTCGGATTACCCGAAAACTGGAATGGGCTGGGATATCTCTCCACAGGAGTTCAAGGAATTGATTAGAGGGCTTCGAGAGAACTATACGGATCTACCAATTTACATCACGGAAAATGGTGCTGCTTATGACGATGTAGTCGTAGACGGTTGTGTACATGACCATGAGCGTAAAGACTACGTTGAGAAGCATATTACAGCTGTTGCTGAGCTGAATGAAGAAGGCATGAATATCGCAGGGTATTTCTTATGGTCTTTATTTGATAATTTTGAATGGGCGTTTGGTTATGACAAGCGTTTCGGCATGGTATATGTGGATTTTGAAACGCAGGAAAGAATTTTGAAAGATAGTGCGAAGAGATACCAGGAGATTATTAGTTCAAGAAGTATATAACCACTCAGGATTGAGTGGTTTTTTTTGAAAGGGAATTGGTTTTGGCACGAACTCGGGGGATTTTGGCATGAACTTGGTGCGTTTTGGCACGAACTCATGCGATTTCGGCATCAACTTGCCCAATTTTGGCACGAACTCAACAATAGGAGGTCATTTTATGAAGAAAATTACGGTGATTCAAACGAAGAAAGATGGAGAAAGACCTTGGAATGAAGTAAATGAGGTTGCTTGGAAGCACAAAGAAGACAATAACGACTCATCGGTGAAGCTTATTCCTGAAAAACAGCATCAAGAGTGGCTAGGTTTCGGCGGGGCATTTACGGAAGCGGCTGCTTTTAATTGGTCGCAATTATCTGAAGCCAATAAAAAAGCCATTATTAACGCCTATTTTAATAAAGAAACAGGACTAGGATATAACCTTGGTCGGACTGCAATCCACAGCAGTGATTTTGCTTTGGGTAACTATACATACGTGGAAGAGGGAGATGTGAACCTGGATTCCTTCAACATTGAACGAGAGCAAAAATATGTTCTTCCATTTATTAAAGCAGCAGAGTTAGAAGCGGCTGAAACGTTGACTATTCTAGCATCCCCTTGGAGTCCGCCAGCATGGATGAAAACCAATGGTGAAATGAATCATGGTGGCAAGTTAATAGAAAAGTACAGAGAAGCATGGGCCAAGTATTATGTGAAGTATATTCACGCAATGGAAGCGGAAGGTGTTCCGATTTGGGGAATTTCGGTGCAAAACGAGCCGGAGGCAATTCAAGTGTGGGATTCTTGTATTTATACAGCAGAGGAAGAACGAGATTTTGTGAAAAACTTCTTAGGTCCGATGATGGAAAAGAACGGTCTTGGAGATAAAAAGATCATCATCTGGGACCACAATCGAGATGTAATTGTCAAAAGAGCTACAACTGTATTATCAGATCCTGAGGCGGCGAAATATGTTTGGGGAACAGGAAACCACTGGTATGTTTCAGAGGAATTTGAGAATCTTTCCAAAGTACATGAAGCTTTTCCAGACAAACATTTATTGTTTACAGAGGGTTGTATTGAAGGTGGCGTAAAGCTTGGTGCATGGCATACGGGGGAGCGTTATGCAAGAAACATCATAGGAGATATGAACAACTGGCTAGAAGGATTTATTGATTGGAATCTTGTTCTTGATATGCAAGGTGGACCGAACCATGTTGGCAATTACTGCGATGCACCAATCATAGCGGACACAGAAAAAGATGAAGTCCATTTTAACAGTTCTTACTATTATATTGGACACTTTAGTAAGTTCATCAAGCCTGGTGCGAAGAGAATTGCGCATGAAACGGAGCTTTCAGACATATCACTTGTGGCATTCAGAAATGAAGATGAAAGCATTGCAGTCGTTCTTTTAAATGAAACAGAAGCGGCTAAAGAGACTTCTATTGAGCTTGAAGGGAATGTAATGGAACTGGCCATTCCTGCAAGATCTATTACTACTGTTGTATTCAACTAATTACTTTAAGGAGGTGATGGGCTAACTTTAAGAAAGGAAAACACAAAAGGGTGAAGGAGGAAGAAATGTGTTTAAAAAAGGATTCACGGTCATGTTGGCAGCATGCTTACTGACAACGGGGTACTCTCACGTCTATTCCAATGATGCTGTAGGGAAAGGAGAGAACAGTCAAACAATGACAGATGGAGAAAAAGATTGGCAGCTGGTATGGGAAGATAATTTTGAAGGATCAGAATTAGATCAATCTAAATGGTCATATGACACAGGTAACGGATTTGTCCAGCCAGATGGCACTTATGTATCGGGTTGGGGAAATGAAGAGCTTCAATATTATAAAGAAGATAATGTGTCAGTCGAGGGGGGAAATCTTGTTCTAACTGGAAAAAGTGAAACTGCTTCGGATGAGCATGGAACATACGACTATACCTCCGGCAAAATCCATACAAAGGGGAAGTTCAACCAGAAGTATGGAAAGTTTGAAGCAAAGATCAAACTACCAGCCGGACAAGGCTATTGGCCTGCTTTCTGGATGATGCCAGAAGAAGACAAGTACGGAGGCTGGGCGGCATCTGGTGAAATTGACATCATGGAGGCAGCTGGTGGAGACGTGCACACAGTAGGCGGTGCCATCCATTATGGCAGCCAATGGCCGAATAATACTTATACCGCAAAAGATTACCATTTTGGAGAAGGTGCAGACATCACAAGATACAATGTCTATTCTGTAGAATGGGAACCTGGAGAAATTAGATGGTATGTTAATGGAGAACTTTTTCAAACGCTTAATAACTGGACAAGTCTAAATGGAGAAAATGGAACGAAATATTCCTATCCCGCACCTTTTGATCAGGAGTTTTATCTCATTCTTAACCTGGCAATCGGAGGCTGGTATGGTGGAGGGCCAGATGATTCCACCGAATTCCCGGGACGGATGGAAGTGGATTATGTAAAGGTTTATAAATTGGACGAAGAGCAATATCGTGTGCCTGTAGAGCCTGTTTTTGAAAAAGAAGAGTTGCCGGTAGGATCCAAGGAACCTGTGAATGGTAACTATATCTATGACAATGCTTTTGAAAATGGATTTACAGAAATTAAGGATGGAACGGAAACATTCAGTGATGATGAATGGAACTTTGTTCATTTAAATCAGTTTGGTGGAAATGGAAGCGCTTCAGTAGAAGATGGATTTGCAAAGATTGATATCAGTCAAGCCGGTTCACAGCCGCATTCCATTCAGTTGATTCAGAACGTACCTGCGGGAGTAGGGAGAACATACAAAATTAGCTTTGATGCGAAAGCTGCTTCTAATAGAAAAATGAATCTTAAGGTTAGCGGCGGAGAAGCTCGGGGTTGGTCACTCTATTCTCCAAATTATGAGGTAGCGTTAACACCTGATCTACAAAGCTATGAATTTACGTACCAAATGCAAGCGGAATCAGATGCGAAAGCTCGCCTAGAATTCAATATGGGCTTAAATATAAATTCTGTTTGGATTGGAAATGTAAAAGTGGAGGAAATAGATGCCATCGATCCATACAATGAAGACGCAGCGAAGCCACCGCTACGTAATGGCAACCATATTTATAATGGGACCTTTGACCAGGGTAGAATGGATCGAATGACATATTGGAATCTTATCTTAAATGGAGCAGATGTACAAGCATATGTTGAAGAAGATACAAGAGCATTAAAGGTGGATGTAAAAGAAGACGGAGCACCAGATTCTGTTCAACTTGTTCAAAAAGGTATTTCCATAAAGAGCAACAATGAATACACACTTTCCTTGGATGCTAGTGCCGTAGAAGGAAGAGACATACAGGTTGCTGTTGTAAGTAAAGATGGAAGTGAAAATTATTCCGGCTGGAAGACGGTTTCCCTATCCGCAACAAGAGAAAACAAATCGTTTACTTTTCAACCAGATGCTGTAGATGATTCCGATGCCAAGTTAGTATTTTTATTAGGTGGAAGTGCAGGGTCCATAACATTAGATAATGTATCAATGTTTGCAAAGAAACTGCGTGCAGATGTTTTATCCTTTGAAGAGATTTTCCCGTTAAAAAATGGGAAGTTCAACTTCGGTCTTGAACATTGGAATAACCATGTCCAAGGGGTTTATGATGGACCTTCTAACGCTAGCTTTGAGGTGTTAGATGGAAAAGCAGTAACAACCGTTAATAATGTAGGATGGAACCCATGGGATGTCATCTTCATGCAGGAAGGCCTCCAGATGAAAGGCGGAAACACGTATCTTGTTTCCTTTGATGCTTCTTCCAGTTTAGAACGTAATATGGAGGTGGTATTAGAGGACAGTTCGTATAACCGTTCTTTGTCAGAGCTGATTTCACTTAATTCAGAGCCAACTACTTACACTTTTGAAGTAACACTTAACGAGGATAAGCAACTTGGTCTTAAATATTTGCTAGGAAACGTAGCAGGTAACGAAATTACAGATGAAGAGCACTATATAGTCCTTGATAATGTAAAAGTGGAAGTAGCAGGGGAAAGAGAGAAGCTGTTCCCACTTAAAAATGGCGATCTTACTAATAGCATCGAAAACTGGAATTTGCATGTGCAAGGTGAGCATGATGACAATTCATCTAAAGCGAGCGTAAAAGCGAAGGACGAACATGCCACCGTTACGGTAGAAAACCTAGGTACAAACCCCTGGGATATCATGTTCTTCCAAGATGATCTTGAGCTTTCAGGAGGCAGAACATATGAACTTCAAGTGGAAACAAGATCAAATCACCCTAGAAATATGGAAGTGGTAGTGGACAATGGAGCACCATTTTATCACAGGTTTTTTGAGGATATAGTGAAGATCGGTCCAAAACCGCAAAACTATCAATTTGAATAGGAACAACCAGAAGATGCAAAGCTAGGTCTTAAATTCTTGTTAGGTAACATGGAGGGTGTTTCTAAGAAAAAACATCACATCGACTTCCGAGAAGTGAAACTTGAAGCAAAAGGCGCGCGAGCCTTCCTAGAACAACTTGAAGGAACAGAAGACGCCACGGAGTAATTCATAACAACAAAAAGGATTACAGGAGAACCTGTAATCCTTTTTGTCATCCCCATCTTAAAGAGATGGTCAAGTGGCAGCAATCTTTTCCTTCTATTTCAGACGTCATATTCAAATTAATGCCATCCGGATTAAAGTCCACTTTCACACCAGAATGCACACCTGTTGAAAGTAATAGTTGAGACACTTTTTCTTTGTTACCTTCCTGTGCAGCTGCCATCACTTCCGATGCGAACTCTTTGGAATCAGACAGCTTCTGCAAAATGATGCTGGCCTCTTTCATCAATTGTTGCATGGATTCTGCTGATTCAGTAAAAACAGTCGGATCGACCTCTGGGTAGACCCGGAAAAATGCTCTTGGCATTGCATGCATGTACACAGGAAAATAAACATTTCTTGGATAATAGACTGGGCGGTGGAAAGGGGTTTGATAAAAATACATGACGAACCCTCCATTTTTTCATCGGTACAGTACTATATGTAATATAAGAAGGAATGGAGAGTTGTCACCCTTCTATTTAGTCTTTATTCCTTAATTGGCTTAATACAATCTTTTCCCATACTCTCCAAGGTAATAGACGCTTGGCAAGTAGAGAGAGCCTTACACCCTTTCCGACGGTATAGCGGAGTGAGGGAGTTTGCTTCATGTCGGCTATCTTCAACACCAGGTTAGCAACTTCAACAGGGTCCCCATACTTTTCTCGATCTTTTTGAAGTCTGTTATTCATCGCTGTAAACAACTCATGGTATGGGGAATTGTAGTTTCCGGCTTTGGGTGACATATGGGTGCCGGAAGACCAAATATTCGTTTGAAACGAGCCTGGTTCCACAAGCACCACGTCTATGCCGAACTTCTTTACTTCCAGTCTGAGACTCTCACTGTACCCTTCTAAAGCATATTTAGAGGAAACATAAGGGGAAAGGCCGGGGAAGCCAATTAAGCCGCTGATGGAGCTAATATTGATGATTCTGCCGTTGCCTTTCTTTCGCATCTTCGGAAGCACATGATTTGTTACCCTCATTACTCCCAAAAGATTGGTTTCCAACTGAAACTGATATTCTTCCATTCTCAACTCTTCAGCAAAACCAGCAACAGCAAAACCAGCATTATTGATGAGCACATCCACACTGTCTAGCCCCTGAACAATGCTACCGAAATTATTCACAGATTCTTCATCTGTTACATCCAATAAGGCAAAAGTCAGATTACCCGCATCCTTTGGAGTCACTTCTTCCAATAAGGTGGATTTCTTCGCTTCATCCCTGATTGTTGCAACTACATGATATCCCACTTCTAGAAAAGCTTTGGTAAATGTTTTTCCGAAGCCTCCGGAAGCACCTGTAATGATGACTGTCTTCTTTTTCATGGTTAAAGCCTCCCTAGCATTAATTGGCGAAGAGTTTGATAGTTTATTAATAAAATATAAAAGGAATAAATACTATACACTGAACAATGGTGTTTGGCGTATGGAAGCATAACAAACTTTGCTTCGGGCAGAAAGAAGGGGTCACATGGATTTGACCATTATCTTTGAAATAATAAAGGAATATGGATATATAGGATTATTTTTATGGCTTTGGTTAGGTATGTTCGGTATCCCGGTGCCTAATGAAGTTTTTGTAAGCTCAGTAGGGATTGTCGCACAAAAGGGACTCCTGGAGACATCGCCTGCATTAATCACAATTTATCTAGGAGTGATAGCAAGTTTAACCACCTGTTACTTTCTAGGACGGTTCTTAGGGAAAGGCGTGTATTCAAAGCTTGAGAAACACGATAAAATGGAAGCTTCCTTTGAAAAGGGGGAAAAACTTTTGAATAAATATCATGCCTATGCATTATGTATTTCCTATTTCCTGCCCGGAGTGAGAAATGTCGTTCCTTTTTTGGCTGGATTTATGAAACTGCCATACTATCAGTTTGCCATAGCAGCCTATACATCTGCAATTCTATGGGTGACGACATTCTTCTTCATGGGGAGGCTTGTTTGGAATTATTTACAGCTTTTCGTAGTGTATAGATTGGAGTTGCAGATTGCCGCATCTGTTTTTATCGTGTTGTACTTTGCTTATGAAAGGTACAAAAAGCAAAACGACCCCAGTTTTATTTTCCAAAAGTATCGTTAACGTATATGTTAGATCGTCCCCTCATAGACTATGATTAAAAGGTTATGGGGGATGGTGGTCATGTTGCAACGAACAATGCTTGTTCAAGGAACCGCAAAAAAAGAAGTCCAATCGGATATTGCGTACCTGCAATTAGGAGTGGTCACCACCAATCCTGATGTACAACGAGCACAAGAAGAAAATAGATTGATAGCTAATCGAATAATTCAAGCCCTTATAGCAGCCGGCATTCCTCAAGAAGATATTGAAACATCCTCTTATACTTCCTTTCCGCGTTATGAAACAGATCCATCAGGTAATTCTGTCCTATCTGGCTATGAAGTCCGCCACATTTTCCGCATAGCAGTCAGAGATATTACAAAAGCGGGCACCATCGTGGATGTGGCATTTGAAAATGGTGCAAATATGTCAGAGAGTGTATCATTTGAAGTTTCCAATTTTAACGAAATCTACCGTCATGTCCTACAGCTGGCAGTTGTGGATGGGGCGAAAAAGGCACATGCGATGGCTGTAACTCTACAAGTTTGCCTTTCTCCCGTACCAATCAAGGTGGAGGAGGTTACACAACCAGTATTTACAGGGCCACGTTATGCCTCTTTGGCTGTTCAAGAAAAAGCAAGCACACCAATTAAGCCACAAGAAATTACCATTAGTGCCTCTGTTAATCTTGAATATATATATTAAAACAACAGACCGTTTCGTCTTCCAGTTTGGAAGGTGGCGGTCTGTTTTTAACAAAAACATCAATTTTTTATGCAAAAAGGGGGGAGATCCATGCTGGATTGGACGGCACTTATTCCTATTTTTGTATTATTCTCTGTGTATTTTCTTTTTGCAGTAGTATTATTAAGAGATAAGCAGAAATAAAGGAGGAACCAGAATTGGAACTAGAAAATACACTAATAGATTTACTTGGAATCGAAATTGTAGAACTGTCGGAAGAAAGAGCAGTAGCCACTATGCCAGTAGATAAACGCACCCATCAACCATTCGGATTGTTGCATGGAGGAGCGTCAGTGGCCTTGGCTGAGACGATTGCAAGTATCGGGACTTTTAATCTGATCGACAAGGAAACCGAAATTTGTGTCGGGTTGGAGATAAATGCAAATCATCTCAAAGGAAAAAAGGATGGGGTTGTGAAGGCAATCGGTACTCCATTACACCGCGGAAAATCGACGATGGTTTGGGATATAAAAATTGTCGATGAGGAAGACGCGTTAATTTGTATTTCCCGTTGTACCATGGCTATTTTAAAGAAAAGGTAAAGAAAGAAAAAGAGAAGAGGAGCGGGGGTATTTAAACCTCCATTCCCCTCTTCGCCATATGCTTCAGTCCCTCACGTCGGCTAAGAGGCGCCAAATCCTCCGTAGAGTTAATGAACCTCAGCACTTTAGCTGGATCAGTCTTGGAATACTCCCTTAATGCCCAGCCAATCGCCTTCTGAATAAAAAACTCCCTAGACCCCTTTGTAGCCTCTATATAGGAAAACAGCTTCTCAGCATCTGTCTTACTTTTGTACTTCAATTGAAAAAGAATAGCAGATCTTTGCAGCCAGAAATTATCGGACTCAATCCATCTATCTGGAAAATCCTCCAAACTTGCCTTCTCCCTCAGCAAAATTGCCCCTACATGATGTGGTGCAATATGATCCACCGTGTCCCACCATGAATTTGTACTAATCAATTCTTCCAAAAAGGGGAGCCACTCAGCGTCGAGCTTTTTTATATGAACATCTATCATCGCAAGGGCCGCATAATGGAATTCCCTTTCAGGCTGAGTATATAAAAAAGTTACAAGCGGCTTGATCCATCCTCGTTCTGGCTTGCCATATTCTACAAAAAATCTTTTTAATAACTCTTTTCGCTCAGGCGACTTTATCCCTAAGAAAGGGAAGTGATTGCGCATATAGTTTTCCATAGGTTCTCTATTGCATTCGTTCCCATTTGTTCGAAATATTTCGATTAACTCATTTTGATACCTTTCCAATGGAATGCTAGCCATAAAAAAACCTCCCATATCCTGTCCTTTTACTAGTAGGATACAGGAAATAAGGAGGAGGTGAAACCAAGCAATTTAAGATTCTACTATTTTTTTTGCACTTTCTGAATGAAGGATGCTATAGAGTAACATCACTCCTGAGCATAAAAAGATAAAACTAGTGATATAAAACACAGTAGTAATCCCGTAAAAGCCAGCAATCATTCCGCCCATTACAGGTCCAATAACATTCCCCAAGAATCGGAAACTGACATTGTAGCCGAGCACTTCTCCCTGCATGGATAACGGAGCTACATTACGGATATATGCTGTCATACATGGAATCAAACCACCCACCACCATGCCAAACAAGAAACGGAACAGGACAAGCTGCCAAAGCGATGTGGCAAGTGCTTGAGGAATAAAGAGTATCGAACTTGCAAGCATAAGAATGACGATGACTTTGTCATGGCCAATGTTATCCCCAAGTTTTCCCCAGTTTCGTGAAGCTAACAAATTACCAAAGCCTGTGGCAGAGAATGCGAACCCTGCAAGCAAGGCGATATTTGTTGCGACTCCACCTGTTAATTCATTCACATAAAGTGCAAGTAAGGGCTGAATGCTGAAATTAGCCGCCTGGATGAACATGGATAAGAACATAATCTTAAGCAATAGAGGTTTTTGTATGATATATTGCAGTACTTCTTTCCGTGAATATTTCTTTTCTTTTTGATTAGCAGAACTTTTTTTCTTCTCTTTAATGCCGAATGCCACTAGAATCACAGCTAAATAAATTAGGGCTGATGTAAGGAAAAACGTGTAGGCAAAGCCGAAGGAATCCGCAAGCATGCCGCCAATCAATGGGCCGAGGAGTCCGCCGGAAACCGTACCTGTCTGTAAGGTTCCGAGTGTTTTTCCTGCAATCTCTTTTGGTGCTTGAGAGGAGATTAAAGCCATTGAAGTCGGGATGAATCCGGTTGCCAATCCCATGATCATGCGGAGAATGAACAGTCCATGAACAGAATCCACCACACTCATCAACAGGATGCTGGTTGCAATTCCTGTTCCCGTTAACAACAAGATCGGCTTAAAACCGTACTTATCCCCAATTCTTCCCCAAATCGGTGAAACGAAAAACGCTGTGAGAAAGGTAATGCCAAAAATAAATCCCGACCAACGCTGTACATAGGAATCAGAGTAATTCCCGAACGTCTCAATGAATAAGGATAAGAAAGGGAGAATCATAGTAGCACTAGCAGCAACGAAAAAGTTCGCAATCCACATGATGAACAAGTTTCGTCCTGATATGGAGATGATCGTCACCTTCTCTTCATAAATTTCGGATTTTAAATATTTCGTATAACTAAATAATAACGTATTCTTCAGGAAAATCAACAAAACAAGCTTTAATTTTGGAAAAATGAGTGAATTTCGTGCTAAAAACGTTATTCACCGTGATATAATATAGTAATAAAATTCTGAAAATTAAAGAGGGAGGGGAACCATGAAGTCAACACCGGTACACTTGTTTATTGATTTTGAATTTACGATGCCTGAAAATAGAAATTATCCAAAAAATTTTTTCCCCGAAATCATTGAAGCAGGAATTGTTGCAGTGGAAAAAGATAAAATAATGGACCAATATTCAAACTATATTCGCCCAACGGCATTCACAACTTTGACTAACCGTTGTAAGTCATTCTTAAATATCAGTCAAAGGGATGTCCTTGAGGGGGCAAGTTTTGAAGAGTTAATAGACGTTTTGAATTCCTATAACGTACAAGAGAGAGGAACAGTTGTAACGTGGGGGAATATGGATATGAAGGTGCTTAGAAACAACTGTGATTTTCACGGAGTACCTTTTCCATTGACGTGCAAGCATGTGGATCTTTCGATGGAATACAAGAAATTCTTTGGTGACCAAAATCAAACAGGGCTATGGAAAGCTGTGCAAGAATACGGAAAGGAAGGTACAGGTAAGCACCACCGGGCACTTGATGATGCGCTTACGACATATAATATCTTTCGACTCGTTGAAAAGGACAAAAGTTATCTTGCCAAACCAGAACCTACTACAATTGGAGACCGAATTGATCTTTCAAAGATAATAAATAAATACGCCTTATAAAAAGCCAAATCCCTTAACTAGGAGATTTGGCTTTTATTTTCTAACATCCAAGTTTATAATCCTTTTTTAGAATGGAAAAGTTTTCTATGCTTCTTTTTGCCCATAAACTCTCGTCATTCTCGAGTGCTTGCGTTGCAGAGTCTAGTGCAATTTTCAACGATTCTTTGTAATCAAGAACTACCCCATCATAGGGCTTCACCATGTTTTTAGGTATGTTGGTCTGTTCATGAAAGGCCAAAGCCCGACGCTCATGAAAGAGCGGAACGTCCGTTTCTTTAGGTGCGTGCAAATCCCCTTGCTGTGGATGCTTCAAAACTGCTTTTACCTTAACTAAATAATGCATAGGGCGAATAGCTGTTACTTCCCCAATATATTTTCCAGTTTTATAAATCCCGGTTACGATGCTGCCGATCTCTATTTTCTCCATCATTAGTCCCCTTTCGCATTCAGATAGTGATTTTTTTTGTTATATTTAGTAATATCTTGTTAAGCAAATAAAATATGGGGTGTGACACACGTGAAAAAATTGATGATTATGATCCTTGCGCTACTTCTTATTGTAACAGGTTGTGGGGCAAGTACAAATGAAGAAAATGCAACTAGCAATAATGCAACAAACGAACAACAGACGGAAGAAAATGCAGGACAAGAAACAGAAGATGAAGGAGCCGGCGAGGAAGTTGAAATTGGTGAGTTTCAACAGTTTACGAACTCTAGTGAGACAATCCGGACTGTAGAAATAGAAACAACAAAAGGGAAAATGGTTGTAAACCTTTATCCAGAGGCAGCACCAAAAGCAGTAGAGAACTTTGTTACACATGCAGAAAATGGCTACTATGATGGATTGATCTTTCACCGTGTCATAGAAGATTTCATGATTCAAGGTGGAGATCCAGAAGGTACAGGTAGAGGTGGAGAAAGTATCTATGGACAACCGTTTGAAGACGAGTTCAGTCGTGAGATGCTGCACTTCAGAGGTGCTCTTTCTATGGCGAATTCTGGAGCGAATACTAACGGAAGTCAATTTTTCATTGTTCATGCTAAAGAGGTAGATGAGGCAACAATGGAATCAATGATCAAAGCAGGATATCCTGAAGAAGTTATAGAATTGTATGAGGAGAATGGCGGGACACCTGGATTAGATTTTAGACATACCGTATTTGGACAAGTGGTGGAAGGCATGGAAGTGCTTGATGCCATTGCAACAGTGGAGACTGGAGAAGCAGACAAGCCAGTAGAAGATGTCGTGATAGAGAAAATGACCGTAGTAAAATAAGGAAGTGTGTGCCGAGATTGGTTCCATGCAGAAACTTTTGATATAATGAATAAGTTCATAACCTTTGAAAGGTCGTGTGGTAACGATGCTTAATTTTTTTATGTTACAACTATTCTTATATTTTCCAGAAGATAAATCTGAGTACATTCCTGCAGGAATTACCTTTGCCATTTTCTTTATAGCTGCTATTTTTGTTTTTCGATATATTATTAAAGTTTCCAGAAGTGAAAGCCAGAAGGCGAAGGAATTAGAGGAACAATTGCGAAGGGAAAAAGTTATTAAAGATTGAAATGTTTAAGGGCTCATTCACCAATAATGGTGAAGTGAGCCCTTTTTT
Source organism: Bacillus sp. RO2 (assembly GCF_012911845.1). GTDB lineage: Bacteria > Bacillota > Bacilli > Bacillales > Bacillaceae_I > Sutcliffiella_A. Next base: position 1,720 of record NZ_JAAXCU010000009.1, on the reverse strand, counting down.
TATTGTACAAAAACATATTCCCCCTCACTTTCGGGGAAACTTTGGTAAAACGAGTAATGGGAGGTCGACTATTCTATGCGGGCAAAAATGTTATTCCTGTCTTTTTTGGTATGCTTAGTTTTAACAGGGTGCATGGAGAGCAAAATAACGGCACTAGATGTGGAGATATTTAATGCAACTGGTGACTCTCTAGGAGTTGCCAAGGTTTCGGAAGATCCGAATGGTGTGAAGATTGAATTGAATCTAGAGGGACTTCCTCCTGGAGAGCATGCAGTACATATTCACGAAAAAGGGTTATGCGATGCACCTGATTTTAAAACGGCAGGCAATCACTTCAATCCTGATGACAAGCAGCATGGTTTAATGCACCCTGAAGGAGCCCATGTAGGAGACTTGCCGAATATCATTGTGGAAGATGACGGGACGGTCATTGCAGAATTGATGGCACCACAAGCAACATTAGAGGAGGGGAAAACCTCCCTATTCGGCAAAGATGGAACGGCAATTATCATTACAGAAAACATTGATGATGGCATGACTCAGCCGGCAGGTGATTCAGGAGAGAGAATTGCATGTGGCGTCATCACAAAAGAGGTAGCAGAAAAAAATGAAGCCGTAGAAGAACCGGTAGATGAAGCCGAAAAAAAATAACTTAACTAAAAGGCACACACTAAGAGGTGTGTCTTTTGTTTTGCATAAATAAAAAATTTCGTTGTATTATTACAGAAATATTCGTAATCTTATTGACACAGTTCATAGTTTTAAGATAATTTTAAATTTATAGATAAAAGGGGGTGCATCTTTGGAGATACTATTAATAAGGCATGGACAATCAGAAGCAGATATTCTCCAAGTTCATGAGGGGAGAGCAGACTACCCTTTGACGGAACTTGGAAAGATGCAGGCAAAAAGGCTGGCTTGCCGATTAAACGAACATTGTCCTCCAGATATCATATGGACCAGTACATTAAAAAGAGCGTCAGAAACGGCCGCCATTTTGGCCGAAGAAGTGGGCTGCATGGTAATTAAGGAACCAGGCCTGATGGAATATAACAATGGAGTCCTGGCAGGTTTACCTAGAGAAGTGGCAGCTACTAAGTATCCATTGCCGCCGGGAGGAAGAAAACCACATGAGAGGATTCAGAATGGAGAGTCCGAAATTGAATTTCGCATGAGGGCCGAACTGACGTTATCAAAAATCTTATCAGAGAGTTCTGCTGTTGTCAGAATTGCAATTGTGTCACATGGGGGAACTACTTCTAATTTATTGAAAGCACTGCTGCAGTTACCCGTTCATACGAACATTAAGTTCCCGACAGGAGATACAGGAATGCACATTATCAGGAAAAATGATGAAGGTTTATCTGTTGTTTCATTGAATAATTCAGAGCACTTATATAATATGTAATCGGGTTATGCAAGCGTTGTGCTGCATAACCCATATTTTTTGTTCCTATATAACTCCGCTGGTGATTTCCGCAAATGGCTTTGCTTTCCTAGGGGCTGACGTGAGCCCCCTCGGCTACGCCGAAGCCACTGAAATAGAGCTTGATTTTGAAATTTTACTAAACACCGCTGATGATTTCCGCAAATGGCTTCGCTTTCCTAGGGGCACTGCTGGAGCCTCCTCGGCTACGCCTGCGGGGTCTCCACCTAGCGCTATCTCCCTCAGGAGTCTTCGCCTTTTGCTCCAATCATCTGCTAACTATCTATTCATATC
>NZ_JAAXCU010000008.1 GCF_012911845.1 Bacillus sp. RO2 | reverse complement strand
GTCTGGTAATGATGGCGAAGAGGTCACACCCGTTCCCATACCGAACACGGAAGTTAAGCTCTTCAGCGCCGATGGTAGTTGGGGGATCTCCCCCTGTGAGAGTAGGACGTTGCCAGGCAAATTTATGAGAAACCAGTGCTTATTAGATTAGGCGCTGGTTTTTTTGTGTTTTCTTTTTTGAGAAGTTGGTGGCGGAACAATGACAGAATCCTTTGGAAAGGGGAGGAATTGTCATCGCAGAGGAAGAACGGTGCAAAAACAGGGGAGAAGAAGGTGGTTCTGTCATCGCAAAGGCGGAACGATGCCAAAACAGCGGAGAAGAAGGTAGTTCTGTCATCGCAGAGGAAGAACGGTGCCAAAACAGCGTAGGAAAAGGTAGTTCTGTCATCGCAGAGGCGGAATGGTGCCAATACAGAGGGGAAAAAGGATGTTCTATCATTATAGAGGCAGAACAAGAATTTATCCAACTACCCCTAGATTTTCCAATTACTTTCCTCTATACTAAACACTCTAAACATAGATCGTACATAAAAGGGGGGAATTAATAATGCAGCGCATAATGGTTATTGGGGTATCAGCAGGAGCAGGGAAATCCACGTTTGCCAGCAGGCTTGGAAAAGCTTTAGACGTAAAAGTATATCATCTGGATGCGTACTTTTGGAAACCAGGCTGGGTGCAGGCAAGCCCGGAGGAATTCACACAATCGCAACAGGAAATGATAAAGAACAACACCACTTGGATCGTTGAAGGGAATTATACAGCTACTTTTGATATAAGAGCAGAAAAGGCAGACACCATCATCTATTTGGAGCTTCCGTTACGAGTTTGTTTATATAGGGTTTTAAAGAGATGGCTGACTAATCTTGGGAATAAGCGTCCTGATCTTGGTGGGGAGTGTACGGAGAGAATGGAGTGGGGGTTCCTTAAGTTTATTATCACGACTTACCGAGCAAGGAAAAAAGCGATGAAGTCCCGTTTGGATTTTTATCAGGAGGACAAGTTGGTAGTGAGGCTGAAGGGGAAAAAGGCCATAGAATATTTTTTACAAGAGATAGAAAGACAAAAGAGTAGCTCGGCTTCTTAAAAGAAGAACCTGTAGCTACTCTTTTTTTATAATTAGAACTGTTCAAATCTCTTAAAGTTGAAAGTTGCCAACAGGACAAGAAGTAGAGATAGGCAAAGTGTAGCTGCAATAACGAGCAGGCCGTTTTCAAGAAGCTCCCCTTGCATAAGGATGGCAGTTGCGTGTTCTCTTAGCTTGGCTGGACTCCATTCCATAAATTTGGTGAAGAGTCCTGTAGTTACAGTCAAGAGTGCAAGAAACGATACGCTGACTCCGGCGATGCCTCCTGATGTGCGGAGCAAAGTTCCTGCAAAGATAGTAACAGAGATAATCAATACGATCCATAAGCTATAAACGCCGAGGCTTGCGAGCATGATGTCCCAATCTACTTGGTTGAATAGTAGATTGGTATAGTACCATGTTAGTACGTAGCTGAGTAGCAGGGATGTTAGAGCGATGATGAGTTGTGCTGTCCATTTGCTTAGGATGTACTGTAGTGGCTGGACAGGACGGGCCATGACGAGTGTGAGGGTACCGGTTTGGCGTTCGGTTGATATGACACTCATCGTAGCTAGCACAAATAGAAGCGTGGCAATTGTGCCGTATTGTCCGAGTGTGCCGGCCAGAACCTCTTCTCCGGAGGGAGTTGGGATTTCAATGACGGCCCCTTCTGGCAGGTTACCGGCTGATTCGATGATTTGTGGCATATAGTAGCTGGTTAAGGGTTGGGATATGCCGATGATCATGATGACAATAGGAAGCCAAATCCATTTTCCGTTGCGCATGCTTTCTTGCATTTCTTTTATAAAAAGAGTGGCGAAGTTTTTCATCGGTTCATCACCTTCATATATGCGTCTTCAAGGGAATCTTGCACCTTTTCATAGTGTGATAGGGTGAGCTGGTTATCTAGTATTTTTGATAAAATATTCTTGCTGCGGAAGGTCATTTCGTTTACATAGATGGTGGCAGTGTGTGTATCGGTATAGTCAATAGACTCTATGCTTGGAATGCCATCTAATTGTCCAGTGAGTGGCTCTTCCGTTTTTATTTTTACAGCAGAAGTTGTGTGTTCAGACCTTAATGTTGCTAGACTGCCGTCCCACTTGATTTGCCCTTCTTTTAGCATGATGACAGTGTCGCAAACCTGTTCTGCATCATGTAGAACATGGGTGGAAAACAGGATGGTCATGCGGTTCTTTAATTCAGTGAGAATTTTTAAGACATCGCGTCTGCCGTCCGGGTCAAGGGCGGAAACGGGTTCGTCGAGAATTAGGAGCTCCGGGTCGTGCATTAAGGCTTGCGCAAGGCCCAGCCGTTGTTTCATTCCACCGGAGAAGCCGCCTATCCGTTTGTTTTTCACATCCGCCAAGCTGACAAATTCAAGTGTTTCATCAATTTTGGATTTAAGTTGTGCCTTTGTGATGTGTGAAAGGTTGCCTGCAAACTGTAAATATTCTTTTGGTGTCATCCAGGAAAAAAAGGAAGGATGCTGGGGCAAGAATCCGATTTGGTATCGGTAGTCCTTGCCGTTGTTTTGAGTAAAACGGATTGAACCAGATGTTGGTGTAAGAAGTCCCGCAAGCATTTGCAAGGTAGTTGTTTTACCGGCTCCATTTGGACCGAGAAGTGCGACGCAACTTCCTTTTTCTATGTGAAAAGAAATGCCTTTGACGGCTTGGTGCTGCTTAAATGTTTTCGTTAAGTTATTGATTTCAAGTAACATTCCAGTCGCTCCCTAGTCGTTTTTTCTGCCGATAACAAAATAAAGGATAGGGCCGATAGTAGTGATGAAAAGTATAATGAGAGCCCAGGCCCATTTAGGTCCGTTCGTTTGTTCTTGACGGCTAAGGCTGATTAAGGCCGTGATAATTAAAATAAGTTGTAAAACGATTAGTGGTGCAGCAAGTGACCAGTTGATGTTTGCCATTAAAATCCTCTCCTCTTTAGTTTCTTATTATGTGGGTAGAACACGAATAGCAGATAGAACAGAGTAGGCAGTGGGAATTGAATTAATCCCCAGATTCCCCAGAACCATGCGTAACTGCCTTTTTTCTTAGCGTCAATGAATAGCAGGATGCTTTGTGTCAATAGAACAGGAATGAGCCATGGGAGAATGGTGTATAGTTGGTCCAGTTTTTCTGGCGTCATGACAAGATGCTTCCTTCCTGTTTAGCTTTATTTTTTTGTAGGAAGTAGAAAATGATTGGTGCTAGGACGAATGTTGAAACTTGAATGACGATAAATAACATGGGTGCTTGGAACATGGCTGTTGTAAAGGCTGTTAAAAGGATAAGCGCGGTGATGACGAAAATACCGAGCTCCTTTTGGAAGGCTTTACGTTTAGCTGATTTCGCTAGATGAAGTTGTTCCTGCATTTGATGAGCTGTAGGGATGGGAGGTGACCCTAATTCATCTAGTTGCTGCCAGTCTTTGTGAAGTTTTGTTAGAAGTTCCTTTTCTCTCTTATCCTGTTGATTCATCGTCATGGTCCCACTCCTTCCTTAGCGATTTGATACCGTTGTGCACTCTTGATTTTACCGTTCCTGTTCTAATGCCAAGCATCGTGCCGATCTCCTCATAGGTATAGCCGTAATAATGTCTCAGTAAAATCGGCGTTCTTGTTTCTGGTGGCAGCTGATTGAAGTCTGAGAACGTATCGCTCCAATCCATTCCGTTTGATTTTGAGCGGAAGGTGAGCTGTCTGGATAGAACATGTAGGAGCCGGTTGGCTTTTTTCTTCTCACGTTCTCGTTTCCGGATGGAATCGATGTAGAGCCTTGAGGCAATCGAGATCATCCAGGTGGAGAATTTCCCTTCTCCTTTGAAGGATGCGAGGTTGGTATAGCACTTCATCATCGTTTCCTGGGCCAGGTCGTTGCTCGTTTCTTCGTTCAGTGTCAGTTTGAGCAAGTATTTATATAGAAAAGAATAGTGCTTCTGAAATAGCTGCGTGAAGGCATCGTCGTCGCCTGTGATTGCCTCTTGTATCAGATAAATGTCTTCTTCCTGCTCCAAATCGATGCCTCCTTTCTTAGCGTTTTCGTGCTTCTTTCCATGCGTTCAACCATAAGACGCTGCGAGTTCATAAACCGTTCATTTTATTTTTAAATTTTTTTCGGGGATACCCATTTCACTTACTAAACTTACCTAAAAAGCATATAAAAAACCCCTTCTAGGTGAAGGGGAATAAGGATGGTAGTGTTAACTTATATAGTATTCGACGTCGGAGTGGAAATTCCTAGAGGGGTCTGACCCCTTATTTTTATTTTTTTATTTCTCCTTGTTCACCCCGCCCCTCACATAGATTTGGCGTTTGGTGTCGCTTATGATGTGGCGGTGGAGTTGGATGAGGAGGAGGCCGTTTTCGTAGGTGGCGTCTACTTTGTCGTCGCGGACTGGAAACGGGAGTTCGAAGGTGCGTTGAAATTCACCTTGTGCAATTCCTTCTTCAATGAGTTCGTAGCCTTGGATGTTGAGGTTGATTTGGCCTTTTACTTCAAGTTGCTGCGGGCGAACAAACAATTGTACTTGTTCTGGGTTTACAAGGCCTGGAAGGCACATAACACAGAGCAGCTCGTTCTCTTTTTTGTAAAGATTGGTCTGGGTCTGCATGTTTTCAAAGTATGGCTCAAACCCGTTCCAAAACTCGTCTCCGAAAAACTGATCCCATTGTTTGCGCCAGTCTCCCATATTTTTAAATTGATTAAATGGCATCATTAGCAATCACGCTTCCTTTCCTGGTTGCATTCTCTTTGCCAATAGATTATGCAGAGGTGGGCAGGTGAGTGCCTAGGTAACGTTTGATAGAGTAAATCCTATTTCCGTAGCTTTGTCGAAAATCAATTAAGCAATTATAAGGGAAATCATGGTATATTTTGAAATGGAGGTGTTTGATCATGTCAAAAAACAATACATTGATTTTAAACAAAAACACAAAGGGAAAACAACGTAATAGCAAGTGACGACTAACGTTTAAAACCGTGTTGTTGCTTGCTGGAAAGTAGGTAACAATGAACACATTGGAAACAAAACATGTGTATTACGCCATGCATATCATTATTTCGCTTGCGAGCTCGATTATGTTTACCACGTATGCGATCTATTATATTGAAGAATTAGGATTGAATCCTTTACAGCTAATATTGATTGGAACGGCCATAGAGTTGACGGTTATTATATTCGAAAGTGTAACCGGAGTGGTGGCCGACACCTACAGCAGGAGACTGTCCATTATTATTGCGACATTCATCTTAGGGGCTGCCTTTATTTTTGAAGGAAGTATCCTTTACTTGAGTGGTAGTACGGTAGTTGCTGGGGTGTTGTCTGCGTTTGTGCTATTACTCATTGGAGAGTTCATCCGCGGAATTGGAGAGACATTCCTAAGTGGAGCGGATCAGGCATGGCTGACAGATGAAGTAGGGGAAGGGTCGGTTGCGAAAATATTTGTCCGCACGAATCAACTCCGGCTTATTGCGAGCCTTATTGGGATAGTTATCAGTGTAGCACTTGCAAGCATTGCACTGAATCTTCCTTATCTGGCAGGCGGATTGCTTTACATTTTGCTTGGGGTCTTCTTGTGCATTTATATGAAAGAAAAGAATTTCGAGAGAGTGGAACATGCTGATGTGAATCCGTTGAAAGCAATGTCCGGCACGTTTATTTCTGGTGTGTCTTTTATAAAAAACAAGCCGGTACTTATTATGCTTTTAGTGGTGACGATATTTATCGGTGCAACATCTGAGGGATTTGACCGCCTTTGGGAAGCGCATCTGTTGGAAGCATTCACTTTTCCAAGCATCGGTTCACTGGATGTGGTTATTTGGTTCGGTGTCATTCAGTTTGTGGGAACGTTGATTAGCATCGGAGCGATGGAATGGTACCAGCGCAGATTTGATGTGAATCAGCCAAAGGTGATCAGATACAGTTTGTTTTACTTTACGATTGGGCAGGTTATCTTTCTGGTTCTCTTCGCGGTAACACCATCCTTCTACTTGGCCATTTTTTGTTTCTGGATGCTTGGCATCAACGGCTCCATCACTGCCCCGATATATCAGGCATGGCTGAATCAACAGTTGGAAAGCAAATCACGGGCCACCGTCCTATCCATCATGGGCCAGGGCAACGCGGTCGGGCAAGGACTAGGAGGACCCTTCGTGGGCGTCATTGCCACCAGATACTACATTCGCACCGCGCTAGTGCTTAGCGCCATACTGCTGCTTCCGGCAGTGGTTTTGTATGGTAAAGTGATGAAGAGGTAAAGAGGGGTCTGACCCCAAATTACACAATAGGGAGATATATCATGAAAAAAAGAAATTTATTTTTCTTCGGAAGTATCCTTATTTTAATCCTTCTGGGATGGTTTTCTTATGAAAAAGTTACTGATGATGCCTACGAGGGAATGACAATTATTCCGGAACAACAAAAAGATATTCCTTTGTATAAAGGTTTAAAGGCTTCCAGGAGCCAATATGAAATAGAAGGCGATCGCTGGGAGGATATATATTCTTTTTATCAAAAGGAACTTCCTAAGCATGGCTGGAAGGTTGAGTATATACAATCTGCTCTGGATGACGAAGGGGAGGAAAATGATTGGTCTGGTTTTTATTCGAGTTGGAGAAAAGATGGCTTTGACGGAGTGCTGCAAATATCTGCGCACTATCAATCCTTTAATGAAAAAACCGAAGTTATTTTCGATAAACACCCAATCATTACAACAACACCTTGGATCAAGGATATACCAACCAGCATTTGCATTTATGCAAAGCTAGAAGATAGTAATTGTTCTAAAATAACTGATAAATCCAAAATCCTAGAAGTTCAATCGCTAATAAATAATGCAATAGATAGGGAGAAAGAAGACCAAATCCCTAAAAGGAAAAAGGCAAGTATTCTTGTTGTTGGTGACCTTGAAATTGAAGTTTATTATGAAAGTGATATGGAAATATATTTTCTATCAGAAAAAGGATGGAAGATAATGAAGCCAGACCCAACATTCTTTGAAGTAACGAACCTTTCACCATAATAAATGGCAAAACGCTCAGATAAATTCTGAGCGTTTTGCTTTTTGCGTATGTTAGTCCTTTTTCTCCCCACTCACCGGTTTCGTGACGTTGGTGAATTTTTCGCCTTTGAATGATTTCATGAGCGAGAAGACCATGAGAATCATGATGATGGCGAATGGGAAAGCGGCGATGATGGAAGCGGTTTGAAGTGCTTTGAGTCCGCCTGTCCATAATAGGATCGCTGCTGCTGCCGATTGGATAAGCCCCCACACAAACTTGATGGAGTTTGGTGGATGCAGGCTGCCGTTGGTTGTTTGCATGCCAAGGACAAAGGTTGCTGAATCTGCTGAAGTGATGAAGAAGGTGCAGATCAGGAAGATGGCAAGACCGGACATGATCAAGCCAAGCGGATAGTTTTGCAAGACAGAGAACAGTGCGACTTCCGTGCCAGACTCGGTAATGACACTATACACCGGGATGCCTTCAAAATACTCCAAGAATATCGCAGATCCTCCGAATACGGAGAACCATAGTCCGCCGAAAATAGTTGGAACCAATAAAACTCCAAGCAAGAACTCACGAATTGTACGACCTCGTGAAATGCGGGCGATGAACGTACCTACAAATGGTGCCCAAGCGATCCACCATGCCCAATAGAAAATGGTCCAATCCTGAACCCATGAATTGTCTGCGTCAAACGGGAACAAACGGAAGCTCATGGATGGCAAATTTTGAATGTAGCTTCCAACGGTTGTTGTAAACAGATCCATAATAAAATTGGTTGGACCTGCGAACAGCAAGAACAACATTAATGATATAGCGAGCACGACATTCAGGTTACTTAAATATTTGATCCCCTTGTTTAACCCTGTCTGTGCCGATAACATAAACAGTACGGTCACCACTGCAATCACGATCAGTTGAGTCGTGATATTGTTTGTGATAGCCGGGGTTACGCTCGCAAGGCCGCCACTAATTTGGATAGCTCCGAGTCCCAGGGAAGTAGCAACTCCAAAGATAGTAGCGAACACCGCGATAAAGTTAATGAAGGTACCAAGATTGCCATCGACCCGATCGCCTAAAAGTGGTCGTAAGATGGAGCTGATAACTCCTGGTGAGCCTTTTCTAAACTGGAAATACGCTAATGCGAGCGCGATGACAGAATAGATGGCCCAAGGATGCAGTCCCCAATGGAAAAATGAATAGCGCATTGCTACCCTGGCCGCTTCAGCCGTCTCTCCTTCCCCAGTCGGTGGGGCGAAAAAATGATACATCGGCTCTGAAGCACCCCAAAATACTAATCCGATACCCATCCCGGCACTAAATAACATCGCAAACCATGTGATGTAATTGTATTCCGGTTCGTCCGTGTCTTTGCCAAGTTTAATACGTCCGAATTTAGTGAATATAAGAATAATGCTAAATAACAAAAATCCTGTTGCAGTTAAAAGGTAAAACCAACCGAACTTATCTACAATAAAATCTTGTACAGCTTCTGTTACAGGCTTTAAAGCGGCGTCTCCCAACATGCTTGCGGGAATTACACCCCAAATGATGAATAAGACAGCAACAATAATAGAAACAATAAACACAGGGGTTGTTTTCTTCAAAATATTTTCACTCCTTTAATGATTTCTCATCACTTCTTTCATAAATTAAGTATTTGTAACAAAAACGACAGCTATACCATACTAACACTTCTGGGACTTTAGACCAATTAATTTACCTTAAGTGTTTACAGGTTATAGCAGGTTCCATTAGAATTAGATACTAGATTTAGGCTCTAGGAGGCAGGTATCTTGCTTGAAAATAGTTTAGTTATGGTAGCAATCATTATCATTATCAATATTGTCTACGTATCATTTTTTACGATACGAATGATTTTGACTTTAAAGGGACAGCGTTATTTGGCTGCGGGAATCAGCATGGTAGAGGTTGTCATTTATGTGGTCGGTCTAGGCCTGGTACTGGACAATCTGAATGAAATCCAAAACTTGGCTGCCTACGCACTGGGATATGGTGTTGGCGTCATTGTCGGGATGAAAATAGAAGAAAAGCTTGCGCTTGGATACACCACAGTAAATGTCATTACGAAGGAATATGACAAGGATCTGCCAAAGCTTTTGCGTGAAAAAGGGTACGGGGTGACCAACTGGCAGGCAAATGGACTGGAAGGCGACCGAATGGCCTTGCAAATTTTAACGCCTCGAAAATACGAAGTGAGCTTGTATCATGCCATCAAAGAGCATGACCCTAAGGCATTCATCATTGCCTACGAACCAAAAACCATTCACGGTGGTTTCTGGGTAAAAGCTGTAAAGGAAAGGAAAATTAAAGAATGGGTAAGACGCCGCGAAAACGAAAATTCGAAGTAATGGAAAATGAAACGATCAGTGATTGCCTTGACCGAATGGCAAAAGAAGGCTACATGCCCTCACGCCGGATGGAAGAGCCCATTTTCCAGGAGACGGTAAAAAATGGTCACAAAGAAGTGCATCCGATTGGAAGAAAAATATTATTTGAAGGCAAATTAATTGAAAAATAACACCAAAATACGAACATTAATCGACAAACAAACTACATTGTTCATGATTTCCGTTGACATTAACGAAAATTGACGGTAAGATAAACGTAGATAAAAACGAATTAAAAACAAATAATGAAACCTCATATAATTTTGGGAATATGGCCCATAAGTCTCTACCCGACCGCCACATTGGTCGGACTATGAGGGGAAGTTAACACCATCTATGTTTTTCATGGCGATTCCGTTTGTTTACCTATGCGATGAAAGCCCAGATGGACTGCTTTCCCTCCTAATACAGGGACAGTCCATCTGGGCTTTTCTGTTTTAAATTACTGGTTTGATTGACTAGAAGTTGAACGTATTAACCTGGCTGATTGGAGTGGAAGGCGCGCAGACGCCCGCGGGAGGAAGGGACAGGGGAGACCCCGCAACGAAGTGAGGAGGCTCCCGGACCGCCCGCAGGCAAGCGAAGCGCCTGGAACGGAAATCAGCCGTTGAACAGAAAATTACTTAATCAAAAAGGGAGGCAACAAAATGAACGCTATAGTTGGAGTGATCATGGGAAGTACTTCCGATTGGGAAACAATGAAACATGCATGTGACATGCTTGACGAACTACATATACCATACGAAAAGAAAGTCGTATCCGCACACCGCACACCAGACCTCATGTTCACCTACGCAGAACAAGCAAAAGAACGAGGCCTAAAAGTCATCATTGCAGGAGCGGGTGGAGCAGCCCACCTACCTGGTATGGTAGCAGCAAAAACGACGCTCCCAGTAATCGGCGTACCAGTTCAATCCAAAGCACTAAATGGCCTGGACTCCTTACTTTCCATCGTCCAGATGCCAGGCGGTGTACCGGTTGCAACGGTTGCCATCGGAAAAGCGGGTGCGACAAACGCAGGTCTTCTTGCAGCACAGATGATCGGCGCGTATGACAGTAATACGGCAGAACGCCTTCAAGCACGAAGAGACGCAACAGAACAACAAGTGATAGAAAGTAGTGATCAGCTTGTTTAAACATATCGTACCACCAGCAACCATCGGAATCATCGGCGGCGGACAACTGGGTCGAATGATGGCGCTATCAGCAAAGGCAATAGGCTTTAAAATCGCAGTGCTTGACCCAACACCAGATTCTCCATGCGGACAGGTCGCAGACATTGAAATCACCGCGGCATTCAGTGATATGGAAGCGATCAAAAAACTTGCATCATTATCCGATGTCGTCACGTATGAATTTGAAAACATTGATTACGAAGCTCTGACATGGCTAGAAGAGAACGCTTACTTGCCACAGGGCAGCGAAGTGTTGAAAGTCACCCAGCATCGCGGAACAGAAAAAAGAGCGATTGAAGCGGCCGGTCTTCAGGTTGCACCTTTTATGGAAGTAACGACAAAAGCAGACCTTCATGAAGCCATCCAAAAAATCGGTTATCCGAGTGTCTTGAAAACATGCCGCTTCGGTTATGACGGCAAAGGGCAGGTAGTGTTGAAGGGCGAATCAGCTCTCGAACAGGCTGCAAAACTTTTAGAACACGGCGAGTGTGTCCTAGAAAAATGGATTCCTTTTGTAAAAGAAATTTCGGTTGTAGTAGCAAGAAGCACAACAGGTGAAATTAAAGCATTCCCTGTCGGTGAAAACGAACATAGAGAAAATATTTTATATAAAACAATCGCACCAGCAAGGGTTGATCAGATTCTAGAGATGAACGCAATCCAAAGTGCGATGACATTAGCAAGGCACTTCAATCTTATCGGGACCCTGGCAGTGGAAATGTTCGTCCTTGAAGATGGTACCTTCTATATAAATGAACTGGCACCAAGACCGCACAACTCTGGGCACTATACGATGGATGCTTGCGAAACCTCACAATTCGAGCAGCACATCCGAGCAGTGACTGGAATGCCTCTTGGCAAAACGACCTTATGGAAGCAAGCGGTAATGGTTAATCTATTAGGGGAGCATGTGGACGCGGCAATTGAACACATTCCACATTATGAAAATGCAAAGCTTCATTTATATGGCAAGCACGAGAAAAAAGAGAAACGAAAAATGGGACATATCAATATTTTAGCTGATACAATAGAACAGGCTTTGGAGCAAGAGGCTTCCTGGCAGATTTGGAACACAGTTGAACGGAGGATTTTAACATGATTGAACGTTATACAAGACCCGAGATGGGCGCGATTTGGACAGAAGAAAACCGATTTCAGGCTTGGCTTGAAGTAGAAATCTTAGCTTGTGAAGCATGGGCAGAACTTGGGGATATCCCGAAAGAAGACGTAAAGGTACTTCGTGAAAAAGCATCCTTTGATATCGAGCGCATTAAAGAGATCGAAGCGGAAACTCGCCATGACGTGGTTGCTTTTACAAGAGCGGTATCTGAAACACTTGGAGACGAGAAAAAGTGGGTGCATTATGGTTTAACTTCCACAGATGTAGTCGACACAGCACTTTCCTACCAGCTGAAGCAGGCTAACGAGATCCTACTTGCTGACATCGAACGCTTCGTTGCTATTTTAAAAGAGAAAGCGCAAGACCATAAATACACGGTCATGATGGGCCGTACACACGGTGTGCACGCAGAGCCGACAACATTTGGTTTAAAGCTTGCCCTATGGTACGAGGAAATGAAACGTAACCTTGAGCGTTTCAAGCAAGCAGCAGAAGGCATCGAGTTCGGAAAAATTTCCGGTGCGGTTGGAACTTACGCAAACATCAATCCGTTTGTAGAAGAGTATGTGTGTGAAAAATTAGGCCTGCAACGCGCGCCAATCTCCACACAAACGTTGCAACGTGACCGTCATGCTCATTACTTAAGCACACTGGCGTTGATCGCAACTTCTATCGAAAAGTTCGCAGTCGAAGTTCGTGGACTACAAAAGAGTGAAACACGAGAAGTGGAAGAGTTCTTCGCAAAAGGGCAAAAAGGATCTTCCGCAATGCCGCACAAACGGAACCCAATCGGTTCGGAAAACATGACAGGCCTTGCACGTGTAATCCGCGGGTACATGATGACAGCTTACGAGAATGTGCCACTTTGGCATGAGCGCGATATCTCCCATTCTTCAGCAGAGCGTATTATTTTACCGGACAGCACGATTGCATTGAACTACATGTTGAACCGTTTTGGCAACATCATCAAAAACTTAACGGTGTTCCCGGAAAACATGAAGCGCAACATGGACCGCACTTTGGGACTTATCTACTCCCAACGCGTGTTGCTTGCGTTGATCGACACTGGCATGTCCCGTGAGGAAGCGTATGACACAGTTCAGCCAAAAGCGATGGAAGCTTGGGAGAAGCAAGTCCATTTCCGTGAGTTAGTAGAAAGCGAAGAGAAAATCACGTCCCGCCTGACTCCGGCACAGATTGAAGACTGCTTCGACTACAACTACCACCTGCAGCATGTAGATACGATTTTTGACCGACTAGGGCTATAAAAAATAAATTGGTGAAGCACCGCTGTTGCTTTCCGCACTGGGCTTCGCTTTCCTAGGGACGGTGCTTGAGCCTCCTCACTTCGTTGCGGGGTCTCAAGCTACCGTTATCCCCCTCAGGACAAGGAAGGCTTCGGCAGCGAAACATCGCACGAAGAAAATGCGTAGCATTTTCGAGGAGTCTTCGCCCTGTGCTCCAAGCAACAGCTAGGTTGTTTTGTGATATTTGCAGTTCTATTCATTCAAAGTGATTTACCCTGGTGATTGGAGTGCAAGTTGTGAGACTCCTGCGGGAGGAAGGGACAGGGGAGACCCCACAGGCGAAGCCGAGGAGGCTCCCGGACCGCCCGCGGAAAGCGAGTGCCTGCAACGGAAATGAACAGGGAGTTACACAAAAACACATCTCTTTTTCACAAGGAGGCAAACCCATGATCTTGCAAAAGCAGGAACTATTATACGAAGGCAAAGCAAAACTGGTTTACTCAACAACCGACGAAAACATAGTCTGGATCCAATATAAGAATTCAGCCACCGCCTTCAACGGCGAAAAAAAAGCCGACATTACAGGCAAAGGCCGTTTGAATAACGAGATTACGAGCTTACTATTTTCCATGCTCACCGAAGCCGGAATCGAAAACCACTTCATCGAGCGCAAGTCCGAAACAGAACAGCTGGTGAAAAAAGTCGACATCATTCCACTTGAAGTCGTGGTTCGTAACATCACCGCCGGCAGTATGGCAAAACGACTTGGCATTGAAGAAGGACTAAAAATGGACCAACCAATCGTTGAATTTTACTATAAAGATGACTCACTAGGCGATCCGCTCATCACAGAAGATCATATTCAACTTTTAAAGCTTGCAACACCTGCAGAAGTGGACATTTTGAAGCATGTAGCGCGTAAGGTCAACGCGGTATTATCGGAATTTTTCGGAAATAAAGGTTTGAGATTAGTAGATTTTAAGCTGGAATTTGGTAAAACGGATGACGGACGAATTATCTTGGCTGATGAGGTGTCACCGGACACTTGCCGCCTGTGGGATATGGAAACGAATGAGAAACTTGATAAAGATGTGTTCCGCAGAAATCTTGGAAGTCTGACAGATGCATATGAAAAAATACTAGCACGTATCGGAGGAGAGCAGCATGTATAAAGTGAAGGTATTTGTAACGTTAAGAGAAAGCGTTTTAGATCCACAAGGAACAGCAGTGAAAAATTCGCTTCATAGTCTTTCTTATAAAGAGGTCGAGGAAGTTCGTATCGGAAAATTTTTAGAATTGACGATTGCAAAATCTGACCGTGACCTTGACGTGCTTGTAAAGGAAATGTGCGAACGTTTATTGGCAAATACAGTGATTGAAGACTTCCGTTATGAGGTGGAGGAGGTTGTTGGATCGTGAAATTTGCAGTCATCGTGTTTCCGGGCTCCAACTGTGATGTAGATATGTACCATGCGATCAAAGACGAGCTTGGGGAAGAAGTCGAGTATGTGTGGCATGATGCAACGAACCTAGAGGAGTATGACGGAATTTTACTTCCAGGTGGATTTTCATATGGAGATTACCTAAGATCTGGCGCAATTGCACGCTTTTCCAATGTCATGCTAGAAGTACAAAAAGCAGCAGAAGCTGGTAAGCCAATTTTGGGTGTATGCAACGGGTTTCAAATTTTGCTGGAATCAGGCCTTCTTCCAGGGGCAATGAGAAGGAATAAAAACTTGAAGTTTATGTGCCGTCCAGTGGAATTAAAAGTGGAGAATAACAAAACGATGTTCACGTCGGGGTACGAAAAAGATGAGATCATCACCATCCCCATAGCACATGGGGAAGGAAATTACTATTGTGATGAGAAAACTCTAGGGGAATTAGTAAGCAATGGGCAAATTGCTTTTTCCTATAATGGTGACAATCCAAATGGTAGTCTACATGATATTGCAGGGATTGTAAATGAAAAAGGAAATGTACTTGGTATGATGCCACACCCGGAAAGAGCGGTTTCTGAGCTGTTAGGCTGCGCAGATGGCCTTAAACTCTTTCAATCTATCGTTCGTAATTGGAGGGAATCACATGTCGTTACTTCTTGAGCCAAATCCAGAGATGATCAAAGCGGAAGGCATTTACCGTGAAATGGGACTAAGCGATGAAGAGTTCCTAATGGTAGAAAAAATTCTTGGGCGTTTGCCAAACTACACAGAAACCGGATTATTTTCGGTGATGTGGTCGGAGCATTGCAGTTACAAGAATTCCAAACCGGTATTGCGCAAGTTCCCGACAGATGGACCAAAAGTATTGCAAGGTCCTGGGGAAGGTGCCGGAATTGTGGACATCGGCGACAATCAGGCAGTAGTGTTCAAAATTGAAAGTCATAATCACCCGTCTGCCATCGAGCCATATCAAGGTGCGGCAACAGGTGTCGGCGGGATCATCCGCGATGTCTTTTCCATGGGCGCACGTCCGATTGCGTTATTGAATTCTTTACGTTTTGGGGAACTTACATCTCCACGTGTGAAATATTTGTTTGAAGAAGTGGTGGCAGGAATCGCAGGCTACGGAAACTGTGTGGGCATCCCGACAGTTGGCGGCGAGATCCAGTTCGACCCTGCCTATGATGGCAATCCACTTGTGAATGCAATGTGTGTGGGTCTAATCAATCATGAAGATATTAAAAAAGGGCAGGCAAAAGGTGTCGGTAATACGGTCATGTACGTTGGGGCAAAAACGGGACGCGACGGGATTCACGGGGCAACTTTTGCATCGGAAGAGCTTTCTGAAGCATCGGAAGAGAAACGTCCAGCTGTTCAGGTTGGCGATCCTTTTATGGAAAAATTATTATTGGAAGCTTGTTTGGAGATCGTGAAATGGGACGGCCTTGTTGGAATCCAGGACATGGGAGCGGCTGGATTAACTAGTTCTTCTGCGGAAATGGCATCAAAGGCAGGATCCGGAATTGAAATGAACCTTGACCTTGTTCCACAGCGTGAAACAGGCATGACTGGTTATGAAATGATGCTTTCTGAATCCCAAGAGCGCATGCTGATTGTGGTGGAAGCTGGACGTGAGCATGAAGCACACGAAATCGTTTCAAAATATGGCTTAGAAGCTGTATCTATAGGAAAAGTGACGGATGACAAAAAACTGCGCCTTGTTCACAAAGGTGAAGTGATTGCAGATGTACCGGTGGATGCGCTAGCTGAAGAAGCTCCTGTATACCATAAACCATCTAGCGAACCTGCGTATTACCGTGAGTTCCAGGAGATGGAGGTAGCGGTACCGGAAGTTTCGAACTACGAGGAGACGTTAGTGGCTCTATTAAAGCAACCGACAATCGCGAGCAAAGAGTGGGTTTATGATCAATATGACTATCAGGTTCGTACAAATACAGTAGTAGTGCCAGGTTCCGATGCAGCTGTTGTTCGTATCCGTGGAACGGAAAAAGCATTAGCCATGACAACGGATTGTAACTCCCGTTATCTATATCTAGATCCAGAAGTAGGTGGGATGATCGCTGTGGCTGAAGCCGCACGTAACATCGTGTGTTCTGGTGCGAAGCCATTAGCGATCACAGACTGCCTGAATTTTGGTAATCCGGAAAAGCCGGAGATCTTCTGGCAAATCGAAAAAGCGACAGACGGCATGAGTGAAGCTTGCCGCAAGTTAGAGTCGCCAGTAATCGGTGGAAATGTATCCTTATATAACGAAACAAACGGTGTGGCAGTTTACCCGACGCCAGTTGTTGGCATGGTTGGGTTGATTGATGATTTGAAGCATGTGACGACTCAGGAATTCAAAAATGAAGGCGACCTGATTTATGTGATTGGGGAAACGGCTTCCGAGTTTGGTGGAAGTGAGCTGCAAAAGTTAACGTATGGCAAGATTTTTGGGAAGGCACCTGCAATTGATTTAGATGTAGAAGCTAGACGTCAGGATGACCTATTGGCGGCAATCCGAACAGGATTAGTTGCATCTGCGCATGATGTGGCAGAAGGTGGAGTAGGTGTTGCTTTGGCAGAAAGTGCGATCGGTGCTCGTGGCTTGGGAGCGGCACTGACGCTTACAGGTGACATGACGTCTGCACTGTTCAGTGAAACGCAATCTCGTTTTGTTGTAACGGTTCGTCCAGAAAATAAAGAGGCATTTGAAGCAGCGGTGGCGGATGCTAGTTTAGTAGGAACTGTCACTGCAACTGGTAATCTTCATATTGAATCGGCATCCCGTGAAGTTGCGATCCATATGTCTGTGGACGACCTTCGTGATGCTTGGAAAGGAGCTATTCCATGCTTGCTGAATTAAAGGGCTTGAATGAGGAATGTGGGGTGTTTGGGATTTGGGGACATCCCGAGGCATCCCAAATTACCTATTACGGTTTGCATAGCCTGCAGCACCGTGGCCAAGAAGGCGCAGGGATTGTTTCAACAGATGGTGAGAAGCTTGTAGCGGTAAAAGGGGAAGGCCTTGTGAACGAAGTGTTCGGTAATGGTAGACTGCAAGAACTTGGTGCCGGAAAAGCTGCCATCGGCCATGTCCGTTATGCAACGGCAGGGGGCGGCGGTTATGAGAATGTTCAGCCTTTATTATTTCATTCTCAATCTGGCAGTCTTGCACTAGCGCACAATGGAAATCTCGTAAATGCGAATGCGCTCAAGCATCAGCTTGAGACGATGGGAAGTATTTTACAAACAACGTCCGATACGGAAGTTTTGGCTCATCTTATTAAAAGAAGTGGCTACACGCTTCTGAAAGACCGCGTGAAAAATGCGTTGTCAATGCTAAAGGGTGCATATGCCTTTTTAATCATGACAGAGACGGAAATGATGGTTGCGCTTGACCCGAACGGCTTGCGTCCACTGTCACTTGGTAAGCTGAACGATGCTTATGTCGTGGCGTCCGAAACCTGTGCGTTTGATGTAGTCGGTGCCGAATTTATCCGTGACATCGAGCCTGGAGAACTGTTGATTATCGACAATGGCGGATTGCATTCCGAGCGCTTTACGATGCATACCCAACGTGCGATGTGCAGCATGGAGTACATTTATTTTTCCAGACCTGACAGCAATATTGATGGCATCAATGTGCATACAGCAAGGAAAAGTCTTGGTAAGCAGCTGGCAATGGAATCAGGGATTGAGGCAGATGTGGTTACGGGTGTACCGGACTCCAGTATCTCTGCAGCAATCGGTTATGCAGAACTTTCAGGCATTCCATATGAATTAGGCTTGATTAAAAATAGATATGTGGGCCGTACGTTCATCCAGCCTTCCCAATCATTGCGTGAGCAGGGTGTGAAGATGAAGCTTTCTCCTGTCCGCGGAGTCGTGGAAGGCAAGCGTGTCGTGATGGTCGATGATTCGATCGTCCGCGGAACGACGAGCAGAAGGATTGTAAGGATGCTCCGTGAGGCAGGTGCGACCGAGGTGCATGTGCGCATCAGTTCACCACCGATTAAGAATCCATGTTTTTACGGAATTGATACTTCTACACATGAAGAGCTTATTGCCTCTTCTCATTCTGTGGAGGAAATGCGTGAGATTATTGGTGCAGATTCATTGGCGTTTTTGAGTCCTGGTGGCATGGTCGAAGCGATTGACCGCCCGTTTGACGGGGAGACTCGTGGGCAGTGTATGGCGTGCTTTACTGGCAAGTATCCGACGGAGATTTTTACGGACACGGTGCTGCCGCATGAGAAGTGCTAGACTTGGTAACATGTGGAAGAGCTGATTTTTGGAAAAGTTACAATAACAGTGGAAAAAGTCACAATCAGCATGGAAAAAGTTACAATCAGCGCTGAAAAAGTTACAATAACACCAAAAATAGTTACAATCCACTGAAAAGCCGCGTGAAGCAGGGTACAGTCACCCTAGAACTATTGAGAAACCAAACATCATTACTTTTTAAAAAAGCTTACAAAAAGCGGCGGGATTTTAAAGATTCGTCGCTTTTCCATTGGAAGGGAGACACAACACATATGGCAAATGCATACAAGCAAGCGGGTGTAGATATAGAAGCGGGCTATGAAGCGGTGACGCGTATGAAAAAGCATGTGGCTAGAACGATGAGGCCAGAGGTGATGGGAGGCCTGGGCGGATTTGGTGGCCTGTTTGACCTATCGGCAGTAAATGTGAAAAATCCGGTGCTCGTTTCCGGAACAGATGGAGTCGGGACAAAACTGATGCTTGCTTTCCAGCTCGACAAACATGACACCATTGGGGTGGATGCAGTTGCGATGTGTGTGAACGATGTTGTCGTGCAAGGAGCAGAGCCGCTATATTTTCTAGATTATATTGCATGCGGTAAGGCGGTGCCCGAGCGTATTGAGAGCATCGTAAAAGGAATCGCGGACGGCTGCGAGCAGGCAGGGTGCGCATTAGTAGGCGGGGAAACAGCGGAAATGCCTGGTATGTATGACGATACAGAGTATGATTTGGCAGGCTTTACAGTAGGAGTGGTAGAGAAGGAGCGATTAATTAATGGCTCCAAAATTGAACCCGGCAACGTATTGATCGGACTGAGTTCAAGCGGTATCCACAGCAACGGATACTCATTAGTACGTAAGATCGTGTTTGAAAAAGGCAAGCTGGACCTTGATAAAAAGTACGATGGCTTTGAGGGGACACTTGGTGAAGAGCTGCTAACGCCTACAAAAATCTATGTAAAACCAATTCTAGAAGTCCTAAAAAAATATGACATCAACGGAATGGCCCATATTACCGGTGGCGGATTTATTGAAAATATCCCGCGGATGCTTCCAGAAGGATTGCAAGCTGAGGTGGATTATGGCACTTGGCCGATACCACCGATTTTTGATCTTTTACAGGAAGTTGGCGAGCTAGATCGCAAAGAAATGTTCAATATCTTCAACATGGGAATTGGCATGGTGCTTGCCATTAACGAAGAGATTTTACCAGAAGTAGTGCAGATACTTGAAGCAAACGGGGAGAAAGCTTACTTGATTGGCCGTGTAAAAGAAGGCGAGGGTATCACATTTGGCGGAGGAGAAATCCGATGACAACAAGAATCGCCATCTTCGCATCAGGGAGCGGCTCCAATTTTCAAGCGATAACGGATGCGTGTCGGAAGGGCTTGCTCGATGCCACGCCTGCTTTGCTTGTCTGTGACAAGCCCGGTGCCTATGTAGTCGAACGTGCAACTGCAGCGGACATTCCCTATTTCGCATTTGCGCCTAAAAGCTATAAAACGAAAGAGGAATTTGAAGAACATATCCTCTTGGAGTTAAAAAGATATGAAGTAGATTTTATAGTGTTGGCAGGCTATATGCGTCTTATTGGACCGACGCTGCTTAACGCTTTTAAAGGGAAAATCGTTAACATCCATCCTTCCATATTACCAGCGTTCCCAGGCCTGGATGCGGTTGGTCAAGCGCTCGAGTATGGTGTGAAGCTAACAGGAGTGACCATTCATTTTGTCGATAAAGGTATGGATACCGGACCGATTATTGCGCAACAAGCAATTGAAATTGGCCAAGATGATACGCGAGAAACAGTAGAGAAAAAAATTCATGAGGTAGAACATTCCTTTTACCCAAAAACCTTACAACAACTTTTTTCAATCAAAGGAGAGGCAGCGATACGATGAGAGCATTAGTGAGTGTTTCCAATAAAGAGGGCATTGTCCCATTTGTACAACAATTAGTAGACCTAGGTGTAGAGGTTATCTCTACCGGCGGCACAAAAAAAGTATTGCAGGATAATGGTGTAAAGGTAATTGGTATTTCGGAAGTAACAGGCTTCCCAGAGATCCTTGATGGACGTGTAAAAACCTTACACCCGATGATTCATGGTGGATTATTGGCAATGCGTGACAACGAAAGCCATCAAGCGCAGTTAGAGGAGCACGGAATAACTCCGATTGATTTGGTTGTCGTGAACCTTTACCCTTTTAAAGAAACGATCTCTAAAGCGGATTCCACGTTTGAAGATGCAATTGAAAACATCGATATCGGCGGTCCGACAATGCTTCGTTCAGCAGCAAAGAATCATAAGGATGTTGCAGTTTTGGTGGACCCTATAGACTATGAGGGTGTAATTGCTGAATTAAAAGAAAGCGGGAAAGTGGAGGTAGAAACACGCCGTCGCCTTGCAGCAAAAGTATTCCGCCATACAGCAGCATATGATGCGATGATCTCCAACTATTTAACGGAAGCAGTGGAAGAGAAACATCCGGAATCTTTGACCGTTACGTTTGAGAAAAAACAAGACTTGCGTTACGGAGAGAACCCGCATCAACAAGCAGCATTCTACCAAGCACCATTAGCGTCCGAATTTTCCATTGCATCAGCAGAGCAACTTCACGGAAAAGAATTATCCTACAACAACATCAATGATGCAGATGCGGCATTGCAGATTGTAAAAGAATTCAAAGACCCTGCGGTAGTTGCAGTCAAGCATATGAACCCTTGTGGTGTAGGAACTGGCGCAACAACGGTGGAAGCATACCGCCGTGCATACGAAGCAGATCCTGTTTCCATTTTCGGAGGCATCATCGCCTTCAATACTGAAGTGGACAAAGAAACGGCAGAACTTTTACATGAGCTGTTCTTAGAGATTGTCATTGCGCCGTCCTTTAGTGAGGATGCGTTGGCTGTATTGAAGCAAAAAAAGAATATTAGACTTTTATTGGTCGATATGAACGGGGCAGGCGTGATGCAATCCCGCATGGTATCCGTTCGCGGAGGCCTTCTGGTGCAAGATGAGGACCAAGCAGGTTTTGAAGAAGCGACCATCACCGTTCCAACAAAGCGCGAACCGACTGAGCAAGAGTGGGCAGACCTAAAGCTTGCATGGAAAGTCGTGAAGCATGTGAAATCCAATGCCATCGTACTTGCAAAAGAAGGTCAGACTGTCGGCGTTGGTGCAGGACAGATGAACCGCGTTGGTGCAGCGAAAATTGCCATTGAGCAAGCTGGCGAAACAGCGGTAGGTTCCGCACTAGGATCAGACGCCTTCTTTCCAATGAACGACACCGTCGAAGCAGCCGCAAAAGCCGGCGTAACTGCCATCATCCAACCAGGTGGCTCCATCAAAGACGAAGACTCCATCAAAAAAGCCGACGAATACGGCATTGCGATGGTGTTTACAGGGATGAGACATTTTAAGCATTGATAGCAGATGGTCTTTAAGAATGAAAATGGGATTAGCCAATGATTACCCAGCTTTCCCCTGTTGACTGAAGTGCAAGGTGTGAGACTCCGGCGGGAGGTAGCGGTAGACTTGAGACCCCACAGCGCAGCGAGGAGGCTCAAGCACCGCCCAGCGGAAAGCGAACACCTGGAACGAAAGGAAACAGGGAGTTAGCGAATAAATATCCCTCAACACGTCAGGAGGAAAACCCATGAAAGTATTGGTAATTGGAAAAGGCGGCCGCGAACACGCCATCGCCTGGAAATTCGCACAAAGCCCATCCGTAACAGAAGTATTTATCGCACCAGGAAACATCGGCATGGAAACAGTCGGAAATCTTGTTCCGATCCAAGAATCAGACACGGACTCCTTAATCAATTTTGCAAAAGAAAACCAAATCGACCTTACCATGGTGGGCCCGGAAGTACCTTTACTAAACGGAATTGTCGACGCATTCCAAGCCGCGGGACTTCAAGTATTCGGACCAACCAAAGCAGCAGCTCTCATCGAGGGAAGTAAAGGCTTTGCCAAGGACCTTATGAAAAAATACGGCATCCCGACAGCTGGGTATGAAACGTTCACAGATTACGAAGAAGCAAGAACGTACATCGAAGGCAAAGGCGCACCGATTGTGTTGAAGGCTGACGGACTGGCAGCTGGAAAAGGTGTGGTAGTTGCCATGACGGATGAAGAGGCGTTTGAAGCGGTACACGAAATGATGGCGGAGTCAAAATTCGGAGCAGCATCCTCTAAACTTGTAATCGAAGAATTCCTTGAAGGAGAAGAGTTCTCTTTTATGGCATTTGTCAACGGTGAGAAAGTATATCCGATGGTGATTGCACAAGATCATAAACGTGCGTTTGACGGGGACATGGGACCAAACACAGGTGGCATGGGAGCGTACTCACCGGTTCCACAAATCCCAAATTCTGTTGTGGAAGAGGCAATGCAAACAGTACTGCTTCCAACTGCAAAAGCGATGGTAAACGAAGGACGCCCATTTGTAGGCATTTTATATGCAGGCTTAATTTTAACCAAGCAAGGTCCAAAGGTGATTGAATTTAATGCACGCTTTGGTGATCCAGAAACGCAAGTCGTGTTGCCAAGACTTGAATCAGATTTGGCGGAAGTGTTGACAGGGGTTCTACGTGGAGACGATGGGTTGGAGCTTAAATGGTCGAATGAATCTGTTGTTGGAGTAGTAATGGCATCCAAAGGCTATCCAGAAGCTTATGAAAATGGTGCAGTCATTGAAGGTGCAGATCAAGTTGGTGAAGGTTTGGTTTATCATGCCGGCACAGAAGCTAAAGATGGAAAGCTTGTAACAAACGGCGGCCGGGTGTTGTTAGTGGCTGCACAAAGCGACAGCTTAGAGCAAGCGCAGAAAAAAGTGTACGAAGAGTTGCGCAACATAACATGCGATAATCTTTTCTATCGCAAGGACATCGCCCACAAAGCTATTGCGTCCGGCGTTTCTTCTTAACAAAAACATACAAAATAGCAACAATCCCACCAATAATAGTGGCTAACACAAACGACATATCCGTTAAATACTCAAGCATTTTTCATACCTCCTTATATTGTTCGACGTGAGTGACGAAAACCCTTTGGGGGTCTGACCCCCAAAGGTGTTTTTTTTTGAGCTTTTTCTTTTTTTACCATCTTCCCCTCAAGAAGGGTTGTATGAGTCGGCTCCGCCGTCGCCGTTTGCTTTGGCTTCGAAGTCGTCGAAGTCGAAGTTGTAGTGGTTGTTTTCGCTGTTGTGGTCGTTGCGGTATTCTTGGAAGCGTTCAAAGCCTGCGGTCATCGGGCAGTAGCGTAGGATGCCTTCCGCAATTTTCATGCCTGCAAGGAGTGCCACAAGTTTGTAGGAGTCGCGGTGTGGACGACGAACCATTTTACTTGTAATCCACGCTAATGTAGCGAACCCTGCTGTGATGCGAATCATCGCATTGATGATGCTGATATTTGGTCTCACTTTCATTATAATCCCTCCAACGTATAAATTTTCTTGAGTTAAAGCGCTAAATTGCATTAATTTTCACATAATTATCAAGAACGGTAATGCAAGCAAAACTCTGTTGTGGTAACATGGTAAAAAGAGGTTATATCAAAATAATATTCACTAAATGAACTATACAGATGTGATAAAGATACAATCTCACAAAGAGTGGGTGATAAATCATGCATGAACAAGCATATAGATGGAAAAACAAAAAAATACGAGAACAGGTTGCCGTTATAGACGGAAAACAGGCACCAACCTTGGTTCTGACAAATGCAACATACTTAAATGTGCAGTTAAAAGCGTGGATGACGGCAAATATCTGGATCCATGAAGACCGAATTGTCTATGTAGGGGACCAGCTACCTACAAACACTGAAAACACGGAAATGGTTAATTGTGAATCGTACTATCTTGTACCGGGTTACATTGAACCACATGTTCATCCGTTTCAACTTTATAATCCCCTGTCGTTTGCTCAATATGCATCTAAATTAGGAACAACGACCTTCGTGAATGACAACTTGATGCTTACTTTGCAGATGACAAAAAAGAAAGCGTTTTCTTTTATAGAAGAAATGAACAAAACTGCTGCGACGATGTATTGGTGGTGCCGATTTGATGCGCAGACGGAGATAAAAAATGAGGACGAAATCTTCTCGACTCCCAATATGAAAAGTTGGCTAGATCACCCTCTTGTTATGCAGGGCGGGGAATTGACAAGTTGGCCGAAATTAATGGCGGGAGACGATTTGATTTTACATTGGGTTCAAGAAGCGAATGCACGCAAAAAGCCAGTGGAAGGGCATTTTCCCGGTGCTTCGGAAAAGACACTGACCAAAATGCAGCTGCTTGGCATTCACAGCGACCATGAGGCGATGAATGGAGCGGATGTAATCAACCGAATTTCACAAGGGTATCATGCTTCTTTGCGTTATTCGTCAATCAGACCAGACCTACCTTTAATTTTAGAAGAGCTTGAAGCATCAGGTGTTCATTACTATGATCAAACCTTCTTCAACACAGACGGCTCGACACCGAGCTTTTATGAAAGCGGTGTCATAGACCAGACCATCGCAATTGCATTAGACAAAGGAGTGCCGGCAATAGAGGCATACCGGATGGCATCCTATAATGCAGCAAAACATTTCGCAATGGATAAGTTGCACGGGAGCATTGCACCTGGCCGGATAGCAAATATCAACTTCCTAAAGGCAAAAGAAGAGCCTACTCCCGTTTCGGTCCTTTCCAAAGGCCTGTGGGTCACTAGGGACAACGAACAGGTCAAGGGAGCTTTTCCTGCCCAAAATTGGTCTGAGCTTGGCTTAGAGCCAATGAAACTCGATTGGAATTTAAGTATGGATGATCTGCAATTTTCGATGGCGCTTGGGATGGAAATGGTCAACGAAGTAATCATTAAGCCATATACTATCTCAGTGGATGTGTCAGGTGACAGCCTGTCGACTTCCCATGATCAGTCGTATCTTATGCTAATCGATCGTAAAGGAAAATGGCGCGTGAACACGATTCTAAAAGGGTTCGGGACACATGTTCAAGGGTTTGCGAGTTCCTATTCCAATACAGGAGATATCGTTCTGATAGGGAAAGACAAGAGCGCCATGCTAAAAGCCTTCCAACATATGAAAGACTTAGGAGGGGGAATGGTGCTGGTGGAGGATGGAGAAGTCATTTGCGACATCCCATTACCGCTTGCAGGCGGATTATCAGATTGTAGCATGGAAGACCTGATGAAGCAGGAAACAGAACTGCGAAATCAGTTGTTTGAAAGAGGCTACAGTTTCAATGATCCTATCTATACATTATTATTTTTATCATCTACACATCTTCCCTATATTAGAATAACACCTAGAGGAATATACGATGTGATGAATAAAACGGTACTCTTTCCGTCAATAATGCGTTAAAATATAAAAGTATGTAAAAATACTAAAGGTTGTGTTTATGTTAGGATGAGTAGGAATAAGACGTTGTTATTGGCGTGCCTTATGCTGATGTTGGCAGGCTGTCAATCCAACGATGAAAAAAACGTTGAAACTAGTCAAGAGCAAAGTGAAGAGACCACAGAAGTAGCGATAGAAGAGGAAGAGCAGGTGGCGACAGAAGTTTCTGAACTGACGGAGCAAGCACCGTTAACTGGAGAAATGATGGCAGAGAAAATAGATGCCCGTCCTGTTGCGGTAATGGTGAACAATGATATAAAAGCTAGGCCACAGTCTGGTTTGCATAAAGCAGACGTTGTTTATGAAGTACTGGCAGAAGGCGACATTACCAGGCTCCTTGCCATTTTCCACAGTGAAATGCCTGAAACAGTCGGTCCTGTCAGAAGTTCAAGAGCTTATTTTGTAGACCTGGCAAAAGCCTATGACGCCTTGTATGTATTTCATGGTTGGAGTCCTGGTGCCAAAGAGAAGATACAAGCAGGGGAAGTAGATGGAATAAATGGTCTGACCTATGACGGAACACTTTTCAAACGAGCGAGTTTCCGTAAGGCGCCGCATAATTCATACATCAGTTCTGCAAATATCCAAAAAGGCGCAAAGCAGCTAAATTATGAGACACAAGCGGAGGTCGCACCTTTCACATTTTTGAAAAAAGGGCAAATCAATCCTCATGAAGCCACTGCTTTAGAACAAGTAAAAATTGAATACTCATCCAGGCAGGCAACACATATTGAATATAGATATGATGCGGAGAAAAAAGCATACGTCCGTTATAGCGGCGGCGTGAAACACACGGACCTTGAAACAAAAGAAGAGATTATTGCACATAATGTGTTACTTGTGGAAGCGGCTCATCTTGTGGTAGATAAACAAGGAAGAAGAGAAATCGATATTACCTCAGGCGGCAACGGGGTGCTCATCCAAAATGGAGAGCGTTTCGATGTGGAATGGAAATCGGTGGACGGCAAGATCCTCCCCTACAAAAACGGCGAACAGGTCCCACTTGTCCCGGGTAAAACGTGGATTCAGATTATTCCAGATTTAAATAAGGTCACATACTAGTCTTAATAAGCAAAGGAGAAATCAAACATGCAAATCAATAAACTACGTGGAAAAGAACTGGATCAACTTTTTGAATCTATTCTTTCTTTAAAAGACATGGAAGAGTGCTATCGATTCTTCGACGACCTCTGTACCATCAATGAAATCCAATCTTTAGCACAGCGCCTAGAGGTGGCAAGAATGCTGAGAGAAGGTTTCACGTATCATAAAATCGAGACAGAAACTGGTGCAAGTACTGCGACCATCTCTCGTGTGAAGCGTTGCTTGAATTACGGTAACGATGCTTACGAGATGGCGCTTGAGCGTATTGCAGAAGAAAAGAAGACAGAAGAAGTGTAAAAGTTTTTAGATGGCCCGTTGCGCTGGAGTGCAGCGGGCCACTTTTTGGGATTGGGTACCATTCTATATGCCAGAACGGGTGGGGAAACCCGCATGAAAAGTCTAATAGAAGGGTTCTATACGCCCGAACAGTAGGGAAGCCTTGATGAAAAGTTTAATAGAAGGGTTCTATACGCCCGAACAGTAGGGAAGCCTTGATGAAAAGTCTAATAGAAGGGTTCTATACGCCCGAACGGTAGGGAAGCCTTGTTGAAAAGTCTAATAGAAGGGTTCTATACGCCCGAACAGTAGGGAAACCTTGATGAAAAGTCTAATAGAAGGGTTCTATACGCCCGAACAGTGAGGACACCCGCATAAAAAAGTTAAAAAGCGGATACCTATACACCCGACTGGAGAGAAAACCCGATTGATAAGGTAAATAGGGGAATTCTATACACCCGAACGTTTAGAAACCCCGTCTGAAAAGTCTAATAGAATAAATCTATACTCCCGAACAGTTAGGAAACCCGCATGAAAAGTCTAATAGAACGATTCTATACGCCCGAGCAGTGAGGAAATCCGCAT
>NZ_JAAXCU010000007.1 GCF_012911845.1 Bacillus sp. RO2 | reverse complement strand
GTCGTAGGTTCGAATCCTACTGGTGGAGCCATATGGAGAAGTACTCAAGTGGCTGAAGAGGCGCCCCTGCTAAGGGTGTAGGTCGTGTAAGCGGCGCGAGGGTTCAAATCCCTCCTTCTCCGCCATTTATAAGGCCCGTTGGTCAAGCGGTTAAGACACCGCCCTTTCACGGCGGTAACACGGGTTCGAATCCCGTACGGGTCATCAAAAGTTGTGGTATTTTTTAAATACTATGGCTTTTTTTTTGTCTTAAAATTCTCCTTGAAAGTGTGCCTCGTATTTCACTCAAATACAAAATTCAGTTTGTGTCTTAATTATGAAATAGTCTTCTACTATTTGAAAAGATTAACTGATACATTACCCTTTCTTAAAACAAACAAAACCCCTTTTTGAAAAGTAAATTTATTATATTAAAATAATCTATTGATGTAAGCGTGTACATTAATACGTTTAGACTACATTACACCAAAAAACTTTTCGACAAATATCAACATTCCTCCTCCTAATTTTTAGTTAAATCTTCTTATGTTGTAACCCCTTTCAAAAACATTGATATTACGCAATTTCAAGTATAGCAACAATGAAAACGGTTTCCTCTAATTAACTATTTTTTACATAATACTATAGAAAATTTAATATTGTTGATTTATGTCATACGATTTCGACTTGTCGGATAAAGGAGAATATTATAAAAAAGAGAATAGAAATGTATAACAATATTCTTTTTTATAAGGAATGATGGAAGGGTGAAAAAATTGATTGCTACGAGTGCGACGGATTTTCAGCTGCACCTTTTTCATGAGGGAACATTGTATAAAAGTTATGAGCTTTTTGGCTCTCATTTAGTACGGCATCGTAAGAAAGTGTTAGGAACTAGATTCACTGTGTGGGCACCTAACGCCAAGAAAGTACGAGTAATGGGGTCTTTTAATGAGTGGAATGGAGAGTTGCATTCACTAGAAAAATTAAATAACGAAGGTGTTTGGAGCATTCAGATAGATGAAGACCTATCCGGTCATTTATATAAATATGAGATTGTGACACAATCTGATGAGATATTACATAAGGCTGATCCGTTTGCTTTCCATGCAGAGGTAAGGCCTAATACAGCTTCAATTGTATATGACTTAGAAGGCTTCAAATGGAAGGATCAAAACTGGCGCAGGAAAAAGAAGCGAAAATTGGTTTATGAGAAACCGATGTTTATCTATGAACTCCACCTTGGTTCATGGAGAAAAAAGGATGATGGAGAACTTTACTCCTATAAAGAGTTGATAACGGAATTAATACCTTATATTAAGGAACATGATTTTACGCATATAGAATTATTGCCTTTAGTGGAACATCCATATGACCGCTCTTGGGGTTATCAAGGTACTGGGTATTATGCTGCAACAAGCAGATATGGAAACCCTAAAGAATTAATGGCATTTATTGATGCGTGCCACCAGGAGGATATAGGTGTGATCTTGGACTGGGTACCGGGGCACTTTTGTAAGGATGCCCATGGGCTATACATGTTTGATGGGGCACCAGTTTTTGAATATAAAAACTATCATGATCGCGAGAATGAAGTATGGGGGACGGCAAACTTTGATTTAGGAAAGCCAGAGGTAAGGAGCTTCTTAATATCAAATGCATTGTTCTGGATGGAAAATTTCCATGTTGACGGCTTTAGGGTGGATGCCGTGGCTAATATGTTATATTGGCCAAATTCCAAGGAAGAGCATGCAAATCCTTTTGCGCAAGAGTTTTTGAGAAAACTGAATGAGGCTGTATTTGAACAAGATTACAGTGCACTTATGATTGCAGAGGATTCAACTGATTGGCCATTAGTTACATCTCCAACTTCCAATGGAGGACTTGGATTCAATTACAAATGGAACATGGGCTGGATGAATGACATCTTGCGATACATGGAAGCTACTCCAGAGCAACGAAAACATCTGCACGACAAAGTGACTTTCTCTATCGTATATGCTTTTTCCGAGAATTTCATTTTGCCTTTTTCCCATGATGAGGTCGTTCATGGCAAAAAATCGTTGTTAAACAAAATGCCTGGTGAGTATGAAGAAAAGTTTGCTCAATTACGCTTATTGTACGGTTTCTTCCTGACGCACCCAGGAAAGAAGCTTCTCTACATGGGTGGGGAATTCGGTCAATTTGATGAATGGAAGGACCTTGAACAATTGGATTGGTTTTTAGTTAACCAGTATGAGTCGCATCAACAGATGCACCATTATTTTAAGGAACTGATGGCCTTTTATCAGCAGTATAAAGCATTGTATGAATTGGACCATGATCCAAATGGATTTGAATGGATTGATGCCAATAACCGAGAGCAAAGCGTCTTTTCTTTTATCCGAAAAGGGAAAAAACCTGCAGATACACTAATCGTAGTTTGTAATTTCACAGGAGCTTCTTATGAAGGATTTAAAATTGGCGTGCCTTATCTTACAGACTATGAAGAAGTTTTCAGTTCTGATGCAAAAGAGTTCGGTGGAGCCGGACTTATTAACGAGCAGGAAGTTAGTGCGGAAGAGGGAGCATATCACGGCAAGGACTATCATATGATGGTCAATGTTGCATCATTTGGTGTAAGTATATGGCGTCCAAAAAAAATTAGAGGGGAGAGATAACGCGATGGCGAAAAATAAATGTGTAGCAATGTTATTGGCAGGAGGAAAAGGGAGCAGACTCAGTTCCTTAACAAAGACGTTGGCAAAGCCGGCTGTTCCTTTTGGGGGGAAATATAGAATCATTGATTTTGCATTAAGTAATTGTACGAATTCAGGTATTACTACTGTTGGGGTATTGACGCAGTATCAACCTCTAGTGCTTAACTCTTATATCGGTATTGGTAGCACGTGGGATCTGGATCGAAAAAATGGAGGGGTGACAGTATTGCCTCCTTACACGGAATCTTCTGGTGTGAAGTGGTATACCGGTACAGCAAGTGCCATCTATCAAAATATCAATTATCTCACTCAATATGATCCTGAATATGTCCTTATTCTTTCTGGTGACCATATTTACAAAATGAATTATGAGGAAATGCTAGACTACCATGTTAAAAAGGATGCGGATGTATCTATTTCAGTGGTGGAAGTTCCTTGGGAAGAAGCAAGCAGGTTCGGAATCATGAATACGAACGATAAGCTTGAAGTGGTGGAGTTTGATGAAAAGCCATCGAATCCAAAGAGTAATTTGGCATCTATGGGGATCTACATTTTCAAGTGGTCTGTCTTAAAGGAGTACCTTGAAATGGATGACAGAAACCCTGAGTCCAGTCATGACTTCGGGAAGGATGTCATTCCTTTGTTATTGGAAGAAAATAAAAATTTAGTTGCCTATCCTTTTAAGGGATATTGGAAGGATGTTGGAACAGTTAAGAGCTTGTGGGAAGCAAATATGGATTTATTAAAAGAGGATTGTGAATTGAATCTTTTTGAATATGACTGGCGTATCTATTCTGTTAATCCAAATCAACCGCCTCAGTTCATCGCACCATATGCAGATGTTAAGGATTCTCTTGTAAATGAGGGGTGCTTCATTGAAGGGAAAATTGATCATTCCGTATTGTTTCAAGGTGTGAATGTAGGGAGAAACTCAGTAATCCAAAACTCAGTAATCATGCCAGATGCCATCATTGGTGAAAATGTCTATGTAAACAAGGCAATCATTCCTTCAGGGATAAAAATTCCGGATGGAGCTGTCATTTGCCCGGAGAAAAATGAAGATGAGATTATTTTAGTAACAGAGGAAATGATGGATAAAGGGATTTTCTCTATAACCCGTTAAATGACGCGAAATTAAACACAGGAAGGGTGTCCATTTATGAATAAATCAATGTTAGGTATCATCGATGCAACAATCCATAATGAAGAAATGAGGGAGTTAACTGTAAAGCGTTCCATTGCGGCAGTTCCTTTTGGAGGTCGATATAGACTGATTGATTTTGTACTTTCCAACATGGTCAATTCAGGAATCCAAAACGTTGCAATTTTCCCCCGTTATCAGTACCGCTCTCTGATGGATCACCTTGGTTCAGGAAAGCAGTGGGATCTCGATCGTAAACGTGATGGTTTATTCTTTTTCCCAAGTTCAGAGAATGAAAACACAGGCTCGTTCCAACACTTCAAAGAAAATGTCGACTTTTTCGGACGCAGCAATCAGAAATATGTCGTGATAGCGAATAGTTTTACGGTATCCAATATGAATTACAAACTGATTCTCGATCGTCATATCCAAAACAGATGCGATATAACCCATGTGGTAAAAGAAGATGAAACATTGGATATGTATGTTCTCGAGAAAGACCTGCTTGTTAAATTGTTCATGAATCATGAGCAAACGGGGTATAGAAGTATCATGGACGTGGTAGATGATATTACTAGCGGATATAAAATTTGCAACTATGAATATACAAATTATGCAGCAGTAATTGATTCGTTGGAAAATTATTATGAGCATAGCTTGGAACTGTTGGATCCTGTTGTTTGGAAACAAGTGTTTGTGAAGGATCATCCTGTTTTCACAAAAGTGAAAGATGAGCCCCCAACAAGTTATTCCAAAGATGCCTATGTAAAGAATTCAATGATTGCAAATGGTGCTATCATTGAAGGGCATGTTGAGAACAGTATTATTTTCCGGGGTGTCAAAATTGGAAAAGGTACGGTGGTCAAAAACAGTATTGTCATGCAAAAAGGTGTTATTGGAGAGAATTGTGTTTTAGATTCTGTCATCTTAGACAAAGATGTTAAGGTAGAAGACGGTACAAGGTTAACAGGGAAAGCAGATTCCCCGTATTTAGTGAAAAAAGGATCGGTACAAGGAGCTCTGATGAATTCGTGAAGGTATTGTTTGTTGTGTCAGAATGTGTCCCGTTTGTAAAATCAGGTGGCTTAGGCGATGTTGCGGGAGCATTGCCTAAGGAGTTAAAGAAACTTGGTACAGATGTACGAGTTATTTTGCCGAAATATAGGCAAATACCGGAAGTTTTTAAAAACAAAATGAAAAGAGTTCAGACCACTTTTGTAGACGTAGGTTGGCGTCACCAATATTGTGGCGTGGAAAAATTGGTGCACGATAATGTAACCTATTACTTTATTGACAATGAATACTATTTTAACCGCGATTCCCTGTATGGTCACTTTGATGACGGGGAACGCTTTTCCTTTTTCTGCCGTGCCGTATTGGAAAGCATGACGGCTATTGATTTTATTCCGGATGTCATTCATTGTCATGACTGGCACACGGGAATGGTCAATTTTATCCTTGAGCGAGAATACAAACAGAATCCAAGGTTTGAGCATATTCAAAGTGTGTTTACTATCCATAATCTTCAATTTCAAGGTGTGTTTCCGCCGAGTATCCTGCATGATTTATTGCGTATTGATAGTAAACACTTTAATGCTGATGAGCTAGAGTTTTACGGTAATGTCAATTTTATGAAAGCAGCATTAGTATCCTCTGGTTATATCACGACTGTAAGTCCTACTTATAGAGATGAGATCCAGACGGCCTATTTTGGAGAAAAGCTGGATGGGGTCCTCCGTCATAGGAATGATTCTTTGGTAGGGATCATTAATGGAATTGACGATGATTTATATAGTCCTGAAACCAACGAGTACATTGAAGCAAATTATTCCGTCAGTAAAGCGGGGAATAAAAAGGTGAATAAAGCTGCCCTGCAAAAACTTTGCGGATTGCCTGTAAAAGAGGGTACACCGATCATTGCTATGGTAAGCAGGTTGACCAAGCAAAAAGGGTTGGATCTGGTTACTTGCGTTTTACATGAAGTGTTAAATGAGGATGTACAGGTTGTGGTACTTGGAACAGGTGAACCTCAGTTTGAACACTACTTCCGAGAGTTAGCGTATCAATATCCTGAAAAAGTGAAGACATTTATTGGGTTTGATGAGCCGCTTGCCCACCAGATTTATGCAGGTGCGGATATGTTCTTGATGCCATCGAGGTTTGAACCGTGTGGTTTAGGTCAACTAATAGCTCTGCGCTATGGCACCATACCAATTGTGCGTGAAACCGGCGGACTGAATGACACGGTCCATTCTTATGATGAAACGACGTTGGAAGGAAACGGATTCTCCTTCACTAACTTTAATGCCCATGATATGCTTCACACCATCAGGCGTGCCATTAACATGTATGAGCAGCCAAAAGTATGGAACGGAATTATGAAAGAAGCAATGGAGCGCGATTATAGCTGGGCTAAATCTGCATTTAAATACAATCAATTGTATTCAACACTAATGGCTAGGAGTGGAGTGCATGTTCTCTAATAAAGAGAAATTTAAGGCTGCTTTTTTAAAGAAATTGGAGAGTATGTACGGAAAGAGCTTCCAGGAATCCACCTCTAGAGATCATTATCATACACTCGGAAACATGGTAAGAGAATATATCAGTGCCAACTGGATAGCTACCAATGAACGAAATCGCGCTGCTGATGAAAAACAAGTGTACTATCTTTCTATCGAATTTTTATTGGGAAGATTATTGGGAAGTAATCTTTTAAATCTTGGAATCCAAGATGTCGTAGAAGAGGGCCTGAAAGAGCTTGGGCTCGACTTCTCTTCTATTGAGGAAATAGAAGCTGATGCTGGTCTAGGAAATGGTGGCCTTGGCCGTCTTGCAGCCTGTTTCTTAGATTCTCTGGCATCGTTAGACCTACCAGGTCATGGTTGTGGCATTCGCTATAAACATGGATTGTTTGACCAGAAATTTGTTGACGGTTATCAAGTCGAATTGCCTGAGCAATGGCTTAGACATGGAAACGTCTGGGAGGTAAGAAAGCCGGATCAGGCTGTCGAAATTAATTTTTGGGGTAAGGTTGAATCTTATACAGAAGACGGAAAAGAGAAGTTCAGGCATGCAAAAGGAGAGGCAATCACAGCAGTTCCGTATGACATGCCGGTTGTCGGTTATCAAACGGATACAGTCAATATGTTAAGGCTTTGGAGTGCTGAGCCCGCGCCTTTTCCAACGAACAAAGATATCATGCAATATAAAAGGGATACAGAAGCAGTTTCTGAATTCCTATATCCAGATGATACGCATGATGAAGGGAAAATTCTCCGTTTAAAGCAGCAATATTTTCTTGTTGCAGCTAGCATAGGAAGCATTATCCGTTCTTATCGAAAGAAGAATGGTAGTTTAATAGATTTCCATAAAAGAGTGACCATTCACATCAATGATACTCATCCGGTGCTGGCGATTCCGGAACTGATGCGGATCCTTTTAGATGAAGAAGATATGAGCTGGGAACAAGCGTGGGAAATCACCTCCCATACAATCTCTTACACCAATCATACAACTCTTTCTGAAGCCCTGGAAAAATGGCCAATCAATATTTTTCAGCCATTGTTACCGCGTATATATATGATTATAGAAGAAATCAATGAGCGCTTTTGTGCGGATTTGTGGAAAATGTATCCTGGACAATGGGGACGGATTGAAGAGATGGCAATCCTTGCGCATGGCTTAGTGAAGATGGCCCATTTAGCGGTAGTTGGTAGCTTTAGTGTTAATGGTGTGGCAAAGATACACACGGAGATATTAAAAAATCGTGAAATGCGTTTATTTTATGAGACTTTCCCTGATAAATTTAATAACAAAACTAATGGAATTACCCACCGCAGATGGTTAATGAAAGCCAATCCCCAACTTACCTCACTCATCCAAAATACGATTGGTCATGGGTGGATGAAAGACACCACGCAGCTTCGACAGCTTGATGTATATGCAAACGATTCCGCTTTCTTGGAAAAGCTCGACCAAGTGAAACGTGAACGAAAGCAAATTCTTGGGGAACGTATTAGAAAACAAACGGGAATCGTCATTGATTCAGACAGTATCTTCGATGTACAAGTAAAAAGATTACATGCTTATAAACGTCAGCTCTTAAACGTTTTTCACATTATGTATCTGTATAATCGATTGAAAGAGGACAGTAGTTTTGATATACACCCTAGAACGTTTATTTTTGGAGCTAAAGCTTCCCCTGGTTATTATTATGCTAAAAGAGTAATCAAACTAATAAATTCTCTGGCGGATAAGGTGAATAATGATTCGGCAATTAATGGCCGTTTAAAAGTTATCTTTCTAGAAAACTATCGTGTTTCATTAGCCGAGGACATTTTCCCGGCAGCGGATGTTAGTGAACAAATCTCCACTGCGAGCAAGGAAGCTTCAGGTACTGGTAATATGAAATTTATGATGAACGGGGCCTTGACAATAGGTACGCTTGATGGTGCAAATATTGAGATTAAAGAAGAAGTCGGAGAAGAGAATATGTTCATTTTCGGCCTTACTGCAGAGCAGGTCTTGAATTATTATCAAAATGGTGGATACCGATCTAGCGAGTATTACCATCATGATAAAAGGATACAGCAAGTTCTAGAACAGCTTGTCAACGGGTTTTTCCCGGATGTGGATGATCACTTTGAGCCGATTCATGACTCCTTGTTGATGCAGAATGATGAGTATTTCGTCTTGAAAGATTTTGCGTCCTATATTGATGCACAGGAACGGGTGGATGCTGCTTACCGTAATCGTAATCATTGGTTAACAATGAGCGCAAAGAACATCGCCCATTCAGGATTCTTCTCAAGCGACCGTACTATCAGACAATACGCCAACGAGATTTGGGGACTGGAACCAAGCTACAGCAAGCGATAATCGCAAGAGGAAAAGAAAAGGAAGTCTATTAACTGTTGATTTCCGTTCCAGGCGCTTCGCTTGCCTGAAGGCGGTCCGGGAGCCTCCTCACTTCGTTGCGGGGTCACCCTGTCCCTTCCTCCCGCGGGCGTCTGCGCGCCTTCCACTCCAATCAACAAGGTGACTACATTCACTAAAGGGTAACGAAAAGGCTTTTAAAATAGTTAACTGTAAACATTTCGTTCTCGTAATTTCTAGCTGTGGATTGGAGCAAATGGCGGAGGCTCAAGGTCGCCCTGTGGAAAGCGTAGACACAGCGGCGTTTTACTAATTGCCAAATATTATAAGAGGACCGAGCCTTTATTGGAGGCCACTGAAAAACTGATAACGTAAAGTTTTTATTGATTCCTAGCTGTTGATTGGAGCAAAAGGCGAAGACTCCTGAGGGAGATAAAGGTATCTTGAGACCCCTCAAGCGTTGCGAAGAGGCTCAAGCACCTTCCCTAGGAAAGCGAAGCCATTTGCGGAAATCAACAGCGGTGATTAATAAAATTTCAAAATCAAGGTCTTTTTCAGTGGCCTCGCTTTATTGCGGGGTCCTTTTGTGTGGTCAAAATTTCTCTTTCATTGCTTTGATATAGGTTTCGATACTGTGATTTTTGATGATCGAGCCTTCTGTTAGTAAAAAACGGTAGGGGGTAAAGGTGTGTTTGTAGTGCCACGTTTTTTTGCTTAGAGGTGCTACGACTTTTGTTGGTGGTACAAAAGGGACGAGGTCTGCTAGGTTTACGAATCTGATAGACCCTGGAACATATTCATTATACAGGTGTGCAAAAGCTTCGTTCCCAACTCGCGGTGCACCAAAGCTATACATATATAGCGAGGAATAGTTTGAATTTATAGCACAATCCAGGGCAAATAGTGTAGCTAGAGCTCCACCGAGACTATGTCCTGTGATAAAAATGGTTTTCGAGGCGGAAAGCTCTTGCTGAAGATACTTCAAGAGATCTTCTCGCATAGACTCATATACGGAAAGGAAACCACCATGTACAAGTAGCTGGTTACCTGTGTCACAATAAGGAAAAGGCTCTTGAAAAATTTCTGCATCCGCAATCCAGTCAGGATCTGTTTGTGTCCCACGGAATGTAACGATGATCGCTTCCTCAGATTCTAAAATAAATCCGAACCATTCCAGGCTATGAAATGATACACCTTTGAATTCTTTTACCAAATCAAATCCGTTAGGTATAGAAAAAATACCATTCTGATGATACTGGTCATAGGCAAGTTGACAGCATTCTGCTAGAAAAATTGCCCATTCCTTAGAGAAAATATCTCTAGTGTACATGTATCATATCCCTCACTTTCCATCACTAATCGCGATAATTGCCTACGATAATGTATGGATGTGATAATCAAGAGGTGCATGATTGGATAGAAGGGGAAGGGAAATGATAAGATTTGTGGAATAAGTAAAGAATGATTTATATTGGAAAGGAGAAACATGGATGGGCTATGAATTAAAAACAAAAGAAACGGAAAACAGTGTCATTGAATTCATTGAAACGGTGGAAAGTCCCAAAAAGCGGGAAGATGCGTACAAACTGTTAGAGATCTTTACAGAAACAACAGGTTATGAAGCGAAAATGTGGGGACCAAGCATAATTGGGTTCGGTTCTTATCATTATAAGTATCCTACAGGTCATGAAGGGGATGCCATGCTTGTCGGGTTTTCACCAAGAAAAGCAAAAATAAGCTTATATTTTGCAACCGGTGATTCAAAAAGAGAAGAACTGTTGAAGAGTTTCGGCAAGCATACGACAGGCAAGGCATGTGTGTACATAAATAAAGTGGCAGATATTGATGTGGAAGTACTAAAAGCGTTGATTAAACAATCAATGACATTTTTACAAAAAACGTATCCATCCCAATAAACAAAAGGAAGCCTTATAGCAATAGTGCTTTAAGGCTTCCTTGTTATAATAATTACTCGGTATAAGAATCTTTTTCATAACCATGTAAGTCACCAAAGGTAGTCATAATACCTTCTTCATCAAGTGCATCTTCATAGGCCTCATGTTTGATGGAAGGATATACGGTAACATTTTGACCATACATGTCTGTTCCGACAAAGTTTTCGTAATCCTCTACATAGCCTTCATTCTCTTCGCTTTCTACATATGTGCGATCGTAATTCTCCACATCATCTGCAAAGTCTGATGGGCTCTCAGAAGTTCCATATCTCTGAACAATTTGCCATGTGTCTTCCGCGTCAAAGGCCACGCCTTCTGATTCATCGTATTCAAAACGTCCATACGGAGGCATCAATACTTTTTCCTCGACAGGCCGGTCATGAGAGACAACCTGATCGGGGCTGTGTTCTTTACAAAAAGTGGTGGTAGGAATAGCATCTAAGCGCTCTACGTCTATTTCTTTTCCACAAACCTCACAAACGCCGTACGTGCCGGAGTCCATAGCTTGGAGCGCGTGATTAATGTCTTTCATTTCTTTTTCGGCATGCTCATTTAAGGCTAGGTCTTTTTCTCTTTCGTATAACTCGGTTCCAAGGTCACCTGGATGGTTATCATAAGCGGAAAGCTCACTTACTGTTTCGTATGGATGTTCGTGTTCCATTTGATAATGATCGTTTTGGTCCAGGTGTGCTTGAAGCGTTCGTTTTGTATCTTCTAATTGCTGTTTTAACTGATTTATTTTATCAGGGGATATCATACAGATAGACTCCTTTCAAATCCTGTCTATTTGTATTATGAGCGTTCATTCTGAAAATCATGATTGCCAATTAAAAAAACTGACTCCATAATTAGAGTCAGTTCATTAATATTATGCAAAATAGCCAATAACAAGGCCAATTCCAAGCAAAAACCCGAAAATAGTATTAGTCTTTGCGGTTGCCACCATCGCAGGCATCATCGTCACATTACTGTTATTGTTTGTAAAACCTTTAATCGCTGAAAGTGGCTTGGCCACAGATAAGAAAACTAATAATAACCAAAATGACGCGTAACCAAGTGCAATAAAGAGTACAATAAGTGCATAAGACACAATAAACATGGCAGCTAGAAGTAAAATGGCATTCTTTCTGCCAACTAAAATCGCTACTGTTTTGCGGCCATTTTCTTTGTCACCTACAATATCGCGAATATTATTTGCTAACAGAATGGCTCCAACAAGAATGGAAATCGGAATGGAAATAAACATCGCAGTATCAGAGATGGTACCTGTTTGAATGTAAAAAGAGATAAGAATAATAACAAAGCCCATAAAGAATCCTGCTACAATTTCACCAAATGGGGTATAGGCAATAGGGTAAGGGCCTCCTGTGTAAAAATATCCTGCTGCCATACAGGCTGTTCCGATGGCGGCCAACCACCATGTGCTATTCATGCATATATACACACCTAGTAACGTGGCGATACCAAAGAACGCGAATGCAAGCTGAAGAACAGTGGACGGTTTAACGCCGTGCCTTACAATCGCGCCGCCG
The DNA here is from genome assembly GCF_012911845.1 of Bacillus sp. RO2. Lineage (GTDB taxonomy): Bacteria > Bacillota > Bacilli > Bacillales > Bacillaceae_I > Sutcliffiella_A. The sequence goes on along the minus strand of NZ_JAAXCU010000007.1, from coordinate 17,955 downwards.
ATTCCAACTGAATTTTCATTATCGAGTCCCTTTTTATAATCGTAATACTCATTAATCATATTGGTCGCTGCTTGTATTAACAGGCTGGCCAATAACATGGCAAAAAATAAAGGCCAGTCAATGCTGGTGTCATAAAGAGCAAGTGCTGTCCCGATAAATACAGGAACAAACGCAGCTGTTAAAGTATGTGGACGCAGAAGGTTCCACCATACCTTCCATCTCTTTTCTGTAGGTGCTTGAAAGCTTGTCTCTGTTTGAATTGTCTGAGGTTGCATTATGTGACCCCTCCATCTATTATGGCAAAATAAAAAACGAAAACAATATATTATAAATACAATATAAGTGTATGTAAAGGGACAAAAGGTGTCAACGGTTTTTCAGAAGAAACACAGGAAGATTTTACATGTATCTATTATAAGGAAGAAACACGAAAGAAAACCACTCATTTTGTTGACATAAAAAGGTTTTGAGGTGTATCTTTAAGGAAGCGATTTCGAGACAAAGTCTTGCGGTAACAAGGCCTCGGGGGGAGTCTTACATGATTACAATACCATTTCATCATATAGTGAGTTTATGGGAGGAAGCAAAAATTAAAGCGTCCTCGATAAACCAGACGGTCTTAATTAGTTATACTAAAAAAATAGAACAGCTTGATCCCCTTCATTTTTTTCAAAAAAGTGAGCAATTCTTCGAAGGGCAACGGTTCTTCTGGTCAAACCCTGATCATTCTCATATGATGGTCGGTGCAGGTGTGACAGCGGAATTTACTGCAGATGGAGAAGATGACAGGTATCATGCGATTGAAACGCAATGGAAGCGTTTTATCCAGCAGGCTGTATGCAACAAAGATTCACATTCGATTGGTCCGGTTATGTATGGAGGATTTTCCTTTGATCCAAAAAAGGAGAAGACAAAGTTATGGAATCAATTTGCTGACGCCTTATTTATTTTACCCACCTTTATGCTTACGAAGATAGAAGGCGAAACTTATCTCACCATTAATTATTTGAGTGATTGTGATGAAAGTGTACTGAAAGATTTGGTTAACCTTGAAGAGGAGCTATTGAGTGGCTCTTCTATTAAGCATGTCAGCACCACTTCCATTGTAAAGTGCCTGGAAATGGATCCGATGGAATGGAAAGAGTCCATTTCTAAAGTTACAGAGAGAATAACAGCCGGGCAGATGGATAAGGTGGTGCTGGCAAGAGAGTTACGGGTACTATTCCAAGATAAGGTAAACGTTGCGCCTGTATTGAAAAACCTGATGGAAGAGCAGGCGAATAGTTATGTATTCACAGTGGAAAGAGGAACGGATTGCTTCCTTGGTGCAACACCGGAACAATTGGTGAAGAAGCAAGGCAACAACGTTCAGTCCATGTGTTTAGCAGGGTCGATTGCCAGAGGAGACTCTGTGAAAGAAGATTCGAAGTTAGGTAAGTCTTTACTTAATGATGAGAAAAACATGCATGAGCATGACCTTGTAGTGCAGATGATACGGGCATCGTTAGAAAAAGTTTGTGAAAATGTACGTACTCCATCTGAACCAAACCTTTACAAAATGAAACATATTCAGCATTTACACACACCTGTAACGGCAGAAACTACCGATGATTGCAGCCTTTCAGATTTAATAAAACTACTTCACCCAACACCAGCACTCGGAGGGTTTCCGCAAGAAATTTCCCTTCAAACAATCAGGGAAGTGGAAAGACTGGATAGAGGCTGGTATGCAGGTCCGCTTGGCTGGATGGATTGGAAAGAGGACGGAGAATTTGTTGTAGCTATTCGTTCAGGGTTGCTACAGGAGAGGGAAGCCTCTTTGTTTGCTGGATGTGGTATTGTCGGAGATTCCGATCCAGAAAGCGAATATCTAGAAACACAAATTAAATTCCGTCCAATGTTATCAGCACTAGGGGGTAACTAAACACAATGAATTCAATAGATGACATGACCTTTTATCTTGCAGCATTTGTAGATGAATTAGTAAAAAGTGGTTTGGAGGATGCAGTAATTAGCCCAGGTTCACGTTCCACTCCAATCGCCCTTCTTTTGGCGGAACATCCTGACATCCATGTTACCGTTCTTATTGATGAGCGATCTGCAGCTTTTTATGCACTGGGACTTGCAAAAACAAAGAATAAGCCAGTTGCCATTCTTTGTACTTCAGGAACTGCAGCAGCGAATTATTATCCTGCCATTGTGGAGGCTTATCAATCTAGACTGCCGCTTATTGTCCTGACAGCAGATCGCCCACATGAGCTACGCGATGTCGGAGCTCCACAGGCAATTGATCAATTGAAAATGTATGGAGACTATGTGAAATGGTTCGTTGAAATGTCTTTACCGGAAAATACGGACCGAATGATTCGATACGCACGAACGATGGCAGCCAGAGCTACAGGCACTTCCCTAAGCTCACCTATGGGACCTGTTCATCTCAATTTCCCTTTACGTGAACCGTTGATTCCTGACTTAGAGGCGGAGGAGCTTTGGTCCAAGTGCAAGGAAAGCAAAGAACCGATAGTAGAGGTCAATGTAGGTAAATACTCCATTTCGGATGATCAGGCTCGCTTTTTTGCCATGCTAATGAGCGAACGGAAAAAAGGAATTATTGTTTGCGGAGAAATGCCACAGTCAAAGAGTGATGCATTTTCTAATGCGATTACCGAACTCTCCCACACCTTAAAATACCCGATTTTCGCCGACCCATTATCAGGGCTTAGAACGGGAGCACATGGAAAAGAAACAGTAATGGAAGGCTATGATGCCTTCTTACGCGCAGATGAAGTGAAGAAGAACCTGGAACCGGAGATTATCATTCGCTTTGGAGCAATGCCGGTATCGAAGTCTTTAATGCAATACATAAGCAAGTCTAATAGTGCGATACAGATTGTGGTGGACGGAGACGGCGGGTGGAGAGATCCCACGTTACAGGCAAGCTATATGGTTCATGCAGAAGAAACGCTTTTTTGCCAAAAGGTAAGGGGAAATCTCTCAATTCGTGATTCATTGGAATGGATGGATGGTATCAAAGCGTTAAATGACAGGACAAAAAAGATACTTTCTAATGAACAAAAGGAAGGCGGAATGTTTGAGGGGAGAATTATTTCCGAACTTCAATCAATGCTACCTGATTGTTCGGCCATTTTTGTCGGAAACAGTATGCCTATTCGTGATGTGGATACTTTCTTGAATACAGATGATAAAAAGCTGACAGTGCTTGCAAACAGGGGGGCCAATGGGATTGATGGAGTGGTTTCTACTGCACTTGCAGCAAGTAAAGCTTATGAAAACCTAGTACTGGTAATTGGAGATTTATCATTCTACCACGATATGAATGGCCTGCTTGCAGCCAAATTACTAAAGCTTAACATCACAGTTGTGCTTGTAAATAATGATGGAGGGGGAATCTTCTCCTTCCTTCCGCAGTCAAAAGTGGAAAGGCATTTTGAAGCATTATTTGGTACTCCAACCGGTATTAATTTTGAGCACGCTGTAAAGTTATTCGAAGGCGATTATATGAGAGCGGAAAGTTGGTCAGATTTCCAAGAGGCAGTGTCATATTCTATTACGCAAAAAGGCTTAAAAGTAATTGAAGTTCCAACAAACCGTGCAGAAAATGAAGAGATTCATCGCAAATTGTGGAAAATTGTTTCCCAGGAAATGATTTCGATTTTGGACAAAGATGAATGGTAGAGATTAACGGGGTATACTATCATGTAGAGAAAATTGGTCATGGTTCACACCATATTCTTATGCTGCACGGTTTTACTGGGAACGGAAGAAGTTTTCAAGAATTAATCGCGGGTTTTGAAAATGTAGAAGATTATACTTTTATCTTGGTAGATCAACTTGGCCATGGAAAAACAGATGCGCCTGGCCAATCAGAGCGTTATCGAATGGAAAAGGTGCTTTTCGATTTGAAATCTATTTTGGATAGTTTTAATCTTTCATCGGTTTCTATTTATGGATATTCTATGGGAGGAAGGGTGGCACTTTCTTTTGCGATTGCTTATCCTATGATGGTATCCAAATTAGTCCTCGAAAGTGCGTCTCCTGGCCTGGAAAAATCAGAGGACAGGCTTGCAAGGAAAGAAGCAGATGAAAAGCTTGCAGACCGGATTGATAAGGAAGGGTTAAAATCTTTTATTGATTTTTGGACTAACATTCCCCTTTTTCAATCACAAAAACTATTGTCTCCGGAAAAACAAGAGGATATTTATGAACAACGAATGAACAATTCACCTGTGGGACTAGCAAATAGTTTGCGAGGTCTGGGTACAGGGGTGCAACCATCCGTTTGGAACTCTCTTGATATTATCAACTGTCCTGTACTTCTTGCCGCAGGGGAATGGGACGAAAAATTTGTCCTTATTGCTCAGGAAATGAAAAAAAGGATAGAAAAATCGGTTTTTTTCAAAATAAGTGACGCTGGACATGCAATTCATGTGGAACAACCGCGAAAGTTTGGTAAAATAGTAAGTGGGTTTTTAACGAACTAATTTTTGTTAGGGAGGAAATAAATCATGGCAAGAGAATGGATAGCAGGACCAAAACAATTTGAAGACATTTTATATGAGACATATAACGGGATCGCGAAAATTACGATCAACCGTCCGGAAGTACATAATGCTTTCCGTCCAAAAACAGTAATGGAATTAATTGAAGCGTTTGCTTATGCACGTGACGATTCTAGTGTTGGCGTCATTATTTTAACAGGTGCTGGAGATAAAGCGTTTTGTTCCGGAGGAGACCAAAAGGTTCGCGGACATGGTGGTTATGTTGGGGAAGATGAGATTCCTCGCTTGAACGTACTTGATCTTCAACGTCTAATTCGTGTAACACCAAAACCTGTAGTGGCAATGGTCGCAGGCTGGGCAATTGGTGGCGGACACGTATTGCATGTAGTATGTGATTTAACCATTGCTGCTGACAATGCACGCTTTGGACAGACTGGACCTAAAGTGGGAAGCTTTGATGCAGGTTACGGTTCCGGATACCTTGCGCGTATCGTTGGACATAAGAAAGCCCGTGAAATCTGGTACCTATGCCGTCAATACGACGCGAAGGAAGCACTTGATATGGGTCTAGTAAACACGGTTGTTCCTTTGGAGCAATTAGAGGATGAGACAGTGAAATGGTGTGAAGAAATGTTAGACAACAGCCCGACTGCTCTACGTTTCTTGAAAGCTGCCATGAACGCAGACACAGATGGATTGGCAGGTATCCAACAGTTCGCTGGTGATGCTACATTATTGTATTACACTACGGAAGAGGCAAAAGAAGGTCGCGATGCTTTTAAAGAAAAAAGAAAGCCGGACTTTGGACAATTCCCTCGTTTCCCTTAATAAAAAGATTTATGGTGATTGGAGGGCAATCTAAGAGCTTTTGGCTTTTGGATTGCTCTCTTTTTATGGGAAAACTGGTGTAGGGAGGTTATTTCGATGACAGTATTGCCAAACTTTTTAATGAAAAGGGCTGCCTTGACTCCGGACCGTATAGCACTTGAAATGGAAGAGAGGACGGTGACTTTTTCTGAGTTATACAGGAATTCATTGATCTTGACCGGTAAATTAGTAGAGTTGGGTGTAAGGCGCGGGGACAGGATTTCTGTCTTTATGGCCAATAGCATAGAACTTGTAGAATTGCTGTTTGCACTGAAAAATCTTGGAGCGATCACTGTATTACATAATTTGCGTTTAACATCTAAGGAGCTGTCCTATCAAGTAGAGGACGCTGCATCCCGATTTATTTTGGTGGATAATGAACAAGAATCAGGGCTTCAGAAAAGTAATGAGTTTAAGGGAACCAAGAGAATTGTCTCCTTTTCTAAGGTACATTCGCTAAAAGGCAGTGACATTTCTCTTGTAGAGGAATTCTCTCTTGAAGAAATTGATACTATTATGTACACAAGTGGCACGACGGGTTTTCCTAAAGGAGTGAAGCAGTCCTATGGCAATCACTTTTGGAGTGCTACTGGCTCTGCTCTAAATATGGGGCTGCATGAAGATGACTGTTGGCTGTTAGCGGTACCGATCTTTCATATAAGTGGCTTATCCATCTTGATGAGAAGCGTGATTTATGGAATGAGAGTGATTATCCATAGGCGTTTTGAAGCGGAGGCAGTACATCAGGACTTGATGGAACGGCAAGTTAGTATTGTGTCAGTTGTGACTACCATGCTAAGCAACTTGTTGGAGCAACTCGGTTCGAAATCCTATCCTCCAGCCTTTCGATGCATGCTTGTTGGTGGAGGACCTGTACCCAGATCCATGCTGGAAGAGTGCATGAGGAAATCTATTCCGGTCTACCAAACGTATGGAATGACGGAAACCTGCTCACAAATTGTCACACTCCCTCCTGAATTTTCCATATCGAAAATAGGTTCAGCTGGGAAACCACTCTTTCCTTGTCAACTTAAAGTAATGGTCGATGGAATGGAAGTTGGACCTATGAAGACTGGTGAAATTGTCGTGAAGGGTCCAAACGTAACAGCTGGGTATTACAACAGGGATGATAGTACTTTTAAGGCAATCAAGGATGGATGGTTGTACACTGGGGATTTAGGTTATGTGGATGAGGACGGGTTTTTGTTTGTATTGGACAGACGAAGTGATTTAATTATATCAGGCGGGGAAAATATCTATCCTGCAGAAATTGAAGCAGTTCTGGTTTCTCACCCTTCCATAAAGGAGGCGGGGGTTACTGGGATGCCGGATGATCGTTGGGGACATATTCCAGTAGCGTTTGTTGTTACAGGTGAGAAAGAAGAACTAATGGAAGAACAATTATTGTCTTTTGTTCGCGAGCAGTTGGCGGGCTATAAAGTCCCAAAACAAATATATGTTGTGGAAAATTTGCCAAGAAACGCTTCCAATAAGTTATTACGTAGAGAACTTTTAAAAATGTTGCCTGAGTGGGAGGACAGTGATGAGAGTTGAGAAGGTTGATTTATTCCTGACTTCTATGAAATTAGTTCAACCATTTCGAACTCACCAGGAAACCGTCACAGATAGGGAGAGCATCTTAATTAAAGCAACTGATGGTTCGGGGAATTCTGGATGGGGGGAAGTGGTAGCATTTTCTTCTCCGTGGTATACAGAGGAAACCATTGAAACTGCTTGGCATATGTTAACTGAGTTTTTTATTCCAACTGTTTTACATAAAGAGTGGGAATCCCCGCGAGGAGTAAACGAAGCTCTTTTACATTGGAAACGAAATCAGATGGCTAAAGCTGGAGTGGAGATGGCAATCTGGGACCTTTTTGCTAAGCAGGCGGGTGTGTCTCTGGCAGAGTATATTGGAGGTGTCCGCAGAGAGGTGAAAGCTGGGGTAGTAGTGAGCCTGGATACTCCAGAGAGGATGCTCTCTATCATCGAGCATAGAATAAAAGAAGGCTATGAGCGGATTAAGGTGAAGGTAGACCCATCAAACGACTACGATATATTAAAAAAGATAAGAGATTCGTTTCCGGATATTGCTTTACTAGTAGATGCAAATTCTGCCTATTCGCTTCAGGATGTGGAGCGGCTTAAAAAGTTAGATTCATTAAACTTGCTGATGATTGAACAGCCTCTTGCTGCTGATGACATTGTGGAACATGCGGAACTGCAAAAAGTATTATCTACACCGATTTGTTTGGATGAAAGTATTGTGTCCGTTCAGGATGCAAGGAACGCTATCAAGCTTGGAAGCTGTAAAGTAATGAGCGTTAAAATCGGCCGGGTTGGCGGACTGGCTAACGCCATTGACATCCATAATACCTGTGCAGAACATGGAATTCCAGTTTGGTGCGGAGGTATGTTGGAAACCGGTATTTCGAGAGCATTCCATATCGCCCTTGCTTCTTTGCCCAATTTTACTATCCCAGGAGATCTTTCTTCATCAAACCGTTATTGGAAAAAGGATGTAATTGCGCCGGAAGTGGTAGTGAAAAATGGGAAATTGCCTGTACCAGATGGACCAGGCATCGGCTTTGAAGTGGATGAAGCGTACGTAAAGGAAATCAGTAAGCGAAAAGCAAGCTTTCATACAAAAAAGTAAAATAAAAATTTCCGACAAAATAATAAAAAACACAAAAAGCCCTGCAGCTCCATCACTGCAGGGCTTTTTCACGGTAACTTTATATATATTCGACGTAAAGAGGGGAATTCCTAGAGGGGTCTGACCCCCTTTCTTTCTTTTTTTCTATTTTTTCGCGCTTTTTCGTTCTTGACAAAAGTTTGCTTAGGGTTTAAGTTTTGTATGAGGGCAACTTTTTAAGTGTAGGCTTAAATTACTGTAACTGGTCAAGTTGAATCACAATTTTATCTTCTTCTACATACAGTGATTTAGGAGAATGGCAAGAACGTGTGTATTTTTTTACCATAAAATTTGCACTAGACAAACTTTTGTTGACTAGTACAAACACTATGAAAAGAGGAGAGAGAAAATGAAAAAACTTTTGGGGAAATTGGTATTGCTAGGAGCTATCAGTTTGGGATTGACTGCTTGCTCTTCAGGAGTAAGTAGTGATGAGAATGAGACAATTAAGGTTACCACTACTATTGCACAAATAGCAGATATTGTTGAAAATGTTGGTGGAGATCAAGTAGAAGTGGAAAGTCTTATGGGACCAGGTATTGATCCTCATTTGTATAAAGCGTCTCAAGGAGATTTGAAAAAATTAAATGAAGCAGATATTATCTTCTATAATGGGCTTAAACTAGAAGGAAGAATGGGAGAAATCCTTAGTAAAATGAAGGATAAAAAAGCAACGGTTCCTGTAGCAGAGTCTGTCCCAACGGATAAGTTGTTAATTGCAGAAGGAGAAACAGATAAAAAGGATCCTCATGTGTGGTTTGATATCTCTTTATGGGTGTATGCAGTGGAAGAAGTAAAAGAGACATTAATTAAAGAAGATAAGGCAAACGCTGATTTATATGAAAAGAATGCGGAAGCATATATAAAGAAATTGGAAGAATTAGATACTTATGCGAAGGAACAACTTGCTACTATTCCAGAAGAGAGTAGAGTATTAGTTACGGCTCATGACGCGTTTCAGTACTTTGGTAAAGCATATGGAATGGAAGTGACGGGCTTGCAAGGATTGAGTACAGACGCAGAATTTGGTTTAAGTGATGTGCGTTCCATTGTAGATCTTTTAGTAGAAAGAAACATTAAAGCAGTATTCGTTGAAAGCAGTATTTCGGAAGACTCCATAAATGCAGTAGTTCAGGGAGCTGAAAGCAAGGACCACACAGTTGTAATAGGTGGGGAATTGTACTCTGATGCAATGGGAGAAGCCGGTACAGAAACAGGAACATACTTAGGAATGTTCCGCCACAATATCGATACAATTGTAAATGCGTTAAAATAGAAGGCTTTTACTTTTTGGGGAAAAGCAAATTAGAAAGCAAGGTGAACGAATATGCAGCCAGTCAAAATAGAAAATTTAACAGTAGCTTATCATCGTAAACCTGTATTAAAAGAAGTTAGTTTTAGCATTCCGGAAGGAAAACTTATCGGGATTATTGGACCGAATGGTGCCGGTAAATCTACATTAATCAAGGCGGCTTTGGAATTAATTCCAAAGGCGTCTGGCACTATATCAATCTATGGAAAATCGTATAAATCACAGCGTAAACTTATTGGTTATGTTCCACAGCGTGGGTCTGTGGATTGGGACTTTCCAACGAACGCATTGGATGTTGTACTGATGGGGAGATATGGTCATATTGGTTGGGTGAAAAGACCGAACAAAAAGGATATAGAGTTTGCTTATGAATGTTTGGATAAAGTTGGAATGAAAGAATATGCAACACGACAGATTAGTCAGCTTTCAGGTGGCCAACAACAACGAGTGTTCCTGGCAAGAGCGCTTGCACAGGATGCGAGTATTTATTTTATGGATGAACCTTTCGTAGGGGTGGATGCTGCAACAGAAAAAGCAATCATCACCATTCTTAATGAACTTAAAGCGCAAGGAAAAACAGTGCTGGTCGTTCATCATGATCTCCAGACAGTGAAAGAGTATTTTGACTGGGTGTTGCTGCTTAATCTTAGAAAAATTGCGATTGGTCCGACAGAAGAAGTATTTACAATGGACAATTTACAAAAAACGTATGGTGGTCGGTTGGCATTTTTAGACCAAAATCATGCCATTGTCGAACAATAGGAGTGACAGTATGGAAACGGTTCTTAATATGCTACAAGATCCGAACGTGCAGTGGGTACTGCTAGGGACCATTCTGCTAGGAATGGCAAGTGGTGTCATTGGAAGCTTCGCTTTGTTGAGAAAACAAAGCCTTCTTGGAGATGCAATGGCACACGCAGCTTTGCCAGGAATATGTATTGCGTTCTTACTGATTGGAGCAAAGTCGATGTCATGGTTATTGATTGGAGCGTCCATCTCAGGATTAATCGGAACTTATTGTATTCAAGCCATTATTAAACACTCCAGGATAAAAGAGGATACCGCCATCGGTCTCGTTTTATCCGTGTTTTTTGGCTTCGGTATAGTTCTATTAACCTATATTCAGCAGTATGGAAGTGGTAATCAGGCTGGCCTGGATTCATTTATTTTTGGGCAAGCGGCGGCTATTGTTGGTTTAGATGTACAAATCATTAGTGTAATAGCCTTTATCTTAATTTTTATCACATTCATCTTGTTCAAAGAATTGAAGTTGATAACCTTTGATCCTCAGTTTGCTCAAGGGATAGGACTTCCAGTTAAATGGCTGAATGGTCTATTAATGACTATGATTGTCGGAGCAGTTGTCATTGGGCTTCAGGCAGTTGGCGTTATTTTGATGGCAGCTATGTTAATTACGCCGGCTATCACTGCGAGGTATTGGACAGAACGACTTGACTATATGGTTGTTTTGGCTGGGGTGGTCGGCGGAGTTTCAGGTGTTGTTGGGACTTTGCTCAGTACACTTTCCCGCGGGATGTCGACAGGACCATTAATTATTTTGGCAGCGACCATATTGTTTGTATTTTCCCTTATATTCGGTACGAAAAAAGGGTTATTGCCTAAAATGGTCAAACAATGGAAGGTTAAGCGCCTCGTAACAAGGGAAAATATTTTAACTAGTCTGTATGAATTGAGTGAGACCAAGCTAAAAGAGTCAGAAGGTAAAGAAATTGGAAGCTACACCTACCAACAAGTGGTGGAACTGCGTCCAATATCCACCCTCACGATGCTTTCAGTGGTAAAGGAATTGAAAAAGGAAGGTTTATTAGCCGAAGAACAGGCTGATAAATGTATAATGCTAACGGAAAAAGGGCTGGAGATGGCCCATGATATTGTTCTAAAAAACAGGTTAATGGATATGTACCTTATGTTTGAAAGTAAGTTCCCTGTTTCGAATTGGAGAGAGGGGAGCATGGATCTTTTAAATGGACCTAAAGAAATTATTGATGAACTTCGGGCTTTACTCAAGGATTTTGGAAGGGAACCTAATGGCTTATTTTTATATAAGAAGAAAAGAAATATAAGGAACAAAGGCTTCCATTCTGCAGTAGAAGGGAGTGAAGGCTGATGAGTTATGAAGGATGGATTATTCTAACAGGGTCCTTAGTTGGCATAACATGCGGCCTTACCGGTTGTTTTCTTATCCTAAGAAGAATGGCAATGCTTGCGGATGCGATTAGCCACACGGTTTTACTTGGTATTGTGGGAGCATACCTTGTTTCAAACAGTCTAGACGGTATCTATATGTTTGCCGGCGCATTAGTGGTGGGATTATTGACAGCATTCTTCATTCAGCTTCTCCATTCATCAGGAGTTCAATCTGATGCAGCAATTGGAGTTGTATTTACGTCATTATTTGCCTTAGGAGTAATCCTAGTTTCCTTATACGCAGGAAGAGTTCATTTAGATGTAGATCATGCATTGATGGGAGAAATTGCGTTTGTTCCCTGGGATACGTTAATTATTGCAGGGATGGATGTCGGTCCAAGGGCAGTATGGATGCTTGGAGCTGTTCTTGTCATCAATTTGGCAGTCCTTTTACTATTCTATAAAGAATTGAAAATTTGTTCGTTTGACCCTGAAATGGCCCTTGCTATTGGAATTCCAGTCATGTTCATGCACTATTTATTAATGGGAATGCTCTCCCTTACAACAGTTGCATCTTTTGATAGTGTAGGAGCTATCTTAGTTGTTGCAATGCTGATTGCGCCAGGAGCAAGTGCTTACCTATTGACTGATAAACTAAGTATCATGCTTTTGTTAAGTGCTGGTATAGGGGTTGCCTCAGCAGTTCTTGGGTATTATGCGGCGTCCTTATTTAATGTTTCGATATCTGGTATGATGGCTTCCATGGCAGGAATATTGTTTGTTTTAACCTTTTTCCTATCGCCAAAGCATGGTTTGGTTATGAAATGGTTCTTTAGAAGAAATTTATCGAAAGAAAGCAACAGCCTCCAGTAAATGGGGGCTTTTTAAATAGTTAAGGAAATAGTTTAGATAAGAATTTATCTATTACGGTTGATTTCATTCGTCAACAGATTAAAAAATACGGTCTTTTGAAATAGTTAACTTGAACGCATAAACATTATTTTCTGATGATTTTTAGCTGTGGATTGGAGCAAATGGCGTAGACTCCTACGGGGGAGTAGCGGCAATGTTGAGACCCCGCAGGGCACCGAGGAGGCTCAAGGCCGCCCCGTGGAAAGCGAAGCCATTTGCGGAAAGGAACAGCGGCATTTAACCAAGCAACTAATGTTTTTTGCTTTGAAAAGAACAGACAATTTTATCCAATTTTAAAAATAGAAAAGCCCAAGAGCTACCTGCCACGTAGCTCTTGGGCTCTTTGTTTTTACATTAATGAGCAGGTTTGAAGGTTTTGCAGTCGGTATCCTTCGAATCGTGTGCAGTGTTCCCTTTATGGCTCACCACATAAATAGCATCTGCTTGGCAAAGGTTGCCTTGTCCCCAATAGTTACAGTTTTCCACTTCACATAAAACTTCTTTAGCCATTATTACGTCCTCCTTTTTTGTACAGAAGATACGTTTCTATTGTTAGCCATAAAAAAAATTTCATACTTCATTATAAAAAAAGGGTATATTATATAATTTTATTGACAAAGAGAATCATTCTCAATTATTATGTACGTATAAGAGAGAATGATTCTCAATTAAAGATAGAAAGGAAGTAGAAAAAGATGGCTTCACTTATGGTAGTTGGCGCAGATCACTTAGGCAACATTCAAGAAAAACTTGTCACACAAGGATTTGAAAATGTCTTACATATTGACGGAAGAAAGGTGCAGGTAGTTAAGAGAAGCATCCCTGAGCATATAGATATAATTTTGGTTCTTACCGATTACATTAACCATAACCTTGCTAAAGTAATCAAGCAAAAAGCAAAAGAGAGCAACAAACCAGTTTTCTACTGTAAGCGTTCCTGGAGTTCCATTCAGAAAGTGCTTTGTAATTTTTCTAAATAAAATAGCCAGGAGAAAACATGCTCCTGACCTTAATTTTCGCTTTTGATGTATTTTTCATCCTTCATAAACAATCGCCAGAAGTAGATAAAGCCTGGAAACAAAATGATAAACCCGACAATATACGTAATGAAGAGCGCCCGAAAGGAAGCAGGGTCTGTAAATCCGTTTTGAATCGTGACATTTGGATAGATGATATAGGGAAGATGTGCACGCCCATATGCGTAACTTGCTAATGCGTACTGGATAAAAGCAGAAACAACCCCTAATCTGGGAAGGCCGGTCCATCCATCCTTACCAGGAATTACAAGTGCCACCCCTGTCAAAACAAACATACCAGCTGAAATGAATAACCATACAAGATAGTCCATCATTCCATTAAATAGCCATGTTGCTTCATATCGCATGGTGATCATGATCAATAGGGCGCCTAATAATGAGACAGGACCCAAGATTAAGGCATCCCTCCTGTAAATAGCATATGCATGTCTGTCTTTTGCAACCTTAGAGAAATCCGCCAGTAACAAGGAAGATAAAAACAAGGTACTGCTAACAGCAAACAGGATGAAAGAGAGGGCATGTGGACTTGTCAGTAAACGGCCAAGCATCAAAGTGTCCACGCCATCGATATTATCCACGAATCCACCATGGGTAATGGGCAATACAAGTATTAAAAAAGCGGGGATAATAAAACCGCTTATTCCTGATACGTACGTTAGTGGTTTGTGGTAATCATCGACAATGTGAGAGAACACAAGGAACCCGCTACGGACTGCAAGCAAAAGAAGAATGATGCTTCCTGGTATTAATAGGACGGTGCCTAGTGTATAGGCTGCACTTGGAAAGAAACTGTATATAGCCACTACTACAGCGACAATAAATACATTAGTAACCTCCCAAGTAGGCGATAAATATCGATTAGCGATATTGGTGGCATTTGTTTTTTCATTCTTAATATATAGCATAGACCAGAAACCGGCTCCGAAATCCATCGTCGCCATGACGGCGTAGATAAAAATGAAACCCCATAGGACCGTAATTGCCAATATTACGTCTGTCATGAAGGTGATCCTCCTTATGCTTGAACCCCATTAGAGGTTGGGGGAATATCGTTCAACTCGTCCTCAATCGGATGTCGCTTGAAGTAGTAGCGAAGGACCAGTACCACCGCAACACCGAGAAGTACATATATACCTGCAAACGCTAGGAACAATGCGGCAAGATTTTGGTTTCCTGTAACCGCATCCTCCGTTAACATCACGCGATAAATAACCCATGGCTGTCTTCCAGTACATGCGAAAATCCATCCAAATTCAATAGCCATTATTGAAAGTGGACCTGCAGCGACAAACAGCCACATAAGCCATTTAGGATAGGTTGTTTTTTTGAGAATCTTACTCCAAAAGAACCCTACTAAAGAGAGCAAGATCAGTAGTGAACCGATTCCAACCATAGCATTGAAAAGGGTATGAACAAATAATGGCGGCCAATACTCTTCAGGAAAATCATTCAGGCCGACAACTACCGTGTCAAAGCGATCATCTGCTAAAAAGCTCAGTGCCCATGGAACCTCAATGCCCCATTTTACTTCTTTTGTTTCCCGGTCTGTAAATCCTCCAACTGCAAGCGGGGCATGTGATTGAGTTTCAAAAAGGCCTTCTGCTGCTGCTAATTTTTCCGGCTGGTATTGATGCAATAATTGTGCAGATTCATGTCCGTTTATGGCGGTCATAAACGAAAAAATTCCTCCCACAACAAGCCCCATGATCAGTGCTTTTCGGTGAAATCTATAAACCCGCTCATCATGTTTGTTTTTTAGCATCTTATATGCTGCAACAGAGGCTATGACAAAGGCTCCTGTCATAAAGGCGGAGACTGCCACATGCGCAGCTGTAACGATAAAACTAGGATTGAAAAAAGCGGCCCAAGGATCCACATCGACAATCTGACCATTTTCAATCCGAAAGCCTGCCGGTGTTCCTTCGAACGCATGGACATTTGTAATGAGAACTGCGGATGCTGCCGCACCGATGGTAACAAGTGTCACACTCAAAATGCGCATCCACGGTGAAATGCGGTCTGCAGCATACACGTATATGGATATGAATAATGCTTCAATGAAAAAAGCATATATTTCAATCTGAAACGGTAGAGCCATGACCTTACCGATGACCTCCATAAATCCAGGCCACAATAGGGAAAGTTGAACTCCTGCGATTGTACCTGTAGGGATTGCGACCCCTAGTAGCACCGCTTTTGCTTTTGTCCATCTTTTTGCCATAATGGCATATTCACGGTTTTGCGTTTTTTGATACATCAATTCAGCAATGAGAATCATTAAAGGAATTCCAACGCCCAGTGTTGCAAATATGATATGAAACCCCATTGTGGTCCCAAACAATGACCGTGCAATTACTACATCTTCCATTTTGGCTACGTCCCTTCAAGCTAATCTATAACGTTAGAGTCCACATTTTTCCACGAATTATACATATTTTACTAAGTGAAATTAAAGGAATTAGCGATAGGGTAAAAAACTTGAATAAAGGAGGATTTAGCTATAGAATGAAAAGCGTAATTATTACGATTTGTTTTGGATGTATTTGCTTTTAAATCAATTGTATAATGGGTATTAAGTTATTAAGTTAAATGTAAGGAGTGCTAATATAATGTCAAAAAAAGTACCAGTTTACGTTATAAGCGGGTTTTTAGGAAGCGGAAAAACAACCGTGCTTCTACATATGTTAAATCACTTTAAAAGTCAGGGATTAAAACCAGGAATTATCTTGAATGAACTTGGAGATGAAAATGTGGAATCTCATCTTTTTCAGGGAGAGAGTGTAGTAGAACTTCTCAATGGGTGCATCTGTTGTACCATTCAGGATGATTTGAAATCTACTCTTGATCAGTATGTAGGTGAAAAGGTAGACGTATTGATGATTGAAGGAACAGGTGTTGCCAATCCACTTGAAATCAAAGATGTCTTACTGAACCCTATCTATATGAATTATTTTGAACTGCAGTCCATGATCAGTCTCGTTGATGCCAGTCATTATCTTGAGTATCAAAGCTTCTTCAACAGTTCCAAAGAAATACGTGGTTTGTTAAAAGAACAAGTCACATCTGCTCATTTGTTGGTGCTTAATAAAATGGATCTTGTCTCTGAAAAAGAATTGATTAAAGTGGAGTCCAAGCTTGCTGATGAGCTTGATGATCATGTTCCTGTTTACAGGACTAGCTATGGGGAGGTTCCATTGGAGATTCTTTTGGAAAAGAGAATGAAAATGAGAGAAGTGAAGGTAGGTAAGCATGGAGAAGGTGCTGGACATGATCATGATGGTCACCACCATCACCATCACCACATTGAAGCGGTAAAAGTGGCGTTTTCCGAGCCAATTAATCGAGTGGTACTTGAGAAACAATTGAAGAAGCTATCTAAAAACGTGGTAAGATCCAAGGGAATTGTGCGACTGGATGAAACTCCTGGCTTGTACGAGTTTCAGTATGCTGCATCCACCCTAGTGTTGAACAGAATGGAGAAAGTGAACGTAGAGACTTCCATTATTCTAATTGGAAAAGAGATTGATGAGAAGAAAGTGGAGAAGTTTTGTGAAGCATTGAGAAGGGAATAGGAGAAGTAAGCCAAATTAAGAGGCAGCCGAGATGGGCTGCCTCTTTCCATATCAACTTAATTCAACGCTTTTTTCAACGTCTCTAAGTTCTGACGCATTAAGCTAAAGTAGTCTTCATCATTTTCTGCATCTTCTTCAGTAATTGCCTCTAAGTTATGCATGACCAATGCTTCTGCTTTGATTTCATTTTTTACCACATCAGCAATTTTCCCGGTGATGTTTTGATCGAAAATTACGTACTTGATGTTATATTCATTCGCAGTATTAATAACTTCTGTTAACTGTTTCTGTGAAGGCTCTTGGGTTGGAGATAAGCCATTAACGCTTATTTGCTCCAAGCCATAACGACTCTCCCAGTACCCGTATGCAGCATGGTTAACTAAAATTTTATTTGTTTTCGCGCTATCCAATGCTTCTTTGAATTCTGTATCTAATTTTTCAAGGTCAGTTTTCAAGGTTTCAAAATTAGCTTCGAAATCCTCTTTCGCTTCTGGCTTTAATTCTACTAATGCATTTTTAATATTTTCAGCAAGTGTAACAGAAAGAGTAGGGTCTAACCAAACGTGCGGATCGCCATTTGAGTGATCGTGCCCTTCATGTCCTTCGTCCCCATGATCGTGATTGTGCTCTTCTTCATGAGCTTCTTCCCCATGATCGTGATTGTGCTCTTCTTCATGAGCTTCGTCTTCATGCTCGTGATTGTGCTCTTCTTCATGAGCTTCGTCCTCATGCTCGTGATTGTGCTCTTCTTCATGAGCTTCGTCTTCATGTTCGTGATTATGCTCTTCTTCATGAGCTTCGTCTTCATTCTCGTGATTGTGCTCTTCTTCATAAGCTTCGTCTTCATGTTCGTGATTATGCTCTTCTTCATGAGCTTCATCTTCATGCCCGT
>NZ_JAAXCU010000006.1 GCF_012911845.1 Bacillus sp. RO2 | reverse complement strand
AAGGAGGACTAAGACGAATACTGCTTTAGCTTGAAGGACGTAGCACCCTAGGGAATGGCAGGCAAGGAGAGCAATAGACAACCATGCCATAGGGTGAGGAGAAAGTTGGTAAGCTAAAGAAGGAGTTAGACTAGCGTATACGCTAACATTAAACGCATAAAAGAAAAAGAAGTAGAATCGGGTTCTCTTCTTAGAGGTGCAAAAAAACAAAACATAAACACCTAGTTGAGTGGGGGCCTTGACAGTTTCGTTCATATCAGGAGGCTCAACCAGCGCCCCTAGGAAAGCGAAGCCATTTGCGGAGATCCACAGCGGTGTCTAAACAATATCTAAACTCATAGACTTTTTAAGTGGCCTTAAATGAACCCCCGGTTCGTAAGGCAAAAGAAAATTAGAGCAAAAAATAAATAGAACACATCGAATGGGCTCCTGCCATATACTATCGTAGTGATAGTTAGGGAGGAGCTCTTAATGATTCCATACATCTCACTTATCCTACTAGCCTTTGCCGTTAGTCTGGATAGCTTCAGTGTTGGCTTGACATATGGCCTAAGAAAAATGCATATGCCGCTTAAATCAATCACTATCATTGCGTGTTGTTCGGCCGTCTCGCTTTTGCTTGCCATGTTAGTAGGCACCATACTTATGAAATTTCTCTCCCCTGCTTTTGCAGAGACAGTTGGTGGAAGCATTCTCATTCTTTTAGGAATGTGGGTTCTCTACCAGTTTTTCCATGCCAGTACAACCGAAGATAGTACTTCTTTTGCAGACGAACGCATACTGTTCAATCTTGAAATTAAATCCCTAGGTGTAGTTATCAACATATTGAGAAAGCCAACAGAAGCCGATTTTGACCGCTCCGGATCCATCACTGGATTAGAGGCTTTCTTTTTAGGTATTGCTCTTTCCCTTGATGCTTTTGGTGCAGGAATCGGTGCAGCTTTACTTGGTTACTCTCCCGGGGTAATGGCAATTTCAGTAGCCTTGATGAGTTCGTTGTTTGTCATCACCGGTATAAAATTGGGAAGGGTGTTTTCCACCGTTTCGTGGATTAATAAGTTCTCCTTTTTACCGGGTGTTTTGCTTATCGTTATCGGGATTATTAAAATGTAAAATGAAACATCAGAGGTTGTCTAGCGCAGCCTCTCTTTTAAAAAAGGAGGAGTGGACATGCCGTTGATTATAGGACTTACCGGTGGAATTGCGAGTGGTAAAAGCACAGTAGCCAATATGCTGAGGGGAAAAAATATACCAATTGTGGATGCTGACGTGGTAGCTCGGGAAGTCGTTGAAATTGGTACGGATACATATAAGAAACTTGTGAGTGAATTTGGAACGGACATACTTAACGATGACAAAACGCTGAACAGACCAAAGCTCGGCAGCATTATTTTTCAAGATGAAACGAAGCGGCAAAAACTGAACGACATCATGCACCCAAGCATCAGGACAAGCATGAAAGAAAAGACAAAGAACTACATAGAAGAGGGACATGATGTGGTAGTCATGGATATTCCCTTACTTTTTGAAAGCAAGCTGACACATCTTGTTGATAAAACATTACTCGTTTATGTAACGGAAAAAACACAACTGAATCGCTTAATGGAGAGAAACGACTTATCCGAAAAAGAAGCAACAGACAGAATTCGTTCCCAAATGCCCCTTACTGAAAAAGTAAAACTCTCCCATGCCGTCATAGACAACAATGGAACCATCACGAAAACAAAACAACAACTAAACCAAATACTAGAACAATGGCGTATCCAGTAACCCGGTTGATTGAACCGCCTAGAACGGAGATCAACTATAAATGCATGCAAAAACTAATAGGTTAATAGTACTAAGGGCATATCCAAAAATAGGGATATGCCCTTTTTTTATTTTTCACATGACATATAGAATTTAATTATGTTATACTAATTGCAGGATAACAGATTAATAAGTATAACATATATACAGAAATGGGGAATTTTCATGAAGGCAAAGGTTGCAATTAACGGGTTTGGACGAATAGGGAGAATGGTATTCAGACGCGCCATCCAAGAAGAAGGCTTAAATATTGTTGCAATCAATGCGAGCTATCCAGCGGAAACGCTAGCTCACCTTATAAAATACGACACAAACCATGGACGTTTCGATGCGGATGTTTACGCAGAAGACAATGCCTTAATCGTAAATGGTAAGCGCATTCAATTAGTAAGCAACCGTAACCCAGAAGAGCTTCCTTGGAAAGAAATGAATATAGATATCGTTATTGAAGCAACAGGGAAATTTAATTCTCGCGATAAAGCGGCACTTCATCTACAAGCAGGTGCTAAACGGGTCGTACTTACAGCCCCTGGAAAAAACGAAGATGTAACGATTGTCATGGGCGTAAATGAAGAAGTACTAGATATGAATGAGCATTTTGTCATCTCTAACGCTTCTTGTACGACAAACTGCCTAGCTCCAGTTGTAAAAGTGTTAGATCAACAATTTGGAATTGAAAACGGGCTAATGACAACCGTTCATGCTTACACAAATGACCAAAAGAATATTGACAACCCGCATAAAGATCTTCGAAGAGCAAGAGCTTGCGGTCAGTCCATCATCCCAACTTCTACAGGTGCGGCAAAAGCATTATCTCTAGTTCTTCCACACTTAAAGGGTAAACTTCATGGAATGGCGCTACGTGTTCCAACACCTAACGTATCGCTTGTTGACTTAGTGGTAGACTTAAAGAAACCGGTTACGGTAGAAGACGTGAATGATGCGTTCCAAAGTGCTTCCATCGGTTCTATGGATGGTATATTAGGAGTTACAATGGAGCCGCTTGTATCTGTGGACTTCAACACTAATCCGCATTCTGCGATCATCGATGGATTATCTACGATGGTGATGGGCGATACAAAGGTAAAAGTATTGGCTTGGTACGATAATGAGTGGGGTTATTCCTGCCGAGTGGTAGATCTTGTTCAATTCGTGGCTGAAAAAATGGTAGAAGCTAAAGAAGTAATGGCTGGTTAATTTTTACCTGAAACAGTATTATACTAAAATAAATGTAAGCGGTTAACATTTTGTGTTAACCGCTTTTTTGCATGTGTCGGAAAATGGAATAATTTTTTTCTAGTAATTTCTAGCTGTTGATTGGAGCAAAAGGCGAAGACTCCTAAGGGAGATAGCGCTAGGTGGAGACCCCACAGGCGAAGCCGAGGAGGCTCAAGTCAGCCCCTAGGAAAGCGCAGCCATTTGCGGAAATCAACAGCGGTGCATAACCAAGCAACTAGGTTTTTCTAATAAATTAATAGATTTCAAGAAAAAAAGTCTCAAATGCCTGTTGCAAATCTAAAATAAAAGCATTATACTATTTTTCGTGAACTTCTTGAAACGATTATGTGGCTACTTAAAGGGTTAGGACCTCTCTGGACTAACTTTCCCCCGTGGTAGTAATACATCAATCACTCTTCACCTTTGAGGAATTCATGTATTTTAAAAAATGAAAAGGGGGAACGTGAGATGGAAACAGTAGGTCGTCACGTTATTTCAGAATTATGGGGTTGCGATTTTGACAAATTGAATGATATGGATTACATCGAAAAAACTTTTGTCGATGCTGCATTAAAATCAGGTGCAGAAGTAAGAGAGGTAGCTTTTCATAAATTTGCTCCTCAAGGGGTAAGCGGAGTAGTTATTATTTCCGAATCCCACTTAACCATTCATAGCTTCCCAGAGCACGGATATGCAAGTATCGATGTTTATACATGCGGAGAATTAGATCCTAATATTTCAGCTGACTATATTGCAACTGCTTTAAATGCTCAGACGCGTGAAACAATCGAACTTCCACGTGGAATGGGTCCTGTTCAAGTAAACAAAGCAAAAGCTCTTTAAAATTATAACTAAATGCATTAAAATAAAAAGAGGTGTATAGCATGCACCTCTTTTTATTATACTCAAAAATATATCATACATAAAAAAACACAATTTAAGGGGTTGTCAGGCTAAAGTGGGAGCGATACAAAAGCTGAAAGGTATATTGACCAATCACTCGGAAACACGGGAAAATCATACAGAAGAATCCCTGCGTAGCCGGTATTATAAAACTACCAATAAGAACGCAATGAAAGCTTTACAAGAATTGTTTAACAAGATGGAAGGGGTAACGGTAAAGTCTGTTTCTGAAGAGCACGGAGAAATTGCATTGCAAGTGAACAAAGGCAGAAAAGCATTTGTCATAATCACGGTAATATCTGTCCGACCTTTTGAAACGGCAGTTGATTTTTCCGTTACAACAGAAACCAAGCTGCCTTTCGATTTTGGATACAGTCGTCAGCTGATCAAACAGATGTATGAACGGATTGATAAATCGATGATCTATATTGGATCCGGGCTGAATTCGGGGAAAAAGTAGATTGGAAACGGAGTGGAAATCATCATGAAATGTCCTGCCTGTCACCATAATGGGACGAAGGTGTTAGATTCACGCCCTGTAGAAGAGGGAAAATCCATCAGAAGAAGAAGAGAATGCGAGTCATGTTCCTACCGTTTTACGACATTTGAAAAAGTGGAAGAAATGCCGCTTATCGTTGTGAAAAAAGAAGGAATACGCGAAGAATTCAGCAGGGAAAAAGTACTGAGAGGCTTAATTCGAGCATGCGAAAAAAGACCAGTTGCCCTAAAGCAGCTAGAAGACATTGTGATGGAAGTAGAAAAAGAATTAAGAAATATCGGCATATCAGAAGTGAAAAGCGATATGGTCGGTGAAATGGTAATGGAAAGATTGTCAAAAATAGATGAAGTGGCATACGTACGATTTGCTTCTGTTTACCGTCAATTTAAGGATATCAATGTCTTCTTGGATGAATTAAAGGAAATCATTGATAAGGAACGAAAATAAGTAAGCCCAAGTGAGAGAGGAAACGTATGCCTCTCTTTTTCAATTATTTCTTTAAAAGAAAGGTTTGGATGTATCATGTCTGATCGCCATTGGAAAGAGCTGGTCCCTGTAGACCGGTATATTGTCCGTTCGAATGGAGTACTCCAGCAGTTTGACCGAAAAATTCTTACCATGCTTTATCAGCCCTTGCTTGGTTTCAGGGGATTCAGTTTATACATGACCCTTTGGAGTGAACTGGATCAAGATCGCTTATGGGGTGGAGAGACAACGCATCATGGCATTATGACAACGATGCAATGCAATTTAAAAGATATCCATCAGGAAAGAATAAAACTGGAAGGTATCGGCCTTTTAAAGACGTGGGTCAAGGAAGATGATCAGCTTCGCACTTTCATTTATGAACTTCAACCTCCACTTTCCCCGGAAGCATTCTTTTCAGAACCAATGCTAACTATCTACTTATATAATCGACTTGGAAAAAATAAATACGCAAGTGTAAAGAAATACTTTTCCGACAAGGTACTCCCTGTAGATGAATATCAGGAAGTGACACGAAGTTTCAGTGATGTCTTCCAATCGGTTCAGTCAGAAAATATGGCCTATGCAGCGAACGAAGAAATGATGGAAGAACTGCCGTTGGGTGAAGGCGAAGAATGGATGGACCGTAAAAAAGGAAGCGAGCCAAAGGTAGCCCAAGAAACCTTTGACTTCGATCTGTTTTTTGCAGGACTGTCTGAGGTGGTCATCCCGAAAAAATCCATCACCGCGAAAGTGAAGGAAGCGATTGTCAAACTATCTTTTATCTATACCATTGATCCGATATCCATGCGCGACCTCATGATGAATGTGATTGATGTAGAGGAAAAAGTAGATCTAGAAAAACTCCGCAAGGCGGCAAGGGATTGGTATCAGCTGGAATACCAAGATACATTGCCAGGACTAGTGGAGAAAACACAGCCGCTGAACTTAAGACAGTTTACGGACAAAAAGCCCGCCACAAAAGATGAACAGCTCATTCAACAATTGGAGAACGTCTCTCCAAAGCAAATGCTAACGGATCTCTCCGGTGGATCAGAACCGTCTGCCTCTGACCTTCGAATTGTTGAGGACGTCCTGTTCAAACAACAACTGACACCAGGAGTCGTAAATGTGTTACTTTATTATGTGTTGTTGAAAACAGATATGAAGCTTAACCGGAAATACGTCGAAAAGATTGCAAGTCACTGGGCACGTAAACAGGTGAAAACCGTTAGTGAAGCCATGGAACTTGCTAAAGAAGAGCATCGACAGTACCAGAATTGGGCGGATACAAAGCCAGCTTCTAAGGGTACTGGTGGAGGTAGCACCTCTAAAGCCCAAACAGGGAAAGTAGTGCGTAACCGTTTTGTTAGTTCGGATGGAGCGGCGACTGAGACGGATGCTACAAGTAGTCAGTCTGATAAGTTTAAGCAAGTAGAAGAAGATGAAAAGCAAAAGCTGATGGAACGTTTGGCGAAAATGAAAGAGAAAAAAATAAGGTTGGATCCATAAAAAAGAGGCTGCATGTACCCTTTGGGAGATGCAGCCTTCTTTTTTTGGGTGCTATATCTTAAAAAGATGTTAATACTACGAAAAAAGGGTATCGTCTATTATAAGACTAAAGAAAAGGGGAAATAACCTTTGAAGAGAGTTGCGGTGATTGTTAATCCAAATGCCGGGAACAAGAAATTAATTAATTCCATCGAACAGATAGAAGAAATGTTATCGAGCACATTTGAGGAAGTCACCATCCATCCGACCGAAAAAGAAGGGGACGGTGCGAAACTCGTTGAGGAGCTGGCAGGGCACGTAGATCTTATTATTGGTGCTGGCGGGGACGGAACCATTTTTGAATTAATTAACGCATTGGCTCCTCTTGAAAAAAGACCGATATTTGCCATCATACCAGGGGGAACGTGTAATGATTTTTCTCGAACGCTTGGAATCACGCAACACCCGTTAAAAGCAGTGGAGCAAATCCTAGAAAAGCGTACAGAAAAAGTGGACGTCGGCAAGAGTGACAATCAGTATTTCTTGAACTTCTGGGGAATCGGTTTAGTCTCCAAGGTTTCAGGCAACATCGACAGCGGGACAAAACAACTTCTCGGAAAACTATCCTATTACATCAGTGCCGGACAAACGGTAATGGAAGAGGATCCGTTTCAGCTTACAATAGAAAGTGATACAGAGTCCTATGAAGGGGATGCTGTCATGTTGCTGATCGGTAATGGTTCTTTTTTGGGCGGTATTCAATCGTTTTTCCCTTCTTCAAGCGTACAGGACGGTGAACTGGATGTGTTGATCATAAAACAAACCTCCATTGCCCAACTTTGGACATGGATGCAGACCAGACTTCAAAAAGAATTCCCAGCAGAAGGAAACGACGACCTTGTCTACTTCCGTGCAAAAGAATTGAGAATACAGGCAGCTCCCAATCAAGAAATCGATACTGACGGTGAAAAAACCTACCATACACCTTCTACTGTCTCCATTCTTCCTAATCATTTGGAAGTTATCGTAGGGAATTTTCCATTTTCATAAGAGGTATGAGATGCGCTAGTCCTTTCTATAGGGGGGATGGCGCATATTTTTTTATATTTATTCATTTTTCCATCCCCCATCCCATATACATTGAATTAGGTGTACCAAAGGGGGGACAAACTTGTTTGAGATTTCCTTTCGAAATGAATCGGACGCAACTGCGATATATATGAATGTACTAGAGAAAAATCCTGAAAGTGATTCTATCCTTTCTTTACATAAAGAAAAAATCGTCGTGGAATCAAAGGATGTTCATTTTTACAGAAATACCATTGTCCCGGTGCTGAAGTATTACATTCACCGTACCAAAGAAAAAGAATGGATATTGTCGGTATTGGAAAATACGTTTTACTATAAAGAGGAAGAAGAACAGGAACAGATTCTCTGTATTCTGCAATCTATTCTGCTGGGAGAACGGTCTGATATACCGAATCTCCCAGCTATAGAACAACGTGATGCACAGTTGGAATCTGTTATGCAGTCCTTTTTTCAAAAACCCATATCGTTTTCATTTGACTCCTTTATTACGTTCCGGTTGAAAGAATACTTTGAAGGATTGCAAGTATTTGTGGAAGCGGCAATTGATGAGTATAAGCTGGAACAGGAGTATCAATCGTTTGTCCATCAACTACGGGAATTACTGACGACCACAGATTCAAAGCTTGACGAATTGCATCTTGTCTATCAATATCAATTCGATTTTTATGATAAGTCTTTCTCACATATCCCAAAAAATCAGCTCATCAAATTTATGAACCGCACTCATTTTAACAATTATTCGTATTATATAGACTCAGTCGTACTTGCTCCACTGGTTTCTATTGCGCCTAAAAAACTGTTTCTCTACACGGATAATACTGAGCATCAGCTTGTGGAGACAATCCGAAATATATTTGAAGAGCGTGCCGTTGTTTTACCTTTTCACTATTTTGGGCAAAATAAAAGTAAAATTGATTAAAGTGACCACTTGATTTTCCTGTAACAGGAGAATATAATAACCTACATAATCAATTTTAACTTCATAGCTCAAAAAGTATCGATGAGGACATGAGTGTTTTAAAAACGGATTTTAGAGAGGGAAGTCACCGGCTGTAAGCTTCCTATCACGATTAAAACCCTAACCACCTCTGAACTTCAACAGTGAACATTGTAGTAGCTGTTGACGGGGAAATCCCTCGTTATCCAATAATGAAGCCGTCTTTTAATATCTTTAAAAGATGGGAACTTGGGTGGAAACACGGATATTAAACTCGTCCCTTATATTATATAAGGGGCGGGTTTTTTTATTTTGGTTCAGTTAATCTCTAGCTGTTAATTGGAGCAAAAGGCGAAGACTCCTGAGGGAGATAGTGCTAGGTGGAGACCCCACAGGCGAAGCCGAGGAGGCTCCAGCAGCGCCCCTAGGAAAGCGAAGCCATTTGCGGAAATTAACAGCGGTGTCAAACAGAACCTAAAAATTCTAAAGAAGAGGTGACAGAGATGTCGGAATTAATGAAAATCACATTTCCAGACGGAGCGGTAAAGGAGTTTGAACGTGGTACAACAACAGAAGATATCGCTGCATCCATCAGTCCGGGTCTGAAAAAGAAAGCAATCGCTGGAAAGCTAAACGGAGAACTCATTGACCTGCGTTCCCCGATTCAAATAGACGGAGAAATCAGCATCATCATGCAAGACTCCGACGAAGCGCTTGGAATCATGCGACACAGTACTGCCCACTTGATGGCACAGGCGATCAAACGCCTATACGGCAACGTAAAACTAGGAATTGGTCCTGTAATCGAGAACGGTTTCTACTATGATATAGACATGGAAGAATCTTTAACTCCAGAAGACCTTCAAAAAATCGAAAAAGAAATGAAGAAAATCATCAGCGAAAACTTGGATGTTGTTCGTGTGGAAGTAAGCAGAGAAGAAGCATTACGCCGCTACGAAGAGCTGAACGATGAGCTGAAGCTTGAATTGATTCGCGAACTGCCTGAAGGAGAAACGATCTCCATCTACGAACAAGGAGAATTCTTCGACCTTTGCCGTGGAATTCACGTACCATCCACTGGGAAAATTAAAGAATTCAAATTATTAAGTATCGCCGGAGCTTACTGGAGAGGCGACAGCAAAAACAAAATGCTTCAACGTATTTACGGTACTGCCTTCTTCAAAAAAGCAGAACTTGATGAGCATCTCCGTCTGTTAGAAGAGGCAAAAGAACGTGATCACCGTAAAATCGGAAAAGAGCTTGACCTTTTCTTCAACTCCCAAAAAGTTGGGCAAGGCTTGCCGTTATGGTTACCAAAGGGTGCAACAATCCGCCGCGTAATCGAACGCTATATCGTCGACAAAGAAGTGGAGCTTGGTTATGACCACGTGTACACTCCTGTAATGGGTAGCGTGGAGTTATATAAGACTTCCGGTCACTGGGACCACTATCAAGACGGCATGTTCCCTCCAATGGAAATGGATAACGAGCAACTTGTTCTTCGTCCAATGAACTGTCCGCACCATATGATGGTGTACAAAAACAGCATCCACAGTTACCGTCAGCTTCCTGTACGTATTGCTGAACTTGGCACAATGCACCGTTATGAAATGTCTGGTGCGCTTGCAGGACTACAGCGTGTACGTGGAATGACTCTAAATGATGCTCACATCTTCGTTCGTCCTGATCAAATTAAAGATGAACTGAAGCGTGTTGTTAACCTAGTTCTTGAAGTATATAAAGATTTCGGCCTGGATGACTATTCTTTCCGTCTATCCTACCGTGATCCTGAAAATAAAGAAAAATATTTTGATGACGATGCAATGTGGGAAAAAGCACAAAGCATGTTGAAGGAAGCGATGGATGAGCTTGGTCTTGATTATTTTGAAGCAATCGACGAAGCTGCATTCTACGGCCCTAAACTTGACGTTCAAGTGCGTACTGCCCTTGGAAAAGAAGAAACTCTCTCCACAGTTCAACTTGACTTCTTATTACCAGAGAAATTCGACCTTACTTATGTTGGGGAAGACGGCAAGCAGCACCGTCCGGTTGTTATCCACCGCGGTGTAGTATCCACAATGGAACGCTTTGTGGCATTCCTGATCGAAGAGTACAAAGGTGCATTCCCAACTTGGTTGGCACCAGTACAAGTACAAGTGATCCCTGTATCACCTGACGCACATTTCGACTATGCTAAAGAAGTGCAAGATCTTTTAAAATCTAAAGGAATCCGCGTGGAAATGGACGAAAGAAACGAAAAGATCGGCTACAAAATCCGTGAAGCACAAATGCAAAAGATCCCATACATGCTAGTGCTAGGCGACAACGAAATCCAAGAACGCGCAGTAAATGTCCGCAAATACGGCGAACAAAAATCCGAAACAATCTCACTAGAGAAATTTGTGGATAACTTGGTGAAAGAAGCGAAGAGATAAGCTTTTCGTCATACAGGAGGGAATGCCTTGGCTAAGGATGCTAGGGCATTCTTTTCTCTTTTAGTGGAGTTACTGATACCGCATGAGGGTGTCGAAAATGTCGTTCGGCTTGTACTCTAGGTAGTTTGGACAATAAATGCCCCACTTTGGCTCGTATTTTTCAATTTTGGACAATATTTCCCTCTGAATGGACAGTAAATGCCTAGTT
Organism: Bacillus sp. RO2; assembly: GCF_012911845.1. Taxonomy (GTDB): domain Bacteria; phylum Bacillota; class Bacilli; order Bacillales; family Bacillaceae_I; genus Sutcliffiella_A. Next base: position 11,756 of record NZ_JAAXCU010000006.1, on the reverse strand, counting down.
TCCGACAGTAAACCCAAGCTCATATGAATTAAACAAATTTCCCTTGTCGACTGGAGTGCAAGGTGTGAGACTCCGGAGGGAGATAGCGGTAGACTTGAGACCCCGCAACGCAGTGAGGAGGCTCAAGCACCGTCCCGCGGAAAGCGACCACCCGGAACGAAAGGAGACAGGGAGTTTAACGCAAACGCCGACCTCGAGAAAAAAACTATTGCACAAACGCAATATATCTGATATCATTTAAAACGTTGTTTCATTTGATACGAATTCTTGACAATCAATCATCATTAATGATATATTATACAAGGTCAAATTGAATACTTGTTTGAGGACAAGAAGAAGCACCCGCTTCTCACCTGATTGACGCATCTGATGCAGTTGGCAGGTTTTACGAGAAAGATTTTATCTTTTACTTATGTAATCGTAAAGTGTGGGTGTATGTGTACATCCACACTTTTTTGTTTGTACAAAAGAGTAAATTGTTCGTCAAACGGTGTTCGGAATAAACCTTGGAGGTGGCTAATTATTAGCAAGGACATGATGGTAAACGATGGCATTCGTGCCCGTGAAGTACGTCTAATCGGTCAAAATGGAGACCAGCTAGGAATCAAGTCAAAAGTCGAAGCTCTAGAAATAGCAGCACGTGCTAACCTTGACTTAGTAATGGTTGCGCCTAATGCGAAACCTCCTGTATGCCGAATTATGGACTACGGAAAGTTCCGTTTTGAGCAACAGAAGAAAGAAAAAGAAGCGCGTAAAAACCAAAAAGTAATCAGCTTAAAGGAAGTTCGTTTAAGCCCTACAATTGATGAGCATGACTTCAACACGAAGCTTCGCAATGCAATCAAATTCCTTGAAAAAGGAGACAAAGTAAAAGCATCGATCCGATTCAAAGGACGTGCGATTACACATAAAGAAATCGGTCAGCGTGTGCTAGATCGTTTCTCTGCTGCATGTGCAGAAGTATCAACAGTTGAGTCCCATCCTAAAATGGATGGACGTAGCATGTTCTTAATTTTGGCACCAAAAAACGAAAAGTAATTCATATGAGGAGGAACTCCAATGCCTAAAATGAAAACTCATCGCGGATCAGCGAAAAGATTCAAGAAAACTGGATCTGGTAGCTTAAAGCGTTCTCACGCATACACAAGTCACTTATTCGCTAACAAGTCTCAAAAGCAAAAGCGTAAATTGCGTAAATCAGCTATGGTCAGCAAAGGTGATTTCAAACGCATCCGTCACATGTTAGACAACTTAAGATAATATTTTTTATAGGAGGTATTCATAATGCCAAGAGTTAAAGGCGGTACAGTAACACGCCAACGTCGTAAAAAAGTCATTAAATTAGCCAAAGGTTATTACGGTTCTAAACACACTTTATATAAAGTAGCTAACCAACAAGTAATGAAATCCCTAATGTACGCTTATCGCGATCGTCGCCAGAAAAAACGCGACTTCCGTAAGCTTTGGATCGCTCGTATCAACGCAGCGGCTCGCATGAACGGTCTTTCTTACAGCCGTCTAATGCACGGTTTGAAAGTAGCTGGTATCGAAGTAAACCGCAAAATGTTAGCTGAGCTAGCAATTAGCGACGAAAAAGCATTTGCTGAATTGGCAACTGCTGCGAAAAACAGCTTAAATAAATAATTACCCAAACAAAAGAGGCTAACATTTGGTAGCCTCTTTTGTGTTTTGATAGAATATGGTTGAGACTGAGAGTGAACTCAGTCTACAAAATGTGTGCACACATTCGAACGTCGGAGGATATGATGGAAGTACTCGTCGGTTATTATATCTTTATCAACATTGTAGGCTTTAGTATTATGAAAGTAGATAAACAAAGGGCCATCGAGCATCGCTGGAGAGTGCCAGAACTACACCTATGGGGAATTGCGCTGCTAGGCGGTGCACTTGGTGCTTGGATGGGCATGCAAACCTTCCGTCATAAAACAAAGCGCCTATTATTTCGGATAGGTCTACCATTTATAACGTTTTTACATATCGGGTTTTGGGGGTATTTTCTCATAGCTTGATAAGTTAACATAATTTATTGATAGTTGAATAAGCTTTATTAAAAACTAGGAGGCAAGCCAAAATGGACGAAAAGATGAACGTACTCTTTGTCGTGATTGAAAGTCACTGGTGGCTGGCTTCTCTTGGTTTTATTCTTTTTCATATATTAAGACAAGTTTTATTTATTCCTGTCGTCATCATCTGCATTGCCGGAGGAGCTCTGTTTGGTGGAGTAATCGGAAGCATTTACTCTGTCGCAGGCTTAACCTTATCTAGTTTATTTTTCTACTTTTTATATCAACAGTTTCCCGGCATATTTGGAAAAATTTTAAAAATGAAAGAAAGACTGTTTGGGAACCGAGCAAACTTTTCGGTTGGACAGATCACTGTCATGCGTCTTGTTCCTTTCATCCACTTCCACTTACTTTCTCTCTGCTTGATTGAAACGACAAAAAGCTTTTCCAACTATGCAAAAGCTTCTCTTCTAACCAATATTCCTCTCGCAATCATCTATACCGTCTTTGGCCAATTTATCACGGAATTTTCACCAACCGCCATGGTTGCTGTACTGATAGGACTTCTACTCCTCATGCTGGTGATGAGACAAAAAGTCGTCGTCATGAAATGGGAACAATTTTTTCATAAAGAAAAGCAATATAAAAGAGGATAGCGCATAATAGCGTTATCCTCTTTCATCTTTTAAAAACTCTTTTAATGGACTTTTCCAATCAATCAAAGCATCTGGGTATTGCTTTCGTACCTCTTTTTGGATAAATTCAAAATCATGCTTTTTCAAACCTTGCAGCTTTTCGGGATTTTTAGGCCAAATGAAAATGGAAATGACCTCGAACGCCCTATCAGTGGTCCCCAAATATTTTTCCCCTTCAAACATGACCCCTTTATAGGTCAGGAGAAAATTCTTCCTTACATTGCTCTTTTGATCAAGAAGGTAGAAATTCTTCTGTTCATGCGCTATCTCAAGCTTTCTTTTAGGGTTCAAAAGATACTTAAAAATGGAATAAATAATATAAGCCAAAAGTGCAAGTAAAGCAAGACGAATGAGAATCATAAACATATTTGCTACTCCTTCGCAAAAATACAGTTTGTATTATAAAATACCTTATATACGGGTGTAGGTATCATAAGGTTTCATTTTTTATAAAATTTTTTAAAAAAGAAGGCGATATTTTTGAATTTACAACGTTTATACGACATGCAAAGAGAACTGGATGCAAAAATCGAATCACAACATGGGTTGCGGAAGGCAGATTTGGTTGAAGAAAAGATATTGGCTTTGCTAGTAGAGCTTGGTGAATTGGCCAATGAAACTCGATGCTTTAAATTCTGGAGTGTGAAGCCTCCTGCAGAACGCGGAGTAATACTGGAAGAGTATGTGGACGGGGTGCATTTTATTTTATCCCTTGGGCTGACGTTTGGGTATGACGGTCCGGAAACTTCTAGAGGGCTTGCGGAAGAAGCATCCACGCTAACTGAGCAATTTAATAGAGTTTATCAGCTGGTCTCTACTTTTAAAAACGATCTTTCTGAGGAGAATTATTATCTATTACTGGATTCCTATATTCAATTAGGTGAAATGCTTGGCTTTGAGTGGGCCGAAGTGGAGCAGGCGTACTTGGAAAAAAACCAGGTGAATCATGAAAGGCAACAGCAAGGTTACTAATCCTTTTTACATTAGTAAGAGTTTTCTGTATAATAATTGTTGGATTGATATTTATTAAGGGGGTCGAAATACATGACAAAGCTAGATGAAACATTAACAATGTTGAAAGATCTAACAGATGCCAAGGGTATTCCCGGCAACGAAAAAGAACCACGCGACGTAATGAAAAAATACATAACGCCATTCGCTGATGAAGTATTCACAGATGGACTGGGAAGCTTAATTGCTAAAAAAGTCGGGAAAGCGGACGGACCAAAAGTAATGGTTGCAGGTCACTTGGACGAAGTAGGTTTTATGATTACACATATCGATGACCGCGGATTCCTTCGCTTCCAAACGGTTGGCGGCTGGTGGTCCCAAGTAATGTTGGCACAACGCGTAACAATCGTAACTTCTAAGGGCGACGTAACTGGTGTGATCGGTTCTAAACCACCACACATCCTGCCTCCGGAAGCACGCAAAAAACCTGTAGACATTAAAGACATGTTCATTGATATCGGTGCATCCAGCCGTGAAGAAGCACAAGAGTGGGGAGTACGCCCTGGTGACCAGGTTGTACCTTACTTCGAATTCACTGTTATGAACAACGAAAAGATGCTTCTTGCAAAAGCATGGGATAACCGTATCGGCTGTGCTATCGCCATTGATGTGTTGAAACAGTTGAAGGGTGCTGACCATCCAAATGTGGTATACGGTGTAGGAACAGTGCAAGAGGAAGTTGGCCTTCGTGGTGCGAAAACTTCCGCAAACCTGATCCAACCTGACATCGGATTCGGTGTGGACGTAGGAATCGCAGGGGATACTCCAGGCGTAACGGAAAAAGAAGCACTAAGCAAAATGGGGAAAGGCCCACAAATCATCCTTTATGATGCATCCATGGTCTCCCACAAAGGTTTACGCGACTTTGTAACAGGTGTAGCCGACGAAATGGAAATTCCATATCAGTTCGACTCTGTTGCAGGAGGCGGAACAGATTCCGGTGCCATCCACTTGACAGCTCAAGGTGTACCGGCACTTTCCATCACCATTGCAACACGCTACATTCACTCTCACGCAGCAATGTTGCACCGTGATGACTATGAGAACGCGGTGAAGTTGATTGCAGAGGTTATTAAGAAGTTAGATGCTGATACAGTAAGTAGATTGACGTTTGATTGATAGTTTTTGGAAGGCCTGCCGTGGCGGGCCTTTTGTTTTTTGATGGGGAATTAGGGGTTATTGGTCTCTTTTTTGATAAAAATTGGGATGAAATTCATTTTGGCACCAACTCGGTGTGTTTTGGCACGAACTCGGGCAATTTCGGCACGAACTTGGTCCTTTTCCGCACAAACTCACTATAAAACGGCACCAACTCTGGTAATTTCTCTGCACGTCATTGTTATATTATGGTAAAATCAACCCGATTAAACTATTTGGAGGGAAAAATGATAATAAAACCACTCGAAAAACCGTTAACAATCAGAAAGTTAGAAGCATTGTTGAGAAGAATTGATAAAAATCACCCAAAAAGACCTCAAATTGAGCAAGATCTGGCCAAAAGAATGGCAGGCTACAAAGGTGAGCAGTCCATGGAGTATCATTTATCGTTTTTGGATGAGCGCAAATACTATATCTTGCATGCATTAAGACTAAAATCATCTAGTAACTTCTGCTTTCAAATGGATGTCCTCCTCTTAACCTCAAAATATTTCCTCATCATTGAAATTAAAAACATCATCGGCCAAGTCACATTTGAAAATCATTTCGCTCAATTCATTCGGTCATTAAATGGCATAGAAGAAGGTTTCTATAATCCGTTAGATCAAGTGAAAAAACAGAAACTAAGACTAGATTCTTTTATAGAAAGTCAAAAGATGAAGCGTCCTCCAATAAAATCCCTTGTTTGTTTTACTAATCCCCAAACCATTATCAGATCAGACTCACGAGTGAAAGCTTCACAATCCGTCATGCATGCACATAATCTTTTTTCAAAACTAGAAGAGCTAAATCAACAATTCGACTCGTCCATATTTACTGAAAAAGAACTATTAAAGATTTCGCGAAAATTATTAAAGCAGCATTGCGAGGAAGATATTAACATCCTTGAACGATATGATATAAAGCCTGAGGTGATTATTAAAGGAGTAGCATGTCCTGGTTGCTTCAACTTTGCCATGAACAGGAAGAGTGGATCATGGCTTTGTGAAAAATGCAATTTGAAATCTAAAGATGCCCATTTAGGAACCCTGGAAGATTACCGCTTACTTTTCGGTAAAAACATCACCCATCAAGAGTTAAAAGAATTTCTAGGGTTAGCAACGAATTCAACCACGTCTAAAATTATCTACTCTCTAGGACTAACACACTGCGGCTCAAAATACAGGAGAACCTACAAACTAAAGTAAAAAACAGCCCCTCAAAAAGGAGCTGCTTTTGGTCCAATACTATTTCAATCCATCCTCTAAAGTTGAGAGCATTTCAGCTTTGTCCTGCTCAGAAGAATTCTCCCAAATCACTTCAAACAACACGCCTAAACCTGGAAGCATTTTTTCTTCGCCTTTATTGATGGCATCTAAGATTGTCTCTCTAAGCTGGTCTTGAGAATTTCCTTCCACATTCTGACGGATCGCATGACGTAAATTCAAATTCATCCTTATCACCTCGTAGGGAAAATAGTATCAACACCTAGCATGTCCAACATATAGTTTAATTATGTGTGCAAAATGCGTATAATAACAGTAATGAGTAGCGGAAAAGGAGAAACAAGTATTGAAACATATAGAATCCATCAAGAATAATAAAGTGAAACAGTGGAAAAAGCTGCAGAAAAAGAAAGAACGTGAACAATCCGGAACTTTCATCATTGAAGGATTTCACCTTGTTGAAGAGGCTTTGAAAGTGGACAACCTTGTGGAAGAAATCATCATTTCAGAAGATCGCATCATCCCGAATGAGTGGGACCTTAACCATGTGGAACTAATATATGCTGTTCCCAATGTGTTAAAAGAAATCAGTGAAACGGAAACACCACAAGGAGTCGCAGCAATTTGCAGAATTCCGGCACAACACACACACACAATCCAACCTAACCAAAAAATTCTTTTACTCGATAATGTTCAAGATCCGGGAAATGTGGGCACCATGATAAGAACAGCAGACGCTGCCGGAATGGACATGGTTATTTTAGGAGAAGGTTGCGCTGATCTTTATAGCTCAAAAGTGATTCGTTCCACACAAGGATCGATATTTCACCTGCCGATAGCAAGAGGTGATCTCAAGAGCTATATTCTACGATGTAAAGAGCTCAACACACCTGTTTACGGGACCTCCCTGCAAAATGGATTGCCGTTCCAACAAGTACAACCATCCCAATCTTTCGCGCTGATTCTTGGCAATGAAGGAAAAGGAATGGCCCAAGAACATCTCGACATGACAAATCAGAACCTTTATATCCCTATCCATGGACAAAGTGAATCCTTGAATGTCGGGGTAGCAGCGGGAATTTTAATGTATTATTTACGTGGATAGAGTTGCATCTGCCACATGTTTTCAATATAATATAAAAATAGTTACATACTGAACAAAACAATGAGAGAGGCAAGTAACTCATTTCAGACCTTAACAGGGAAAAGGTGCCGCAGACTGAAAGCATCTTAAAGGAAGAAAGAGTGAACATTTCACCTCTTGAGTGACACTTGGACCAGCAGGCATAAGCGATGCTGTAAAGGTGGACCGGTTAGATAGCCGTTATCTGGAACAGAGCGAACAAAGAGTAATTTTGTCTTTGTTAACTAGGGTGGTACCGCGAATATCTCGTCCCTTTTTGAGGGGCGAGTTTTTTTGTTTCTGTTATAAGGAAATAGTTAGAATTTAGCACCTATTAGCTGTTGATTGGAGCACAGGGCGAAGACTCCGGAGGGAGGTAGCGGTAGACTTGAGACCCCTGAAGCGTTGTGAGGAGGCTCAAGCACCGCCCCTCGGAAAGCGAAGCCCGGTGAGGAAATCAACAGCGGCGTTAAACAGAATATGAATTTTTAAAATAATGAACCAAGGAGGAATAGATGTGGAACAACGATTGAAGGAATTAGAGACACTTGCCATTGAGCAAGTAGAACAAGCACAAGACTTAAAAGCACTAAATGAAGTTCGTGTGGCGTACCTTGGAAAAAAAGGTCCTATCACGGAAATTTTAAAAGGAATGGGTAAGCTTTCAGCAGAAGAGCGCCCGAAAATGGGAGCACTGGCTAATGTTGTCCGTGGAAATGTTGCTGAGAAAATTGAAGCAAAGCAGGCTGAACTTGAGAAGGCAGAAGTAGCGAAAAAGCTTGCATCTGAAACAATTGATGTAACATTACCTGGCCGCCCGGCACCAACAGGAAATCCGCACCCATTAACAAAAGTAATCGAAGAAATTGAAGACCTGTTCCTTGGAATGGGCTACACAATTACAGAAGGCCCGGAAGTTGAAACAGACTACTACAACTTCGAAGCATTAAACTTGCCAAAGGATCACCCGGCTCGTGATATGCAGGATTCTTTCTACATTACTGATGAGGTGCTTTTAAGAACACAAACTTCCCCTGTTCAAGCAAGAACGATGGAAGCGAATAAGGAAAAGGGGCCAATCAAAATAATTTGTCCTGGTAAAGTGTATCGCCGTGATGACGACGATGCGACTCACTCCCACCAATTCACACAGATTGAAGGACTTGTGATTGACGAGAACATCAGCATGAGCGATCTTAAAGGAACGCTTGAAACGTTTGCGAAAAAGATGTTTGGCGAAGACCGAGAAATTCGTCTGCGTCCTAGCTTCTTCCCTTTCACAGAGCCGTCTGTTGAGATTGACGTAACATGTGCGAAATGTGGAGGTAAGGGCTGCAGCATGTGTAAAGGAACTGGCTGGATTGAAATTCTTGGTGCAGGTATGGTTCATCCGCGTGTGCTTGAAATGTCTGGTTATGATCCGAAAAAATATCAAGGATTTGCTTTTGGGATGGGACCTGAGCGTATTGCGATGCTTCGTTACGGCATTGACGATATCCGCCATTTCTACACAAACGATCAACGTTTCGTGAAGCAATTCAATCGAGTTTAAGAGGAGGGGAAACTATGTTAGTATCTTACAATTGGTTAAAAGATTACGTAAATATAGATGATATTACTGCCGAAGACTTGGCAGAGAAGATTACAAGAAGCGGTATTGAAGTAGAAGGCGTGGAAGTGCTGAACGACGGTATCAAAGGTGTCGTAGTCGGTCACGTCTTAGAAAAGGAACAGCATCCAAATGCGGATAAGTTGAACGTATGCCAAGTGGATCTTGGAAACGGAGAGACTTCACAAATAGTCTGTGGAGCTAAGAATGTAGACAAAGGTCAGAAAGTAGCAGTGGCAACTGTTGGGGCAGTGCTTCCTGGTAATTTTAAAATAAAGCGTGCAAAGCTACGCGGCGAAGAGTCTAACGGAATGATTTGTTCTCTGCAAGAACTAGGTATTGGTACTAAGCTTGTTGCCAAAGAATTCTCTGAAGGGATTTTCGTATTCCCAAATGATGTGGCAGTTGGAACAGATGCACTAGAATACCTAAACCGCAATGATAAAGTAATGGAACTAGGGCTTACACCAAATCGCTCAGATGCTTTAAGCATGCTTGGTGTGGCATATGAAGTCGGAGCCATCCTTGGCCGCGAAGTAAAATGGCCATCTACTGAATATGAAGCAAACAGTGAAGAAGCTTCTGATTATATATCCGTAAATGTGGACGCTTCTGAAGACAACCCATTATATGTAGCAAAAGTAGTGAAAAACGTGAAAATCGGTCCTTCACCGCTTTGGATGCAAGGTCGTCTGATGGCAGCAGGAATTCGCCCACACAATAACGTAGTCGACATCACAAACTACATTTTATTAGAATATGGTCAGCCATTACATGCGTTTGATTATGATCGTTTTGGCAGCAAGGAAATTCTTGTACGCCGTGCTCGCAAGGATGAGAAAATCACAACCCTTGACGATGCAGAGCGTACGTTAACAGAAGATCACCTTGTTATCACAAACGGAACAGAGCCTGTCGCGCTTGCCGGTGTAATGGGTGGAGCGGATTCAGAGGTTCAATCAGATACAACGACTATCCTGCTTGAGTCCGCATACTTCAATGGAGTGACTGTACGTAAAGCATCAAAAGATCACGGTCTGCGCAGTGAAGCAAGTGCCCGCTATGAAAAAGGAATCGATCCGAACCGTACACGTGAAGCAGCAGAGAGAGCTGTTGCACTAATAGCAGAATACGCTGGCGGTGAAGTGGTCGGTGGTTCCGTGGAAGTAAACACACTGAAAATAGAACCTGCTGTGGTCACCACAACTGTCGAAAAAATTAATAGCGTGCTTGGAACTTCCATCACTGCTGCGGAAGTGAAAAATATTTTCACGAAGCTGCAATTTGAGGTATCTGAAGATAACGGCAGCTTTACAGTTACCGTTCCAACTCGTCGTGGGGATATCACGATTGAAGAGGACCTTGTTGAGGAAGTGGCTCGTCTTTACGGATACGACAACATCCCAACAACATTGCCTGTAAGTGCAGCAACACCTGGCGTGTTGACTCCATATCAAGCGAAGCGTCGTAAAGTTCGCCGTTACCTGGAGGGTGCTGGTCTAATCCAAAACATCACGTACTCCCTGACAAGCGATGAGCGCGCGAAGCAATTCGCCCTGGAAGATGGAAAAGCGATCCGCCTAGCGATGCCGATGAGTGAAGAGAGAAGTACATTGCGTCTAAGCCTTGTGCCGCATCTTCTAGAAGCACTACAACACAATATCGCTCGTTCCTTGCAAGCGAACGCAGTATATGAAATTGGGTCTGTATTCATCGGAAAAGATGGAGCTGTTTTACCTGAAGAAAAAGAACGTCTTGCTGGTGCACTAACAGGTCTATGGCAGCAACATCCATGGCAGGGAGAGAAAAAAGCAGTTGATTTCTTTGTAGCCAAAGGAATTTTGGAAGGCATGTTCTCTATGCTTGGAGTGAGTGAAACAATCACTTACACTCGCTCTGAAAAAGACGGCTTACACCCTGGACGTACGGCGGAAATTTTACTGAATGGAGCAAGCATTGGTTTCATCGGTCAGCTTCATCCAGAAAAATTAAATGAGCTAGATCTACCTGAAACATATGTGTTCGAGCTCTCCTTAACAGCACTGCTTGGGGAAAGTATCGGAGAAATCCAATACGAAGCAATTCCGCGTTTCCCATCCATCAGCCGCGATATCGCGCTTGTAGTGGACCGTGAAACTCCAGCAGGTGAACTAGAAGCAGTCATCAAAACGACTGGTGGTTCTCTTCTGAAAGAAGTTCAGGTATTCGACGTGTACGAAGGTGACAAAATCGACTCATCCAAAAAATCAGTCGCTTTCGCATTACGCTACTACCACCCAGATCACACATTAACGGACGAAGAAGTAACGAAAGTCCACACAAAAGTACTTCAAGCAGTCGAAGAAAAATTCAACGCAGTATTAAGAAGCTAATATAAACGAAAAAGGGATTCCAAATGGGATCCCTTTTTTGTGCTTTTTTTTGGGGTAATGAAAAGCATTCAACACAGGTAATTTCATTGACCTAAAGGTTAACAAAATCTTTCTAATCTAGTTAACTGAAAAACCAGTAGTGTTTATGTAACGTGATTTCTAGCTGCGGATTGGAGCACATGGCGAAGACTCCTACTGGAAAGTTAACGGAGGAGGTGTCTCTCCGCCCGAAATTCTTCCAGGAAAGCAAAAACGGTAGCAGAGCAGGTGTCTCTCTGCCCGAAACTCCACCCCATAAGCAAAAACGGTAATAGAGCAGGGTTCTCTCCACCCGAAACTCTTCCAGGAAAGCAAAAACGGTAGCAGAGCAGGTGTCTCTCCACCCGAAACTCCTCCGGAAAAACAAAAACGGTAACAGAGGAGGTGTCTCTCCGCCCGAAACTCTTCCAGAAAAGCAAAAACGGTAATAGAGCAGGGTTCTCTCCACCCGAAACTCTTCTAGGAAAGCAAAAACGGTAGCAGAGGAGGTGTCTCTCCGCCCGAAACTCTTCCAGAAAAG
>NZ_JAAXCU010000057.1 GCF_012911845.1 Bacillus sp. RO2 | reverse complement strand
GACCGCCCGCAGGCAAGCGAAGCGCCTGGAACGGAAATCAACCGGATTTTCAATTTCTTAGATTAATGAAAAACAAATGACCCTGCCAAGGCAAGGTCATCTGTTTTATATTAGTTATTTACTTCCTCTTTTTCATAAATGGGTACCCAACCTTCTGTAGTAACGAAGATTCGAACAGCAACTACTTTACGATCATCCATTAAGGTGAAATAATGTCTGACATTTGGAGGGACAGAGATTAAATCCCCAGGTTCCAATTCAACATCAAAGAAAGAACCATCCTTTCCTTGAATGACAAAAATACCATGCCCACTAACAATAAAACGGACTTCATCATCTGTATGATGGTGCTCTTTATTGAAGTTTTGAAGAAGTTGCTCCAGGTTAGGTGTTGTCTCAGATAACGAGATAACGTCTTGTGCCTTGTATCCTCTTTTTAAGGAGATCGCAGCAATCTCCTCTTTGAAAACCGTTAAAATTTCTTCTTTATTTTCGTCAGATAGTGAGAAATTTTCTTCTAGGTGGGAAGGTAATTTTGCTATGTCCCAGTTTTCATAGATTACTTCGTTTTTGTTTAAAAAATTTTCTACCTTTTCCTTCCCTACGATTCTTTCATTTTTTTCATGCAATCTGATTTCTGCCATGTTACATTCCTCCTTAGGTTAAATAGATATTTTTGGTTGAACCAGGTTTTTCACACTTAGTAATTTTAAATGATAGGAGAATAGAAACTCCCAGGCTTCTAGGTATTTTTTTGCTTCAAAGGCAGTTTTGCCCCAGACGGTGATTCCATGATTTCTAATGAGGACTGCGCCAGCGTCTCCTTCAATAAATGAAGAAAATTCATCTGCTAGTGCTGGAATATCAGCATAATTTTTAATAATTGGGATGCTTACCTCAGCATCTTCCTCCCAAATACCAAATGCTTTAATGATTTCCTGCCCTTTGAATCTAATTTCCCTTTGTTCGCCGTATAGCTCAGATATGACATTATTGTCTATCGTATGGACATGCAAAGAGCAACCGGCTTTGGTTTTCCGGTATACTTCAAGATGCAGTAATGTTTCGGCTGAAGGCTTCAAGTCAGTATTCTCAACGGCTTTTCCTGATTCATCCACAAGTAGGAAATCCTCTGAGGTTATCTTCCTTTTATCTTTGCCACTTGAGGAAACCAAGAATTGCAGTGGGGAGTCTGCTACTTTAATAGAAAGGTTTCCACTTGTACCAAAGAACCAATCACGTAAAGCCAATTCTTCCTTAACCTCAGAAAGTTCTGTCCATTTCTTTAATAATTGGCTCATGCAGTCACCTCCCGTTTTTTCAAAGTATCCATCACATCATAAAAGGTTTCGAATGGAGAAAAGGCGATGGACTGCTCCTCGCACTTTTGAATAAGAAAGTCTCTCGCAATTACTTGATCAGCAAGCTTTGCCGCCTCTAAATCTGTAATGGAATCTCCAATCACAATTTTATGGGTGTCAGGTTCGGCAAGCTTTCTGATAATGGATGGCTTGCAACAGCCACAATCATTGTTACAGTTGTCATCACAGGCATGCGGCCAAAGGATATTTATTGTTTCACCGGAAAAATCAGACTTATTGCAATAGATGCTTGTTTCCTCTATCACGCCTGCTAAAAGTGGTTCCAAAAAGAAATCAATACCGCCAGATACAATATAAAGTGGAATTCCTTCTTCTTTTGTGAAAGCGACAAACTCCTTGAAGCCATCACGTATCTCAGCATGCGAGACTATATATTCCGTTATAACTTCCCTCTGTTTAGTAGGAAGAAGGGCAAACATTTTTCCTACACCTTCCTTGATGGAGATCTCCTGGGATAGCACTTTATTTTTTATGTCGTCCCATTCTTCAGGAGCGAATTTCTTCATGATGGCAATAATATTGTCACTATTGGTGATAGTTCCATCAAAGTCACAAAATATCATCGGTTTTTTACCTGTCATGTTGTAACCTCCACACTCCCCCACTGCTTAAGGGCAACCTCTAGCTCAGGATGCTTATGTGCGTAATTTGCCAGTGATTCCCCTGCTTTTACCGCATCTACCGCTTGACGGAAAGCTTTTGCCCCTGCTGCTCCTCCAAGCTCATGACCGTGAACCCCTCCTCCTGCATTGATGACCGCGTCATTTCCGAAATCTTGATAAAGTAGCGGTACAAGTCCAGGGTGTATGCCAGCAGATGGGACAGGCAGAGTCGCTTTTAACTGATTGTCTGATACCGTTAATGCATCACGGATTCCAAGCGCTTGTTCCTTTGGCAACGCAACACTTCCGTAAGGTGAAGGGAATAAAGAAAAGTCGGCTCCTGCAAAGCGTAAAAGTTTTCCTAACAACAATTCATTTGATATTCCATAAAATTCTGATGGTGTGATGGCTCCACTAACTGCCGGATGCGCCATGATTGGAATGGCTACTTCCTTGTCTTCAGCCAAACTTTGGAGTGTATCAAGACCATAAGCAAATACATTGAATAATAGAATATCAGCACCTAATTCTACAGCCCTTTTTGCCTTATCTTTAAGATCCAACGTACGACCTGTCAGGTTTACCGCATATCTTGCACGATGACCAGTCTCTTCTTTCACTTCCTCTAAGATCCTTCTGCCTTCGGTGATCCTTTTTTCAAAAGGGGTTAGTTCGTTTTCAAACAATATTTCGTCATCTTTGATGAAATCCACTCCTCCGAGTGCCTGCTCTTTCAACTGTTCCGTGTGATAAGCAAGGTCCCTGCCAATCACACCTTTGAATATACTCATGACAAATGGTCGATGATGAACGCCAGTAAGGGAGCGAAGCCCTTTTATTCCCAATTTCGGTCCCGGATAAGCTAGCTTCAAGTCTTCACTGAACTCGAGATCAATCAGTTTTATCTCCCCGTCAAGTGATAGCTTGCCAAATACCGTGGTTAATATGGCTGGGAGGTCATTGCTGAAGTTAAAACTGGGATATGCTATTTGGATGATTCCGCGTGTTACCACTTTCCCAAAATATGCATCCACCTTATCACTAGAGGAGAGTTTATTCACGCTTACTACTCTGCCTTTGTGCTTTTTTAGCTGTTCCTGTTCAAGCTGCGGGAGGTCTGTCCAAGATCCGATTGTAAGTCCGAGTGCGATACCTTCCGCCTTTTTTTCGAGATTGCCTTTTTGGTCATGTACCAGATAGGTTGCTAGAATTTCTGACATTATGTACACCCTTTCTTCCGATGATAAAAACAAAAAACCCCTTCCATAAGAAGAGGTTAGTCTATCTAACGTCCTCTTATCTATCAGCTTTATGCTGCAAGATTTAGCACCGTGCTTAATTGAATAAGTCGGTTGCCGGGTTTCATCGGGCCAGTCCCTCCACCTGCTCTTGATAAGATTGGATAATAATATTTAGAAATTATACTGAATTCTAGTTGAGATTATGACATCATTCTGGCTTTATGTCAACAGACTATTCAGAAAATCTTTAACTCTCTGATTCGTTGAACAGCTTCTTGTAATTTTTCTGTACTAGTTAATAAGCCGACGCGTACATAGCCTTCTCCAAAGGAACCAAAGCCAATACCAGGAGCTACAACCACATGTGCCACTTCAAGGAGCTTGTCTGCAAACTCCTCAGAAGTATATCTTTCGGGAACTTTTAACCATGCAAAGAAGGAGCCTTTTGGAGCTTGCACTTCCCAACCAATTTCCTGCAACCCCTGAATAAGGACATTTCGTCTTTCCTCATACAAATCTACCAGTTCTTCTACACAGGTTTGTCTATCTAATAATGCAGTGGCAGCCGCCTCTTGTATTGCTCCAAAAATACTTACATACATATGGTCCTGCAAAAGATTAATAGCTTTGATTACACTTTCATTACCTACTGCAAACCCCACACGCCATCCTGCCATATTAAAAGTTTTCGACAAAGTATAGATTTCAATACCGACATCTTTTGCACCAGGGGTCTGCAAGAAACTTAGCGGTTTTTTTCCATCAAACCCGATAGCACCATAGGCAAAATCATGCACCACACAAATATCGTGTTCCGTTGCAAGTTCTACTGTTTCCTTGAAGAATACAGAATTCGCCACAGCTCCTGTCGGATTATTGGGATAATTGAGGAACATGAGCTTAGCAGCTTTTAAGACTTCGGGATTGATGTCTTCATAGTTTGGTAAAAAATGATATACTTCTTTTAAAGGCATATATTCCATTTTAGCTTTTGCCAATGCTACACCAGACCAATAATCCGGATATCCCGGGTCTGGGACAAGTACAGTATCCCCTGCATTTAATAAGCATTGGGGAATTTCCACTAGTCCCGCCTTCCCACCAAAGAGAATGGCTACTTCTGTATGTGGATCTATTTCAACATCGTATTCTCGTTTATAAAAAGTTGCTATAGCTTCTTTAAAAAATTGGTGCCCCTGAAATGGGGAATATTTATGATGATTCGGTTTTTCGACCGCTTCTTGTAAAGATCTTACAATATGTTCAGGAGTCGGCTGGTCCGGGTTACCTTGGCCTAGATTAATAACATCGTGTCCTTGTTCCACAACCTTACCCACTTTTTCAACCAACGAAGCAAAGAACTGTTTAGGCAGTGTATTTAATAATTCAGATTGTTGAAAGTTTTTCACCTTTTTCACCTACTTAAAAAATTCTTGAAATCCTAGTCACAAATCATATATTGTTAGATTCAACTTGTAAAGTATTTTTTCAACGGGGGGACAAACTAATGAAATGGAAAATTGCTTGTATTCAATTTGATGTAGCCTTCGGAGATCCCGAGGCAAATATAGAAAAGGTGTGTGAATTGTTGACTGTGGCAGGCAAAGATCGCCCAGATATTATCGTTCTTCCTGAACTTTGGTCCACAGGCTACGATTTAGGACGCCTTGATAAGATTGCGGATTCCGGCGGTTTTGTGACGACCAAATTCCTTAAATCGGCTGCAAAAGAATTAAAAACTCATATTGTTGGTGGTTCTGTCGCGAAAAAGACGAACAAAGGAATTTATAACACGATGATCACTGTCAATAAAGACGGAGAAGTTGCAGGCGAATACAGCAAATTGCACCTTTTTCGCTTAATGGACGAGCATCATTTCCTTCAGCCTGGGAAGACAGATGGAATGTTCGAGCTGGACGGGCAAACTTGTGCAGGTTTCATTTGCTATGATATCCGTTTTCCTGAATGGATTCGTGCGCATACCACCAAGGATGCAAAAGCCATCTTTGTTGTTGCGGAGTGGCCTTTGGCAAGAGTTGACCATTGGCGTACCCTTCTTATCGCGCGTGCCATTGAAAACCAGTGTTATGTTATTGCATGTAACCGTTCAGGTGCTGATCCGAAGAATGCTTTTGCTGGCCACTCGATGATTATTGATCCTTGGGGAGAAGTTGTGGCTGAAGCTGGAGAAGCGGAGGAAATCATTACAGCAGAGATAGATTTGGCGAAGGTGGAGGAAGTAAGAAAAAGAATCCCTATCTTTGAAGATAGAAGACCACAATACTATTAATCAATATATTATAGTTGATTAGTTTGTCGCCGCTGTTCCTTTCCGCAAATGGCTTCGCTTTCCGCGGGACGGTGCTTGAGCCTCCTCACTTCGTTGCGGGGTCTCAATCTACCGTTACTCCCCCGCTGGAGTCTCAGCCTTTTGCTCCAATCCACAGCTAGTAATATGTTAAGATACTTTAATGCCTCTTCATGTAGCTCGATTAGATGGTTTTTCTTTAACCTAAATAAAATGAAGTCAACTAGTTGATTGGAGTGGAAGGCGCGCAGACGCCCGCAGGCAAGCGTAGCGCCTGGAACGGAAATCCACTGTATTATATATTCTCTTAATCTTTCAAAACTCTTTCAAAACAAAAAGGACTCCGCGATGGAGTCCTTTTCTATTTGGCTAGCATTATTTTGTAACGTTAGCAGCTTGAGGTCCACGAGCACCTTCAACGATTTCGAAAGATACTTCTTGGCCTTCTTCTAAAGTTTTGAAACCTTCGCCTTGGATTGCGGAGAAGTGTACGAATACGTCGTCTTGACCTTCAACTTCGATGAATCCAAAACCTTTTTCTGCGTTGAACCATTTTACTTTACCTTGTAACATGTTTGTTCCTCCTTGTGGCTAAACCACGTAAATATTACTATTCTTGCTCTTTCAAACATTTCAAGACGAAAACGTGTTTCTGACTTTCCATATTCACGAACAAAAATAATAGTTTAATAATAACAGGTGCCTATCATTTTTTCAAGGTTTTAACCAAACAATTCATACAATTCCATTTAATTCTTCTAAAAAATCAGATATTGGCTCATAAAAAGATTTTCCAAAAACTTATTGACAACTTTCCCGGCACCTTGGTATTATTTTCAACAAGCAATAATTTTCACACAATTTTATACATTCGCAATTAATTGATTGCGATCTCTTATCAAGAGCAGGTGGAGGGATTTGGCCCGATGAAACCCAGCAACCGACCGTAATACTGTTGTGAGACAGGGCGTTACACATTTGTGGACGCCGAACGAATTTGTTCTTAAGGCACGGTGCTAATTCCAGCAGAAATTATTTCTGGCAGATAAGAGGGGAGAAGTCTACTCTTCAAGCCTCTTTCTTATGGAAAGGGGCTTTTATTTTTGAATAAATAAACGCCCCGTTATTAATTAATCACATACACGGGGGTAATGAATATGACAATTACAGCAACTACTGAATATGAGCCGTTAACAGATTCAACCGCTATTACTTTAGCCAAAGACCTAAATTTTTTCAAAGATGGTGCACTCTTGCACTGCCGCGAAATTGGTGATGGAAATTTAAATCTTGTCTTTCACATAAGAGACGAGAATAATACAGGGATTATCATTAAGCAGGCTTTGCCTTATGCCAAAGTTGTCGGGGAAAGCTGGCCGCTGACCTTGCACAGGGCAACAATAGAGGGGAATTACTTAAAAAATGCCGCTACATTGGTTCCTAATCTAGTTCCGAAAGTCTATTATACGAACGAAGCTTTAGCGATAACCATCATGGAGGACCTTTCCCATTTGGAAATCGTTCGAAATGGTTTTCTTAATGGCAAAGACTTCCCTCTTTTGTCAAAGCATATAGGAGAATATTTGGCAAAAACACTATTTTACACTTCTGATTTTGGTTTGAATCAGCAAGAAAAGAAAAAGCTGCAACAGTCATTCGCAAATCCAGAGCTTTGCAAGATTACGGAAGATCTTGTTTTTACAGATCCATTTTTTGATAGTGAGACTAATGACTATGAGCCTGAACTGCTTAGTTCGATTGAGGAAATTTGGAATGATCAGGAGTTAAAGCTTGAAGTGGCAAAGCTGAAATACACATTTTTGACAAACGGAGAAGCACTTCTACACGGAGATCTCCACACAGGAAGCATCTTTGCTAATGAAATTGATACTAAAGTGATTGACCCAGAATTTGCATTTTTCGGACCGATTGGATTTGATGTTGGGCAGTTCTTTGCCAATATCCTATTACAAGCAATCACTAGGGATGTCAGTCAAAGGTCTAGTATCACTTCCCACCTGAATCAAGTATGGGAAGGATTCACTTCCACTTTCTCAGATTTAGGGAAGTCAACAAGTGTGGAATATTACTCCCAAACACCAGGCTATATGGAATTCATCCTGAAAAAAGTCTTTAAGGATGCTATTGGCTTTGCCGGATGTGAGGTTATCCGTCGAACGATTGGGCTGGCTCATGTAGCCGACCTTGATACCCTCAAGCCTTATGAACGTAGAATTTTAGTAAAGCAGCAAGCTTTGTTAGTAGGGAAAGCACTTGTTAAAAATGCTGCAACTATCCGAAATATCCAAGATGTAGAAGCACTACTTGAAATAAATATAAAAGGGAATGTTTAAATTATGACAGTCACTACTAATCTACCGCTATCAGTTGAATGGAAAGACACATATATTCGTTTATTAGATCAACAGAAATTGCCTCAAGAGACTGTATTTATTGATTTGCAAACCATTCATGATGTATATGATGCCATAGTCACCCTTAAAGTAAGGGGTGCGCCTGCAATTGGCATAACAGCTGCTTACGGCCTTGTCCTTGCTGCAAATTCATATACCTTGACAAGTTTACCTGATTTTCAAGATCAGTTAAAAAAGGACAGGGACTATTTGGCGACTTCTCGTCCAACAGCTGTAAACCTTTTTTGGGCAATAGACCGTCTGATACAAATTTCCTTGCAGGCTTCTTCAGTGAACGAAGCAAAAACAAATCTTGTACATGAAGCAATTCAAATTCAACTAGAGGATGAAGCGACATGCAGGCTTATCGGAGAACATGCCCTTTCCTTGTTCCAAAAAAATGATAAGCTGCTGACTATATGTAATGCGGGGTCTATTGCGACAGCACGATACGGTACCGCATTAGCTCCATTCCATTTGGCAAAAGAAAACGAGTTCCCCTTAAGTGTTTTTGCCTGTGAAACGAGACCTGTATTACAGGGATCGCGACTAACTGCCTGGGAGCTGCAACAATCAGGTGTGGATGTAACGTTAATCACTGATAACATGGCTGCACACACCATGAAATCCAAAGAGATTTCTGCTGTTATTGTCGGAGCTGACAGGATCACGGCCAACGGGGATACTGCAAACAAAATTGGCACTTACGGACTTGCTATTCTTGCTAAAGCTTTTGGTATTCCATTTTATGTAGCTGCCCCTTTATCGACGTTTGATTTATCTAAGGAAACTGGGGAGGAAATTGAAATTGAAGAAAGGAGTTCTGAGGAAATCACCCATTTGGGAGGAAAACAGATAGCACCAGATGGCATTTCCGTATTCAATCCTGCATTTGATGTAACTCCAAATGATCTGATTACTGCCATTATTACTGAAAAAGGTATCATCAATGGCGACTATACCAAAGCGATTCCTACACTTTTTGAAGATTGATATTCAAGAACCCTAAGTTCTATCAGCTTAGGGTTCTAAGTATTATTTCGCCCACATTTCTGTTGGGTTTAGTTCGTAAATTCCTGCTTCTCTATACATGTAATGATTAATAATGAATTCCCGGCGGATCGTTGCATAGTCCTCATGGAATTGTTTGATGTGTTCATTGATTTCCTTTTCACTGTACTTTTTACCCATTTCCAAGTCTTTTAGGATATGTTCGAATACAATTAATTTCTTCTTTCTTTGGGCAGGAATGGTTTTCAATTTCCCATCTCTGGCAAGAAAATTTTGCAAGATCTGCTCCCTCTCTTTTTGCTCTTCCATCGTCCTCTCCCCTTTTCCGCTTCTTTCTAACACGATAAAAAGACCTTCACTATGTTGTTTTAAAGCCTTTGAATTTAAATAATAATAGACCGTGTTTTTTTCTCTTCTTTCGTACACAGCACTTACTTCTTTAAGCTTAGAAATATGATGGGAAATCGTCGGGGGCTTTACCCCTAACCTTTCTGCTAATTCTTGTCCACTTAATGGTTCTTCAGTGGATAACAAGACAAGCAGTTTTATTCTAGTCGTATCTCCCATTACTTTATAAAAGTTAACGAGTTTATCCAGTTGCAAAAAAGTTTACTCCTTTACCTTAAATTAGACGTACATCTAATTAGATGATAATCTAATAACAAGGTAAAATCAACCTTTTTTCTTATTTTTCTTTAATATTGACCCTTTTTCTTCCACACTAATGATATTAAGTTTGGCTAATACTTCCGTATAAAAAATGAGTTTGTTATTTTTCCCCATTTTTATCATCTCCACTTTTGCCCTTGAGCAACTTTTTTAGTCTTAGTAAATTATATGAAGAAATAGAAAAAATGATACACGCATGCAACTCTTAAATAAAAAAAGTACGATAGCATATATACTATCGTACCTTGTAATAACTTTATTCTTTTTCAGCTCTATGCCAATGCGCCTTCTAATCTTAACAGCTCTTCTTTCATTCCGATTTTATCTCCTGCGTAACCTACCAGGTCTTTATTCTTACCAATGACACGGTGGCAAGGTATAACAATCGGCAGCGGATTTCTTCGATTCGCTTGTCCGATTGCCCTTACTGCTAATGGTCTGTTGATTTCTTTGGCAATATCCTGATAACACCTCACTTCACCATAAGGGATGTTACACAATGCGTTCCAAACTTCCTCCTGAAAAGGGGTACCATCCAAATTATATGGTACTTCAAATGAGGAACGGTTGCCCGCAAAATATTCTTGAAGTTGGGATATAACCATCTGACATAGTTGATCTTCAGGGGCAAAAAAGTAAAGACCTTCCGTGTCCTCCTGGAGGAATTCTGAATCAAACTCTATTCTAACTAAATAATCTTTACGACATATTACGTAAATAATACCTATTGGAGTTGGTGTGCTACTGTACTGATACATGTCTAGATACCCTCTTTCTTTTCATCCGATTCAATGCACAGTCGGAGACCCTATTGGTAATTTTATATAGAAGGTAGTACCTTTGCCAACCTCACTGCTGACTTCGATGGTACCATTATGTTCCTCTACAATTTTATAGCTTACCATAAGCCCCAACCCTGTTCCACGTTCCTTTGTCGTATAAAAAGGTTCACCAAGTTTTTTCAATTTATCTTCTGGGATACCTATCCCTTCATCCTTAAACGAAATAAGAACCTGTTCACCAGCTATCTTTTTTAAATCTACAGATACAGTTCCACCGCTAGGCATCACTTCTATCGCATTTTTTAAAATATTAATAAAAACTTGTTTTAATTGATTTGGTTCACAATATATATCCGGTAACCCTTCTTCAATGGAACTAATAAACTGTACATTCTCAAGGGATGCTTGTGCGCTTAACAGATCAAGGGTTTCTTTCATTATAACTGATATATTTTTTCTTTGATAAGAAATGGCTTGTGGCTTAGCCAATACGAGAAATTCGGTTATGATGGATTCAATTCTCTTTAATTCAGAGGTGATGACATCAAAGTACATGCCATATTGGTCTTCATTCATGCTGTTTTGTAAAAGTTGGATAAATCCTTTTAGAGCTGTCATTGGATTTCGTATTTCATGTGCGATCCCAGCAGCCAATTCTCCTACAACCGTCAAAGTATCTGACTTTCTTAGCTGATCTTCCATTTCCCTTTTTTCTGTTATATTTCTAAATATCGTCATGTGCAATCCTTCAATAACATGCTTCTTGGCAGAGTATTCAATAATCTGTTCTCCACTGTACCCTTCTATACATAATTCTCCACTTAACTCTTCGCTTTCTGGACATTCTTTCCACTGTGCTTGGAGTTCCTTAAGCTGTTCTTTAGGAATATACCAGTGAAGCTGATTATTCATCAATTCTTCTTTAGAGAGGCCCAATATCTTGCTTGCATTAGGATTGGCATCTATTACATCACATCTATCATCCCATAGAAGTATACCGTCCATGGCATTATTGAATATCTTTCTAAATTTTTGTTCGCTTTCTCTTAAGTCTTTCTCCATCTTCCTTCTTTCGCTCACATTTCGAAATATTATCATATTATATCCATCAATGATTCCTTTGTTTGCTGTGAATTCAAGAAGTTTTTTCTGTCCATTCGGCATATGGAACTCGAGTTCTTCTCGAATTTCTCCCTTTGCTCCAAACTGTTTTACGATGGAGAACACTCTTTTATCTTTTTTTGGAACAAATTCATGAAGCTTTGAGCATACCAAATCATCAAGTGGCAATTCAAAGGCTCTGCTTGCCGCAGGGTTGGCTCGCTTTATACTCCCGTTATTATCCACCAATACGATTGCATCTAAAGCATGTTGAAACATCTCTCTAAAACGTTCTTCGCTTTTTTTCAGTTGCAGCTCCATATTGCGTTTTTCTGTTACGTCTCTCATTATCGCTAAATAGAAATCGTCATAAATATTGGCGGTGATGGTTACTTCGAATGTTTTACGCTCACCTGTATGAAGAACTACCGGCAATTCTCCCCTAACCCTTCCATGACTATCTAGAAGGTTCCAAATTTTTGTCATCTTATATTGGAAACCATCTTCCAAAAAGTCATCTAACTTTGATTGCAGAAGATCTAATTTAGTCATAGCAAAATTAGAACAGAATGCAGGGTTAACATCGATAAATAAGCCATCTCTATCAAATACGACAATCCCGTCCACCGCTCTATTTATCACATCATGATACATTTGTTTACTTTTGCTTGATTCCTTTTCTAATTGTTTCTTAGCCGTTACGTCACGGATGATACATATATCGAGGCCACTTTCATCCGGATTACGAACAGCTGAATATTCCACGAATTTAATTGTTCCGTTATCTAAACGGACAATCAATTCATTTTTCAACTCTCCCAATTCTGTTAATTGTGCTTCCTGGTACTCTACTTCCTCTTTTGGCATTAGCTCCAGAAAATCATGTAATTTTCGTCCTAGTAATTCCTCTCTTGGTATTTCAAAAAGTTCGCAAGCTTTGGAGTTCACTTGAAAGAATTCGACATTTTCATTGAATAAAATTATGGCATCATTGGCATGTTCAAATGTAAGTTGCAGAAACCTGTATTCCTTTTCCAGCTTTTGAAGCTTGGCAGTTAGAGTTTCTATTTCTGCCTCCAACTTCCTGGTTCCTTCCTTCACCATGTGTTGGATCATGACCTTCCCCCACTTATTATATATTTAAATTCTTTTCTCAAAGATTATCATTATTGACCACGGACAAGTGACTTACTAGTAAAAAACATTATTTTTCCACCACTCTATATTCTTCTACATACCTTATCTAAATTCCTTTGTTCAACATTTAAAGCAATAAAAAAGTCATTTCAGAAATCATTTTGTAATAATTCCAGATTTCCTGTTGATAATGGAAGAGAGGAAAGATTTACTAGCCTTAGAAAAAAGGCATGAATTTATTACTCACCATATTTAATTGTGATAAACTATATTAGTTATAGAATTTTTCAATAGGAGTTTGATGGATTTATAATGAAGATAATTGCCACTACATTAAACGCGAAATATATCCATACCAATCTTGCCATTCGCTATTTAAAAGCTTATGCAGAGCCGGAATATACAGTAGATTTAGTTGAATACACGATTAAAGATCCAGTGATGAATATTGTGTCGGACCTTATCCAAAGAAAACCTGATGTTATCGGCTTTAGCTGTTATATTTGGAACATAGAAGAAACAATCAAGGTCATGAGCATGTTGAAGAAAATTAATCCAGAGCTTATCCTCGTTCTCGGTGGACCTGAAGTAACTTATGATGTGTCGGAATGGCTTGACCGGTTAACCGACGTTGATTTCATTGTTCTCGGTGAAGGGGAAATCACTTTTAAACAATTGCTTCATGAAATTCAAGGTGAAAGAAATTTCGAGTCCATCAGTGGCTTGGCTTATCGGGATGGAGAGGACAAAAAAATATCTCCTCAACGAAATAAAGTAGATTTAAAAGAACTTCCATCGCCATACAGATTTGAGGAGGACCTATCACAACTTGGTAAAAGAGTGACATACTTTGAGACAAGCAGAGGCTGTCCTTTTAGCTGTCAGTTCTGTTTATCTTCCATTGAAGTGGGAGTCCGCTATTTTGACCGAGAAAAAGTAAAAGAAGATATTCGTTTCCTGATGAATAATGGCGCGAAAACGATTAAATTTGTGGACCGCACCTTTAATATTAGTCGAAGCTATGCAATGGAAATGTTTCGCTTCTTAATCGATGAGCATCTTCCAGGGACTGTTTTCCAATTTGAAATCACAGCCGACATCATGCGACCGGAAGTTATTGAATTCTTGAACCAAGAAGCACCTGCTGGATTGTTCCGATTTGAAATTGGTGTACAGTCTACCAATGATGCCACAAATGAGCTTGTGATGCGCAAACAGAATTTCTCCAAATTATCTCGTACTGTGACGATGGTTAAAGAAGGCGGAAAGATAGATCAACACTTAGATTTAATTGCTGGTTTGCCTGAAGAAGATTACCACTCATTCAAGAAAACGTTCAATGATGTATTTGCCCTTCGTCCTGAAGAGCTGCAACTTGGTTTCTTGAAAATGTTGCGTGGAACAGGGTTAAGGATTCGCTCAAACGATCATGGATACAATTATATGGATCACGCTCCTTATGAAATTCTTGGGAATAACATTCTTAGCTTCGATGACATCATTCGAATCAAGCAAGTGGAAGACGTACTTGAAAAGTTCTGGAACGACCACAGGATGGATGCGACTGTGGAACATTTGGTTACCCATGTGTTCGAAACACCTTTTGACTTCTTCCAAGATTTCGGTGCCTACTGGGATAAACAAGGATGGGCAAGAATTGGGCATCAACTAGAAGATCTTTACAAGCGTTTGTATTCCTTTTTACATGAAGAAAGGCCAAACGCTTTATCCGTAATGGAAACGTTGATGAAGTATGACTATTTACGCCATCAAAAATTCAAGCCTCGTAAACCTTGGTGGCAGGATCGTCTCGAAAAAGAAGATAGAACCAATATTTATAAACAAGTCATTGAAAACCCTGCTTTATTAGGTGACCAATTTGCAGCACATAAATTGAACGAAAAAGAACTATATAAACACACGATGGTTGAAAGCCTTCAGTTTGATCTCGAACACTACCTTGTTCATGGTGAAATCGTTGAAGAGCAAAGCTATGCAGTAGTTTATTTCAATCAAAATACTAACAAAGCAGAAATTTATCCTTTATCATCTAAAACAAGAAAAACTGCTAGCTGAATCCAGCTAGCAGTTTTTCTTGTTTTTCTTTTTATTATTAGACTCTATTGCATTCTCAAATGCCTTCGCAGCATTTGGATCGCCAAATTCCGGACCAAATTCTTCGTTTAAACTATCTTGAGAAATAGCATGCTCCGAACTATGTGCCTGCTTTTGTTTTTTCTTTTTTGCATCCATTCTATACAGCCCCCTTATTTACCTTGTCTGCCGTGTTTAGAATTACGGTTTGCTCCACGAATCATATCCTCTTTATCATATGCAGCAGAGAATTCCGTATCAGGTAAGCTTTCCTTTGGAGTTTTATTATTATTTTTCGCTGCATCATGAGCAACTTTCCTCTTAGCCAATGCAATCACCCCCGTACTTATAGATTGCCCCTTTGTTATTTTTCACATTCTTCATATGCAATCAAAACTATTTCCTCTCCCATTTCTTCCCGCAACTTTTGTTCATATTCTGCAATTCGATCAAGTTTATCCTGTGACAGGTTGGCAATTTCAAATTTTTTAGTCATATTCGTTCCCTCCTACTTTTCTTCGTACATACTTATTTATTTTAATGAAATGCTAAAACTATACATTCGGAGGTGAAATCTATGGCTGATCAAGATAAGTCATTGGAAGTCCCATACATGGAAGAAACGATGCCGCATCAGATCAACTCCCCTTCCTTCAAAGGCTCTAATTTAAAAATGAAACCGCCTTTTGTTAACGAACACGGCGTAGTAATCGGTGATAGCAAATATAATTCAGAAGAGTCTCCTTTAAATAACTGGAGCGACGAAGTGGACCCTGCCATTATGGCCGGTGACCAATGGGTGCATCCAACAAATGATATCGGTTGGAACTCTGCCGAAAACCGCGAGCTTGTTGAAAAATCAATAAAGCCACAAGGCTTCCCATTTACACACCCAGATAAAGATGTTAGTTATGATGGGGATTAAACCTGTTTAAAAAAATTCCTTTAGGGGTCAGACCCCTAAAGGAATTTAACCACCTATGTCGAAGCGCACCAAAAAAGCAGAATGGAAATGTACTCCTTCCCTTCTGCTTTTTCTTTGGGTTAATGTGATTCGTTTTATTTTCCGCCTGTAAAAGATATTCCTTTGATGAAGTAGCGATTAAAGAAACCGTAGATGAGCAGGACTGGCAATGTGAAGACCATTGATGCTGCCATTATATAGTTCCAATAGCTGATATATTGTCCTTTAAAAGTATTCAGTCCAAGCGGCAAAGTGAACATTGAAGGATCTGACAAGATAATTAACGGTCGCATAAAGTCGTTCCAAAATCCCATAAAAACGAAAATAGCTTGTGCTGCAAGTGCAGGCTTTGCCAAAGGAAGCACTATCTTAAAAAATGTTCCGAATCTGCTTAGTCCATCCATTTCTGCCGCTTCTTCCAATTCTTTAGGGAAATTGATGAAAAACTGCCTCATCATAAAGATGAAAGTGGCGTTAATCATAGCAGGTACAATCATACCCTGATAAGAGTTCAACCAACCCAACTCACGTAAGATCAAGTAGTTTGGAATCATTGTTACTTGAGCTGGAATCATCAAGACTGCCAGTATAATAATAAACAATGTTTTACGCCCGGGGAAACTCAAACGTGCCAAAGCATACCCAGCCATCGAATTAAACAGCAGGTTGAGTGAAGTTCCGGCAACCCCAATTATTAAGCTGTTTAACAGCCAACGAGGGAATAACTCCTGCTCCAAGAATATCTGCTTATAATTATCAAATGTAAAATTATTAGGAATGAAATTAATTGTCCCACTTACAATTTCTTCAAGAGTTTTAAAGGATGATGAGACTGCCCAAATAAAGGGCACCAGTGTGATGACTGCATATAAAACGAGAATACCATACAATATTGATTTTCCAACGCTAAACTTCTTCTTCATATAGCAGCCTCCTTAATAAAGAGATTCTTCTTTTGAAAATTTTCGTTGCAGTAATGTTGCCACTAAAATCACGATAGAAAGCATAACTGCAATAGCAGCAGCATATCCCATTGTACCAAGACTCTTGAACGCATATTGGTAAATTAATAAAACGACAGTTAATGTTGAATTATCGGGACCACCCGATCCTCCAGAGAATATGAAAGATTGGTCAAATAGCTGAAATGTACCGATCAAACCCATAATTACCACAAAAGAAGTAACTGGCCGCAAATTCGGAACTGTTATATAGATGAATTTCTTGAAAGCATTTGCCCCGTCTAGTTCCGCCGCTTCGTATAACGAATCTGGAATGTCTTGCAAGGCAGCAAGATAAATGACCATAAAAAACGGTGCTGTTGCCCAAATGTTCATTATCATAATGGCAATTAAAGCTACACTAGGATCACCCATCCAGTTATAAGTTGGCAGGCCTAATATTGATAGGATTTCGTTGACCAATCCATTTTGGTTGTACATCCACATGAATATTAAGGTCAATACAGCAGAAGAAGTTAAGGTCGGAAGGAAATACACAATTCTAAAAATACTTTGTCCTTTTAATCCTGCGTTTAATGTTGCTGCTAAAATTAATGCTAGCAAGGTTTGTATCGGTACTACGATAATAACGTACTTAAAAGTATTCCAGAGTGCACGTAAAGCTCTACCATCATCAGAAATATTTGTAAAATTACTTAACCCAACAAACTCATACGTAGCAGTACCTAACAGCTGAACCTTATGAAAAGATAAGAAAAATGCATATAAGATAGGACCGATAACGAATAATGCCAGTACGAAAATTGTTGGTGCCATGAATGAATAGCCTTGTGATGCTTCTCTTAGCGACCGTTTTGAGTAGGTGCGCTTTTTCTTCATAAAATTCACTCCTTTTCCCTTCAAAGAGTCCCTCTTTTTCTACATGAACTCTTTCTAAAGAAGAAGAAACTAGACATTCTTCTTTACAAAGAAGTCAGTAGGGACTTCCAGGAGCCTGTCATCATCTACTTCTCAGACAGGCACCTTTAACGTCCAAACCTTCATCATTTAAGAAGTATTACTCTCCAATTTCTTTGTTCGCTTGCTCCTCTGCTTCTTTCAATGCTTCATCGAGCGGTCGCTGCCCAAGGAAAGCGGAAACGAATTGGTTATTAAAATTGTTCATAATAGTAGGAAGATTTACTCCATTTGCCCAAACAGTAGCATAGGATGCACCTGCCACCAGTGCTGCACGTTTCTCATCTTGATCAAATCCAAGTTTCTCGGCAACAGATTTTCTAGTTGGCAATGCATATCCCTTTGAAGTCCAGATCTCCATGCCTTCAGGACCTGTCAAATATTCAATCAGTTTCCATGAGGCTTCTTTTTTCTCGGATGCTGCATTCATTACATAGGAAACGGTATAAGCCATAGTCGATTTTTCACCATTTACTGTTGGAATTTCCGCTGTACCATACTCAACATTTGGGAATGTATCCTCAAGGAAAGGAATTGCCCAGTTACCTTCAATTACCATCGCCGCTTTTTCCTGTCCAAACATTTCACCGCCCCAGTTTGCTCCTACATCTGAAGCTTGTGCTGCAGTTTTATCTTCATTTCGTTGGTCGATGATTGGTTGTAATGCTTCAATAACTTTCTCATCTCCAAAGTTTGCTTTATTGTCCTTGACAACTTGTCCACCTAGAGATTCAGCTATATAATACATTCTTGCAAGTTCAGGAGCTACACCAAGTCCTACAACGCCATCCTTTGTCAGCTGCTTTGATACTTCTCGAAGCTCATCCCATGTAGTTGGCACCTCTACCCCAGCTTCTTCAAACATTTTCTTATTGTAAAATAAGGCGAGAGTGGAATAATCTTTAGGGAATCCGTAAGTTACACCATCCTTTTGGAAAGCTTCTAGTAGCGGCTGTTCAAAATCTTCCACATCAAACTCATCTGTTACATATTCATCAAGAGGTTCAAGTACTCCAGTTTCAATTAGAGCAGGAGCTTCAAAAGCATCTAAATAGAATACATCGGGTGCTTCTCCCCCAATTAACCGCGTCTTCATTACATCCATATACTGGTCGGAAATAACTTCATGTTTAACTTTGATATTGGGGTGTTTTTCTTCAAATGAATCCAAGGCCTCTTTCAGCAATCGTGTTTCAGATGGGTTCCCACCCCATCCGGCTAATGTAATTTCTACATTGTCTCCGGTGCTTTCTGAGGAACCACTGCTGTCTCCGCTACAACCTGACAATAACCCACCAATAAGCATCGTAGAAACACCTACTGAAGCCAACCATTTTTTTGCTTTCATCTTAAATCCCCTCTTCCTGTTTTGTGTATTTATTTGGACCAAGTTCACAGCAACTGCTGAGACCCAGCCATTTTTCAAGAGGAATATTCCCTCTGTAAAACCTAACTCTGAATGATTTCATAACCTGTAGTATTTTCAACAATTGTTAGCTCCACATTTCCTTCAGAACTTTTTTTAGCTATAAGGGATAGAAAACCTTCACCAATTTTAACCTTCTCTACATCAAGTTCATTCATTCCCTTTGGAAGTAATGGAGAAATAGAGATTTTCTTTTCTAAAGCATCAGGGAAAAGACCTAAGATAGTTTGAACAAATACAAGTGGTGTACCCGCAGCCCATGCTTGCGGAGAACAAGCAACTGGATATTTAACTGCTTTGCCAACAGACTTATCATATCCACAGAATAATTCTGGAAGACGATCATATTCAAAATGAGCGGCAGCCTCGATAAGCCCTTCAATCACTAAGTTGGCAGCTTCCTGCCTCTGTACTTTGGACATTCCTAGTAACACCATGCTGTTATCATGCGGCCAAATACTGCCGTCATGGTAACTCATTGGGTTATAACCCGCTTCCCCTGTGCCCATAGTACGAATTCCAAAACCTGAGAACATTTTTTGGGAAACCAGCGTCTCAATGACCGCAGTAGCCTTATCCTCATCGAGCATTTCAGAGAATAAAATATGTCCTGGGTTTGAAGTAATTGTTCCAACTTGTTGTTTATTTTTATCCAAAGCAATCGCATAGAAATTGACATCATCCATCCAGAATTCTTCATCAAACTTCTTTTTCAGCTTCTGGCTTTCTTCCCTTAATAATGCTGCCCTATTGGAATCCCCAAGCTTGTCATAAATCGATGCTATACCCATCTTAGCTTGATATACATATCCCTGAACTTCCGAAAGTGCTATAGGAGTATCAGCGTAATCTCCGTTTCGGTGAACAATTGAATCTCCGGAATCCTTCCATCCTTGATTGGCAATTCCTTTGCTCGCCTCCTGATGATATTCTACAAACAAATCGCCGTCGCGGTCACCATACTGGTCAATCCATGTCAATGCAGCTTCTATGTGTGCTTTTAGGTCCTCAACTACATTAAAGTCCCCTGTCCATTTAACATACTCTGATAGAAGTATTAAGAATAATGGTGTTGCATCAATAGTTCCGTAGTAAGGTGTAAATGGAATTTGCTCGGTTGTTGCAAGCTCCCCGTAACGAATCTCATGCATGATTTTTCCCGGTTGTTCATCCCTCCAAGGATCTACTTTCGTCCCCTGTTTACTAGCCATTGTATAAAGAGTACCTTTTGCCACTTCCGGTTGGAACGCAAGCATCTGGAGAGCTGCGATTAGACTGTCCCTTCCAAAAGGAACCCCAAACCAAGGTAGCCCTGCAACAGGAAACTTACCATATCCAAGGTCTGTCAATAATACTCTCAAATCCCCAAGACCCCGATCAATAAGGCGTTGTAAAGGAAGCCAATCCGTTTTCACTTTTGTGACGTTGGTATTCCAGCTATTATAGGATTCTTTCAATTTCTCTAAAGCAACAGAAGCCGAAAGAATATCATCTGACTTTTCTTCACCATGTTGCGGTTGTATCTTTAAAGTGATAGTCTGTTCTTCTTCATGATCTAACTTAAATTGAAAGAAAACTTCTCCTTTTTCTCCATTAATGCATTGAGCATCCTTATCCCATTCAATGTATGTCCGTCTTGAAAGATTATCTGCACCATCATAGTGGAAGGTCATCGTCTCCCCATCCACTGTTTGGCCAGCCCTTTTTCCAATTTCTCCATTTTGAAAGCCACGAACAATGAACATATCAGCGAAGTCCACGTCCATATGAACGCTCAAATCGAAATTTACACTCTTAGGGTAATAGTTTTTCAATGTCAGAGATTCGTAGAATACATCATTATAGATAAAACGTGTGCGTTTAATCTCGACGGATTCTCTCCATAAAATTAGTTTTCCATCCCTCTCCATATGTGGATTGGTCATAAGAATTGTCGCCTTATAATTTTCTGCTGCATCAGAGTGTAGCAGAATAGGTTCTTCGCCATTAATCTTTAGATCCAACTTGCTCAAAAAACGTGTATCTTTTGTATACAACCCCAGTCCGTAAGGGTGTTGCTCAGGAATATTTCCATTTGTATCTGTAAGTAAAAACAAGTCATTTTCTTTTATTACTCTATAATCCATTGTCCTACCTCCAAGGTGTCTAAAGTATCCGAAACGTTTTGGTTATTAGTTAAAAATAAAACCGAACTTTTTCCAAAACGTTTCGGATTTTTTACTTGTAAAAAAGCACTTGTAGTGCCTTATTTTGTTGATTCTCTTATAATAAGCTTTGTATCAATAATTTTTGCATGAGACTGCTCTTTTCCCTCCAGCATATCTAAAAGGAGGATTGCAGCTTCAAATCCTAATTTGAACTTATCTTGTCGTATTGTTGATAGACTTGGATTAGAATAGGAGGCTAGCATAATATCGTCATAGCCTATAACCGCGATGTCGTCCGGTACTTTCTTTCCAATACTCTTTACTGCCCTTAATACACCTAGTCCCATTAAATCACTGGCACAAAAAACGGCTGTGATCTCAGGATGTTCCGTCAACAGTTCCACTGCAACTTCTTCTGCTACTTTTTCTTTAAAATCTCCATTTTTAATCCATTCTGGTCTGAATGTCAGTTGCTCATTAGCCAGCACTTCCATATATCCTTTTAATCGTCGAATACTTACATCTGCCTTTTCATGTCCGTTTATCATGGCAATATTTTTATGGCCTCGTTCAATCAAATGGGTTACTGCTTTTTTTGCACCTTCTACATTGTCCGTCGTAACATAGCCTACTGTTGCTGATTCCTTAGGGATATCCACTAGAACGCATGGGATGTCACTTTCAACAACCTCTTGCAGATATGGATCATCCGTTTTTATCCCTTGCAATATCACACCATCTACTCTACGTTCTCTGCAAAGCTGAGTATAGGTTTTTTGGCTTTGTTTTGATGAGGTAGTACTAAAAAGGACAAGATCATAATCAGAATTAGCAGAAGCTTCATTAATTCCGCAAAGAACTTCAAATGTGAAGTTATCCTTGACTCCCTCTCTATTCATATCAGAAACAAGTAGCCCAATTGTTTTTGACTTCTTCATCACAAGACTTCTGGCAACTGTATTGGGACTGTAGTTTAATTCCTTTGCTACTTCCTCAATTCTTTGTCTTGTCTTATTGCTCACATCACTATAACCATTTAAAGCTCTGGAAACAGTTGTGACAGAAACACCAGCTACTCTAGCGATATCTTTTATAGTCGTCATGGTCTTCCTCCCAAAACGTTTCGGTTCATTTGTTACTTGAAGAATAACACGTTCCTGAAAGCGATTGCAATAGTTTTTAATAAATTTATGAAAAAAGAGACCTTTAAAGGGTCTCTCTTTAGAAAACATTTATTGATCAACCAATAATAACTCTCTCTACCGGGTAATGATAGTTCGGCGGTTTTTGTTTGCTTTCAAGAATGAACAGGAATGTTAGCAATCCGACTCTTCCAATAAACATTAAACAAATAATGATAAACTTACCTATGGTAGACAAATCCGGGGTGATCCCCATTGAAAGTCCAGTTGTTCCGAAAGCTGAACAGACTTCAAATATGATTTGAATCAACGCAAATTCTTCGGTGACGCTAAGTACGATGATAGCTGATGAACATATTAATATGGCTAGCAAAAGTACTACTAGCGACTTTATTATATCTTCCTCATGAATTTCTCTTCCAAAGATTTTAATGTTTTTATTCCCTCTGGCAAAATGAAATAAAAATAGAATGTTTAACGCAAATGTGGTGGTCCTAATACCTCCACCAACGGAACTTGGCGATGCACCAATGAACATTAGCCCACACATTACTAAAAGAGTAGAAAGGCCAAATTCACTGACATCCATAGTCGCAAGGCCTCCGCTTCTTGTAGTAACAGACTGGAATAAAGCATAAAATAAAGATTCATGCCAGCTCATCCCTTTGAAATAGGCGTTTGATTCCAGTATGATGATAGCAAGAGCACCTAAAGTAATTAAACAAGCAAAGGTGATGCATGTAATTTTCGTGAATAAAGAAAAGCGGAACCTTCCATTTTTATGCATGATGAATTCTTTTACTTCCACCAACACCGGAAAACCGATAGCACCAGCAGTAATTAAGATCATAACAATGAATTGGACGAAATAATCATTTGCAAATGGAATGAGTGATTGGCCGGTAATGTCAAACCCTCCATTAGTCGTCGCACTTACGGACGCAAAGAAGCCTTGAAAATACGCCTCTTGCCATGTATCAAAATGAGATAAGAAATAGGTACCTAAAATAAGTGCTCCAAGCAATTCAATAGTGAGGATCAAAAAAAGAATCTGCTTTATCAGCTTTACTATTCCTGAGAGATTCGACTGATTTTGGTCAATCATCATCAGCCTTCTCTCTTTTAGACCTATTTTACGTCCTAAGATAAGCCAGATAAAGGTACCAACTGCCATAACCCCCACACCGCCGAATTGCAGAACAAACGCCAAGATAAAGATACCCGGTACTGTAAACGTCTCTACTGTATTTAATACTGTCAAGCCAGTTACGCTAACTGCGCTGACTGCGGTAAAGAGCGCATTGATAAAACTCCAATCGACTCCCTCGTACCTTGCAACAGGAAGACTAAGCAGACTTACTGCAATAACGACAGCAATAAAGTAAAAACTAACTATGAGTTGTGCAGGAGATAAATTATTTACTTTCTTGCTTACTGAATTTTTTAATGTAGTCATAATTGCCCTTTCACATAACAATAAAAATAAATCTTAATCAAGTTAACTAATCCCCACTTATATTACAGTATTTGTCTAATACTTTCCAGTATTGATTAGAAAGAATATCTCATACTAATTTTACAGCTTTCATATAGGAAGCTGAACATAAAAAGGAGTGATAAAAATGGCACGTAGCAATAAATTACTCGTACCTGGAATCGAGCAAGCTCTTGACCAAATTAAATATGAAATTGCTCAAGAATTTGGTGTATCTCTTGGTTCTGACACTGCTGCACGCTCCAATGGATCTGTTGGTGGAGAAATCACTAAACGCCTAGTAGCACAAGCACAATCTCAAATTAACGGAAAATAATTTAATAAGAATGGATAAAACCCAGAGTAAGTTACTCTGGGTTCCTCTTATGTAGACTAAAATAATAATCGTGATGAAGAACAAGCGTACTTAATCGTTATCGTTGTCTTTCCACTTGTTTTCTTTTTTCCTATCGTCTTTTTTTTCTTCCCTTTTCTTTTCTTTCCTATCTTCTCGCTTTTCTTTCCTATCTTCTCGTTCTTCTTCTCTCTTTTCTTTCCTATCTTCTTGCTTTTCTTTCCTTATTTCTTTCTTTTCCTCTCGCTCTTGTTTCTTTTCTTCTCTTTCATCTTCCCTTTTTTCTTTCTTATCTTCTTGCTTTTGTTCTCTCTCTATTTTCCGTTCCTCTTGTTCCTTCTTCCGATCCTCTTGTCGAGCTTTTTTCTCTATTTTTTTCTGTTCCTGCCTGTCTTCACGCTCTTTTTTATCCGCTTCTTTTTCGCTCTTCTTTATTTCTACAAAGCTTGGCGGACCACTTTTCTCTTCTTGTGCATTGGCATGCTTGATTTCAAGTGGTTTTTGGTTCAGTGGCATAGTCGGTGCAGATTCTGACTTGGACGTATCTTCGCTATCCACCAACTCTGTTTTTTGTTCTTTTTGAATGTATTTTCCCGGAGAAATACCTTCTTTTAATGCATCCGAACGTTCTTCAATCGTAGTTTCTAATGTCGTAATACTGACCTTATCTTCTTGAACTTTCTCCGAAATCGTCGTTATCTTATTCTGCATCAATGTTTTCCAGTCAGAATTAGTTTCATGAGATAGAACAGATGCTATAAGTACTTCACTGTTTTCAGATAAAAAGCCCTTTTGGCGAAAAACATCAAAAATTTGTGATGACACGTTTGTGATATCCTGTTTCTCCCAATTTTTCAATTGGTTGATAATATCCTCGCCCTCTTCATTATATGCTTCCATAGAGATAACCTTCATATCTTTGTTTATACCTAGTTCAATACTTGGATTAACATCAACGGAGACATACGCATACACTTGGTTACTTGCATATTTAGGATACAGAGAAAAAGCTAAAATAATGGCAGTCATAACACTAATTAAAGCCCATTTTCCGCGTAAGCCCAAGGCTAATTTCCCTTTTTTTGCGGTCTCTGCCCTATGCAAAGGAAAAAAAACGATTTCCTCTCCTAAATCTACTTGCCCCTTTTGTTTTCGTGACTTCAAAAACTCACCCTCAGGGGTCAGAATGGTGACATGTTCATCATGAACTTCGAGCACAATCCCTTTTTTCACTCGTAATCGCCCCTTTTAAATAATCTTTCAAATATATATAATCCCCCGATAATATAATGGAAACGGCAATGATGTATTTTCGGTTGCGTTCTATTGTTTTCCTACTCACATCCACCAAGCCTTCCAACTGCTTCATTGGCAGCATTTTCTTTTCAAACAAATGGTTTTTTAAGTCTTGGTTTTGTACGAGTGTATGTGCAACCTCAATGGCATTTTGTCTTGCATCAGAATGCTTAGGTGAGCATTCCAAAAGATCTGCAAAGCTAAGGCCAAAATCCTTTAACACTGTTTGATAATACTTTATTTCTTCTCTTCGATGTTCTTGATCGATCTGCTTATTGAATTCTTCTACGGATAATGTAGCTTCTATTTTGTTAGAAGAATAATCGTCTTGATCTACTTCCTGCTCGGACATTGTAACGGTAAAGTTTTTGCTCTCTTTTCTTATATAGTCAATTACCCTTCGTTTAATGATCAGATCTGCAAAAGAAATCAAGGAGCTGCCTTTATCTTTGGAGTATTTCTCTATCGCTTCATTAAAGGCTATCAATCCGATACTGAATTCGTCATCCGTTTCACTAATATACCTTTTACACACGGATGACACTGCTTTAGCGATAAAAGGTTTATATTTATCAATCAGATTGTTTTGTAGTTGAACATTGCCAGCTTGTATCTCCAGCACTTCATCTTCAAGAGTCTTTGTGCGTCGTTTGCCGAATTTAAAAAGTAGGCTCAGCACCGGCTTCACCTCTCCTCCTGCTTATCTTATAACATATTATATAAATAAATGATTTCATAAGCATGTATTAAGAAGGAGGCTTTTTCATCTATAGAAAAAGTCACCTGTCCTATATATAAGGTGTACTTTTATCTA
This sequence comes from Bacillus sp. RO2, assembly GCF_012911845.1. Taxonomy (GTDB): domain Bacteria; phylum Bacillota; class Bacilli; order Bacillales; family Bacillaceae_I; genus Sutcliffiella_A. Next base: position 362,279 of record NZ_JAAXCU010000057.1, on the reverse strand, counting down.
TAAAATGTCAATGTAAAAACCTGTTAAGCCGGGGCCGGTTGTAATAATAAGTTAATATAAGTAACATTATTCCATTATCAAAATATTCAGAGGTTTTTATTTTTCCAAAAAATAAGTTTATTAAGTATCCATTCAGTCGGTTTTTAGCGTTATTCCTTGTCCTCCTTTATCGCATTGGCCAATTATCATTGACTAGTCACTTAAATGTTACGTGAATGTTTCAATCTTTTCGGGGGAGAAACAAAAAATAATTTTAGAATACTTCGAAATGCCTACTATTTTTCTTCAATTAGTTCTTTCGATTCGGATGCTAAAAACTTTAGGTGAATGGTTTAACCCACTGATCCTTTCTGCAAATGGCTTCGCTTTCCTAGGGGAGCTGGTGGAGCCTTCTCGGCTTCGCCATTCTACAGCTGGAAATTAGAAGAACGCAAGGTTACTGCTTTTTGGGGTTAAACTCGGTTTTTTAATATCTTCAAACAATGGAATAATCTTGTTTATTTCAGTGGAAGTGCATAGACGCAGCAGGCAAGCGAAGAGCATGGAACGGAAATCAACAGGTATTTAAAATTTCTAACTTTAATAAGAAAAGGGACTACTGCTCCTCATAGTCCCTTCGAAATTCAAATTCTGTTATGATATATGGATGTGTTTCATTTGGTCATATTTATGTTCGTTATAGTACTTTACCATCATATCAGCTGTTAAATGGAATGATGGGCAATTTATATCAGCATCATCAAGTATCCTTCTTGCTTCCCTACAATCAAAGCTGCCTCTCCATGTGTAATAATCCAAGGCCTCGCGTTCGACTTTCAGCCATTTCCTTGCTGTTGGAACACGCAGGAATGTTTTTGCCAATGGAAGAGGTATAGATCCTGTTGGTGCCTTTTTTAGAAACTTCTCCATCAAAACAGTATAGGCTTCTCTTATTGAGATAGGCTCAGGGTTGGTTAAGTGTAGGGTCTTACCTTGAGCACGCTCTGAATGGGTCAGATAGCATGTACTTTTTACAATATAATCAATTGGGACAACATTGAACTCCGCTTCTCCTTTACCCAAATGGGGTATTAATGGTAAAAACCGAAGAGAATGAAGGAAGTTTAACATAAGATAAGGACCATCGAACTTGGTTGTTTCCCCGGTTTGACTATGCCCTTTTACTATTCCTGGACGAATTATCGTGATTGGTAGCTGTTCTTTTTCCCTATCCACTAATATTTCCGCTAAATATTTTGTTTCCTCGTAATGATTTTTAAACGAAGCTTCATGTATTAATTCCGTTTCCCGAATCTTTCCTTCCCTTTTTCCAGACACATAGGCGGTACTGAAATAGATTAATCTCTTAAGATTCGTCAATTTCTTTACCCATTCAAGCACTTGTTTTGTTCCGATGACATTCACTTGAAAGGCGATTTCTCTTTTTACTGCTAAATCATAGATCGCTGCAAGATGATAAACATAGTTGGTTTTTTCTTGTACAAGCTGTTGGTCTTCCTTATTCATATTTAAATTTGGTTGTGTAATATCCCCTTCAACAAGGTGGAACGTTGTTGAAGGGAATTGTTGTTGATAGGTGTGGATGATAGGCACAGACATACTTTTTTGGGCTGGAAGTACTAATAAAAAAATATTGGTGACATTCTGTTTTGTTGATAACAATTCACGAACCAGTTCTTGGCAAATAAATCCTGGAAATCCAGTAAAGAAGTATCCACTCATATCAAAACACCCTTTCCAATAATTATCATACTCATCTTTTACAATAAGGATAAACTACAATCGAGCACCTGAATAGTGCTTTTGTCAAAATATTAAGATAATTTAGGTGATATAGCATGCACACAATGTGGAAAGGTTCCATCAGCTTCGGATTGGTCAACATACCGATAAAAATGTACTCTGCCACAGAAGACAAAGACATAAAGCTAAGAACATTGCATAAGGAATGCCACAGCCCCATTAAATATGAGAAAGTCTGTCCAAATTGCGAAAAAGAAGTGGAACAAGACGACTTAGTAAAAGGCTATGAGTATGTGAAAGGGAAATATGTCATTTTATCCGATGAAGAGCTGAAACAATTAAAAGAAGAACATGAAGACAAAAGTGTAAAAATCATTGATTTTGTTAAGCTTGAAGACATTGACCCTATTTACTTCAACCGCTCATACTTCTTAGGACCAGGGGAGAACGGCAGTAAGGCCTACTCCTTATTAAGAGAAGCCTTGGAGGATTCCAAGAAAATCGGAGTTGCCGAAATTACCATTCGATCCAAGCAACAACTTGCGATTGTCCGTGTCTATAAGGATTGTCTTGTAATGGAAACGGTCCATTATCCCGATGAGGTTCGGAATGTGGCAGATGTACCTAGTGTACCTGAAAGAAAAGATGTAGATAAAAAAGAGCTCGATACTGCCATTACGTTGATTGATCAGTTAACTACTGAATTTGACCCAGAAAAGTACCATGATGACTACAGAGAAGCAGTGCTAAGACTGGTACAAGAAAAAATAAATAAAGAAGAAGGAACGACGACACCTACTGATTCAGATAAATCCAATGTTGTGGACCTAATGAGTGCATTACAAGCAAGCATCGAAAGAACGAAAGATCAGGGCGAGAAACCCGTAAAGAAAAAGACGGAGACAAAGGCTGAAACTCCAGAAAAGAAAACATCCAGTTCCAAACCCAAAAAGCGGACAACCAGAAAAAAGAAAGCATCTAGCTGATAAGTTAGATGCTTTCTTCTGAACCATGCACTTTCTTGATAGGAAAGGAGTTATTATAATGATTAAACCGATGCTTCCGACACTTCATCAAAACCCACCGCAAGGGAAGGACTGGGTATATGAGGTCAAGTATGATGGATATCGATGTATCGCTTCCTTAGACACCAATAACGTTATCCTCCAAAGTAGAGGCGGAACGGACCTTTCCCCTTCCTTCCCAGACATCGTCCATTTTCTAAAAGACTTAACTCTTATTAATGCCTGGAAAAAAATGCTTCCCATCATTATAGACTGTGAACTTGTAGTGTTAACTTCCCCGCGAAAGGCGAATTTTGAGATTATACAAAAACGAGGAAGAACGAAAACAAAGGAAAGTATCAGCAAGTTATCCCACGAACATCCAGCCACACTTTTAGCCTTTGACTTACTAGAACTAGAAGGAGATACTCAAATCCCCAAAAAATTTTCAGAACGAAAGAAAACACTTCTACATCTTTTTGAACAGACTGGGTTACCCCTTTCACCAGTTGTGAATAACGTGTCAAAACTTCAGTATGTTCCTTTTTCAAACAACTCTGAGGAGTTATGGGAGCAAATTAAACTCGAGCATGGTGAAGGACTAATTGCCAAAAAAATTAACAGTACATACACCTTAGGAAAAAGAACAACAAATTGGATTAAAGTAAAAAATTTTAAAACGGTAACATGTTTCATCACTGCTTATCAAAAGGAAAATGGTTACTTTCATGTAGGTGTATTTAAAGGAGATGAAGTGGAAGGTATTGGTCTTTTTTCTCATGGACTAACATCTGAGGAGAGATCTGCACTAATTGAAGTCATCAAGCAAAACAGTTACAAAGAGGATGATAAGTTTGTTTATGTTAAGCCAGGTATTTGCGTAGAGATATTTTATCTCGAAGTTTATCAGAATCAATTAAGACACCCTGAATTTAGTCGTTTCCGCTTTGATGTAGAGGTGAAGGAGTGTTCCACCGAAACATTATTTAAACCAACACTTCCTGATTCTGTTACCATAACGAACCCAGATAAGCCACTTTGGGAAGAGCCGTTGGTGACTAAACAGGCCTTTATCGACTTCCTTTCTCATTGCTCTCCTTACATGCTTCCATTTCTAAAGGACAGAGCTATGACTGTCATTCGCTTTCCGCATGGTATGTCTGGAGAAAGTTTTTATCAGAAGAATTGCCCTGAATATGCCCCTTCATTTGTAGAGACTCATGTTGATCAAGATATTAACTTTATTTTATGCAACAATATGGAAACCTTGATTTGGCTTGGCAATCAACTTGCACTTGAATTTCACGTGCCATTTCAAACCGTTCTTACAAGTCAGCCGAGTGAAATTGTCTTTGACTTGGACCCTCCCTCTAAAGAGCATTTTTCCATCGCAGTAACAGGAGCTTTGATGATGAAGGAAGTTTTCAATCAACTCGGGTTGCACTCATTCATAAAAACATCAGGTAGAAAAGGGCTCCAAGTATACATCCCTTTACCGGATGGACAATTCACCTATCAAGATACCAGACAATTCACTGAGTTCATTGCAAATTACTTAGTTTCCAAAGAACCTACTCTCTTTACAGTGGAACGTCTAAAAAAACATAGAGGAAATAGAGTATATGTGGATTATGTGCAGCACGCTGAGGGCAAAACAATCATTGCCCCTTATTCACTTAGAGGGAATGACTTGCCAACAGTTGCTACACCCTTGTATTGGAGGGAAGTCAAAGAAAGCTTGAGACCAGAAGAATTCACGATATTCACTGTACAAGAAAGGTTAAAAAAACTTGGTGACCCTTTTCAAGATTTCGCTGCAAGTAAAACGACACAAGCATTCCAAGACGTACTATCCTCTCTAAGAGAATTGCGTCAATAGTATGAATGATAGCAGTGAATGCACTATGTATAGCAGGAAGTAATATTGGAAAGGATGGACACTAAAAAAGGAAAAGGTGATTGTCGTGCAAGCCTTTGCCGTGGTCCATCCCATTATTGAATTAGATGACAGTATCATTATTGAATTTTTAGACGAAACTGAGCCTAAAGATAGCCGCAAGTACCGACTATTTTTAGGAAAACGTACGATGCAAGTGTCTAAACTGATTGTTTTTCGTCCAACACTGGAGTCCTGGCAGGACATTACATCCATGATTTCTCCATTTTACTTGGCTTCATTAAGAACTAAACTGTTAGAACAGACCTCAGATTATATGGATAAAAAGGACGCTATTTCTTAATGGAGGTTACAAAAGATAAAGAATGAACAGTAAACTCGTGACACCAACAAAAACAGAAGCTATAAAACCAGCTACAAAAGGTTTCAGTCCTAGACTGCGAATGTTCTTCCACCTTACCTGAAGACCGACCCCAGCCATGACCATTACAATCAAGAATTTCGCAATAGATCCCATGTATCCACTGATTGCTTCCGTGATGATACCGGTTGAATACATTCCGCTCATGAATAAAAAACCGAAGATAAAAACCGGAAAGGCCCCTTTCAAACTTTGTGTACTGTCATTTCTGCGAACCATAATAAATGAAATGGCGAGTACCAGAGGAAGGATAAACAGGGTACGAACAAGTTTAACGGTTGTAGCAACTTCCCCTACCTCATCACCAAGTAAATATCCTACCGCAACTACAGATGAAGTATCATGAATGGATGTACCTGCCCAAATCCCCATTTGAATAATAGATAACTGAAGCCATTGGCCAAGTACAGGATAAAGAAACGTTGCCAAAATGTTAAAGAAGAAGATGGTGGAAATGGCATAAGCAACGATGGCTTCCTTTGCCTGTACTACCCCTTTGACGACGGAAATGGCTGTTGCACCACATATGCTGGTCCCGACTCCAATCAACAAGGCTAACATTTTGTCTATTTTCATCAGTTTACCTACTAATAATGTAACTCCTATCCCTCCGGAAACAACTAGTATGATCACTAGAATAGATTGAGCGCCGTTATCAAGGATACTTCCAAAGCTTAAAGTCGCACCTAAAAGGACAATCGCTACCTTAAGCCATTTTTTCACAACTGTCGATATTCCTTTATTGTATTTTTCATTGAGTTGAAAACTGTTACGGATTATGATTCCAATTAATAGAGCGAATAGTACTCCACCGATTGACGGGAAAAATCCACCGAGTAGTTTGGCGATTAGAGAAATGACTAGGATGAGTAATATTCCTGGAATCGTTTTGTTTATGCTTGTTTTATTCATATCCTGACCCCTAACAATTGTAAATGCACACTTCTCCTATTTTAAAGAATATAAAAAAGCCTGTCGAGAACTTTCGACAAGCAAAACATTATATAAAAATTAGTGTTTGAAAAACACCCGCAGTTGATTTCCGCAAATGGCTTCGCTTTCCTAGGGGCTGACGAGAGCCTCCTCGGCTAAGCCTGCGGGGTCTCCACCAAGCGCTATCTCCCTCAGGAGTCTTCGCCTTTTGCTCCAATCAACTGCTAGAAGATAAATTTATCAAACTTCTAACCGGTGGAAGTGTTTGCGCAGGCCTTCTCCCAATACATTAAAGGTTAGAACTGTAAAAGCAAGTGCTAGCGCTGGGAAAAACGGGATCCAAAACGCACGTAACAAATCCCCTCTCGCTTGACCAAGCATCGTCGCCCAATTCAAACTTGTATTCTCAATAATACCTGAACCATAGCTTAACTGAACAAACTGCTGAGTAATAAAAATACTAAAAATACCAAGCTGTCCAATCAACAATGCAATCCTGCCCATATCAAGGAAAAACTGAACCACCAAATCCGGCAAGGCATTTGGCAAATAATACGTTGTAAAAAGAGTGAGCGGAGATACGCCGACAGTGATACCCGCTTCCACATAGGGTGTCTTTTTTATCATATGGAAGTGACTTTGCAAGACTGTACCTACCCTTCCCACTTCAATCGCTGCCAATATTACGATTGCCCAGAAGAGGCGGTGTTCATGGAAAAAGATGATAGGTAAGCTCAAAAGAATGATAGCTGAAAAAATAACCGGCAAGGCAGAAAACACTTGATTCCATCCTTGAAGGACCCAATGAAATGGGCCCTTTTTATTTACTGACAGGACTGCAAATATTATGGCTATTCCATAGCGTAATGCGGCAACGGTCAAGATTAACCCAAGAGTTTCTCTTGCCCCGACCACTATGATGCTTAATAGATCCCTGCCCTCTTTATCAGACCCTAATAGAAAATCTGCTGAAGGCTTAAAAGGTGCCGTTTCCACTCCAGAGTCCGTGAAAATAATGCGTTTTGTTTCTAATACATTGTCTATAAAAGGCAGGTAGGGTCCTATTAGGGTGATTAGTACTAAGAAAAGAAAAAAGCTACTGCCTAAGATTAACGTCCAATTACGTTTCATCGTATCCACTCACCTACCTTGGTTCAAGTTTCTTCATTAATAGGATGGAAAGGACTTGCGCGATAAATACAATTACCATAAAACTTATACCGAACCCGATAATAAGCCCCGACTCATTCACATAACGCATACTCCCTGATAAAGAGCTTTTAACATCGAGTGCCTGAAACATTCTATAGGCTGCTCCCCTGTAATCTAGAAACCATTCCACTATAAGAAGATTGGATAATAAATAGAGCATGACAGCTGAAAGATTGGACATGATTGGATAAAGGCTGTTTTTTAGCATATGCTTCCATAACACTTTTTCTTTTGACAACCCTTTGGACCGGGCAACCTGAATATACGGTTTCCCTTTTTCGTTCCCAAGTGTTGCGGAGGTGATTCTTGCAACATAGAGCATTGGATATAATGCCACCAATAGTCCTGCTATCAAGAAACTAAACCAATGGGTATGGCCAAACAATTTAATAAATGGGAAATGAAAAATAATCACCCATTGCAGGCAGAGAATTAAAAAGAAATCAGGTATTGATTGAATGAGCCACGTCAACCCTTTTCCAAACACATTCCATCCATTATTACGGTCATAAAAGTCGAAAATTCCTTTAAGTATTCCAAAGATTATCGTGATAGCACATGCTGCCACTATTACTTTTAGACTTCTTCCTAAATGAGGCCAGAGTTCCTCTTCAGCCGGTTTATTATACCTGGTCATACCTAGTGTTTTATTTTCTTTTACATCATTAATAAAGATAGAAATATTGTGTTGGTATGCTGCCCACGAAAATTCATACCCATATTCCAGCGTTTGAGCCCTACCATGAACAGCTATGTCAGGTTGCCTTGGAAACAAGACTGCCAATATAAGTAACACAGCAATAAACAAAAAGAACAGAAAGGACTTTAATATTTTCCATAGAACCCCCATGACTTCCCCCTATAATCCCACGAATTCCGAAACATTTTCAATATAGTAAAATACTACCACTAATAGCTATGTAATTCTATGAAAATATTAACTATTCTGAACATGTGACCTCTATGCTATCCGTTGAAATCTTTAAAACTTCGTAGTAATATAGTGATTTATGATAGATTCGATAAATGTTCACTTGCCAAAAAACTATATTAAATGCACCCACCCTAAGGAGGTTTGTGCCTGTGAATAAAACAATTGATTGGTTCAACAGTTTCTGGACTGCGGATTATTGGACGGATATGAATTTTTGGATTGATATAGGGGTTTCCCTACTCATCCTCCTGTTGTTCCTTTTATGGAGAAAGTTGTTTACAAAGTACTTCTTTAAAGGTCTTTTGGCCATTTCCCAAAAGACACCTACTGATTTATTTACTTATATCGTGCTTGCCTTTAACAAACCAGTTAGAATGTTCTTTGTGATACTTGGGATATTTTTCGCTTTAAAAACAGCACCATTCTCTTTAATGGAGGCACAAACATTATCTAAACTGATGCGATCTTCCATTATTGCACTGTTTGCTTGGGGTATATTCAACTTCATCCCTTATTCTTCTAATCTATTTACCAACCTTTCAACCAGATTAGATTTTGAAGTAGACAAAATTGTCATGCCGTTTGTAACTAAAGTTTTGCGATTTATCCTATTAGCTCTATCGTTCAGTATTGTATTGGAAGTGTGGGAATATGATGTCGGCGCAATCGTAGCAGGATTAGGACTGGGTGGACTAGCCTTTGCATTGGCCGCACAGGAATCCCTGAAAAACTTATTAGGTGGCTTTATCATTGTAACGGAAAAGCCTTTTACGATGGGAGATTGGATTAAGACTCCAAGTGTAGAAGGTGTAGTAGAGGATATCTCTTTCCGCAGTACACAAGTAAGGACTTTTGCTCAAGCTGTGGTTACAGTTCCAAATGCAACATTATCAAATGAACCTATTACAAACTGGTCGAAAATGGGCAAACGACAAATAACCTTTAAGCTTGGCGTACAGTATGATACAACCCGTACCAGTTTAGAAAGAGTCGTGCGAAGAATTGAGAATATGCTTCGCAACCATGAAGCGATTGATCAAGAAACGATTCTTGTCCGCTTTGATAGTTTTGGAGCTAGCAGCTTAGATATCTTCCTCTATTTCTTTACGAAATCTGTCATGTGGGGCGAATATCTAGAAGTGAAAGAGGATATCAACTTTAGAATCATGGAGATTCTTGAGGAAGAAGACGTAGTCGTTGCCTTCCCAACCAGAACACTCCATATCGAAAGCCCACAAGAAGAAAAAGAAAAACCAAAACAATACAGCTTAAGAGGCGAAAAGGCATAACCATGTAACATAATTGAACGAAGTGGAAGGCGCGTAGACTTGAAAATGCTAGCGCATTTTCTTCGTGCGATGAACCGCTGTCGTAGCCTTCCTTGTCCTGCGGGAGGAAGGGACAAGGGAGACAACGAAGGCAAGCTATAGCCACTGTAAAGTTTTTCATGATTTCTAGCTGGTGATTGGAGCAAAAGGCGAAGACTCCTGAGGGAGATAGAGGTAGCTTGAGACCCCGCAGCGAGGCGAGGAGGCTCAAGCACCGCCCCTAGGAAAGCGAAGCCGTTTGCGGAAATCAACAGCGATGTCTGAACAACATCTAAAATCAATGACTTTTTTCAATGGACGAAGGCTTGCCGGGGAGGCTCCCGGACCGCCCGCGGAAGGCGAAGCGCCTACAACGGACTAAAACAAGTTAATGTGGTACTATAAATGTACAAGAAGGCATAACCCTAGCAATTAGGGTTATGCCTTCTTTATTGGACTGACTTTCTTACTAGGTACATCATAAAAGAAATAATTGTACTCCGTCTTCAACTCAGACGTTGTCATCCCATCCAACACCAGCGAGTCATACACCCCGATTAAAAGAAGTTTATTTATATAATACTCACGTTGCTGCTCTAAAGCCTGTTTGAGTTTCCTGCTCATTATCATTCACTTCCCTTTCATAGGCTACATGTAAAAAGGTAAGGTTTCGGTCTACGATCCTAATTACTTAGAATATACCCAAAAAATATTGATACAGGATAAAGCTATTGTAAATTATTCTTAAATTTTATTTCCTAATGAAATTTTGCCACTCCGGTGGAAGAAGACTCCTATATTTTGAATAGAAGTAACGATCATCTATAAGCAGTATGAACCCAGTGTCTTCTTCACTTCGAATTAACCTTCCCCCTGCTTGCTGCACCTTATTCATACCAGGGTAAACATAGGCAAAATCAAAACCGTTCTGCCTTTGTTTTTGAAAATGCTCCTTCATGACATTCCTTTCAAGAGAGATTCTCGGTAAGCCCACCCCAACAATTCCAACACCCTTCAAGCGGTCTCCTTTTAGATCAATTCCTTCAGAAAAAATCCCTCCCAGCACCGCAAACGCTATAAAGGTACCTTCCCTTGCAGGGTTGAAGCACTCTAAAAACATTTCTCTTTCCTTTTCTGTCATGACAGGTTGCTGTACAAGTGTTTCAATGGAGTCTTCCAACGCGAACTTCTCATATGCTTCAAAAACCAAAGATAAATATTCATAAGAAGGAAAGAAGATGAGAAAATTCCCTTTTTCCGTATGAAACACCTCCCTGATCGTCTCCGCAATAGGTAAAATGGATTTTTCTCTATCTTGGTATTTGGTTGAAATGTTTTTGGCATAAACCTTCATTTGTTCGGGGTGAAATGGTGTATGAAGCGATAGATGATAATCCCTCTCTTCCCCACCCAAAACGGTTTGAAAGTAACCAAGCGGATGAAGGGTTGCAGAGAAGAACACCGTTGCAACTGCCTTACTTGTCGACTCTTTGATAGCAGCCGAAGAGTCCATACAAGCAAGCTTAACCGACACTTCACTCTTAAAAATCGTCACAATGGTTTTATATCGCTCGTTATAGACTTTTGCTATTCTTAGGAAATCCTGACCTTCAAAGTAGGCTTCCAATATTTCTTGGTGTGCCATCCCTGAAGGATTTCGAATCAACCATTGTTCACAAGCTTCCACTGCTCCCATAAGCTCTTCAATTATTAGTGACGGCTTATCGTCAAATACAAACTCGTTTGTGATGAGAAGTTCCTTTTTCCACTTCAACAAAGAGTCATTGACTGCTTTGATTTTCATGTACAACTCTTCATCTGTTCCCTTTACTTGTCTTGCAGCCTGCAAAAAAACGGATTTTGACAAAGAAGCGGAAAGCATCTCACGTGATCTATCCACAAGATTATGTGCTTCATCAATTAACAGGATTGTCTCCTTATGGAAATCTCCCCAACGTTGCAACCGCACCTTAGGATCAAAAAAGTAATTATAATCACAAATCACCACATCAGCAAACATCGCAAGGTCAAGAGAAAACTCAAATGGACAGAGCTGATGCTTTTTTGCATATACCTCAATTGTTCTCCTATCCATCAAACGCTCATTCTCTAAGATATCTTTAATACCCTCCTTCAGACGGTCATAATAACCATCTGCAAAAGGACAAAATTCCTTTTGACAAATGGTTTCTTCTTGAAAGCAAATTTTTTCTTTCGCGGTGATTGTAACTGTTTTCATGTTCAATCCATCTTCTATAAGTAACCTAAACGCCTCTTCTGCCACCATTTTTGTGACTGTTTTGGCAGTAAGATACATTATTTTTTCTTGCTTCCCCTCCTGCAGGGAGAGTACCGCCGGAAAAATGGTGGCAATAGTTTTCCCGATCCCAGTGGCCGCTTTGGCAAACAACCTTTTTTCTTCCCGTATGGTTTTATAAACTGCTTTTGCCAGATCTCTTTGTCCCGTTCGATAGGAATCATACGGAAACTTAAGTGTTGAAATACTCTCCGTTCTAGCTTGTTTAAACTCCCATAATTGTTTTTGAAAACTAAGGTATTCTTTGGTTAGTTCCTCGACAAACACTTGTAGTTCCTTCATCTCAAACTGTTTTTCAAAAGTCTTTTCGTCCTTGTTTTCCCTTTTTGCATATACCATGTGGACTGTTATGTCGTCTAGTTCATTTTTTAAGCAATATATAAACGCATACATTTTCAGCTGTGCCCAGTATGCTTTATAATCTTCTTCAGTTACAGTGTTCAAATCCCTTGCAGTTGTTTTAATTTCCTCTATGATGACTTGGTTTTCATTGCGATAGATTCCATCACATCTTCCTTCTACATGCAGTTCATAGTCTTCTATTTGCATTTCGATGGAAAGATAAACCTCCTTTTCATAATTATCTCCTCTCTCAGCTTGCAGTCTTTGGTGGGTCCGAGTGCCCTCTTGCATAATATTGGAGCCTGCAAATCTTGTGTCAATGCTTCCACCCATCATAACGAATTCAACAAGTTTTCTAACTGATACGGACAATTTCTTCATCAAATAACCCCTGAGTTCTCATTTTCTTTAAGTATAACAAAAGAACTTCTTCTGCTATGCATAATTACAACCTTGTCATAGGAAAATAAAGTAAGTCGAAAGATCTAGCTTTGAAGGTGGTGAAGAATACCATGACGAATAATGATCCGCTCATATTGACGACAAAACTCGAAGAAAACCTTCTTCACTTAAGAGAAAGGTTTGTCCATTCAGAGGATTTCATCATGGAATATCTCCACCTACAAGATGAGGAGGCCTATTTAGTCTATATTGAAACAATTATAGACAAGAAGCTTGTTCAAGAAAGAATTTTAGAGCCCCTTAAGGAAACTAGAATCAGTTATAACGACTTAAAGCAACCTCTTTCATTAGTTAAAGAAACAAATAGTATGAAAGAGATTACACAGTCCTTACTCAAAGGAAGTTGTATCGTTCTTAGCAAAAATTCCGACCTTGCTTATATTTTTGAAGCGCCCTTTTCCAACAATCGAAATATAAAAGAACCCGAGACAGAAGGAATTATACGAGGTGCACATGACGGATTTGTTGAGTCCCTGTCTACAAATATTTCACTGATTAGAAAACGCATACATAATCCCCACCTTAAAGTTAAGTACTTTTCCATTGGCAATGATTCTCATACAAAGGTTGGCTTAATCTACCTTGAACATATAGCAAATAAAAAAACCGTGTCCATTATCGAGCAAAAATTATCTGAAATAAATATTGATTTTGTGTTAGCACCGGGCTTTATAGAGGAATATGTCAGCGACAACTCCTCCATTTTCCCAACTATGTTCAGCACGGAAAGACCAGATCGCATAGTTGCTAATTTAATGGATGGAAGAGTTGCCATCTTGGCCGAAAGCAGCCCTGGTGCGTTAATTGCTCCAACCACCTTCTTCACTTTTTATCAATCGCCTGATGATTACAACAGCAGGTGGTATTTTGGTTCTTTTATTCGTTTTTTAAGGATTATGGGTTTCCTGATTTCTATTGCTCTTCCTGCATTATATATAGCCATCGTGTCGTTTCATTTTGAAGTTCTACCTACTGAAATTGTGTTCTCTATTAAATCCTCCTTAGAGAACGTACCTTATCCCCCTTTGATTGAGGCATTGGGCATGCAGATTACTCTGGAGATTTTGAGGGAAGCTTCTATTAGGCTGCCGAGTAGAATCGCGCAAACGATCGGGGTTGTAGGGGGATTGGTTATTGGGACTGCTGTGGTAGAGGCGAACCTTGTATCTAATACCATGATTATTGTGGTTGCCATTACAGCAATTTCTTCATTTATCGTACCGATTACAGAGATGGGCTCCGCCATAAGATTGTTGGGCTTTCCGTTTATGCTCATGGCAGCTATGTTTGGCTTGATCGGAATGAGCTTCTTTTTTATGTTTCTACTTATCCACTTATGTAAACTTGAGTCCTTCGGGACGCCTTATTTCGCACCATTTTCCACATTGAGATGGTCAGAGATGAAAGACACTTTAATTAGAGTGCCATTCCCGCTCTTTAAAAAGAGACCTAGTGAAACGATGCCACAAAAGAAAAATAAGAAAGTTTAATAAGGAGTTATTCTATGCAAAAGGGCAGTAAAGTAAACATCAGTCAAGGGCAGTTGTTTTTCCTTATTATACAGGCCCAAATAGGCGTTGGTATCCTTTCCTTACCATTCGCTGTACACAGTACCGCCAAAGGGGATGGATGGATATCCACACTTTTGGCGGGTTTTGTGATTCAACTATGGATGATGATTTCTTTAATAATATCCAGATGTTTTCCTGAGAAAAATTTCTTTCAGATTTTACGTCATCTCTTTGGCAGGATATTCGGAAGTTTTCTCATCGTTTCCTATATCTTTTATTTTACAGCCGTTGCTGGCCTTGTAGCTGTTTTACAAACCGGACTAATCAACAAATGGATACTTCCCCTGACGCCATTTTGGGTACTTTATATACTGATTATTATCATTGCTGTATATTTAGCGACGGACAATATTTTAATCATCGCAAGATTTTTCGGAATAACTACAGGCGTCATCGTGTTTTTCATTCTCCTTATTGCAACCGTTTATCGAGATGCAAATAAAGCATACATTTTACCAGTCGGTCAGAGTGGAATAAAAAATATTATTCTGGCAATCAAGGATGTCTTAGTTGCTTTGACAGGCTTTGAGCTCATCCTTTTAATTTACCCTATGATAAAAAACAAACAAAAAACAGCCAAAACGCTCACCTTTGCCAATATAACAACTGTGCTCATTTATGGTTTCCTTGTATTTACAAGCTTAATTATTTTCAGCCCTGAAGAAATAACACTCGTCCCAGAGCCTGTCTTGTATATGTTAAAGGCTATATCCTTTGAAGTTATTGAAAGGCTTGACCTTATATTCTTGTCTATTTGGGTGATTCCCATGACGAACTCTTTCATCATTTACTTGTATCAAGCAAGCAAAGGATTAAAGGAATTATTTCATACACAATCCCATACACCTTTTGTACCTATAATTGTCTTACCAATATTCATATCAGGGTTCTTTCTTCAAAATAAATTTATTATTGAGGATATAAATAAGTTTTTTCAATACATTATTTTTGTTTTTGCTTTTATGTTACCACTTTTCATCTTACTGATTGCTTTAGTTAAAAAGAAAATGCATAGGGGGAAAAGTAATGAGTGGGCGAAATTTTAGAACTATAGTTTGCTTACTATTGGTATTGCTTCTCCTGGCAGGCTGTTGGGATCAACGCCTGTTAAAAGATTTAAAACTTGTGTTTACGGTTGCATTCGATTTAGGTGAAGATGGTTCAATCATTTCCCATATTGCTATTCGAGAATCGGAGAAATTAAGTGTCGGAGGACAACCGGGCCAAGCAACTGTAGCAGTGGTAGAAGGTAGGGGAATTACACTAAGGGATACCCGGTTAGCCTTTGATAGAAGGATTCCAGGAGAATTCTCACCTAGTAAGATGAGGGCGTATTTAATGGGTGAAAATCTTGCAAAGAAGGATATCTATTCCATCCTTGATATCTTATATCGTGACCCCAAAGCACCATTAGGGGCAAAGCTTGCCATTGTGCAAGGAAAGGGTCAAGACATCATACAGATGAAAACAATTAAAGAAACCCTGTTAACAGAAGCTATTTCAGACCTTTTGGATACAGCAGAAAACAATACTATCATCAAAAACGAAACCGTCCAAACTGTTTGTCCAACCATGTTTGATCCAAGTGCGGACTTCACTCTGCCTGTTATTAAAAAGATTGGATCAGATGATATTGAAGTAATAGGCATGGGATTAATCAGCGATAAGAGCTTTACCGGAATTACACTTAACGACAAACTATCAACTATCTTACTTATGCTGGCTAATGAAAAAGGGAAAATGGCACAAGTGAATATGCTGGTACATCCAGAAGAGGAAAATCCACAGAATCAGCATATGACATTAAGTATTTCCAAAGCGAAAAGTCATATCAAAACAACCGTCCACTCTCCAACGGATATTAAAGTGAAGATAGATTTAAAACTAACTGGTTCAATTGCTGAGTACCCGAAAAATCATTTGGTGGATAAACAAAAGGTAAAGGAGCTTGAAGAAAAAGCGACCCAACATTTTATGGCCAAGTCAGAAGAAGTGATAAAAATCATTCAAGATGCCAATAGCGATGTATTAAAAATCGGACAACATATCAGGGTTCATCACAATAAAACATGGAAAGATATTAAGTGGAGGGAAGTGTATCCGACCATTGAAATCGTTCCGAACGTGACTGTGGAAATAACAGGAACGGGAATTATTAATTAGAGGATAAAAAAGGAGGAGCGTTAAAAGCTCCTCACGATGCCTTGTACGATTCGTTTCCATTGTTCCTCTTTTGAGATACTTGCTTCATTATCCCCTTTTTGGAGACCATAATCTCCAAACTGAGAATGATTTCCGCCTTGAATAATAAATGTATACATCTGTGATGGCAAACGGGAATCAGCTTTAGTTAATTTTTCCTCATCAATAACACCATCAAGTTGGGCTTCAAAAGTAATGACATCTCCCTTAAATGTTGTTAAATCATCATCTTCTGAAGGGTATGCTGCCATTAAGATTAAGCCTGTGATTTTATCAGGATTGTTTTTCACATATTTGGCTGCCATAGCTCCACCGAGAGAATGTCCAGCTATCAACCATTCCCGGTCATCATACTTCTCAATGATCTTGTCCGCTTTTTCTGGATTTAGCACTGCCAGATGCAGAGGCATCTTCGCAATAATAAAAGGAACCCCTTGCTCTGCCAACATCTTGCCGAGTGGAGCATAGGCCGCAGCTTCTACTCTACCGCCAGGATAAAAGATGATGCCGGCTTCATCACTCTCTTCAGTTGGAAAGAAGGATATCCATCCACTGTTTTCTTTTACCGTTACTTCATCGGTTGATTCCCTACTCTCTTGATTAACCAATTTATAAGGTGTTGCAATCAGAAATAGACATGCTGCAGCCGCTACACCCACAACAATACCTAAGGTAACTAAACTGATTTTTTGCCATTTTTTCATCTTTGTACCTCACCATAATAGATTACTGTCTATTTTATGAAAACAAAGAAGGGAAAGCAAATTTCTACCACTTATTTTCTATAAGTACCGCTCTAACTGGGCTTCCATCCGCACCCTTTATTTTCAAAGGCAGGGCAATCAACTCGTACTCACCTTCTTTTATTTCACGTAAATCAATTCCTTCAAGTATACAAATGTTGGCTTGATGCAAGCTATGATGGATAGGTAGATCTTTACTATCTAACACATCTACACTAGGAAGGTCTACTCCAATTAAAGGTACTTCCATTTCCTTCAACATTCCTATCACTTCTAAAGATAGCGTTGGTATTTGTTCCGGAAACTCTCCTTCGTTCTCCCATGCATCCGTTCTAAAGAGAATTCGTTTTGCATGGTGCTGGTTAATAGCTTCTTCTACATGCTTTCGTTCAATTATATGATGCCCTCTCACATCCACAACGACGGCTGGACCTTTGAAAATAGAAATGTCCAATTCATCCATTCGCTTTCCCTTGTCATCAAAATGAAATGGTGCATCTACATGTGTTGCGGTATGAACACTCATTTTTATACTGCCCACATTAACTGACCCTGTATGCTGCTTGGACCAGTTTACATGATAGTGAAACGGAGTATCTCCTGGCCAAGTGGGAGTGTTCTCACTAAGTGGCCTCGATATATCATACATTTTCATCATCCTGCCTCCTTAAGCAACTACTTCACGTTCGTTGGAGTATTTTTCATAAAGTTTATCATCCATAATAGTTCGCAGAATCTGCACCGTTTCATAAACGTCTTTATAAGTGGAGTATAGTGCAACTGGAGCCAATCGGATGATATTGGGCTTACGGAAATCTGGCACCACTCCTAGCTCCTTCAATGCTTTACATATGCGTGCAGCTTCTGGATGTTCTAGACTCACATGTCCTCCACGACAAACATCATCCATTGGATTGGTCACTTTGAATCCATATTCCGAAAGCTCTTGATCAATTAGGTCCATCATCACTCTAGTTTGATGGAGTGATTTGTCCCTGATATTCTTTATCCCAATTTCTTCAAACATCTGTAAAGAACCAAGCAACGGAGCCATGCTGAAAATATGAGGTGTCCCAATCTGATAGGCACCACTTGTAGCAGCAGGTGTAAACGAATGCTCCATATCAAATTGTTTTTGCTTATCCGAACCAAACCAGCCTGTTAATCCAGGTGTTTTATCAAAGTGTTTTTCATGGACAAACAATGCCCCGACTCCTCCTGGACCGGAGTTTAAATACTTATAATTGCACCAATAGGCAAAATCAACATTCCACTGGTGAAATTCATGCGGAATGGCACCAACGGAATGGCATCCATCCCAACCGACAATAACACCCTTTTCATGAGCTGCTTTTGTAATTTTCTTTATGTCAAACAGCTGACCACTTCGATATAAAACTGTTGGCAAAATAAGAATGGCCACTTCTTCATTAAGCTGTCGGATGATATCCTCTTCACTAATGGTATGTCCATCCCTGCTCTTCACTCTAATTAGATCCTCTTCTGGATTTAACCCTTTTAGCTTTAGGATACTTTGGATCGCATATATATCGGAAGGAAAGTTCAACTCATCTGCCACAATTTTCGTCCTTTTCCCTTTTGGATGATAGAAAGTCGCTAGCAATTGATGTAGATTACTTGTGGTAGAACCTGTAACCATCACTTCTCCCTTTTTCGCACCTACAAGCGGCGCACTTAATTCACCAAGCTTTTCAGCAAAATAGAACCAGGGCTCCTCCCCGCTCGTCCAACCATCTATCCCGTGGTGTTTCCATGAATCCAAGAGGCTCAGGAGTGCTGATTCTGCCCTTTTCGATAGAAGCCCAAGCGAATTCCCATCCATATAAATAGAACCTTCTTTTATGTAAAATTCTTCACGATACTTTTTTAAACAATCCTCTTCATCCCATCTATGAATCATTTCCATCGTAATACTCATCTGTCATCCCCCTTTGCATTTCAACTACATTATCTCATTATTCTGTTAAGTGGAACAATGAAAAATAATTATGTATCAAGAAAATGATGTTCTTAGTGATTCATAGCTGTTGATTGGAGCAAAAGACGAAGACTCCTGAGGGAGATAGCGCTAGGTGGAGACCCCGCAGGCGTAGCCGAGGAGGCTCCAGCAGCGCCCCTAGGAAAGCGAAGCCTTTTGCGGAGATCAACAGCGGAGTCTAACAGAAATTAGCATAAAAAAAAGACTCTACTAATAGAGTCATCTAAAGAACATTTTGAGTTAATTGATAGAATAAATCCTGCATTTTCTTTTCCGCAAGATCATTCACGATATTTCTAGTTTGCAAGGAAGGATTACCATTGATTCGGAAACTGTAGTCAAGAATTTCTGGATGCATTTCGGAATACATAAATTCAATTTTCACTTTATGTCCTTCTGATTCCATCATCAGTGTGCATACTTTATTACCCATAAATTCTGTAATTTTCACGACGGATTCCTCCTTCTCTCCTTTCATAACACTAACTATTTCTACAGATAAGGACAAATTCCCTTTAAGTTTCAGCAAATTGTTTGAATTTTTTGCAAAAAAGAAGAAGCGGTTGTCGTTTCCGCTTCAAGTTAACTTTTACTCGTTGATTTACCTATCAGGCGCTTCGCTTAAAAATTCTTTTTCAAGTAGTTGTTGACTCTTCTAATTTCTCGATTGTTGCCTAGTGCATGGGTTACTCCCCATATGTTTGTTTCGCCTTCTTCTTTTGTTACTTCATTTAGGGTTACGTCCAAATCATGAAAGATTCGGTGCAAGTACTTCAGTGCCATTCTGTCATCGTTTCGTTCCACAAGCATAATAAGTCCGTTTGCATTTTCCATGTCATTCCACACTTTGGACGGGGCAAACCCTTCCGTTTTCATCCAACTGACTGCAGCTTTAAGTTCTTTCCAATCGTCAGATGTTTTCAAGTTGCGAAGATCGACTGTGTCGGCCCCTCCCCATCCTGTTACATTATTCAAATATTTATGTTGTTCTGCTAAGACTTCTAAAGTGCTAACTTCCCTGTTTTCCTGATATAAAACTGCATCTTCAAACTCTTGATGCTCTATTTCTTGCACACTTGCAAGTGTAGTAGAAGAAAATAAGGAACCCCCATCCACATAATCATAATAATGATAACCAATGCCCCCGATAATGGCCACCAGCATAAAAGTAGAGATAAATTTTAACAAAGTGCTCACTCCCGATCTGTCTTGCTCTCTTACCCTTTGCTTTGCCCTCTTCATCGTTTATTGGTAGGATAAAAGAAAAAAGCCATAGGTGAGAAATGATGAAAAAAAATCTAATTATCTTTATTATCGTCTGTTCTCTTACATTGTTAACAGCATGTCAGGAACAAAAGGAGACAAATGAAGCTGGCCCTTTGGACGGGTTGTTTGCTGGAAGTGAGCTTTCCTATGAAGAATATAAATTCATTATGGAATATATCGTAGATCGCGCAAAAGACATGGAAATTGAAAACAAAAATCTGGAAAAATGGGTCATCCGCGCAATTGGCGATGAGAGGCTTATGAATAAAAGAGACCTCACCAAAGAGGAAGCATTGGAGAAAGCAAAGTATAACTTGAGGTATTATGAAACATTTATGACTGTAGCCGAAAATAAATATAATATTACCGTCACAGAGGAAGAACTTGACACATGGATAACGGAAGGGCCGGACCAGAGTGATGTTCCCCAGCATAAAGCGTATGCTGAAGCACTAGGATTGACCCTTGTGGAATTAAACCATAATTATGATAGAGACTTATACGAGCAAACAATGGTGATGGAAAAACTCCAGTCTGTGTTATTTGAAGAATATGATACATCCGATATAGATGAAGTTAGAGATAGGTTCACTGAAGAAGTAGAGGAACAAATGAAATAGAACGGCCCTTTTGGGACCGTTCTATTTTATTTTCTGTGATAGATTAGATTCAAAAGATAGGCCCGCTTATCTTTGTCCCGATAAACCTTCATCATCTCCATCGAGAAAATGCAACATATTAACCAAATCATTCCGACGGCATAGCCTGCCAATATATCACTTGGGTAATGAACCTGTAGGTAGACCCTACTTAGGCCTATGCTGAATATAAGGACGGACAACAACCCAATCACAAACATTCTCGTTTTAAAGAAGCGTTTCTCTCTACCAATTAGATAGATAATGAAACCATATAAAATAAAACTCCCCAACGCATGCCCGCTCGGGAAACTATATCCGTTCCCGTCGTATTCGGGTGCTAATGTAGGTCGTTCGCGTTGAAAAAAATACTTTAAGACAAAGATAAATAGTCCACCACCCGCAATTGCAAGTATGAAAAAAACAACACCGTGAACATCACGTTTTTTCAACCAAAGGAATAAGACAGTGAGAACACTGGCAGCCGTTATCCACCAAATGGAACCTGTTTCTGTGATGGTTCTTAAAATGTTTGTCAATCTCCCGCTTTCTATAGATTGAAAATAATTCATGATGACCTGATCAAACGCAAACTTTTCCTGCTCCCATACATCCTCTGCCAATTCAAAGAACAAAGCCGTAGCGGTAATCATGAGAACTATTCCCGTAAAAATAAGCAGAGCAGGCGCCCATATCTTCCTTAGATCAATCTGTTCTTTCCAATAGCGAGCTTCCTCTTTTACATTCATTCAATCGCCTCGTTTGTGTCATAAGTTTGCCTATTAACTTATTCCACTTCAGGGACTACGTAAAACGTTAAAAGTGTTCAAAACCGAAATCAACCTCTTTAAAGTAAACCATAGGAAAAAGAGGCCACCCGATGACATCGAGCAGCCCCTATCAATCTATTACTTATAAACTTTTACTTGAACCTCTTGAACACCATAGTTAATAGCATCTTGCTTGTCCGGAATGAAGATATCAATTTTGTTTCCTTTGATTGCTCCACCAGTATCTCCAGCAATTGCCTCACCATAGCCTTCGACCCATACTTTTGATCCCAAAGGAATAACATCAGGGTCAACAGAAATAACTTTCATATCAGGGTTTTCTAATAAATTGATCCCTGTTGCAGTGATACCAGAGCATCCTTCACAACTTGCTGTATAAGCAGTAGCTGTCATCGTTAATTCTTGTGCTACCTCTTGGTCAGCTGCCGTTTCTTCCTCTGCAGGCTCTTCAGCTGGTGCTTCTTCTGCTGGCTCTTCTGTTACAGGTTCTTCAGCCGGTGCTTCTTCTGCTGGTTCCTCTGTTACAGGCTCCTCAGCCGGTGCTTCTTCTACTGGCTCTTCTGTTACAGGTTCCTCAGCCGGTACTTCTTCTGCTGGTTCCTCTGTTACAGGCTCCTCAGCTGGTGCTTCTTCTGCTGGCTCCTCTGTTACAGGCTCCTCAGCCGGTGCTTCTTTCTTTACAGGAGCTTCTACAGGAACTGGATTTCCATCAACATAGATTACCAGCTCGTCCCCTGCATAAATTAAATCAGGATTTGAAATGGAATTCCATTCTGCTAACTTTTGATAAGTAACACCTTCATAGTTTTGAGAAATCCCCCATAACGTGTCACCTTTTTCAATTTTGTAGCGTTCAGATAACGCCACTTTCAATTGATCTTGTGGGTGGATTACGTCACTTGATAGACCGTTCCATTCTTTGATTTCTTCTACTGATATATTGTTCGCCTTAGCAATGTCCCAAAGCGTGTCGCCTTTCTTTACCGTAACTTCTGCAGCAGAGGCATTTGCACCTAAACTAAACGTACCTGCAAGGGCCGCTGCCGTTACTAAAGAAACCATGCTCTTTTTCATACTAAATACCTCCTATGTATTTGACTCAGTGTTCTTATCATAACATGGTTCTAGTAGTTTAAAAGAACAGCAGAATAACATTTAGGTTACGTAGATAACGGGTATATTAAGGGATTATTACGACTTTTCCTTATATTAGAAGGATAAGGAAAACTATTCTAATAGAGGATTATTACCCCACAAAATAGAGCTCAGTTTGGAAATTCTCCAAAGTTGAGCCCTTCAATCACGATTCAATTTAATTTAATTTGGTAAAGGTAATTTGATACCAGCCGCCTTCTTTGATGACCGGCTGCATTTTTTCCACTTTCAACTCAGCTACATCTGCCAGATTTTTGAGATCATCTTCGGAAGGAAGAGGGTACAAATTATCAAATGCGGTAAAAAAACTGTTGAACACACTGGAGAACTGACCACCATGTTTAGAGTTGTGTATAGGTGAAACCACTGATAATGTTCCTTTATGAGGCAACCATTCACTTATTTTTTTAAATAGCTCCGTCCGGTCTTCTGGAGAGATATAATGTAGAATGTTATTTAACATAACAAAATCTACCTTTTCCTCCGGGGACCACTTATGAACATCTTCACAAACAATTTCAATTTGACTTTGTTTTTGACAGTTTTTACTCGCTTCTTCTGCCACGTCCTCATTGAGCTCGATACCAAGCATTTTCGCTTTCGGAAACTTTTGAGAAAGCTTTAGTAAATAGCCGCCGCTTCCACACCCGACATCTATCACAGTATTTGGTTTCGTTTTTTTCATCACCTTCATCACTCTTGGAATAGCCAGCTGTTCTAAAAGTGAAGAGGTTTGCGCGACAACCATTCCATGTTCTTTTTGATTAAAAAGCTCTTTCTTTTCCGTCTTCATCATTTTTGGGTACTTTATCAGAGTAGGTATATGAAGTTCCATCATCTCTTTTAAAAGCACCCCGGTGGAACGAGGGTTATGTTTACTCGAAGGGACCATGAACTTTTTCACGGTTTGGTAGCGTTCCTTCGATTTCTTTTTCAAGTATCCGATGACACCGCCTACTTCTACCCATCTTTTCAATAGGTCTTCCTTTAAATCGTGTTCTTTTGCTACTTCCATGATTGTTCTAGGTTTTTTGAAAGCTTCAAATAAATCTAGCTCATACCCAACATAGGCATGCCAACTATATAGGAAGGGCAAGTTTCTCTTCATATACCCTCGTGCTTTAAAAAGTCTCACATATTCACTTATCATACCTATGCTTCCTCCTTATTTCTCCATGGGTAATCTTCTTCTTCTGTAAAAAAATGACGGCGGTCAATGATCTGCTCATCCCGTTCTCTCCTCTTCGGGACAACACCAGACTGAATGACCCTATCCATTAGGGACTCTTTCCAAATGCCCAAGCCAGAGATATTTAGCATATGTTTAATATGAAGAACAGGGTCGTTTGTCAGCTGATCCATCACTTTGCTTCTCCACGTCACAAAAGATTTGAGAGGACGGGAATAAGCCAAAGCGGATAGATGACTCAATTTTAATACATGCCGAACTCTTGGTTTTCTTACTTCTTCATAAAAAGATAGATATTCTGTGGAATGTCTTTCTTTGTCATACATCCAACACAGCAATTCTCCAAGTACATCTCCGTCCTGAATCGCCAAGTTCATTCCTTCGCCTGCCATTGGATGAACGCTATGAGCCGCATCCCCAAGCAATGCTATGTTGCCTTTCACATAGTTAGAAACGTGATAATGCACCGGAATCATGAGCTGAATTTTTTTCCAAGAATCTATTTTCTGAACAAATCCATCCAGTTCTGGGCAGAGTTCTAAATATTTTTGGTAAAACGATTCAAGTCCTTCTTCAATCATCTGTTTATAAGAGCCTTTTGGAATTAGATATACGCTGCGCACAAGGTTGTCGGGCAAAGGGAAAAGCCCCAGGAAGGTATCATCTGTAGAAATGATCTTTCCTTCTATCATGTTTTCAGGCCTCGGAAACGTAACAGTCAGAAAATGATGATCATATTTCTTTTCTTTCTTCGGCACATCCATCGTTTCACGAACCTTAGACTTACGCCCCTCTGCACTAACATAATAATCTGCTTCTAGTAGTACCTCTTCCTTATCCATTCTCACCTTTGCCTTGTTCCCATCAAAACCGACGAACCGTCCAGGTTGAATATATTTGAAGGAAGGATATTTTTTTGCTTCCTCAAGTAGAATAGTTTTTAATGTTTCATGGGGGATCATCAATGCATAGTTATAAGGGTCTGGAAGTATGTTATAACTCATAGATTGAATCGGTTTTTTGTTTGATTTATTCAGCTTCTTCTTCTCTATCAACTCTATGCGGTTAATTTTATGTCCACATTGCAATACCTTAGGAAGAATGCCATTTTTCTCGAAAATTTGTAGCGTTTTCGGCTGCACTAACTCTCCCTTGTACATGTGTGGGCTCCCTTTAACCTGTTCCACAACCGTCACACCAACACCACACTTCGCAAGCTTCAGCGCAACCGTCAAGCCGCCAACACCGCCCCCAATCACCAACACATTCGCCTTCAACACCATCACCACCTATACATATTTCATTCCACTAAACCAACAAAGCAAAACTTAGAAACTCTCTGGGCGAAGGAGAAAAAAATCCCTTCAGGGGGTCAGACCCCTGAAGGATTTTTGAGACCAATGTCGAAGTCACCTGGCGCCGTTCTTGGGCCAGCTAGAAGGTAGCTGTAGCAGCTTAATGACGAAAAAAAGCGATAAATGCAGCAAAAACGGATTCGGGCGATTTTTAGAATTTACGGGCGACTTTTGAGATTTACGGGCGATTCGGGACCACTTTCGGGCGATAATTTCTATTTACGGGCGATTTTACAGATTTACAGGCGAAAATAGAAAAATACGGGCGATTCCCCTTATTTGTAAAATACTCCCTCGCCAAATCGCACACATTTTAGAATTCCAAAATCAAAAAACAACCTCTCCGGCTCTGAATAAAAGCCAAAAAAGTTGTTTCCCAAAACCAGCATTATTATAGATAGAAACTCGTCATTCATCTTACCTGTACCTTCCGCCCCCAGTAGTGCGTTTCAAAGCTTCAATATCCTCTTCAACGGACCCCCAACGTTCTTCCACCAATGCCTTCGCATCGGCAATTCCCTGATTATAATAGTAAGGTCCCAATTCTTTCATAAAGATGTCCAGCAATAAATCGGCACCTAACTCGCCAATCTCTTCGTCTCGTTCTTCTTCGAAATATGCCTGGATCCTGCCAATCATTTGATCTTTCATTTCTTTAGGAATAGAAATCATCTTCAACACACCCTTATTAACGTCAGTTAGCCGCTTTGTTCCGTTGCTTCCAATAACGGCTCATACATCATAATAGCATGATTTTCGGTTACATATTGGTCATCGATTTCCATTCCCTGAAGGTTCATCACTTTTCGATAAATAACATTATGACGTAAATAACCTCCCCAATAAGCGGATGTGATGCTATGGTCTTTTTCATACACCTTATACTTTACCATTGGAGGATTTGCTGACCTCCATTCCCCGAACAAGAAGTCTCCTTCTATTCTTACCTTTAGTTGAAAAGCTTGGTCTGTATCATTTTTAATCTGTAGATCCAGATAATTATAAGAGCAGGTTGCACCACTGCCAAAAGGCTGCGTTCTCCTAGAATCAGGAAAAACATCAAAACTGTGGCGGTATCGTTCTGTCACAGTCAGCGGTGTGTGCAATGTCATCCAATAAATAAGATTTGACATTTGACACAAACCTCCTCCAAGCCCTGGCTTAAACGTACCATAAAAAAGAACCATTCCATCTACATACCCTTTGCTCTTCGTTGGCTTTCCAATCAATTTCCAATAGGAGAAAGTTTCACCCGGTCGAATTACTACGCCATTTAACTTCTGCAGGGCGATTTTCAAATTAGTTACCTTATTGTACTGGTACCACATATCTACATCCTTTAACTTTCTAAGCGTAGGAGTCTTATGTACAAAAACTTGATATGGCAATAATTCCTCTGTCATTTCTTCTGCATAGATTTTCTTACCTGTCTGCCACTCTACCCATCTCTTGGCTATGTAGAACTGGGTTCCAAGCCAAATGCGAAGTTTTGACCTTTTTTTTGGTCGTAAATCTACGTGATTCATCGCGAGACCACCTCCCATTTTCCCCTAATAAGTTAGACGGACAGCCCATGTAAATGTTTCAAAATATTCATAAAAATTACTCTATATAACTAAATAGTTTTACAATATTTCTCAAGGATATTATTCCCGATTCATTTAACACTAAAATTAAATTCCTATTGACTTTGATGAGAAGAAACAATTAAAAGTAGGTGACTGACATGGACATATACCAACAAGCTCCGTCTTCCTCGCTACAAGAAGGAGATGTAGTGTACTTATTTTATCGTAATCCGCACACACAGAATGTCGCATCCATCCAACAGGCAAGCATCATGGCTAATCCCTACGAGGAAGGACAGCTTTCCATCTTTCTCTATGATACGTATTATCCATTATCGGATGAGTTCGTTTTTTTCACTTCATTAGAAGAAGCAGAGGCATTATATAATGAATATTTTGGACCAACATACGAATAAAAGGGGGGCAGTACATGAAACCATTTGTTCCACAGCTTGTATATATTGAACCTAAAGCGCTTGACTATCCACTAGGAGTAGAATTAAAAGAGAAATTTGAATCGATGGGACTTGAAATCCGTGAAACTACCTCTCATAACCAGATAAGAAATTTACCTGGAGATAATGATTTTCAAAAATACAGGACGGCTAAATCCACACTAGTTGTCGGGGTAAGAAAAACACTGAAGTTTGATTCATCCAAACCTTCTGCTGAGTATGCCATCCCTTTTGCCACTGGTTGTATGGGCCATTGTCATTATTGTTATTTGCAGACAACTATGGGAAGCAAGCCTTACATCAGGACTTATGTGAACCTGGATGAAATCTTTGACGCAGCCGATAAATATATGCAAGAGCGTGCTCCAGAAATCACTAGGTTTGAAGCGTCCTGTACATCGGATATCGTCGGTATTGATCATCTTACTCATTCTTTGAAAAAAGCGATTGAGTACTTTGGTAAATCTGAACATGGTCTTCTTCGGTTCGTGACAAAATTCCATCATGTCGATCACTTGCTTGATGCAGACCATCGAGGGAGAACAAGGTTTCGTTTCAGTGTGAATGCTGATTATGTAATAAAAAACTTTGAACCAGGAACATCTTCTCTAGATTTAAGAATTGAAGCAGCTGCAAAAGTTGCAGGTGCAAACTATCCACTTGGTTTTATCGTTGCACCAATTTACTTGCATGAAGGCTGGGAAGAAGGATATAAAACCTTATTCCAAAAGCTATATGATAAGCTTCCTGCACATGCCACTGAGGACCTTACATTTGAATTAATTCAACACCGATTTACCAAACCTGCAAAAAGGGTCATTCAACAAAACTATCCGATGACAAAGCTTGAGCTAGACGAAGCAAAGCGTCAGTATAAATGGGGACGCTATGGGATTGGGAAGTATGTATATACGAAGGACGAAGCGACCGAGATAAAAGAGACATTGTCAGAGTATATCCATTCTTATTTTCCTCAGGCGCGGATTGAGTATTTCACATAATAAAACGTCCCACGATCAAACAATCGTGGGACGTTCTTCACTTTAGTACTTCACCATACCAGACAACAAGTAATGGTAAATCAATTTCTCCGTATTTTCAATCGAGCTTGCGTGTGTGCGTTCGAAGGCATGGGAAGATTCAATTCCCGGGCCAATCAATCCGTGGATGATATCGTGGCCAGAACGGATGGCAGCGGATGCATCTGAGCCGTAGTATGGATAAATATCCACTTTGTAATCCACTTCGTTTTTCTTTGCGAGATCAACAAGGTGCTTTCTTAATCCATAATGGTAAGGTCCGCTGGAATCTTTTACACAAATAGACACTGTGTACTCGTCTGATGATTGTCCATCTCCAAGGGCTCCCATATCCACCGCAAGGTATTCCACGGTCTCCGGGGTGATATTGGAGTTCCCACCATACCCTATTTCTTCATTATTAGAAATCAAAAAGTGTGTAGTATATGGAAGAGTAATTTTATCGTTCTGAATAAATTTTATAAGTTTGAGTAAAATCGCCACGCTAGCTTTATCATCAAGGTGCCTAGATTTGATGTATCCACTTTCTGTGATTTGTACTCTAGGATCAAAAGAAACAAAGTCTCCCACTTCAATTCCTAGAGCTCTTACTTCATCTGCGTTGGTGACTTTTTCATCGATGCGTACCTCGATATTCTCATCGTTTCTTGGTGCATCTCCAGCATTTTTATAGACGTGCACAGAAGTTTGATGCATGAGAATGGTCCCTGTGTATGTTTTTCCAGAAGATGTTTCTATCTCGCAATATTCCCCTTCGACGGAATTCCAGCGAAACCCTCCGACTGTCGTGAGTTTTAATCTACCATTCGATTTAACTTCTTTTACCATAGCTCCCAATGTGTCGACGTGGGCTGTTAGCATGCGATGTTCTTTATCATTGGTTCCTTTAATGGAAGCAATTAAGCCTCCCTTACGGTTTCGTACTGTTTCTACTCCAGATTCGCTTAAGTACCTTTCAACATAACCTATTACCTTGTCCGTATTTCCTGAAGGGCTCGGAATAGAAACAAGTTCTTTGATTAATGAAAAGGTTTCCTGTACATTTGGTTGATAAGTCATTGAGACACTTCCTTTACTACTAATATTTACCTCTATTAAGCATAAGAGAAAATCCTTGTCTTGTATAGTCCGGTGTCAAGGTAATTTTAATCCCATAACCGAGCAGCTGACAGACATAAAAGAGCATTTCAAAGAAGAAGCATTTGATTTTAAGGAAAATATAGTATACTGTATATTATTACTATGCGTTAATAGGAGGGATCAAATTGAATGAAATCTCCAAGAAACTATCACAATTACTTCTCGATAAAAAGGTGGCCTCCGGTTGGTCTTGTGTAAAAGATACCATAGATCAGGGCTACAATAGTTCGTTTGTTTATGACTTTATCCTTCGTGACGCCATGTACCGCATTGGCGAAATGTGGGAGGAAAATAAAATTTCTGTTGCGCATGAGCACTTGGCGACAGGGACATGCGAGATGATTTTGACCAAATATCATTTAGAAAAATTAAATGATAGACTAATAGAGGAGCACTCTCCTTCCCCACGAGCCATGTTTTTTTGTGTAGAAGGGGAAGAACATGATTTGGGATTGAAAATGGCCTCTTCCCTCTTTGAAGAATTTGGTTGGGATGTGTATGACCTTGGTTCCAACCTGCCGTTGGACTATGCAGAATATAGCTTAAAAAAATGGAACCCGGATGTTGTATGTATATCCGTATCCATTAGACATCACCTTCCAAAACTAAAAGAAACAATAGAAAGACTGCAAACTATAAACGCTGGCACCACTTTCATAGTTGGAAGCCGCCTGCATGCGGAATCTGCTTTTCGGTCATGCTGTCCTGCGGAAACTCTCATTGCTAAGGATACAACCTTCCTTTTTCAATGGTTGGAAAATTATAGAAAGGAAGCCGGAACTATCAATAGAGGAGTGCTTCTTTAATGTACCGGATTCCCGTCCCATATTTCAAAATGACTGAGGATTTTAAAATTATCGATGTATCCCAGTCAGTCACCCGCATCTTCTATCCAGTTACCTCATTTCTAGACTTGGTAGATTGGGATAGTAGAGGAAAGCTAAAACAAATAAAAACTCTTCCTTCACCAGGTGTGATGGAGTTAAACTTAAAAACAACAGATTCTCCCACTACCTTGTTCACTGTTTATTTTCACTATCAACAAAAAGAAAAGCTCATTCATTTAGTATGTATGAATGAAACGTCTGCCTTTCAGCACGTACAGTCGGAATTTCAACAATGGCGGAAAGAGCTTGAGAACAATGAATGGAACGATGTTGTTACAACAAGTGTAGAACCTGATACTTCTTTTGAGTTTCATAAAAAACAAACCGAAAGAAAAATTTCCACTATCAATGATTTACTTGGAATTATTCAAGACGACTTATCAGAGGTTGGAAAATTGGAATATATTAAATTAATTCAGACGGAATTAGAAGATATTAAAGACCTTCTCCGTTCTAAATAAAATAATTTAACCCCCGTCGATGATTTGACGGGGGTTTTATTGTGCTTATTGATCATCCATTAGAAAGCTTTCAATGGCCAATTCAAGCTTCTTCATCTCTTTAAGCATAGCAGCAGCATATTCTTCTTTGTAGAACTCTTGCTTTTTAATTATTTGGAGAAGTCCTTTAACGAAGAGTATGGGATGATACGAATCAATTTTAAGCGTTTCAAATTTATCCTCATACTTCAAGTGAATGTCCTCAAGCTTCCCATGTAAATTAACAATGCGCTCTTTAGCTTGGATCAATTCTTCATTCAATAACTGCAACTCTTTCTCGTATTGACTTTTTTCTTGTATTGCATGAAGGCCCGCGTCTTCACTGCGGTTACGATCTTCCACCTCTTGCTTTATATATATCTTCCACTTTTTATTAATCGCTTGAAATAGTTCTTTGCTATCTCCTATAGAACCCGATTGTCCCAGAAACAAATATCCGCTCTCATTTAGAGAATGGTGGAAAGAAGAGATAATCCGTTGTTGCTGTGTCGGCTGAAAATAATGCAGTACATTTCTGCAACTGATAAAGTCAAGATGTTGAAACCCCGGATCTTTTGCAATGTTGTGAGGGGCGAATATGATATTCTCCCTTATTGATTTTTTCACTACATAAAAATCCTGCTTCTTGTCAAAATACTTATTCAGAATGTCAGATGGAACATTTTCAAAAGCCGTTTCAGGATAGACTCCCGCACCAGCAACCTTTACAGAATCATAATCCAAGTCCGTAGCGTAAATCTTAAATTCCATTCCCATAACATCATGCATGGATTCTATTGTCTCTTTTAACAAAATTGCCAAAGAGTAGACTTCCTGCCCAGTGGAGCATCCTGCAATCCAAATTTTCATCTCATTTTCAGACAAATCCAGCTTCTTTTCCAGTATGGTTGCAAAAACTTGTTTTTGAATGAGATTAGCCAATTCATTGTTTCTCAGGAATTCTTCTGCACTACTTGTTGATTGCTTCAAATCTTGTAAGTTTTGACTTAACATATCTAGTCTCCCTATAAATTGTTCAACTACTTCTCTATATCTTTTTTCTATTTTACCAAATTCCAACAGAATTCAGTAAAAATTTTTTCCTACAAAAATCGAGTTTTATTTTATCTTCTTGACATTTCTATTATATGTTGTATAATACTAGTTTGGGTATACACCCAACACATTAGTAACTTGATATAGAAAGGAAGAACGTTATGACATTCTTAAGCAATACCAACGTGTCACAAGGATGCACTGGCGTTCCATATAGTTTTTTCACAAAGGCTTAATCGATCTGGCACGGCCTAGGAGCTGTAAGGACGTATGAGAGGTAGGGCTTACGTTGTTTAAGTAAGGGAAACTACCATGGAATTATACCGCGGCAAACGAATATAATACTTTTATGTCATTTATAAATCATGTCCATATAGCTGGACAGCTTATAATGCTTGTGATGAAGCAAGTTACTAATTGCGCTATTCATCAACTAATTAGCGCCTTTATTCGAATAAAAAAGATAAAAGCAAGTTATCCTTCGCGATGACTTGCTTTTATTTTTTTACGTGTAATTTGAAAGATATATAAAACACCTGTATAATAATATGCTGATTGTCAATTTTGCTCGGAAAATAACTATATTTGTAGATTGCTTAAATAAAGTACTAGGGGGAATTAGATGTCTTTCACAAGCTTATTCATGGCCGAAGAAGAGACAAGAGATAAAGAAGAAATCAAACAGGAATTAGATGAATTGGAAATTCAAATGTTCCGCATGAAAGAAAACATGAAAGAAATAGCTAAAAAATGGCAAGTAATCGGCATCGATCAAACGAAAGACGATAACTGGGTGGTCGTTTACACAAACAATGACCATAACTCATGTAAAATTATGCTTAGCGATTGCGAATCTGCCTATCGTGGCCAGTGGGATTTCTCCATTCAAGCAACATACAAAGAGGATGACACCATTTTCATTGGAGATATTAAAGGCCCTAAAAATAAGGGTTACGGTTCTATCTGCATGAATTATCTTAAAGAAGTAGCCAAAGATCAGAATATCCATTGTATTACTGGTGATATCGCAAAGCGTGATTGGGATCACGTAGATCGGTTAGTTCACTTCTATGAAAAACATGATTTTCAAGTGGAAATAGATGAAGAAAATATGTCTGGTGAAATAGTTTGGCAACCTAATTAATTTCACAAAATAAGGAGATAAATGGAATGACTGTAAAAGTACTCGGTTCCACAGTTGATAGTTTTACACGTTGCACGCATTATCATTCAGAAAAAGATATCATTGCCATAAAATTTCATTGTTGCGGGGAATACTACCCTTGCTATCAATGTCACGAAGAACATGCAGATCACCCAGCCAGTGTCTGGCCTAAACATGAGTTTCATGCCAATGCAATTCTGTGCGGGAACTGTAAAACAGAACTGACCATTAACGAGTACTTAAACAGTCAATCGATTTGCCCGACTTGTAAGGCTGCCTTTAACCCTGGTTGCCAACTACATTATCATCTATATTTTGAAAAATAGAGGCTTTCCATTTGGGTAGCCTCTTTGTTAACCTTTTTTAATTTGTTAAATCGCAATACAAATACGGTATGCACGGCAATACCTTGAAGGTGTCCTAACCTCTTGGACAATTCCAGTTGAAGGAAACACCTCAACTAATACAGGATTCCCCATGTTTGTAGCCCATACTAACATCGGACATAATGGAGTACCACCAACCTCAGCGGATGTTAGACTAGTTGCAATTACTTGTAGCTCTGTTACCGTAGGTGTTCTGAAACCTAAAGTACAGAAAGTAGCACTATATTTCATCGTTTGATTATAAAACCTGAACTGTAGGCCACTTACAGTTACTACTCCCCTGTCTGCGAGATCTTGTCTTAACCCCTCACACTCAGCGCCTTCATTCCACCTAACCGGATTTGGACATCTATCCCAATCATCATCACAACAGCAACAACAACGTTTTCTATCACAACATTCTACATAAACTATTCCCACTATTATCACCTCCTATTACTTGAGATACTATATAATATGTTAATTGCTAGATTACGCTTGTGTGTTTCTACTAAAACAAAAAAATAGACGAACGCATTTAGCGCACGTCTATTCTCCTACTAGCAATTAATCATTGTACCTGTAATAACGCGATGCTCCAGCACTACAACCACAGCTTCTTTTACCTCGATCTGAATAGTCCTTTTCATAGTCCATTTCATAGTCCATCTCACATCTTTTAAAGCATTTACACTTAAATTTGCAACAAACTTTGCACTCTACATACACAACTCCCACGACTCTCACCCCCTCTGCTAATCTATTAAAAGTATATTCATTTTACTAGAAAGTGACTGTGTTATTTCCTCAATCACAAAAAAATAGACAGATAATAGAGTCACCTGCCTTTTTCGAGTATAAAAAAACCCGGAATTTATGTTCCGAGTTGTCAATTCGTCTTATACCATTTTTAGCTTCGGGCACTTACAGCTATTACCAATGACCCTATATCCAATCACTTCAATACCTTTTTTCTTTAAGTAACGAACACTAATGTTTTTTTCCATATGACTAGAAGCAAGAACAACTACTCTATCACCTTGAAATTGTTGGTAGTTACGTTGCAGATAAGCAACAGGGATATTGACTGCAGCCTGAACGGGTTCATCTACGTAGTTATAATCTCTTACATCAATAGTTTTTACAGCGGATGTATTTTCAAGATCCTTAACACAAGGAACACCTAATACAGGAACATATCTATTGTAAACGTAAATAGAAACTATCATGCATAACAAAGCAACAGAAATGACCAACGACCATCTCCTCCAATACGATTCATTTTCCTTATATGTTATACCCCTCTAGGTATAATTGTCAACATTTCTGATTGAAGAAACAAGCCCATTTTTTAAACCTAGAAAGAAAAAGCCCCACCCTCTGATTAAAAGGATGGAGCTTTTTAGATGATCTGAGAGGGATTCGAACCCCCGACCCCTACCCTGTCAAGGTAGTGTTCTCCCACTGAACTATCAGATCACGTATGCGACTGTAAATATTATTATAGATAGTCCGCACATGTTTGTAAAGAAGATTTTACGAAAATACACGCTAGATGAATTATCTCAAAATCAGGCGGGATTTATAGCTGTGGATTGGAGCAAATAGCGGAGACTCCTGCGGGAGGGTAGCGACAATGTTGAGACCCCGCAACGAAGTGAGGAGGCTCAAGGTCGCCCCGCGGAAAGCGCAGCTATTTGCGGAAAGTAACAGCGGCATTTACAAACAATGAAAAACCGCCCCAAACTCGGAACGGTCATACTTCCACGCCTTTTTCTTTCCTTCCCGAAGCAAAAGCATCAATCATAAGAATAATCGCCGTTACAGTATGCAGGACCCAACCAAGCAAAAAGACCCAACCTAAGCAAGAAGTAACAATTCCCCAGATGCTGCCGTGAAACTTCTGCCCTTCTTTTGCACTAAACACCAACGTAATGATATGTAAAATCAACATAAGGCCTAATGGAGAATAACCAAAACCCATCACAGTTAGACCGCCAAGAAAAGGAATTGCCAAAAACGCCTCCATTCCTCCAGTTACCCATTTTAATGTGGTAGATGGTTTCACAAAATCACCTCCCTTTCTTATTTCAAGTATATTCCTTACTGCCCAAAAAACAACAAGAATATACGTTCGTATTTTTATTGAATATAAAACGTATGTTCGTATATAATGAATGTAAGGAGATGATATGATGAAACGATTACTCGATACCTTTAGAGTTTCCAGAACACCAATAGAAATGATATATATGGCAAAGGACGGCTCCATCACCCAAAGGAACATTATGGTATTGGAGGTCAATGAAAAAACTGTTACCGCTTTTTGTTATTTACGACAAACAAAAAGGACTTTTCTGTTACAGAGTATCATGTCATTTCGCCCTATGAGAAAAAAATATGAAAATGAAGTCATTTAAACGCGCTCAATTATTGCACACTCTACTCCATTTATGATATTCTATAAAGAAAAACATTTTTACAGGAGGGAGATATTAATGAGAGAAGTAACACTTACCGATATTTTCACACACCCTATTACACAGAAGTATTTAAAGCGCTCCGGTGTAGCTCATGCCCTAGAAGTGGCCAACCATGCCTTTCATTTGGCTTTTAAATATAATGTTAGTGTAGATTTGGCTACCAAAGCAGCTCTTCTGCATGATATTGGACATTATGAATGGTACCGACAAGGAAAATGGGACTATGAGCTTTACAGAGAAAATGATATCCATGCAATTAAAGGTGCAGAGCGCGCTCACAAATTATTAATTCGCTTAGGAGAAAATCCACAAAACGCTAAAAAGATTTCTGTAGCTATCCTTTTGCATACAGATTCCTACCTGCCTGAAATAGACGTTAAAAGAAGTCCATTACAAAAAGTAGTGAAGCTAGCGGATGAAATGGACGAGGAAAAAGGCGGAAACCACCACTATAAACAAATTGACAAAAATCTTGCGCTTGAAAAAATAAACTACCTTGATCAACTCGTCGAACATTACCTTCCAAAACAACAACTTTCATCACCTTCACATGAAAAATCAATGTAACAAACGAGAGGTAGCCGTTGCTGCCACCTCTTCCATCACAAATGATGAAAACCCTTACTTGGCTAGATAATAATCAAACCCATCCACTACTCTAAAACCAATATTCTCATAGAGCCTTATTGCCCCTTCATTTCTCACGTCCACATCTAACCTTATTGATTTTTTAGGGTACCTAACTTTAATGTCGCTTATGATCCTCTCCAATATGGCACGTCCATATCCATTTCTTCTTTGGGATGAAGTGACCGTAAATGCGCTTAAATACACTGATTCCTCTTCATCACTTATAGTTATTGTCGCAATAGGAATCTTATCTACATGTACAAGAAACAGCTCATATCCCAGCTTAGTCAAATTGCTCTCAATAAGTCTTTTTACATTTTCATCAGAAGGAGCAACATCAAACCCTTCCGAAAAAAGCTTCATAATCATTGCTGATTCTGACAAATCTGCTTTGTTAATGGACATGTTTACAGGACAATCGTATTTTTTATGATATATTCCCTTATATTCCATGGTGAATTCGGTATACATGTACGTCGCTTCCATTTTTAATGCGAGATGAATTGCAGATTCAGACTTTATTGGACAAACGAAAAGCACTTCATTTGCATCCCGTTCCCTCGTTATTTGCTTAGCATGTTCTAGCAACCTACTAAACTTCCCTTGATTTCGATAGGCAGGATGAATCATTCCTGCAAGCTCCACCTTCTTTGGATCGACAAATGAATATAATCCCAAAAAGCCAACTAATTCTTTTTTCTCGTGCGCCAAAATAATATCAAGATGCTTGTCGTCCCCTTTTTGTATCATGGATAAATTTAGACAAGCACCTATTTCGAACGAATCATGCCTTTCGCATGTTTTTAACAGCGAAACCACTTCTCGATATTCCTCTTTAGAAAGACAGTTTGTTTTGGTAATATCCATCGTTTTCCCCCATACTTTTTCATGCTTTCCTAATAAACATAAAACACCCATATGACATCATATGAGTGTTCAAGGCAAAACGTAATTCTTATAGTTAATCCGTTACTTTTTCTAAATCTTCCATGATTTCTTCTAAAGGAACATCGAGTCCACTGTACGACTCCCTTACAAATCCTTCTTTATCTACCAAGAAAATACTAGTACTATGCATATACTGATCCGAACCTTCCTCTTTGGAAGCTGGAACCATAAACGATACATTTGCAAATCGCTCAATCGTTTCCTGGTCATATCCTGTGACAAAATTCCACGCTTGATAATCTGCTTGATATAAATCACCATATTCTTTTAACGCTTCGGGGGTATCATTCTCAGGATCGATGCTAAAAGATACAATTGGAACTTCAACACCTGTTTCCTTCATTTCTCTCTGCACCCTTGCCATATTGGCTGTCATAGGGGGACAAACTGTATCACAATTGGTGAAGATAAAATTAGCCAGCCAGAATTCTCCTTCATGCTCCGAACTCGAAAAGGCCTGTTTGTCCTGATTTACACCTTCTAATTCTTCTACATCAAGCTTCATGGAAAATTCTTCATCTAAATTAACTTCGCTGCTTCCGCAACCAGCCAAAGCAAGTAAAATTACAAGTGGCAATAATGGCCAAATTCTTTTCAAGTTTATTCCTCCAAACTCATAAAAAAGTGTCGAGACCATTATAGCCCGACACTCTTATGAAATGCTAGTTAACAAATTGTGAATCAATGAAATTTTTGAAATCAGGCTTTTCCTTCAAGAATTTAAGTTCAAAGGAAGAGTTTGCGAATTCCTGCACCACTTCCGCATCTACTTCATGAGTAAAGCGAATTCTTTCCCAAGCAGAATCAATTACTTCTTTTGAAAGTTCTTGGTTTGTCAGTTCTTTAATAGAAGTAATTGCAATTTCTTTTGCCTCATCCGGATTTTCCGAAATAAAGTCTATAGACTCTTGATGTGCATCCACTAATTTTTGCACCAAATCTTTATTTTCGTCAATCAGCTTGCCACTTGTAACAAAGATTGTGTTAGGTAGAGTAGTACCAAACGAAATCTCTTTACTGTCAACAAGAATATTCGCACCGTGCTCGATGGATAACAAGGAAGCCCATGGCTCCGGCACTGCCGCAGCATCTACACTTTCTGCTTCAAACATCCCCGCGTATTGTGCAGGATTTCCTGTTACATGCTTCATGCTTCCCCCAATACGGGCAGAGGATAAACCATAATCTTGTAAAAATGTTTCCATTTGAACGTCATGCGTACAACCAACACCTGGTGTGATGAATGTAGCCCCATCAAGCCCTTCAATAGATGTAATGCCACTCTCTTTACTAGCAATGATTACCGTTCCACCAGAAGAAGCTCCCGCCACCACTTTCACATCTGCTCCGCTTACATAGTTGTTCATTGCCGGACCTGGTCCAACTAAGCCACCGTGAATATCTCCTGTTTTCAATGCCGTCATAAATGCCCCACCATCAGGGAAGGTTTTGTATTCCACTTCATATTGATCACCAAGGGCTTCTTCATATAAAGCTTTCTCACGCGCCACCATTGCTGGAACATGATCGATATTAGGAAAATACCCAATTACAATTTTCTCTTTGCCATTAGATCCGCTTGTGTCAGAACCGCAACCAGTAAGGACCCCCATTACTAATAAAAATAATGCACTAAGAATCAACCAACCTTTTTTCATCTCTTTTCCTCCCATACTCTCTATTTATGAATCCAAGCCCCAGCGTTTGATGACATTTTTCTCAAAGCGCTGGAAGATAACTAAATCAACCACTGAACCAATCACACAAATTATTATGATGACTCCAAAAACTAAACTCATCTGGCCGAAATCTGCCGCATATTTCAACGTATAGCCTAAACCAGGTCCCATACTCAATAATTCAGCTGCCATCAGCGCTCTCCATGCAAACGCCCATGCAAGCCTTGCACCAGTCACCGCGTACGGAACAGATGCAGGTAAAATAATCTTCCAAAACATCTCCACACCACTTGCTCCCATTGTGGAAGCAGCTTTGATATATAAAGGCGGGACACTTTTTATGCCCATCCTCATATTAATTGTCATTACGAGCGTACCACCAAGCGTTACAATAAA
Organism: Bacillus sp. RO2; assembly: GCF_012911845.1. Taxonomy (GTDB): domain Bacteria; phylum Bacillota; class Bacilli; order Bacillales; family Bacillaceae_I; genus Sutcliffiella_A. The sequence goes on along the minus strand of NZ_JAAXCU010000057.1, from coordinate 322,507 downwards.
GATGATAGCCGTCTCGTTAAAACCGAACCATATGATTGCTAAAGGCAACCACACAATACTAGGTACACTTTGCAAAGCAAGGACAAGCATCCCCACTGTTTCATCTGCCGTTTTCGACTTCGCTAGCCAAATTCCAAGCAGGGTTCCGATGATGAGTGCCAAAAAAAGTCCCACTCCTAGGCGCTTAAAACTCGCCCCTAAATCATAGAGCAATGTTTTATCCATAAACCCTTGGTAAAGTGCCACAGCTACATTCGATGGTTTCGGCATCACAGCCGGTGACCAACCGATTAAGAGCACCACCACTTCCCAAATAATAAATAAGGATGCAAAGAAAATGAGTCGTTTAACTCCAGCTTTCATCGTCTCAACTCCTCTTCTACAACCTTATCAATCTCTTTTTCTAACATTGCACTGATTTGTGCTTCCAACAGTGCTACCTCTTCATTTGTCCGTAAACGAGGACGAACTGCATTTACTTTTATGTCTGCGATAATTGTTCCAGGTCGTGTCCCCATTACAAGGATCCGATCAGACAGTTTAATTGATTCATGAATACTATGTGTGACAAACAATACGGTTTTCTTCGTCTGCAACCAAATCGTTTCTAGTTCCTGTTGAAGTCTCAACCGCGTTTGTTCATCTAAGGCACCAAAAGGTTCATCCATTAATAGAACAGTCGGGTCCATCGCAAGTGCTCGGGCAATAGAAACCCTTTGCTGCATGCCACCTGATAATTCATGCGGATACTGTTTAAGGTTACTGCCTAGCTGCACCATCTTTAAGTAATGAAGGGCCCTCTTTTCTCTTTCTTCCTTGTTTTTCATTTCACGTATGGCAAAAAGCACATTTTCTTGCACCGTCATCCAAGGAAATAAAGCTGCCTGCTGAAATACCATCCCCCTGTCTTTCCCTGGTTTTGTAATGACCGATCCCTTCAGTCGGATTTCTCCTTCTGTTGGTTTAAGTAATCCTGCCACCATGGAAAGCAAGGTGGATTTCCCACAGCCAGATGGCCCAAGTATGGATACAAACTCCCCTTCTTTTATGTCCACATTTATGGATGAAAGCACTTTATTTTCAACATTTTGCTGTGTATAAATTTTTGATATATCAGATATCTGTAAAAACAACCTATGCACCTACTTTACACTTTTCGCATAATCCATATTAGATTAATCGGATTAATTGGATAAAATATATTATATAACGTATGTGTAAAAGGTCAATATATTGACAGAAAATAATTGAAATAATTTATGATGTGGTTTTTACTGTTAAATTACAACACCCGTTTGACTGGAGTGGAAGGTAGCGGTAGCTTGAGACCCCGCAACGAGTGAGCCATTGAAAAACTGATAACGTAAAGTTTTTAATGATCCCTAGCTGGTGATTGGAGCAAAAGGCGAAGACTCCTGAGGGAGATAGCGCTAGGTGGAGACCCCGCAGGCGTAGCCGAGGAGGCTCCAACAGTGCCCCTAGGAAAGCGAAGCCATTTGTGGAAATCACCAGCGGTGTTTAAAGAAAATTCTAAAAACCCGCGGAAAGCGAACACCTGAAACGAAAGGAAATAGGGAGTTTGAAAAACTCTCGACAACAAAGCTTACCATTCAACAAATAGATGAAAGATATGGTATTATAGTGGGTAAAGCGCTTACCACAATAGATAAAGGCATCACAGGAGGTAATGAACAATGAGCAAAAACGTTGGGCGTATTGAGGAATTCACACTCTACAGCAATGAACTTAATGAAGAAATGACCCTAATGGTATACACACCAGCTAACTATTCACCACTCTATAAATACAACATCCTGGTAGCACAGGATGGAAAAGACTACTTCACACTAGGTCGTATTGGAAGCACAACGGACAAACTGCTAGCCGCAAACGAAATGCAAAATACCATTATCGTAGGTATTCCATACAAAGACGTAAAAGATCGTTGGGAAAAGTATCACCCAGACGGAAGCAAAAACAGTGCGTACATTCGCTTCCTTGCACATGAACTGACACCATATATCGATGAGAAATATCCAACGTATCAAATGGGTATGGGACGAGCTCTTATTGGAGATTCTTTGGCTGCCACTGTCTCCTTGATGACCGCTCTTTCTTACCCACACACATTTGGCAAAGTCATCATGCAATCTCCATACGTGGATGAAAAGGTCATGACTAAAGTGGAAGAATTCGGCCAACCTTCCTTCCTTTCTCTTTACCATGTAATCGGTACAAAGGAAACCGAAGTACCTACCACAAATGGAGAGAAGAAAAATTTCATCGAACCAAACCGTGCACTGCACTCACTAATGAAAGAAAAAAGATTTTCTGTATACTACGAAGAATTCGAAGGCACACACACCTGGACCTACTGGCAACCTGACCTAAAACAAGCCCTACCAAAAATGCTATCGTAATTTAAGTGAAATTAGTTGGCAGTTGGAAATTTAGAGCTGTGGATTGGAGCAAAAGGCGAAGACTCCTGAGGGAGATAGCGCTAGGTGGAGACCCCGCAGGCGAAGCCGAGGAGGCTCACGTCAGCCCCTAGGAAAGCGAAGCCATTTGCGGAAATCCACAGCGGTGTCTTAACAATATCTAAATTCAAAGACTCTTTCAGTGACCTTGACTAAGTCGAATAGGCTCCAGCACCGCCTCTCGTAAAACGAATATCCGGAACGAAAAACTACAGGTGTTATCCTACACCAATAGTTATTTAAGCATGAACGGGAAACTTTTCTATTCTTTTGAAAAAAATTACGATAAAATAAAAGTAGAAGTTACTATATTGCAAACGCTAATAGGAGGGATATTGGATGAAATATGGAATAGCTATTTTTCCGACCAAAAAATTACAAGATCTCGCAAATTCATTTCGAAAACGTTATGACACTCACTACGCATTAATTCCGCCGCATGTGACGTTGAAAACAGCATTCGAAATAGATGAAAGTGATATGAAATCAGTAACTGATGAGCTTGCTGCTATCGCGAAAGATACCACACCAATCCCTTTGAATATTTATAAAGTGAGCTCTTTTGCTCCAGTAAACAATGTCATTTACCTTAAAGTAGATCCAACAGACGAACTTTTATCCCTACATGAGAAACTTCATTCCGGCATAGGATATTTCCAGGATAATCGTGAATTTTCCTATGTGCCGCATATAACGATCGGGCAAAATTTATCTGATGATGAACACTCGGACGTTCTGGGTCAATTAAAAATGACCAATATTGAACATGAAGAAATGATTGACCGCTTCCACCTTTTATATCAATTAGAAGATGGAATGTGGACGGTTTATGAAACATTCCGCTTTGGAAAGGATTGCTGACCCTTGCATGTACAAGTAGTAGACACAGACAAAGAACTGCAGGATGCTTATTCTGTCAGGAAAACGGTATTTGTAGAAGAACAGAATGTTCCTCTTGAAGAAGAGATTGATCAATACGAAGAAGACTCCACCCATTTTGTATTGTACGATGAAGATCAAGCAGTCGGAGCTGGTCGCTTTCGTATTGTGGAAGGCATAGGAAAGGTAGAGCGTATTTGCGTCCTCCCTTCCTATCGTACATCCAAAGGCGCTGGTCGACTTATCATGAATACCATTGAAGAATATGCAAAGACAAAAGAAATGCATGTATTAAAGCTAAATGCTCAAACACATGCGGAAGCCTTTTATGCAAAACTAGGTTATGAAACGATATCTGACATTTTTATGGATGCAGGAATTCCTCATGTCACCATGACTAAAAATATCTAAATAGATATCTCTCCAAGGGAAACCGACGAGAGATATCTTTTTTTGTTTTCATACTTTACCTGCTCCTAACTAATACTACTGTCAAGGACCTAACATAAAGGATGACACAATAATGATGGACTACGGTCAAATTGCAGTAGAATTGGTAATCGGTTTCTTTGCCCTATTTTTCATTACCCAGATGCTCGGTAAAACTCAAATCACTCAAATAACGCCATTTGATTTCATATCAGCACTTGTATTAGGGGAACTTGTGGGAAATGCATTATATGATAATGATATAGGTGTACTAAAAATCCTCTTCACATTAGGGATGTGGGGAATTTTAATCTTATTACTTGAAACGATCACACAGAAAGTGCGAAAAACTAGAGGGATATTAGAAGGAAGACCGTCTATCGTCATACATAAAGGAATGATAAACAAAAAAGAGTTGAAGAAATGCAAACTAGATATTGATCAACTAAGACATCTACTTCGTTCAAAAGGTGCTTTCTCCATTCAAGAAGTGGAGTATGCCATACTTGAAACTGATGGAACTGTCAGTGTGTTAAAGAAACACCCATATGCTCAACCTATTAATGAAGATCTTAATATCCCTATTAAAAGTGTCACGCTTCCGATTCCTGTGATTTCTGACGGAGAAATTTTAACAGACAATTTAGATGAATTTAACCTCTCAGAGCAATGGCTAATAAACGAAATAAAAAAAATTGGCTACCATACCCCACAAGACATTGTATTTGCTGAATGGGAAGAAGGAAAGCCAATATATGTTATGCCTTACACCGAAGAAGATTCCACGACCAATTGATTGTCTCGAACGATTAGGTTCACGCGGTCTTCTTGTATTAACTTGGTCAAATAAGCTGTCACCGCTGTTCTGAATAACATAAATGACGGCACGTTGCGAATGGTAATTCCTTTTTCGTCGCAAGCTTTTGTGACTAGCTGTTCAATAGTTAGACCTTCTTTTTCTTGGATAACCAGCGAGAATAGTAAGAGCTCAATCTGGCGGTGAACCTGTATATTTTCTTCAATGGTAGGAAGGTAGTTTATTTCAAACCTCCCATGTCCAGGTACCGCACCTGCACATGGGAGGCTTTTTATTTTATCAAGGCTTTCCATTGTCTGTTTTGCATCGACAATATAAGGAATGCCATGTTTATGTATGACTTCCACACCGAAATAGGCGTCGGCGGCAAAAAGTATATCCTCGACCATTATCCCAAACTGATGATAACTGTGCCCAGGTAAATCAACGGTCTGAAAGTGGGCATTTTCTACTATCACCTCACCTGCTTCTTCAAGAATTAAATCCACTTTTACCGGCTTTCCCTCTAAAAACTTATTCCGCCATTCCTGGATTGGGTTGACGCCATGAAACAAGTACAATGGCTCAAGCATCGGTTCGTGAAGAATCGCAACTTCAAATTTAGGAGCGATTGTATAAACCTTATGTTGCCCTTGCAAATAGGCCGCTCCTCCATAGTGGTCAGCATGCGCATGGGTTAGAAATAAATGCGTTAATGGTAGTTCCTTGTTTTTCAGCGTTTTTAACACTTTTTTCATGGCCTGTTCTTCAAGCCCTGCATCAATGAGCATTCCTTCTCTGTTCGAAAAGCGCACATAACCTATGTTAACGGCCCCTTGAAAATAAAACACGTTATCTGTTATTGAATGAAACTCCACGTCACACACACTCCCTGTTTCATTAAACTACTATATGCTTTCGTGAAAGAAGCGTCCTTTTCCTGTTATGTCGGCCAATAATTTATCGGAAATGCCAGAAGCCTGCTTTTCTCTTTTTCGATTAAACTGATTGTGTTGGGTATTTTTATGGATTTCTTCCCACGATAGCTGCGGGTCCACTCGATAAAAAGTCGGTCTTATTACAGGATCAAGCTTAAGCCTTTGTTTCTCAGAAATAGTACGGTTTGCATATTGTGTGTAGGCATCCATTTGTACTGGTAAAACATATCCCATCACATTTCTCCCCTTCCTATTCTATCTATAATTTTCCCTGTTTTTGCATAACACAAACTTCCTTTGACTCGTGTTCTCTCTATATAATATGTGGTACTATGGATAAGATTGACGGTTATAAAGGAGTCTGCACAATGAAATCTGCTGTTTGGAAAGAACGAACATTACATATAAAATCAATGACTAGAGAATTGTATCAAGAGGTGTACGACGCCGGTGTAAAGGGCGATCTAACATGCAAAATCTGTGGTGAGAGGGTCAAGTTATATTTAGGATTAAGGAAAGAACCTCATTTTTATCACCTAGATGCTTCTATAACTCATAAAGAAGAAATACCGAAGACAGAAACAGTGATAACCCAAAAACAAGAATATGTGGAACGAGATGGATTTCGTTATCCAAAAACGAGAACTGTTATTTTGGAAAAAGAAAAGCCAGTGGAGACATGGAAAGGGCCAAAGCAGCTAACACATCTTCCTATCTTTATTAAAGAACATACGAAAAGCCATTTGAATATAAGCGGGTTCTTTCATGGATTACAAGAAAAAAATATATTATTAGATCCTGCCCAGCAAGAAGCAGTTTCGACAGTGGATGGGCCATTACTAGTACTAGCAGGTGCCGGCAGCGGGAAAACAAGGGTATTAATCACTCGGGTTGCTTATATGGTCCAAGAGGAACAAGTCAATCCAAAATCAATCATGCTAATTACCTTTACAGCAAAGGCAGCCAATGAAATGAAAGAACGACTGCGCCTATATGAGACCCCTGGTTCAAGAATGTTCGCTAATCTTCTATCTGGTACGTTTCACAGCATTTTCTACAGAATGCTTCAACACCATCACCCCCAGAGGTGGAACGGTGAGAACTTGTTGAAATGGGATTGGCAAAAGGAGCAGTTCCTAAAACAGGCCGGACGCAAGCTTGGTTTGGATGAAAAGGACTTCCCATTCGATCAGGCCATTCAGCAAATAGGCTATTGGAAAAATAATATGCAGACACCAAAGGAGATTAAACCGACCAGCAAGCTAGAGGAGCAGTTTCAAAGTTTATATCAGGACTATGAGGACTGGAAGCGAGAGAAAAACGTTTTTGATTTTGACGATATGTTGCTTGGCTGCTACGAACTTTTGTTGGAAAATCCAACTCTGCTCACGAAATATCAGGAAAGGTTTCAATATTTCCTGATTGATGAGTTTCAAGATATCAATAAAGTTCAATATGAAACAATGAAACTACTAGCCAAAAGCGGAAATATCTGCGCGGTTGGGGATGATGATCAGTCGATTTATGCGTTTCGAGGCAGCAGTCCCGATTATATATTAAACTTCCACAAGGACTTTCCCTCTAATAAAGTCGTCACCCTTTCTGAAAACTACCGATCAACTCACACAATAGTTGCGGCAGCCAATCAGGTAATTGAAAAAAACAAGAACCGCCGAGTGAAAAAGATGATCGCTCAACGAGACAATAAGCATTACCCTGTTCTTTTTTACCCTTATGATGAGGAAGAGGAAGCTACTATTATCGTACAAGATATGAAGGAACATATTGAACAAGGCGCCACCCCTAGTGACTTTGCTGTTCTATACCGGACCCATAGTGCGGCACGCGCAATTTTTGAGAGGCTCTCACAATCCGGCCTTCCATTCAAGCTTGATCAAGACTACGAAAGCTTCTATAAAAGACGGATTGTGAAAGGCATCCTTGGTTTCCTGAGATTAAGTCGTGACTCCAATGATGTTCAGGCTCTATCAGATATTCTGCCGGCTCTCTTCCTCAAGCAATCAAACCTTCAAGATGCAAAAGCCATTAGTATTTTGGAAGATTGCAGTTTAGTAAAATCATTGAGTAAATTGACCAATATACAACCGTTTCAAGTAAAAAAAATCAATCGGATCATCCCATTATTTAAATCACTTGCCACCGTATCCCCATCCGTTGCTTTGGAGATGATTGAAAAAGACATGGGCTTTGATGAATACATTAAGAAACGCGGTAATGAAGGGAACGCACTTGAAAAAGGATCCGATGACATTCGTGATTTGAAGGTAGTTGCCCGCAAGTTCAAGACCATCGCTGAATTTCTAGACCATGTGGAAGATATGATTGCCAAAACAGATGAGATGAAAAGGCTCAGCAAGCAATATACGAATGCCATCCATCTCTCCACCATCCATCGCTCTAAGGGGCTTGAGTATACAAATGTTTACGTCCTTAGCGCCGTCGATGGCAGTCTACCACATGACTTCGCACTAGAATCCTACCGAAACGGTGAAATCCAGGCATTAGAAGAGGAGCGCAGGCTATTGTATGTGGCAATGACAAGAGCCAAGGAATCCTTGCAGCTCTCCATTCCTATGAATCGTCGCGGAAAAAAGGCATATATGACTAGATTTATAAAAGATATTCTCTAACGTAAAGCGCAAATCCTTCTTTATTTTTAGGATGGCGCTTTTTCGTTTTGTCAACAAAAATTCAACAAAGAAAATTTATTTTTAGAATAGTTAAAAAGTGCGTTTTAACTGCTCCTATCTGGGTATGTACCCTTTATAGATAAGTGGAAAGGGGTAAAATCTTTTGAAAACATTGGATCCTCACCATAACTGTTCCATCACAAAACTGTCCGATGAATCTCTCCAGTTTGCATATGAAAATGCCAAAGCAGAGAATCTCGATCACTATTTTATACAGCTACTGGAGGCAGAACTACTGAAACGAAAAGAAGGTTGCGTGTATTAATTATTCTCCATTTTCTTGCTGAAAAATGATACTATTTAGAGTATATAGATAATTTTTTCGAAAAGGGGATATCCAATGACCAACGTCACACAGGAAGAGCAAGATTTACAATATACCTTTCATAGAAAAACAGCAATTAACTTATTCAATGAAGTATGGGATTTGATGGAGAAAGCGGAACGTACTCCAGAAGAAGATTTCCAAATGATACATAAAGCACATGCCTCCCGCTTTCACTGGGGCGAAATTGGTGAACCTGTTAACTTCTCCCGAGGCGAATGGCAAATATCAAGGGTTTATGCCGTTTTACAACGCCCAGAACCATGCCTCGCACATGCAAAAAGAAACCTTGAAATCGTTTTAGAGCATGAGATTAAGGACTTTGACCTCGCATTCGCATACGAAGCCCTAGCCCGAGCTTACAGCCTAAGCGGAGATAGTGCGGCAAAAGAAAAGTACCTTAACCTGGCAAAAGAAGCATCCATACAAATTGCAAAAGACGCCGACCGCAATATCGTGTTGCAGGATTTGGAGACGATAGAATAGATTTCCATGTCGCGCGATATATTTATTAGGTCATGGTATTTCTAGCTGTGGATTGGAGCAAAAGGCGAAGACTCCTGAGGGAGATAGCGGTAGCTTGAGACCCCACAGGCGAAGCCGAGGAGGCTCAAGCACCGCCCCTAGGAAAGCGTAGCCATTTGCGGAAATCAACAGCGGTGTTTAACAGACTTTTATTAAAATAGAAAAAAAACAGTGCTTCTCTTTTAAAACACTGTCCAAACTGATTTATGAAAGTATAATAGCTTATTCCTTCGGTGCTTCCAACCGCTTCTCCAATTGATCAATCCGCTCCAGCAACTTCTGATTCTGCTCTTGTAACTCCTGATTCACACCCCTTGAAGAAAAATAAGGATCCGTTTCCCACCAATCCATTCCAATCTCCTTCGCCTTATCCACAGACGCCACAAGCAATCGAATCTTAATAGTCAATAATTCCACATCAGCGAGCCCAATCTTGATATCTCCAGCAATAACAACACCTTTGTCCAGAATCTTTTCTAGTACTTCCACCAAGTTACTGGAATTTGACGGTGTTTGCATTGACATACATAACAGCTCCTTCACACGCTAAAAAAATTATAGAAGATTCCCTAGCGGTCCCAAATTAATATTTAGATCTTCATCATCTAAGTCGAAAATCTCCTTAAGGTCTTCCATCTTCAATTCCAAGTTCATCAATGCCGTCCCAAGCTTTTCGATCTCATCGTCTGTTAAATTGCCACTATCCACTCTTCTTAGTGCATGCCGCTCTATCAGTTGACGCAATAATTCTATTACCGTCAGGACAAGTTGGGATAACCCTTGCTCCACATTATCCGGGTCTAACTGGATCCTGCCGCTCTTTTCTGGTCTATGCTCCATTTTGTATCCTCCTCACCGATTATTTTTCGTTCATTGGATTCCATAAGTTTATCTACTGAGGTAATTAACAAACGCAAATCCAGGTATATCAAATCAATGTCCGCGATGGAGATGATAAGTTCCCCTCTTAGCACGACACCTTTATCCAATATGACATCTAAAATGTCCAGTAAAGAAACATCTTGATCAGGGTTTACACCATAATGCGTTGGCATCTTGTTCCCTTCTTTCTGGCTATAAGTTTGCGAAATGATAACATGGCCACGGACCGGTATATTCCATTGTAAAACCAAGCTCCTTGTATTCTTTCTGAAGATGTTTAACTTGTTGTAAGAAGGTATCTCTCTTATTTTCATTTAATAGATAAATGCCGTTCCAATTCATATCTTGCTTTCTACCGGACATTTCCTGGCTCCAGTTTTTCTTAACATCTGACTGGGAACACAAGCCTGTCAAACTTTTATGAATTTCATCACACTTACTTCTTTTCACATTTACAACGGCTTCTTCTATTTTTTGCTTCCATTTTTTCCGTTCAAAAAACTGCCTTCCTGGACTTAGTGTTTCGATTGCTTTTTCTTGTTCTTTGATGTCTGAGGAGTGCTCTACTACTTCTTCTTTGATCTTTTTATCGTCACAATAGATTTTTAGATTCCATTCTTCTTTTTGCGCAATATTTTCGAAGAGCTGGTGGAATTTAAGACCCTCAGATTCTATTGTTCTAGCTAAATTCTGTTCACTTTTGTAAATGGTACAGAACTTCAGCGGGATAAGTGTATAGTTATTATGAAGCTTTACAAGTGTTTCATGATGATGCAAGGCTTTCGCTTGCAACCATTCCATATCATGATTAACCTTATCTTCTATAACCTCTTCAGAAAATTCCTCTTCATCAATTTCACATAGGATTGCTGTCACTTCGCCTATCTGTCGCTCATATAAGTGATGTTGCTCATCAATTCCGGCCAATGGCATCAGCGGTTTATCTTTTAATTCTTCTGTAGGTACTAATCCATAAAGATAGAACAATGACTTGTCTGTTTTTGTTTCTGTCATGTTCAGCCACCCCCATCTCTTCTTTTCAAGTCTTCAAACATTCGCTGCTCCCTAAGTTTTGCCACTTCGTAACGTTGCAGCAGCTCTTCTTCTTGAGCATGATATTCTTCTTCTGTGATTTCATCTGTTTCCATTAACATTTCCAATTGAACTAGTTGCTTCTGAATATGATCAATATCATACATTTCCCGGTCCACTTCTTCTTTTATCTTTTCTCCGAGTTTCACTAACGCACCCATGGGGCCGGTAAGAAGTTTATGGATCATTAAGCTTCCTTCGCCTTCAATTTAATATCAATAAAATTGTAAGCAGGCCATGGACCGGTATATTTAAATTCCACTTTGTCCTGCCACATTTCATAGATTTTATTTACCAATTCATCAAACTCTTCCTCATGGTCTCTGTCTATCAAGAAACTTGCATTGATTAGCATCTTGCCTCCAATTGTTTCATTTTGTTTTGCAGAAACCGCTTTTTCGGCTAATGGCAAGAAAACTTCCTGCATGCAGATTTGCATTTTTTCCTTCATGAACTTCTGGGCCATATCTCCAAGTTCAATTCGTTCATAATAGGAAGCAGCTTCTGATTTACCACTGATTTTTTCCTTTAGCTTCATCGCTTTTTGGTTCTTGTTGATTTCAGCTTTCAACCAGTCTTCCTTACCGATTATTTTCAGGCCTACTTCTATTTTGTTTTCTATTTTTTTATAGATGTCTTGAAGATCTGTGTATAATGATTTCATCAAAAATTCAACATCTGCCTCTGTTTCAAATACATTTCCGAAGCTCATTGGGATGACCGTCGTTTTTTCCATTAGGGAAGACACGGCATTCTGATGTGTTAATAGGTTTTCCTTTTTAGGATGATAAATTTTGATAGGAGCCTTTGTGACCACCATAGAGAACTCCTTGTGATCAATGGTCTGAAGCTGTCCGGTCTTCCCCTCTAACACCACATCTCCCAATTCTATTTTTTTCTGTTCGTTTGGTATGACACAAAACGTATAATAGCCATGGTTATTTTCCATTTGCGTTCCCTCCAAAGGCTTTCTTAAATTCTTGAGTAATAAGAGATTGAGATCTAGATTGCTTTTCATATTCCATCCCTTTATGGACGGAATGCAACAATACGTCTATACAAAGCTGTTTGAAATTCTCATCTTCGGTGCTTCGATCCATTTCCTTTTGCTTTGAAATCGTTGCAATCATGATGGCAGCTCGGATACCTGGTGCATGCTTGCCTTTATTCAAGCATTTGTCTCTTAGTGCTGATATAAAATTGGTAATACGAGTTGCATCCTCTTCAGATATTTCTACTTTCTTTTTCAAGATTTCAGTTTCAGCATCCTTTTCCATATATCCAAGTTCTATCGTAATCATTCGGTCCAGCAAGGCATCCTGAGTGTTGTGAACGCCTGCATATTCTGCAGGATTACTCGTAAAAATGATGGAGAAATTCTCATGAACTTTTACCCATTTCTCCTCATGCTTGGAACCATATAAAGGAAGAACTCCCTCTTCAATAACCGATAGGAAAAGATTGTTTGTTTCAGGTTTGGACCGTGTAAATTCATCGTAGATAAGTGTATATCCGTTTTTTACCGCTTCCAATAAAAGCCCTTCCTGGAAAGACTCTTTCATTGTTTCTTCCTTTTTCATGACGGAGCGGACATAATTATCCACTAATAGCTTCTTGGTGTACCCGTTAAAGTCTCCAAGCAGATCTGCATTGGTCATTTCTTCATGCCCTTGCAGTACCACCACCGGCCTCTCTAGTTGTCTGGCAACATGGAGAGCCATGGATGTCTTCCCTACTCCGGTCGGTCCAGTAAAATGGACGGGGAAATTATTTTTCAAGTAGTCTACCGTTCTAGAAGAAATTTCTTCGACCTTAGCATGTGTCACAATCTCCTTCTCCAGCTGTTTGTTCATGTCCTACTACCTCCATCGCAAATGGCCCTTACTCATTGTTCAAATCTATGGAACTTCTAGACCGCAAGCCCCTTCGATTATATGATTCTACTTCCATTTCTTTATTAAGCTTGGCATGATAAACACCCACCATTTGGTCTTTGGCATATGCCTTCATGTATTCTTTTTCTTCTATTACTTCGACAACAACGTCCCACCCCTGATCAGTAGGCTGCACAGCTGTAATCTTATATGGAGGTTTTACGAACTCCGTAAAAAAATCTGTTACCTCTTTCAACACCTTCTTCATGCTCAATGCCAACCCCACCTTTATGGAAAATGGAACAAAGGCACATGTAATATGTGCCTTAATTCCCAAGTATTCATTTATCAACTATTATGCATTTTGACGTTCTGTAGATTGTCCGGATAAGTGAAATTCTCCGTCCATTAGGTCATCTCTTAATAATCCAACCGCTTCTGCATAACGTAACCATGTATCCACACTGGCAATAACGACGCGCGCTTCCACCGTGATCAGTTCGATTCCAACGAGGGATACCCGTGCATAGACGTCAATGACGACACCCTTGTCTAGAATTCTATCGATTACTTCTGCAAGACTGGATCCATCCGTACTTTTTTGAATAGCTGCCATTTTACTTCACTCCTTTAATGTCACTCACATTTGGGATTTGATCGCTTCGTTTCACGGAATTCATTCCATTTAAATCATCAGCCCGTTTTACATTTGAATAGGATTTGATTCCACTGGAACGACTTCCCTTTCCGATTTTTTCTTGAAAGCTTTCGCCTGCATCTTTCACTTTCTTCAATCGATCTTTCACCTTTAAAAGCGAGTCTTGCACTTTTCCCTGGATGTCCTCTGCCTTGCTATGAACCTTGTCTGCAAACTGTTCAGTGGAATCATCTAGATTATCTGATACATTTTGGACTTTCTTTTGCATCTTGTTCTTCGTTTTTTCCTTTTTATAATCGACATATTGTTCCGTCGCTTCTTTTCTAGCTTTCTTTAACAGCTTCTTCTTCAGTTCCTTCAGGTTGCTGCTCCCCTTCAGTTCGCCAAAAAAATTTCATCACCTTATTTCGACGTTCTTTCTTAAATAGTAAAGCCGAGCTTGCTGCTACACTTCCGACAACTGCCCCTGTCACCCACTTGTTTTTACTAAGTTGCACGGCACTATCTTTCACACTCATTTACATCCACTCCTTTAAGCGATTTTTATTCTGTTTCAGGTTATATTCACTCTCTGTCTAATCTTTAAACAAAAATCAGGAAATAGGGTACTATTCCCTACAGATTTAGTAATTGATTCCTTGAGTGGGAACTTTTCTTTTCTTGCCAGAAATAAAAAAACCGGGCAAGGCCCGGTCAGTTTAATAGCTTATATTAATGTTAGTTTTTGATTATATCCGCTGTTGATTGGGATTTTTTACTTCCATAGGGATTATATAATTCAACTTTTCATTTTATTAGCCACATTTTGTTTTATTGTCCACTTTACGCCATATAAAGGCGATTCGACACACATCGACACATTCAATGTTGAAAAGGCTCACAAATGGCCCACAGGATTTTTTTTACATTTCACGAACCCATTGGACAAGCTTTAGGGATAAATGGGTAGCATCCTCTTCAGAATCTACAACAGATTGGAACTCCGCCTCCAACCTCTTTGTCAAACTCGTATTATCCTCCTCGTACGGTATGATAGTAGACCATTTAATAGACGGAATCGCGATCAACGTCTGCTCGTCTTTTTTATTCTCATGAATATACACACTTACCGTATTAACCTCTAAATTGGCTTTTCTAATCTTCATGCAGAAACGTCCTCCTAAACTTTATAGTTCATATTTTAGCGAGGCTTATTAAAATATTCAACCTCGTCAATTGTTAACCAAACAAATAATGGTGTTGACAACTATCAAACTTTTAGATTATCATTTTATTGTTAACTATATACAACAAAGGGGTTTACATTATGAAACGTTCACTGTCAACATTGGATATTACTTATGCAGCCATGTTTGTTGCCTTGATGGCAATTGGTGCCAACATCGTCTCTTGGATGCCATTTCTTCAAATCGGTGGTGTTCCACTATCTATGCAACCATTTTTCTGTGTTTTAGCTGGAATTCTACTAGGATCAAGACTTGGAGCCATTTCCATGATCGTGTATTTATTAGTAGGTATTGCTGGTGCACCAGTTTTTGCTCAGTTTAGTTCTGGGTTTGCAACAATCGTTGGACCGACTGGAGGATTTCTATTATCCTATGTGGTTACCGCTTTTGTAGCAGGTCTAATTGTTGAAAAGAAAGCTCAACCGAATCTTGGCACTTTTATGATTGCCTCTTTCGTTGGAATTATCCTTATCTATGTTATCGGAACAAACTACATGTTTGTCATTCTCAATTATGTACTTGAAATTAGCACGCCTTATGTAGCAGCATGGGCTACAATGACCTTATTTGCTGTTAAAGATGTGGTGTTCACAATCCTTTGCGCAATGCTTGCATCACGATTATTTTATGTCGTCCATAAAACAACTAAAGCACCACACACACGTAAGGCTGCATAATGAACAAAGCCAGGCCGCAAAACGCGCAGCCTGGCTTTCTTGTGTATTTTATAAAATCACCGCAGCAATACAACCAAAAATAATCAGCGGGATATTGTAGTGTAGAAAAGTCGGTACACACGTATCCCAAATGTGGTTATGCTGACCGTCCGCATTCAAACCTGAAGTCGGCCCAAGCGTACTATCAGAGGCAGGAGACCCAGCATCACCTAGAGCAGCAGCCGTACCAACGATAGCAATGGTTGCCATTGCGCTAAAGCCAAGCTCCGCACATAACGGGACAAATATCGCTGCAATAATAGGTATCGTGGAAAAAGAAGATCCAATCCCCATCGTGATAAGAAGCCCGACAATAAGCATAGCTAATGCTGCAAGTAATTGATTAGATCCAATCCACTCTGCAGAAGAAGCAACCAATGTCTCAATATGGCCAGTCTCTCTTAGTACACTGGCAAACCCAGAAGCTGCAATCATGACGAATCCGATGAATGCCATCATACGCATACCTGAAGTGAGGATAACATCGGTCTCATTGGATTTCATTACTCCGCCCGCATACAGGATGATGATACCTACAAGGGAACCATAAATCATTCCATCTACACCAAGCACGTCACTTAAATAGACTTGTGTAGCAAGCGAGATTACAACCGCCACAATAGCAATAATGACGGACTTCTTTGTATATGTCTCTATTGCTTGATCAGCAATAGCCTTTTGTTCGTATGTTCTCGGCTTTTTATAGCTGAAGAAAACCGCGATTAGAAGTCCAACTATCATTCCTGAAACAGGAATTAACATGGCAGTCGGAATAGAGGATAAGCTGATATCCAAACCGCTTTCTTTCATATTCGTTTTTAAGATACCGTGAAAAATACCACCAAAACCGACAGGCAACAGTATATATGGTGCTGTTAGTCCGAATGTGATGATGGTCGCTGTTAGCCTTCTGTCAATATTCAGTTCATTCAATATTTTAAGTAATGGTGGAATTAGGATTGGAATGAACGCAATATGAACGGGAACGACGTTTTGGGACATAATCGATACTGTTAAAATAATTAGTAAAATTAGTACTTTAGATAATTTCTTTTTTCGTGTATCTTCTTTTGTTCCCACAAGTTTGATTGCACCTTCGACAAGTGCATCCGGAAGACCTGTTTTGGATAATGCCACTGCAAAAGCACCTAAGAGTGCGTAACTAAGGGCTACCGCTGCATTTCCTCCCAATCCATCTGTAAAAGTATTAATAGTGGTTTCGAGGCCTAAACCTCCCACCATTCCTCCAATAAAAGCACCTGAAACCAGGGCAAGTACAACATTTATTCTAAGTAAACTTAATGTAAGCATAACCAATACGGCTATGATAACTGCATTCATACTAAAGACTTCCTTTCTTTCTGTGTTTCTTGTTGTTTTTAACTTTAGTTAATTAAATCATTAGAGAATTAGAGTGAGAAAGCATAAAGATAAATTAACATATATTTTTAATGACTGTCAACGGAAAAGTTAGGAAGAGGACTTGAAGGGAAACGCGCAAAAAAATAATGCGCACCCTAAATTAGGATGCGCATTGTATACACTCTATATAAACGATTAATTTTCTTCTGTTTGTCCAAAACGCTCTACTAGCGTCACTAGAGTTCGAACCATTGCTCCTGTCCCACCGCTTGGTCCAAGGTCATGTGCTGACTTTGCAGTTGCTGTGCCTGCTATGTCCAAGTGTACCCACGGTGTACCTTCTGCGAATTCTCCAATGAATGCTCCTGCAAAAATAGCGTGTCCGTCGCGACCAGGTGAGTTGTTCAAGTCGGCTACCTTACTGCTGCGAACTCTTTCTTTTGCATGATCAAAAATTGGAAGTCTCCACATTTCTTCTCCCGCTTCATGGGATGCTTCAAGCACTTGTTCAAACCATGCTTCGTCATTGGTCATCGCGCCTGTCGTATGATTACCTAACGCGATAATAACCCCGCCTGTAAGGGTAGCAACATCAACAAGGTAGTTAGCACCGTGTTGCTTAGCATAGGTTACCGCATCTGCTAATACAAGACGCCCTTCCGCATCGGTGTTTAAGATCTCGATTGTTTTTCCACTCATGGATGTGATCACATCATCCGGTTTGAAGGCTTCTCCGCTTATCATATTGTCTGTTGATGCAATAACTGCTAGGACATTTTGCTCTGGCTTCAGTTCTCCAATCGCTTCCATTGCTCCAAGAACAGTTGCCGCTCCACCCATATCTGTTTTCATTCCGACGATGCCGTCTTTAGGTTTGATGGAATATCCTCCAGTATCAAAAGTGATTCCTTTTCCAACTAAACCAATCACATCTGTCCAGTCTTCTTTTCCTTGATATTTCAACACGATCATCTTAGGAGGTTCCACCGACCCTTTGTTAACAGCTAACAAAGCACCCATTCCAAGCTTCTCCATCTCTTCTTTTTCAAGGATTTCTAGTTCAAACCCATACTTCTCTGCTAGGCCAGCAGCATGGTTTGCCAGGTCTGTGGCAGTCAGCATATTTCCTGGCAGGTTAACAAGCGTACGAGCAGTATTTGTACCTTTTGCAAACACATATCCTACATGTGCACTTGCTCCCACTTCTTCTTTATCATGATCTGTCAGGAGAATAACCTGATCCAGTGTCACTTCTGGTTCATTAGATTTTTGCTTATATCCATCAAACTTATAAGTGGATAATGAAATGGACTCCCCTATCGCATGAGCAGCGTCTAACACATCCACATTTTCCGTTACAAAAGTATCAAGCGCCACTACAACATGGTTAAGCCTTGATTCTTGAATGGTTTTACCCACTTTGCCAAAAACTTTGCGCAATTCAACGAAAGTTAGTTTCTCTTCGCGACCTGTCCCCACTACAAAGATTCTTTTATAAGACGTTTTGCCGAATGTATGTATTCTTGCTAACTTTCCTTTTTTTGCAGATATGTCTCCATCCTTTAATAACTGCGTCAGATGCCCTTCCAATTGAGAATCTAGTTCTCCCAATAAACCATCTAACTTGCTATGTTTCTCGGAAAGGCCTACTACTAGTGCCTCCTGTTGATTTGAAAAATCAGCTTCATTATGTACGACAAACATATTTGTACACCTCCATTTTATTATAAGTTAATTATATCGAACTTATGGAAATATTTCGAGTTTCTAATCATATTCAAAGTGATCCAGATTAGAAAAGTTTGTGCTCTAATCATCATTTTGTCCTATATTCACCTTAACAAATTCGTTATAATGATTCATAATAATAAGAATATTAACTATACATAATACTCTACTTAACGTGCTACATCCCGTAAGAAAGGGTATAGTAATAGATACAACTGCAGAGAAAGGGCGATTCTATCAGATGGAGTTATTTTCTAATTTTCCTTTATGGGCTGCTTTGGCAGCAATCGGATTTGCACAATTTGTAAAGGTACCTATTCAATATATTGCCTCAAGAAGAATTGATTGGTCCTTGATTACAAGTACAGGTGGAATGCCAAGTTCCCACTCCGCTGCGGTAACTGCCTTGGCTACAGGCGTTGCATTTGAAACTGGAATGGATTCTCCCATTTTTGCAGTAGCGACTGTATTTGCAATTATTGTCATGTTCGATGCAACCGGAGTTAGAAGACATGCCGGCGAACAAGCCACTGTATTAAACAAACTTGTTGGAGATTTCAATCGTTTTGTGGAAGAGACTAAGAAGTGGCCAAAAATGAATGAGCAAGAAAAAGTAAAAGACCTGAAAGAATTGTTGGGACATAAACCGATTGAAGTATTTTTCGGTGCGATTACTGGAATTTTGCTGACCATCGTTATACATTACTTTGTTCATGTCTTGTAAAGGGGGATAAAGTTTTGAGACTCATATCTATTTGTCCGAGTAACACAGAGTTACTCCACTATCTAGGTTTGACAAGCACACTAGTTGGAGTGGATGATTTCTCTGATTGGCCTAAAGAAGTTTCAAATCTACCGAAGCTTGGACCAGATTTGAATATCAATATGGAAAAATTGGAAGCCTTGAAGCCTGACTTAGTATTGGCCAGCTTAAGTGTCCCTGGAATGGAGCGGAATGTTCGAGAATTGGAAAAGCGCTCTATTCCTCATGTGGTACTAAATCCGCAATCACTAGAGGATATTGCCCGTGACTTGTTGACGGTAGGAGAACTTACAAATTCTTCTTCCAAGGCAACCGAGGTTGTTTCTTCTATGCGTGAAATTATCCATACATACAGACAGTTAGCTACATCCACCCAGGAGAGACCTGCTTTGTTTTGGGAATGGTGGCCAAAACCAATTTTCACTCCAGGCAAGGTCAATTGGCTGACGGAAATAAGTGATTTCGCAGGGGCGATAAATATCTTTTCCGATATAGATGTAGCCAGTTACCAGACAGAATGGGCAGAAGTGGTGGAAAAGAATCCTGATGCGATCTGTATGATCTGGGTTGGTGTAAAAGAGTCAAAAATGAATCCTAAGCATGTGATGAAGCGGGAAAATGCCGAGACGATCAAAGCTGTTCAAAACTCCCAAATCTATGTATTAGAGGAAAGCCTCTATTGCAGGCCTTCGCCAAGGCTTATCTTAGGATTACAAAAACTCGCTTCCCTTCTTCATCCGAATAGCTTTCCTGCCTATACAGGAGAAGATGCTTTACTTAAATAACAAAAAGCCGTATCCTCAGAAATCATTCTGAAAGGTACGGCTTTTGTCCTGCTATTCTCCGCTGCCTCTGTATTGCTGGCGGAACACCTGCATGCTTTCTTCTTCGTTTAATCTTGTCAACTCTTCCTCGGTCAATGTACCATCGCCTTTTTTAATAATGTAAACTTCGATGGTCTGTTTGCCCCAATCATTGAATACTTCATCTACTGTGTCGTAATAGAGATCTATCTTATTCCCTTTAATTGCTCCGCCAATATCAGCGACTACTCCGTACCCATAGCCGGGTATAAAAAGTATCGTACCTATCGGAAAGACATTGATATCTGCCGCAATGGTAGAATATAAATCCCTTTTAACTTTAAGTCCTGAGTATGTAATTCCATAGCTTGGATCGCCAGGATTTTTGCCTGTTGATTCATAGCCTGCTGTATATCCAGTTGCGTGAACCGTATGTGTCTCGTATTGATTCCAGTCTAGATCCTCAAGCTTCTTGGGTTTTTCTATCGCCTCTTCTGCTGAGACCATGGTAGGTGTCGCAGAAAGGAAATTCAACTGTTTTAAATTCAGTCCGATTTTCTTGAAGAAACCCTCTTTTTCTTCTTCTTGTTTTCCTTGTCCATTAGTGGCATATATGTTATTTTCTTTTAGCCAGTTGTGAATGGTTGATGCCTCAACACCTGATATGGATTGGAAGGTTACAGACAAGGCTAGTACAAATAGTAAGCCAAAAACCGTCCTTCGAACAATCATTTTCGCTATTTTCATGTGACACACTCACACTCCTCTCACAAGATATTCCTTCCCTGTTTTTAAGAAAAGTATTCCTTTTTTGTGAGAAAAGCTAGTAAACACCTATTTTTACCAATTGAAAATAATAGATTAGTGGAGTATCTCGGGGAATCAGGCAATTAAAAAAAAGTGCAAAAACGGAGGGGTCTTCTTTATCAAAAGTTAGTGGTGTTAGTGTTAATAGCCGCTGTTCCTTTCCGCAAATGGCTTCGCTTTCCGCGGGACGGTGCTTGAGCCTCCTCACTTCGTTGCGGGGTCTCAACCAACCGTTTCTCCCCCGCAGGAGTCTCCGCCATTTGCTCCAATTCACAGCTGTAAATCACATAAACGTTAGGTTAATGCTTATTCAATAAACCCAATTAGATTGCTTTTCATAAACCCTTGGATAAGTTTAGACATCTTGTTGATTGGAGTGAAAGGCGCAATAACGCCCGCGGGATGAAGTGACAGGCTTACATCCCAATACGTAGGAAGTCACTGAAAAATTGATAATGTAAAGGAAAGGTTAAACTGTCTTATAGAAGCGCTCTATTCACCCGAAGACCTTTAAAAAACAGTTAATCTGTCTAATAGAAGCGCTCACACCCGAAGACCTTCAAAAATTGCTTGCTGGTGATTGGAACAAAAGACGAAGACTCCTGAGGGAGACAGCACTAGCTGGAGACCCAGCAGGCGTAGCCGAGGAGGATCTCTTCAGCCCCAAGGAAAGCGAAGCCATTTGCAGAAATCAACAGCGGTGTCTTAACATCAACAACAACATCTAAATTCAAAGACTTTTTCAGTGGCTTCCAGGAGCGAGAAGGCTCACGGACCGCCCACATGCAAGCGTAGCGCATGGAACGGAAATCAACCGGTAAATATACTTTCTTATCCTAAAAAAAGAACCGGCTAACTGGGCCGATTCTTAACTTGACGTTAAAACATTTGATATCCATTTTTGCGAAGCATTTTAATAACTATACCAGAAGTTATTGCCCCAGCTAAGCCACTCACCAATATAGTGATATCTGCCACCTGTAAGGACGCCACCTCTGAGCCAAGTTTTGAAAAAGCACTGCCAGGCTGCCTGAAATAATCGATCAACCTCACATCATCCTGAGAGATGATCCACACACATACTAAAGGATATATAATGGCCATAATCCAAGACATGCGCAATAACATATTTAAAAGGAATCCGATCCCAAAGAAAAGCACGAAAAATAAGACAACAGATATAAGTAAAATTGGTATATTCAATACCAAGCACCTCCATTACACATCTTTTCTTAGTGTACTGAAAGCGTTGATACGAGTCAATTATTTTTGGCATTCAAACAAAAACACAATCGCAATTGTCCTAAATACGTCATAAATGACCTATCATAGAACGAGCGCGATTGTGTGTAAAGCATCTATTAGCTATTTATTTCCTTCCGCTTCCTCCACAACAGGAACAAGTTTCAGATCCACCTAGCAATAACTGAAAATATCCTTTACCTGAACAATACGGGCAATCCTTTTTCTCTGTTTGCAGTTGATTTTTCATTCCATATCCCTCCAGATGATTTTCTCAAAACAGAATTTAATTTAATTTAATTTTCTGATAATATATCATCCTTTTACGGTTAAAGGAAAGGGACAAAAACGGCTGAAAAATACGATGTAAGCGAATACATCTTATCCAATCTATCTGTTTCTTTCTTTTTCTTAAATTTACAGAATTATTAGAAAAATAACTTGTACGAACTATAGTTAAATACCTGTCCAGGATTCATGGCATCCGTTTCTTTTAAAACAGAAAGGTTAGTGAGTTTGGCGCAATAGTGGATGAGCAATGAGGAATCAGGATCTAGCTCAAGTTCCTCAAGCGTTTTAAATGCCGCGTCAGATAGTTCGCTTTCCTGATAGACTACGTCGTGGTTTAGAGGAGTACATAAGAATAGGAGCATATTATCGCTGATTTTATCCTTAATGACACCAGATCTAACTCCAACCAGCCCCTCTACCTTTACGTTGATGCCCGTTTCTTCTAATATTTCTCGAACTACCGCCTCATCTACGGTTTCATTCGCTTCCACAAATCCTGCTGGAAAGGACCACTTCCCCTTAAGTCCACCGTAGCGCTTTTTTACGACAAGCCATTTGCCGTCTTCTGCTACTACAATACCCGCAACCGCGAGCCAGACATTTTCTCTTTTCCCCATGTTATCGTCCCCCTGTTTGTATCTAATAAAGTAATGGTATCAGGAAAAATGGCAAAAAGAAAAGCTGCACGTTAAAAAATGTGCAGCTTCTCAAAATATATCTTATAAAACGTTGAATTTACCTTTTTTCATTACTAGGCCCGCTCCACCGATCATGTATAGTGCACGGTTGTCGACCATTTTCTTCATGAAGGATGCTTTAGAGCCCCAGATCTTGCGACCGAATACTACACCGATTGCATCGTCTTCACCTAAAGAACATACCGTTCCTTTTAGGTCAGGCGTGAAGGTTTGAAGTTCACCTTGGCCACGAACCAATACTGCCAAGTTTTTCGCACAAACTTCCCCTTGCTGCATCGCGATTTGAGCAGTTGGAGGGTATGGACGGTTGATTTCTTCGTTGATGATTAGAGAACAGTCTCCAACGATGAATACATCCTCATGTCCAGGAGCGCGCAAGTATGGATCTACTTTCACACGACCACGCATGTTTTCGAATCCGGAATCTTCTACCAAGTGGTTTCCACGTACACCAGCAGCCCATACAACTGTACCAGCTTTGATTTCTTCCACTTCTTCGTCTTTAGCAACGATGATTCCTTCTTCCGTCGCTTCTTTGATTGCCGTACCGATTTTAAATTCTACGCCTTTACGCTCAAGCGTGTTTACAGCATATTCCACTAGTTCCGGATCAAATCCAGGAAGTACAGTCGGTGCTGCTTCTACACACACGATGCGTACTTTTTCTTTAGGAATATCAAACTCTTGGCAAAGTTCAGGAACACGGTTAACCAATTCTCCTAGGAACTCGATACCAGTAAATCCAGCTCCACCAACTACGATAGTTAGACGATCATCGCGACGGTGTGCTTCTGTATTGTAAGTAGCAAATTGATATTCGATGTGCTCACGGATCTTACGAGCAACATTTAAGTTTGCGATCGTGAACGCATGCTCTTTCAAGCCCTTGATGCCAAAAGTCTCTGCTTCATAACCAAGACCAACCACTAGGTAGTCATAAGAGATTTCTCCGCCTTTAGTCAAAGCAACAGTTTTCGCTTCACGGTTGATGCCTGTAACTGTATCGTGTAAGAAATGAACCTTGCTGCGATCAATTACATCAGAAATTTTGTAACGCGTACGATCAGCTGGCAATGTTCCTGCTGATGCTTCGTGTAACCATGTAGACTCATAATGGTAATCGTTTTTGTTTACCAACGTAATATCAGCTTCATTTACACCGATCATTTTTTGAAGACGAACAGCCGTTACAAGTCCACCGTAACCAGCACCTAGAATAACTATACTTGGCTTTTTCAAATGAATCACACCTTTTATATTGAAATTTTTAATAAAATAAATATGAAGACATGAAACAAATCTCACTGTACCTTTTCTTACTATCCACTATTAAGTTAAAATTTATTAGAAATAAATGATTGTGAAATACTTCACGAATATGAACGGCAAAAAAGTGTGAAATTTGTCACAAAGAAACTTAACCTACCTAACATCATATTCTTTTTCCGTCTTTTTTTCAAGACAAAATCATAGTTTAAAAAGCTTTAAAATATTCGGAAAAAATAAGTAATTCCATGCCGAAATTCCTAAATCTCTATCTATTTTTAGTATATGTTCCCCTTTTTCCAAGGTTGAAAACAGAAATTGTGAGAAAATTATGCTATGATAAAGAAAGAAAGTAAACAATTGTTTAGGGGGATAGATTCAGATGAGCGAAGAACAAAAAGTATTTGACATCACCATCATCGGTGGAGGGCCAACCGGCTTATTCACTGCTTTCTACGGAGGTATGAGGCAGGCTAGCGTCAAAATCATTGAAAGTCTACCACAATTGGGTGGACAGTTATCCGCGTTATACCCCGAAAAGTACATATATGATATTGCCGGATTCCCAAAGATTCGAGCACAAGAATTGATCAACAATTTAAAAGAACAGATGGCCAAGTTTGAGCCAACGGTTGCACTTGAGCAATCCGTTCAAACACTTGAAAAAATGGGTGACGGAACGTTCAAGATTGTAACAGACAAAGAAACGCACTATTCCAAAGCAGTCATCATCACTGCTGGTAATGGCGCTTTCCAACCACGCCGCCTCGAGCTTGAGAACGCTAAAGATTATGAGAACAAGAACATCCACTATTTTGTGGATGATATGAATAAATTTGCAGGTAAAAAAGTTGTTGTATTCGGTGGCGGGGACTCTGCTGTTGACTGGGCGCTAATGCTTGAGCCGATTGCTGAGAAAGTAACGCTCGTTCACCGTCGTGACAAATTCCGGGCACACGAGCACAGTGTAGAAACATTAATGAATTCCAAAGTTGAAATTAAAACACCTTACGTACCGGCAGAACTAATCGGTGACGATAACGCAATCAATCAGGTTGTCCTCGAAAAAGTGAAATCCGAAGACCGTGAAGTGTTGGATGTTGACGATGTTATTGTGAACTACGGTTTCGTTTCCTCCCTTGGCCCTATCAAGGATTGGGGACTTGAAATCGAAAAGAATTCCATCGTAGTCAATTCCAAAATGGAAACAAATATATCCGGAATTTATGCTGCCGGTGATATTTGCACCTACGAAGGAAAAGTGAAACTAATCGCTTGCGGCTTTGGCGAGGCACCTACTGCTGTAAACAACGCCAAATCTTATATCGATCCAAAAGCCAAAGTACAACCGCTTCATAGTACTAGTTTATTCTAAGCCGGCTATGAAGGTGCAGCCAACCCTTGTGGGAACAGGGGTTGGTTTTTTTGTGTCAGGTAAACCAAAGTAAAATGAACCTGTAACCTTCCTCCCTCATTCAACGTCTAACCTAGTAACAAACCTAACGAGGTGATCAGCTAAATGAAATTCTTCAAAGTTGCTGTTCTTTCGATCCTCCTCTCTATCTTATCCCTACCTTTCTATTCACCAACAAGCTATGCGTGCTCTTGCCTTGCCCCTGGTACACCGCAAGAAGAACTGGAAAAAATGGATGCCGTATTCACAGGAAAAGTGTTAGAGGTTGATGAGAAATACAACAGTACAACAGAAGTGAAATTGAGTGTGACAGAAACATGGAAAGGTGTGGACACGAAGGAAGTAATCATTTACACCGCCATGGATTCCGCAGCATGTGGTGTGAATTTTGAGAAAAACAAAGACTATTTGGTCTATGCCCATTTGGAAGACGGAGAATATACGACTTACCTTTGTTCAAGAACAGCAGAGCTACCTCAGGCACAGTCAGATTTGAAGGAACTTGGAGAAGGTACTGTGCCCACAGTTGATAAAGAGCCATTCGCGAACTTCTCCACACAAAATGCCATAATCGGGACCCTTGGATTGGCACTTGTTTTAGGGGCTTGTTTCTTCTATCGCTGGAAAAGTACAAAATAAGTGAACATGGAAAAGCACCTTTCCCAAAGAAAGGTGCTTTTCTTGTATGATAAATTTACCAAAAGACAACAATCCTGCCATTATCAAGGCTAATGAAATATCCTACATAGTCCCCAAGATCTACACTAACCTCTTCTCCAGTTTCCAGGACGTGTTTAATGCCCTCCACTATTCCGGTATACTCCGTCCAATCCTCTGTAGAAAAATAATCAATCAATACTTCAGCATGTTCAACATCTGCCATCGCGGCACCTGTACTCGTGGAAAGTAAAATTCCTTCTGACTCATGATAGATCATAAATCCATCGGATTCCGGAATTCCATATAGGTGGGCACCATGCTTTTCTGCGATGGTTATGTGACTTTTAAATCTCTCGTCAAGGATCTTATGGTAGGTATAGTCACCAATAATAACTGTTTCTACCTCATCTTCTACATGGTCAACAGGTTCAGCGGCTGGGGGCTCTTCTCGAGGAGTTTCAGTTGGTTTTTCCACCGGCTGCGCACTAACTTCCGTAATTTCTTTTACTTCATTGCTATCTATGGAAAATGTATTAGATGGTATCGCCATACGTACATATTGATTGGAAGGTTTTGTTGAATGAAATTGGTATGACTCACTGGCCTCTGTTTCGACTCCTTGACAGGCTGTTCCGATACTTGCAAATCCTAGCGCCGACAATAGCACAATTGAAATGCTCCTCTTACCTTTCAATGATACCACTCCTTCTTTTTCACCTATCTATTTAGACGGTTTGGAGTGGTAGTTGGTTTCATATTTTTGGAAAATAATCATAAAAAAACTTGGGTAACCTAACAGGTTACCCAAGTTTTTAACTATTTTTAGCACTCTTCCGGTGTACCAGTGTTCGTCGCCGTACGGAAGGAAGACCCACACCCACAGTTTGCGATGGCGTTCGGGTTATCGATCGTAAAGCCGCCGCCCATCATGGATTGTTTAAAATCAATTTTTACATCTTGAAGAATTGGCTTGCTTTCAGCGTCAATTAAAATTTTGATACCGTGTTGTTCTAATTCTATGTCCTGTTCGCCTTTTTCTTCTTCAAAGCCCATACCGTAAGAAAGACCGCTACATCCTCCACCCTTCACGCCTACGCGTAAAAAAACGGATTCCTCGCCGTGTTCTTTCATCATATCTTTTATTTGAAAAGCTGCTGCTTCTGTAATTGTAATTACATCACTCATATGTTACACCTCCCAATGTATTTCCAATTCCATTTCCCCCATTATATCGTGAAATGGAAGTCTGCTCAAACTTACTGCTTTAATAGTATATGCAAAAGGAACAAGCCTTTGTGATTAATAATAGAAAGTTCCGGTACAGATAACTTCCGCTGGTCCACGCATTCTGACAGACCCCTCGTTCGTCCATGTGATAAAGAGGTCACCTCCTGCTAGATGAACAACCGTCTCTCTGTCACGCGCTGTCTTTTCATTTAGTACAGACGCTACTACAGCTGCACAAGCTCCCGTCCCGCATGCCTGTGTAATGCCAGACCCTCTTTCCCAAACACGGAAGTGCAACTCATCTTCTGCCGCAACCTCGACAAACTCAACGTTTACCCCCTCAGGAAAGCGAGGATCCTTTTCTACTATAGGACCAAGCGTTGTTAAAGGAGCATCCTTTATATCATCCAAATAAAAAATGACGTGTGGATTCCCCATGGAAACTGTGGTTATTTCGTAAGTTTCTCCAGCTACTGTAAATGGTTCAGCAACTAATACTTCCTTTTCGTCCACAAGTATCGGGATTTCCTTTGTATGGAGCTTTGGTTCTCCCATGTCGACCGTTACAGAGGTAACCTGGCCACCTGCTAATTCAACTTCAGCTTCCACTAGTCCAGAAAGTGTTTCAATTTTAAAAGTTTCTGTTTGGACGATTCCATGCTCGTAAGCATATTTCGCCACACAACGAAGACCATTCCCACAATTTTTTCCTTCGGATCCGTCGTTATTAAAGATTCGCATTTTTACTGGTGCTTTCTCAGATGGGCAGATCAAAATCATTCCATCAGATCCGATGCCGATATGGATATTTGCAACTCTTATGGCAAGGCTGGATAATTCATCTTCCTTTAAGTTTTCCTCAAACATATTAACATATATATAATTGTTCCCTAGTCCGTGCATCTTGGTGAATTGAAAGGAGCGCATGTTTACTTTTCCTCCAAAAATAATTTATTTCTTCAAGTATAAATACATAAAAGTCTGAACACAATAGAAATATCCCCCGTTTTATATGAAAAACCCATGTATCGTTTGCTTCAGTGGAAGCACGAAAACATGGGTTTTTCTGGTTTGGGCGATTGTACATTTTATAAAGACTGCGCTCGCTTAGAATTCTTCTCTCACAGGTCTTTATACTTATCCGACAACAAAAAATCCACACACCAGGACACCGGCGAGTGGATTTTTCTATCGTTTTAGAACAAGAACATACCCGCAATTGCAGCACTTAACAAGTTAGAAAGCGTACCTGCAATGATTGCGCGGAATCCTAAACGTGCGATATCAGGACGACGGCTTGGAGCTAAGTTTCCAAGTCCACCTAATAGGATTGCCAAGGAAGATAGGTTAGCAAATCCGCAAAGTGCGAATGCGATAACAGCTACAGATTTTTCGCTGAACATATCAATCTGTGCAGAGAATGTAGAGTAAGCTACGAACTCATTTAATACAAGCTTTTGACCAATCAAGTTACCTGCCGCAACGGCTTCACTCCAAGGAATACCGATAACGAAGGCAAGTGGTGCAAATAGATAACCAAGAATGTAGTCAAGTGAGAAGTTTTCAGCACCGAACCAACCACCGATTCCACCTAAGATTCCATTGATAAGAGCAATTAAAGCGATGAATGCAAGTAGCATTGCACCAACGTTAAGTGCAAGTTTTAAACCGTCAGATGCCCCGCGAGCAGCAGCATCAATTACGTTGGTTGCTCTGTCTTCTTCAGACTCACCAATTTGGGCATTAGTATCGTTTTTTGGCTCTTCCGTTTCAGGAATAAGCATTTTTGCCATGATTAATCCACCAGGTGCCGCCATGAAACTTGCTGCCAATAAATACTCTAAAGGAATTCCAAGTGCAGCATAACCGAACAATACAGAACCTGCTACAGATGCAAGTCCACCTGTCATAACAGCAAACAACTCAGATTTAGTCATTCCCGCGATATAAGGACGAATTACTAAAGGTGCTTCTGTTTGTCCAACAAAGATGTTAGCGGAAGCAGATAAAGATTCTGTCTTACTTGTTCCTAAAAGCTTCGCAAGACCTCCACCTAAGAAACGGATAACTACTTGCATAATACCTAAATAATAAAGAACGGAAATTAATGCAGAGAAGAAAATGATAATCGTTAATACATGGAATGCGAATACAAATCCTGTTGCTTCAGAACCAGGATTACCTAGTACCGGTCCGAAAAGGAAACCAATTCCCTCATTCGCGTAATTGATAATATTTTGTACAAGTTCAGTTAAGCCAAGAAAAGCTGTTCTTCCTAACTCCCACTTCAATACGATAAATGCGAATAGCAATTGGATAGCCAATCCGCCTAAAATAGTACGAATCTTGATCTTTCGTTTGTTTTCCGAAAGTAGGAATGCGATTGCAAAGATAACTGCGATTCCCATTAAACCCCAAAGGATATTATTCATAATATTCACCTCTATTAGAAATTTCTGCAAGTTGTTTGTCGTCAGACATCTAACTATCACAGTACCACTTTACTACGAAATGAAAGCGTTTGAAAGAACTTTTTTTTGTCAATATGTTACAACCATTAAAAAACCGTTTTCCTATCTGTGTGTTCTTAAATAAATTACCCAAGAATAGCTAAATAATGTATAGGCAATGAAAAAAACACATCGCTTTTTATAGGTATTTTGATTCATTTAAGTTGTCTCCACCTTTCCCTTGTGGTACTTTTGTATTATATTGTCAAGAGAGTTAAGAGAAGGTGACAAAAATGGAACAATACTATAGCCGAAATATCTTGTGTGAAAATTGTAAACATGAATATAGCACGTTTAAAATAAAATCCCGTTATATCCGTCCTTTAACCCATGATTCGGATTTTTGTTCAACTTACCAGTCATTAGAGACCAACCCTCTCCTTTATTACGTTTCTGTTTGTCCACATTGTGGATATGCGGTTTCAGACGAATTCAACCCTAAATTGACGAAAGAAGCACATTTCGCCATCCAAACAAAGATACAAAAGCATTGGAACTATAAAAACTACGGACAGAAGCGATCTGTCGAAACTGCTATAAACTCATATAAATTAGGTATCTATTCGGGGATTATAAAAAAAGAAAAACCCATAGTCATGGCAGGTCTCTATCTTCGACTTGCTTGGATATATCGCACCATTGAACAAAGTAATACGCAGGAGCAGAGATTTCTAAAGCTTGCTGTAGAGCAGTTTGAACTTTCCTATACACTAGGGGACTATGAAGAAAAGGGGATGTCTGAAATAAAATTGCTTTACTTAGTAGGTGACCTTAATTGCCGTTTAAACTTGGAACGTCAAGCCATTCGATATTTCCAGATGGTCATTGGGCACAAGCATAAAGACAACGAACAACGCCTTGTTGAAAAAGCAAGGGACCGTTGGTATGAGATACGCAGATCCTCTAAATTGAAGGTAAGTAGCTAGGTTGGATGAAGTACATACCAGTACAATATAAAAAGAGCATGGTTCCCCAATGTGGGCTCCATGCTCTTTTTTTAATTAGAACATTGGGTTCTCTTCCAGATAAATATATATGTTGTCTACCAGTTGTTCTGGAGACTCTCCTGCCACAACATCTCCGTTAACGAGAGCAAAAAGTGTGTCAAAGCATTTGCCACAATATCCTAGGCAGCCGTATTCCACAATATCCAAATTTGGATCTTTTTCCAACACTTCTCTCGCTCTTTGTGAGCCACTGGCTAAATTACTTATACAAAATTCGATGATTGGCTTCACTAATTTCACCCCTCTATTGCACTTCCATGCTACCTTTTTTTCCTTAAAACGTCAATTATGAAGTTTCTCTATAAAGTGTTGATATTAATCGACTTAACTCAACATTTTTCCGAAAGAATGTTGTTATTTTGTCATAATTTCGATATACTTTTAATGTTATTTTATTTAAACGTGTTATACATTTTCAAAATGAAAGCGCAATTGTATTACAATTTGTGTTTTCTTTCACATATAAGTTTTCCTAGAATACTAGTTTTATCTTTCTTCTTACTATTACCTTCAAAGGGTCTACTTTATTATACTTTTGATTCTATTCGCTTAAAAAGGGGTTTAGCTGCTATGAAAAAACTTGTTGTGCTTGGCGCAGGCTACGGCGGTATGCGCGTTTTACATCGACTTCTTCCTAATCAATTACCATCAGATATCGAAATTGTATTGGTGGACAGAGCTCCATATCATAGTTTGAAAACAGAATTTTATGCACTGGCTGCGGGAACGATTTCAGACCATCATGTCCGTGTAACTTTTCCAGAACACGAAAGACTCTCTGTTAAATATGGGGAAGTTTCCAATGTCGATATGGAAGAGAAAGTTGTACACTTTGAAGATGGGAGCACGCTTTCGTTTGATGATCTCATCATCGGCCTTGGCTGCGAGGACAAGTACCATGATATTCCAGGTGCAGAAGAACACACGTACAGTATCCAGACCATTAATAAGTCCAGAAAGGCTTACCAAGCTTTAAACGACTTACCGGCTAATAAAGTGGTTGCTATTGTCGGTGGTGGATTGAGTGGGGTTGAGATTGCGAGTGAGCTTCGTGAAAGCCGCCCGGACTTGACCATTAAACTATTCGACCGCGGTAATATCATTCTTTCGAGCTTCCCTGAAAGACTGAGTAAATATGTACAAAACTGGTTTGAGACGCATGGAGTGGAAGTAGTGAATGGCTCAAACATCACTCGTGTAGAGGAAAATACCCTTTACAACCATGACGAACCGGTACATTGTGATGTAATCGTTTGGACTGCAGGAATACAGCCAAACAAAGTAGTTCGTGAGCTAGATGTCGAAAAAGATGGACAAGGTCGCGTAGTTCTGACAAAACAGCATAACATACCAGGACATGAAAATGTTTATGTAGTTGGGGATTGTGCAAGCCTCCCTCACGCACCAAGTGCTCAATTAGCAGAAGGACAAGCTGAACAGATTGTCCAAGTGTTATTGAAGCGCTGGAATGGCGAAGCTCCACCAGAAGAATTCCCTGCCATCAAGCTAAAAGGAGTATTAGGCTCTCTTGGCAAAAAGCATGGATTCGGCTTGGTAAATGAAAGACCGTTAACTGGCCGAGTGGCGCGTTTATTAAAATCCGGTATTCTTTGGATGTATAAATATCATAATGGCTAAAAAATATCCCCAAAAGTCGCTTTGACTCTTGGGGATCATTTTTTATGATGCCGCGTATCCATACTTCTCCATCTCAGAATAAATGGTTTTCAACTTCGGATTGCCTTCTCCCACAATCTCCCCTTCAATGACCACAACGGGATAAAACATATCTTCTTCCACGACTCTAGCGGCAAATTCTCTCTTTTCACCGTCACAATCTTCCGTATTATAAATATCTATATAAGAGATGGAGAATTCTTGATTTGGATATTTTCTTGCTACTGCAGCTTCTAACCATTCGTAGGTTTCTTTAGATGATGGAAGGTTAACACAGCTAGGGCAAAGCACCTCTGCACCATACACACAAATTTCTACCTTTTTCTTCATAAGCCGATATCCCCCAATATTTATAACTTTTTCTTTATTTTATCGTAAAACGCTTACTTTTTCATGGAATTAATTTCGATTTCCTAAAAAGACCCAATGCAGAGCAATAGATTTTTTGAGAGGTTTTCTTTATAATAGAATTATGTAAGGAAAGGAGCGATAACTATGTCTAACCCGGAAATCAATGCGCAAGTTCAGGAAGTACTAGATAAATTACGTCCATTTCTTCTTCGTGACGGAGGGGACTGTGAATTAGTAGATGTGGAAGACGGCATCGTAAAGTTGCGTCTATTAGGTGCATGCGGTTCTTGCCCAAGTTCCACTATCACGTTGAAAGCTGGTATTGAGCGTGCATTACTGGAAGAAGTACCAGGCATCATTGAAGTAGAGCAAGTATTCTAAAGTTAAGGGATTTGTAGGTGTTGATTGGAGCATAGGGCGTAGAGTCCTACGGGAGGTAGAGCTTAGAGGAGACCCCACAGGCATAGCCGAGGAGGCTCCGCAAGCACCCCGTGGAAAGCGAAGCCCAGTGCGGAAATTAACAGCTGTGTATTATAGTCCTGACATTTAAACAAAACCGGCAAGCGGACATTTCTAGTCAGCTTGCCGGTTTTTTATATCGATGACACTTTACATAAATGATTGGAATGCACCTCGCTGCCTGCTTTACTTACTTGCAAAAGCTCCACTCTATGCTGTGGGAATTCCGAGGACAGCGTGCTAACGACTTTTCTCCCTTTTCCTTTTTCACAAAAGCAGATGACAGTAGGTCCGGCTCCGCTGATTGTCACACCAAACGCACCTGCCTCCCCTGCTCTCTCCTTTAGTTGTTGAAAATTAGGAAACAACTTTTGGCGGTAAGGCTCGTGGAAAATATCACTTTCCATCATCTTGCCGACAAGATCCCAATTTTTAAGCATAAACGCCCCGAGCATGACATTGGCATGGCTACTCCCAGTCACTGCCTCACTAAATGAAAGTCTGTCTGGCAATAATCCTCTTGATTCCTTTGTTTTTGCTTCAAATTCTGGGATGACTGCCACCATTTCCAGGTCATCTACCGGAAGCTTTACATACTCCCATTTATTATTTTGATAGGTAGATACAACAAGTCCCCCATAAAGAGATGCTGCGACGTTATCCGCATGACCTTCAAACTTTGCTGCAAGCTGCAGTTTTTCATCAGGACTAAGATTTTTCTCACATAGTACATTCATGATTTCAATGGCTCCTACAATAGCTGCTGCACTGCTGCCAAGACCTCTTGCGAGCGGAATATCACTCATGGTCAAAACGTGCGCAGGAGGAGCTTCTACATTCCATAGCTTCTGCAATTCTTGACAGACGGTGTAGAGGATGTTTTCCTCCTTTTTAATGGAGAGAGGAGGAACACTCGTAAACTTCCATTCGTCTGAATAATTGACAAAAAGGGTAACGTATTTGTTTACCGCCATTCCGATAGAGTCAAACCCTGGCCCAAGATTGGCAGAGCTTCCGGGTACTTTAATCACAAAACCATCTCTATATCCGTTCATACTGTTACTCCTACGAACGATTTGACGAGTTGGGAATAGTCGTTGGGAATCTTTTGTACGTTTACATCGGCATAACTCGTAGCTGTTACCGGGTCCTTCAAACCATTTCCAGTCAATACCGCAACCACCTGCTTACCTTTTGCGAGTTCTCCTGTTTTTAGCTGTTTGATAACTCCAGCAACGGATGCACTGGATGCTGGTTCTGCAAACACTCCTTCTGTTTGAGCAAGTAGTTTATAGGCATACAGCATTTCTTCATCTGTAACAAAGTCTATTTTTCCTTTTGACTCCTCTGCTGCCCGAACCGCATACTCCCAACTGGCAGGATTTCCGATTCGAATGGCTGTTGCGATTGTTTCCGGGTTAGAAATGACCCGGTTTTGGACAATTGCCGCTGCTCCCTCCGCTTCAAATCCACGCATTTCAGGTAATCCAGTTCCTTTGTCTTGATGATATTCTTGAAAACCTCGCCAATATGCGGTGATGTTCCCTGCATTTCCGACAGGCAGGGCAAGGACATCTGGTGCTTTTCCAAGCTGATCGCACACTTCAAATGCAGCCGTTTTTTGTCCTTCAATTCTATATGGATTAAGGGAGTTTACGAGCGTGATTGGAAGCTCCTCTGATAATTGACGAACCATTTGCAAAGCTTCATCAAAATTTCCGTCCAATGAATAAATCTCTGCTCCATACATGACGGCCTGTGCAAGCTTTCCTTGCGCAATTTTTCCGTCTGGAATTACGACAATGCATTTCAAACCCGCTCTTGCAGCATAGGCTGCTGCAGAAGCTGAAGTGTTACCCGTAGACGCACAGACAACTGTTGTACTGCCTTCTTCTTTTGCCTTTGCAACGGCTAAGGCCATTCCTCTGTCCTTGAAGGAGCCGGTTGGATTGGCCCCCTCCACTTTTACATGCAACTCCACTCCAAGTTGTTCAGAAAGGTTTTCAAGAAACAGCAGTGGCGTGTGCCCTTCTTGAAGGGAGACGTTTGGTGTTTGTTCACTAACTGGTAGAAATCTACTATATTCTTTGACTAGTCCTCTCCACATCATACTGCCACTTCCCCTTCTACCCGATAACTGCTTTTTATTTCTTTCACATATTTCATATCTGCCAGCTCTTGAAGTAGATTGTCATAGCGCTCTAGAGATGCGTGATGCGTCACGACCACCACTTCTGCCAACGCCTCTTCTTTTAGAGGAAGTTGCAGGATTTTTTCAAAGCTGACACCCTTTTGCGAAAATAGATTAGTAATGTGAGAGAGTACTCCTACTTCATCTTGTACATGCACACGGAGGAAGTGTTTTGCTTGAATTTCTTCTTTTTCTTTGAGTGTCTTTGGGAACTGAGGGGATACCATGCTTTTGCCATTCACACCAAGGCGCATATTTTTCATCACTCCGACAAGGTCGGAGACAACCGCTGTTGCTGTAGGCAAACTGCCTGCACCTGGTCCGTAAAACATCGTTTCTCCTACCGCTTCGCCATACACATACACCGCATTGTATTCGTTTTGCACACTCGCTAATGGATGAGCATGCGGGAGAAGAGTCGGCTGAACGCTGACCTCGACTTTTTCCTTTTCACGATGTGCGATGCCAATTAGTTTAATTGTGTACCCAAGT
This sequence comes from Bacillus sp. RO2, assembly GCF_012911845.1. Classification (GTDB taxonomy): domain Bacteria; phylum Bacillota; class Bacilli; order Bacillales; family Bacillaceae_I; genus Sutcliffiella_A. The sequence continues at coordinate 286,031 of NZ_JAAXCU010000057.1, read as the reverse complement.
TTTTTGCTATAGTTCAGATCCTCTTCAGAGACGGAACTAATTCCTCTTACCTGGACATCTTTGAGTTCGATATTCATGGAAAACCCAAGCGTCGAGAGGATGGCCATTTTCCTTGCCGCATCAATTCCTTCCACATCCGCTGTCGGATCGGCTTCTGCAAATCCAAGTTCCTGTGCTTCTTTTAGCACTTCCTCATAGGAAGAACCTTCATTGTTCATTTTTGTAAGGATGAAATTGGTCGTTCCGTTCACAATTCCCATCATTTTCGTAATTCTATCTGAGGCAAGCCCATCTACTAAACCTCTAAGAATAGGAATCCCACCTGCCACACTAGCCTCGTAAAACAGGTCACAATTGTTCTGGGCAGCTGCTGCTAACAGCTCTGATCCATAAACGGCCATTAAATCTTTATTTGCAGTAACAACATGTTTCTTGTTATGCAGCGCCCTTAATATATGATGACGAGTCTCTTCGACTCCTCCCATTACTTCAATGACCACGTCAATTTCAGGGTCATCCAGCACCTCTTCTGCATGCAAAGTCAACAACTCAGGATTCAAATCCACCAACCGCTCCTTATGCAAATCCTTCACAAGCGCCTTCTTCACCCGCACCGGACAACCCACCTGATGCATCAACTTATCCTGATGACCTTCCACAATCTTCACCACACCACAACCAACCGTACCCAACCCCAACAAACCAACCGAAATCACCTTCACTGCGCTCCACTCCCCTTTAAGGGGTCTGACCCTCAGTGCGGTAAAGGATTAAAGAGGGGTCTGACCCTCACTCCTCTAAAGCACTAAAGAAACTCCCTCATTTTTTCTTTATGTCTTTCCTGCGTGTACATTTGTGTTTATATAATGGACATTATAGAGGGGTTTTGTGTGCTTGACAAGGGGAGATTTTTGCGGTTTTTACTTGTAAGCGCTTAACTTGTTGGGGGAGTAACAAGAAAAAAATAAGGGACCGGATCTCTTCTCCACACTTCTTTGTAGAGAAAAGAATCCAGTCCTCAGCAGACCTTTGTCTTCACTTGATTTCCTTGTAATACTGCGACAATATTATCTCTGCATAGCTTTATCATTGTTGTCCTGGTTTCTACACTTGCGCTTCCAATATGAGGAATTGCGACCACTTGAGGAAATTGAAGCAACGGATGCTCGGCTCCTATAGGTTCCTCATAGAAAACGTCCAATCCGGCTCCGGCAATTTCATTGTGATTTAAAGCGGCGATAAGCGCTTCCTCATCCACCACCTGCCCCCTCCCTACATTAATGAAGAAGGCAGAATTCTTCATACGCGTGAATGCGTCTTGATTAAACAGATGCCTCGTATCATCTGTTAACGGTGTTAAGCAGACGACATAATCTGATTCCTTTAACAACTGTTCAAAGCTTCGGTATGCCGCCCCTAGCTCCTGTTCAGCTTCCATATGGCGATTTCTATTATGGTAGAGAATCTCCATACCAAAGCCACTAGCCCTTCTAGCAACAGCTTGTCCTATTTTGCCCATGCCGACGATCCCAATTGTTTTATGATGCACATCGGCACCTGCAAGCAGGAAGGGACTCCAGCTTTGCCAGTGCCCCTCTTTTACAAAACCTTGAGCTTCCGTAATTCTTCTTGCAGTTGCTAGCATCAACGCAAAAGTAAGGTCTGCAGTCGTTTCTGTCAGCACATCAGGTGTGTTGCAAACAGTCACACCTCTATGTGATGCAGCCTTTATGTCAATATTGTCATATCCAACTGCAAGGTTAGCCACGACCTTTAGGTTTGGCGCTTGCTCTAACAATTCTTCATCTACTTTATCTGAAAGCATCGTCAAAAGAGCCGTTGCTTTTTTAGCTTCTTTCATCAACATCTCCCTTGGAACAGGCTCGCTTTCACTGTCCCACATCTTTACATCTGCAATCTCCATAAGAGGGGTGAATACTTCTTCTTTAAGTTTTCTTGTGATAAACACATACGGCCTTTTCATCTGTTTCTCTCCCTACATCTTGTTGTCTGGAATAGTTACTCAAGCTATCTGTTATTTTATCACTCATAGCTTTTCCAAAACATACAAATATAGGGCAAGCGCTTATTTTTTCACCCAATCTAATACTGGGATTCCATAGTTTTTAGCAGGCACACCTGCGAGATCATAGAAATTTCCCAGAAGCTGTTCATAGTGAGTGGAAGAATGCAGTATTGCTTTCATCCGGTCCTCATGCCATTTTTTATCAGCAACAGGTCCGCTCGTATAATAGTCCTCTACACATTCAAAGTAGTGAATGGGAAATGTCAATCTTGCATACAGTAGTCGCCATGAAAAGCTTGATAGCGGCGATACCCTTTCATAGTCTTGTAAAAAAGTTTGGATCTTCGTTGGGTTCATGTCTTTTCCTTTGCGGCATTCTACCCTTATCCATTCCGATAGGTCTCTGCTTGCATGATCAAAAATCCAATCTGTTGGGAGCTTCATCCATTGCGCCTGCTGCCAAGTGAGATCTGTGAAGCGGTGGTGGCAGAGCGTAGCGGCATCATTCATCATCGGACTATCATCAAGCTCTGTGTCCACTAGATACTGAATGGCATTTTCGGTTAATCCTAAATAGTAAGGAAAGGATTCTACAAACTGGGTATCAAAAACATCAACTGGATTGCTTCTTACCTTTTCTCTAAAAAAGCTCTCCATTTGGTCGATCCTTTTTACCCATAAGCTTTTCCATTGACCGATTCGATTAATAGCTGTCATTTTTGCAGGATAACTTCTAGCATTTGTATGAAAGGCAGCCAGTTCTTTACCGACAACTAATTTCCTTGAACTGTAATCATACGGCATCCGGAAAAGGGCGATCTGCCGGCCATCTATCTCCGTTGTATAGGTATCATTCTTATTTTTCACAAAAGAACTAACATATATATCTTTATGCGTGCGTATCATATAGTCACTTATCTTTTGAAGCTCATCAATTTCTTCTGCTTCCAAGTGAGCAACAGGTACCATGATATAAAGTACGCGATTAGACCAAAAAGCATCAAACTGTCGTACCCTTTGCTTCCTTTCCACCCTTAACTCATATTGATCATAAATAATCTGCTTCAACTCTGTTCCCTCCTTCTCCCTAGTACCAACTATATGAAGAAAACAGAGAAAACTTGTTACAAATAATAGCCATCTCCCTAAAATGGCCAAAACGCCACCACCACACAGATAAATCACACCAAAAGCTATTAATTCCACCAAATTAGGGCATAAAGGGAAGATAAAGAAAAAAAAGGAATAAAAGGGGTCTGACCCTCATTGTTCTAAAGCGTTAAAGAGGCAAAGAATTAAAGAGGGGTCTGACCCTCACCGCTCTAAAGTACTAAAGAGGGACCTAAATCCCCCTCGACTATATTATAAAAGATGGGTGAGTTGTATGAAGAATTTTGAGAGTATGGATGATGTGGAGAAGAAGGCACGGGAGTTATTGGAGGAGCGCGGGGTGACGATGGATGATATTGCGGAGTTGGTGTATTTCTTGCAGTCGAAGTATCATCCTTCCCTTGAGCGGTCCGAGTGTCTGGAGAATGTGGATCGCGTTCTTTCTAAGCGTGAAGTTCAAAATACCGTCCTTACAGCAATTGAATTAGACATATTGGCGGAGCAAGGAAAAATACAAGAGCCTCTCTTAAGAATATTGCGTGATGATGAAGGATTGTATGGAGTGGATGAGGTATTGGCATTATCCATTGTAAACGTATACGGCTCCATCGGCTTCACGAACTACGGATACATTGATAAATTGAAGCCAGGCATACTCGAACACCTAAATGACAAGAGCTCTAGAAAAGTTCATACCTTCCTCGATGATATCGTCGGAGCTATCGCTGCTGCAGCATCAAGCCGTTTGGCACATCGAGCAGCAAATACAGAATGAACGAATAGACAATAAAAACCAGGAAGCCGAACTAAGTAGCTCGCTGCCTGGTTTTTTGACGTCCTTCATCATAATAAGATTTCTTATATTCTTTCTATCCACTCTTCCAACGAATCCACTGTATAGGTCGGCTGCTCCTCATACGTTTCTAAATGCGCCTTTGTCGTCACACCTGTATGCACAAGCAACGTATCCATCCCTGCATTCATCCCAGCCTTAATATCTGTATGATAATTATCTCCCACCATCAGCGTTTCTTCACGAGGCACCCCCAACACTTTCAGGGCCTGCTCCATGATGACTTTTTCTGGTTTACCGATAAAGGTCGGTTGTGTTTCCGTTGAAACCGTCAAAACAGAAGTCAACGATCCGTTTCCAGGAAGTAGCCCTCTCTCCGTAGGAATGGCAATATCACCGTTAGTGGAAATGAATCGCGCTCCATTACGAATATTAATTGCACCCAGTGCCAACTTTTCATAACTGATGGATCGGTCGATTCCGCTTACTACCACGTCAGCACCCTCATCAACCAATTCGAACCCTTTCTCCAGCAATGCGGTTCTAATTCCTTCCTCGCCGATTACATATATTTTCGCCTCAGGCTTGAAATCATAAATATAATTGGCCGTGGCATTGCTTGTTGTAAAAACTTGTTCATCTAAAGTCGGTATGCCAAAGTCTCTTAATTTTTGGGCAACCTGTTGTGGTGTTCTAGAGGAATTATTCGTTACAAAAAGATATGGAATCTTTTTATCATATAAAGCTTTTACAAAATGGCTTGCCTCTTCAATCTTTTCTTTTCCACGATACATCGTTCCGTCAAGGTCAATTAAATATCCTTGGTACTTTTTCATCTATCTTCACACTCCACTATAGTCATTTCATTAGTTTAGGTTTCTTTCAACCTGTTCATGTTAGCACAATTTACTAGCCCGATAAAAGCAAGAAAGAACGCTCCCATAAAAGAAAGCGTTCTCAACTCAGCGTTAATTTCTAAAAGCCGAAACAGGGCCTAATTCATTTTCCAAATATACGCGGACAGCACCACAGAAACCAACAACTGTCTCCTGTACATCCGTTAAACACGTTTCCACCTCTTCGTGAGAAATCAGAAGATATTCTTGTACTAGTGTTTTTCGGAGTCGTACAAGTCTCTTTAAGTGCTGGGCCATGTCACCTGTCACTACTTTTTCATCCTCAAGGATGTCAATGATGTCCTCATAGCTACCAGGGTCACGCATGATAAAGCCGTCAATCATTGCATTACCCACATCCAGTATGCCTTCAATGATTGCTACCGCAACACGCTCAAGCGCCTTCTTTTCGATGGAAGAATTCCAAGAGTCATGCTTTTGATATAAGGCTATATTGTCTTCAATATAAAGTAACGTATGCTCTATTTTTTCTCGATCCACAAAGTACATTTTAATTTCTCCTTTGTATGTAATCTTGGCTGTTGTTATGTTATCGGTTGCAACAGTTTTGGCCTGGCGTAAAAATAACCTTGCGCCATGTCCACTTTATGTTTGGAAAGAATCTGAACCTCTTCGGGACGCTCAATTCCTTCTGCAACCACAAGTGATCCTGTCTCATTTGCTATTAACAAAAGTCCCTGCAGCATTTTTTCTTTGACCATATTTTTATCAATATCTTGAATAACAGAACGATCAATTTTTATGATATCAGGCATAATTCTATTGATGGTATGAAAGCTCGCATAACCGGCACCCGTATCATCGACGGCAATTTGAAAGCCTAGCTCCCTGAGCGCAACAATGTTTCGCTCAAAATTCTTCAACCCATCGATAGAATCTTGCTCTGTCACCTCAATAGCTATATTCTGTGGAATAATCTCCGGATACTTTTTCAACAGAACCAGCATCTTTTCAATCAACTCTACCTCGTTTAAAGTGGTAGGAGTAAAATTGATAAAAATTGCTTCCTTCATTTTGCACTGATAAATTAGTTGAAATGCCTTTTCTAATATGAGTAATTCCAGCAAAAATAACCTATTAGTCTGTTTGGCGATGGAAAATAGCTGCAAAGGGTTTTCCATCAATGACCCTTTAGGGCCGCGAGTCAGCAACTCCCACGCCTTGATGCCGCCTTTAGACACATCAATTATTGGTTGGGCCAAAAGCGTAATATCTTTAAAAGCAATGATTTGATTTATTTGAAACTTTAATTGCTGGTACTGTAATTTATCTTGTTTCTCGGCCATGGCCATTGCCTGCACATGAGCTTTAAGCATGCATTCAGACAACGAGTACTCCCCTGACTCCAAGAAAACATAACCAGATTGGACACACAAATGCTGGTTATCCAACTGTTTATACTTTCGTCTTTCTATTACCGTCTTAACTTTAGCAAGTCTATCCTCAAGTTCCGTTGTACTGTGAAATCTTGCATCCACTTTCAATAACAAAGAAATTCCATCACTATACTGTTCATGTAAACAAACAATTTCTTCATCAACAAATGTTTGCCCAATGACTTTTCTAAGCTGCGCTTTGATAGCTTCTCGACACGATAAATATTTACGCCTGCCTATTTTTGAAATGATATTCTCCAAGTCAGGAAAATAAAATGAAATCACCGCTACCTGAAACCCTTTTTTTAAAGTATGCTTCACTCGTTGTTCAATCGGATTCCTCAAAATAAAAATCGGCGGATAATAACGCAGATATTTGGACGGAAGCATTATTTTTACTAGATGTGAGCCATTCTTATTATAGTATCTCTTTATGCGATTCCAGCTTCGCCCCATGAAGTGGCTCCCTTCTCTCTAGACAAAAATCAGCAAGTTATATTTCTTTTATTTTATCACAAAAAATAAGAAAATTGTCCCATTTCTTGCACAGTGTAGATATAATTGATAATATCCGATAACAAGAAAGACGTTGTATTTGTTATACTAGAAAAAGATGCAAGAAGGAGGTTTCAATATGGGGGAAAAATTCTTTTTATATGACGATACAGTCGATACCAAAACCCGTTTTGTGAGCTTTATGGGAGAAAATAGTCGCTTTGACTTGGCAATAGTGAAATCCGATCGCTATTATGGAAAAAGTCTAGTACTCGATATCCAAGGCAACCGTTTTGCCATCATCGGCAGTGATGACTTGGATGAGCCAGGCTATCTTGAGCATGCTTACCAGTTATCTGAAGAAGATGCAGCAGAATTACGTTCTTTTTTGTATGAGGTAATCTAAACACTTGAAATTCTTAATAATCCCTTATTGTCTCGGTAAAACTAATCTTACTCTAAGACAAAGGGGATTTTTTCATGTTTATCGATGAAAAGGATAAAGAAGCAGAGCACTATACTGATTTCTCTAATGTGGAAACCCAGCGAAATTATTTGATACCTGAAACATTACCTGAAGGTCCTTATGGTTCTCCCCGCGGTAAAGAAACACCGGTGGAAAACAAAAGCACTCCTTGGCGTGAAGGTCAGCGTTATTATAGTGCATTTAATTATGAAAATAAAAACCTTCATCAGGATATCCCCAGACAGCATCCTGGTGCCCATCCCACCCATAATGACAAGAATATGAACGAAGAGCATCCATATGGGAATGAGAAAGACTGATAAATACTAGGAAAAGGACCCCAGCAGCTTTTGATGGGGTCCTTTTTGCAACAATCACTTCGCCTCAGCTGCAGGTTTTTTCACTTTTTTTAGTACAAAGTAAGCACAGCCGAAATTACAGTACTCTAAAATGTAGTCAGGAAGGGTGCTGATCTTTGTGTCATGGGTGGATTTATGATTTTGGTCTTCGAAAAATCCTCGCAAACGCAATTGGTTATAACCCCAGTCACCGACAATATAGTCGTATTTGTTCAAAACATCAATATATCTCGCGCGAAAGGTTTCTTCGTTGAAACCGTTTCGATTTTCTTCCAACAGTTCGTAACAATGGTTTCCAATACAAATCATTTTCCGCTCCTCCATTTCCGCTCTTATCTACATTATAGACCATTCTCCACTAATTTCTAAGTCAAAATTTTTATCAACGGGCAATCCTATACGTAAGGAGGTGTTTCCATTGAGGAAAACAATAAAAATTCTTGCGGCATGCAGTTTAGTTACTGCAATCACTTCAGCCTGTTCTTTTGACCCTACACCAGAGGAACGCCAAGCCAGAAGCGCCATATACGGGCGTGATGGGCAGCCAATGAATACAAATACAGGACACCGTTACGATATGTATGATGTAAGAGACAGCAATAACCATGATCAAACTCGCTTCGGTTATGTTCGAGACCAAGCTGAGCCGGTGAGAAATTCTCAGCGCTACAATGAGAATATCGCTGCCGTGGATTACGGTGAAATTGCCAATATCATCAACAAAATGGTTGTTCAGTTACCTGCAATAGAAGATTCTGCGACACTTGTTACGGATGAAGAAGTACTTATTGCCTATGAAACAAACAGTGAAGACCGCGAGCTAACAGCCGATCAGGTTAGTAAAACCGGATTATCCATCGTTCCACGTTATTATCATGTTTACATTTCTGATAATCCAGAAATGATTCATGATATTGAACGTTTTCGTTCCCTTGGTGTGACAAGTCCTAGGGTGGATGAAATATTAGAAACGACTATAAAAGAAATGCTCAAATCTCCGCAAGGCAAACAGCTGAATTCCGGCGAAAACGGGAACGGCGAAGCAGACGGTGAGATGAACGAAGAGTCAGACAAAAGCGAGTTTAGAAAACAAATGAAAAACGACTAACAAAAAAGGTACAGCCACGTAATGTGAAGCTGTACCTTTTTAAATATTGGCTCAGTTAAACACCGCTGTTGATTTCCGCAAAAGGCTTCGCTTTCCGCGGGGCGACCTTGAGCCTCCTCACAACGCTTCAGGGGTCTCAACATTGTCGCTTCTCCCCCCGCAGGACAAGGAAGGCTTCGACAGCGTAAACATCGCACGAAGAAAATGCGTAGCATTTTCGAGGAGTCTACGCCTTTTGCTCCAATCAACAGCTACAGAGCTCTCATTATCTTAAAATGCTGACTAGTTATGCCTGTGCTTGTCTTGCTTTTGATGCTTCGTTTACTTGCTCATCAGCATGATAGGAAGAACGGACAAGTGGACCGGCTTCACAATGACTGAAACCTTTCGTCATTGCGATTTCCTTCAACTCCGCAAACTCATCAGGATGATAATACTTCTGCACCTTAATGTGTTTCTTAGAAGGCTGCAAGTATTGACCAATTGCCATAATGTCCACATTGTTTGCACGAAGATCATCCATTGTTTCAATAATCTCTTCTTTGGTTTCTCCAAGTCCAATCATGATGCTTGATTTTGTTGGAATGTCAGGTTGTAATTCTTTTGCACGACGCAGTAGTTCAAGAGAACGGTCATAAGTAGCTCTCGCACGAACTCGAGGCGTTAAAGAGCGAACTGTTTCAATGTTATGGTTAAGAATGTCCGGTCTCGCTGCCATCAACATTTCAATGTTCTCATAAACCCCACCCATATCAGAAGGTAATACTTCAATCGTAGTAAAAGGGTTTTCACGGCGGACCGCTCTAATCGTTTCTGCAAAAATGGCAGCGCCGCCATCTTTTAGATCATCACGGGCAACCGCTGTAATAACAGCATGCTTTAAGTTCATTAGTTTTACGGACTCTGCTACGCGTTCCGGCTCTTGTGTATCAAGCTCTGTTGGCAAGCCTGTCTTGACCGCACAGAAACGGCAAGCACGTGTACAGACAGCACCAAGAATCATGAAAGTAGCTGTACGTCTAACAGCCCAGCATTCATGGATGTTTGGGCATTTTGCCTCTTCACAGACTGTGTTGAGATTGTGCTCTCTCATCAATTTCTTTAGTCCTGTATAGTTTTCATTCGTATTCAGCTTGATTTTCAGCCAATCTGGTTTACGTATGTACTCCTCTTTTTTAGCCATATGATCAACTCCAACTTGTCTTTTTTTCAAGATGACTTCATCAATGATTTATCTGTATATTTTCACTATTCTATCTTATCGTATAGGGAAAATGACATATTCACACCTGTCACTTTATCAAACATCTGGTAAAGAAACAAGTCCAAAACCTTCCACGAACATACTCCAGACAATCTTCCATGAATTAGTATTTATGAAATGAAGAAAACTTACCAAACTAACAGTAGGAAATGAAAGAAAAGGAAGGAGTGAGGATTTGATACGGCTACTTTTGTGTGTGATTATCCTATTTAGTATGATTCCTGCAGATGCTTTTGCTGAAGAATCAAACTTAACAGACGAACAAATATATGCCAAAAGGCAGGACCTATATAACCGAATGCAATCTGTCACCCAAATTCCATGGTACTATTTCGCAGCTGTTGATCAATATGAAAGAAATGTTCGCAGAGTAAGACGAGATATTCCGAAGGCAAAAGGAGTTATCGGTATTTATTACAAACCTGAGGTATGGGCGGGTCCGTTAAATCCTGATTCACAGGATAGCAACCCTATGAGCATCCAATTCTTTGGCGGAATGGGGATGGATGGAAACGGGGATGGAGTTGCTGATTCCACAAATGACGAAGATGTATTGTTTACATTTGCTAATTATCTCCAGTCTTATGGTACAGATAAGGAAAATATTAAAATTGCCTTGTGGGAGTATTATCAGCGCGATAAAACGGTCGGGCTTATTATGAACCATATGAAACTTTATAGTACTTATAAAACCCTCAAGCTTGATACACATGCTTTTCCTCTGCCAATCCGGTCTAATTTCAGCTACCGAAATACGTGGGGAGATGCACGCGGCTGGGGTGGCAGAAGAATGCATGAGGGTACAGATATTTTTGCAAGTTATGGTGTCCCAGTTCGTTCCACTTGTTATGGTGTCATTGAGATTAAAGGATGGAACAAGTTCGGCGGCTGGCGCCTTGGAATTCGTGATATAAATAATACCTACCATTATTTTGCCCATTTAAACGGCTTTGCTAAAGACCTAGAAGTAGGACAGGTAGTAGAACCAGGACAAATTATCGGATCAGTTGGCAGCTCTGGTTATGGACCGCCTGGAACGGCAGGGAAATTCCCTCCACATCTTCATTATGGCATGTACAAAGACAACGGCTATTCTGAATGGTCTTTTGACCCGTTCCCACACCTAAAATCTTGGGAACGTGGGGATAGAAGAAAGCGTTAAGGATTTGATATAAAAACTTTATTAGTTTGGTTAAACGCCGCTGTTCCTTTCCGCAAATGGCTTCGCTTTCCGCGGGGCGACCTTGAGCCTCTTCACAACGCTTCAGGGGTCTCAACAATGTCGCTACTTTCCCCGCAGGAGTCTTCGCCATTTGCTCCAATACACAGCTAGAAATTCCTTTAAAGAAACGATAATTCAAATTCAGTTAACTCGTTTAGTTACTCTTCTTTAACCTTTTGGTAAGTGAAATTACCTTGTTGATTGGAGTGGAAGGCGCGTAGACGCCCGCGGGAGGAAGGGACAGGTGAGACCCCGGAAGGCGTAGCCTGAGGAGGCTCACGGACCCCCCCGCAGGCAAGCGAAGCGCCTAGAACGGAAATCAACCGGACACATGAAACCATAAAAAAGCTGCTGACCGAGAATTCACACTCGATCAACAGCTTTTTAACTTTACGCTTCCTTACTCTTCTTCATAGCCCAAAGGATACTTCCAGCAAGGCCACCCCAAATGATGACAATTCCGACAACCATCATGATAATCGCACTTGTTTCCATTATTTATTGACCTCCTTTGACGAGGAAGCTGGAAGCTCCAACGTGTCTTTTTTCCATTTAATAAGGGAGAAGGCAATACCTACGAGCAATGCAAGTACTGCGACAACTAGACCATATTGAATCGTGAAGATACGTGGATAATCTCCGTATACTTCCGCAATATTTGTACGAATAAGATCAATCATCATATAACCAAGTACAATTGGTGTAATAACTGCTAAGGACCAAGTCCACCATTGTCCAAGGAATCCCGTTAATTTAATATCAGAGATTTCATTCGCATGGTTACGCAATGTCTTAAGCTGTCTTGCAAAATAGACAACGATAATTACTTGAACAAGACCTGCAAGCGCCACACCGAATTGATTGATGAAGTAATCTGCAACATCAAGGAAATTCAAGCCGCCTTTTGTCGCAAAAAGAATGGAGATAATTGCAGACAATCCACCACCAAATGCAACTGCTTTCGTACGGGATACTTTAAATTTGTCTTGCACACCTGCAACAAAAGTTTCAACAATAGAAATCAGTGAAGATAGTCCAGCCAGAACTAGAGATCCAAAGAACAAGAATCCGAACAATTCTTTAAATGCCGGGAACTCATTTATAATCTGTGGGAACACGACGAATGCCAATCCAACACCGCCTGCTACCACATCCTCTACTCCTACTCCTTGCTGTACTGCCATGAATCCCAAAATACTGAATACACCGATACCTGCTAATAATTCGAATCCGGAGTTACTGAAAGCTGTAATAAATGCGTTATTTGTAATATCCGCTTTTTTCGGAAGATAACTGGAATATGTGATCATGATGGCAAATGCAATGGATAAACTGAAGAAAATCTGTCCATATGCAGCTACCCAAACCTTACCGTCTGCAATTGTGCTCCAGTCCGGTTTGAAGAATGCGTTTAATCCTGTTGTTGCTCCTTCTAAAGTCAAAGCGCGAACAACAATAATCAAGAATAATATGACAAGTGCAGGGATGAAAATTTTATTAGCTACCTCTACACCTTTCTTAACGCCTTTGAAGAGAATTCCCAGGGTTACAACCCAAACGATCACTAATGGCAGTAATACAGAAGGAACAAGTCCCCCGATTTCCCCTGGCGCAGCAACCTGAAGGTATTCTCCAATCAGGAATCCGCCTGTATCGTCTCCCCACTTTAGATTAAGCGAGAACACGGAGTAGGACATAGCCCAAGCAATGATGACGGCATAATAAGTAGAAATTACAAATGCAATACCAACTTGCCACCAGCCAAGCCATTCAGACTTTTTGTTCATTCTTGCATAAGAAAGTGGTGCAGAACCTCGGTACTTATGACCCATAGTGAATTCAAGGATCAATAATGGAATCCCTGCTGTCAGAAGAGCGAATAAATATGGTACAAAGAATGCTCCTCCTCCATTTTCATACGCAGTTGCTGGAAAACGCCAAATGTTTCCTAACCCGATGGCCGATCCAACCGCTGCTAAAATAAATCCTGCTCTTGTCCCCCATTGCGGTCGATTATCCATTCTCTTTCTCCCCCTACTTAGACTCTATTTTTACCAAAAAATAGATAAAAGAGTCTAAATGTTTTATTTTTTCTGATTATTTAATATAATTTATACATAGTATAACTAGACTTTATGACTATGTCAAAACAAACTTTTACGCTATATTAATCGACATCATGTGACAATTCTCAACAATGTATTTTTATTCTATTTACAGACTATAAAAATCTGTATATATTGATACACTTGGATTTCAATGTGAATATTTATTCATTTATCTTTTCAAAAGAAAAAACACCTCTCTTTTTATCACTTAGTAAAAAGTAGATAAAAAGGAGGTGTTTTTTACTTTATTTGAAAAGTATTTATTTTGTTATTCTGCTGTGTTCACTGTTTTAAAACTAAAGCCAATGATTACAAAAGCCACTAAAACTACTAGCAAACCAAGTAATGTGCTTCCTGTCAATCCTAGCACGATATATCCTGCAATCGCGACACCTGCACTAATTAACGCATACGGCAGCTGTGTTAGGACATGGTCAATATGGTTACATCCTGCACCAGTGGAAGAAAGGATTGTTGTATCGGAGATTGGTGAACAATGATCTCCGAATACTGCTCCAGCCAATACTGCTGCAAGAACAGGTAATAGAATGGTTACATCTGTCGCAGCTGCTATCTGTCCTGCAATAGGAAGTAATAGCGTGAACGTCCCCCATGAAGTACCTGTTGCAAGAGCTGTAAAACCAGCAATGACGAAAATGATTGCCGGCAAGAAGGCAATATTGATATTTGAGTTTTCTACTTGTTCCGCAATATATGTTCCAGTTCCCAGACCATCGATCAATCCTGCAATGGTCCATGCAAATAATAGAATATAGATGGCAGGAAGCATGGATTTTGTTCCTTCTACTAAACCGCGACCCACTACATTGTTTGATACTCCACCTTTAGAAATTTGACCGAAAAGTAAGATGAAAGAAACTACTAAAGCGAATAATCCACCATAAAATAATGCTGCAGACGGGTCTGTATTTTCAAAGATACCTAAAACCGTGATATCTCCTTCAATTGCTGAAGCACCTGTCCAAATCATCGCTCCAATAACACCAACAAAAAGTGCTACAATCGGCCACACAAGATTACCAATCGTTCCTTTTGTGCTAGTAGGAAGCTCGTCTGATAATTCTCCAGGTACTTCTTTTTCTGGATCGTATAATTCACCAGTCTCCATTGCACGTTGCTCATGCTTTCTCATTGGACCAATATTGAAGTTAAAATAACTTACCAAGAATACCATGATTAATGCTGAAAAAACGTATAAGTTCATTGGTATGATTTGCATAAAAGCACTGATTGCTGTTAAGTCACTAATATTCTGTCTAACGATTACATCCGTTCCGATAATACCGATAATAACAGCACCCCAACTTGAAACAGGTGAAATGACACAAATCGGTGCAGATGTGGAATCAATCAAGTACGCTAATTTGGCACGTGACACTTTGTAGCGATCCGTTACCGGTCTACTGATTTGACCTACTGCCAATGCGTTAAAATAATCATCAATAAAAATTACGATTCCTAAAATAGCAGTTAGGAATTTCGATCCTCTTCTTGTCTTGATTTTTGTCTGTGCCCAGTCGGCAAATGCCCTGCTGCCACCAGTAATTGAAATAAATGCAGTTATAATTCCTAAAATGATTAAGAACACAAGAATATAAATATTCCACAGGTTCAATTCTTTATCGTCTACTGAATAAAACAGACCTAAAACCATATCCCAGATCAATACAACCATCGTCACCGGATTGAAATCCGCCAACATTAAGGCTGCCGCCAGAATACCTACTCCTAGTGAAAGCAATACTCTTCTGGTCAAAATAACCATCAAGATCGCAAGCACCGGAGGAATTAAAGAATAAATTGTTCCTTCCACAAAAAAAACCCCCAATAAGCTGTAATATGTTTGACAGGATTCAAACGGGTTACAACAATGGAAGGCGCTGAAAGAAAACAAAATAAAAAGTAATGATAGAAAATAACTATCATTACCATGTAATGTGTTATCCTCCATCCGATCAGTAGCCCTCCATTATAAAAACCGTCCGTACCGGTCATAATGGCAGTGTTATCCTTATTCAAGATAACCCCAGCAACATGAGTTTGACCGCTCATATTGCTTCGGCACAGCATCCTTTCTTTCTACCATCTTAGGTGTCAACCTCCAGTAGTTTTACTCTTATGCTATGCAGCCTCTACCTCATCGTATGATAAGGGAAGTATATTATTTTATGAGTTCACTATACCATATATCCTCATATAGGACAAAGGAAATATATTTCTTTTTTCTCTAGTCTTTCCTATTAGCTAACGGCTGCTATTTTTTCGAGGGAATCGCAGTCCACAATCGCTAAGTTAAGATGATCTTTTAGATTTATATCATAAGGGGTCTCCAGATCTTCTCCCTCTTCTTCTACCACCCTTATGACAGGTCGCTCAGTAAGATCCTTATTTTGGCCAACGACAAGTCCTTTTCTCCCATCATTCAAGGTAACCATTAAGCCATATGGATAGATGGCCACCGATTTTCGGAAGGCTTCAATAATCTCAGGTTCATACAATGTGCCCGATCCTGCATATAAAATTTCAAGTCCTTCATGTGGAAGCATCGCGCTCCGGTAAATGCGGTGGGAGGTCACTGCATCAAAAACATCCGCTACAGCAAGAATTTTACCAAACAGATGGATATCGTCCGATTTAATGCCGCGAGGATAGCCACTGCCGTTTAGGCGCTCATGATGCTGGAAAGCACAGTGGGCAACCATTAAAGGTATGGTCTGCATGTTGCGAAGGATATCGTATCCATAGGTCGCATGCCGCTTCATTTCAGCAAATTCATCACTTGTAAGCTTACCTGGCTTAAAGAGAATTTCATTGGGTATCAACATTTTTCCTATATCATGAAGAATACCACCAAGCCCAAGTGTTTCTAAATCTTTTTGGGACAGCCCTAACTTTAATCCAATGGATAGGGAGTAAAGTGTTACATTTAACGAATGGGTAAACACGTAATTGTCGTGTACATATACATCCGTCAAAAGCGCAGATACTTCTTCATTTGATTTCATGTCTGAAAGAAGATTTTGAATAAGTGATTTAATGCTTTTTGAAGACTTGTCCATGACAAACCACTTACTTAACTCTTTTTCATGTTCCACAGATTTAAAGGTATCTGTAATCGTCTTTATTGCTTCCTTACGCGTTTTGTCCGAAATAATAGTCGGTACTTCCATCCCGCTCGTCCGGGCATCTTCTATATATACATACGTAATATTCAATTGCTGCAAACGTGTGATCATCCGTGAAGTGACAGAGATCCCTTCACTCAACAGTACTCTTCCAGAATCATTGTAGATCGACCTGGCCAACACCATTCCCGGTTTCATTGATTTTGTAGGTAATAGTCTCATAACTTCTCCTATCTTCACATTTCGACAAAATCTATATATTTCCTATTATAGTAAAAATTCCGGGATAAAGCTTGATAAAATAAAAAAAAGTTTTGAAAAGTTTATTACAACAATAAAATACCACCGTATAAGACGATGGTATATATATTGGAGGCAGAAGGCTGAAACTAGCATCTCCACCCTTTATAACATTTTTAACAAAGCATCTTTCCCAGACATCCCCACAGTAATACCAACATTCTCCGCCTCATACGTAATGGATTCCAAAGGGGCCTCTATTAATTGCTCGATAGTACGCACTCCAACTGCCCGCCCTGCAATGATTTTACGGTCCTTTAGCTTGGCATTCAATAAGCCGACATCAAGCGCACCGCACATGATATAACCTTTATCACTAGTCACCGCCAAAAAATTGGTCTTTGGCAATCGCACCGTAATTGCTGTAAACGTATGGCCTTCGATTGTAATTGGTGTCATTTCAATCATAGATAATTGTCACGCTCCCTTCCCATATCAATTTATGGTGTGTATATGGAAAGGGTGTGAAAAATAGGTCAATTATTAGAAAATGAATGTGCTAACACATCACGAAGCAGCTCTGGAAGGAAAAATTTCTTTTCTTTTGCACGGATGATGCTTGGATACATCCTCCCAAAAGTGAACATATCAACGGTACCGATTGTTACACGGTCTGTTGCATTCAGCCGCTTAGCCCCCACATATATATCAGTCACTTGAACGGTTCCGTCTTTTATGGCCTCTGTGTCAAATCTAACGCCACTAAACGCCATACGCCCCATCACCTCACCACGGAACCCTAGACCTTTCACCCTCAAGTTTTCCATATCAGGATGAAGAGCCTGCTGGACAACTTCCCTTAACTCCTCGCCTGTCAAGGTCACCCTGCAAGGATTAATAGGATGAGGACATATTCGGTGAAGCATACCAAGGGTTACTTCTCCTTTATCTAGTCCATCAAGCAATACACCAGCATTGACCATTCCGATATCTGCCTGACACCATTCTCTTAACTTGTCTGCAAGGAAATCTGGAAATATAGAAGGCGCGAACCATTCCACCTGAAGTGATTCTTCAATACTTCCTACTTGCTTATTCAAATGCTCCTCCGCTACTTGTTCCATGTCTTTTATCCATTCTGTTAATTGCTGATCCGGCTCATAGTGTTCCAACTTAAATAGCTTTGCAGTGGATTGAATAAGTGATTTTGACTCTTTATCGTAGACAAGATTGACCTGACCTATGTATTGCCCATATTTACCTGCTCCACATATTAACGTATTTCCAATTCGTCTGCCTTCAGGCAAAACATGATGAGTATGTCCACCAAGGATGACATCAATTTCCGGGAACCTCCTTGCCATCTCCTCATCATCAGAAATACCAAGATGGGAAAGCACCACAATAATATCTGCCTCTTCTTTTAATACAGGAAGGTATTTTTCCAAAATAATATAAGGATCATCTATTTTCCAGCCAAGCAGCGAATAAAAATGCTGATAGAATACAGTCACTCCGATAAAGGCAACCTTAACATTCCCCATGTATTTCACATCATAAGGTTTTACCCAATCCGGATAATCTCCATTTTCTTCGAATAGATTGGCAGCCAAAACGGGAAATTCCGCATCCTCATATAGCTTTGATAACCCTTGATAGTCCAATGTTATTCCTTCATTATTACCAAACGTGGCATAATCATAGTGAAGCCTGTTTAATAGTTTTGTGTTAGCCTTTCCACTTGTAGCCTCGGTAATTGGGTGAAAACGGTCCATATTATCACCAATGTCGACAAGAGCCGATGGCTGTGTAGACGCCTGTTCTTTTAAAAAAGTCGCAAGCTTTGGATACGCATCAAAATGACTATGGATATCGTTTGTATGTAAAATTCTAATTTGCTGCACACCGTTTCTCTCCTCTAAAATAAATCTAGTTGCCTTGGGGCCAGTCCTGTATACTCGACACCCAAAAGGTCAATCATCTGTTTTGCATTTCCAGCGGCATGGCCCCCAGAGTTATTGTTGAATAACAAATAAATGTTCCGAGATGAAGGAGCTAACCTCTCGAGATTTTCCTTCCATTCCATTAATTCATTAAAATTATAATCATACAAATAACGGACCTCTCTCCAGTCCTTCCCTGATGCAGGTTTTGTCCAACCATGAACATTCCTCCCATGGAGACGAATAAGGGTACTGTCAGGATCGGTGGGATGCAGGACGGTAGGAATAGACCCTTTTCCCGCTTGCGGTTCATCACAGATACTATGAATCCATCCCTCCTCTTCCATAAACTTCAGCGTTCTGTCATGATAGGCAGGCTGAAACCATGTCTGATTGCGGAACTCAAGCGCTACCTTTGTGTCTCCCATCTGCTCTTTACACCATCTCAAATAATCGACATTCTCCTTCTTGCATTCAAACCATGGTGGAAATTGAAAAAGAACCATAGCCATCTTTCCGGCTTTTTCATAGGGTTCTATAGATTGCTTAAAAGCCTTAAACATTAGTTCTTTCGTGTCAAAAGGAATCTCACCACGCTGATGACCTGTCATTCCTTGGTAAGCTTTTACAATGAACTTAAAAGTATCAGGTGTATCGGCCACCCACTTTTCCACGTTCTGCTTTGGCTGCACGGCGTAAAAAGAAGCATCCACTTCAACAACAGGAAAATGAGCTCCATATTCTTGCAGTTTGTCTCTCGGCGCGGTGCCTGCAACATATAATGAATCATGATCTCCCCAGCCTGTCACACCAACATAAATCATCCGTTTCACCTCATTTTTTTCATTTTATCATATTCTGAGGGAAATTCTCCTGTTTATAGTGCAGAATATGGGAGTAATTGGTATGATAATTGTATCCTTTATCTTTTACGGAGGTTCTATGAAAAATAAAATCGTTATTTTCGACTTACTTTTCTACTTAGCTTTACCTTATTTGATTTGGAAATTTGGACAAGAACCATTAGGAGACTATTATGCGATATTACTTTCCACTGCGCCGGGGTTTGTGTACACCATTGTCCGTTTTGCAGTGGAGAGACAGTTCAATGTGACAGGGATGTTTATAATGGTTTCATTGTTTGTAAGCACACTTGTTGATATCCTTTCAGGGGATGCCTTTACCATGCTCCAGAATTCGGTTTATGTGTCTGCTGGTTTTGGATTATTCATCTTTGCAACCATGCTTGTAAAAAAACCATTAGCTCTTTATCTTGGTGTAGATATCGCTTATCTTCAAGGCCATAAGCGTGAAGACAGCTTACGGCTTTATCGTCAAAAATCAATCCTGCCCGCTTTTTATATCCTTACCGGAATATTTGCCTTGCGGGGGTTGGTTGCCGCGGGATTGAAATACTATCTGATTGGTGTATACGGTGTTCAAGGGTATGACAGGATTTTGTTCTTCATGAAGGTGAACGGCTGGGTGTTTGGGATATTGATTGCAGGTGGATTTATTTATTCCAGTTTGAAGGTTAATGAGTATTTGGAAAAGCAGAAAGAAGATAAGATTTCAGATCCTGATGATACGGAATTCGTTCAGTGAGTTAGAGTTAGATGGAAGCATTCCTTTTTTTAGAAGGAATGCTTTTTTTCAATATTTTTTTATTGTTTTTCAATAAATTTTATGCTAGATTCAATTAAAAGATTAAATGTGAGGTGTTGCTGATGATACGCGAAACACTGGAACTTGACTCAGAAGTAAAGAAGAAGGAATCGTTTATAGTTAGCGGGGTTATGCAGCTCGTCCGTTTCGGCTGGCAACAGGCACTCTCTTGTGTGTTTCCTGTCGTCATATTTGCTTCCTTGGCATTAACTCAAGTGATACCTCTTCCCATTCTGCCACGATATGATTGGCTTCTTATCATCTGTCTTATCATGCAATGGTGGATGTTACGGTCTGGACTTGAAACCCGCGATGAAGTAAAAGTCATCACTTTGTTTCACCTTATTGGGCTCGCACTTGAAATCTTCAAGGTGCACATGGGATCTTGGTCCTATCCAGAGGAAGGCTATTCCAAAGTTTTTGGAGTGCCATTATATAGCGGCTTTATGTACGCAAGTGTGGCAAGTTATCTTTGTCAGGCATGGAGAAGATTGAATGTTGAGCTTGTTGACTGGCCTCCTTTTTGGGCTGTGGTATCAATCGCAGGAGCCATCTATCTTAATTTCTTCACCCATCATTATTGGATCGACATCCGTTGGTGGCTATCAGCATTAGTCATTATTCTGTTTTGGAAGTCTTGGGTACGCTATGAAGTTGGTGAGAAGAGTTACCGTATGCCTATAGCACTATCCTTTGTACTTATTGGTTTTTTCATATGGGTCGCGGAAAATATTGCAACCTTCTTCGGTGCTTGGGAATACCCAAATCAAACAGATACGTGGAGCCTTGTACATCTAGGCAAGGTGAGTTCCTGGCTATTGCTGGTGATTGTCAGCTTTCTCATTGTGGCGACGTTGAAGCGGGTGAAGGGGAAAGTTTCAAGTAGCTTAAATAATTAAATAGCATCACAAAATAAAAACCTTGGCATGCTAACATGCCAAGGTTTTTTTATGACTAAATGTTACCCAATAGAACCTTCCATCTCAAACTTGATCAGACGGTTCATTTCTACTGCGTATTCCATTGGTAATTCTTTTGTGAATGGCTCGATGAAGCCCATTACGATCATTTCTGTTGCTTCTTCTTCAGAAAGGCCACGGCTCATCAGGTAGAACAGTTGCTCTTCAGATACTTTGGATACCTTTGCTTCGTGCTCAAGAGAAACGTTGTCGTTGAACACTTCATTGTAAGGAATTGTATCAGAAGTAGACTGGTTATCCATGATTAGCGTGTCACACTCGATGTTAGAGCGTGCACCGGAAGCTTTTTTACCAAAGTGTACGATACCACGATATGTTACTTTACCACCTTGCTTGGAGATGGATTTAGAAACGATGGTGGACGACGTGTTTGGTGCAAGGTGGATCATTTTCGCCCCTGCATCTTGGTGCTGACCTTTACCAGCTAATGCGATGGAAAGAGTCATACCACGAGCGCCTTCTCCTTTAAGGATTACCGCTGGGTATTTCATCGTTAACTTGGAACCGATGTTACCATCAATCCATTCCATTGTCGCATTTTCTTCACACACTGCACGCTTCGTAACTAGGTTATAAACGTTGTTCGCCCAGTTTTGAATTGTTGTGTAACGGCAGTAAGCATCCTTCTTGATGATGATTTCTACTACCGCACTGTGAAGCGAGTTTGTTGTGTAAACAGGTGCTGTACAGCCTTCTACATAGTGTACGTGTGCGCCTTCGTCTACGATGATAAGCGTACGTTCGAATTGACCCATATTCTCAGAGTTGATTCGGAAGTATGCTTGAAGTGGAGTTTCCACTTTAACACCTTTAGGAACGTAGATGAAAGATCCACCAGACCATACTGCAGAGTTCAATGCAGAGAACTTATTGTCTGTTGGCGGAATTACTTTCGCCCAGTGCTCACGGAAGATGTCTTCGTTTTCTTTTAACGCTGTGTCAGTGTCTTTAAACACTACACCCAGCTCTTCTAAGTCTTCTTGCATGTTGTGGTATACTACCTCAGATTCGTACTGAGCAGATACACCTGCAAGATATTTTTGTTCTGCTTCAGGAATACCTAATTTATCAAACGTTTGCTTGATTTCTTCAGGTACTTCATCCCAAGAACGCTCAGACTTCTCAGATGGCTTTACGTAATACGTAATTTCATCAAAATTCAAGCTGTTCAAATCGCCGCCCCATTGAGGCATTGGCATGTTATAGAAATGTTCTAATGATTTAAGACGGAAATCCAGCATCCATTGAGGCTCTTCCTTCATACGAGAGATTTCTTCAACGATCTCTTTCGTAAGACCACGGCCAGAACGGAAAATGGAAACGTCTTTGTCCTTAAAACCATACTTGTAATCGCCGATTTCAGGCATTTTTTTCGCCATTTTTATTCCCTCCATTCAAGAGGTGAGCAACAGTGCAACACATAATGCCACACTACTACTCCCTATCTTGCCTTGCTTATTCCGATTTGACTCCCTTTTCCATGGCTTTCCATGCAAGAGTGGCACATTTAATACGCGCCGGGAACTTCGCCACTCCTTGAAGTGCTTCAAGATCCCCTAAGTCCATCGCTTCGTCATCGTACTCTTTGCCTAACATAATATCGTAAAAGATCTGGGATAGCTCCAGCGCCTTTTCCACTTCTAATCCTTTTACCGCTTGGGTCATCATGGATGCAGATGCCATGGAAATGGAACATCCTTCGCCATCAAACTTAGCGTCCGCCACTTTTCCATCTTCCACTTGAAGAGTCAAATGGATGCGGTCACCGCAAGTAGGGTTATTCATGTCGACAGTTATGCTGTCAGACTCGATTGTCCCTTTGTTGCGCGGATTTTTATAATGATCCATAATCACTTGACGATATAGAGTATCTAAATTATTAAAAGACATTACTAAAGTACTCCTTTGTTTTCACTAATGATGCTACTAGCTTATCAATTTCTTCCTCTGTGTTATACAGGTAAAAACTAGCACGTGCAGTGGAAGAGACGTTTAGATACTTCATTAATGGCTGTGCACAGTGATGTCCTGCACGAACAGCAATTCCTTCCGCATCAAGCACTGTAGCTACATCATGTGGATGTACGTCGTCTATATTGAATGTAACAAGTCCCGCTCTTTTCTGTGGACCGTAAATCGTGATTCCTTCGATTTCGGACATGCGGTTCATCGCATAATCTGCAAGCTTATGTTCATGGGCAAGGATATTGTCCATTCCCACCTGCTCCAGGAAGTCAATTGCTGCGCCAAGTCCGATCGCACCCGCAATGATCGGGGTACCTCCTTCAAACTTCCAAGGCAGCTCCTTCCAAGTGGATTCCTGCAGTCCGACAAAGTCAATCATTTCCCCACCGAACTCAATTGGTTCCATGTTCTCAAGCAGATGTTTTTTACCGTATAGGGCACCAATTCCTGTTGGAGCACCCATTTTATGACCAGACAGTGCGAAGAAGTCGCAGTCTAAATCTTGTACGTCCACTTTCATGTGTGGAGTACTCTGGGCACCGTCGACCACCATGATTGCACCATTGCGGTGAGCAATCTCAGCGATCTCCTTGATTGGGTTGATGGTACCTAATACGTTAGAAACTTGCATGATGGAAACAATTTTCGTATTTTCCGTGATGGTAGCTTCCACATCTGATAAGGACAGGCTTCCGTCCTCTGTCAGCGGGATATATTTTAAAGTAGCTCCAGTGGCTTTTGCCGCCTGTTGCCATGGAATGATATTACTATGATGCTCCATGTAGGTGATAACTATTTCGTCGCCTTCCGTTAGGTTGGCCCGTGCATAGCTGCCAGCTACAAGATTCAGAGCGGTCGTTGTACCACGAGTGAAGACTATTTCTTCTCTGTGGGCCGCATTGATAAAGTTCTTCACCTTATCACGTGCGCCTTCGTAACCGTCTGTCGCTCTCGTACCCAAAGTATGAACTCCACGATGAACATTAGAGTTATACCCTTTATAGTACTTCTCCAACGCCTCAATGACCGCTAGCGGTTTTTGAGATGTAGCAGCACTATCCAGATACACAAGCGGATTTCCATTGACCTCTTGATGCAAGATGGGAAACTGCTGACGTATCTCCTGGATATTCATTACTTCACTTTCCTTTCAATTACATCAATCAACTGGTTCTTAACCTTTTCGATAGGTAATTGATTTACTACAGGTGCCAAGAATCCGTGGATAACTAAGCGCTCTGCTTCTTTTTTGGAAATTCCGCGGCTCATTAGGTAGTAAAGCTGAAGTGGATCAATTCGACCCGCTGATGCTGCGTGACCTGCCGTTACATCATCTTCATCGATAAGAAGAATCGGGTTAGCGTCTCCACGAGCTTTTTCACTAAGCATTAACACGCGAGATTCCTGCTCAGCATTTGACTTGGACGCACCGTGCTCAATTTTTCCGATACCATTGAATACAGAGCTTGCGCTGTCTTTCATAACCCCGTGCTTAAGGATTTGTCCGTCGGAGTTTTTGCCAAAATGAACAACCTTCGTTGTAAAGTTTTGCTTTTGCTCTCCACGTCCGACTACTACTGTTTTTGTATCTCCAACAGAGCCGTCACCCATTAGGTTTGTTACGTTCTCAGAGATCGTGTCGCCATCATTCATCAGACCTAGTGCCCACTCAAGCGTCGCGTCACGTCCAACTACCCCGCGGCGGTTAACGTAAGTTGTTACGCCTTTTCCAAGGTTGTCTACAGCACCGTATTGCACTTTAGAGTTTCCGTTAGAGATAACTTCTGTCACGATGTTGAAGATGGAACCTTCGCCATCATTATTGGACAGGTAGTTTTCGACATAAGTAACCTCACTATTGTCTTCCGCCACGATTAATACGTGGTTGAACACAGCTTCTGCTTGGTCATGAAGATAGATCGCTTGAATCGGTTCTTCAATAACAACGTTTTTCGGTACATAAAGGAATGCTCCGCCGTTCAATAGTGCAGCGTGTAATGCTGACAGCTTATGCTCATCAACTTTTACACCGTCTTGCATAAAGTACTTTTTCACAAGGTCACTGTGCTCTTTTGCAGCAGTGAAGATATCTGTGAAGATAACGCCTTGTGCTTTTAATTCTTCTTTAAGAGTAGATACCACTGGTGTGTTATCCACTTGAACATATATATTTTCTCCATCTACTAACGCCTTTACCTCTTCAGGCAATTGGTCCACAGAAGTAATGGAAGTTTCTACAGTGTGCTTCTGGAAGTTTGTAAAATTCCAGTTCGTAATCTTCGTCTTATCCGGCTTAGGTAATGGCAGTTCTTCTGCCAAGGATAAAGCTTGTAAGCGAAGATCTAACAGCCACTGAGGCTCCCCTGACTCTTTGGAGTAGTTAGTGAGGTAGTCTTGATCAAACGGTAATTTCGTCTCTAACGTCATGATAATCCTCCTTGCTTACGCTTCTTGACCGACTGTTTCGTCTTCGATACCTAATTCTTGCTTAATCCAATCGTAACCTTCTGCCTCTAAACGTTGCGCTAATTCCTTACCACCGGACTTCACGATACGGCCTTGCATCATTACGTGAACGTGGTCAGGAGTGATGTAGTTCAATAAACGCTGGTAGTGAGTGATGATAAGGCAACCAAAGTCGTCTCCGCGCATTTCGTTGATTCCTTTAGAAACAACTTTCAATGCATCGATATCAAGACCAGAATCAATCTCATCAAGGATCGCGATCTTAGGCTCGATCATCATCAATTGAAGGATTTCGTTACGCTTCTTTTCCCCACCGGAGAAACCTTCATTTAAGTAACGTTGTGCCATTGCTTGATCCATTTCCAAGAAGTCCATGTTCTTATCCATTTTACGGATAAATTTCATTAGGGAAATCTCATCGCCCTCTTCACGGCGAGCGTTGATAGCAGAACGCAAGAAGTCCGCATTTGTTACACCACTGATCTCACTTGGGTATTGCATTGCAAGGAATAAGCCAACTTGCGCACGCTCATCCACTTCCATTTCAAGAACATCTTTGCCATCAAATGTAATGCTTCCGCTTGTTACTTCATATTTTGGGTGACCCATGATTGCAGAAGAAAGCGTTGACTTTCCTGTTCCGTTAGGACCCATAATTGCGTGAATCTCTCCGCCTTTTACTTCAAGATTTACACCCTTTAAAATCTCTTTATCATTAATGGATACATGTAAATCTTTAATCGTTAACGTTGAACCCATAACTGTAACCTCCAATGTTCTTGTGTTCCTATATGAAAACACATTCTTGTTTTAATTCTCATTTTATTCTCATTACAATCTTATAACAAATAGAAAGTGATAGCAACCTTTTCCGCCTTGTGTAAGATACCCTCAAATTATAACGAATATAAGGGGGCAAAGTCGAATTTTCATGAGAAATTTATTTAATTTAACTCCCGGTTTCAGCCATTCGCTTTCCGCGGCACGTGTGCTTGAGCCTCCTCGGTGCGATGGGAGGCAATTAACCTGGATATTAAGAAACAAAAAAGGGTCTGCATTATTCTCTTTTCGTTTGAGAATAACACGTACCCTTTTTCTACTATATTATATGGTCAACCTGACAGTTTGCTGCTGCGCAGGTCTTATGGGCGGAAATTACGGTCTACTTCTTCGACAATCTCCAAGCTTTTTTGGTAATCCTTTTCTCGCTTTTGCTCAACTTCTATGAGTTTCGAGAGCTTATTTGAATACTCCTCATAACCAAAACCGTAAGCTTGATACATTGCCTTCTCCATTTCACCTGTGTACTTCACATGTACCTGATGGATAATAAACCATTCCCTTCCTATTTATAAGTGTTTATTTTTAGTACCAGTTTTTCTGATACCCTCAAAGTATTTGTTATAAACACTTTATTAATCATAGCAGGGGTGGTTAATTTATCCAAACGAGGTTTGTGACTATAATTGGTGATAATAGAGGTTCTGGGGGAAATAGGGAAGGTGATTGGTAGGAGGCTTAGAATTTCTTTGAATTGCTAAGGCGTTCTGGTTGTCCTGATATGTGAGGGCGTTAAGTTGAGTAAAACCGCTTCTATTAGACACTTCACCCTAATATCGAGGGTCTTCGGGCGTATACAGCCCTTCTATTAGACAGTTCAATCGTATTTAGTGGGCATTCGGGCGTATAGAGTGCTTCTATTAGACAGTTTAACCTTATTTCGTGGGCATTCGGGCGTATAGAGTGCTTCTATTAGACACTTCACCGGTATTCTAAAGATCTTCGGGCATATAGAAACAGTCTTTGAGACATTTCATAAGTTTTAAAATAGCCTTCAGGCAAATAGGACTCTGTAAACGAAAAAAGCCCAACCCAAAAAGGTCAGACTCCAGAAAAATCAATGCTTCAATTCATTAAAATCACTAATGCAAGACTGCACCAATGTCACAGATTGGCTCATTGCGGCGCCGCCTCCAAATGCTGCTGTCACGCCACACACTTCCAAAATCTCCTGCTCTGTAGCACCTTGATCCAAGCAACCTTTAGTATGATACACAATACAATATTCATCTTGGGAATACACACTGACACCAAGAGCAATCAATTGCTTCTGCTTTTTATCAAGTACGCCTTCTTTAAAACAAGCTTCTGTAAACTCGTTATAGTGGTGTGCAAGCTCCGGCATTTTTTCAGTGAATACACCAAGTCCAGCTTTATAATCATGAAGTGCTGCTTCTGCATAGTTTTTTGGCTCATAATGTTGTTCCATTGAAGACAACTCCCATCCTTATTTTTCACAAAGTTAGTATTTGTTTAGGGGGGAGGTTAGTATTCAAGTATTACAAAAAAAATAACCCCGCGCTTTAAATATTGCACGGAGTCATTCATTCAACCCTTATTCTTCGTCAGATGCCTTTGCAGGTAGCACGGATCCTTTGTATTCTTTTTCAATGAATGCTTTAATTTCATCAGATTGAAGTACTTCAACCAATGCTTTAATTTGTTCATTATCTTTATCTTCCTCACGAACAACGATAAGGTTTACGTAAGGGTTGTTTTCACCAGATTCTAGAGCAATTGCTTCTTCTTCAGGGTCGATATCAGCGCCAAGTGCATAGTTACCGTTGATTAACACTGCATCTCCATCACCATTAAGATATGCTTGCGGAAGGAAGGCCGCTTCGAATTGTGTATTGAACTCTAGATTTTTTGGATTTTCATCAATATCATCAACAGATGCAGATGTAACTTCCACCCCTTCTTTTAACGTAATTAGTCCTTTTTCTTCAAGCATTGCAAGGATACGGCCATGATCGGCAACAGAGTTACTCATTAAGATTTCTGCACCCTCAGGTAGTTCTTCCAGGCTGGCATATTCTTTAGAGTAAACACCGATTGGTTCAATGTGAACGCCACCTGCACTTACAAATTCGTAATCATTTTCTTCGATTTGACTCTTTAGATAAGGCTCATGTTGGAAAAAGTTCGCATCAATGTCTTTATCACGTAAAGCTTGGTTTGGAATGATGTAATCTGTATATGTTTGAATGTCTAATTCAATGCCCTTTTCTTCTAATAATGGTTTTGCTTCTTCAAGGATTTCTGCGTGAGGAACATTTGATGCACCTATTACCAGCTTACCTTCTTTGATTCCTTTGTCTCCGCCGCCACATGCAGCAAGCACTAGTACTAACAATGATACAACAGCAAAACTTAAAACTTTTTTCATAATTTTAGTCCCCTCTTTCTTATCGTTTGTCTAGTTTGTTTGTTATTAGATCTCCAATAAATTGGATGATGAATACAATGATTAGGATGATGACAGTACATACTAGTGTTACTTCCCAGTTGTTACGTTGGAAACCATCTAAGAATGCGAGGTTACCCAATCCACCGGCTCCAATGATTCCTGCCATGGCTGTGTAACTTACAATGGCAATCGCTGTAACAGTTATCCCCGAAACCAATGCTGGCATCGATTCCGGAAGGAGTACTTTCCAAATAATTTCTGAAGTTTTGGCACCCATGGAACGTGCTGCTTCAATAACACCTTTGTCAATTTCACGAAGTGCAATTTCCACCATTCGAGCGTAAAAAGGTGCTGCTCCAATAATTAAGGCTGGCAATGCTGCGTTCGCACCGATAATGGTATCCATAATGAACCTGGTAAAAGGAATGAGTAAAAATATTAAAATGACAAATGGGATGGAGCGGAAGATATTTACGAAAGCTGCTACCAATCCATTAACTAAACGACTTTCCCATATGTTTCCCTTAGCTGTTAAAAACAATAATAGTCCTAAGACGATTCCTAATATAAACGTAGCGACAACGGATATACTGCTCATATAAAGAGTTTCTAAGGTTGCTTCCCACATCTTGTCCCAATTAACTCTCTCAAGCATGTGTCATCACCTCCAACTCTACTTCCTGCTCACGGATGAAACTCAATGCCTCTTGTACTTGCGTTTCTTCTCCATCTAGGTGCACAAAAAGAGTGCCATATGCTCCATTTTGAGTCTGTGAGATTTTCCCTTGAAGAATATTCACATCAATTGGGAATCTACGAATCAAATTCGTAATTAAAGGCTGTTCTGCCGAAGTTCCTACAAATGTTAATTGAATTACTTTTCCTTGTGGATATTCCGTCAACAAGTGTTCTACGGTTTCTTGCGTATCTTCTGGTTCTGTCACCTGTTTCACGAAGCGTTTCGTGATTGGTTGCTCAGGTTTCCGGAATACATTTAAAACATCCCCCTGTTCCACAACCTTACCATTTTCCATAACCGCAACTCGATGACAGATTTTACGGATAACGTGCATTTCATGTGTAATTAGAACAATAGTCAGAGATAGTCGTTTATTGATATCGACTAAGAGGTCTAGGATAGAATCTGTTGTCTGCGGATCTAAAGCTGAAGTCGCTTCATCACATAAAAGCACTTTTGGGTTATTCGCAAGCGCTCTGGCAATCCCGACACGTTGCTTTTGACCTCCGCTTAGTTGAGATGGATAGGAGTCACCTCTTCCCTCTAATCCTACAAGCTTGATAAGTTCTTCGACTCGTTTGTTCCGCTCTGACCTGCTTACTCCTGCAATCTCAAGTGGAAACGCGATATTTTCCTTTACCGTCCTTGACCATAATAAATTGAAGTGTTGGAAGATCATGCTTATCTCTTGGCGTGCTTCTCTCAGTTCCTTGCCCTTTACTTTTGCAAGGTTTCTTCCTGCTACATCTACCACTCCATCCGTAGGAGTTTCGAGCCCATTTAGCATACGAATCAGTGTACTTTTTCCTGCTCCACTGTATCCGATAACTCCGAAAATCTCCCCTTGGTTGATGGATAAATCTATATTATCAACAGCTGTTACTAATCCATTTTTCGTTTTAAATACTTTTTTTACACCTTGAAGTGAAATCATGCTCGCACCTACCTTCTTACTTTTCCTTGTTTTAGCTTACCCAATTAAGATTAATCAAACGTTTGTTTAATCCTTGAAAATAAAAAATCCCTTCTGCAACAATGAGCAGAAAGGATTAAATGAGAAAAGTCCTTTCTCTCATCTATCAAAGCAAATAGCTTTGTGTGAATTGGCACCAATTTCAACAATTCCTTGTTGACGGTTGCCGGGTTTCATCGGGCACGTCCCTCCACCTCTCTCGATAAGAGATAAACATATATAATTAAAATTAAGTATTTGGGCAATTCGAATTAACGAGTGTTATCGTATCACGGTGATAAATAGCCTGTCAATTAAAAACTTTCTTCCTACATTTAAAAAATCTTTAATACTTTCTCTTCTATACTAAAATCTGTGGTGCTATTCCGAACAATTTCACCGTCACACTGCATCACCATGGAGGAATTCTGACTTATTTTAATAGACGCACCTCTAAGCATTGTGACATTCCGGTGTCTAATATGTCTCCCTTTAAAAGCTAGTGGAAACACAAATAATAACTCCCATCTTCCAATACCAGAAACGACACAAACATCCAATACCCCATCATATCCACTGGCATCAGGGCAGATCATGATCCCTCCGCCATAATATGGGAGATTGGCTACTGCTATCAGCCAAACATTCTCGAAAATATTTACTTTGCCATCTACTTCAACTGAAACATCAGATGGTTGATAGGTAAAAAGGACTCTGAATATATTCATCACGTAGGACAAGCCGCCTAAGCCTAATTTATTTAGTATGCGCTTTGATCTTGACCTATTGGTCACTTCGGCAACCTTACCGTCAAACCCTAGCCCGGCAATCGATATATAATACTCTTCACCTACTTTTGGTACATCAATTAGATGATGAGAACCCTCTAAAATTCGAGCCAAAGCTCCTACAACATCAAAAGGGACTCCAAGGCTTCTTGCCAAGTCATTTCCAGAACCGGCAGGAACAATCCCTAGAGCCACTTTACTATAAACCAATTTATTAACCACTTCATGAATGGTACCGTCCCCACCAACTACGACGACAGCTTGAACCAAATTTTCATCTATATTTTCTAATAACTCACCGGCATGACCTGCGTGCTGAGTAAAAGAGACTTGATAAGGTAAACTTTTCTCCTGTAAAAGCTTTTCTGTTTCTCTCCACATTCTCAGTCCTTTTCCGTTACCAGCCAACTTGTTAACAATAATATAATACACTACCCCTACACCGCCTATATTTTCTCTTTATCTAAATACACTAATTCGTTATAGGCGAGTATAATTCCTTTAAGATACCTCTTTTCTTTCTGAACGATTTACAAGAGTAAACAGCGAATCCATTAGCAAGAAATGTCTAAAGGACCCTTTAAATGCTAAACCTTTCACATCTCTCATTTTCGTTCCATTTAGAAGTTCCATTATATCGTCTGCAGAACCCTCAATGACTACATCAGCCACTGTTGCACCCTGTTCCAATTGCATGTTATTTTTACTTAATGAAAAAAACGACCGCTCCCCTTGGGACACTAAACAGCAGCGCAGACTGTAGTAAGGCAAAATTTCCATTACATGCGACTTACTTTTGGCTTTAAGAAGAAACATTTCTAAGTTCTCTATTACCATTACAAACCAGCCCCCTTTTTCTATATAATTTCCCTGCCTGTCAGCCTAATCCCTGCAATAAAAAAAGAACAATTACCGCGTATTTTTCGATAACTGTTCTTCATTTCCCAAGAAATATGTCAGACTATGATGTCTTTACCATAGCCTTTTGGTAGGTTGCCGTCGTTTTTTCCCTAAACATCAAATAAAAGAAAATAGAACTTGTCAGATAAAGAACAGCCGTGATGGAGAATACAATCGAATATCCCCAATATTCCCCATATAAAAGTACGATGGTCATTGAAACCGGCCCCATGCTTGCCCACCCGAGTGAAAAGACCATTTGATTTATCGAGTTAGCAAAACCCTTTAAAGAGTTATCTACCTTCTCCATCATCATCGAAGAAATGATTGGATTTGCAGCATTCATCAATGCCTGTCTGAATAAAAATCCAAGAGCAGCAAGCCAAAAAATTTGAGTGAAAGCGGTTATTAGCATGAACGGTAAGGAAAGAAGCTGTAAAATAACCACTGCTCTCATCTCTCCTATTTTTCTGACCACCGCCGGCCCGATAATCATGGCTACTGCTGTTACAGCCTGACCTAGGGATAGAACAATGCCAATGGTAGAATTGGAGGTCCCGAAACGATCTGCAAAATACATATTTAAATAAGGAATGACCAGCCCAGATCCAAACCCTATTAAGATGGATGCAAAAGAAAAGGCAAAAATCAGCTTCCATTGCCCTTTTGGTATAGACGATTGGAAATTTTTAAAAGTAAATGCTTTGTTCTCTTTTTCCCGTTGTACTTCAGTGGTTTTCCATAAAGGAATAATTCCCAACATGAAGATGAGACTTCCGAGTAAAAGCGTTAGTCTAATACTCCAAACAGGGGTAAGTCCAACAACATGTAAAAGTAAATCCGTTAATGACCCTCCCAAAAGATTCCCGATAACATTTGCTCCCATCATAACCGCAAAGTGATAGCTAAAAAGTTTAACCCTCTGTTCTTTTGTTGAGCTTTCTGCAAGCCATGGTACTGCTGTCACTTGAATGAAGGCCATTGCTATTCCTGCAATAAAAGCACTGATTAAAAGAAGTGATTCTAATTCGAATATACTTCTTAAGAACATAAAGATCCCACTAAAAAACACACCATAGAGCATCATTTTCTTGCGGCCAATCCGATCACTTAATATCCCTGCTGGAATTAAGATGATAGCTGCCGCTAATGATGAAGCTGCAATGACATTCCCGTTTACCGTCTCGGCAAACCCAAGCTCCCTTATATAAAAGTTATATACAATCATAAAAATGCCGAGCCCTATTTGAGTAAGGATATTAACAATAAATAACTTCTGGATTGTATGATCATACCGCATAAATGACTGAAACCAGTTTGCATTTTTCAACATAAATATACCCCTCGTTTGTTTGTTGAATAAATATTTCGTCTCCCTAAACAAACTTACTCCTTTTTCAGAAAAATGGCAATAGGTGTTTCTGTCGAATTAAAAATATTTGCAATAACATGGTTGATTGGAGTGGAAGGCACGAAGACGCCCGCTGGAAGAAGGGACAGATGAGACCCCACATTCGAAAGCCGGAAATCAACGGAGTATGGACATAAAAAAAACACCACAATGGGTGTTTAGAGATTTCTTACTTACCATCATACTGCTTAATAAGTCCATACAAATACTCCACAGAACGAAAAGCATAAATTTTATCTTTTATCTCACCATTCTCGAAAATCATCAAACAAGGAACACTTTCGATCTCCCACTTCATAGCAAGATCCTGAATATAATTTACATCAAGCATCCCAAAAGTAAGATGCGGAAAAAGCTCTTTCGTCACATCCAGCATCCGCTTGGCAACCTGACAGGTCCCACACATTGGCGTGTAAAAATAAACTACACTTTGTTTATTTTCGTTAATTTCTTGTAAAAGTTCTTCCTTGGTCCAATCCCTCATGATCTCATCCTCATTACATCTTATTACAAGTATTCTGCATGAATATCAATATTTGCACTTAGTAAAACCGTAGCTATATGGTGATGTGGCGCAGAGGCCACTTCTCGATACATTTTATCAATATAAAGATGCTCTGCCTCTGGAAACTCTCTTTTAAAGAGCTTGCGCAATTTTTCACCAGAACTATCCGCATCGACCAAAATATAAACCTCTTTATCCATTATATCTTCCATCAATTCATCAAGCTTTGTGACACTAATTGTGCCATTGGTACATATAATATGAACCGGTTCATTGATAACTTCCTGAACGCGTTTTTTATCTGATTTACCCTCTACAATAATGATTTTTTCCTCATGTATTAAATCCATATCCATCACCTGTTCTAAAAAGATGTATAAAGATAAGTTGCTTTATACTATAACTATTCCGAATAGCGGTAATGTACACATATAATTAGAAATAAGGGCGTCATTTAATATGAAAAAGGGGCGGAACTAATAAGAGTCCCAACCCCACCGATGGTTAACACCATCCATTTTCGTAGTCGCAATCTACATATTTGGCATCTTTTTCAGAAGGCACTTGAACTTGTTGAAAGATCTTGCTACCTTCTTGTTCATAGCCATTTTTTAAGGAGTACTGGTTGCCTTGCTCGGTAAACGTTACTTGACCTATGGATTCACTTTCCACGTAAAGCTCAAAGCCTTGTTTTGTCAACTTCCCGTTTACTCGGTCGGTGATATCCAGCCTTTTGTTATCCAACGTCATTTAAGGTCACCCTCTTTAGTAAAAGTTAACTAAAGTTAGGTTGCCCCGCGTCTTCATTATTAGTCTTCTTTTGTCATTTCCTCATATTGCTCAGCAGTCATTAAATTGTCAACTTCACCAGCATCTGCAGGTTCCACCACAATCATCCATGCTTTTTCGTATGGAGATTCGTTAACAAACTCAGGGCTGTCATTTAAATCTTCATTCACTTCTACCACTATACCGCTAATTGGAGCGTAAAGTTCAGAAACTGTTTTTACAGATTCTACACTTCCAAATGGCTCATCTGCAGAGATTTCATCTCCAACTTCAGGAAGTTCAACAAACACGATATCGCCTAGTTCGGATTGTGCAAAGTGCGTAATCCCAACTCTTACTTTTTCTCCTTCAACCTTTACCCATTCATGCTCTTCGGAATAACGTAAATCTTTAGGTGTGCTCATTAATAATTCCCTCCATCAAACTAGTTTATTTTAGCTCTTCTAACAGGGCTTGCCCATTTAAAAAGAGAGCCTGTCCTATTTCCATGTATCCTCAAACTGCTTTTCGTTAAATCCAACTGTTACCTTGCTGCCGTCCGTCGTAATCGGGCGCTTGATTAGCATGCCGTCTGTTGCAAGAATATCAAGCAACTCCTCTTCGGATGCCGTTTTCACTTTGTCCTTCAACCCAAGTTCACGATATTTCATGCCGCTTGTATTAAAGAACTTCTTCAGTTCGAGACCGCTTTTCTTGTACAGCTCCTCTAACTTTTCACGTGATGGTGGATTTTCGACAATATGTACTTCTTCTACCGCTACATCATTCGCCTCAAGCCACTTTTTAGCATTGCGGCAGGTGCCACATTTGGGATACCAATAAAACGTTACTGTCATAACCTTTTTGCACCACCTTAGCATACATGATTTTACTCATATATTGTAGCATAACAGAAAGCTTGCGCCTAATTTTCAACACGCTATTTTCTATAATTCGACGTCTTTTCCTATTTTCCTTTTAGACGAGATACAATTTCTGTAGACCATAGATTTAAGAGTGTATTACAGTTAAAATATAGCTATAGTAATCAGTGGAAAGGATGAGCTCTGTGACGGAAAAATTATCAAAAGAACTAAAAGAGTTTTTGTTCTCTTCTTTTGAAAAGAAATTGGCTGTCAAAAAGGGAGCTTATTTATTTCAAGAGGGTATGGTATCCTCTGAGATATATTTGATTTTGAACGGAAGCTTTAAGATAAGCAAGGTGACACCTGATGGACAAGAACTCACTTTACGGCTGTGTAGCGAAGATGACCTAGTGGGTGAATTGACATTATTTTGTCCAGGAGCAATTTATATGCTCAGTGCTAAAACAATGGATGATAAAGGAAGTGTGCTAGTAATACCAAAGTTGGAATTGGAACGGAAACTCGCAGAAAACGGCCAGCTTGCTTTGGAGTTTATGAAATGGATGAGTCTTCACTATCGTAAAACGCAGACAAAATTCCGGGATCTTGTATTGAACGGCAGGAAAGGTGCTTTGTACTCTACTCTAATCAGGATGTCCAATAGCTATGGCGTTTTAAAAGCGGATGGTATCTTGATTAACCTCTCCTTAACCAATCAGGAATTGGCCAACTACTGTGGGACATCACGGGAAGTGGTGAATAGGATGCTTTCGGAGTTGAAAAAGAATGGCGTTGTATCCGTTGATAAGGGTAGAATTATCATCCATGACTTGAATTATCTGAAGGTAGAGATCCATTGTGAAAATTGTCCGGATGAATTATGTCGAATCGACTAATGATTATTTTAAAAACCAGGCTCTCCATGAGGAGGCCTGGTTTTTCGTTATCATACAGTATATTTTTGTGCATCCAATACGACTGCTGCAATTTCGCGCTTCTTCGCAACCACGTTGATTGGTGTGTGACGAGTGAATTTGCGTAGTGCAGAGATCATCATGCGAAGCGTATCGCCAGTTTCAGCAGCTACCAAAGTTTCTCTTGCATCTGCTTCGATTTGGTTGAACGCTTCTTGACAGAACACTTGCGTGTAAAGGACTTTCAATTTATTTTTGTCTTCGCCGGATTTTGCAATCGCTTTTTCTGTACGTAGAACAGCAGATTCCATGGAGTACACATTGCTGATGATGTCAGCGATGTTAACAAGCAATTCTTGCTCTCTTTCCAATGCTTTTCCGTACTTTTGAGCTACAAGACCTGTCATTAGGATAGCGATTTTCTTAGCATTCTTCACAAGATATTTCTCTTGCTCCAACACCCCATCGCCAACTTCTTCAGGCATAAGCATCATTAACTCTTCTTGTAAGCTTTGCGCTTTTTGAATAAGTGGAAGTTCACCTTTTAATGCTTTACGCAGGTATGTTCCTGGAACCAATAAGCGGTTGATTTCGTTTGTTCCTTCGAAGATACGGTTGATACGTGAGTCGCGGTACATTCTTTCTACTTCGTACTCAGCCATAAAGCCGTATCCACCATGGATTTGAACTGCTTCATCCACTACATAATCAAGCGTTTCAGAACCGAATACTTTATTTAATGAACACTCGATAGCATATTCAGCAACGGCTTTTGCCACTGCATTAGGATCTTTCTCTTCTTCTTTAGTCAAGCGGCCCATACTGTCTTCAAAAAGGCCGACTGTACGGTAAACGGAGCTTTCTGTTGCATATGTTTTAACAGCCATGTTTGCAAGCTTCTCTTGGATAAGGGAGAATTTTGCGATAGGTGTTTTGAACTGTTGGCGCTGGTTTGCATATGTTGCTGCAAGCTCGATTCCACGCTTAGATCCACCTACTGTTCCAACTGCCAATTTGTAACGTCCGATGTTAAGGATGTTAAATGCGATAACGTGGCCGCGTCCAATTTCACCAAGAAGGTTTTCTTTTGGTACAAGTGCATCTTCTAAAATCAATGTACGTGTAGAAGAACCTTTGATTCCCATTTTCTTTTCTTCCGGACCAGTGGAAACTCCACCAAACTCGCGCTCTACGATGAATGCAGAGAAGTGCTCGCCATCGACTTTGGCATAGACAACGAATACATCAGCAAAACCTGCATTGGTAATCCATTGTTTTTCACCATTCAATACATAGTGTGTACCTTCGTCATTCAACTTGGCTGTCGTTTTCGCACCAAGCGCATCAGATCCAGAACCTGGCTCTGTTAATGCGTATGCTGCAAGCATTTCACCGGAAGACAGCTTTGGAAGGTATTTTTGCTTTTGATCTTCATTACCGAAAAGAACGATAGGAAGGGATCCGATTCCAACGTGTGCTCCGTAGGATAAGGAGAATCCGCCAGCTCTTGAGAACTTTTCTGTGATTAAGGATGAACTGATTTTATCAAGTCCGAATCCGCCGTACTCTTCTTGTACGTCTGCTCCTAAAAGGCCCAGTTCTCCTGCTTCTTTTAAAAGTTTTACGGAGATATCGAAGTTGTGGTGTTCGATTTCTTCTAGGTTTGGTACTACTTCGTTTACGACGAATTCTTCGGTTGTTTTGGCGATTAGTTTGTGTTCGTCTGAGAAGTCCTCTGGTGTGAAGACTTTTTCTGCTGCGATGTCGTCAAGTAGGAAGCTTCCGCCTTTGATTACATTTTCTAATGTGTTTGACATTTTGTTTTCCTCCCGTTTGTAAAATAAATAGGTTTACTCTTACACCGCTGCTGATTTCCGCACCGGGCTTCGCTTTCCTAGGGGCGTTGCTGGAGCCTCCTCACTTCGTTGCGGGGTCTCCACCTAACGCTATCTCCCTCAGGAGTCTTCGCCCTGTGCTCCAATCATCAGCTAAATTATTTTAATAGAAAATATTTATGCCAGTAATTCGAATACTCCTGCGGCTCCCATTCCTCCGCCGATACACATGCTGACGATACCGAACTGTTCGTTGCGGCGTTGCATTTCGTGTAGGAGGGTCAGGGTCAGTTTGGAGCCTGTGCATCCAAGTGGGTGACCTAGGGCGATTGCTCCACCGTTTACATTCACTTTGTCTTCGTCAAGATTCAACTCGCGCATAACTTGGATTGCTTGGGATGCAAAGGCTTCGTTTAATTCTAGTAAGCCGATATCGGAAAGTTCCAAGCCTGCCAGTTTAAGTGCTTTAGGGATTGCCACTACCGGTCCAATTCCCATTACTTCCGGTGGTACGCCACCTACTGCGAAGGATCGGAATTTAGCGATCGGTTTTAATCCTAGTGCTTCCGCTCTTTCTCTTTCCATAACAAGAACTGATGCTGCTCCGTCACTTGTTTGGGAAGAGTTTCCTGCTGTTACGGAACCTTTGACATTAAATGCAGGGCGAAGTTTGCTCAATACTTCCATGGAAGTACCTGCTCTTACACCTTCATCCTGACTGAAAGTGAAGGTTGATTCTTGTAATTTGTGGTTGGATCCAACCTTACGCAACGTTACATCCACAGGGACGATTTCATCCACAAACTTTCCTTCTTGAATTGCTCGTGCAGCACGCTCATGACTGCGAACGGCGAACGCATCCTGGTCTTCACGACTTACACCGTATTTCAGGGCTACTTGTTCCGCAGTGTGGCCCATCCCCATGTAGTACTCTGGTGCGGAATCAACAAGTCTTGCATTTGGTCTTACAGTATGGCCAACCATTGGCACCATGCTCATAGATTCTGCTCCACCGGCGATGATGGATTCAGAGTGTCCAAGCATGATTCGTTCTGCTGCATAGGCAATGGTCTGTAAGCCTGAAGAACAATATCTATTTATGGTAATTGCAGGTACGCTTGATGGAAGTCCAGCTAATCCTCCGATGTTTCTTGCCATATTGAGACCTTGTTCTGCTTCTGGCATCGCACATCCGAAAATAAGGTCATCGATTGGACCATCATAGTTTCCTGCTCGTTTAAGTGTTTCTTTTACTACTAATGCCCCTAGATCATCTGGTCGAACTGTAGCTAGTGATCCTTTTCTTGATCTTCCGACTGGTGTTCTTGCACCAGCAACAATAACCGCTTCTTTCAAAATGCTCCCCTCGCTTTTCTAGTAGTTTAGTAGGTTTTGCTTTAAACACCGCTGTTGATTTCCGCAAATGGCTTCGCTTTCCTAGGGGCTGACGTGAGCCTCCTCGGCTTCGCCTGTGGGGTCTCCAGCTAGCGCTATCTCCCTCAGGAATCTTCGCCTTTTGCTTCAATCAACAGCTATGAAATTTTTAACGAACTAGTTTAGTTACGTAGTGGTTTTCCTTTTACAAGCATGTGTTGCATACGTTGTTGGGATTTTGCTTCTCCAACTAGGCTTAGGAATGCTTCGCGTTCAAGGTCTAGTAGGTACTGTTCATCTACTTCTGTTCCGTACGGTACATTTCCTCCTGCGATAACGTAGGCCAGTTTCTTCGCGATCTTTAAGTCGTGCTCGGAAATGAATCCGGAGTATTGCATATTGTGTGCTCCAAGCATTAACGTTGCATAGCCTGTTTCCCCCACTACAGGGACTTTTCTGCGAACAGGCGCCGTGTACCCTGCTTCATATAAGCTTGTTACGGCTTGCTTTGCATCATGGATCAAGTGGTCACCGTTAAAGCTGATTTGATCTTTGTTGTTTAATAAGTGCAGATCTCTTGCTTCCGCTGCGGAAGTAGAGACTTTTGCAGTTGCAATTTGTTCGAATACTTTGTTCGCAACCTTTTGCAGATCATACTCTAGGCCTTGTGGCATGCTGTTCAAGTGCTTCATGTAAAGCTCTTTGTTTCCGCCTCCACCAGGAATTAATCCGACTCCGACTTCTACAAGTCCCATATACGTTTCGCTGGATGCCTGCAGTTGGCTTGTTGGTAGGCAGATTTCTGTTCCTCCTCCGAGTGTCATACCAAATGGCGCGGCCACTACCGGTTTAGAGCTGTATTTTATATTCATCATGGCTTGTTGGAAGTGCTTAACAACCATTTCTATTTCAAAATAATTGTCGTCTTGTGCCTCCATTAGTATCATCGCAAGGTTAGCACCTACACAGAAGTTCTTTCCTTGGTTTCCGATTACAAGCCCTTTGTAGTTTTTATCTACTTCTTCAAGCGCGTAGTTCACCATTTGGATGATATCTAGCCCGATAGCATTGTTTGGTGATTGGAATTCAAGTAATGCCACATCGTCTCCAAGGTCGATTAAGCTTGCTCCAGAGTTTTTCTTGATCACACCATTTGTTTCTTTTAATGTTTTCAAGTGAACTACTTTTGGATTTACTTCAAGCGCTTTGTAAGTGCCGTTGTTATATAATAAAGTTGTTCCACCATCTTTTTTGTAGAAGGAACGATGGCCGTTCGCTAGCATTTCATCAACCCATTTTGGAACTGGAACTCCGTCTTCTTTCATTTTCAAGACGGACTGTTCTAGACCGATGGCATCCCAAGTTTCAAATGGACCATAATCCCAGCCGAAGCCCCATTTCATCGCTTGGTCAATTGCCACGATATCATCAGCGATCTCACCTAGTAATTCAGCAGAATAGCTCAATACTGGTGCAAGAATGCTCCAGATCAGATTTCCAGCGCGGTCGTCAGCA
Organism: Bacillus sp. RO2; assembly: GCF_012911845.1. Lineage (GTDB taxonomy): Bacteria > Bacillota > Bacilli > Bacillales > Bacillaceae_I > Sutcliffiella_A. The sequence continues at coordinate 244,565 of NZ_JAAXCU010000057.1, read as the reverse complement.
TATACAAGCGCTTTCATTTTGTTGCTGTAGCCTTTTGCCTGTTTGCTCATTTCAAGAGCTGGTGTTTTTAATTTTTTACGTGCGTCATATTCCAACGTCTCTGGGTTGAGTTCCAGAATCTCTTTTCCTTGTTTTAGGAAGAATCCTTGACCGGATTTCGAGCCCAACCAGCCTTTTTCCTTCATCTTGTTCATAAAGTCTGGAATGCGGAATACTTCTTGTTCCTTGCCCTCGACTTTTTCGTAAACATTGTTGGCTACATGAATGAATGTATCTAACCCTACAACATCAAGCGTACGGAATGTGGCACTTTTTGGTTTGCCAATAGCTGGACCTGTGACAGAGTCCACTTCTCCGACACTATAACCTCCCTCAAGCATTTCATTCACTGTAACAAGTAAGCCATACGTTCCAATGCGGTTTGCAATGAAGTTTGGCGTATCTTTTGCAAGTACGATGCCTTTTCCTAATACATCTTCACCGAAAGTTTTGATGAAAGTGACAACTTCTGGACTTGTGTCCTTAGTCGGAATCACTTCAAGCAATTTCAGATAACGCGGTGGGTTAAAAAAGTGCGTTCCTAGAAAATTCTTTTTGAAATCTTCGGATCGTCCTTCCGCCATCGCTTCAATGGATATACCGGATGTGTTGGAGCTGATAATACTTCCAGGTTTGCGGTGAGCATCTACTTTTTCAAAAAGTTGCTTTTTGATTTCCAGGTTTTCAACGATTACTTCAATTACCCAGTCACAATCCGCAATTTTTGCCAAGTCGTCTTCTAGATTTCCTGCTTCAATTAGAGCAAGATTAGACTTGGATGTAAGTGGAGCGGGTTTTTGTTTTAATAATTTTTGTAAAGCTGTGCTTGTAAACTTGTTTCGGATTGCTTTATCAGAGAGTGTTAAGCCTTTTTGTTCTTCTTCACTCGTTAATTTGTTAGGAACGATATCTAACAAGATTGTAGGAATTCCAACGTTTGCTAAGTGTGCGGCAATCCCGGATCCCATTACTCCCGATCCGATTACAGCAGCCTTTTTAATACTTTGTTTCATTCTTCCTCCCCCTTGATAGTTGGTTTTAAAGAAAATTAGTTAACCACCGCTGGTGATTTCCGCACCGGGCTTCGCTTTCCACGGGGCGCTTGAGGAGCTTCCTCGGCTTTGCCTGTAGGGTCTCCTCTAAGCGCTATCTCCCATAGGAATCTACGCCCTATGCTCCAATCACCAGCTAAAAACTGTTAAACCGGTTTTTGAATGAATGCTCATTCATTTTTACCGCAAAAAAATATCTCCTTTGTAAGAGTTCCCTTGGTTTTAACTATAAAGTATTTTGAAAATTTTCGCAATAAATAAATAGGAATTTTCCATATTATTTTCTAATGTACGCTGCATGTAGCTGATTGGTGTGGGGAAAATGTAATTGTGGAGGTGAGATATCATGGCAAAGTTGAAAAAACAACCTTCTCATGCAGCAAAAAGTGCTGCGAGTGTAAAAGGAAACGCAGGTCCTACTGTAGAGATGGACTATAGCGGTAAAAAGACGAGCAACAATCAGCAGTACGGGAAACAGAACATGCAAGACTGATGTTATAAGAAAAAAACGGGCAGAAAACGCCCGCTCCCTCTTTTCCATAAAACATTAGTTAGTGGTTATGAGCCGCTGTTCCTTTCCGCAAATGGCTGCGCTTTCCGCGGGACGGTGCTTGAGCATCCTCACTTCGTTGCGGTGTCTCAATCTACCGTTACTCCCCTGCGGGAGGAAGGGACAGGTGAGGCCCCTGAAAACAGATAACATAAGTTTTTAATAACCCCTAGCTGTTGATTGGAGCAAAAGGCGAAGACTCCTGAGGGAGATAGCGCTAGGTGGAGGCTTGCCGAGGAAGCTCACGGACCGCCCGCAGGCAGCGAAGCGCCTGGAAAACGGAAATCAACCAGATTATATATACTTACTTATTCTATAAACGTAAAGAGCGTGCATAACGCACGCTCTCTTATTATTTCTTGATGATTCCTTTTAATACGAACGCTACGTTTGCTGGGCGTTCTGCTAGGCGGCGCATGAAATATCCGTACCAGTCTGTACCGTATGGAACATATACGCGCATTTTGTAGCCTTCTTTTACAAGTTCTAATTGGCGTTCCGGGCGGATACCGTATAGCATTTGGAATTCAAATTGATCCTTAGAGATACCATGTTTTTTCACGAGTTCTTTTGTGTATTCAATCATCGCATCATCATGGGTTGCAACTGCTGTGTAGTTTCCGTTCAGCAGATGCATTTCAATGATTTTCTTGAAGTTATCGTCCACATCTTTTTTATCTGGGAAAGCAACTTCCGGTGACTCTTTGTACGCACCTTTAACTAAACGAAGATTTGGGCTGTATTGATTAAGGTCTTCCATGTCTTTAACCGTTCTGAACAAGTAAGCTTGTATTACAGTGCCGACATTGTCATACTCTTCTCTTAGCTTTTTAAATACATCGATGGTTTTCCCGCAGCGGGAATAGTCTTCCATATCAATTGTGACAAATACACCGTGTTCTTTTGCTGCATCTAGGATTCTACGCATGTTCTTCATCACAACTTCTTCTGAAATGTCTAGTCCCATGGATGTCATTTTCAATGACAACTGAGAATCAAGGTTTTCGTTGCCGATTGCACGAATGGCTTCAATGGAGTTGTCTGCCATTTCATTCGCTTCTTTTTCCGTATCAATAAATTCACCTAAATAGTCAATAGTTACGCAAAGGTCTTTTTGGTTAAGCTCTTGGATACATTTTACCGCTTGATCGATCCTTTCCCCTGCAACAAAACGGCCAGCTCCAAAACGCAATCCGTACTTTCTTGCCATTTTGGTTAATGATTTGCTTTTTGATAGATACAAAAATGTATTGCGCATTACTTGTTCCATTTGATATTCCTCCCGCTTCTTCTTGGTGTCCCTCTCCGATTGCTTTATTCTATTTTCTGAAATTTATAGTAAACGCTTTCATTGAGTATAAAAATAAAATTACAACCTCATTTTATCATCTTTTCAAATTTTTGAATACAAATTATTTGTCGGGAAATAGTGCTGATTTTTGTCGCTTTATTAACAATTTGGGATAAAGTAGATTTTATTTGGCGTACATATTTTCCTGCTAAAAGGTTACTCTACATTTGATAGATTATGATAGGAGGTCGTTGTATGCAACAGCAGCAACCACAGCAAAATACTACTCAGCAGCCTGGCTATTACCCACAGCCGCCAAATGTGGTAACGACAAAAGATTCTTTATACTTTGCAGATATGCTTTCCTGGAATTTACTTGCGATGAAGAAAGCGCACTTTTTTGCAAGCCAATGCCAGGACCAGGAAGTCGTCACTGCTATTGAAAAAGCCGGCCAGATGCATCAGAGACATTATCAAAAGATTTTGACGCACATCCAGGGTCAGAACCAAATGCAGCAACAGCAGCCATTACAATAGAAAGGAGACAACCTACATGAATCAACAAAAAATCCAGAATCCTGAAACGCAGGTTGCCAAGACACCACAAATGAATGAGCGCGATTTCATCAACGATATGTTGGCTACAGAAAAATACATGACCGATTCATATTGCACTGCTTTAAATGAAGCAAGCAACCAACAAATCTACACGGATCTGCTTGCAATTTTTAATGAAACACAGAATTGTCAGCGTGAGCTTTATAATGTGATGTTCCAAAAAGGGTGGTACGGACTGGAGCCGGCTGATCAAACAAAACTTCAACAGGAATACCAGCAGTTTCAAGGTTACACGAACCAGTTTCCATATGGAAATAACGGGATGATGCAGTAAATGATTAAAGCGACGATTGAGGCCAAGAAATCCGGTATCTTTCGTTGCTTTTTTTCAAATAAGGCTATAAAAAAACGTATCTTCCCCTCTACCCTTCAGCATAATCTCCGAAACCCGAAATTTCCTCATTTAGGTAAATTACTCCATTTTTTTGTGGTAAAATTAAACAAATTTCGTTTTTAGGGGGGAATTGGGTGAAACGTGTAGTCACTCTATTTTTAGTAGGAGTATTGTTTAGCGGTTGCTCTAATACAGATGTTCACCAAGAAAAAGTCACAGAGTTGGAAACCGAAATAGTGGAAGTCTATGCGCAACTAGAAGAGAAAGAAATGGAGATAGAAACGCTTTCCCAACAACCTGCGGAAGAGGAAACTGGAGAATTCATCACCATTCCTAAAGATCAAGTCCCTCATCTATGGAGAGATGTGGATGTACAGCTTTGGGAGTACTTGATAGATGATTCGTTAGCGAAAGAAACTGGTTGGCAAAAAGGAGTTACGAATTGGCGTGAGTGGGATGGAGAATATGATCAAGCTCTTGGGACTGCCAATCAAAGTTGGAAAAGTCCAGGATTATTAATGAATGCATGGATGTTGGATGTAGAAACCAGCTATGGACTTGGTATGGATGTGTGGGAAATTAACACAAGAATTGATTTTTCAGATGAGGATGAAGCGGAAGGCTATATCATGAGTTATGGAATTCGGGATGATTCTGTTGCCGGCAGCGATGTAAAACTCACGATGTTGAAAGAAAATAATTTTTGGTATGTGGAAAAGGTGGAAGTTCGTGACAGGTGTTCTCGTGGTGTTAGTGAAGATAAAGATCTCTGTTTGTAATCAATGAAAAAGGATTTAATGGATAAATGGTCACTTAGGATGGATATATTGAATTTATAATGGATATGTTGCCTCTTGCAATGGATAAACGTCCGGTTAGAATGGATATATCTGTTTTACAATGGATAACCGTATAAATGCGACTTTAACTCGTACCTTTTGAAATAAATAGAGCCTTGATTTGCACAATAGCAATCCAAGGCTCTTCCCTATTTTCCGCTTTTCGCACGGTGGGCGTCATTTAATTCTTTAATTTCCTTAATCAATGTCATCATATCTTGCTTTGCATCTGGATATTGCTCATTCCAATGCTTGACAAGTGGTGGCATTGATTTTGCGATGTATGTATAGAGCACCCATGCTTTCACATTTTCTTTGTGCTCTTCTGTCACTTCTCCTAAAAGAAGTTCCGTGTACTTTTCTAATAAACCGTCCAGTTGCTGGTCGAGTTTATCGTTCATCGGCAGAACCTCCCCTCAAGCTTTTGTTCCATTATAGTGAAGTAAATCAGTTATTACAATTTAATGGACAGGTCGAGCATCGGACTCCTTCGCTATTGGTTTTATAATAGTAGCAACAGGTAGTTCGCATTCTCAGCTCTGCTTGGTGCATTTCTACGAAGGTTTTCGGCTTATAGAACAACGCTGCTGGGTTTCTTTTCATTCCAAATAAAGCAGGGTCTGCCTCCAATAAACTTTTAAAATCTTCTTCTTGGTATGGCGCATCCAACTTCTGATTAGGGAGAATGGACTCGTACATCCAGTAGATATATAGCACAACATTTTCCCATAAAGTTTGGCGGGACACCTTTGCCTCTTTTGCCATACGCTGAATCAGCGGGGCAATCACTCCGTTGAAAAGTTCATTAAAATGCTGAACTCTCCATTCCTCACGCGTTTCAAATCCAGTGACCTCCATTGCTTGCACCTCTGTATAACGAAGCTTCGGCAGCCACACATCATTTTCTACATAAGAATCAATCCAAATGTTGGCTGGATCTAATTTCAGTGTTTTGTTAAATGCCGTCATGGAAAGCAAACAGTTTACCGCAAGGAATCCCAACCTTTTCATGAGAAGCGATGCCGCAACGTCCATTTCGTCTGTACCCAATGAAGCCTTGACCTTCGTTAAATATTCTTTCGTTCCATTATGGATAAGTGAATGAAGCGAGATAGTATCCTCTACCTCTGCCTCTCCTGTTACAAAACGGCAGCTTTCTTCCAAGAAACGAAATTCCTGTTTTGTGAGCGTGCCCATCATGCTCTTAGTCCTTCCAGATTCGGAACCAAGCAACGGCCTCGACCATGCGGAATACATAAAGGTGTCCCAAATAGTGGATCCGTAGTTACTTGGCAATTCATATCAAAAACATTTTTGACAAGATCACAGTTGATTACTTCTTCTGGTTTGCCTTGTGCATATATTTGCTTATCGCGGATGGCAACAAGGTGATGCGCATAACGGCAGGCAAGATTAAGATCATGAAGGACCATGATGATGGTACGGTTTTCTTTTTCATTTAATTCAAAAAGAAGGTCGAGAATTTCAATTTGATGTGTTAAATCCAAGTATGTTGTCGGTTCATCCAACAAGATCACATCTGTCTCTTGCGCAAGTGTCATCGCAATCCATGCACGTTGACGCTGCCCACCTGATAGGGAATCAACCGTTCTTTCTGCAAATTCTTCCATGCCTGTTGCACGAAGGGAATCCCAAACTACTTTTTCATCATGTTCTGACCATTGCTTTAACCATGACTGATAAGGGTAACGGCCTTGTTTTACTAACTGAAGCACAGATAACCCCTCTGGTGCAGTCGGTCCCTGTGGAAGGATGGCAAGTTGCTTGGCAATGTCCTTTGTGGATTGACCGGATATAGCCTTACCTTCCAAGAGCACATTTCCTTGTCTTGGCTTTAACAAACGAGCTAGCGAACGAAGCAAGGTGGATTTCCCACAGCCATTTCCACCGATAAAGACCGTAATTTCCCCTTTAGGAATTTGCAGATCTAATTCTTCTATAATGATGGATTCACCGTAGGATAATGTAAGTGACTGGGTTTCTAAAGCATTCATGTTACTTCCACCTCTCGTTAAGAATTTCTCGTTTTATAAAGCAGATAAATAAAATATGGTGCTCCAATGGAAGCGGTAAATACACCGGCGGGAATTTCAAGTGGCGAAAACAAGGTTCTGCCAATTAAATCAGCCAGCATGACCAGAAAGGCTCCGATAAATGCGGATGTGGGAATCAGCACTCCAAATGAGGAGCCAACAAGCCTGCGAGCGATATGAGGAGCCATTAGACCAACAAATCCAATTCCTCCTGCAAATGCAACCGCACCACCTGTCAGTGCCGTACTCAGGAAAAGCAAGCCCACTCGGTGTTTATTGACCGCACCGCCTACTCCTGTTGCCACTTCGTCTCCAAGTTCTTGTATATTCAGTTGCCTTACTGCCATAATGCTGACAAGAACAAGTAAGACAGTCCAAGGTAATAAAATTTTCACATGACTCCAGTTGGAACCATATACAGTTCCGGTAATCCAAATGTTAGCTTGGCTAGCACGGTAAATCGGTCCAAGTATCATGAATAATGTTGTTAAAGCCTGCATCAATGTGGAAATTCCTATTCCAATTAAAACAAGTCTGATTGGCGACAGTCCGTTTTTCCAGGCAAGGGAATAAACAATGATTGCGATGGTTGTCGCACCGACAAATGCACTTAATGGCAGCCACTGAATGCTTACAGTCAACGAGTTGTTGCTGTCGCTGAAAAGAGCGAGAAACAGGACAACCGCTGTCGAAGCCCCTCCAGTCAATCCTATAATATCAGGAGATGCGAGCGGATTCCGTATTATGCCCTGTAAAATGGCTCCGGCAACCGCCAGTGAAATTCCGACAAGTAATGCGATGATAATCCTTGGCAGACGGAAGGATTGGACAACGAGCGTTTCCATGGAGTCCCCTTGGCCGAAGAATACTTTTATCACATTCCATGGAGAGATTTTCATATCCCCCATACCTGTACTTAAAATAAACAAAGTAATGACTGCGAGCGCTAATCCCAATATTGTAAGTATCGCTTTTTTATCCATAAAGAAGGATAAGCGACCCTTGCCAAGTCGAAACGTTTTATAGTTCTTCATTTTCCGTGGAACCCCCTTCTCGCGATATAAATAAAGAATGGAGTTCCAATTACCGCCGTCATGACACCGACAGGTACTTCTTGTGGCATAATCACATAACGAGCTCCAATATCTGCAACAAGCAGGAGAATACCGCCTAATATCCCGCAGTAAGGAGCCAGCCAGCGATGGTCGGTGCCAACTAGATATCTCGCAACATGCGGGATAACAATTCCTATGAATACTATGGGTCCTGCAATAGCAACAGAGCCGCCTGCCAGTAATATAATTATGACTGCTGCTGTTATTTTAAGGAGACCTATTTTTACTCCTAAGCTTGTTGCCACGTCATCCCCCATCGCAAGCAAGTTGATCTTTTTTCCGATGAAAAAAGACGCAAGCCATGCCACTGCAATATAAGGAAGAACTGCAAACACCATATCCAGACTTCTGCCCTGAACAGAACCTGCCAACCAAAAAAGCACTTGATCAAGAGCCGTCTCGTTCACAACGAGCAACCCCTGTGTGAGAGAGGAAAACATAGCAGCAAAAGCCGCACCGGCAAGTGTCAGTTTCATCGGTGTCAGCCCCTCACGCCCAAGTGATCCGATAAAATAAACCGCAAACGCAGCAAGGGCTGCACCTGCAAAAGCTAACCATGTATAAGTTTGTAAAGACGTGACAGAAAAGAAGGAAACCGCGACTACCACAAAAAAGCTAGCTCCGGCGTTAATTCCGAAAATTCCTGGGGAAGCCAACGGATTTTTGGTCAGCGCCTGCATCCATAGTCCTGCAATCGCTAAGCTTCCCCCCACTACTGCGGCAATGATTGCCCGAGGAAGACGGACAGATTGAACAATGATGTGTTCATTTGATCCGTCAAAATTACGAAATGCCTCAACCGCAAGCGTAAAACTAGTATCTGTATATCCATATATTATGCTTGCCACAAAGCTCATTGCTAATAAAAGAAAACCAATTATCAATCCAAATACTTTGTGACTATTTTTACGAAGTAACATACTCTGTACCTTCAATCTTCATAGCTTTTTATCTATCTATAAGTTTAGGAGAATTAGAAGGACGTGTCAATGACTTTGAAAATCATTCTCATTAAATTATTGACAATCATTCTCATCAGGAGTACTATTTAACTTGTGAATGAAAATCATTATCATTAAATACGGGGGCTACATATTATGTTGAAAAACAAAAATCTTTTTACATTATTTTTACTTACTTTAATAACTTCTCTTGTTTTATCGGCTTGCTCTGGCAACAATGGCAATAACGCTGGCCAAGAAGATACTTCTGGCGATACTCCAACGGAAGATACTTCTTATGAAGTGGAGCATGCAATGGGTACAGAAACAATTGAAGGTACTCCAGAAAGAGTAGTAATTCTTACAAACGAAGGTACAGAAGCATTGCTTGCAATGGGTGTAAAACCTGTCGGCGCTGTTCAATCTTGGTTAGGTGACACTTGGTATGATCATATCAAAGCAGACATGGAAGGCGTAGAAGTTGTGGGTACGGAAAGCGCGGTAAACCTAGAAGCAATCGCAGCACTTAAGCCGGACTTGATCATCGGTAACAAGCTTCGTCAAGAAGACGTGTATGAGCAACTGGATGCTATTGCACCAACTGTTTTTGCTGAGACATTAAAGGGTGACTGGAAAGAGAACTTTAAGCTTTACACAAAAGCATTGAATAAAGAAGAAGAAGGCAAAAAAGTAATGGACGACTTCGATGCACGTGTGGCAGAGATGAGCGAGCAACTTGGTGAAAAGAAAGAGCAGGAAGTATCTATCGTTCGATTTACAGCTGGAGATGTACGTATCTACCATAAAGATTCCTTCTCTGGAATTATTTTAGATCAACTTGGATTTGCACGTCCTGAATCTCAAAATGTTGATGACTTTGCTGAAATGAATGCAACAAAAGAAAGAATCCCTGCAATGGACGGAGATGTTCTATTCCACTTCTCCTTTGAAACTGGTGACGGAGAAGCAACAAAAATCAAGGATGAGTGGTTAGAAGATCCATTGTTTAAAAACCTTGAGGTTGCAAAGGCAGGAAATGTCCATGAAGTAAGTGACGCAGTATGGAACACTGCCGGTGGAGTGCTGGCAGCAAACCTAATGTTGGATGATATTGAGAAAGTATTTTTAGGGGAAGAGTAATACTGAGGGAGCCGGCGCAATTGATGCGACGGCTCATTTTTTGTTTTCTCTGTTACCGTTTGCGGCAGGTTTTTGCTTATTTCCGCCTTGAGACGCTTAGAGAAATTCCTTTATGTCATAAACTTTTCCATTTTCAATCGTACTTGAGAATATTAAATCTATCATTTTTTCAGCAACAAACGCCGGACTTCTTAATTGTCCCTCTTCATAGTAGTTTTTGAAAGTCTCCACATTACTGAAATCCTCTTTTTCAGAACTGCGGATCACTCCTTGCATATCCGTATCCATCACTCCTGGTGAAAAAGAGAGAATGTTTGTCGGATGTGCAGCTTGGCTTTGTTCGAGCCCTACTGATTTCGTGAACATATCCAGCCCAGCCTTTGTCGTGCAATAGGTGTTCCATCCATGAATCGGGCGGTTGGCAGCTCCAGAACTAATATTGACGATCACCTTTTTGCAGTCCCAATCTTCGGTGAGCCGGATAAATTCGTTGGTCATCAGCATCGGAGTAAGAAGGTTAAGGTGAACAGCCTTGGTCATAGTGGACTCTTCCGCTTTCCCAGCGGGCTTAATCGGATCTACCATTCCGGCATTGTTTATTAGATAAATCCCCTCTGCCTGCCCGTCCTTCTCAATTTTAGACAAAAGATATTGTACAATCCCAGTCACTCGTTCATGCTTGCTTAAATCCTCTTGTAGAAAAGTTAATTCTGCTCCACTCTCTTTTGCTGTGTGTTCCAGCTCCTCATTTTCACTTCTGGCAATACAAATGACATGATGGTTTTCTTTTAGCAGTAATTTCACAGTAGCTTCTCCAAGACCTTTAGAAGAGCCTGTAACAATAAAATAGTTCATTCATACACTCCCAATCTATCTATTTTTTACTAGTTTGATGAGCGAAGATGCAATCTGCCAGCCGTCTGAACATTTTTCTCCTAGTTTAAAAGGTATAAGGTTGACGATACCGATCCAGAGGCTGAAATAGACGAATAAGGCGGAAAAGGAAAATTGAAATGGCGTCCAAAACGGTAGTACTAATAGGACAGATAGTAAGTTAAAAAGAGGTCCACCAATAGAAATCCAGGCAATCTCTTTAAGGGATAACTCCTTTGTCATGTCATTACTGGAGTACCCTCCTAAAAACGGGATAATGTTTATCCTTATTTGGGTACCCTTTAAATTAAAATCCACAATCTTCGGACCTATGCCAATCCCGATTTCCGTTTTTTTCACTTTATGAAGTTTTGCCATACTCACATGGCCTGCCTCATGAATCAGGTGGACAAGCGGTACTACTACGTAGAAAAACATCAAAGTATCAAGCATACCAAAGCAACCTTCTTTTTAAGTCGTTGGTTATATTATACATGAGCAACCAACTGTATTGGAGGAATTTGGTGTAGAAAAAAACTCCTGTCGGGGTCAGACCCCGACAGGAGTTTTCATTTTAATCTCGAATACACTAATGTTATACCTTATTAGATTATATCCAACCAGATTTTTATAGTAGTTGCTAAAATCAATAATGCCAAGATCCACTGTAATACTTTCGTATTCATTTTCTGTCCAAGCTTAGCGCCAATTGGTGCCGCTAGGATACTCGCGATGACCATGACGATAGCAGGAACCAACAGTACTTGACCAGTCGTGATTTTCCCGACAGTACTACCGATAGAAGAGATAAAGGTAATTGCGAGTGAAGACGCGATTGTCATACGTGTAGGAATCTTTAATACAACAAGCATGATCGGTACGAGCAAGAATGCCCCTGCCGCTCCGACAATACCAGAGCCGATACCGACGATGAAGGCAAGGACAGCTGCTAATGCCTTATTGAAAGTAACTTGATCTAACGGTATGTCATCAATGCCTTTTTTAGGAACGAACATCATAATAACAGCAATAAGTGCAAGAATACCGTAAACCATATTAATGCCGTCTGCGCTCATAAGACGGGAACCATATCCACCGATAAAACTACCAATGAGAATACTTACTCCCATATAAATGATAAGATTTTTATTTAAATAGCCGCCTTTGCGGTAGGCCCATACACCTGAAATGGTGGCGAAAAACACCTGCACCGCACTGACACCGGAAACCTCATGCGCTGTGAGCGCAGTAAGACCGAGCATCGGCGGGATATATAATAACATCGGATACTTAATAATTGAACCACCGATACCAACCATCCCCGACACAAACGAACCGATGAAACCTATCGCAAACAAAGCTAAAAGCCACAGAATATCAAATTCCATATAGCATCCCTCCTTCTAAGTTGAGGGGGTTTCGACACGAATGCCAAAACTCCTAGAGGGGTCTGACCCCTTTTCTAACTTTTTTTAATATTTTCCGCCCTTCGACACGAAGGGCGGAATTCCTTTGAGGGTCTGACCCCTCTCCAAGGATATTTTTATCCGTGCACCGCGCAGCGGTTAGGGCCGATTTCCATGTCGCGTTGTTCGTCTTCGGTTGGGTTGGTTTTGCCCATGTTTAGTTGGCGGATTTCTTGGTATGCGTTTGGTTGTGGTGGCAGGTTTTCGGAAACGAGTTTACGGAATTCCGCTTCGTCTTCGATGTTTAGGCCTGCGTTGTTTTTAAACAAGTCGCCTAGGCGTGCTGCCACTAGCCCAGCTTCACCAACTTCGGACATGGTGCCAAAGTGAGCCGGTAATACTACTAAATCATCAGATAACTCTTTGTAGCGGGTGTAAAGTGTTTCGCGAAGATCTGCTACCCAGTCCTCCGCTTTTCCTGCAAGGTCAGGACGACCGATAGACTCAACGAATAAAATGTCACCACTTAACAAGAAACGGTTATCCACGACAAATGATGTGCTTCCGATTGTGTGACCCGGTGAGTAGATCGCCTGTACAGCAACCTTTGTTGTACCTACTGTGATTTCCACACCATCTTCCAATGCTGCATAATCAAATGTTACTTCTTCTGCATCTTTTGGAGGTAACCAGTACGTCGCGTTCGTTGCTTCACGAAGCATGCGTCCTCCAGAAATGTGGTCGGCATGCAAGTGTGTGTCAGCCACATGTACCACTTTCAAACCTTTCGCTTCAGCAAACGAAATGTACTGATCCACCATACGCGTAGAGTCAATAATCATAGCAGAACCATCAGATTCAACTAGGTAGCTTAAGCATCCTTTTCCGATACGAACGAACTGCCACAATGTACCGCCATCCGTTAAATCTGCTACCTTAACTGGCTCCAAGTATTCACTCCATGCCTTCATTCCGCCTTGCAAGTAAGAAACATTTTTAACGCCAGCTTCCACTAACATCTCACCAACAAAGATAGAAGAACCTTCTTTCGCACATACAACCAATACATTTTCTGATGGAATTTGGTCTAAGATTTCTTCTACGCCATCCATCAACTCAAAGTAAGGTACATTCCTATGCTCAACAGATGCGCCTTCAATTTTCCAATCAGCAAATGCATCTTCGTTTCGCACGTCTAAAATAAATAATGATTCATTAGCCAAAATCTTTTTCGTTACATCTTTTGCAGTCATTGCGTTTAACATGAATAAATACCCCCTATGGTATATTTTATTTCAAAAAAATTTATAGCTTAAGCTGTAGGACCTTCCCACTTACTCATGCCAGGAACAACATTTTTTACATTTGTAAAACCTAGCTCTGTTAGTTTCTGTGCAGCCATATCACTGCGGCTTCCGGTACGGCAAATAACATATGTTTCTTTTTCTTTATCTAAATCTGATACTCCGTTTTCAAGGTCACCTAAGGGAACGGATACTGCACCTGGAATATGTCCGAATGCATACTCGGCTGGTTCACGGACGTCAATCACATTGATGCCTGCTTCCAACTTGGCTGCCAACTCTTCGTTCGTTGCAACATGAGGATAAGTTTGCTCTTCTTTTTCCTCTTCTGATCTTGCTTTACGGATATAGTGTTTCAGTACATCGCCTTCTTCAAGCGTTCCTAAATATTGATGGCCGATTTTTTCTGCCCATGCTTTAATATCCGCTTTGGAACCTTTATCTGTTGCTAATACTTCCAATACTTCTCCTGATTCAACCTGGTCGATTGCCTTTTTAGTACGCACGATTGGCATTGGGCATGCCAAGCCTTTCGCATCTACAGTCATATTTACATTCATCAGTAGGTCATCTCCTTTTTTAGAAAAAATATTATTCTACATTACCTTCCCACTCGAGCATTCCGCCAACCATATTGATGACGTCAAAACCTTGGGCTGCCAAGAACATAGAGGCTTTCCCACTTCTTCCACCAGAACGGCATACCATGAAATGCGTTTTTGATTTATCGATATCTTGCGTGCTGAACTCCAATAAACTTAAAGGAATGTTCACCGCTTGCGGAATCTTCCCTGCAGCCACTTCCTCCGCTTCGCGTACATCAATAATAGATATCTGCTCGCCTGCAGCAAGCTTTGCTTCTAATTCTTGTGGTGTAATCTCTTTCATAATTAACAGCTCCTTTTCTAATAAGTATTACCAGGCGTTCATACCGCTTTTGACATTCGTTAGTTTCGTAAACCCTGCCTTTTTCAATTGTTTGTCGGCTGCGTTACTGCGCATGCCGCTTTGGCAAATTACGATGATCTCTTTCTCTTTTGATAGCTTGTTTGTGTTGTTTCCAATGGTGTTCAAAGGGATATTCTGAAACTGTCGAATGTGATTCCCTTTGTATTCCATCGGTGTACGCACATCAATGAACTGTTTGTTCTTATCTTTTAACTCTTGTTTTAATTCAGCCGTTGTTATCTGACGCACTCCGGCAGTAGGTTTCATTCTGCTGATGAGAAATACCACTGCCAGCGCCATTACAATGTAAGGAAGAAACTCCATTAAGCCACAATCCTTTTAGATAAATAAGTTTACATTACCTTCAGAAGCATCGCCTAAATATGCGCCAACCCCTGCGTACTCAATTCCGTCAATCATTTCTTCATGCTTTAAGCCAAGTAAGTCTACCGTCATTTGGCAACCGACTAACTTAACATCCTGCTCTTTGGCCATTTCAATCAAGCTTGGCAAAGACTGTACGTTATGCTTTTTCATAATATCTTTAATCATTTTAGGACCCATGCCAGCCATGTTCATAGTAGATAGTGGCAACTTGTTCGCACCACGTGGCATCATTTTGCCGAACATTTTTTCAATAAAGTTTTTCTTAACCGGAACAAGCTCTTCCTTACGAAGTGCATTCAATCCCCAGAATGTGTGGAAAATGGTTACTTCGTGGTCATATGCCGCAGCACCGTTCGCAATAATATAGGCTGCCATTGCTTTGTCATAGTCACCGCTGAAAAGTACAATCGTTGTTTTTTTCTTTTCCATGATAAGATCCTCTCCTTTTATGTTTTCGATCGTTATGCTTTTTTAATATAGAAAGTAAATACGTCGTTTTCTTCTTTCATATCTAATAGCTCATTGCCAGTTGCTTTGCACCATGCTGTTAAGTCCGTTTTGGCACCTTTGTCTGTTGAGATAACCTCTAAAATTTCACCGCTGTTCACTTCACTTAATGCTTTCTTCGTTTTCACCAATGGCATTGGGCAAGCTAATCCTTTTGCGTCTAATACTTTGTTTACGTTCATGTTTTATTCCTCCTATTATTGTTACCCCTGGGGGTATATTATAAGTTAAAAAAATATAGCTTAGATCTAAATACCTGGTAGGGTATATTTTGTTCTAAAAAAATAATGAGTCAACCCGTATACCCTCAGGGGTATATTAACATATAAAAAAATATGATGCAACCTTTTGTTTAAATACCCTAGTGGGTATCTACAACTCTATAATATACCACTAAGGGTATATTATCAAGTACTTTTTTTACTACCTGCTTTTAATGAGAAGATCAACCGCTTGTTGCACCATTTCGCTGGTCTCTTCACCTTTTAGTACATTTTCTCGAACGCATTGTTCCAAGTTTGTACTAACAATGACGCCAATGGCGCGTTCAATTGCAGTGGTTGCAGCGTTTAACTGAGATACCACATCTCGGCAATCTTCGCCTTGCTCCATCATATGAAGAACTCCCCTGATTTGCCCTTCGGCACGTTTCAAACGATTCTTCATTTGGTTTGTGTATTCCATAGCAGACATGCACCTCCTGTTGAAAATAATGTAGTAACAATGTCTATGCTCATATATTATACCCCTAAGGGTATATTGTCAACCCTTTGAATTAAGAATCTTTTACTTCCTTATTATAGATAGATTGGTGTTATATCATATTTTCTATACCAATAGCACGAGACCTATAGTAAATAAAATCGTTTCAACAATCATCTATTTGTGGTAGGATTATTCTTGTATATTATTTAGCGAAACGTTTCGATTTAAAATATTTTGTAAGCGCTTTTCTACTTTACCTTAAGGGGATGGAGAGACATGATTGAAATTAAAAATAAACAGATACTTATAGATGGAAAACCCGTTCTTATTATGTGCGGAGAAATACATTATTACCGTTTAGAACGGAAAGATTGGCAGGATCGCATCAATAAACTGAAAGATGCAGGCTGCAATGCCGTTGCTACATATATCCCTTGGCTTTGCCATGAGCCGGTGGAAGGACAGGTAGATTTAGATGGCAGAACTCGACCGGAATTGGACTTGGGTGCTTTTATCGACCTCTGTGCTGAAAATGATCTATACTTTTTTGCCAGACCAGGCCCGTTCATTATGGCGGAAATGAAAAATGAAGGAATACCACACTGGGTATCTAAGAAGCACCCTGAAGTTGTTCCAGTCGGATGGGATGGAAATGCTGCAACCACGCCAACACTCGATTACTTGGCTCCAAACTTCCTAAAAGAAACAAAAAAATGGTATGAATCAGTAATGGCAGTAATCGCTCCACGTTTGCATACAAACGGCGGAAACATCATTGGAGTGCAGCTGGATAATGAAATCGGTATGTTATCTTGGGTAAGCAACTGTCCAGATTTAACAGAGCAGTTGTTGGAGGACTTTGCTCGCTGGTTAAACGAGAAATATGAAGAGGCAGAGTTAAAAGAACGATATCCATTTAATCTGCAGGATACGTACGAAAGAATCACTGGCATCCGCTCTCCAAAAGAAGAGTATGCAGCCGAACTAATGCGAGACCTTGGTCATTACATGAGAGATCGATTTACACGCTATGTCGCTATTTTGCGCGAGTATGCCGAAGAATTTGGTGTGAAAGATGTTCCTTTCATTGTCAATATTCACGGAACAGGCGGAGGCCGGGGGTTGACGTATCCGATCGGCATCTCCCAACTTTATGAGTCTTATACCCAAAGTGAGGGGTATATGTCGGGTTCTGATATCTACTTTGGAGACTTAGATATGGAGTCATTCCAGGATCTTTACTTGATCAATGGTTTTATGGACGCCGTTCATAACCCGGACCAGCCTCTATCTAGCGTCGAGTTCAACTGTGGCGATGGCAACTTTGGAGAAACTTATGGTGGTCGCTATGATGTTTCCGCAGCCGATTTCAAAACAAGAATGTGTGTCGCGCAAGGTAATCGTCTGATCAATTACTACCTTTTTACCGGTGGATATAACTACAAGTTGAATGAAGCAGCAGGCGATGGAAATGGACGTATTGCTTCTACTGGGGAGCGTCATGGTTTTGCTGCACCAGTTAATCCGGAGGGCAAGCTCAACTACACTTTCCCTAGAATGGCCCGCTCCATCAAAACCATGATGGCTGTCGGTGACAAGCTTGCGGCAATGGACGAAGACCGAGATTCTGTAGCTTTTGCATTTATTCCTGACTATTATATGACGGAGTATCATTATCCCAAAAGCACAAAGATGCGCGAGATTACAGAAAATATCACGATGCACCGTGGTGCAGGTGCTTGGGAAATCGTAGCGCGCGCTATGCTCCTTGCAAACTATCGTTTCAGTTCTGTGGATGTGCAAAATAAAGAATTGGATCCGCAAGCGACAAAGGCGCTAGTACTGCCTTCTGCGCGTTATATGGACAAAGAAGTGCAGCTGAAATTGGTTGAGTATTTGCAGCTTGGTGGAGGAATTCTACTTTACGGTGAAGTACCGACCTTTGATATGGAAGGGAAGCCTTTTACTGCTTTAGCTGATGCGCTTGGTGTGAAGCCCTTAGGAGTGACATTCAATGAGCATGGTCGCTTTATGTCTCTAACAGCGGATGATTGGGCAGCTAAGCGTCCTGAGATCCGTACTTATTTTAACCAGACATTTGAGCTTGGTTCTAATGCAGAAGCCATCATGCGTGTAACCGAATCCGATGATGTATGTGGTTTTGATGCGAAGGTTGGAAAAGGTCGTGCTATCGTACTTGCGACTGCTTACCGCTGCGATATCGACCTTTTCAAAACAGCACTGGAGCAACTTGGAGCCGTTGCTGGGCTTACACATGATTGTGAGTACCATGGGATATTCTCGACGTCTGTCTCAAATGGTAACGAACGATTCGTACACATTCTAAATCTTGACGGATTTGATAAAGAGATCCAGCTGAATCTAGATAATGAGAAGATTTTTGAAGGCCGCAAGTTCACCCTTCAAAGCAAAGACGGGGTGATGTTGCCAATGAACGTTGCGTTGGATCATCTAGGAGTTACAGTTGTTTATTCAACAGCAGAAATATTTAATGTTTCGGATAACTCCATCGAATTCCGTTTAACACAGAAGAGCGATACCATTTGCTTAAATACTGATCGAACGGTTGTCGATAGCGAAGATTACACGATAGATAAAGAAGGTTCTATGGTGACGTTAACTTCCAAGAAACACGCAAAAGTGGATGATCGACTAGTGGTCAAATTTGTATAGTTTTCTGTTGATCTAATTTTACTCGCTAAAAAGGGGAATCGATTATCTCAATTCGATTCCCCTTTATTGTTTTGTATTATTAAACTTTCACCAATCCTGGTAGCTTCTCCAAATACCTCTTGGCGATTAGCAACCCTTCCTTGGTTTTTTCCAAATTACCGCCCCATATCGGATCTTCATGTTCAATGCTGACTACACCGTCATATCCTGCTTCCAACAGCTCGGAAATAAATTTCCTCCAATCCAGTGCACCATGTCCAGGCAATCGATACCTCCACCAGCTATAATCTGTCAGGAATCCCACTCGTTTCAACCTCTCTTCATCAATCTCCGTATCCTTGGCATGAACATGAAAGATTCGGTTGCCAAACTCTTTAATAGGCGAGTAAGGATCGATAAACTGCCAGATTAGATGGGAAGGGTCAAAGGTCAATCCAACATTAGGCGAATCCAATCTCTCGAACAACCTGCTCATCAGCTCAGGTGAAATTGCAATATTCCCCATCAATGGACAATTTTCAAAAGCAATTTTCACATTGACTTTTTCCGCCAATGCCACCATCTCTTCAAAAAAACCTTCCATTTTATCTAAACTGTATTCGGGTTTGGGACGGATTGCGTCATAGCTATCGTATTTATCTCCCTCTGCATTCATCGAAATGCCAGTTGAGGTTACCACTGTTGGAATACCAAGCTCGCCTGCTTTTTGGATTCGGCTTTTTAACTCAAGCCGATGACCCTTCGCAATTTCAGGATTATCACTTAAGAAGTTGCGACAATAAGTTAAAGCGGTAATGTTAACCTGCCCTTCAGAAACCACCTTTTCTAAATGATCAAATGGAATGTTGGGGCCGATTTCCAAGTGTTGAAAACCATGTTTCAAAGACCAGTCAACTATTTCATTTATATCTTTCACACCATGGTGAACTATTGAATTCGTAAGATAACCGATATCCATCGTTGCTTCCCCTCTTCACCATATTATTTATTTGCCGTGAATACCCCATATAATAACGCGACACTCGCTGCACCAATTACCCCTTGATGATCCCCTAGGTCGGTTGTGACGATTTCTACATTTCTTTTTTTTGCTAAAAAAGATAGAGTATTGACTTTCCCCCTAATTTCTTGGATGAGAGGTAAATCTGCTCTGGCAAGTTCACCGCCAATTACTATTTTTTGTACGTGAAACATATTAATGAATGAAGTAAGAACAATAGCAATCCTCTCTCCTGCCTCCATAAGAACATGGTTCACTTTTACGTCCCCATTCTGACTGGCCTTAATGATACTGCTCACCGATTCCAGATTTAGCGCATGTAAAAGAGCCTCT
Organism: Bacillus sp. RO2; assembly: GCF_012911845.1. Taxonomy (GTDB): domain Bacteria; phylum Bacillota; class Bacilli; order Bacillales; family Bacillaceae_I; genus Sutcliffiella_A. The sequence goes on along the minus strand of NZ_JAAXCU010000057.1, from coordinate 224,435 downwards.
TCAGAAGCATATCTCTCCAAGCATCCTTTATTTCCACACCAGCAGTCAATCCCTTCCGGCTGATAGGTCATATGGCCAATTTCCCCGGCCCCAGTCAATTCACTGCGGTAAGGATGGTCATTAAGAAATAAACCTGCTCCTATTCCCTGGCCGATATAAACACTCATAAAGTCTGAGTGTTTTTTGCACGAACCGAACATTTTCTCACCGAGTGCCATTCCGCGTACATTATGATCAAGGTATACAGGTACATGAAAGATATCGGAAAGCTCGGAAGCAAGGTTGACATTTTCCCAGCCTAGATGCTCCGCTTCCAGAATGCTCCCATTGTCGAAGTCTACTAGACCAACCGACCCGATTCCAATACAGCTTACAGATAATCTTTGGTTTTTTTGAAGAAAGCTTTGCAGTTTATCGATTAGAAGTCGAAGAAATTCAACCTGGTTTATTTTTTCAGGAATGGTAAACCTAGTTGACGTTAAAACATTCCCTTTTAATGTGACAATGCCCATTTCAACCCGGTCACTTCTGATATGTATCGCTGCTACCCTTTTTACCTCTTCATTTAACCCAAGTACTACTGTTTTGCGACCCGCTCTTTTTGTATCACTTACACCGGTTCCTAGTTCTATCACAAAGCCTTCTGCCATCAACTCGCTTATAATGTTGGTTATCGTGGCAGGCGTAAGCTTGGTAAATGCTGCTATTTCCTGTCTTGTTGGTGCTTCAAAACGCAGTAATGTTTGAAATACCAACGCTCTATTCAATTGTTTGGTTCTTAATGTATTTTGGCCAATAAATGACATATTACGTTCTCCTCTTTTGGAGACGGTCTGAGTTTAACACTTCAAGTTCAAAGTCTATTAAACCCTTACCTTACATAAACGAAGTTCATGGGCACCGTCTTCTCTTGTGTATTCATAATAATACCATATCTGATCTTCGTGAATGATGGCATCCACATAACGAACCGCCTTCTTTAAGCTTGTTTCAAGAACAGGACCGTTTACATTTATTTTCGCAAAGGTTTTTAAATCCACTGTTAATGCCAATGCTAACTTTTCTTCATAGTTCTGTTCGACGCCGATACTCCCATCCCATAGAACGGTATAAGCACCTTGATACGGGATAATGGAAGTAAGTCGAGCTTGATAGCGGTCCCACCCTGATTCACTTACAGGTAAAACCGTATCCTTCCATTCAAAGTTTACTCCATCCTTACTTACGGCAAGGCCAGTCGGGGCAACTGCCAATCCCGTATTATGGACATCCCCAGTGTTATGCATGCTGCCTAAGTCCGCATCCTTTATTCCATTAGCGTATACAAAATACATATAATATAAGTCATCATGCTTCACAATATATGGATCTTTTACACCTTCTACACCAGGATAATCAGTTGCTGTTAACACTTTTTTTCGATTATTGACATCAAATGAAAACGGAGTCTCAGCTTCTACTACATCAATCCTCCAGCGATTATCTGCTGAATCCACATAGCTGACGTAAAGTCGATATAGATTGTCTTGTACCTTAACCAGTGCAGAACGTTCAATGGAGCTTGAATTCAATTGCTTTTTATGCAAACTCCACATATCCGTAAAATTCTCTCCATCTTTACTGCTTGCGATTCTAACCTCAAAGCCTCGTTCATTTTCTCCCAAGCCACGAGGATTTCTTAATCTATAATATAAGTAGAAGGTTTCATCTTTCTCATCAAAAAGAATGGTAGGTGCTCCTGCCCAATAGCCTGTCTCGTTTCCGAGTGGGGTTATCACTGCCTTTCCTTCTTCTGGATGAAATAAAGGTGCAAGTTTTACCTGATTTTCCTGTATGATTGTTTTCTCCATATTAAATCCCCTCACTTCAATTATTTTGTCTCAATAGGACGTTAATTTGTTTTCCAAAAGCGGCACTCTTATTCCCTTTTCACTAGACAATACAGCAGCATCAATCACTTTAGCCGCTTTCGCACCATAAGCAAAGGAAAGCTCATGAGGCTTATCGTGTACGATCGCATCATAGAATTCGGCATATTGCTTCCCGCGAGCCAACCCTGGGAAAACATGTTTCTCTTGGATTGTCATATGTACTAATTCATCAGCCCATGCGCCATTTTCCGTTCGACTTCGAAAATATACCTCGCCATCTTTATTCATGGAAACGGCCCCTTTTGTCCCCACAATCTCTAATCCATCGCCTTCCTGTGGAAGTAACCTGGAATTATTCAGTGTGCAAATAGCCCCATTCTCCATTCGCAAAATAACCGATGCTAGATCATCATTGGTTACAGCTTGTTTTCCTTCTTCTGTATGACGGGAAGTGATGAATGTCCCAAGGGCTGCCTGTACATCTTGAATTTCTCCGCAAACATCCGACAAGAAAAATTGAATTAAATCAACTTGGTGAATTCCGAAATCTGCTACGGAACCAGGGCCAGAATGCTCTTTTTTCATACGCCATTCCAATCCGACATTTGGATTTCCTATTCTAGACCCACCAAGCTTATGACGATAGGAAAAAATGTCTCCCAGCTTTCCTCCTTGAATTAATTCCTTTATTAATTGTGCGTAAGGATGATAACGATATTGCATTCCCATATAATGAATAATTCCTGCTTGTTCTGCTTCATCCGCCAAAAGTTTAGATTCGTAATAGTTAATGGAAAGAGGCTTCTCACATAGTACATGCAATTTCCGCTTTATTGCTTCCCGCGCAATAGCTCCGTGAGACAAGTTATCTGTGCAAATTGCAATGGCGTCTACCTTACCTAAAAGAGAGTCGAGACTTTGGCAGATAATTTCTGAAGATAAAGCGTTTCGCTCCACCCAACTTCTGGCGTTTTCTTTATTGATATCAAAAACCGCCGTTAGGTCCCATTGAGGAACTGCCTGTATTCCTTTAAGGTGATCGGTAGCAACTCCGATTGTCTGTCCTGTTCCTACAATGCCAATACGTAATTTCACTTTGATTGCACCTCGCTTTAGATAATAATCAATTAATTAATTCATTAAATTTATTTAAGTCTTGTTGTTATCTTACCACTTCTCGTTAGACTCCTCAACCGAAAAATAAACAAAAAAAAGAAACCGTTCTCCACACCTGGAGCCGGTCCCTTCTTATGTACTGTCGTTTTTTAATTCATAGAGTCTATTAACTTGTGGAGATTTTGTATGCTCACTCTCAGACTATCTAAGGGATTTCCTGGACAAACATCCTGCTCCACCGCATACCATTCAATTCCATTTCTTTCTCCCCAACGTAAAATAGGTTCAAAACTAATGGTCCCAGTCCCTACTTCCGCAAAGGATTGCTCCTCATCTTTTGCCATGTCCTTAAGATGAATAATCGGCATTCTGAGGGAATACGGCTCTAAAAAGCTAACTATATCTTTGCCACCCTTTTTCACCCAATACACATCTAGTTCAGCTAACAACAGGTTGTCATCAGTTGGATCCAATAGGTACTCCAATGCATTTTTACCTTCAATCTCTGTTTCAAATTCAAAATCATGATTATGATAACTAATGCGGTACCCATCCTTTTTAAGCTTTCTAGCAATTTCGTTCATTTCAGCCTTTAAAGACATGTAGCTCTCTACATTTCTATCTTCTTCTACGAGGTATGGAAGAATTAAGTCTTTGGTTTCAAACAATTCAGCTTGTTCTAGTACTTTCGGAAGGTCATTTCGGAAACTATTAATATCAACATGCATCCCAGCTGTCTTAAGTCCTAGTTCTTTCATTAATGTAGAGATTACCTGTGGATCATGTCCAAACATTCCGGATATTTGTACCCCTGCATACCCCATATCTTTCAATTCTCTTAATACTCCCGGAAAATCTTCTTCCAACAAATCTCGAACCGTATATAGTTGTGCTGCTATTTTGTGCTTCATCTCTACTTTCCTCCCTTTGCAAATCATTATTTAATCATTCAAACAAAAGCAACCAAGAGTTATACACCCTTGGCCACTAATTTCTTACACCCACCACATATCAGCAGGTTGTTCTTTTATCAACACAGATTGAAGGTTTGTCACAGCGCGTGCAAAGCCCTCTTCAATCGACATAATCGGGTCTTCATGTTCGATGCTGACTACATAATCATACCCGTACGTGCGCAATGCACTCATCATATCGGACCATTCTTGGACACTATGTCCGCAACCAACTGAACGGAAGCTCCATGCACGCGTTTGAACTTCACCATAAGGCTGCATGTCCGTCAAGCCGTACATGTTCACATTATCTTGGTCGATATACGTGTCTTTTGCATGGAAATGATGGATCGCGCCAGCTTTTCCTAAAATTTTGATTGCTGCAACAGGGTCGATTCCTTGCCACCATAAATGACTTGGATCCAGGTTTGCACCGATTGCAGGGGACGTTAGCTCACGTAGTTTAAGCATCGTGTGAGGCGTATGTACCAAGAATCCGCCGTGCAGTTCAAGACCAATTTTGATATTACGCTCTTCTGCATACTTCCCTACTTCCTTCCAGTAAGGTACAAGCTTTGTCTCCCACTGCCATGTTAGTACGTCGCCATACTCGTTTGGCCAAGGTGCAACAGGCCAGTTTGGCGCTTTTGCTGTTTCGCTGTCACCAGGAACGCCTGAGAAACAGTTTACTACTTCAACTCCTGTCAAAGCAGCAAGGTCAATTGTTTTTAGCAACGTTTCATGGGATTCTTTTGCAAAAGCCTCATCCGGTGAAATTGGGTTACCGTGGCAGCTAAATGCACTGATTTGCAAACCGCGGGAATGGATTTCCTCCATATACGCATTGCGTGCACCTTCGTCTTCAAGAAGAGTATCCAATGGACAATGGTTGTTTCCAGGGTAGCAGCCTGTACCGATTTCCACTGCATCCAACCCTGCCGCTTTCACATAATCAAGCATTTCCGTAAAAGGTTTATTTGCAAAAAGGACGGTAAATACGCCTAGTTTCATTAGTGTTCACGCTCCTTAGTTCAATTCGTTTTGGATGTTGACAATCTTCTTCGTTTCGTTAGATTCAAGCGCTCCCAAAATAACCATTAAGGAGTTCTTTCCTTCGTTTCCGTCGACAAGTACTTCTTTGTCTTCTAGGATGCTTGCTACAAAATGATCGATTACATGAGAACCAGTTTGTCCGCCTGCATCATTGCTTTGAATTTTACCTAATTCATAGCGAACTGTTTCGCCTGTTGCGTATTGTACGACTAAAGAGTGAGTCGGATCGTCTTCTAATCGAAGAACTGCTTTTTCCGCATAGATGATCGTGGAGTTATCTTCACGTTTGTATGACCAGCTAGCAGCAAGTGTTCCGACGATTCCACTTTCTGTTCTTAATGCGCAAACCGCTGTGTCATCGACATCTGTGTTTTCTTTTGCAGAAGTTTCAATGAATGCCCCCACTTCCACGATTTCTTCTCCTAAAAGGTATCGCAATAAATCGGACTTGTGTACGCCAAGGTCTCCCATTGCGCCGATAAATGCTTCTTCTTTACGGAAGAACCAGCTGTCTTTTCCGTCCACGCTCCATCCCTCTGGCCCAGGGTGTCCGAAAGCTGTACGGAAGCTGTAGATTTTTCCTACTTCGCCACTTTCGATAAGCTGCTTTGCTTTTTGGTGGGATGGGACAAAACGTTGGTTGTGCGCAATCATTAGCTTTTTGCCAGATGCTTTAGCAGCAGCAATCATCTCATCCGCTTCTTCTTTGGACGTTGCCATTGGTTTTTCACATAAAACATGCGCTCCAGCTTTAGATGCATAGATGGATACAGGGGCATGCAGGTAGTTCGGTGTGCATACACTCACAACGTCCAATTCTTCACGGTCGATCATTTCTTGATAGCTTTCATAAGCTTTCCCGCCAAATGTTTCAACTGCTTTCTCCGCACGTGCTAAAACAACATCACATAGTGCGACAAGTTCTACATTTGGATTTGCATGGTACTCCGGTAAATGACGGTGCTTTGCGATACTTCCGCATCCTACTACTCCAACTCGTAATTTCTTCATTTCGTTATCCCCCTTATTTACTTTTAATTTCTTCTAATGGTTTTGCATTTCCGTAATATACATCGCCGATTGTTGTCGGTTTTGCCCAGTTAACAGCATTCGTGATAACTTTTTGTACTTTTTCATGATAATACGTCGGGTATGTTTCATGACCAGGACGGAAATAGAATACTTTCCCTCTCCCGCGCTTGTATGTGCACCCACTGCGGAAAACCTCTCCGCCTTCAAACCAGCTCACAAACACTAGCTCGTCCGGATCTGGAATATCGAAGTGCTCGCCATACATTTCTTCGCGCTCAATATCGATATGCTCCCCGATGCCTTCAGCAATCGGATGGCCTGGTGATACTACCCAGATGCGCTCTTTCTCGTCCGCTTCTCTCCATTTCAGGTCACAAGTTGTACCCATCAATGTTTTGAAGATTTTAGAGAAATGACCAGAGTGAAGAACGATTAATCCCATTCCATCTAGTACTCTATTTTTTACACGAGTAACGATCTCATCGCTCACGTCATCATGCGCGACATGGCCCCACCATAAAAGAACATCCGTGTTGTTTAATACTTCTTCGGTTAGTCCGTGCTCTGGTTCGTCCAATGTTGCGGTTCTTACTTCATAGTTTTCTTCTTTAAGGAAGGAAGCGATGGCACCGTGGATACCTTCTGGATATACTTCTCTCACTTTTTCGTTTGTTTGTTCATGTCGGTTTTCATTCCATACAGTTACTCTAATCATTGTTTTGCTCCTTTCTTTGCTTGCAGTCTATTTTGGTTACACCGCTGTTGATTTCCGCGCCAGGCTTCGCTTTTCGCTGGAGTCTCCGCCTTTCGCTCCAATCATCAGCTAGGTTACTCACTTAAATTTTTGTAAAATCTCTAACTCTATTAATTTGCTATGGTTATGTTTGTGGGAACGTTTCCATATTGGGATATATGCAACATTCCTAGAGAACTCTCCTACATTATAAATGGATAATAAAGCGTTTTCAATGTTAAAGTCCGAACTAGATGGTAAAATTCCGACTTCTCGAGTGTAGGTTGGGGACGGGGGAAGATGTAGGGGTGTGAAAGTGAAGGAAATTCGGAAAAATGGATAAGTTCGTTGTATACATGGATAAATCATTTTTACAATGGATATATTTTTTTTACAATGGATAAATGGCTCTGAACAATGGATAAAATCATTTTACAATGGATAAACACCGATCCTCCCAAAAGTCGGGTAGCGGAGATGGGCAACTTTAATCAGCGATGACCAATATACAGTAAAAATTACTTGTAAAGCCGGCAAACTCCCCAATAACCAATCAAAAAAAGCCCTCCCTGTCACATAAACAGGAAAGGCCTGAACATAACTGTATTATTACCTTACTTCACCGACTTGCGCTCCACTATCTCGGTAGAAAGGTTATAGTAATTTTCTACTGTATCCTCTTTGGCCAAAGCTTGGAATACTACATGCACCGCTAAAGCACCAACCTCATACTTTGGCTGCCTTACCGTCGTGAGCGGCGGGTTCACATATTCAGCCATCTGAATGTCATCATACCCGATGATGGAAATATCGTCCGGCACGCTGATTTTGTTCTCTTTGAAAGCTTGCAGACCGCCAATCGCCATTTCATCATTGGCATAGAAAATGGCTTCCGGGAGCTGGCGTTGTGCGATCAGCATTTTTGTTGCTCGGTAGCCACCTTCACGAGTAAAATCACCCGATAGCTTCCATTTGTTCTGGTACTGGATTCCGTGTTCCTTCAGGGCAGCCATGTATCCGTCAAAACGCATTTGGTTATCATGAGAATTCATCGGTCCGCTTACATACCCGACTTCACTATACCCTTTATTAATCAAGTATTCTGTGGCCGCATACCCGCCATGAAAATTGTCTACTTCCACTTGATATACAAACTTATGATTAATCTTTCGATCAAGTACGACGATTGGGAAACCTTCACGGGCTGATTCTAAAATAATATCATTTGTAATATTATGGGCAAGGATGATAGCGCCATCTACCCGTTTTTCTTTTAAAAATTTAGCTGCGGTTGACTGTGCACCACCAACAGAGCTACATGCTATCAGGTCATAACCATTTGCTGTTGTAACTTCCTGTACCCCTTTGATTAGCTCGGAATAAAATGGACCTGATAAATCTCTTAAAATGAGTGCAATCGTGTTTGTTTTTGTTCTTTTTAAATCAGACGCAAAGCCATTTTTCATATAGTTTAGCTCTCTTGCGGCTTCTTGCACTTTTTTCATCGTAGCAGGACTGACCTTGTTTACATTATTCAGTGCATAGGACGCCGTCGAAACAGCCACGCCTGCAAGCTTTGCCACATCTTTGATTGTTGCCACCTTGCTTAACCCCCTTATAGAGACAGGACACATGTCCAAAAATGACCTGTGAACTGCTCCTGTTCGAAACGTTTCAATATCCTATCTCTAGCATAATGTAAACGTTCTTATTATTCAATAGTTTATAGCTTCCAAAGAGGGGCTCTTCAAAAGAATATCCTACTTACTTTTCGAACAAATCCTGTTTGTCCTGACTTAACCCAACAGGCAGAATTTCTGGGCGAGAACAACTATTTTTTATGGAAATATGCTTTCCTTCCACTGAAGACTTGTGGATGGCATGCATTACCTCTAGAACCTGCAAGGCCATATGTCCATTTGCCCTGTGCTGTCTGCCGGCTCTGATGGCATGGGCCATATCAGCCGCTCCAATTCCACGACTATTATCTGAGTAACCATATTCGAGTGGAACTTCCTTAAAGTCGTTCGCACCTATTTCTCGGACCCGAATTGCACCACCAAAATTATTCGGATCAGGAACACTTAAAGTTCCCTTTGTACCGTAGATTTCCATGCAAGGCAACTGAGTACCACCCATTACATCAAAACTTGTAATTAATGTTCCTACCGCTCCATTTTCAAAATCCAGCAAGCCGGTTACATGTGTTGGTGTTTCCACCTCAATTTGGCGTCCGTAATCTTCTGCTCTTGTCACGGTCCGTTTTTCAAAAGCTGATTGGGTCGAGCCTGTCACTCGATTAATTGGTCCCAATAGGTGAATGAAAGCCGTTAAATAGTATGGCCCCATGTCAAACATTGGCCCGCCGCCTTTTTGTTAGTAAAAGTCAGGAGCAGGATGCCAGCCTTCAGGACCCGCTCCAAGCATGAAACCTGTTGCGGCTACCGGTTTACCAATAATGCCTTCATCCATAAGTTTGCGGCAGGTTTGCAGCGCACCGCCAAGGAACGTATCTGGGGCACAACCAACACGAAGACCTTTTTGCTCAGCCAGTTCTAAAAGTTTTTTACCTTCTTCGACTTCGATCGTCAGTGGCTTTTCAACAAATACGTGTTTGCCTGCTTCAAGTGCACCAAGTGTCACTTCATAGTGTGCTTTAGGAATGGTCAGATTGATGACCATTTCAATTTCCGGAGCTGCCAGCATTTGTTCGACGGTGTAAACTTTCTCCACGTTATATTCAATTGCCTTCTCTTTCGCACGTTCCAGATTTAAATCGGCTACTGCGACAATGTCCAGGATGGAAAATTTGGTTGGCGCTTCTAAATAAATGCCGCTGATCGTACCAGTACCGATGACTCCAACTTTCACTTTTTTCAAGATTTTCTCTCCTCACAAAGAAATACGGCGCACTTAAATCTACGCCGTATATCATTATTAGATTGGTATTTTCCTATTTTACCCTTATTGTGGTAAAAAAACTTAGATGAATACCTCGACTTTATTTTCCCCTTCAGACAGGAGTTGTGATAACTCTTCCTTGCTGATGACAAATCCTCCGTTACGATAGCGGTTGGATACTTCTGTTCCCTTCACTGTTTTGCCATTTACACGAACTTGCTTCTGCTCTTGATTTAATTGGTAAACAAATTGAACATCATGTCCATTTACTTTATAGGTGAAGTGCAGCCCATCAAGTTCTGCTGGTAATACAGGATCCACTACAAGATCTCCAGCTTGAAAACGGATACCGAGGCAGTTGGAAATCAATTGGTTCATGTAGATTCCAGGTCCGCTAGAATAGATTCTCCAGCCACCTTTTACTTTTACAGAGCCATCGCGAAGTTTGCCGAATTGTTCTTGCGCTTCATAACGATTGTTGAACTGTCCGTCAGAAGAGCTGAAGTAGGCGTTGCTTTGACGGCGTTCAGCGTTCGGCACTGCCTTTTGGATATTGATTGGATTGATGGTATTTAAACCTCTCCACACTTCATCTGTCTTCCCAAGCTTGGCCATCGCTTCCACGTAGCGGATATGTGCGTGCACATATTGAAGTCCGATTTCACGGCCAAAGTTTGCCGCTTGTTCTGCACGCTTAAAGTGGGTGCTGACACCACCTGCATAGTTTGCCGGGCGGTTCATAAGGCGCACGCCGTCTGGGCAGTACAACTCTTTTTTAATAAGTTCAAAGTGTGATTTCGCTTGTTCTGGTGTTAATAGTTCACTGATCATGCTACGAGTCATTGGCAGCAAACGATAATGAATCCCTGTTTTCGTATCTTCTGGGTGTACCATTAGTTCCGGCTTGTCCTGATCTTCCATAAAGACGAAACCAGGAATCACATCAGATGCAAGCATGTATTTGTTAAAGTCTATTTCAATTCCTTTTGCCAATGCCTTCAATTCTTCTGCTTCTTCTGTTAATACTTCCACAAGTGCTTTGGAAAGAGTGTTCAACACCTGGTATGTCAAGGAAACGGTCCAGCTTGATACCATATATTGCTTCAACTGTGCATTAGCTGGCTGCAGCGTGTCATCCCAGTCCCCGTCCCCATAGGAAGAAAGGAATGTATCATGAAGGAAGTGATCCTTAATATATTGAATTTCTTTTTTCGCATGTTCTAACACAGTAGCCTTTTCTTCTGTTAAATGGAAAGCACCACGAACAGTATAAGGAATTTTTTCTTCTAAAATAGAGTAGTCCTTTGTGATAGTCAGATAATCACTTAATACTTTCAATGGCCAAACAATGATGTCTCCATGGCTCTCTTCACTTTGAATTCGGTTGTATTTATCGAACATGAACCATTGCGGCCAGTTCCCGGTATCCTCATATTGATGAGTGTAAACTTTTTTGATGATTTCCTTCACGCTTTCGTAGTTTTGCGTAGCCATGAAGTATTCCGTAGGCCCTTGGCAAACATCACGCGTTCCCCATGCCGCTCCACCGTACTGCTCCAAACCATGTGGCACAGAGTAGTGTACAAGCATGTTGTGTGTGTACCACCAGGCAGTGGCATTCATTTTTTCTAGCTCTTCCTTGCTTTCGCCACCTAATGACAACTTGAAACCGTTCATTACTTTTTCAAAAAATGCACGGTAACGCTCCACTTCTGTGGAGAAATCACCGGTCACTAATTCTCTCTCTTCACCATGTAACAACCCTTGAACGGTCATTGTCCAGTTGGCTGTTGCTTCTGTTTCCAATACGACTAGGGAAGCAGATCCTGGAACGACACCTTCTGCAAGCTTTGTTTCGTCGCTAACAGTAAAGTCAGCACCATTGACAGTCAGTTTATAAGCCAGGTCAGGGTAAACATGCTTGCTATCAGAACCTTCCACAGCTGTGAACGTCAGCACCTTACCTTCCTGTTTCATCTCATAAGAAACAACCAACTCATTGTTGTTCATGGAGATTTGGTTCGTAACAAGGTAGCGATAGTTTTTACCGTTTTCAGACGTTACCTCTAACTGAATGTCAGGAGAATCTACTACCGTATAGTTTGTTACCACAATCACATCGTCCGCCGTTTTGTAATACCAGCGAGCATAGTTAAAGCCAATTTCGAATAAAGTAGGCATCGTTAATAGCTTGTACTTTCCTTCCACTTCCACATAGATTCGTTGTCCGGAAGTTTTCATAACATTCAATGCATTACGAGAATTTGTCATCATTTTATGAAAGGACGTGTTGCCAACGACAAGCTGTGAGTTGAAGATTCCATACATATAAGAAGTGGAAGTGATAATGTTTTCCGTCATTTTGTCATTATTGCCTGACATGATAATATGACCGTGCGGACGTTCCACGACAAGCTCTTTTTCCTTTAACACGATATGCTCATACGTATCGGTGAAGAAAGATAGCAACGTATCTCCGTCCCATTCTTCTTGCTTGCGAACAGGGAAATACTTATCTAGTTCCTCTTTTGTAAAAGAAGCACCGGAAAGCACACCGGATAGGTTGGCTTTGGCCGTAACTTTCTCTAACTCCTCAGAAGAATCAGAAGCTCGCCCTTTTACTTCCTCCCAAGCTTGTGCTACCTCCTCAGAAAACTCAAGCTCTGTTACAGCTTCCTTATGATTTTCTTGGAACAGGCCATAAAATACAAAACTTTCTTGTCCATCAAGCACAACCTTTTCAGATTGAAGCCCTGTAAAAGCAAATTCATATTGATAGATTTCATTGGCAAGTGTTTCTTCTGTCAGCACTTCCGGCTCGTTTGTTTCTTTGTAAGAAAGACCAAAGAATTGGAAGCCATCTGTTGAATAGCCCACTGCTTTTGTTAGGGAGCCTTGCTGCAGGTATGGGAAACCTCCCGGCTGTGGCTGGTTCTGACGGGAGCAGACAACATAGCCATTCTGCTCGTCTTCAAATACGGTGTGATCAATGTATTGGGAGAGGTAGGATTCATTTGTACGAACAAATCCTTTGCTTCCGATTCCAACGTCTTGCCCGTAAACGATATCGACTGTTTGACCGGCGCCATTTACGTTTACATCCCAGAACCAGATACCTTTATCAGATAGTCGGAAGTTTACAGAATAGTCGATGTCAGCAACTGTTCCTTTCCATTTGATTTCGTTTTGGGAATGGCTTGTGTGGCTGGTTGATTTTACGCCTAGTAATGGATAGGCTTGGATCCCGTTTTCGCTGTGAACGCGAAGGTATAGATTATTCAGTGCACCGTCGATTGGGTTGGACATCCATTGGTTAATCATAATTTCTTTGTGTGTAGCTTCGAAGAGGTCCCCGCTGTTTAGGAAAGTAAAGCGAACATTTCCGGCTTCTATATTAATCTTTTGATTCGCTGTTGTTTGCATGATTAATGTCCTCCTTTAATGGTTGTTGCTTATACGGACGCAGATGATCTTGGAAAAAGGGTTCGCTTTCCGCTTCCTCACCTTTGCCAAAGCCACTAGAAAAGTCACTGGATTTAAGGTGTTGTTTAGACACCGCTGTTGATTTCCGCAAAAGGCTGCGCTTTCCTAGGGGCGCTGCTGGAGCCTCCTCGGCTACGCCTGTGGGGTCTCCATCTAGCGCTATCTCCCTCAGGAGTCTTCGCCTTTTTCTCCAATCAACAGCTAGAAATCATTAAGTACATGAGATTTCAGTTTTTCTGTGACTTTGCTACTCCTTCGGGGTCTCCACCTACCGCTTTCACCCTCGGGAGTCTTCGCCTTTTTCTCCAATCATTTGCTGATATTGCACTTGCGTTAAAGACTACTTGTTTAAAGTGAACTCTTTTATCGTCAGTTCGTTGCTGTTCGGGCCGACCATGGCGTGGAATTTTCCTTTGTCGCTTTGGAAGGTCAGGTCCGAATGGTAGTATCGGAGCTGATCTTCTGTGATGGTAAAGGTGACTTGTTTTGTTTCACCAGGCTCTAGCCATACTTTTTCATAGCCTTTTAGTTCTTTAATCGGGCGGACGATTTCTCCTGAGAGGTCACGGATATAGAACTGAACCGTTTCTTCACCGGCACGTTCACCTGTGTTCGTCACGTTGATCCTCATATCGATGCTGGAGTCATCTGTTAAACTATCGGCTGATAGATTCATATCGCTGTATTCAAAGGTTGTATAGCTTAATCCGAACCCGAATGGCAATAAAGGCTCATTTGGAATATCAAGATAATGTGTGACATAGCGCTCCTGTTTGTTTTCACCTTGTGGGCGTCCCGTGTTGAAGCAGTTATAATAGACGGGAACCTGTCCCACCGAGAAAGGGAATGACATCGTTAGTCGTCCGGAAGGATTTGCCTCTCCAAACAACAAGTCTGCAATGGCTGATCCAGCTTCCGTTCCCGGATACCATGCTTCCAGAACCGCATCCGAATGCTCAATTACACCATGTAAATCTAAAGGTCGACCGTTGAAAAGAACCGTCACAACAGGTTTTCCAAGCTCCCTTATTTTCGCTACAAGCTTTAATTGTGCTTCTGGCAGGCGGATATCTGCTCGGCAGCCACCTTCTCCGCTCATCTCGGATGCTTCCCCAAGTGCCAAGACAATGACATCTGCTCCTTTAGCTGTCTCTATAGCTTCTGTGAGTTGCTCTTCTGTGATTGTTTCAATGTCAGATCCTTGTGCCACCAAAAGATTAGCTTCAGATGTTTTTGCAAGCAGTCCGTCATATACTTTTACTGCCGCTTCCTTTGAACCTTGCCAAGACCATGGTCCAAGCACATCTCCATTTTTCGCAAATGGGCCGATCAGTGCGATTTTCTGCTCTTTATTCAACGGTAGAACCTGAACATTTTTTAAAAGAACACTAGATTTGATGGCAAGTTCTTTTGCCACTTGACGGTGCTCCGATGACATGATGACCTCTTTTTCTAGTTCCTCGCTCGTGCCCCGGTAGGGATTTTCAAAAAGTCCAAGTTTGTTTTTTAAATTTAAAATACGTAAGACCGATTCATCAATCAGTGCTTCCGATAGCTCGCCGCTTTCTACAAGGTCCTGAAGATTCTTCGCGTAACAGGCTGTCATCATTTCAATGTCTACCCCTGCCTCAAGACCTTTTAGCGCTGCTTCCCGTTCGTCCTCTGCAACACCATGTGGAATCAGTTCTTTCACTGCACCCCAGTCGGAGATCATGACACCTTCAAAGCCCCACTCCTCGCGTAACAGATCTCTCATCAGCTTTTTGTTTCCGGATGCAGGAATGCCGTCGACCGTGTTAAAGGCGGTCATGACCATCTCGCAGCCTTCATCAAGTGCCGCTTTGTAGGCAGGCAAGTAAGACTCACGAAGCTGTCTTTCCGACATGTTGACTGTATTATAATCGCGGCCTCCTTCTGGTGCACCGTATGCTGCGAAGTGCTTTACGCAAGCGGCAACACGGTGAGTGTCATTGGTCAAGTCTTCTCCTTGGAAACCTCGGACAAAGGCCTTGGCAAAGACACTGTTCAAATAAGGATCTTCCCCTGTTGATTCCATCACTCGTCCCCATCTTGGGTCTCTAACTAAGTCGACCATCGGAGCAAATGTGACATGAACACCTGAAACAGAGGCTTCCTTTGCCGCAATTTCTGCACTCTTTTCCGCAAGTTTTGTATCCCATGAGCAACCAATGGCAAGAGGTACAGGAAAGATGGTTTTAAATCCGTGGACAATATCCGCCATCATCAGTAGAGGAATTCCTAAACGATTCTCTGCAAGATGCTCTCTTTGAATACTGGCAACTTCCCATGCCCCTGATGCCCCAAGCACGGAGCCACTGTTTTGCACCACGTCATTGGAGATTCCCATATCTTCAAGGGGACCGGTAATTTCTCCATCCCCTGCTGCACCTTTATAGAAGAATGTCGCCAGTTGCATGAGCTGGGCTATTTTTTCCTCTAATGTCATTTGTTCTAAAAGATTTTCCATGTTTTTAGCCATCCTTAATTACCTCCCCAATCACATAACATGAATACGAAACGTTTTCACAAAAAATAATGAATAAATATAAGAGTTTTTGCAATAAAATAAACCGCTCTTTTCGAAACGTTTCTATTTATTTCGATAAAGGGCCCATAACGGCACTCTTTATTCCTTTATTCACCCGCAATACCAGAACGATCTACACCTTCGACAAACCATCGTTGCGTAATGGCATATACAACAAGCATTGGCAAAATGGTCATGACCGTACCTGCCATATTAATGCCTTCATTGATTTCAGATGCTTCCCCACCACTCTGCGGGTACATTTGTTGATAAGTAGCTACAAATTTTTGGAGCTCAAGTGGTAAGGTTGTTAACGAGTTACCAAAATAGATCGCTGCCAAATATGTTTCATTCCAGTACCAAACGAAGGAGAACAAGAATGAAATGATGATGGCAGGTGCAGCCATTGGAAGCGCTAGCGTCAAGAAAATACGTAAATATCCTGCGCCATCAAGCTGAGCTGCTTCCTCGAGTGCTTTTGGCATCATTTTAAAGAATTGATAAAAAATCAATATGAAGATCGCACTGTTGATTCCTTGTCCAAGTAAGGCAGGGAATAAGAAAGCCTGAATGCTTCCCAGAATTCCAATCTCGTTAAAAAATACATAACGAGGGATGACCGTTACTTGAGGAGGAATGATGAACGTCGCCAATACCAGTACAAACATGGTTCGTTTGAATGGAAAGGCAAAGCGTGCAAACCCATACCCAACCACCGCACATACTGCCGTTTGTACAATAGCCGGTATGGCCGTTACATATAAAGATTCCACTAAAGTAGGAAGGAATTTCAATACTGCATAGGCAGATTGATAGTTATCCAGGTAAAGTTGAGTCGGGATCCAGTTTACTAGTGGATTTAAGATATCTTCCAAACTTTTTAAACTATAAGAAATCATATATAGCAACGGGAATAAGTATACAAAGCCAATTCCGATCAACAAGCCGTAAATGAATAGCTTATAGAGAAAGCCGTCGTTCCCTTTCATTCCGAAAGCGAGCTTTTTCAACCTGGTCACGATGCCTGTCCCTTTTGGTTTGCGGTTAGTCAGCGATTCGCTTGCCATGATAACGGCCTCCTTTAAGCATAATTTTTTCTTCCTCTAACAGTTAACAGCGCTACTGATATACCCAGTGCAACCGCAATCAATAGGAAGTAGATCCATGATAGGGCTGAGGCATAGCCAAAGCCTGTATTGATTTGAAACATATTCGTTTGGATATGCTCAATAACTGGATTTAACGAGAAAATCGAGAATGTCACAATGGTATAAACCGTGTTAACAACGATCATTGGGAAAATACTTGGCAATGTCACCTTCCAGAAGCATTCCCAGTTGGACGCCCCATCGATTTTGGCAGCTTCATAGACTTGTGTATCTATTTTTTGCAAGGCTGCCAGGAAAATTAAGAACTGCACTCCGGAAAACCATAAAATGATGATCAGGTTATCCATCAAATACAGGAGCACACTGCTGAATAAGGAATCTGCAGAGAGCATCGTTTCAAATATTGCATAGTCCTTAATGGACGGGATGGATGTCACTCCCTGCGAGATCAATTCATTGATAACTGGTCCGCTTGCAATGATAACCGGCAGGAAGAAAATCATTCGGAAAAAATTACGAAAACGGATCGGCTGATTCAACAGAATCGCAATGATTAAAGAAAACACAATGATAATCGGCACAGATAACACAAGTTCTTGCACAAACGTCAACAGCTTTTGTGTAAACAATGCATCCACTGTAAAGGCATCTTTAAAGTTATCAAACTTTACAAAGGTTGTTTGGATGCCCTCTGTGGTGATCCGTACTTTTTGAAAACTTAAGTACAAAGAATAAAAGAGGGGATAAGCTGTGAATAAGAGAAATCCAAGAATCCATGGTGAGATGAACAATAATCCTGTTAGCGTATTCTTCGAGCGCATGGATAGCTGCTTCATGCTTAGTTCCCCCCTTTTTTTATGCTAAATGACGTAGCTGCGACCGTTGTTCCGTCAATGGTAACGTCTGAATCCGTGTAGTTAACGATAATGGATACACCATTTTCATAGACGACTTCAGATACCCCTTTTTGATGGACAATCCGATCAACAATCGAGCTATTCTCTACTTTTCCAAGACTTTCTTTCACTTGACGGTATTGACTGATCAATTCCTCTTTCCAACTAGCAAACTCTGACGTATACAAACCTCTTGAAGGCGTCTTCATTAATAGCTGTGCCGACTCTCTTGTCAGATAAAAGGATGGATAAGCACCAAACTCGATCATTCTCAACACTTCTTCCGTTGGATTATGAGAGAAGTTGGAGAATGTCGCATAATACGGCGTGTATCCCTTCAAGACAATTTGTAAGAACGGTACCGTGTCTGTTACAAACATATAGTTGGAGGAATACATTGGCATATCCAAGTACTTGTCCATATATCCCCAAGCATAGTCATTCGGACGGTATAGGGATAAGTCAATACCTTGCTCCTGATAGTGAGCAAACAGTTCTTGATTCAATTCAATCATTTCTGCTCTTGAAGATGCCATGCCTTTATTAAAGTCAGAGAATAGTTTACTTGCAGTTGTTTCAACTGCTATATTTTCTACGCTATGACCCTTAAAATCCGCTGCATCTTTCTTGGCAATTTCAAGCGATTTCGCAGGACTGAGATAATAACTGCTATAGCCAAATTGACTTTGCGTCATCGGCTGGCCGTTAATTTTTTTGGAAACATCCTTGCTTCCTGAAAAGCCGGATGCGCCGTCAAAAGCAGTCGTGAAGTCTGTGTGCAGGTAGAAAGGAATGTCTTTTTCTTCTAACTTTTGAATTGTTTCCTCCAACTCCCCTCTACTACCAACCTTCTTCTCTAACGGGAACTTTTGTGGGAGCGTTCCCGTCAGTCCGCCTTTTGTCCAGCCTCTTAACACCACATGCAGATTATCGACATCGTTTTGCTCTAGCTCTTCTACAAAACGAGGAATATCTCGAATCTCTGTCATTTGCTGCACGGAATTCCAAATCAATCCTTTTTTCGTTTCCCCGCCTAAAAGCTCCAGGCGAAGATCTACCTTGTCTTCCTTGTTGCTAGAAAGTGTGCCTTTTTCCTCTAAATGCTGTTGATATCTGTTCGCCATTCCGACATAATCTGCTTCTTGGTCAGATAAAAACATGACTTTCTGTTTGATATTGAAATTGTTTCTTTCTTCTTGGTAGACATTAAACCCACCCATGCTCTTACTTGTCGGCTGAAAATAATTAAATCGATATTGATAGTCAGATGTAACCCAAAAGAAATCAGTAGATGCACCAGACGGATAAGCAAGAACCCGCCCATAGCTTTGTCCTTCCTCAATGGATGTGATGAAGGCATTTTGTTTTACACCATGTACGGCACCGTATACAGGAACAGAAATCTTTTGTGCAGGGTAGGTGTATTCATCTTCTGTGCTTTGCGGTCTTGTAAATCCTTCATCTTCTCCATAAATGGAACCGATGAATGGCGTATCAGAACGGAAAGCACTCTTTTCAAATCTCATAAGTGCACCGCTTCCGTCCGGTATGAACAAATAGCCAGTAATATCATCCATGTGTGCGGCACCAAAGAAAGGATAGACTTTCATGGCCACTATCTTATTGTAGGTGCCATCTTGTACACCTTCACTCGGCACATCAATGACAATGTTTTCGTCTTCAAGTGTCACGTTCAGCTCTATTTCAATGCTGGAACCACGGAAATCTATTTCTGCAGTAAAGCCGTCATCGTTCATTTGAATGCTCGGTTTCGTTTCTTCTGTCAGTATGCTTTCCGTTTTGATGTTTCCGCGTCGATCCAAGTAATCAATGGTGATGGCGGATTGCACCATATCTGTCCATGTGTTGTTTAAGCGATAATTCTCCGCATTATCCACACCAGAATGCCAGATATAGCCCGTATCTTTGTTTTGAATTTTTATTGCCAGTGACGCTTCTTGCACATATAGCACAAGCTTGTCGTTCTCCGTTACCTTTGTAAAACCCTCAAGGTTTCCTTCTGGCAGAGGTTTGTTTTCCCCCTCTGGCTGGGTGAACTGATTGGAATCAAAGCGGAGCGTCTCTTCTCCGAGCTCTGTTTCCACTTCGATGTCTTCTAGCTCTTCCTTTGATGTTAAAGATTCAGCGAATACAGATACCGGAAGAATGGCGATAAGCATCGCAAGCAGAATTTTTTTAAACACGGAGAATCACCTCCTGAATGATTGCTGTTACAAAATCAATAACCTGATCCATCAATACGTAGATAATGAAGCATACCAACACAATGATGAACATACAGAAAATTGTCGTAAAGATATTTCGTACCGTTCCCCAAAATTCAAAGGCATGAATTTCTTTGATCATGATGAACAAGATAATTAACGACCATCCCATCATCACTTGCATAAAGAAAACGTATAAGAAGTATTCATTAAGCGTAAGCACATTTGACATGAGTGTAATCGGAACCAAGAGTACAATGATCGGTGCCAACGAATAAATGGTTCCAATATAAATATCCGAGAACCTTCCTTCTCCATCGTTAATGGTACTTACTAGATAGTTGGAAACGATGAAAAGAATGATTGGCAGGAATAACAAAATGAATTCCATTCCGAAATTAATTTGCTCTAAAGTAATACCACCCCTGAAAATAAATCCTGTGAAGTACTTCATGAACAAGAATTCGGCATACAAGATGACGTAAAGAATGGTGGCTGATAATACGCTGACCCTTCTTTGTCTTTTAATATAATAGAAGCTATCAATTGGATGACGTAAAAACTTCCCTAAGAATAATAGCTCACTCAATAGTTTCTTATTTTTAAATGCCTGCCATCTTTTCCTTGTCGGCGATAAGATCCCTTTCTTTTTATCTGCAAAAAGCAAGGTCGCCCTGACAGCAAACAATCCTATTAAAATTGCAAAAACAGTGCTTAGATTCTCATTCATCCACTGATTCCTGATCTCCCAGAAGGAGTCGGAATATCCTGCTACATTGCCTACCAGTTCAAATGATTCTAAAGCCTTTTCATATTCCTGTTGTTTGTAATAAGCTTCCCCCATCGCGTTATGAGCAAGGCCAATGGAAGAATTCATTCTCAACACTTCGCTCCAATATTGCTCACTCTCTATGTAAAGCCCTTGAGCATAGAGGGAGATCCCGCCATGAAGCATTTCTGCAAAAGCTGTTGGTTCGAGTACTTGTACGGTTCCACGCTCACGGTCTGTCACAAAAATCCGACCAAGGTTGTCTGTTGCAACACCAGATGGATCCATAAACAGTCCAAGACGGTTTGTACCATCGTCTTTACCGCCAAAGATAAAGAGCAGATTTCCAAAACTATCATACTCGTAGATTCTTCCATCTTTAGCTAAAACAAAGAAATTCCCAAGTGGCCCCATTGCTATATCCTGAAGATTAGTAATCTCGGAAATGTACGGTGACAGTATGTTCCCACCTGCAATGTTCAACTTTCGAATGACTTCAAAGCTAGTACCAGCTGTAATGGTGTAAACAAGTCCTTTTTCATCAATTGCAATGTTAGTAGGCGCTGGCGGCACTTTCAAAAACATGCTGGAGCGCTGTTGATCTGTTGTCAGTGCATCCTGTACCACAGACATTAACGATGGTCTTGTACGGTTTACTCCGAAGAATCCGAGAAATGTACCATCCTGGCCAACCTGGATGATGCCATTTGTCGAACCCTCACCGATAATGTAGAGGTTGCCTCGTTTGTCTACGGTGATTTTCTGTGGCTTGTACGGCGTTTTTGTTCCAAAAAGAGGAGAATCTGGTCTGCCGTATTCTTGGAGCATTTTCCCTTCTTTAGAAAAGCGGTAGACTTTTTCATTTGTATAATCCGCTACATATATTTGCTGTTCATCATCTACAAAAACCCCAGTCGGCATTTGCAGGATTCCTTCTCCTACTTCTAACAGCTTTCTGCCATTCTCATCAAACTTGGTGATTTTCTTCGTACCGGAATCAGCCACATACACATGGTTGTTCTGATCGATATAGACATCTTCCGGATTGACTATATCACTCGTACTACCGAAAAGCCCCACCGGTATATAAGCGGTCTGCGTTTCAATGATATACCCTTCTGTTGATACCGTCTCTGTATTATATGGAACAGACAGGGCTGCAAAGGATTGCAAAGGAGAAAGGAGGATTAACCATACAGTCAATAAGCCAATGAAAATGCGCTTCATACTCTTTTTCTCCCCCTTCTACTTGATTCCTGAATGTGCCATCGTATTCATTACTTGACTTTGTAAGATAATAAAGATGATTAAATTTGGAATGAACATTATTAAAGATGCCGCTGCCGCCATTCCTTGACCCGCTACGGTGTTACCTGTGGAGGTCGAAGTTAAAGTCGACATGTAAAAGGCAAAGGTCTTCAAATTTTCATTATCGACAAACAATGTCGAAGTTTCCGTGTTATTCCAAACAAGTTGGAACGATAAAATTGCTATGGTCGCTATCGCTGGTTTTACGAGCGGTATAATAATTTTCCGGAAAATTTGATAATCCGTTGCACCATCCATTTGCGCCGCCTCTATTAATTCGTTGGGTATTTGATCGATAAATTGTTTTACTAGGAAAAGCCCGATTGGCATCGCGATCAGTGGAAAAATATGAACTAGGAACGTGTCTAACAGCCCTACTTTTTCAATCAAAAGATATCGTGGAATCACCACTGCCGCAGAAACGAACATTAATGCAAGTGTGTTAATTTCAAAGATAGTTTTCTTTAATCTGAATCGCTTTTTCGATAAGGCATACCCTGCCATCGTACTGATTAGGACAGTTACAAATACGACGATGAGGGTAATGGAAATACTATTAAATAAGTAACGGGACATCGGAACTCCCGATGTGCTAGTGTTATTCATTAAATCAATGAAGTTCTGCATCGTCGGTTTTTGCACAAAAAAGCGCGGTGGATAAGCGAAGAGCTCATCTATCGGCTTAAAGGCGTGAGAAAAGACAAAGACGATGGGCATAGCCATAAAGATGGCAAGCGGTATTAGAAATGCATAGAACTTTAATTGGCTTTTGTGAAAACGGTCTGGATTGATTTTTGTTCCATGGAATGCCGACACATCATTCACTCCCTACATTAGAAGTTTTATGGGCTTGGATGTTTTCTATAAGTTAGTTGGTTGGTTTTACGGTTGACCGTTCCTTGCGTTCCGTTGGAGGCGAATGAAAAAGCAAATAGTTCTGGTCTGGATTAAACACCGCTGTTGAATTCCGCAATAGGCTTCGCTTTCCGCGGGGCGATGCTTGAGCCTCCTCACTTCGTTGCGGGGTCTCAAGCTACCGCTTCCCTCCCGCTGGAGTCTCCGCCTTTTGCTCCATTCAACAGCTAGAAACCAGCAGGATTGTAAAATTTCCTTTTCAATGGCCTCCTTCATTTCAGGTGTTTGCAAGTGACTTCCGCTACAATCCACTTATTAACTTTCTCCTAGAAAACAGCCATCGCCATTTAGTCTTTTTCTCCGAATAAACGCCAAGCAACTTTTGAAAAGATATAGACGAATAGTAGTAATAGAACGGATATTGCTGCTGCATATCCCATTTCATAGCGGATGAAGCCATAGTCCTCTAAATGGTTGACCATTAACTGACCTGCATATTGAGGCGTCGGGTTGGCACCGGATAAGGCGACCCCGATCGCACCGGCCTGGAACGTTCCGACCACTGCCATGACAGCTCCGAAAAGCATTTGTGGCTTCATTGATGGAATGGTGATAAAGATGATTTCTTGAAATCTATTTTTAATGCCGTCAATATAACCGGCTTCATAGATTTCCTTATTGATGTTCAAGACACCCGACAACATCGCAAGGAAACCTACTCCCATGCTTCCCCAAAGGGTAACCACAATCATGATCGTCATTAAGTGATCTGGTGATTGCAGCCATTGAACAGGCTCCAAGATGACACCGATTGTGATTAAAAGACTGTTTAAATAGCCTGTCTGATCCCCGCTGAAAATGATGGTCCAAACAACTGCCATTGCAATGCCGGCTGTCATGGATGGGGAATAGATGATAAGCGCCAATACCGTTCGCGGGCCTTTGGAGATCTGTGCCAGCATCCAAGCAAGCAGGAAGGATAAAATGTATCCCCCCGGCCCGACAATGACTGCAAACATTAACGTATTCGGCAAGACGCGCTGCATGAAGACCTCATCTTGCGTAAGCACGCTCACATAGTTGGCAAGCCCAATGAAGCTCGGCATCTCAATCGCATTGAAGTACGTAAACGATAAGAGAATGGCCACTACCACCGGGATGATGATAAAGGTAAAGAAAAAGATTAAATATGGTGCAAGAAAGATCGATGTACTTGCATGCTTTTGAAGGCTACTCCTCATTTTCTTCCACCCAGCTTTCTACTTGTTCAATCGTGGGAATCGGATAGGTTTTTACGATTTTTCCGTCTTTCATATATCCGAACTCCTCCATCTTCCGCCTCATTTCACGGTCAATGGTTACCACCGCATCGTCTACAGCTGATCGGGTATTTTCCCCGTCGAAAACCACACGGTTCCAAACATTACTAATCTCACGCTCTACCATATAGGTGTATGGCGTTTTCGGTACTTCACGTAAATGTTCCCATTGCTCTAAGATGACTTCTTTATGTTCTTCTGGCCATGGTAATTGTTTAAAGGCGTCAAGATTTGCGGTATTCCACATATAAGATGGTCCATACATGATTTGCAAGGTAGTAGCAAAGTCCGTCTGTGTTTCTGTGGACATCCACCATTTCAGCACTTCCCATGCTTCGTCCTTATTCTTGCTGCCGTTAAAGATCATGCCGGCCTGTCCAGATCCTGTTGCCCATCTTTCCACTTCTCCGTCCTCATTTTCCACTCCAGGATGAAGGGAAATGTCCCACCAACCGGAGATTTCTGGAGCTGCAGATGTAAGCTCTACATAAGTCTGGAAGTTAGATACACCAATTGGCAATGTGGAATAACGGAAATGATTATAGAAATTTGGCACCTGAAGCGGCGTGCTGTATATTGTATTCAAATCCGTCATAAGCTGAATGCCGCGGACTGTTTCATCACTATCAATTGTCGTTCCCATGCCATCCTCTTTATACAAGTCCCCATGATG
Source organism: Bacillus sp. RO2 (assembly GCF_012911845.1). Taxonomy (GTDB): domain Bacteria; phylum Bacillota; class Bacilli; order Bacillales; family Bacillaceae_I; genus Sutcliffiella_A. Next base: position 199,591 of record NZ_JAAXCU010000057.1, on the reverse strand, counting down.
CTGATAAATAAATGGAGACGTTGCCTGGAACGGCTTGAACGCTACTGCACCTGCGATAGGCGTGTAGTAATTTAATCCAAAGCGTTGCAGCTCAGGCAAGACATCTACTACATCATCCCATGTGTCAGGGACAGGAACATCTAAAGCACCTAAAATATCTTTTCTGTAAAACTGAACAAAGAAATCCTGCGTTTCCGGCAATCCATAAACCTCATCCTCGATGATCATTGGCAGTAATGCCCCCGGAGAGAAGTGAGCAAGTGTTTCATTGAAATTATCAAACTCTCTTAAGTCATAAGCCGCCCCACGAATAGCGAGTTCATATGGCAGCCAGCTACTGATTCCAAGCGCAAGGTCCGGCTGACTGTTGGCAGCATTAGCCAAAATCAATTTCTGCTCGGAAGGCATGATAGAAAATCTCACTTTTATTCCTGTTTGAGGGGTAAAGTTCTGATCCACCATATTTTGCATCAATTCTACATAGTGACGTGGTCTGTTCACCCACACATCTACTACATCATCGTCCACCTTTTCCGTTGCTAACGTATTAGACTGGAACGAGTGGAAGAATTTCAAAACAGATTCTTTTGCTTTTGCAAAAAATCCTAGTTCTGGTTTTGGTAACGTTTCGTCACCGTGAATATATATTCGATCCATTATCAATGGCTGTTTTTTCAAATTCAGTGTTGCATTTCCAAGAAGCTGTGCGACAGAACTGGAGCCTTCTGAAAGCTGAGTCAGTCGTGCCGGAATTTTGTCAGGATCTGTTGCAAGCTCTCTTAACCGTTCGACGGCGATGTTGAGCGATACAATCTCCACTGATTCTTTTCCATCACTTAACTCAAGCAGATACTCACTTTCTCCTTCAAGCTTATCCGCCCATGAAGTAAGTTCCCCTTCTATCTCAGGCATGTACTCGGTAATCCTCCAGCCGCGAGAGCGATCTTGGTTGTTTCCAGTTAGTCGTTTAATAGATAAAGAGAGTTGTTCAATGCCCTTCATCACTTCATCCATTTCGAATAACGTTCGATTTACAGGTGACGCATCACCTTTGAGTGTAAGGGTGTTTTTCCCCTTCTCTAAATAAAAATAATACGGTTCCCCGTTTTCGTTGCTAAGTGTTTCATTTACCCAGTTTTTCTCCTGTTGAAAAGGATAGCTTTCTACTTCTTCAAAAGGTAACTCTCCATTGATCATGACTGTCCGGAACACCGGGAAGCCTGATTGTTTCTCTTGTAACACTTTCAAGGAAATCTGGTAGTAACCTTCTTTCTCTACTTCCATCTCCCATGTAGCCGTTTGCCCACTCGTTTGCCATGACTCTCCGCCAATTGCATTCAACAGACGCTTATCGCGCTCATATGGGACAACAGATGCATCCTGTCTGTTCACAGGTCTGATAAAAGAACTATTTTTCTTAAGCGGGTGCTCCGCTTCAATTGTGATTCTAGTTGTTTCCGTGAGATCCCCGGCTTGGTTCTCTCTATATTGTTCATATGTAGGGATCGTTTCCACACCGTTCACATAGATGTTTCCAAGTAACATTTCTCCCCGGATATTTTCCAATGTGATGGTGTTTTTTCCTTCTTTTAATTGATACTTTAACGGCCTTGCTTGTAGATGACTAGAATCCTCGACCTTAATAAAATGCCATTGTTCAATCGGCAGCTGCTGCGGAATAATTTCATCGCCAAATCGGTCCTGCTCAAACTCATTCGTTGCACTTTTCCAGTCCTTCGGGAACGTAATCCTACGGCTCTCAAAATATGGATATTCCCCATTTACTTTGATAGAGCCTTCTATCGGTACAATTCCTTCCCCAAGAGGATAATAGTCAAAGCCCAGTTCATATAAGCCTGCTTCCTCTACTTCCACTTCAATAGTGACAGAATCCTTGTTTCTCCAAGCATATACTTGATCACCATACTCCTTGCTTTCTCCAGTTGAAAGCAAGCTACTCTCATCAATGGATAAAAAATCAGCGGGAGTGACAACGCGCTCGAAATCTTGCGCGTTGCCCTGTCCCACTTCATTCCACTGCTTAAGGATCGATAGATAGCGTGGCTCAATGACTTGTTCTGCCACCTGCTCAAGGCTCTTCTCTTCATCAGCAAATGCGAATTGGCCTGGTACTAGCAACAGCAGTATTAATGACCAGAACATCATTTTACGTTTCATATCTAATCCCCATCCCCTTCACAGTTGATACATCTTATTGACCAATCGCTTCTTTGCCTTCTTGGTACTTTTGATTTGCTAATTCATTGATTTGTGCAGCATAGTCTTCAATCTTGATTTCGCCTCTGATACTTGCATCAATCAGTGCTGCAATGTTTGCATTAGGGTTATCGCCTACTGCTACGCCAGTTGGTGCTTCCCATCTGGACTGCACGAATCCAGGTACTGTTTTAACAGGTTCCACAATTCCATTCGCCAGATTGTCATATGCTGTACGTAAGCCAGGGATATCCTGAACTTCGAAGAATGCATCCAATACTTCTTCATCTTGAGTTACAGGAAGGTTGTTCAATGCTTTCTCATTCTCTACTGCTAAATCAATACGCTTCAAGAATCCTTCTTTACCAAAGCTCATCCACTTAGCAAAAAGGAAAGCTTCTTCTTGGTGTTTAGTAGATTTAGAGATTCCCATGAAATCATTAACGATTACTGTTCTTCCGCCAGGAGTTCCAACGAAATCCCAATCAAAATCAAGGTTAGTAGAGAAGTTTTCCACTGCCCATGTACCATCCCAGTTAAGTCCGATTCCACCACCAGCAAATACTTCTCCAGCATTCTCGCCATTGAAGTTTGCTTTTTGTTCATCAGACAAATTCTCATAAGAATAGCCATTTGTTACAAAGTTGCTTGTAAGGTTAATACCAGAAATGAATTCGTTACTGTTTAAGTGATACTCATCTTCACTGAATGTGTACCAGCCAATTCCTTCATTTACAGAAGATGGATACCAGTCCACAATGGCAAATGGATTATTTAAACCAACCACTCCATTGTTCACATTTGTCACGGAACGAACAGATTCCGTAAATTCATCAACAGAGAAACCATATTCAGGAACATCCAAGTTTGCCTGATTGTATAAATCTTTATTTACAAAATAACCTAGGAAATGCTGTGCACTAGGAATTGCATATACTGCATCATTGTATGTAACAGAATCTGTTACAACTTCAGGGATTTTTGCAAAGTCCTCATCTTCTGCAGCCAATTCGGTTACATCTAACAACCAATCATTTGCAAGTCCAGTTGGTACTTGAGATACCATGAAGACGTCAGGCATTGCATTTGCACTTGCTGCAGAGGAAAGGGAATTATTCCAGTCATCTGTTGCGATAGACTCATCAATTTCCACATCGATATTAGGATATTTGTCTTCAAATTCCGCAATCATCAAGCGCTCAATGTTCTGATCTTCTTCCGTTCCAAGCGCCCAGCTAGCAAACTTAATGGTTACTTGATCTTCGTTGTTACCTTTTTTCTCCTCGTCACTTGAAGCATTGTTGGAGTTACTGCACCCAACTACCAGCATGAACGAAGCGGCAATCGCGATCCAAGGTTTCATCAATTTCATTACCCATACACCCCTTAAGAATTTTTATAATACCTTAATCGAAACGTTTCAATTCGTTTGTAAAAATAAAAAGGGAGATTACTCAACCTTTTTTAGCTGTTTATCTGCAATTGATACGTTTCACTAACGTCATTATACTCCGTCTTGTAAACGATTACAATATTATTTTCGAAATATTTTCGGAGATTGATAGAATTGATTGAAAAGTCTTAATATAAAAGGGTTGGTAGGTATTGCCTTTGTTTCTATGTTTAGTAAAAATAGAAAAAAGAACCGATTCTGATGCGTAGAATCGATTCGATTTATCGATATTGGTTGTGTTAAACACCTCTGTTGATTTCCGCAAATGGCTTCGCTTTCCTAGGGGCGGCGCTTGAGCCTCCTCGCTTCGCTGCGGGGTCTCAAGCTACCGCTATCTCCCTTAGGACAAGGAAGGCTTCGACAGCGAAACATCGCACGAAGAAAATGCGTAGCATTTTCGAGGAGTCTTCGCCTTTTGCTCCAATCAACAGCTAGAAAGCCTCAATTATTCTACATTCAACTTCAATTAAACATATTTATTAAATCACTTTTGATAGTTCTTTTCTGCTGTGGAGGTCTAGTTCTTTTATATTTGTAATTTCGCAGCGTTTTCCGTCCATATCGGTGATAATGATTCGATTGGGTGGAAGCAGGTCAAGGTGCTCGTGTATGTTTCTCATCATGAGTTTTAATGGTCCTCTGTCTGTGTGGAGTTCAAAAATCCAGAGCCCTGGTTCTTCTTTTATTGATTGTATTCTTTTTACCTCTGGTACCACATAGCGAACATGAAGTTCCCTACGCAGTACAGCTTTACTTTCATCATCTAATGGATCTACACTCTTAATGACTCCAAGCTCTGTATCATCATTCCATATGGATATATACTCGTATGGTTTTGAGAAAGGAAAGGTGCGAAAGATACCTACATTCGAATAGTCCGTTCCCTTATGCCTAAAATGAATCATTGTCCCATTGCCGTAGAAGAACTCTACCTCTCGAGGGTCAAAATAGGTGATATCATATTCTTCACTCATCCAACTTCTACTCCTTTTATTTGTGATAGCTCTTTTTGCGCCTCCACAAGTTTATAATAGATTCCCTCTACTTTGAGCAGTTCTTCATGTGTTCCCACTTCTGCGATAACACCTTTATCCACAACTACAAGCCTATCAGCATTACGCAGCGTTGATAAGCGATGGGCAATGGCAAAGGTAGTTCGCCCTTTCACCAGCCTTGCAATAGCTTCTTGAATCTTCCTCTCGGTTTCTGTATCAACGGAAGCCGTCGCTTCATCCAAAATAAGAATGCGAGGATCATGCAATATAGCCCTAGCGATGGCAATCCGTTGCTTTTGACCTCCAGATAATCGATGTCCCCGTTCCCCAACCTTCGTATCGTAGCCATCTGCCATCATCACCACAAATTCATGGGCATTGGCGATTTTAGCGGCCCTCATTATTTCCTCCGGTGTCGCATCCTGCTTAGAATAGGCAATATTTTCAGATATGGTTCCGTCAAATAAAAACGTCTCCTGCAAAACCACTCCTATACTCTGATGAAGCTGTTCCTGCTTTAAATTCTTTAAGTCGACGCCGTCTAATAAGATCCTTCCTTCATTTGGATCATAAAAGCGAGTAACTAAATTGATTAAAGTAGATTTTCCAGCTCCGGAATGACCGACAAGCCCGATCATTTCACCAGGTTTCACATCAAGATTAATATTTTTGATGACTGGTTGATGCTTTTCATATCCAAAGGTCACCCCTTCAATTTGAACATGACCGTCCATTTTTTCTAGCACGATAGCATTATGGTTATCAGGAACCTCAGAAGGTGTATCAATAATTTCAAAAATGCGATTAGCGGATGAAATGGCCCTTGTCACCCAGCTAATCATCTGATTGAACCACTGCAACGGACCAAAAAACATCCCTAAATACGCAACAAATGCAAGTAAAGTACCAAGCGTAATATCTTCACTAATAACGGACAATCCTCCAAAATACCATACCAACAACATACCCGAACCTGTAATAAAGGAAAACAACGGGAATACGCCTTGCCATAGGCCATCCGTTTTAAAGGTTTGAGTTACAAGTGCACGATTTCCCGCCATATAACGCCCCTGCTCTTGTCCTTCCTGACCAAATGCTTTTACCACTCGTATCCCTTGAAGAGTATCACCGACAATCATGTTCAACTTGTTAGTGGACTGCCACTGCTTATACCAAAGATGCTGCACACGTGGCCAAATAATCATAGAGAATAGTAAAACAACCGGGGAGGGTAATAACGCAAATAATGCCAACTTCCAGTCCAAACTAAACATCATGACCATGATGGCAAGTAAAAGCATCAGCTGACTGACAATATATAAAACCCCGTCGGTTAGAAACTGCCTGATTGATTCGGCATCACTATTCACCCTTGCGATAAACTGTGCAGTCTGCCTTCGATCAAAATAACTAACAGAGAGGCGCATGAGGTTTTCATAGATTTCCTTCCTCATATCGCCCATTATATGGCTTCCTATCCAAACTCCCAAAACACCTTGTAGAAATTGCATTAATGTTAGTACTAACCCTGTTACACCAAGAAGGATTACTAGGATAATCAAAGAGCTCCCCAAATCTTTTGGCTCTAACACATCATCCACAATAATTTTCGTCAAATAAGGAGGGGCGAGCTCTAAAAGTGTTGCAACAAGTAAAAACAAAGCGACAAGCACCATTTTGCCACGATAAGGCTTAGTGAAATCTAACACTCTACCAATCACTTTTTTATTGTCCACACAAACTGAACATACTTCGGTACCTTCCTCGAATGGACGTTGACACTTCTGACAAATCCTTGGCTGTTCGTTTTTTGACAATTGTGGAATTGGCTCACTTTTCGCTAAACAATTAATAAACTTTTCCGCGATGGAAAATTTCTGCATATAAGAAGAGGAGCATCTAATAAGAACCTCATTTATTTCGTCATCTCCACTAGTAATTATTAATGCACCAGCTCCGATAAAGCGCTCCAATTTAATGGAACGAACATCGTTTACCTTAACCTTTTTTAACAATTCTCCACGGTCAGACAATAGTTGAATTTCCTTTTCAGAATGAGCAAGCCAGTTCTCCCCAAACTGACCGTCATCCTTCATATCTGTCTTTCCTAAAAATAATAACTCCCCATCTATGTGTATCTGAAAGTGACACGATTCAATAAACGACATATAGTCCCCCTTTAAAGCTGTTGTTCAAAAAATGCCAACACATCCTCAATATGCTTGTCCCAATATCCCCAATCATGGCCACCGGGACCATTGGAAAAGGTAAGATCTAGCCCCGCTTGGATGGCATGATCCCTAAAACGAATATTTGCCTCGTAGTTATGATCATCTGTTCCGCAACACTGATATAACTTTGGTGCCTTTTCTCCAATTCGTGAAGCAAGATGATAAAGGTCATCCTCACTTCCCAATATAGGTCGATCGCCGAATATGTACTTGAAATCCCTCGGGAATGCAGGCAATCGTTCATTAATGTCCACAGAACCTGACATGCTGGCTGCTGCTGCAAATTTATCCGGATTCTTCATCGCAACTTTGAACGCCCCATAACCGCCCATAGAAAGGCCCGCAATAAAATTTTCCTCTCTCTTGTCTGACAGTGGAAAAAAGTTTTGAGCAAGTGTTGGAACTTCTTCACTAACAAATTTGTAAAAATCATACCCATGCTCCATATCCGTATAAAAACTTCTCCCCGCAGCAGGCATTACAATCGCCCAGCCCATCGCAGAGGCATAACGTTCAATGGAAGTAAATCTTGTCCAAATCGTATGGTCATCCGAAAGGCCGTGCAGTAAATAAATTGTAGGGTGCTTTTTTTGTTTCATCTTTGTTGATACGCCTATTTGTGAATTCGGCTGTGGTAATAAGACCGTCATGGATGTTGAACATTGCAAAGCTTCAGAAAAAAAATCGCATGTAATTCTAGCCATGATTCTCACTTCCCCTATATGAGTTGTTGAAACGTTTCGACTTTTTTCATTATACGAGGTAGTGAATTCGCTTTCAATAATTATTTGCGGAATAATATTTTGTCGAACGTATGTTCTTTACTTTTCTCTTAGAACAAAATATACTTAAGTAGTAAGTACATATCCATTTAGAAGGAGTGTTGAAGATGAAGAATCAAGCTGTACCTTATTTAGCTTTTAACGGTAACGCTAGACAGGCACTTGAGTTTTACAAAGAGGTATTTGAAGGGGAAATAAAAAGCATCCAGACCTTCGGAGAAGCTGACTTCCCGACGCCACCTGAAGCGGACAACCTAGTTATGCACGCGCGTTTTGAAAAAGGAAACCTAACACTGATGGCATCAGATTCATTTCCGGGTCAAACAGTAGAGATCGGCGGCAACGTTTCTCTCATGCTGGAGATGGAAAGCGAAGAGCAAATTGATACCCTTTACGCACGCCTAAGTGAAAACGGAAAGGTATTAATGGAGCTTCAAGACACCTTCTGGGGAGCACGTTTTGGAAGCGTTCAAGATTCCTTTGGTGTGAAATGGGATTTGAACTATACAAAGCCACAATAACATTTGGCTCTTTTAAAGCATACTGTTGATTTTTACAACAACCTAGCTGTTGATTGGAGCGATAGGCGCAGACTCCTGAGGGAGATTGCGTTTAGGGGAGACCCCGTAGGGCAAGCCTAGGAGGCTCCCCCCCCCTAGGAAAGCGAAGTCTAGTGCGGAAATCAACAGCGGTGTTTAACAGAACCTATAAAAAAGCTTCGAGAACCATGGATGTTCTCGAAGCGTATAGGTTCATTTGGGCAGAATCTTTTCACCTGAAATTAGCTCAAATGTTTTTAAGAAAAACCAACTAAAACCGGCATAAAATCCAACGAGTGGATACTTAAATGATGCTGGCTTATTTTTTTCAAAGTAAAAGTGGCCGATCCAAGAAAAAACATAGTGCAATATTGCCAGCACTATGCTGACCCGCCAATTAATTAATAAGAAGATCCAAGCCAGGAAAGCTGCTAGAAAAGCAAAATAATGCAGAACCTGATTCCATGGGTTCTCATGTGCCTGTTGATATAATAGCAAATCATTTTTCACTTTTTTTTTCATATCAGGTTATCCCTCATAAATCATCTTTTTTGTCATCCCACCATCCACCGTAATATTTTCGCCATTAACAAAATTATTTTCAGAGTCAGTTAGGTACAAGCAAGCCTTTGCAATATCTTCCGGTTTACCGACACGATTGGACATGTGTTGTGAATGGTCCTTATCTCTTAGCTCTTCATAATTTTCATTCTGAATCCATCCAGGTGAAATAGCATTTACCGTGATATCCAACTCACTAAAGGAAGCTGCCAACGCATGCGTCAACGCTACAATCCCGCCCTTTGTTGCTGCATATGCTTCAGAATTTGGTTCTGACATGGTTGCCCTAGTGGAGGCGATATTAACGATAGAGCTGCCACTTTTCATGTACTTTGATGCTTCTTTAGAAGTAATAAAAACACTGCGCAGATTCGTGTTGATGACATCATCCCAAGCTTCAACTGTCAGGTCCTGAAGTGGAGTGAATCTGGATACACCGGCGTTATTTATAAGGATATCAATTTGATGGAAGTATTCCATGGTTTTGGTCAACAGATGTCGAATATCATCTTCTTTACGGACATCCGTTTTAACGAAAAGAGCTTTTTCCCCAAGCTGCTGTTTAAAAGCCTGTCCTGATGTTTCATCCATGTCTGCAAGCACTACATTTGCTCCTGCATTTATATATGCCGAAGCGATCCCTTTTCCTATTCCGTTTGCTGCACCGGTGACGATGACGGTTTTGTTTTGGAAATTCATCATAGGTTTTAATCTCCTTAGTATAAATTTTATCACTGTTTGATAGCCCTAGACTAAATTTAATATACACATTTTCTTATACCCTTTATATTAACAAACTATAGAATAAGTAGGTGAAGAAATGAAAGATTATGAAGCTGCGTATCTTTCCGGTATTATAGATGGAGAAGTCTGCATCCTATTAACAAACATACATAAAAATGAATATAGACGTCCTTGTATAACTATTGCTTCAACAGATATAGAATTATTAGAGTATGTAAAGTTTTTAACTGGTGGCTCCGTTACAAGAAAGAAAAATTATTGTACTTAATATCCTCCAATATATACATCCTTACTTAAGAGTTAATGAAAAAAGAGAAGAGCTAAATACATTTTAGATAATTATGAATTAGTAACCATGAGAAATGGGAAGTATAGTGAGGAAGAAAGGGTAAAAAAGGCTATTTTCGAAGAAACATTTTTAAACTTTAGATAAAAAGCAAAAACCGCACTTTTAAAAAGTGCGGTTTATTTAATATGGAGACGGTGGGACGTGCAATTCCATGCTTTCGTCATGGCACTGACTATATCTTGAACCTCCAAGTTGAGGTCCTCTGGCGTATTATGCGGACTAAGATTTTTAGTTCCTATTGCAACTAGCAGTTCCACATCCTAGTATTACCACTATTGTGGCAACCTATGAGTCGATACACGGCTGTTGAATTACTTCACATACCGCTCGGCATTGCCTTATCGTAAAAGAAATACGACTTAGGTTTCACCGATAAAGCCAGATTTTCACTTACATGTTACCATGCAAGGCGACTAATAAATAATCGAACCCACGTCCAGAAACATCGCCACTTAAGCATCTACGAGTGTAGTCAATATATTAGTATTTCGCTAACCGTTCCGCCTATTGACTGGCATCCTGGCAGCTAGTCTGGTTATTCTCTTCCTTTGACCTCAGACGGCGATCTCCGGCGTAGCCCACTAAGAGTGAGTCCCTGATCCTACCACATGGGCGATGGAGGGAGGAACCGCATCAGACTGTTATTAGGCAGCTAATGCGAAGTTGTTGTTTTCTTTGCCAGTTATTATTGGCGTTGACGTTGATGACGAGGACGATCCCCCCGACTCGCAACCCAAGCTCGAACTATCCCTGTCGAATCCGTAACGTCCCCTCGATAATAAATGTCTCTGTTGAAGTTTAAATCAACAAAGAGCAAAAACACGAGGTTTCTACGGGAAAGATAATCAAGCCAATGTGTTGGCTATTCAATTATCAATGCATCGCTCTGTCTATCAGCGACAACTATATTATAGCACATACAGATCACTTTGCAATTGTAAGTTACTGTAAATTAAACTATACTATTCCTTTTGACGTTCACGGAACGCTCTCTCTATATCACGTTTCGCTTCTTTCTTCTTCAAATCTTCACGCTTGTCGTATTTCTTTTTACCTTTTCCTAATCCTATCAATAGCTTGGCATAGCCGTTTTTAAGATAGATTTTTAAAGGAACCAAGGCATATCCCTCTTCTTTAGTAAGACCAATAAGCTGATTGATTTGTTTACGATGAAGAAGCAGCTTGCGAGTACGCAGCGGATCATGATTGTAACGGTTTCCTTGCTCATAAGGACTGATATGCAGGTTATGCAAAAACACTTCGCCGTTTTGCACTCGTGCAAAGGAATCCTTCAAATTTACTCGACCAGCTCGCATGGATTTAATTTCAGTACCTTGCAAGACCATACCTGTTTCATAGGTCTGCTCGATGAAATAGTCATGATTGGCTTTCTTATTGGTACTAATGACCTTGCCTTCCCCTTTTGGCATTAATGTTTCCCCCTTTCTTTCTAATAAGGCGTAGTGAATATTTTACCAAATCCACCCGACCTCTACAAGAAAGAAGGGCCTTCCTTTGTGAAAAAGACCCTTCTTTGAATGGAAAAAGCTTAGCGTTTTTTCTTTTTTCGTTTCTGTTTTGGTGCATTCTCAAAGAACTTCTTGTTTTTCTTTTTCTTCTTGCCAGGACCTTGCGTTGTCCAGCCTATTTCAAATGTGTAGTCATCGATATTGCTTTCATCTTTACGTTTCTGGCTGCGGCCCTTGGCAGGCTTTTTGCGTTCACTTTGGATGACACGCGGTGCACTCTTCGTATCTGGGCGACGAGTACCCTTCATACCTACTACCTCAAAGTCGATGGAGCGCTCATCTTTGTTTACGTTAATAACACGAATCGTAATCTCGTCACCGATTCGGTAGACTTTCCCTGTTCGCTCTCCAATCATCGCGTAATGGCGTTCATCGTAGCGATAATAGTCATCAGTGAGATAGCTTACATGGACAAGACCTTCAATTGTATTCGGCAGCTCGACGAACATTCCGAAGTTCGTCACAGAGCTAATGATGCCATCATATTCTTCCCCAATTTTATCAAGCATGTACTCGGACTTTTTCAGTTCATCCGTTTCACGTTCTGCATCAACCGCTCGGCGTTCCATATTGGAGGAATGCTCGGCTATTTCAGGTAGCTTGTCGCTCCATTTCTCCTGTGTCTTTTCATCGAGTTTCTTTTGAATCAGGTAGGTGCGAATCAAACGATGAACAATTAAATCAGGATAACGACGAATTGGTGATGTGAAATGGGTATAGAACTCTGTGGATAAACCAAAGTGTCCCAAGCTTTCCTCATCGTATTTTGCCTGTTTCATGGAACGAAGCATGACAGTAGATACTACCATTTCCTCCGGCTTACCTTGAACTGCTTCAATCACTTCCTGAAGCGCACGCGGATGAATCTCATTTCCTTTTCCTTTCACAACATACCCAAAGTTTGTGATGAATTCGAAGAAACGTTGCAATTTCTCTTCTTTTGGATCCTCATGGACACGATAGATGAACGGCACATTCATCCAGTGGAAATGCTCAGCTACCGTTTCGTTCGCAACAAGCATGAACTCTTCAATTAAGCGCTCGGCTACGGAACGTTCTCGAAGGACAACATCTTTCGGCGCCCCTTCTTCATCTACAATAACCTTCGACTCTTTGAAATCGAAATCGATGGCACCACGCGTCATCCGCTTTTTGCGAAGGACTGCAGCCAGTTCCTCCATCAGCTGGAACATCGGAACCAAAGATTCGTATCGAGACGTTACTTCTTCGTCTTTATCAACTAGGATCTTATTTACATCTGTATATGTCATACGCTCTGTTGTTTTAATTACACTATGGAAAATCTCGTGTTTGACGACTTCTCCCACATTATTAAGTTCCATCTCACAAGACATAGTAAGACGGTTCACTTTAGGATTTAACGAGCAAATTCCGTTGGACAGACGATGAGGAATCATCGGGATTACGCGGTCTACCAGATAAATACTAGTCCCACGCTCCTGCGCTTCCAAATCAATTGGTGAGCCTTCTGTTACATAATGTGTGACATCTGCGATATGAACGCCAAGCTTGTAGTTGCCGTTGTCTAGTTTCGTAACGGTTACCGCGTCATCAAGGTCTTTTGCGTCGGCTCCATCAATTGTCACGATAACTTGATCGCGAAGGTCTCGGCGATCACCCAGATCTTTTTCGTCAATTTCATCCGGTGTTGCGTTCGCCTGGTCCAACACCTCTCTCGGAAACTCCTGAGGCAGGCCATGCTTATGGATAACAGACAAGATATCCACACCAGGGTCATTTTTATGACCAAGAATGCGGATGACTTCTCCTTCCGCACTGAGGCGGCCTTCCGGATAAGTAACCAATTTTACTACTACCTTGTGCCCTTCGACTGCACCATTGCTGGCACTTTTCGGAATGAAGATATCATTGGCTATTTTTTTGTCGTCTGCAATAACGAAACCAAAGTTCTTACTTTCGGTATATGTACCAACAATCTCTTTAACTCCACGTTCAACAATTCGGATGACCGTTCCTTCTTGTCGCGAATCACCCGCAGCCTTCCTGCTAACGCGCACAAGAACGATGTCACCGTGCATGGCATTGTTCAGCTCGTTCGGTGGAATGAATACATCGTCCATATCCGCCTCTTCCGGCATGACAAATGCAAATCCTTTGGAGTGACCGATTACTTTTCCTTTGATTAAATTCATTTTTTCTGGAAGGCCATAGCGATTGCTGCGCGTTCTCACAACGAATCCTTGGTCTTCCATATATACTAACGCTTTGACAAAGTCCTTGAACTCCTCTGAGTCCTTAATTCCAAAGGCCTGTTCAAGTTCTTGTGTTGTTAGTGGTTTGTAGGCTTCTTCTTTCATATAGGAAAGTAGTTTATCTACATGTTGTTGAATTGTTTCTTCCATTATATATCCCTCCCCTTTTCGGGTTTTAAAATTACTGTAGTACACCGCTAGTGATTTCCGCAAATGGCTTCGCTTTCCTAGGGGCGCTGCTGGAGCCTCCTCGGCAAGCCTGCGGGGTCTCCACCTAGCGCTATCCCCCTCAGGAGTCTTCGCCTTTTGCTCCAATCACTAGCTAGGTTACTTCATTAAATAGCTTCTTCAAATAGTATTACCAATCAAGCGACTCTAAAAACTCGTATACGTCTTGGTGAAGTTGTTCTCGTTCTTTATCGAGGGTGATGACGTGGCCGGATTCTTCGTACCATTTAATTTTCTTATCGTCCGATTCGACTTCATTGTAAATGATGTTGGCACTGTCTGTGTTGATCATATTATCGTGACGGGCTTGTACGACAAATGTCGGTGAATAGATCATGTCTACATTATTCCGCACGTCTGCAATCAATTCCTGCAATGCCTTCAATGTACCCATTGGTGTCCTTTCAAACTCCTTCATTTCTTGTTCCATCTGCTCCGCACTTTTCCCTTCACGGCGCTTAAATTCGCGAGCGTATTCCAGCACACCTTGGTACATAATTTCTTCGCTCTTAATATACATCGGCGCGCACATAGGCACAATACCCTTCACTGGAACTGTGTAACCTAACTTTAGAGAGAAAACCCCGCCCAATGAAAGGCCAACAACTGCAATGCTTTCAAAACCTTTATCTTTTAAAAATTGGTAGGCTTCCATCACGTCCTCCCACCAATCCTCAGGTCCAGTATGTACCAATTCTTCCGGCGGCACCCCATGCCCTTTATACTGTGGCGCATGGCAAGTATAACCTCTTTTCTCCAAAAAACGGCCCATCATTCGCACATCCGCTGAATTCCCTGTAAATCCATGTAACATCAATACCGCACGATCTCCGCCTTCAAACGTAAAAGGCTTAGGCAGCTTCACTTTCATCACGTCAGAACATCCTTTCTTTCACATGTATTTATAGTATGCTATTTTTTATTAAATATCAGATATGATTAGTCCGAAAAGAACATTTTACCATAATGAAGTCAGAATAGCTTTTAGAGAGCTTGCTTCGGAGGGGTGATCACGTTTTAGGGGGTAGTTGATAAAGATATACCAAAAATGAATGTTTAGTAGGAGAAAATCGACAAAAATAATATTTTTGTTTTTATTCTAAATGGAGCCAAATAGGTCCTTTTACTATTCAAAAACCGCTATCCAAGTCCTGAAATCAGCTTTAATAAACCTTTTATTCCTGAAAGCATTTTTGTAAAATAATTTAACCTATTCGACATTAATCAGCAACATTCCATAATTAGTTAAATTATAATATATACAGGTTAAGATAAGGACAATCGTATTAATACTAAAGTTATATCAAGTAATAAATTGATACAACAGTAAAAGGCAAACTTGTTGAAAGACAAGGACGCAAAGTCAACAGATCTAAGATTGTAAAAGAATATCTTTTACTAATTAAGATGGCTGGGCTGCCTGAAATACCAAGTATTTTAGGAGGGAAAAGGATGGAGAAAGTATCAATTAAAATGACAGAAAATTTAGACAAGGAGTGGATAGAACTAATTGGGAGTGCACTTGAATTAGGTATATCTTCTGCTGAAATCAGAGATTTTTTACATAATAATGGGCAGATTTCTTCAAACTGATTACTGATGCTATATTATTCTTGTAATTTTTGTTCTAAATATCTAACAATCCTTTCGTTATATGCTATAATAAGCATGATAGGAAGGTGAAAGCCATGATAGGGGAACGAATTAAAAAATATAGAGAACAGCGTAAAATGTCTATGTCGGAACTTGCAGAACGTGCTGGTGTTGCCAAATCGTATTTAAGTTCCATTGAACGCAACCTACAATCCAATCCTTCTGTACAATTCTTGGAAAAAGTCTCTTCTGTCTTAGGCGTTTCTGTAAATACTTTGTTGCACGATCATGAAAACAGCGAAAACGTAGACCAAGAATGGACAATGCTCGTACGCGAAGCAATGGACTCAGGTGTTACAAAAGAACAGTTTAAAGAATTTCTTGAATTTAATAAATGGAAAATAAGTCAGGATACAAAAAAGTAAGTGCCAAACAGTGTGGCACTTACTTTTTTATTGTTTAGAAACAAACGTTATTACATTTATTTCTGGTGTATTAAAAAGACGAAATTTCATAAAGGGAATTGTATCACTGCTGCCAAGGCCTGTACTTACGTATTGTTTGATGCCTTTATATTCCCAGAGTCCCTTTACTCTGTTTTGCGGAGGGAAAAAACCGTTTCTTTTAAAGTATCCCTCTGGTACAAAAAATGCACCTAGAAATGGTATCCTATACTGACCTCCGTGATAATGACCAGCTAATATTAAGTCAAAATCCCTCATTTGATAATACGGATCTTTCTCAATTGTTTCAATTCTAAGATCCGCTACTGGATAATGATTAAGGGCGATTAATAAATCTGTCTTTTCTTTCTCTAGCACTAAGTTGTCATAGTAATTTTTCATACTTAACCTAACCAATGGAGGATAATTTTCATCAACTATAGATTCCTTGTATGCATCTATCCTTTTTGCACTAATGATTGCACTCTCAAAGTAAACAAATCGTACAATATCCTCACCTACAACAACCGTAGAATTGGTGTCTAGAAGTTTCACTCCCCTTGTCTCCATTTCTTCTATAAAATCATGTTTTTTAATTTCTTTCCCTTTAAATAGGAAGGGTTGTGGATCAGTATTACCTGGCACAAAGAAAGCATATTCCATATTATTTATGCCCTCAATTAAATTAAAAAACGGTGCATAATTTACACTCTCTTCATCATCAAGCATGTCACCAGTGAAAACAATGACATCGTAATCTAGCGAGTTAATTTTTTTGATTAATCGTTTCTGGTTTCTTCCGAACTGTTTTTCGTGAAGGTCTGTTACTTGTAATATTGTAAAATCTTCAAGGTTTTTAGAAAGGTTGTCTATTTCAACCTCTTGGCTTATAATTTCAATCCGGTTATTGTCCACAATAACATAAACAATCAAAATTACTGTAAGGACTAATATCGCCTTTTTCCAAGTTATTTTCTTCATTTTTAACCGCTCTCTAACTTTTATATGATTCCTGAAAACCTCAAAAACTTGCTCTCATTTGGCTTTTTAGCAGATTCCTAAATACACTTCGTTTTTCTTCAGATAGCTGACCATATTCTCCCTTTTGCACAATAACTCCATTTTCCAACACTACCACTTGATCTGCATTTCGAATAGTAGACAAACGATGTGCTATTACAATAATTGTCATCTTCCCCTTTAAGGATTCTAAAGCCTGTTGTATATGAGTTTCATTTTCCGTGTCCAATGCACTTGTTGCTTCATCTAAGAAAAGTATAGAAGGTTTTCTAAGAATAGCTCTTGCTAATACTAATCGTTGACACTCGCCACCTGATAGCTTAATTCCACGATCACCAATTAAAGAGTCCAATCCCTTAGGGAGTTTTTTGACAAACTCAGCTGCAGAAGCAAAGCTTAGAGCTTCCCAAATCTCATCTTCGGTTGCATCTGGCTTCATTATCAGTAAATTTTCTCTTATAGTTGTATTAAACAGAAATGGATCTTGTGGAACATAGCTGATAGCCTTTCGTAAAGCTACAAGATTATTTTTGGTAAGCGGGACGCCATCAATAGAGATTGTTCCAGATTCCGGTTGGTTTAGCCCCATTAATAAATCAATTAACGTACTCTTTCCAGCTCCGGATTTACCTACAACGGCAGTCATCTTATTCGCTGGAATGTGAAGATTTATATTACTTAAAGCAAACTCTGGCCGGTCTGGATTGTAGCGAAATAATATCTTTTTACAATCTACTCCTCTTTTAACTTGCAAAGGTTTGATATAATCTCTATTCACTTCAGAAAATTCGCGTGACTGCTTGGAATCATTTTGAATAGCAATAATTGCTCGAAATGCTGGAATTGTGATTGCTAGTTGCTCTAGTGAACCTTGAATTCCTGCAACTCTTGGCCAAAGTCTGGAAAAGATTACAACGATGAGCATTAGCTGTGCCACCTGGGCATTAAACATTATAACTGCAAAATAAATAAAAACAGCAACCAAAACAGCAGAGGCAATCTTGTAATACAATTGAGACTTTGTTTTCAGTTTGGTGTATTCAATTTGTTCGTCCTGCATACGCTTGGTTATATTGTTATACCAATCCATTCTAGAGTCTTCCAATGTATT
The DNA here is from genome assembly GCF_012911845.1 of Bacillus sp. RO2. GTDB lineage: Bacteria > Bacillota > Bacilli > Bacillales > Bacillaceae_I > Sutcliffiella_A. The sequence continues at coordinate 181,562 of NZ_JAAXCU010000057.1, read as the reverse complement.
ACTCTTGATATCTTTAATACCATTAATCTGATCTGTAATTCCTGCCAAGTAACTTCTTCCTAAATTATAATTACGCTTCCCTAATTCCATGGACCATTTCAGAAACTTTCGATTCAATAGAACAAGAAACACACCGCTTAATATGACAAAGCTCGTAATAGTAGGCGACAGCATAAATGCCAACCCTATTTGGATAACCGTAAAAATGAGCGAAGCAACAAATTGGAGAAAGGAATTTGTCCCCGAACTAGCTCGAGCAATTTCCGTTGTTAAAAAATTTATTAAATCGGATTTGCGATTTCTGGTAAGAAAATCCCAATTAGCATAAAGAAATGCCTCATATGTGGTCACACGTAAATGTCTGAAAAATCCTTGTTGAATGATGGCATTCCGAATAGTAATCTGGCGGTGAACAAGATTGTGAGCAACTACTATCAATATGTATACACATAGAATTCCTGGCAGCCCTAATATTCCAACAAAATCACCTAGCAGTTGAAGGACATCTTCTAATGGAGTTCCATTAGCATGAAGATTTACTACCCCAGTCATATTTATCATAGGTATAAGAAGCAATAAACCCACTCCGTCAAGCAAGCTGATTATGACCATGGAAATCATATTTACATACAAAATTTTTCCCGCATAATGATGAATTTTGGCGAGGAAATAGCGGAATTCCTTCATTTGAATCCTCCTAATTCATTATTTAAAACCTTTCTCAATGCCTTCATTTTCACCGAATCTTTCATTGCTCTTTCTACATCAAACATTACCGCCATAAGCGATGTTCCTGGACCTTTAATTTCCTCCTTGAGTTCAATTGCTCTCCCAAACCTCGCTTTTATCATGAGATAAAATTTTTTCTCCATTAAACCAATATAATATTTTGGTTGATAAGTAATGATATGATCTAGAAAGACATGAAAAAAATAAGAAAAATAGATTCTTCCTTGATACGCTTCTTTCAGGCAAAGCTTATCAATTTCCCAAACCTTGTCTTGATTATTTACAATTTCCTCTAATACGGAAAACTTGTATTTATTATGGCCCTCCACGGTACAATAAGGGCTTTTCGGATTAAATTTCAAGAATTCAACAGTCCCTATAACCTCTCTCTTTTTAAGAACAAAAAACAATTTTTCTTGGGGAAGTAGTAGATTAAATCTGACTCCATCTGGAGCATACGGGTCGTTCAGCCACCTTTGTTTCTTACAAATTGGCTCCCATACATTTTGGAAAGATTTAAATTGCTTTCTATTCAATACTTGTTCATACATCTGTAATCCACCCGTCCTAAAAAAAGTTTTCATAGCCCTTACACAATTTGTATAAGGGCTGATTGTTAACCATTAGCTTTCACCAACTACCGGATCGCAATCATCATCACCAGGATTCCCATGAACAGGTGGTTTCCAACTCCAACCCTTCATTGTATGTTTTACATCTAATACTACTAACTCAGGCTTTGTCCAACATTTCATTGTTTCGTCACCCCCTCTCTCTACTACTAAACCTTTAACACCGTTTGTTTCCTGCTTTTTCTCCATACCCATAAAATCGGTCTTAATGGAATATAAAGTATATGTAGGGGTTTAGGTAATGGCATCGTATCTGCGTCTTCCGGGAAAGGAAATAAGCAGCTTAGCATATACAAACATTTCTGATGGGTACTCATCATGGCAAACATATGCTTAGCATGATAAGTAGAAACCTCTTTAGGCACAGGATCGGTATGTAAATTTACCATTGACCGCAAATAATAAATAGCATCCTGCGCTAACACACGATTTTTATTGTTCATTAAACCACTTAGTTCTTGTGGTAATTTAGTGTTTAATAGATTCTTAGTTAAAAATAGTGCTTGACCGCCTACACGGTTGTAGTGCAATTTTCTAAAGAGATGGATTAATTGCGACCAGTTCATATCATGTTGTAATAGTTGATATATGTCCACAAGCCATCTTAGCCTGGACCATCCGTGCCTAGCACCGTGAGTCACAAGAAAAAAGAATAGATCTTCATTCCCCAGCATATACACGCTCTGATTTAAAAGGGAACTTTTCATCTTCCTATCCCAAAGGTCATTGAATGCAGGTTCAAATCCCGGACCAGGGTTCAACCGCCAGTGCAGCTCACACTTCACTCCTTTTTCCCGATGAAAATAGGTGACGTGGTGATGCCGCCATGTCCAGTCCCCAAGTATGGTCTCAATATAATCATCCTTCTCATAACCCAGTTGTATAAGTAGCGCTTCTGCTTCACCTAAGTTTTCTAGAGGAATTAAAATATCCAAATCACAGGATGTTCTTAAAGAGATATCGCCATATAGTTCTTGCGCAAGTACTGGGCCCTTTAAAAAAATCGTTCGAATATCTTTTGTTAGGAATTGCTGGTTAAGATGGTTCATTTCTGCAGTAAGGTGCATCATCTGAAAGGTATTTTGCTGATACATTGCCTTCAGATAACGTAAAACATAATCGGGTACAGAGGAATTATCCATTTGTTTCAGCTGTTGATATAGTAGAGGAAAGAGACGATGGTGTTTGGCAAGCTTTAAGAATGCTTCCCAGTTTACCTTTTCTAGGAGTTGCTCATATTGATCACTCCAAGCTGTTGTTTTTTCTTCCTTTATTACATGAAGGATAAAAAGCAGCTCATGAGGAACTTTCTCTAAATTTAGATCCGTTTTTTTCACTTCGCTGCTCCCTTCCCAATGTTTTGGCGAATTTTCCTACAACTGTAAACTGATTCATCACCTCAGCACCAGTAATATAAAACGGACCTGATCTCAACCATGCATGCGCAATTAGCTTCCCGTTTTCGTCCTTGCCCGTACCGAGGTACAAAGTCGTCTCAATGTTTCTCTTTTCAAGCATCTTCATGGCCGCCATCGCCTTCACCAGACACTGACTTTCCCAGAACGTGTACTTACTCATAATATGAACAGCCTGGGATACAGCCGCAAGCACTCTCTGATCTTCTGAAGAAGGTCTATCAAAAGTCGTCTCCCTCATCTTGGCACCCAAAGATGGAGCTACGGTAGAAAAAGGAACGCTTTTTAAGTAGCGAGCCCAGGCTAAACGGAAGTAGGTTTCTACTAATAGTCTCCTAGTGTTCCAGTCCGCTTCCAATAACAATTTCAGTTTTCTCATGTTTTGGTCCCTTTCGCCTTGGAAAATTAATTTTGTTTAATAAGTCCTTCCTTATGAAGCATCGCAATGAACTCCATCACCTGCATTTCACAAGTCTTTTCATCCACCTCATATACTTCTTGCAATTGACTAACCATGTCCTTAATACTGTTAGGTTCCTGAAGCAAATCCCAGATGGCTCCTCCAACCTCCCCTAGGTTGTAATACTTTCCATTCGTAATACTAAACATTACCTTTTCTCCATCCATATCACTAATGATGTTTCCTTCCACCTGAGAATACACACAATCATTTGTAAGAACTAACCCTTTAGCCATTAACCACTTCACCCTTTCTCTCCATACTTGTCAAAATAAAGTCCGTAATTTCATTTGCCGTAAAATGGGAAGTAGGACGCTGAATCCGATAAAAGCTCATCTTGTTCACCATCTTAGCGGATGTCTGGAAATGCCAATCCATTAATCCAGCCCTTGGGATAAAAAAGTTACGGTATGTATGCTGGAACAACAGATGAAACCTTTCCAACCCAGTAACAGAAGAAAATTGAAGGGATTCATCCTCCGTTTTCATCAATTCAAAAACTCCTGCCAACGGGAGTAGCTTATTACAAAACTGAGAGTCTACCGGTATCGCAAACTTAGTTTCACGATCAATGATCGGACGGAAGTTACTCGACTCCATACCAAACTCATCTATACTCTCCTGCCACAACTTCTGCTGAGGATATGCCGGGGTCACCATCGGAATATTTTTTTCGTTGAAAGAAACGGGGATCACATCATCACTAATTAATTGATAACCCTGCTTTAACAAAGCGGATGCAGTCGTCGATTTTCCAGCTCCAGAATCTCCAACGATTGCATAAGCTTTTCCATTTATGGAAATTGCACTGCCGTGTAAAGGAAGGATTCGCCGCTGCATAAGGATTGCCCCCATGCAGGTACCAAGTAAGTAAAGTCGGATGTGATCTTCTGCTGCATCCTCAAAGGGACTTACAATAATTTTGCTGCCGTGTTGGATGAGGAAGATGGCGGTGTTAGGCACATAGAACATGCAGAGGTTCTTCTCTACGTAGAAATATTTGTTAGGTTGTTGGGAGCGGGATTTCCATTTGTCTTCTAAATGACCTACTTCAATGGAAATACCACATGTATCCGAATCTATTTTTGCCCTGCTCAGTTCAGGGAGCGCATATTCACTTTTAATGATGAAGCCGAACGCTTTGTACAGGTGTTTTAATGAAATGGTCATGTGGATCGCTCCTGTGAATTGAATTTTACCACTCATTTTAGTTCATTATAAAGAACGTAAATAGTAAAAAAAATCAATCGGAATGTTTTCATTCTTTATTAAGAACTAAATTATGTATTTAATTTAACACCAAAAAGGATAGTTGTCAATTATATTTAATGTATATATACACGTTTGAAATTCTTTTTCAAAGTTGCATGAAATTTCTGAAAAGGTAAAGGCCGTCAAAAAGCCAATCAAATCGACTTTTTGAACAGCCTCTTCAGGGATTAAGTATGTGGGTTTGATCAGCTGTAGTGTACACCTTCATCTGGATCAGTTTGTGTATCATCAGGAGTTCTAATTCCTGGTCCAGCAAACGTATTTTCTACTTCTAAAATTTCTAATTCTGGTTTCATCCAATTCTTCATATTATCACCTCCTTCAAATATATTTTTTCAAGAATCTATAGGTTATTAAACTTCTCATTAAGAATGCAAAATCTAAATCAAATACATTTTCAGATCGTGGATTATTTTTCAAATTTGCAATAATATTTTTTATAGCTTCAGTGTTTAGATATTCTTTAATTAATGGATCTTTTACTAATGTTTCTAACTCTAAGATAAAATCTTTCCATAAAGGAAGCATTCTAAAAAGACTATCACTCCCCTGTATACCTCGAACACGCTGATTCAATCTTACTTTTTCAGGAAGTATTCCCTTGGTAGCTCGTCGGATTAAAGCTCTATCAAATCCATTCTGTACGAATTGACTTTCTGGAATAGATAAACAAAATTTAATAACTCTTAAATCGTTAGTAGGGTCACGATTCCACAACTTGTATTTCAATGATAATTTAGTATTGACAGTACCATTTGAATTCCAAAATGTTACTTGATCAAAACATTTTTTTCTAGCCTCATATGCATTTGGTGTTTTATATTCATGAAGTTCAATATCATTAGAAATCAGTTTATTAAAAACTCCGGTCTGACTAGCAAAATCTTGGTTTATAAAGCTAGGAATTTTGTAAGAAAAATTATGTTTACTAAATACAGTAGGATAAGCCTTGTTTAATACCTTAGAGAAAATTTTAGACTTTTTGACACCAATATTTTTACTGTAAGCATCTAATTCTTTATAGAATAGTAGAAATTTCCTTTGCTTTAACAAAAGTGTCTGGTAGTCAAGATAAGGTCCCCAAGATACACTCCAGTTCCCTCTAGCTCCGTTCAATAAAGTACCTACACCATCTTGAGAAGCCATTTCATAAACTCCTCTAACCCAAAAAGAATTGTGAAAAAATTTGTAGGGCATTTCATATGTTTCCAACCATGTATCAATCTCTGAATAGGGATTTCTATTATTAAAGGCCAGGTAATTATCTTTTATATTACCAACATATTGAACGGTTGATTGTATGTATGGGGTCTCATCTGCAATCCTATGTTTTGGAGTCCACTGCTTAAAATCACTTGGTGGAATGTAACTATATGTATGTAGCTTTCTACCTTGTTTAACTAACTCTCTAGCTGCGTAACCCACAACGGAACCAGAATCCAACCCACCACTTAATTGAGCACCAACATTACGATTCGTTCTAATTCTTGAATTGACTGCAGTTTGAAAAATGTCTTTAAATGCTTCTTCGTAATCTTCGTTTGTCTTATATATAATTTGTTTGTCGACATCGAGTTTAATATACCTTGACAAATTTATCTGTCCATTTTTTAACGTCAGTGTATGTGAAGGAGGGATTTGCTTAATTCCTTGATAGATGGCGGTATTAGCATCTATCGTTTCGTACATTCCTGGAATTGCTAAATATTCTGCTAACCAAGATTCATTTAATTTTCTTGTTATGTAAGGTAAGGCTAACAGTGGTTTAAGTGTCGTACAAAATGCAAAATATTCTTGATTTAAAAAGTAATAAAGAGTACGAGTACCGGAAAAATCCCTTGCTCCAAAAATTTGATTTTTACCTTCATCCCAAATGATAAAAGCAAAATCTCCTATCAAATATTTCGGAGAATCATCTTCCCATTTCTGATATGCCTCTAAAATTAATTCGGTATCAGTAATTTTGTCTCTTTTATAAATAGGGATCTGCAATCTCTCAAATAGTTCTATTCTGTTATCAATGATTGCATCTGCTGCTATTACTAAATTCATTTCTCTGTGGTGTAAAGGATTTGACTCTCCAACCGATTCCGGTGTTATCCATTGCAAATGGGAACCTAAGTACATATTTCCTTTTTGCCAGGTTTGAACATCGTCTGCAGGAAAATGACTTAGTCCCTTCATGAGATCCACACGGTGTTCAAGTGGAATGTCATTTGATTTTATACTGTGTATACCTGCAATAGCGCTCATATGTACCTCCAAGTAATAGAAATACTTTTAAATTATTTGTTCTTAATATAGAACATAACATCCTTAAAAAAGAATGTCAAGGTTATTCAACCGACTTTCCTATATAAGTTTTTACCTATTTGTACAAACCATTTTCCCTTCCTTTGAATTAAATATAGTAACGCTTTTCTATAACGGAGGATTAATAATGGGATATAAAATTCAAATTAAGAGTTGCTTAAAAGTTAATTTGCCTAAACTTGATGTAGGTGAATTTGCACTATGCACTGACTCAAATGAACTTTTTATAGGTTCAGATCTAGGAAATATACAAATTTCAAATATAGAAATGATTGGTCTTTTATCAACCTTATCTACTCAGAATAAGACAAATATCACTGCAGCTATTAATGAAATTCACCAAAACTTGATTGACTTAACAGAAAAAGAGATAAATATTGAGGATAGCAAGAAAAATGGAAACATAATCGTTAATGGATCAGAAATAATCGTTTATGATGAAAGTGAAATATTAGAACAATTAAACACAAAAGCAAACTCGAATGATTTGGAGAATAAAGCTAATCTTGATCATCAACACACATTAAACGATATTAACGAAATATCCATTTCTGATTTACGAGAAGGATATACTCTTCAATATGACTCAACCATCCAAAAATTTTCTGCAAAGCCCCTTTCTTTTAGTGAAATGGAGTTAAAACAATTAAAAGATGTTCGTTACCCAACTGACATTCCAAACAATGGAAATGTTTTGACCTATAACCAGGGATTTTGGGAGCCAAAAGACATTGAACCTCAAAAAAATACTGCAAGTGGCTCATATCTAATTGAACTAAATCGATGGGGGATAAGGAATGACAAGACTGCTCCCAAAGAAACTGTTGATGGAATAAACAATGCATTTAAATGGGCTTTTGAAAACGGATATAAAAATATTGTATTTCCCAAAGGGAATTATCTAATTTCACAAAATAAAAGTATCTATCCTCAAAATAATACTCACTATGACTTTGGAGGTTCTAGAATATTTATAGAACCAAACAATAAAGAACGATACTCTATCGTTTCAATTGGATCTTCTGACTCAACTAAAAAAGCGCACCATATAACCATTACGAACGGGGAATTTATCGGAGATCGCTATGACCATGATTTTTCATCTGGTGGAACTCATGAATGGGGGCATTGTATCTCTTTGAAAGGTCACTGCAAATTTATTAAAATTGCAAATTGTATTTTACGTGACGCAATAGGCGATGGCTACATTGGTGAAGGGAATTATGATGTTTGGTTATACCCGAATGAATCTAATTTCGAATTAGGAACGATCAATAAAACTTCTGGAGTAAAAGAATCCTCGATAAATAAAGTAAGAACAATTTCTCCTTACGATGTTAGTCATTTTAGGGTCACTAATAATGAAAATAAATTCATGTTAACAGGAAATGGATACGGTACTTTAAGAGGAATCAATACAGATATATTCGATTTATTTTTCTATGATGAAAATGGTAATTTTATAGGACATAAAGAAAATACCTCATGGTATGAAGATATTGAAAGACCAAATGGTGCAAAAACTATGCATATCGTTCTTCATCAAAATACTGCAACTAATATTTCTTTTGAAGTACGTGCTGAACCAAGACCAGAATTTATAACAATCGAGAATTGCGAAATTATGAACAATAGACGTGTTGGTATTGTAGGTGCCGGAACAAGGAATTTTTATATTAGAAATAACAGAATTCATCATAATTCTGGTTATGTAGGTGCTGGAATAGATATAGAAGATGGTTATAGAACAAACCAAAATATTTATATTGATGGGAACGAATTTTTCGGACATGGTATTAATGATGTAATTTTGGTAGGAACTTATTATGCTTCTGTTACAAACAATAGTTTTCAATCAAACTGTGGCGGGAGTGGGAAGTATTGGTTGTTACATGGTAATAAGTTTTTAAATGCTGGTGCCAGTATAAGAGCAAATGATGTATTGTTCACAAATAACATGATTAAGAATACAACCCTGAATTTCGGGTACAATTCTAATGGTAAAAACATCATTATTTCATCATGTGTATTCCATAATTCAAGGATCATAATGAATCAACCAGAGCCACATTCCATAAATTTATTTTCTTGTAGTTTTTTTAACAACTCAGATAAATATCTTAGTGGTACTATTTCAAGTTATAATAATCCGTGCATCATCAAAAATGTATCTATCATAGGTAAGGAATCAAGTGGAGCAACATTAATAGCTACCGATGATAGCGTTGTCAAAGACTCAATTTTTATATATCCAGTGTTTAGTGGATCCTATTTGTTTAAATTCGAAAATTGCGAAATAAGTTATCCTTCAATTATGACAACTACAACAAGTAGTAGCAATAAGACTCTCTGTTTCGAAAAATGTTCATTTACAACTAATGACAGATTCCTAGTTTTCAATAGTCCAAATTCCAATTTAAACATCATGAATTGTAAAATAACAGTGGTAGGTACGAATGCTAATTTTATCAACATAATCAATGCTAAAAACATATTCGTTCAAGAAAATCATTTTTCTTCCACTATGGCAGATAGTGGAGCATTTATTTCATCAAGTGGTGTAAATACTGCTTTTACTAAGATAAAAAACAATATATTTGAAGGAAACTCTCTTGTAGTAAAGCCTATAGACTTTTCTTGGAAGTTAATTGTTAACCCAACTATTTATGAGAATAATGTTATTAAAGGTATTTCAGAAATACAATTAATTACTGGTGATACACATAAGATTGGGCCATCCTATATCAGACCTCAAAAAAAATTAGAACTTGGAACAACTTTTTTTGATACCACATTAAGAAAGCCTATATGGGTTAATGAAGTAAAGAGTGGTTACTATACTAACGAAATATCCAAAAGAAATTCATTGTATAAATTAGGTCAATTGATATATGAGAATGGGAAAATTTTCGAATGTACAAAGGGAGGTACTACAAGCACATTAAAACCTAACTTTCCTACAGGAGTAGGGGAAGAGGTAATAGATGGTACTGTGAAGTGGACTTGTAGGGGAGATCGTGCTATTTGGTTAGATTATCTAGGTAATACTGTTGAATAAAAAATTTTGAGAAGCTCTATTAATTAAACAATAATTATAGAGCTTCTCTATTAAAAAGAGTTTCCCTTTCGAAACATTTATTAATTTCACAAAACTTTAGAAATTCTTCACATCTAACTACCCATGTAACTGTCTCTTCCAAATGGTTAGGGCATTTTCTGTCATTTTCTAAATCGAGCTTTAAGTAAATTAATTCGATAATAAATATATTAATATACTTTGTAATAATATGCTTAATATTTTCATCAGTTATTCTTTGACTAAAAAAAGTATCATCTCTTTCTATTATTGATGCAATAAGTTCTTTCATTCTATTATTGGCGTAAATCACACTAAGCTTTTCTACCTTTTTATCTTTGAAAAACTCTATGAACACATAATAAAACGTATCAAAAAATGGACTCCTATAGCCGTATGTGTTCCAGTCAATAACAATAAAATTATTGCCATGTACTAATACATTTCCATCCCATAGATCGCCATGAGAAAAATGTAAATTTAATTCCTCAGAATCAATTTGTTTCCCAAGTTCAAGTAATCTTGATGAAGTAAATTTTTTTATCTTATTGATGTTCATGTTACTTTCATAATTCAGTAAATATTCTTCTATTTTTCTTACTTTGATATCAATATATTTTTGTAATTTCACCTTTTTAGGAGGTCGATATTTTAACAATTGATATAGTACATCTTTTATTTCCTGCTTCATCTTACATTTCAAGCTTTGTAAACTGTAGTAATTGAAATATTGTTCTTTGATAGTTTTTTTAGAGGAGTCAATATCGACTATCTTAGGTGCTATTAACATATCATTGATTTGTATTAACTTACTTACTTTCCCTAAAAATGCAGGGTCTGAAATATCTGGAAAGTAAGTTTCTACTGTTTTTTTTTTCAAATTAAAAACTTTATATTCTCCTTGGCGTAAAGTAAGTAAACAATGCCCATATATATCTGACTCAATAATTCTTATTGGTGTAGTATTTCTCTTCAGAAAAAAATGCATCACCCTAATTGCTCTAATAATTGGTAAAGGTAGTATATTAAACCATTTTGATTTACTTAATCGAGAAAAATAAAAAAAAGATTTTGTTCGATAATACAATAAAAAAAACAATGTTACTAAATTGACTCTATCATTTATATATATTCCATTTTCAACCAAAATGTATTTGTATTTTTTTTTCATGGTTACCTCCAATTCTAATTAAGCATATTTTTTGTTCTCTGATACAATTTTTCCTTTATCTAATTTATAACTAATATCACAATTTTCAATTGTACTTAATCTATGAGCTATAATAATTAGCGTTTTTTCTCCTTTCAAACAATCTATTGCTTTCATTACTTCTTTTTCTGTCTCATTATCTAATGCTGAAGTTCCTTCATCCATAAATATTATTTCCGGATTATTATATAGAGCTCTGGCGATCCCAAGTCTTTGTCGTTGCCCTCCTGATAACTTTACTCCTCTTTCACCTACAACAGTATTCAACTTATCAGGTAAATTTTCAACAAAGCTTTTTAATTGAGCTTTTTCTAACGTATCCCATACAATTTCCTCATTTATTTCATTCTCTTCCACTCCAAAAGCAATATTATTTCGTATGGTGTTATCAGTTAGAAAAATATTTTGGGGGATATACCCAATTACCTTTATCCAATTGTTTCTAACAACCTCTAGTTGCTTATTATCAATCAAGATTTCTCCTTGTTGTGGGGAATACAACCCTAATATTATATCCATCAATGTTGTTTTTCCTGATCCTGATTCACCAATAATTGCAACCGACTCCCCTTTCTTTATAGTAAGAGATACATTATTTATAGAAAAATCTGACTTGTCTGGATATCGAAATGATACATTGTTGAGTTTTATTTCTTCTTTAAAAAAGCTAGGATAGATATTATTAAGATGCTGATTTTGATGTAATGTTAATTTTTCCTTTTCCAAGTTAGAATTAACAAATAAATCTTCATAAATTACTTTAAGTGCAGGTTGACTATATCTAATTGTTGTTATTAATCCTACGATTTTATTAATTGAAGGCATTAACCTAAAAGCAGCCATTGCAAACAATGCCATTGTAGTCATTAATTTAGAGGTGTCTGACCCCTGAAAAACTGTAATTAGAAGTGTACATAAAACAATTGATACTAATAAGATCTCAATAAATAATCTGGGAAGTATTTCTAACAATTTAATATATCTACTATTACTTATTTTAATAGCTAGCATTCTTGAATAAGAGTTAACAAAATAATCTTCATTTCCAGCCACTTTTATTTCCTTGCTTGCTCCTAGTCCTTGATTTATCCATTTTAATATATTCCCACTAATTTGTTGTTGCTCTTTACCCAGGCTAGTAATTTTTCCTTTGAAATATTTCACAAAGAAGTACAAGCTTGTCAATAATATTAAAGTTGCGGACATAGTTGCCAAAGGGGAGGAGAATAATAGCAATCCTAAAATCAATATTATTACGAGAACCTCAGTAATTATTTGAAAGTAGGAAAGAACTATTCCTTGAAACACTTTTGGGATTTCTTCATTAATATTACGTAATAGAGTAGACGAATTCTGTTCTAAATGAAAAACATAAGGCTTTTTCAAATATTCTGTAAATAATCGTTTCGATAGCTTTAATTGTTGACTTAAAATAACTTTATATTGTACAAAGTTAAATAAAAATAAGTAAGCATTTTTAAAAATGTAGACCACTAGCAAAGCAAATATTCCGAAAATAACAAATTTGTTAGTTGAACTAAAATTTAAAGTATAAAAAATTTTATTAAGATAAAAGTTGCTCTCAATGATACTAGGGTTTGTAATAATACCTACTATTGGTACTATCAACCCTATGCCAATAGTTTCAAAAAGCGCAGCAATAACCATCATAAAAAGCAAAAGATAAAATTTATTGATATCTTTTTCGTTTATTAATCTCTTTAAATTCATTATGTTGTTTAACACATAACCCATCCTCTACACTTTAATATGATTGTTATTTTTGGAATAAAAATTCGATTCTATTTTGAATATTATCTTCAAATGCTCGTTTAACAGATAGCTTCTTAGAAAACGTTTTCCTCATTCCTTCGTCCTCTATTAATTTGACAATTGACAAATGGATGTCTTCATCAGCTATTAATCCATTTACTCCATTATCTATTTGTTCTTTTGCACCAGTAAAACCAGTTGTAATAATTGGTTTTTCAAGACATATTGCTTCTGCTAATGTTATACAATATCCTTCATGCCTTGATGGCTGTACATAAATATCACAGTTGAATAAGTAGTTATAAGGGTTTAAACAACTACCGAGGAAAATAAAGGATGATTCCAAATTTAACCTTTTAACTAGATTAGTATATTTATTTATACTTGGACCATCTCCAACACAATACCATTTTACTTTATAACCCATTTTAACTAATTTTGATAATGCATGAATTGCTATATCTATTCCTTTTTCATGTGTAATTCTTCCTACAGTTAATATCCTTAATCCAGTGAACTCATCTGAAAAGGTAGGTCCTGACTTTGCTTGTTCAAGTATATATTCTCTTCTTAATACATTGTAAAAAACAAATGTTTTTTGTTTGATTGAAGGTACTAAATTTACTAATTTTTCTTTTCCTTCTTTTGAAACTACGATTACTTTATCAAATCTTTTTAAGGTTCTTCCATCAGACTTTTTGTTAAAACCTATTTTCGATACATCAAAATGTATCCACTGTATTTTTTGCTTAGCCTTAATTTTTTCTATTACATAATAACTTATGATATCCATTGGTCCGGCAAATGCAACAGCAGTATCATAGTCTTCTGTAAGATTAGGTAAATTTTTTAAAATATACTTCATGTATAAAGATTTGTTGTTAAAAAATTTTAAGATTAAATACACAAAACCAAAATGTATGGAGGATCTGATATGTGTTTTTCTTAATAAATTTAATAAAGATTTTAATGGGGGAGATTGGTATAGCTCTTTTACTTTATGGTAGTTTTTCACGTATTTGACTTCCACATGTTTAGGAATTTGATCTAAAAGCATACCCTGGTTTTCAAGCAACAGTAACGTGATGGAGTATCTTTTTTTAGAAAGTTCATTGATGAAATTTAAGAATGCTTTCTCTGTGCCACCCATATTCATATCTATTAACATAAATAACAGTCTTTTTTTCATGAACCGGTCATTACTTTCTGCATTAAGAATGACTCTAATTTTAAAAAATGTGCCTTTGCTTCCGTTCTTAATGACCTTAGGAGAAGTGAATCAGCTTTGTTATTAAATGATTGTTCTAAAACCTTCTCATTATATTGTAAGTCCAATTCGTTCATATTTAATTTAACATCACAAAAATTAATATCATTTAAAACGTTCGTAGTTTTTTGGCTATATATTATTGGCATCATTCCTATTTTTAGAACCAACCCTAATATATTGGCATGAAATCGGGCAGCAATTAACAAATTTAAAGAAGCTATAAATTTTATAGCTTCTTTTATATTTCCTTGATAATTGTATTCAATGATAGATTTTTTAGCTTTCGGAGTTAACTGTTTTGTTATGTCACTTATTACTTTCATGTCTCCTTCAAACTCACAAAATGAGATTAAACAAACTTCGTATCCATTTTCTGAAAGTTTCTCAATCAAGGAAACAGTGCTAGTAATATAATTATTGTAGTATGATGACATTCCTATTTTATGTCTTACATCAATGATAGAGATCCCAATTTTATTTAAAGATTTACGACTCTCATACTCTAAAGGATTCAACTGAAAAACTATATCTGGAGCATAGCGGACATTCTTTAAATCTTTGAATAAATTATATGAATATTTATCTCGGAAACATATATCATCACAAAGTTTAAATAATCTTCTGTAGTCATTTATAAATGATTGCGTTATAAAAGGTCCAAAATTTGCACCCAGAATGAAAACAGATTTCTTCTTTTCTTTAAATGATTTTACAAGATTCATCCTATCTTTATAAAGATTTGGATGATAGTCTTCCTCTCTGAATATAGCCCCACCAATAAATAATAAACCGTCATATTTTTCTGCTAAATCATTATAGTTAGTAATGGAATCAGTTAATTTAAGTTTCTGACCTATTTTGTTTATTATTGTATATTTTCTCCTTTTTAAATTTTGATAATTTGATATAAATTTGTCATAATTTTTCCCTAAATAATTTATAGTAAATTCGGAATCTGGAAAGTTCTTCACAAGAATGTCTAAAAACAAGTCATCACCTAGATTAAATTGCAAATAGATATCAACGAATATCTTCTTCAACTAATAACACCTCTCTTAATCAGTTTATTTTTTTATGGAACTGAATTATCTGATCTATTTTCAAATTCCGACTACATTTTTCTAAGTTTTTCAATATCTCTGCTTTAAATGGAATATCAACAATATACCGTTCTATTCCTGCAAAAATACTTTCAATTTTGTGTTCTACAATTAAGCCATCTACTTCATGATGTATTATTTCATTAGCAGTTGGGAAGTTAGTACATACTATAGGCTTTTTCAATATTTTGGCTTCATATAACGTTAAGCCAAAGCCTTCCTTGAGGGATGTTTGAACGTATATATCACAATTTTTCATATAAACATAAGGATTTAGTTTTTTCCCAAGAAAAATAAAGTGATTACTTAATTTAGATTCATCTACTATGTTCTGCAATAGATTTCTATCTGGTCCATCTCCCACTACAAACCATTTAAAATTGTGACCAGCATTTTTAAGTAAAAGTGCTACTTTGATCGCTCTGTCGAATCCCTTAACACTTACCAACCTACCAACTGTTAATATATTTATTGTATCTCTTGAAAATTCATTAACTCTGTATTCGGTTGACATTTTTATTATTAATTCTGAATCTACAATATCCATTATTACATCTAATTTTCCCTTGTAATCTTCATAAGTGTTAATAACAGATTTCTTTGTGTTTTCCGAAACTGCGATTATTTCATCAAAGTTCTTGTATGAAATATAATCCAGTTCTTTATTGTACAAAGTGTTTTTATAATCTGTATTAATCCATGCAAGTTTTTTGTAGGAATTAATTTTATGAGATACATAATATGTAGGCATTCCCTGGCTATACGCTATTGCAACATCATACTTTTTCTTTATTGGTGTTAATACTTTCCTTATGGATTTATAAACTACTTGTTCACTATGGAGTGGTGTTTTCTTAAAAAGATTTAACCGTAAGTTTATTGATGTTTTTACCCTGAAGATAAAATTAATAATTCTAGATCGATAGTTATTTTTGTCATTTTTAAAATACTGTGGTGGTTCAAGGATTTTTACATTATTCGGAAGAAAATTCTCCAACTCACCACCTCTTTTAAACATAAGCAAGTCAATTTGGAATTTGGTTTTATCCATATTATTTAGTAAAGAAATTAAACTTTTTTCGGCTCCACCAATATATAGAGAGTCTATAACAAACAATATTTGTTTTTTTCTCATATTTTCACTGTCTTTCTTAAAGGGAATATCAAACCATAAATTTTTTTGGCAATATGTAATTTCAGTCCATATAAAACACATAGTAAAACCAAATCATATTTCATAAAGAAAACGAGCGGTTTATATCTATATAAGGGCGGTTTAAATTCATGTTTATATTTCATGAAATAGTCATTTCTCAAAAGTATATTTATGTTATAAAGAACACTTCTCAAGTTGTTTGAAGTTAGAGTAGCGCACTGTTGCTCGACTATTTTTATGGCTACATCTTGAACTTTCTCCCTAATAATACTCTGAATTAAGTAGTGGTTTTGAAAATTCATTGTTAAAATTTGTTTTATTTTATCCCATACCTTAACATAGTTATTAAGATATGCAGGGGAAATATTTGAGCTTATACTTTCAACATTTAATCGATTATATTCATATAAATATTCATTTATCGAGAGATATGAATCACAATTTTGAACGTATTTAAGAATAAATATAAGATCTTCACACATAAAAATATCGTTATCTAAGAAAATGTTATATTTCTTAACGATGCTTGTTTTAAACAACTTACTCCATAACACTCCACCAGTTCCTTTACATGCCATTTTTATGAAATTTTCTCTTGTGATGTTTTCTAAACCCAAAAAATCATGGGAATTATATGACCCATACACAGAAATATCAACATAGCCACAACAGATTAAATCCGCATTAGAATTTTTGGCACCATTTACTAATAATTCAACATAATTCTTCTTAACTGTATCATCTGAATCAATGAATGCTAGAAAATCACCTTTTGCTTTATTTATTCCATTATTTCTTGCTGCTGAAGGACCTTGATTTTTTTGAATCAAGTAAATGATTCTACTGTCATTCTTAATAAAATGTTGAATAATCTTTTCTGTATTATCATTTGACCCATCATTAACTATTATTAATTCGAAATCTTGAAAAGTTTGTACAAGGATGCTTTCAATACATTTTGAAATGTATTTTTCACAATTATAAGCTGGCAAAATAATGCTAACTTTTGGGTTCATTTTCTTTCACCCTCTATCAAT
This sequence comes from Bacillus sp. RO2, assembly GCF_012911845.1. GTDB lineage: Bacteria > Bacillota > Bacilli > Bacillales > Bacillaceae_I > Sutcliffiella_A. The sequence goes on along the minus strand of NZ_JAAXCU010000057.1, from coordinate 164,119 downwards.
ATCTTTAGTTTATTAAACTAAATAATTTTTCCAATTCTGAATTATTCTCAAAATTTCGTAGTTCATTTTGTTTTTGTAAGTTTCTTCTAAAACCATCATCCATGTATAACTTTTCAATACTACTCGCTATTCCCTGAGGGCTATTTTCACATATTAAACCTTCTATATTCTCTTTTAATTGACTTGATGCAGTTGAATAATTTGTTATTATTATTGCTTTTCCTAATACTTGAGCTTCTGTAACGGTGACTGCTTTCCCTTCATATCTAGAGGGCTGAACATAGACATCTGCTGTTTTTAAATAAGGATAAGGGTTTAACTTTTTTCCAAGTAAAATGAAACGGTCTGATAGTTGATATTGTGCTATGAGATCTTTTAGTTTATTTTCATCTCCTCCGTACCCTATAACGTACCAAGCTAAGTCACTGTATCCCTTTTTAACTAGTATCTCTAATGCTTTAATAGCATTATCTATTCCTTTAGCATGAGATAACCTAGCAATTGTAATTATCTTAAATCTGCTATCTTTTACTAGTGGATTTTCGACTGTTTCTTTAGACATTGTTTTTATTAATTCTGTGGACATGATATTTTCCATAACTATAATTTTATTCCCAATACCCGGATATTTATTTACTATAGAATTCCTACATGCTTCTGATACTGCAAAGATTAAATCGAATTTAAACCAAATATTAATATCCAACTTTTCATTTGTTTTAATTGAAGAATAATCCGTATGAATCCACGCAATCTTCTTTTTTGCCTTGACCTTTTCTGCCACAAAGTCATGTGGCCATAGATAGCTAATTGCTAAATCATACTCTTTTTCAACTTCTGGTAGAAATGGCATTGCGTATTTCCACATTAATTGCATTTGATAGTAGCCTGGCTCAGAGTAGCGCTTTATTTTGCCGATTAGATCTGCCTGTAATTTGGCTAAAATTCTTGTAGTAGCAATTGCATAGTTTTTTTCTTTTAATAACGTGCCAATTGATTTACGAAAGGTAGCATATTGAGGGACTTCTTTTAATAAGTTAACTTTCTTTGTAAGCATGGGCATGAAATCACCTTGGTGTCTATAAAGCATTACATCTACATTATAGTTTTCATAATCAAAATGCTCTAACATGCTTATTAAGCTTCTTTCTACTCCTCCTATTTCTAGGTCAAAGGAAGCTATTAGTATATTTTTCATAGAAACCTCCTACTTATGGGCAAAGATCCTTCTAATCTTTGCTATGTTGTGTCCGCCAATTATAAATGCTGAGGTAGCCTTAATTTTTCCTTTGAGTTTGGCATCCCAAGGAAGCCAGCTTTTATGATAATGGTGCATAGCATAGGTGTCATCTGTAGTAAGATTGATACAATTAATATAGTCATATGGAGAGAGATAGGTTTGAGGATAGACAGTTCCCACATTTTGGATGGTTTGATATTTGCCGTTTCTAACTAATCCTAAATCTTGTAGCATATGAGTCACCATCGCAACATTAGTTAGGTCGTTCAGACTGCCATCATTATTAATGAAGGATCTATTCATATAAAGATCGAGAAATTCTTTAATCAGTTTATTTCTTGGTTTTGCACCAATAGTACTTGTAGCAATGTAGTTTTCTTGTTCAAATCCCCAGAAGGACTCATTTTTTAACAAGTCATCAAATGGTTTGAATACTTCCACATCTGTATCAAGATAGATGCCACCGTATTCATACAGAACTTTAACTCGAACATAATCACTTACAAAAGCAAATTTACCAGCTTTGTATGCTTCATTAGCATATTTATTTTTCTGTACTTTACTATTAGTTTCATTCCATTCAATGAATTGATAATCCTTAAGGTGCTTTTTCCAGCTCTCTATACATTTCTTAACGATTGCTGGTTTATCTTTTCCTCCAAACCAACAATAGTGTATGATTTTCGGTATATTTTGATGGCTCATTTACCTTCACCCTTCCTTGACCAGCATTTCATTTGTGCACTGCTTAATACAGCTTATTATTCGATTTTGGTCTTCGAGTGTTAGATTTGATCCTGAAGGTAAACAAATGCCTTTTTCAAAAAGACTAGCTGCAATATCCTCCGTTTCACTATGACGGAAATACTTGCAATTCCGAAATAAAGGTTGTAGATGTAAAGGCTTCCATACAGGTCTCGCTTCAATATTCTCTTTTGCTAGTGCTTCCATTATTTCTTTGGCACTAATACCTGCCTCTATTTCATTTACTAAAAGTGCCGTCAACCATCTATTTGATGTTGTCTCCGTTAATTCCGGCATAAATTCAATTCCACTTACTACGTTTAAATCTGTAGAGTAACGATTAAAAATATCCCTTCTCGCTTGAACTCGTTCTTCCAAAACCTCTAATTGACCTCTACCGATTCCAGCAAGAATATTACTTAATCGATAATTATATCCAAGCTGACTATGTTGATAATGCATCGCTTGGTCTCTTGCTTGAGTTGCCAAAAATCTAGCTTTTTCTGAGAGAGTTTTATCATTAGTGACGAGCATACCGCCACCTGAGGTAGTAATAATTTTATTACCGTTAAAGGAAAAAATGCCAAAGAGACCAAATGTTCCACTTGGTCGTCCTTTATATATTGATCCTAAAGATTCTGCAGCATCTTCTATTAAAGGAACATCATATAGATTACACAACTCTAATATTTCTTCCATTTTTGCACTCTGGCCGTAAAGATTAACAACAATAACTGCTTTGGGTAATTTACCATTAATAAATGCATCCTGAAATGCTCGTTGTAGTGCCTTTGGTGACATATTCCAAGTATCCGGCTCAGAATCAATAAAAACTGGCTCAGCTCCTTGATATAGAATAGGATTTGCACTTGCTACAAAGGTTAAAGTGGAACAAAAAACAGTATCACCTTTTTCGACTCCTAATAAAGAAAGAGCCAAATGAATGGCTGCAGTTCCAGAACTTACTGCTACAGCTTCATTGACTCCTATTTTTTGGGCTATTTCCTTTTCAAAAGCATCCACATTTGGTCCAAGGGGGGCAATCCAATTAGTTTGAAATGCTTCTGATATATATTTCATTTCATTTCCACTCATATGAGGGGGGGACAAATAAATTCTTTTATTGGATGTTGATTGCAACAACCTCATCACCTTCTTTCGATTTAATTTTTGCTGGGACACCTACTGCGGTAGAAAATGCGGGTATATGATTTATTACTGTTGCTCCCGCTCCGATCGTGGACCATTTTCCAATGCTTATGTTAGGAATGATATTAGCACCTGCACCAACATGTACCCCTTCTTCAATATGAACAGTGCCTGTTAAGGTTGCATTGGGGGAAATATGTGCAAAATTTTCTATGATATTATCATGCTCTACTATCGCACTAGTATTTATTATGGTATGTGCTCCTATTGTTGCATCCGTGTTAACAACTGCATTAGCAAGTATTACTGATCCCACTCCAATTGTGGCGGAGGCACTTATTATTGCTTTAGGATGGATTACTGTAATATATTGTGTATCTTTCAATCCCAGTTTTTCTACAATCTTCTTTCTCACTTTGTTATTTCCAATTGCTATAACAAATTTGATATTGGGCTCTTTTATTAATAGTTCTTTGTTTGACCGAATGGGACCATAGTATAATTCATTTTTGAAAACAAGTTCATGAAAGTTATCATCTAAATAACCAATGATCTTCATGTTGCCTTGAAATGTAATGGCCTCAGTAACAACTTTGCTATGTCCTCCTTGCCCTACAATAACGACCTTAATCATCCATGACCACCACCCACTCTTGATTTTACTTTCGAGAAAGGTTGAATCGTTGCATAACCTGGTTGTGATATCCCTTCCTTTTTAATCACTTTTATCACCGTTAAAAAAATGATCTTTAAATCAAGAAAGAAGGAATAGTTGTAGACATACCAAACATCTAAATCAAACTTTTCCTCCCACGAAATAGCATTTCTTCCATTCACTTGTGCCCACCCTGTAATACCTGGCTTTACCAGATGCCGCTTAAATTGCTCTTTACTATAGAGTGGTAAATACTCCATTAAAAGGGGTCTAGGGCCAACAATACTAAGTTCTCCTTTTAATACATTTATAAATTGAGGGATTTCATCCAGACTATACCTTCTTAAAAATAATCCAAATGAAGTTAATCTCATTTCATCCGAAAGAAACCTTCCATTCTTATCTATACTATTTGTCATGGTTCTAAATTTATAAAGGATAAATGGTTTACCTTTCAGGCCCGGTCTTTTCTGTTTAAATAGGATTGGGGAACCCAGTTTAATCCTTATTAGAATAGAAAGAACTATATATATTGGGGAAAGTAAGGATAATACGAGTAATGAGACTATGATATCTAAAGTTCTTTTCATTTGCTTGCCCCCCTTTTTTATAGTTGCCTATTCTCTATTATTAGTAATGTTTAGAAATTCAAGTTTTATATCTTCAATCATTTCAAGAACACTGATGTCTTTTGATTCCTGCCCTTTCTTATAGATAGAAAGTAGTATGTTTTGTAGTTTCTCTTGTGTACATTTATCTGCTATAGACATAGTGTAGCTCCTTATAAATAATTGCTTTTGTATAAGATATTTAATGAGATGACATGCTCATAATAAAAGTAAGCTAAGTAGAAAATGAAGATTCCATAATAGAGAAATTTTTGATCCCTTTCTTTCACCAACTTTACTATCCAGGTAATTAAGATTAGATTGTATAATCCAAAATAAATTGTAAACCTTGCAAAAATCCAGTTCTGGGAAGCAATGATCATGAAGATCAGATTCAAGATACATAGATTTACAATATAATCACTATTAGGAAAGATGTTTCTAAGCTTTTCTCTTCCTAAATACGCGATAAACAATGGCGCAGCATATACCACCACTCTTAGGATACTGGCGCCACCTTCTGAGAATTCGCTATAATGTCCATATTGGGTATTTTCCAAAGCACTAAATAATATGCTTGAAAATTGGTTATATCCAACAACCACAATCATAGCAAGGACTAACAAAGTAAATGTAGACTTGGTCCATGCTTTTCTTCTAACCAAAAAATAGATAGGAATAAGTATGAGTGCACTTTGATGAAAGGTGGAAGCGAGTAAGACCATCACAATGAATTTTATCCAACTTCCATCCATAACGTATTTTGTAGCGGCAAAGATAATAGCTGCAGCAAGGAATTGTCTTATTCCATTCATAGAGACTAAAAATAAGCCGCTTGTGATGTAAACAAAGAGGCTAAGTTCTATCAATCTAGAGTACTTGTAAATGACCATCACAATTAGCAAATTTGTTATCAATGCTGTTACTAATATTAAAATCTGCGGATCTTCTGACAAGTATTTTAGTAACATTTGTAGAAGACCAAATCCTATATCCTTTTCACTTAATACGAACTCCCATGTGAAATCCTGTACTTCAAAAGCATGTCGATAAAAAAAGGTATCCCCTATATTTGTTCGTAAGCCTGATACTAAGACGAGTGTTATCATTGCCAACATTGTTAAATATCTATTCGGTTTAACTTCTATTGGCGAATTCAGGGAAGTGGCCATAGCAGGTGTGGAAAAGTACCTAGCTATCCAAGACAATGAAAAAACAGTAACAAGGTTTAAATAAAGTACAGTCATCTTCTCATTATTCCTTTCATGAACAGCACACTAAGCAACCTTTGTTTTTGTGATGATGTATAAATAGAGCAAATATCCAAATGGGATAACCATGGTTGTAACAGCCTTATTAGGAGCATCTGATATAAACCCACGGTTATTCATCATTAAACTGCTGGATACATAATGCACAGCTTGCCTAACTTTGAACTTAAAGCTTACGAATGGGAGTTTCATCAATTCTTTTCGATAAAATGCAAACCCTTTTGGATTATGACGATATTGCTTTAACATATTGACTGAAGATCCATCTGGTAGATATTCGACAACACATAATGCCTCATTCATGATTAGTAGTTCGTAGTCTTGATCCAGCTTATAATATTTGTAAGCCAGCCCTACATATTTTTCGCCAGTAAAAATGGGATAGGGATATCTTTTTGTTAATTCAGTCCTGTATACGAGTTTTTTATCACCTTTTACCCCGTGCTTATTGTATAGATTAAAAAGTGTGGATGTTTTGTATTCTTTAGGTAATGCGGTGCCAATAATTTGACCATTTGTAAAAAGATCCAAGCCCACAATTCCACTTACTTTCTTGCTACCATGTTCTTTCCAAAAAGTCACTATTTTCTCTACGGCATCCATTGGCATGTAGTCATCCGAATCAATGCAAACATTTAATTCGGTTGTGATATGCTCATAGGCAGTGTTGTGGGCACCGTGCATCCCTTGATTTTCCTGCCAAATATACTCAATTTCAATCTTATTTTCGTTTCTCCATCTATCAACTAACTCTTTTGTTCCATCGGTTGAGCCATCATCAATAATTAACCATCTGAAATTATTAATGGTCTGATTTGTTAAACTCTCATAACATCTTCCAAGACAATAGCCTCTATTGTATGTTGGTGTAAATACTGTTAGTAACTTCATTACCTGACCACCTTTATATTGCCGAGTAAAAACCTTCTGTCCAAGATGCTGTATTTTTTATGTTGTAGCCCTTGTCATCTAATGTCTTTGAAGAGTCTATTACTCGGTCAGTTGAAATGCTCATTTTAGCTGATATGGCTTCCACCCATTGATCATGTTTTTTTATTGGAAGATACTCTACTAAACCTAACCCCATATCAACCTCTTCTGTAATAACTTCTGATATCAGACATGGAACACCGGCACTCTGGGCTTCAATTAATGTAACAGGTAAACCTTCATGTAAAGATGGAAATGCAAATAAATCCATCCCTTGAAGCAAGTCGGGAATATCACTTCTTACCCCTGCAAAAACTATTTTTTCTTCTAACTTTAGTCGTTTTACCTTTTTTCTAAGTTGTTCCTGAAGAACGCCGTCTCCCACCAGTAAGAGATGCGCCCTCTTATTCACTTTGGATATTTTTGAAAAAACATCCAACAAAAAGTTGTGGTTTTTTTGTTCATTGAATCTTCCTATATGTCCTATTAAGAAATCGGATTCTTTTATTCCGAATTCTTCCCTTATCCGTTTTCTATTTGAAGATGAAAACTTAAATTTCTCTGGTTCAATTCCGTTTTTGAGAATTTGTGCTTGATGAATGTTATTTTTAAAGAGCCATTTCGCTGCTTTATCTGAACATGCCATGTAGTGGGTTGCAAATTTTAAAATGTCTTTTCCTACATACCATTTGTAAAGTTTGGCTATTGAGTTCCCCTCACTACTTGTGTTGTGACTATGCGCTATTCTAGTAGGTACATTATGTTCTCTAGCTACTTTTAATACCAAACCACTCATTTTATCCATGTGAGAGTGGACAATTTTATATTCTAAGTTGGATGAAAAAAAACGGTTGAGCGCTCTAGTATATCCCAAATGTCCAATGTCTGTAATGTAAGGAATTCTGTGTACTTTTCCTCCTAGGCTTTGAATCTCTTTATCAAAAACGCCTTCTTTAGAGGTAAGAAAGTCAAATTGTATTTTTGACCTGTCTATATTTCTGTACAGATTCATCAGAAGAGTCTCCGCTCCGCCCCGATTCATATTCACTACGGCGTGAAGCACTCTTATCGGGCTTCCCATAGAACACCCTCCTGTTCTGGCATATACTTTTTGTAGATCTCGGTAAGTTGAAAATGTACCGTTTCTTCATTAAATTTGTTTTGAATTAGCTTTCTTCCGTTCAGGCCAAAGATTTTTCTCTGTTCGGTGTTTGTATAGAGGTACTTCCATGCAACTGAAAACTCGTTGCTACAGTTTTCTTTTAACAAAAACCCATTATACTCCTCAAAAACTAACTCCCTGTGCCCCCGATTGTCGCTTGCAACTATTGGTAACCCACAGGCCATGGCTTCCATGATGTTAACTGGGAGGCCTTCGCGGAAACTCGACGCCACAGCGACGTCACAGGCGGGAAGGATGTGGTGGATGTCTTTTCTGAAGCCGAGGAAATCTACTTGTGAAGAAACTCCAAGTTTTTCGGCGAGTTTCTTGGACTCCTCCTGTTTGATCCCCTCTCCTGCAAGCAAAAGACGAGCTTTCGGAAGCTCGTCTTTTAAGGACGCTATGGCATTTATGAGTACTTTTTGGTTTTTATTTTTGTTAAATTCAGCTGCATAGAAAAGGATAAAATCATCTTGTTTAAAGCCTAGTTTTAGGCGAAGTTCTTTTTTCTGTTTATCCGTTACTGGTTGGAAGCGGGTTGTGTCTACTCCGACACCGTTCACCAGTTCTATATGAGACGAACGGAAGCGGTGGTCCACTGCCAGTGTGTAGTCTTCACGGTTTATCGTAATCAGACAGTCCGTATATGCGGCAAGCTGCTTTTCTATTGGATAGTATAAAAGCCAGTTTATGTATGGTGCACCTTTGCAGAAGTGAAAACCGTGTGCGGTGTAGATAACTTTTGTGCCATTTTTTCTGGCTTCTTTGGCTGCAAGCCGTGTTAACACGCCGCCGAGTGGAGTGTGACAGTGAATGATTTCAAACTGGTTTTGGTTGATAATGGCTTTTAATTCCTGATAGGCTTTCTTGTTGTCCTTACGGAACGGAGAGCGGTGGATGGGAATGACATGTTGTTTATCTGTAAAAGGTAATTCCATGTTTCCTGCAGCGGCAACATGGACTTCCCAACCTTGTTCTTTGAACCATTTCATTATAGGCAAGTGGAACGCTTTAAAATGGTAGTCAACTGTGGCACAAAAGAGAATTTTTTTTGTCAATGTTATCCCCCTATCAGGATATTATTTAATGGTTTCCCGGTTCATCACCTTTGATAGGAAATCCAATAGTGGATATTTCAATTCATCGTGCTGTAGGGCAAATTCGATGGTTGTTTCAATAAATCCGAGTTTTTCACCGACGTCATAGCGTTTTCCCTCGAACTCATAGGCATATACTGCTTCAAATTGATTAAGCGTGGCGATGGCATCTGTAAGCTGAATTTCCCCTCCGGCTCCTGGAGTCTGGTTTTGAAGAATGTCGAATATCCTCGGTGTTAAAATATAGCGTCCCATTATAGCTATGTTGGAAGGAGCTTCATCCATCGCAGGCTTTTCAACAAGGGCATTAATGGTATAAAGTTGTTTACTTATTTCTTTTCCATCGACAATTCCGTATCTGGAAACTTCGTCAGGATTCACACTCTGGACACCCAACATGCTAGAACGGAAGCGGTCAAATTGAACGATCATTTGTTTAAGACACGGTGTCTCAGACTGAACAATGTCATCACCTAACAGGACGGCAAAAGGCTCATTCCCTATAAACTTTCTAGCGCACCAGATGGCATGACCCAGTCCTTTTGGTTCTTTTTGACGGATATAATGAATATCCACATTGGATGGTTTCTGCACTTCATTTAGGAGTTCCACCTTTCCTTTGCTTAGTAAGTTCTGCTCCAATTCAAACGAGTTATCGAAATGATCCTCAATTGCGCGTTTACCTTTACCTGTCACAATGAGAATATCTTCTATACCTGCATTGATAGCCTCTTCCACGATGTATTGAATGGTAGGTTTGTCGACAATCGGCAGCATTTCCTTTGGCATGGCTTTTGTAGCTGGGAGAAACCTTGTTCCTAGACCCGCAGCTGGAATAATTGCCTTTCTTACTTTCATGTGTTTCACCCCTCCTTATCCTGTAACGGTTAGCATCACTTTTGGCTTTTCTGTGTGCTCTTCCATCGCTTTTCTGTTGGCTAGTTGCAGTAACATTTCTCTAAGGTCTTCATTACTGTACGCTTCTAAATTTTGCAGTAATTCTTCTATCTCATTCATATACAATTGTGATGTTTTTCCGATGTGTATTTTTGGATAGATCTGTTTTTCCTGAATTTCGTTATCGTTCAGCAATTCTTCAAACAGCTTTTCGCCTGGTCGTACCCCTGAATATTCGATGCCTATGTCTTCTACAGAATAGCCGGATAGTTTTATCAGGTTCTTTGCAAGATCCAGTATTTTAACTGGATCACCCATATCCAATACGAAAATTTCTCCTCCACGGGCGAGACTTCCAGCCTGAATGACAAGTCTTGACGCCTCTGGGATGGTCATGAAATATCGGATCATATCAGGATGGGTAACAGTGACCGGTCCACCTACCATTATTTGCTTTTTAAATCGTGGGATGACGCTTCCCCTGCTTCCCAGAACATTGCCAAAACGAACGGCAATGAATTTGGTGGTACTCTTTTTATCTAAATCTTGAATGATCATTTCCGCTAATCTTTTGGTAGATCCCATTACGCTTGTAGGATTTACGGCTTTGTCGGAGGAGATCATGACAAAGGTATGAACGTTATTCCAATTGGCTGCAAGTGCTACATTTTTTGTACCGATAATATTGTTTTTTACTGCTTCTTCAGGATTTCGTTCCATCAGTGGAACGTGTTTATGGGCAGCTGCATGGTAGACGATATATGGCTGATGCTTCTCCATAATTGTTCCCATTTTCTTGCCATCCTGGATGTCTGCTATTTCTGTCACAAATTCAATGGTGGTTTCCTTGAACGTTTCTTTCAATTCCATCTCTATCGAGTAAATACTATTTTCTCCATGACCAAGTAATACTAATTTGGAAGGATGAAAGGAGGATACTTGCCTGCATATTTCCGAGCCGATGGAACCTCCAGCTCCTGTTACCAGAACCACTCTATCTGTGATGGTTTCTGAAATACTATTAATATCCAACTCTACCGGCGCTCTTCCAAGCAGGTCTTCCACCTGCACGTCTCGGAAATGATTGACAGAAACTTTACCAGTCATTAGATCCTCCAGCATAGGAAGGGTTTGCGTTTTAACTTTTGTTTTCCCGCATTCCAGAAAGATTTGGTTCAGTTCTTTTTGATGTAGGGATGGAATGGCGATTACGATATGCTCTATTTCAAGTTCTTTGACGGCTCTGACGATACTCTCACGCCCACCAATAACGGGAACGCCAAGAATGTCCAATTTATTCTTTTTATTGTCATCATCAATAAAAGCGATTGGGTGCAAATCTGACTTCGGGTTGTTCAATAGCTGCCTTGCTACCATTCTTCCCGCTGCCCCTGCGCCAATAATTAATGTCCGTTTGACTATTCCTCTTTTAAGTAATACATTATCCCTCCACAGTCTCCAACCGAACCTTGATCCTCCTATACAAACCAGGTAGATGAACCAGGTTGTAAGAAGCATGCGGATTTCTAAACCATTGCCCAAGAAAAATTGGATAGGTACTGCAAGGAGTATGCTGATACTTACAATTTTAATAATTATGTATAATTCCCCTACACTCGCATACTCCCACGCTTTTCGATACAGTTTGTATCTATGTGATACTATGGTATGGATAAGGACCAGGCTCATAATGATTGATGTCAATATTTGACCGTTTTCCCCATCGAAACTGCCTTTTGCTAAATAGTTACTTAGAAATAATGCGGCTACCAATAAAGTGATGTCTGCTGCCAATAAGGTGAACACTCTTAATATACCTGCCAACACTAGTCCTCCTCTCTTTCATTTTTTGAATTGCTTAAGGATGAAGTAATCAAGATCACTTCATTCCTAAGAAATTCAATGAAAAATTGGGCATTCAACCCACCCTCACACCACACTAACGACAACTTGTGTCTAAGGTTTTCACCCACAGCATGATCGAGTGCCTCCATTGATAACGGCAAGGAGACATCGCCTATATAAAGAATATATTATTCTCAATAAAGAACGTTGTAATTAAAAAAATTTGCTCATCAGTCCTTTGGGTTTTGCGTTCAACACTACTCCCAATAAGTTGGCCTTGGCAATTTCTAGTGCTTTCTTTGCCTCTAGGGCTTTGGCATTTTCCGTCTTGCCATCTTTCACTACCATGATGACCCCGTCACATTTGCTTGCGAATATGCGTGTATCATTTCCTTGAAGTGCGGGAGCCGAGTCGACCAGGATATAATCAAAGCTTTTCGATAGCTTTGCGAGCATTTCATCAAGAGTAGTAGATTTAAAGACTTTTTCTGTACTATATGGTATTGGCCCAGCGGTCAACACTTTTAATCTACCGATATTCGTTTGGTTGATGGATTCATCCACTGTCTTTTGCCCTGTCAGAACATTAGTCAGGCCGACGGTGTTTTTTATTTTAAACACTTTATGCAAGGTGGGCTTTTTTATGTCCGTATCAATGAGAAGAACATTCTGGCCGTTTTCAGCCAATGCTGCTCCGAGGTGAGTGACAATGGTCGTTTTTCCTTCTTTATAGCTCGGAGATGTGAAGATGATTATTTTACTATTATTTTCAAAGGAAGAAAATTCGACGTTCAATCTAATTCTCTCAATTTCTTCAATCAATGATTGAGGTGTCTGCTTGTTCCTGCGGAAGATACTTTTTTCAGCCAATTTTAGATTCACTTACGTCACCTCTCACATAGGCTTCCACCTTTTTCTCTTTGTTGGCAGTCAATGTTTTCTTCTTATATTTTGAGACAGTACCCAGAACAGGTATTTCAAGTAGGTTTTCTATATCTCTTTCGGATCTAATTTTGTTATCAATACTGTCCATCAAGAAAACAAACCCGACTCCAATGATGCATCCCAATACCATTCCGAACATTATCAGCCTATTGGATTCAGGGTTGATAGGTGGCTGATTTTCCTTGACCACTGCAGGGTACAAGATTTCAATAGAATTGAAATTCAGAGTACTTGCTACCTGTTCCTTGAAGATTTTTGCGGTGGTGTTTGCTATTTCGGCTGATCGGTAGGGGTCGGAATCTATGGCATAAATTTTCACTATTTGTGATTCCTGTACCGTCTGCACACTAATTTGATTGGCCAATCCTTCCATCGAGCTTTCCAGTTCCAGTTCATCTATCACTGCTTCCATGACTGGTGGTTCCTTTATAAAAACCTCCAAAGTATTAATGATGCTTGCACTATCTTGAATAAGCAGACTGGCTGAAGTTTGGAAGAGGGGCGTCGGTTTTGTAAAATTATTATAAACAGCAGAAGCTCCTGTTGTAATCATTACAAACAGTATTATAATCCAAGATTTCTTTATAAGTAGTTTAATTATCTTTCCGATTTCAATTTCTTTATTACCATGTGAATCCATGTCTACCCCTACTTTCTTGTTTTGAACAGTAGTGCTGTATTAAGAACGCCAAGTGTAAAATTTTTTTGATGGCTATATAACGGATTATAGTTCATTATATAGAACGTGTCAACGAACAAGTTCAATTTTATGGAATTTTTATATCGTTGTGTCGAAAGTGCTTTTTACAAGTCTTATTTTTAATTGTTTCTTTCCCGTCAATTTAATTTGTTTAATTAAATTTGGGGCTGCCACATACCATTTCTTATCTATTAAATCCTCTGCACAATTTGGGCACCTCGACTGATCTTTTTCGTAGCTGCTATATGATTTGTTATTGCACCGGTTGCAAAACTTCATATACATATTAGAGATTTCCCCTTTTTATCTGAATTTTGATTAAAAGTATATAACATTTTGTTCTTTATAAAAAACGTTGAAATAGTTCAATATTTCTTAATAAAGAACTTATTTCGGCATATTCCTCTCATTTTCTCTCATTTACTAAATATTTTGTTTTTTTCAAAGAACAATTAGTACTATATAATGAACAACATACATAAAAATAAGGAGATTACGGATGATCGGAGAACGAATTAGGAAGCTAAGGAAGAGCAAAGGCTATTCACTCAGTGAGCTCGCTGAGAAAGCAGGAGTTTCAAAATCGTACTTAAGTTATTTAGAGCGTGACCTGCAGACCAATCCCTCACTACAATTTCTTCAAAAGATATCTATTAGTTTAGGGACAAACATAGAATACTTATTAGACGGTCGTTCAACGGAAAAAAAGTTGGAACAGACTAGGCTTGTTGTAGACGAGGAATGGAAAAAGCTAATTCAAAAGGCCATTAAGGAAGGCATGACAAAAGAGGATTTTGTCAACTATCGAAATTATCTTCAGTTCCAGAAGTGGCAATCATTTAATCGAAAAGATAGCAAGGAGGATGGCAGTAGTGGTTGAGTATATAGATTTGGATTTAGAGTGGGTTGAATTGATTTTGGAAGCAAAGGACCTTGGAATATCGGACGAGGAGATACGAAGGTTTTTTGAAGAGGCTAAACAAGAGAATGTTCTCACAAGCAGATAATTGCGAATAATTTTTTCTAGTAGCAAAAAACCACTTTCCAAATTTGGAAAGTGGTTTTATTTATTATGCGAAGTATGCAATGGACAGTGTCAGAATGAAGAATAATACAGAAAGAACAACTGTCGCACGGTGTAGAACAAGGTCTAGGCCGCGTGCTTTTTGTTTTCCGAAAAGTGTTTCTGCTCCACCGGAGATCGCTCCTGAAAGACCTGCACTTTTACCTGATTGAAGTAGTACTACTGTGATCAAAGAGATTGCTACGATAATAAGTAAAATAGTAAGAAATAACGTCATGTAAACTACACCTCCTGCGGAACGTACATATGTGATTATATTTAATGTACCACATTATGACAAGGTGGACAAGAGGAAATGAGAGGTAGACAATCCCTCTTAGCTACTGCTGTTTCTTTCCGCAAATAGCTTCGCTTTCCGCGGGACGGCGTTTGAGCCTCCTCACTTCGTTGCTGGGTCTCAACCTACCGTTACTCCCCCGCTTGAGTCTCCGCTAGTTGCTCCAATCCACAGCTAGAAAATTATATGAACCTAAAAAAGAACCCAACCGAAGTTGGGTCCTCATGTAGAAGAAATTACTTCTTCAAGTTATAGAAAGAACGTAGGCCGTCGTAGCGAGCAGTGTCACCAAGTTGGTCTTCGATGCGAAGAAGTTGGTTGTATTTCGCTACGCGGTCTGTACGGGATGGTGCACCTGTTTTGATTTGGCCAGCGTTTGTTGCTACTGCGATGTCAGCAATTGTGCTGTCTTCTGTTTCACCAGAACGGTGAGAGATTACTGCAGTGTAGCCTGCGCGTTTAGCCATTTCGATTGCTTCGAACGTTTCTGTAAGTGTACCAATTTGGTTCACTTTGATTAGGATGGAGTTACCGATTTTGCGCTCGATACCTTCAGCCAATTTCTTTGTGTTTGTTACGAATAGGTCGTCCCCTACTAATTGAACTTTGTTTCCAATGCGCTCAGTTAATAGTTTGAATCCTTCCCAGTCGTTCTCGTCTAGGCCGTCTTCGATAGAGATGATTGGGTACTTGTCCGCCATCTTCTCGTAGAAGTCCACCATTTCAGCAGAAGTGTAAACAACGCCTTCCCCTTTAAGGTGGTATTTGCCGTCTTCTTTGTTGTAGAACTCAGAAGCTGCAGCGTCCATAGCAAGCATAACTTGTTCGCCTGGTTTGTAACCTGCTTTTTCGATAGCTTCAATGATAGTTTGAAGCGCTTCTTCGTTAGATCCAAGGTTTGGAGCGAATCCACCTTCGTCACCTACAGCTGTGTTTAAGCCTTTAGCGCTTAGTACTGATTTAAGAGCGTGGAAGATTTCAGCGCCCATACGTAGAGCTTCTTTGAAGTTTTCCGCTCCAACAGGCATTACCATGAATTCTTGGATATCAACGTTGTTGTCCGCGTGCTCTCCACCGTTGATGATGTTCATCATTGGTACTGGAAGAGTCTTGGAGTTGAAACCACCAAGATGTTGGTATAAAGGAATTTGAAGGAAGTCAGCTGCTGCACGCGCTACTGCCATGGATACACCAAGGATTGCGTTAGCACCTAATTTTCCTTTGTTTTCTGTACCGTCAAGGTCGATTAATGCTTCGTCGATTGCTACTTGCTCAAGTACGTCGAAAAGACCTACTAGTTCAGGAGCGATGATTTCGTTCACGTTTTCTACTGCTTTTTGAACACCTTTTCCAAGGTAGCGGGACTTGTCGCCGTCGCGTAGTTCTACTGCTTCGTATTCACCTGTAGATGCTCCACTTGGTACTAGTGCGCGTCCGAAAGCTCCGGATTCAGTGTATACTTCTACTTCGATTGTTGGGTTACCACGGGAGTCAAGGACTTCGCGTGCGTAAACGTCAGAGATAATTGGCATGTTTGTAACTCTCCTTTTGAATTGAGATATTTTTTATTTTTTACTGCTTTAACACCGCTATAGATCTCCGTTTCAGGTGTTCGCTTTCCGCGGGACGGTGCTTGAGACTCCTCGGCTTCGCCTGTGGGGTGTCAAGCTACCGTTACTCCCCCGCTGGAGTCTCACACCCTACACTTCAATCTATAGCTAGAAATCAGCTATTACTTTTTAATTAAAGAACTTCCTGTCATTTCGGATGGTTTGTCTACCCCTAGTAAGTCTAGCACAGTTGGGGCTAGGTCACCAAGGATTCCGCCGTCGCGGAGTTCTACACCGTTCTTCGTTACGATGACTGGTACCGGGTTGGTTGTGTGGGCAGTCATTGGGTTGCCTTCTGTCGTTACGACTTCGTCAGCGTTCCCGTGGTCTGCCGTGATGATGGCAACACCGTCTTTTTCTAAAATGGCGTTGACTACCTTCCCTAGGCACTCATCTGTCACTTCCACAGCCTGGATTGTAGGCTCAAGCATTCCGGAATGCCCGACCATATCAGGGTTTGCGAAGTTAAGGATGATGGCATCGTGTTTATCTGCTGCTATTTCTGCTAAAAGTGCATCCGTTACTTCGTACGCACTCATTTCTGGTTTTAAGTCATAAGTTGCTACCTTTGGAGAATCAATTAGAATTCTTTCTTCTCCAGGATAAGCTTCCTCACGTCCACCGCTCATGAAGAACGTGACGTGCGGGTATTTTTCCGTCTCCGCAATACGAAGCTGGTTCAAGCCTTTTTGGGATAACACCTCGCCCAAAGTGTTGTCCATTCCTACTGGTTTGAATGCTACATATCCATCCACCGTTTCACTGAAGTGAGTTAAACAAACGAACTGAAGGTTGGTCGGATGTTTTGGCCCACGATCAAATGCGCGGAAGTCATTATTGGTGAATGTGTTAGAAATCTGAATGGCACGATCCGGACGGAAGTTATAGAAAATAACAGCGTCTTCGTCTTGAATGGTTGCAACAGGGCTGCCATCTTCTTTTGTCATAACAGATGGAATGACGAACTCGTCAAAGATTCCGTTGTTGTAGGAGTCATTGATACACTCCATTGCGTCGTTATAAGTAGGGCCTTCACCGTACACCATCGCACGGTAAGACTTCTCTACGCGATCCCAACGCTTGTCACGGTCCATGGAGTAATAGCGGCCAGAAATGGTTGCAATCTTGCCTACTCCAAGGTCTAGAAGCTGCTCGTTTAATTGCTCGATAAACTCTGGAGCAGATTTAGGAGCAACATCACGACCATCAAGGAAACCGTGAATATACACACGATCTAAGCCTTCTCTTTTCGCAAGCTTTAAGAGAGCGAAAAGGTGCTGGATGTGACTATGAACGCCTCCATCTGAAAGCAAACCGAACAAGTGAAGGTTGGTGCCTTTTTCTTTTGCATGCTTAATGGCGTTAAGGAACGTCTCATTTTCATAAAAGTCCCCTTCGCGGATCGCCACATTCACACGGGTCAAACTTTGGTACACAATTCGGCCGGCTCCGATGTTTAAATGGCCAACTTCAGAGTTACCCATTTGCCCTTCTGGAAGTCCTACCGCTTCCCCGCTTGCAGTTAACTGCGCGTGCGGGTATGTGCTCCAAAATTTATCAAAGTTAGGTTTGTTTGCTTGCGCCACCGCATTACCGGTTGTTTCCCCGCGCATCGCAAAACCGTCTAAGATGATTAGTGCTACTGGTTTTTTAGTCATTCTTACCTGCCTCCAAAAGCTGTAAGAAAGATTGGTGTTCAAGGCTTGCTCCGCCTACAAGTGCTCCATCGATATCAGATTGAGCCATGTAGTCTGCAATGTTTCCAGGTTTTACAGATCCGCCGTACTGAATACGTACTGCATCAGCTGCAGCTTGATCAAATTCAGAAGCGATGACGCTGCGGATGTGCGCACACACTTCGTTTGCATCTTCCGCTGTGGAAGATTTGCCAGTTCCGATCGCCCAGATTGGCTCGTATGCAACAACCGTAGTTTTAACTTGGTCAGAAGTTAAGCCTGTTAGAGCTTTCTTCACTTGGTTACCAACGATGTCGTTTGTTTTGCCAGACTCGCGCTCTTCTAAAGTTTCACCGCAGCATACGATCGGAGTTAATCCGTGTTTGAATGCTGCAAGAGTTTTCTTGTTAACCGTTTCGTCTGTTTCAGCAAACATTTCGCGGCGCTCGGAGTGACCTAGAACAACATAGGATACACCGATGTCTTTTAGGGCAACAGGGCTGACTTCGCCTGTGAATGCTCCGCTGTCTTCGAAGTGCATATTTTGGGCACCGATTTTAAGGTCGCGGCCTTCTGTGTTTGAAACAAGTCGCTCTAGGAAAAGAGCTGGTGCACATACTACTGCGTCGATTTTGTCGGCAGCAGGAACTAGTCCTTTTACTTCTTCTACGAAGCTTGTTGCTTCGGAAAGTGTTTTGTGCATTTTCCAGTTACCAGCAATAATTGGTTTACGCATGGTATCCATCCTTTCGGGGTTGGGGTAAATAAAGTTTCTGTATTACTCCGCTGTTGATTTCCGCAAATGGCTTCGCTTTCCTAGGGGCTGACGAGAGCCTCCTCGGCAAGCCTGCGGGGTCTCCACCTAGCGCTATCTCCCTTAGGAGTCTTCGCCTTTTGCTCCAATCAACAGCTAGAAACCTCATATTATTAATTACTTATCGTTCAGCGCTACTACTCCTGGAAGTTCTTTGCCTTCCATGAATTCTAGGGATGCGCCTCCACCAGTTGAGATATGGCTCATTTTGTCTGCGAGGTTGAATTTTTCAACAGCAGCTGCAGAGTCTCCTCCACCGATGACAGAGTATGTATCGGTAGCTTCTGCCAGGGCTTCACCTACTGCTTTTGTTCCGCCAGCAAATGCATCTAGTTCGAATACTCCCATTGGTCCATTCCAGATAACAAGCTTGGAGTTTTTGATTACATCCGCGTAGATTTCACGGGATTTAGGTCCGCAATCAAGGCCTTCCCAGTCGCTTGGAATTTCTTCAACAGGTACGATTTGTGTGTTTGCGTCGTTGGAGAAATCATCTGCTACAACAACATCCACAGGCATGTACATGTTCACACCTTTTTCTTTTGCTTGCTCCATGAAGGATTTAGCAAGGTCGATTTTATCTTCTTCAAGTAAGGATTTTCCTACATCGTAGCCTTTTGCCTTGATAAACGTGTAAGCAAGTCCACCACCGATGATCAAGTTGTCCACTTTGTTTAGAAGATTTTCAATTACACCGATTTTATCTTTAACCTTAGCTCCGCCGATGATTGCCGTGAATGGGCGCTCAGGGTTGGAAAGGGCTTTTCCTAGTACTTCTAATTCTTTTTCCATTAAGAGGCCTGCTACTGCCGGTAAGTGCTGGGCGATACCTTCTGTGGAAGCATGTGCACGGTGAGCTGCGCCGAATGCGTCATTTACATACACATCTGCAAGCTCAGCAAACGCCTTTGCAAGTTCTGGATCGTTTTTCTCTTCACCAGGGTAGAAACGAACGTTTTCTAGTAAAAGAACGTCTCCCTCGCTCATGTCGTTAACGATGGCCTTTACGGAATCTCCGTAAGCTTCATCCGCTTTTTTTACATCTTTTCCAAGAAGCTCTTGTAGACGAGCTGCAACTGCGTTTAAGCGAAGCTCTTCGACAACTTGCCCTTTTGGACGTCCTAAGTGGCTTGCAAGTAACACTTTCGCGCCGTTATCCACTAAGTGCTTGATTGTTGGTAATGCAGCACGGATACGTGTTTCGTCTGTTACTTGTCCGTCCTTCATCGGTACGTTAAAGTCCACACGGCAAAATACGCGTTTGCCTTTGACGTCGATGTCACGAATACTTTTCTTGTTCATTTTGAACGGCCTCCCTTGAAAGGAAATTTGTTTTGAAAACATGAAAAGAGGGAGGGGTGTGTTCCCCAATCCCCCTCTACTTCACATGTCTTATTATAGAATGCTGATAAGGTTTATCCAAGCAATATCTTTTTGCTATGAAAATTATAGTCCTTTAGCAGCGATATACTTCGCTAGGTCTACTACACGGTGAGAGTATCCGCTCTCGTTATCGTACCAAGAGATTACTTTTACCATGTTGCCTTCCATTACCATTGTAGATAATGCGTCGATTGTAGAAGACTCAGGGTTACCATTGTAGTCACCAGATACTAGTGGCTCTTCAGAGTAACCAAGAATTCCTTTTAATTCGCCTTCAGCCGCTGCTTTGAACGCTGCGTTTACTTCTTCAGCTGTTACGTCTTTGTCAAGCTCAGCTACAAGGTCAACTAGAGATACGTTTGGAGTTGGAACACGCATAGCTCCACCGTTCAATTTACCTTTTAGTTCAGGTAATACTAGAGATACTGCTTTTGCAGCTCCAGTAGTTGTAGGGATGATGTTCTCAGCTGCTGCACGCGCACGACGGTAGTCTTTGTGTGGCAAGTCTAAGATTTGTTGGTCATTTGTGTAAGAGTGAACAGTTGTCATCATTCCACGTTTGATACCGAACTTGTCGTTCAATACTTTCGCGAATGGCGCCAAGCAGTTAGTCGTACAAGATGCGTTAGAGATAACGTTGTGGTTAGCTGCATCGTACTTGTCTTCGTTAACACCCATTACGATTGTGATATCTTCGTCAGATGCAGGTGCAGAGATGATTACTTTCTTCGCTCCAGCTTCTAAGTGTTTCGCAGCGTCTGCACGCTTTGTGAAGAAACCAGTAGATTCTACTACTACTTCTACTCCAAGCTCACCCCAAGATAATTTCGCTGGGTCACGCTCAGCTGTAACTTTGATTGTTTTGCCGTCAACAACTAGGTTGTCTCCGTCAACTTTCACGTCAGCAGCTAATTTGCCGTGTACGCTGTCATATTTTAAAAGGTGTGCAAGCATGTTAGCATCTGTTAAATCGTTAACTGCTACTACTTCTACCTCAGAGTTTTTAAGTGCTGCGCGGAATACGTTACGTCCAATACGCCCAAATCCGTTAATACCAATCTTTACTGCCATGTTTATTTCCTCCTTAGTTTTTCTAAGAAATTTTTTATTTGGCTTCATTACTCCGCATTTGATTTCCGCAAAAGGCTTCGCTTTCCGCGGGCGGTCCGGGAGCCTCCTCGGCTTCGCCTGTGGGGTCTCCCATGTCCCTTCCTCCCGCAGGAGTCTACGCCTTTTGCTCCAATCAAATGCTGATAGTCACTTAGCCATTATAGAAGGGATGTTAGTCCCTAATTAACTCTTTTGCAGCTCCTTCATCCGTAATGAGGATGGTGTGGGGAGCTTTTTTTAGATACGCTTGAATCGCTTTTGCCTTTGAGGCACCGCCGGCTACTGCAATCACACATTCTATCTTTTCCAAATCTGCGAGTTGCATTCCAACTGTCTGAACTTTATGCACCACTTCTCCGGCTTCGTTGAAATAGTATCCGAAAGCTTCAGCTACCGCATGGCTTTGTTCGATCTTGCGCATGTTTTCCGGCGCTGTTTTACGGCGCTCTGCCATTGTTTTAGCGTCTCCAATTCCATGAATAACCATACTAGAATTTTTGATGAGGGAAATTACCTCTTTTATAGAAGGTTCTTCAATCATCGACTGGTAGGATTCATGACTCAGCGAATCTGGGATATGCAAGAGTCTGTAGTCGCCAGATGCCTTTTCTGCCATGGTGGCACAAATGGTGTTTGACTGGTTTTGGACCTTTTCCCCAAGACCGCCTCGAGCTGGGACAAACAACAGATTACGGTTTTTCGTGTCGGGCGCCATCATTTCCGCTACAGAGGAAACAGTCGTTCCACCGGCTACGGCAATGACGTTTTCGTCATGGAATCGTTCTCGCATTGCGGATACACATGCACGACCGAGTTCCTTTTTCACCCAAGGGGATTGGTCACTGTCACCCGGAACCACGACAACTTTTGTAATCCCTAACTTTTCTTCTATTCCCGCTTCTAGTTGCTTTAAACCGGAAACTTCTTTCATAACCTCTTCCAGGTCTTTAATGAGGTATTCCCCTTCTTTCGTCAATGTCATGCCGGCAACACTGACGTGAATCAGGTTCTGCGCTTTAAGGAAATCAACTTCTCCTCTTAGCACCCGCTCACTCAAACCTAGACTGCCTGACAAACTTCTTCTTCCAATTGGCTGCATTAACCTTATGTATCTCAGGATTTCGTATCGCTTCTGCATAATGGAAAGAAGATCAGGCAACAATTTCTTTTGTACTTCAATAATCTGTTTCATTATAGCTTCCCCTTCAGAGTGTGTATTTTACCTGATGGACAAAATATCATCTGTCTGCTGGACACAAAATGTCCCACTGTGACATATTATGTCCCAGTAGCGGTAAAAAAAATCACCCTTGCTACAAGTTGATTGTAACAAAGGTGAAACCCTTATGCAACTAGGGTTTAGCGGATTTTTTCAAGTAAACGCTTTCTTACTTCTTCTTTGTCCACTTGACCATAGGCAAGCATTTCTCCCTCATGCTCCACTACCGGAATCATCAACTGATATTTTTCTAGAAGCGTGTCATCTTTATAAATATCAAATTCTTTGATTGTAAAATTTATTTCGTGCTGCAACTCTTTTAATTTTGCTTTCGCTTTATCGCAAAGTGGGCAATCGACTTTTGTGTAAAATTGTACGTTCATTTTGCATCTGCCTTTCTAATCATACCGTTTTCTCATGGAAGATCCGGGGATGTTCAATATATCTCTATATTTTGCCACGGTTCTTCTGGAGATGGTTATATGATACTGCTTTTGCAGGATGTTTGTCAGCTGTTGATCCGATAAAGGCTTCTGTTTGTCTTCCTTTTTGATAAGTTCTTCCACCAACTGCTGCACCTGTTTGGTTGATTTCTCTTCATCATGTCTGCCAGAGAGGCTTTGACTGAAGAAATACTTCAATTCAAACAATCCATACGGCGTCTGAACATACTTTTCCTTTGTCGCCCGGCTAACCGTGGACTCATGGATTTCTAGCCTTGTGGAGATATCCTTTAATGTTAACGGTTTCAAAAATGATGGTCCATTTAGAAAGAAAGATTGCTGAGCTCGTAGGATTTCTTCCATCACTTTTACGAGTGTATGTTTGCGATGCTCCATAGATTTAACAATCCACTGGCATTGTTGCATCTTTTCTTGAAGGTAGGATTCCAGTTCATTTTTCCTTTTCAGGGCCGACTCATACTGCTTATTTATCTTAATTTGAGGGATGATTTCTTCGTTTAATGACACGATAAACTGATTTTGGTGTCTTTGGACGATTAAGTCCGGGGTTATATATTTGGGTTTTTCCATTGTTTCATACTTGTTTCCTGGTCGCGGGTTAAGTTTGACAATTTCGTCGTGTATCGTCTGTATTTCTTTTAGGTTGATCTCATATTTCTTTGCGAGTGTCTTCCACGCTTTTTCTGCAAAGAGGATGAAATCATTTTCTAAAATAGCTTCAGCCACTTCGTTTTGTGGTGATTTTCTTTTTAGTTGAAGCAGAAGGCATTCCTGTAAGTTGTTGGCCCCTATTCCGGCCGGTTCCAGCTGCTTAATGGTATTTAGAATTTTTGTGACGGTTTCTGTTGTTGTTTTTAGCTGTTCAGCAATTGCCATTGGCTCTTCTTGTATATAGCCATTCTCATCTATGTGTTCGATGATGCGCTTTGCACATTGTTTTTCTTCGGTTGTCATGGGAGTGTCCAGCAATTGTTGTTGAATATATTGATGTAACGTTTCTCCATGTTTACTGAAATTTTCAATGGAAAAGGTCTGTGTGGTGGTCGTTCCGATCTTCTTTGGTTTTAAGCGTTGCACTCGAGAAGAAGCAAGTTCCCTATGGACGGTGGGTTCCTTCAGATCCATAAGCGGGTTCTCGAGCGACTGCTCTTTCAGGAAATCGACCAGCTCCAATGTCGAATACTGCAACAATGTTATCGCCTGCTTCAACTCCTGCGTCATCGCAAGCCTCAACGACTGCTCCTGATACAAACCAACTGACTGCTTCATACATCCAACCCTCCTCCGGCCAAACTTAAATCCTGTCTCTACCTATATTCTACATGACTTTTGGGAACTTGTAAGCTTTTAAAATCTTCCTGTACATCACTTTTGGGGTCAGACCCCGGCAGGATTTTCTCCATTTATGTCGAAGGGTGCGCTTTAAGCTGACGGTGCTAGCTGATTATTCTATTTTATTATGGTGTTTGGGTTGTCATACTAATTTTCATGGGTAAGGTTTAAGTTTGGGGCAAGTTTTGAGTTGGGGATTTGCTTGTGATGTGTTTTATTTTCCGTTAGCACTAATATATTTTCCGTTCTGCTGTTTTATTTTCCGTTAGAGGTATTTTATTTTCCGTTATCCCATTTTTTGATCCAAAACTTATAAAATACTTTCCGTTCGCCCAAAACTGGTACGTAGAACAAAAGACATTCCTTCAAGAAACCGGAATGCCTTTTAAGCAAAATAAAAACCCAGTGTGCCGCCACTGGGTGAGTAGATAATATGAGATAACGGCGCTTGTCCGTTACAAGTAATACTATAGCATGTTTCAAGATTACGTTTCAAACGTAAGTTTTTCCAATTATCGTAGTTATGGCGCGCTCGGAGGGATTCGAACCCCCGCATGACGCGGTACCGGAAACCACCGCTCTATCCCCTGAGCTACGAGCGCACGCTGCAAATGGAACTTTACTAATATACCAAATTATACACCAATTGTCGAGAGTCGGGCAATAGGAAGTCGCATCACCATAGGAAATAACTTTTATAATAATGAGTTAAGTATTACAGTTTAAAGTTTAATCCCACCCCATACTGGATATGATTATTACATGGGGAAAAATGGGGGTATTTGCGATGGTTTTTATTTGACCATTCTTGACCTTGTATGTATGATAAAAGTACATAAAGATTTAGTAATACTTACTAATTGGTATAGGTTCGCTGAAGGTTTTCCCATTTTTACATAGGAGCCTATGTCGATTGAAAACTTAAATTTAAAGGAGGAAAAGTGAGATGAACTTAATTCCTACAGTTATTGAACAAACAAGTCGTGGGGAGCGCGCGTACGATATTTACTCCCGTCTATTAAAGGACCGTATCATCATGCTTGGAAGTGCAATTGATGACAATGTGGCTAACTCCATTGTGTCTCAGCTTCTATTCTTGGCAGCGGAAGATCCTGATAAAGATATTTCTCTTTATATCAACAGCCCAGGTGGTTCCATTACAGCTGGTATGGCTATCTACGATACAATGAACTTCATTAAGCCGAATGTCAGCACAATGTGTGTAGGTATGGCGGCTTCCATGGGAGCATTCTTGCTTGCAGCTGGAGCTAAAGGCAAGCGTTTCGCGCTACCTAACAGTGAAGTCATGATTCACCAACCACTTGGTGGAGCACAAGGTCAAGCAACGGAAATCGAGATTGCGGCTAAACGCATCTTGTTCCTACGCGAAAAATTGAACACGATTCTATCCGAGCAAACTGGCCAGCCAATCGAAGTAATCTCCCGCGACACAGACCGCGACAACTTCATGACTGCCGACCGTGCACTAGAATACGGACTAATCGACAAAGTAATTAGAAACAATAACTAATAGTTTTTAGCTGTTGATTGGAGCAAAATGCGAAGACTCCTTCGGGGGAGTAGCGGCATAGTTGAGACCCCGCAACGGAGTGAGGAGGCTCAAGGCCGCCCCGCGGAAAGCGAAGCAGTTTGCGTAAAGCAACAGCAAGTTTTAACAGACACATAAAACAAAACCGGGTTTCCCATCAAGGGGAGACCCGGTTTTTTAGTTCTCTTGTTGTACGTAATCTGCTAACGCAGCAATCGCATCCTCTTCATCATGACCATCAGCAATCAATGTGATTGTAGCACCCGTGCTGATAGCTAAGCTCATCAAGCCCATAATACTTTTCGCATTTACCTTTTTCCCGTCCTTTTCTAAGAAAACCTCACTTGAGAAGCGGTTGGCTTCTTGTACGAAAAGTGCTGCTGGGCGTGCTTGTAATCCAGTTTTTAAACGAACATCCACTTGTTTTTGTACCATTATTATTCCTCCTCTATCTAATGTATAGTTGCTGGTTGGAGTCAGCTCGAATCGAAGTGACTCTCTCCAGTCTTATTTAACAGATTCCCCTGCTCGTAGTTTATCGGCAATCTCATCTATTTTACGTAGTCGGTGATTGATACCGGATTTGCTGATCGTCCCGCTTGATACCATTTCTCCAAGTTCTTTCAACGTTACATCTTGGTAAGTGACGCGCAGTTCCGCAATTTCACGAAGCTTGTCAGGCAAAATACTAAGTCCGACCGTGCTATCGATAAAACGGATATTCTCTACCTGGCGGATCGCAGCACCAATTGTTTTATTGAGGTTGGCAGTTTCACAGTTCACAAGGCGATTAACCGAGTTACGCATATCACGCACAATCCGGATGTCCTCGAACTTCAGCAAAGCCTGATGGGCACCGATGATGCTTAAGAATTCAGCAATCTTTTCGGCCTCTTTCAGGTATGTGATATAGCCTTTTTTCCGCTCCAATGTTTTACTGTTTAAGTGAAACATATTCATCAGTTCACATAAAGATTCGTTATGTTCATGGTAGAGAGAAAAGATTTCAAGATGATAGGATGACGTTTCCGGATTATTCACTGAACCGCCTGCCAAAAAGGCACCTCGCAAATAAGATCGCTTGCAGCATTTTTTGCTGATCAGCTCTTCAGATATGTCACGAACGAAGGTGAAGCCATCCTTCAAGATTTTTAATTCATCCAAAATATAATGTGCTTGCTCGGCATACCGAACGATATAGACGTTATTCTTCTTTAATCTCATCTTCTTTCGTACAAGCAATTCGACACGCACATCATAAATCCTTTTTGTTAACGTATAGATTCTGCGGGCAATGGCGGCGTTTTCAGTTTGTATATCCAATATAAGTTTGCGATTGGAAAAGGACAGAGAACCGTTCATACGGATCAGCGCCGCAAGTTCCGCCTTGACGCAACAGTCTTTTGTTTCTATGGTCGTTAATTCTTTTTTCGTTTCAGAAGCGTAGGACATTGTTTTCACCTCCATTGTGAATTTACTAGGTGTATGCGAGGTGCTCAAGCATTATCCCCTTACATCCAGTAATGCATCCGTTTGCATCTAGTTTTCGTCCAGTTTTATCATGGAGTACAATAATGCCGCTACTTTTTGGGTGTCATGACGAATCACTCCATCTTCGTATCGGATGATTTTATCATGAACTATTTCAAGTCCCAAATTAGATAAAGCAGCAATATCATACACTACAGGTGTTGCAAGTTCTTTTTTATAGCGAATGGCGATATCTTCAGGAATATCTTCTTCATTAACAAGAATGGTATCCATAAAACGGCAACCCAAATGATCATAGAGCGCCTTAACATGATCACTTGCCGTATATTCAAGCGTTTCACCAGCTTGCGTCATAACATTGCATATATACACTTTTTTGGCGTGTGCGTTACACACAGCCTCTCCTATCTTCGGGACAAGCAGATTCGGCAAAATACTTGTGTAGAGACTTCCCGGTCCGACAATGATTAGATCTGCTTTTTCTATTTCGTCCACTGATTCCTGCAAAGGCTCCACTTTATCGGGGGTAAGGAACACCCGCTTTATTTTCTGCCCATTGGCCGGAATCTTGGATTCTCCTGTAACAATGGATCCGTCTTCCATTTCCGCATGTAAAATAACACTTTGGTTGGCGGCAGGCAGAACTTTCCCTCGAACATTCAACACCTTACTCATCTCGCGGATGGCATGGACAAAGTCACCTGTGATGGTAGTCATTGCTGCAAGCAAGAGGTTTCCTAGCGAGTGTCCTGAAAGCCCGTTACCTGTTGCAAAGCGGTGCTGGAAGAGATCTTCAATCAAAGGCTCCACATCCGATAAGGCGGCGAGCACGTTCCGGACATCTCCAGGAGGTGGAATGTGCAGTTCATCACGCAATCTCCCCGAGCTTCCTCCATCGTCGGCAACTGTGACCACTGCAGTAATATCCACATCATAGTGCTTGAGGCCCCTGAGTAAAACAGGCAGCCCAGTTCCCCCACCTATGATGACAATCTTAGGTACTTTTTGACGTCTCATCAGTGTTTACCCTTTCGTTTCTCAATATCTCGGTGTGTTAGGAGTGTATCATACTCATCCTTGAAATGCTTAGCAAAATACTCTGCCAAGGTCACAGAACGGTGTTGCCCTCCTGTACACCCGATTGCAAGGACTAACTGACTCTTCCCTTCTCGCTTGTAGTAAGGCAGCATAAAGGTCAACAAATCCGTAAGCTTTTCTACAAATTTCTGCGTTTCCGACCACTTCAACACATAGGAAGAAACCTCTTCATCAAGCCCTGTCATCGGTCTCATATGGTCAATGTAATGGGGATTTGGTAAGAAGCGTACATCAAACACAAGATCTGCATCTATAGGAAGTCCATATTTAAAACCGAAGGAAACGACATTCAATTTAAAAGTTTGTTTGGAGTGTGTGGCAAATTGTTTGAGGATTTTCTCTCTAAGTTCACGTGGCTTTAAGTTGGAAGTGTCCAAAATCAGTTGGGCACGGCCCTTTAACTCTTCTAACAACTCGCGCTCATGTTCGATTCCTTCAAGCGGCAGACCTGATTTAGCCAATGGATGCGCTCTTCTTGTCTCTTTATAACGTGTCACAAGAACAGAATCCTTCGCATCAAGGAATAAGATTTGAGGCGTTACCCAAGACAATTCAGAAATATCATCCAGCGCTTCAAACAGACTGTCAAAAAACTCACGTCCGCGTAAATCCATTACTAATGCCACTTTATTCATTTTATTACCCGACTCTTCCATCAGCTCCAAAAATTTTGGAAGCAAAGTCGGCGGCAGATTATCAACACAGAAAAAACCCAGATCCTCTAAAGCTTGAATGGCCACTGTTTTTCCTGCTCCACTCATACCAGTGATAATGACTAATTCTACATCACTGCTCGTACCTGTACTCATGTTTCTTCCACTCCCTTTTTTGTCTAATCAGTTTGGATCAAGGCGGTAGGACAACAGTTCAAAGTCCGGCGTATAAGTAAACGTCCCGAAAATCATGCCAGATCCTTTTATAAGGTAATCGAGAATATGGAAATCGCCAGGTGCCATCGGAAGTTTGGCGATGTCTTCCTGCTTATGCCACTCAATTATCCCTTCTTCTGATTCCTTTACATTCTGTCCGTCGTATTCCGTTGCAAGGAATGTGAACATCATCCATTCAGAAACAATATCCTTGCCTTCTTTTATTACAAATGTAAAAACACCCTTCAGGGCAGGATTTTTTAAGTAAATGCCAGTTTCTTCACGATATTCGCGCACTACGGAATCCTTCACTGATTCACCGTGCTCCATTTTTCCACCAGGTGCAACCCACCATCCACGACGCGGCTTTTGCAATAGTAGCACTTGGTCATCTTTCACTAGCACACAATTTGTTACTCTTTGCATGGTTACAACCCCTTTTGAGCTTGGCTAATTGTGTTTTTTCTATCCCTTAAGCTATTTGCGGAAAGCAACAGCTGCGTAAAAAATAAAACTAGCCAAGTGTATCATTTTTTATTTTACAGCAAAAGTATTGATTAAGACACAGTAAAGTTCTACAAATTAGCAAACTGTGTGTCAGGATTTCTTACAGGTATCGATTCCAGCTTCCGGTTCGAATCGTGTAAACGCTTTATTTTTTAAGTATATCATAGCTTTGTTGGATAGAGTAAACAAGGTGTAATGTGCGTAGGGGTGTGAGGGGACCTTATTACGGAGTTAATTTCTATAGGACTTTTACGCTTGGAGATCACTTACTTCAGGCGTATAGAACGCTTCTATTTGACCTTTCTTCTTGAAAACCACTTGCTTCGGGCGTATAGAACGCTTCTATTTTACCTTTCTGCTTGAAAACCACTTGCTTCAGGCGTATAGAACGCTTCTATTTGACCTTTCTGCTTGAAAACCACTTGCTTCGGGCTAATAAATCGCTCATATTTGACCTTTCTTCTTGAGAATCATTCACTTGGGGCTTATAGAAATAACCGTCGTCAGACTCAAGAAAAATAGACATAAAAAAAGGACACGGGAAAAAGGGAACCCGTGTCATCCACTATATTTATAAAAGGGGGTCAATTACTATTTATATAATAACCGATTATTGTTTCAAAGCTGTTACAGATGCGTTAAGGCGCAATTACGTTTTGATTAAAGGGAGATTTCGACATGCTCTTTTATAGTTCGACATACCTAGCACCCCAAACCTTTAGCCCATTATTTCGCTGCGTTTGCCTTAAGTTCTTCAACTAACTCTTCTACATAATGTTGTGCACTTTGAGCCGCGATGCTTCCGTCACCTGTTGCCGTAACAATTTGGCGTAAAGTTTTCTCACGGATATCCCCCGCAGCGAAAATACCAGGGATTTTCGTTTCCATGCGCTCATTTGTTTCAATGTAACCCATGTCGTTTGTGATCCCAAGGTTCAAGAACGGTTTTGTCAGAGGAAGCATACCTACATAGATGAAGACACCATCTGTTTGGAATTCTTGCTCTTCGCCATCTTTCGTGCTGACAAGTGTCACACTGCCAACCTTGCCATCTTTTTCGTTAATTTCTTTGATAGTATGATTCCAGATGAAGTCAATTTTGTCGTTATCGAAAGCACGTTGCTGAAGGATTTTTTGTGCGCGAAGCTCATCACGACGGTGAACAATCGTCACTTTGGATGCAAAGCGAGTGAGGTACACACCCTCTTCTACAGCAGAGTCTCCTCCACCTACAACTACTAATTCTTTATTTTTGAAAAACGCGCCGTCACATACTGCACAGTAGGAAACCCCGCGTCCGCCAAGCTCTTTCTCTCCAGGCGCACCGATCTTTTTGTATTCCGCACCACTTGAAATAATGACCGTACGACCTTTGTAAGATTTGCTTCCAGCGTTCACTGTTTTATACTCTTTTCCATCGATTACTTCTTTTACGTCACCATATGCATATTCAGCACCGAATTTCTTCGCATGCTCGAACATTTTCGTTGATAGCTCAGGTCCAAGGATATGGTCGAAACCAGGGTAGTTTTCTACTTCCTCTGTGTTCGCCATCTGCCCGCCAGGCATCCCGCGCTCGATCATCAATGTGCTTAAATTCGCACGAGATGTGTATACCGCAGATGTCATTCCCGCAGGTCCAGCTCCTATAATAATCACATCATAAATTTTTTCTTCTGTCATGTTGCCCACTCCTTTAACTCATTTGTTGCATTTTATGATAACCCTATTTTCATCCGATTTTAGATATATATTTACAGAATACCTTTAAAAGTATTCCCAGTTACTATCCTATATAACAGGGTGGTTGTCCGTCCAATTTTTTGCTCATGGGGAGTTTGGTCGAGCTCTTTTGACTTTTCGAAAGCTATGAGGACAATGTATTCATGATTTCTTAGGGGCTGGGATTCATAGACACTGAATGAGGACAATGTTTCCTCTTTTTCACCTGTTGAGGGCTTCATTGACACCCTATGAGGACAATGTTCCCTCTTTTTCTTCGGCTCAGGGCTTCATTGACACACTATGAGGACAATGTTCCCTCTTTTTCTTCGGCTCAGGGCTTCATTGGCACCCTATGAGGACAATGTTTCCCCTTTTTCTGCAGCTCAGGGCTTCATTGGCACCCTATGAGGACAATGTTCCCCCTTTTTCTTCGGCTCAGGGCTTCATTGACACCCTATGAGGACAATGTTTCCTCTTTTTCTGCGGCTCAGGGGTTCATAGAACCATCATACCTTTTCTTCCATAATTAAAATTTAAACACACAAAAAAACCGAGCATCATCCCAGCCCGGTTTTTAAGAAAGTAGATCTTCTACCTTTTTAATATATTTTCTTAGCGTGCTTGTGGAAACCTCATATCTTTCCACTAACTCTTTCTGGGTCACAGCGTATCCGTTTCCTTTGCTCCAGACGTAGGCGAATGCTGCTGCCCATGCTGGTGCGTTCGTAAAAGTGACAGCTTGTTTTAATGCTCGAGCATATAAATCAAACCATTCTTTTACAATCATATCTACTTGGTTTGTATTTAATAGTGATGCAATTTCATACCCATTCACGACATTTATTGGCACATCTCTACGTTTCAATAAAGCAAACATGGCAAATTCACGGACCGTCGACGTGACGAAGGATTGTTCGAGTACATTTTTGACTGTAGTCTTGCTAGAAGTACTTGATTGGAAAATATGAAAAAGCTGCTCCGCTTCTTCTTCCTCAACCGTTTTATCTTCCATTTGATTCCAAGGCTCCGTTCCGGCCTTTTCAGGATTCATTTCAAGGACTTTTGACCACGACTGCTCCGCAACTGTAAAGCGTTCCGTTTGATATGCTGCATTCGCAAGCCAGAAATAAAACGTTGCATCACCTTGAAAACCGTTTTTCTGTAAAGAACGTAACCACTTGTAGGACAATTCGTGTCGACCAATCAACCCGAAAGTCGCTCCAAGCTTATAACGGTGTTCCACCAAAATAGGTGTCACTTTTTCAAGTCGGTTTGCTAGCTTGTTCATTTCCTTCACATTATTTTCATAATGGAAAAAGACAAGCAAGTTACAAAGCGCATGCAAGTTTCCTGGGTTCTTTTCCAGCACTTCCTCCAGAACTTCCCGAGCTTCTACTAAGTTCCCTTTATAGAAGTAGGCTAAAGCCAGATTATTATACGCCGACCAGAATTGGGGATACTCTTCAATAATTTGTTCGAGAAGCTCCAATGCTTCATCAAGTTCCCCTTTTTCAAGCAGGCCTCTTGCATTCTCCTGCATGACAATGAGGTGGTCCTGACCATCCACATAATCTTCCGCTTCATCTACCTCGATTTCCAAAAGATCAATCAAATCCTCGGTATCCTCTACAAATTCTCCGTCTGGCTCCATCGTTAAATATTCCTCAGCATGCTTTCTTGCCTCCTGAAACAATCCCAAGTAGGCATAGTTGTTAGCTAAGAAATAATGACAATCATGCATGTCCGGTGCCAAATCTTCTATAATATCTTCTAAAAGTTCATTAGAACGCTGATAGTCTCCAAGCTCAGTAAGGACAATCGCCAGCTGACACATGATAGATGCATCACTTGGCTTCATTGCCTCGGCACGTTGGAGCCATTTTCTTGCCTTATATAAATCCCGCTTCCGATAAGCACGGATTCCCTTTTGAAAAAAATAATCGCCATTCTGCGCAAATGGGATGATCTTCGCAACTTGTTTCACATTCGGATTTTTTCCCATTATAGCCTCCATACAAACTTACTTACCGTTCGTAGTATAACATAAGAGGGGTTGGAAAGAATAGGTGGGAAATTTTGAGGTGTGCTTTATTTTCAAATAAAAACACTTTCCTAGCATTGAAACTAGAAAAGTGCTGTAACCAGGTTATTCTTCCTATTCACCAGAGGGCTTTTTCGCATGCCGCTCCTCCAACACTGCCAACACTTCCGCCAAGCTCACATCCTGCTCACGCAATAACACCATCACATGGAAAAAGAGATCGGCAACCTCCCAGGTAAGCTCACCGCGGTCACGGTTTTTTGCCGCAATAATTACTTCCGCCGCTTCCTCGCCAACTTTCTTCAGAATCTTATCCACACCCTCTTCAAAAAGATAGGTAGTATAAGAGCCCTCTGGCTTATCCACAGCACGGGAGGCAATGACAGACTCTAAGCGTGCTAAAATCGAAGCTGTCCCTGAATCCGAAGCGTCAATTTCACCTGCCGCATCTGTTTCCGTACCAAGCACCACCTCATGAAAACAAGTCTCCTCCCCCTTATGACATGCCGGACCATTCGGCTCAACCAGCACAAGCACCGCGTCCTGATCACAGTCATATCGCATTTCTACCACACGCTGCGTGTTACCGGAAGTTGCCCCTTTGTGCCAAAGTTCACCTCGAGAACGGCTCCAAAACCATGTCTCCCTGGTTTCGACTGTTTTCACCAATGACTCACCGTTCATATATGCTAGAGTCAACACCTCTTTAGTAGTAGCATCTTGCACAATAGCCGGGACAAGCCCTTTTTCATCAAACTTCACTGCTTCTAGATTGATCATCGAACCTGCACCCCTTTCTCCTTTAGATAACTCTTCACTTCTTTTACACTCGTATCTTTATAGTGGAAAATAGAGGCTGCCAAAGCTGCATCTGCTGCTCCTTCTCCAAACGCATCCAGAAAATGAGAAGCGTCGCCTGCTCCACCAGAGGCAATCACCGGAACGGAGACGGCCGAACTTACTGCTTTAGTAAGCGCCAAGTTGAATCCCTTCTTCTCCCCGTCACTGTCCATGCTCGTCAATAGAATCTCCCCGGCTCCCAACTTCACCGCTTCACGAGCCCATTCCACCACTTCCCAGTCCGTTTCCTTCCGTCCGCCATGTGTATACACTCTCCACGAACCAAGGGTCTCGTCATACTTAGCATCAATTGCGACAACAATACATTGTGAGCCAAAGTAATTAGCCCCAGCCTGTATCAAATAAGGATTCAACAATGCTGCTGTATTCAGTGAGACTTTATCCGCACCCGCTCTTAACAGCCTTTTCATGTCATCAATAGAGTTGATGCCACCGCCGACTGTGAACGGAATCGCCAATTTTGCAGCCACCTGCTCGACTACATCCACCATCGTTTCACGTCCTTCATGAGAGGCAGAAATATCAAGGAACACCAGTTCATCTGCACCTTCTTCATCGTAAAAGGCAGCCAGCTCAACCGGGTCACCCGCATCTCGGAGTTCGACAAACTGAACCCCCTTTACCACCCGTCCTTCTTTTACATCCAGACAAGGGATGATTCGTTTCGTTAGCATCTATTTCACCTCTTCCAATGCACTCGCGAGATTGATTTTCTCCGTATAGATCGCTTTTCCGACAATGGACCCTGACACGCCATCGCCTGCATATTTTCGAAGCGCCATTAGATCGTCCACAGAACTTACTCCCCCGGAAGCAATGACAGATGCACCTGTCACACGAGCAAGTTCAACCGTCGCATCGACATTCGGTCCAGATAACATGCCGTCCGTTGCGATGTCTGTGAAAATGAATGTTTCTGCTCCCGCATCCGCAAGCTCTTTACCAAGCACGGTCGCTTTCACAGTAGACGTTTCCACCCAACCTTCCGTTGCCACATATCCATCCTTGGCATCAAGGCCAATTGCAATTTTCTTACCATATTTAGCAAGCATCGCCTTCACAAAATCTGGGTCATTAATTGCCGCACTTCCTAAAATAACCCGGTTTACACCGTTTTCCAAATAACGCTCCACGTCCTCCACAGTACGGATTCCTCCGCCAATCTGCACTTTCGCAGACAGCTCTCGTGCCACCTGCAGCACAAAGCGGTCATTGACTGGCGAACCTGCCTTGGCGCCGTCAAGATCCACCATATGAATCCACTCTGCACCTTGATCTACAAACGTTTTGGCCATATCAAACGGCGAATCCCCGTAGACCGTTTCCTTACTATAATCTCCTTGCAACAGACGTACGCATTTTCCACCGCGCATATCGATAGCCGGATATATGGTAAAACTCATATTATCACTTCTCTTCCTGGACAAGATTCACAAAATTTTTCAATATCGCCAAGCCGACATTGCTGCTTTTTTCCGGATGAAACTGTGTTCCAAACACATTCCCGTGTCCCACCACAGCTGGCACCTGCACATCATATGTACTGCTTGCCAATAGTTCCGCTTCAGCAAAATCCTTTACATAGTAGGAATGAACAAAATAAACGAAATCCTCTGGCACACCATCTAAAAGCGGAGATGCCTGTTGGAATTCAAGCTTGTTCCAACCCATATGCGGTACCTTATAGGATTCACCTTCTGCTGTAACTCCAGGAAAGCGTTCCACCTTGCCTTGTAAAAGAGACAGCCCCTCTGTTACACCATTCTCTTCACTTTCCTCAAACAACAGCTGCATGCCTAAGCAAATCCCAAGCAACTTTTTCTCCCGTGCTACTTCTTCTTTTATAAAAGAATTTAGACCTGTTTCTTGTAAAATAGACATGGCGTCACGGAACGAGCCGACACCTGGCAGGATAAGCCCTTCCGTTTCAAACAAGACATCCCGGTCATTAGAAATGACATACTTGACATCCATCCGCTCTAAAGCCTTACTCACGCTATACAAATTCCCCATTCCGTAATCAATGATACCTATCATCTTCTATAACATTCCCTTCGTCGATGGTACCCCTTTAACTCGCGGATCAATCGTCGTTGCTTCGTCCAGTGCACGGCCAAGCGCTTTGAATATCGCTTCGATAATGTGGTGGGTGTTCGTACCATAATGCACAATCACGTGAAGATTCATGCGAGCCTCTAAAGCAAGCTTCCATAAAAATTCATGGACAAGTTCGGTATCAAATGTACCTACCTTCTGGCTTGGGAATTCCGCTCTCATTTCAAGATGCGGACGGTTGCTTAGATCTACAACAACTTGTGCAAGCGCCTCATCCATTGGCACAAACGCGTTTCCGTATCGTTTTATCCCCACTTTATCCCCAAGTGCATCTTTTAACGCCTGACCTAGACAGATCCCGATATCCTCTGTGGTGTGGTGATCATCAATATCCACATCCCCGTTTGCCTGCAAGTCCAGATTGAATTGGCCATGCTTTGTAAAAAGGTCCAGCATATGAGTCATAAAAGGAACAGGCGTCTCAAGCTTTGCCGCTCCTTCTCCATCTATCGTAAAAGCAAGCTGTATTTGTGTTTCTTTCGTATTTCTCTCCAAACTAGCTGTTCGTGTCATCAGTCTCTCCCCACTTTTCCTTGTTAGTAAATCGCGATTCCACCGCACGTGCATGCGCTTCTAAACCCTCTAATCGCGCAAACGCTGCAATTTTATCCACATTCTCTTTTAAAGCCTGTTCACTATACATAATTACACTGGATTTTTTCACAAATTCATCCACAGACAATCCACTGGAAAAGCGGGCTGTCCCGTTAGTAGGAAGCACATGATTCGGCCCGGCAAAATAATCCCCAACAGGCTCTGAGCTGTATCTGCCTAGGAAAATAGCTCCGGCATGTTTGATGTACGGAAGAAGATTCATTGCTTCGGCTGTCATCACTTCTAGATGCTCTGGTGCCAGCTCGTTGATCACACGGAGCGCCTCTTGAATCGTATCCGTTACAAAAATAGTGCCGTATGCTTCAATAGATGCTCGCGCTATTGCTTCACGCGGAAGTGTGGATAGCTGTTTTTCTACTTCATAAGCGACCTGTTCGGCAAGTAACGCTGACGTAGTCACGAGCACGCTTGAAGCCAGTTCATCATGCTCTGCCTGAGACAATAAATCCGCTGCAATCTCGTTAGCCTTTGCCGTCTCATCCGCCAACACGACAATTTCGCTTGGTCCTGCAATGCTATCAATATCCACAAGTCCATATACTTCTTTTTTCGCAAGTGCCACAAAGATGTTTCCAGGTCCAACGATCTTATCCACAGCCTGAATGGTTTCCGTTCCATAGGCAAGGGCGGCGACCGCTTGTGCTCCACCCACCTTATAGATTTCATCCACACCGAGAATATCAGCTGCTACGAGCACCCCGGCAGGCAATGTGCCGTCTGCAGAAGGGGGACTCACCATCGCAATCCTTTCCACTCCTGCCGCTTGTGCCGGTATGACATTCATCAATACGGACGAGGGATAGGCCGCTTTTCCACCAGGTACGTAAACACCGACCGCATCGAGCGCTGTTACTTGTTGTCCCAGAATCGTGCCGTCTGGTTTTGTGGATAACCACGACTGTTTGACCTGTTTTTGATGAAAATCGCGGATATTATCAGCAGCATTGTGGATGATGTTGATAACTTGTGGAGAAAGTTGTTGATAAGCTGCTTGGATTTCTTCTTTTGTGACTTTTAATGTGGATAGTGTTGCGCCATCCCATTTTTCCGTGTATGAATACAGCGCTTTATCCCCTTGTACTTTGACCGTTTGCAGGATTTGTAGGACTGCATCACGTTGTTCTTCTGTTCCCTGATCAATCGAACGGCGCAACGAAACCGATTCGCTCACCTTTTTTATCTTTATCATTTTTACACCTCTCCAACTACCTCTGCTAATCTACCCACAAGTTCATCTATTTGCTTGTCTTTTAACCGGTAACTCACAGGATTCACAATCAAACGCGACGTGATATCCACAATTCTCTCAAATTCCACTAATCCATTCTCTTTAAGTGTTCGTCCGGTGGATACGATATCCACAATTCGGTCGGATAACCCAATCAACGGTGCCAGTTCAATAGAACCGTTTAACTTTACAATCTCCACTTGCTCCCCTTGTTCACGGTAATAGCTTGAAGCAATTCCAGGATATTTCGTTGCAATTTTAGGGGCAACATCCTTCATTTCCGTTCCAGGCAAGCCTGCCACTGCCAAATAGCATTCGCTGATTTTTAAATCGAGCACTTCATATACATCACGCTCTTCTTCTAGCATCACGTCCTTGCCCGCAATTCCGACATCTGCCACTCCATGCTCCACATAAGTAGTCACATCCATCGGCTTTGCTAAAATAAAGCGCATGTTTTCATCCGGTACATCAATGATCAGCTTTCTAGAATCATCTAGATCGGGAGGAATGTTATAACCCGCTTGGACAAGCAATTGAGCCGCCTCTTCAAAAATTCTTCCTTTTGGCATCGCAATTGTCAGTACGCTCATGCTTCGTTCTCCTTTCTAGCTTTTCCAAGAAAAAAGGTTACATCGCTGAAGGACGCCGTGCATGCATCCACATTTTCCACACCTGCAATGTCCTGAAGGATTACTTTTTCCCCAGCTTCTCTTTTGGAAGTGGCAAATGCGATTGCCTCTTCTCTTCTTACTTGACTGAACAATACTCCGTGTATCTTCACTTCCGCCTTCTTCACACCTTTTGCTTCTAAGAGACGGTCTAAATGGATTCCGAACCCTGTGGCCGATTTCTCGCGGTTGAATTTTTGGAACAGCTTATCATATCTTCCGCCATTTCCGATCGGGAAGCCTATGTTTCCTGCATACGCTTCAAACACAATCCCTGTGTAATAACTCATATGACTGACAATGTTTAAATCCAGTTTCACAAACTCTGCGACACCATAAGCTTCTAACATCGTCCATAGCTGCTCTAGCTCTTGTATCGCTTTTTTACCCGCATCTCCATCCAGCACTTCTTTCGCAAGCTCAATGTTGGACGAATCTCCTCTTAATGTTAATAAGTTTAGAAGGCGTTTTTTATCAATCGAGGACAGCGGCAAGTTTTTCACATGCTCGCGATACCCCACGTAATTTTTTTCATATAAGTACCTTCTTAAGGTTGCCGCACGCTCTTCATTACCGACTATGTCGAGGAAGATCTCCTGCAAAAATCCGATATGACCAATCGCTACAGTAAAAGTTGATAACCCTGTGTTTTGGAGAAGAGCTACAAGCAAGGCAATCATCTCGGCATCGGCACTGATAGAACGGTCACCAATGCACTCCACACCTATTTGCTCAAATTCAGCAGGTCTTCCAGCTTCGTTTTGCTGAGCGCGGAAAACATTGGCCGAGTAAGCAAGTCGCTGCGGATAACCCTCATTTAATAGTCTTGAAGCCGCCACCCTGGCAATGGGAGCTGTCATGTCTGGTCTTAAGACGAGTGTGTGTCCTTGCTGATCTAGTAACTTAAAAAGTTGCTGATCGAGGATAGCGGATGCTTCGCCCACCGTTTCGTAGTATTCCAGTGTCGGGGTTTCCATAAACTGATAGCCCCATTGACTGATTTCTGCTGTCATCGTGTTTTTGACGTTCTGTTTTGCTTCATATAAGGAAGGAAGCGTGTCCCGCATTCCTAGTGGTTTTTCGAACATGAATGGTTTTGACATGTGGATACCCACCTTTTATAATAATCTGAAATCCTTTAGTTCGCTAATATGGTAACATACTAACAAAATGAAGCTTTTTGGTCAAGTGTTAACGGTTTTAGTTGTGTCTTTCTCTATTTTGGGTAAAAAAAGGCACTTTATCCTTGGAGACAAAGTGCTAGTTATTTGTTAGTTTTGATTTAATAGAAAGGGTTATCTGTAAAACTTCCTGTTAATTTCCGTTCCAGGTGTTCGCTTTCCTCGGGACGATGCTTGAGCCTCACTTCGTTGCGGGGTCTCAACCAACCGTTATCCCCCGCAGGACAAGGAAAGCTTCGGCAGAGATTCATCGCACGAAGAAAATTCGTTAGCATTTTTGAGGAGCCTCACACCTTGCACTCCAATTAACAGGTGGGATCACCTTTTCTAAAACTTCATCCGCTCCTGCATTTCCTCTTTCGTATAGATGACGCGCATTGGGTTCCCCCCGACGAAGGCACCTTCTGGGACGTCTTTATGTACAAGGGTGCCCGCGGAGACGATGGCTCCGTCGCCGATGATAATGCCGGGCAGGATCGTCGTGTTGGCGCCGATCATCACTTCGCTGCCGATTTCGACATCGCCGAGGCGGTATTCCTTGACCAGGTATTCGTGGGCAAGGATGGTTGTGTTATAGCCAATAACCGTGTTGCGACCGACGCTTATTTTTTCCGGGAACATGACATCAAGCATGACCATTAAGGCAAAGGAAGTTTGGTCGCCTACCTTCATGCGTAAAAATGTGCGGTAGAGCCAGTTTTTCATTCCTAAAAATGGCGTGTACCTGGCGATCTGAATAACAGCAAAGTTTTTCACGACTTTTATAAAAGGGACGGTTTTGTAAACATGCCAAAGGGAATTCGCGCCCTCCACCGGGTAGCGGGTCGTCCTTCTACTCACCCTCAGTCACTCCCAATATTGGCAGCAAGTCTTGCATATGTGTGAGCATATAATCCGGTTCAAAGGATTGAAGGTATTCGACTCCTTTAATCGTCCAGCTTACTGCTGCCGTTTTCGTTCCGGCATTTTTTCCTGCTAGGATGTCGTGAAAGTTGTCGCCTACCATGATTGCCTCATCAGGCGTTGAGCCTAGCTGCTGCAGGGCAAGGTGGATTGGTTCCGGATCTGGTTTGGCATTGGTGACATCATCCAGGCAGACGACCACATCAAAGAATCGGTCAAGACCCGTCAACTTAAGACCCATTACCACAGTCTGACGCATTTTTGTCGTCACGATTCCAAGCTTCAGACCTTTTTCATGCAAAAGCTTTACTGTTTCTAATACCCCTTCAAACTCTGTTACATACTCGTCATGTTTGGTCATATTGAAGTCGCGATAATAGGCAATCATCTCGTCCACTTTCGACTCATCCATTTTTACGAATGTAT
The DNA here is from genome assembly GCF_012911845.1 of Bacillus sp. RO2. Lineage (GTDB taxonomy): Bacteria > Bacillota > Bacilli > Bacillales > Bacillaceae_I > Sutcliffiella_A. Next base: position 122,627 of record NZ_JAAXCU010000057.1, on the reverse strand, counting down.
CGTATAGAGGTGGGCCGAGGAAGGTCAGTACGTCTTCACGCCCATACTGATCTGGATAATAATGATTTAATGTGTGAAGGAACGACTCAATAATAAGGTCGTTTGTATCTATAAGTGTTCCATCTAGATCAAAAAGCACGGTGTTAATGGTCATAAGAGGCTTCCTTTCTTTTTGCAAGTTCTAGCCTTTTCCAAACGAAAGCAACGGCTATCGTAAGGAGAATGGCAGTTGTAATTCGGATCGCAAGTAGCGGCCAAACCGGGATACCAAGCGGAATGAAGATAAGCGTATCCTCCACCACCGCATGACAGGCAACGAGAAAAATAAAGGCAAGAGTCAAATCCTTCTTACTTACATTATCCTCTTTTACCGCCTGAATCATAACTCCTGCTCCATAGGCAAGGCCGATTACTAGGCCCGCCGCCATGGTAGTAGACGTATTCTCTTTCATTCCGAGCACTCGGGTAAACGGCCCCATCCACTTCGAGAATACCGCCAGCCAACCAAGCTCCTTCATATATTGCACAAGGACCATAAGTGGAATGACGATGATTGCAAGCTGCAGAATACCCATCAGACCACGTTGTGTGGCATCAAGGATAATAGGGAAAAAGCCTGTTACAGCCTCTTCAGATTTTGCGACCATGCCATACTGGGCAAGTTCGCCTCCACCTTTCCATACCAGGTTGATGAGTATTCCCGCAGAAAAAGCTAGGCCGAGTCGGACGGCTAAGATCACCCATATTTTCAACCCTACTTTTGCCGCAACGGTCGACTCTACTAAAAGATTATGTGAAAACGAGAGCATGACAGCCAAGATAAACACTTCTTTTACGGTAAGGTCCAAGGTAAGGATGGCACCTATTCCAGCATACAAGTTTAGAAAATTCCCGATTACAAGCGGGATGGATGCTTCACCTGATAGACCGAAAATCCCCATGATCGGCGCGATTGCTTTTATTAGATATTGTAGGACTGGTGTATGCTGAAGAATACCGACAAGGAGTGTTACGGGAAAAATGACTTTCCCCAGTGTCCACGTCGTCGCCAGCCCCACCATCAGCCCGCGTTTAAATGTTTGCATCATGAAGCTCCTCCCCCTTTGAAGTAGCCGCTCCATTTTTTCTGTAGGAGGCTTGCTTATTTGGTCGCTTCAGGTGTATTTTTCTTTGAATCCATGTAACGTTCTTTATTTTCTGGATCCAAGTAACGTCTGTTAGCCATGCCAAGCACACGACGCACAATAATAAGTGCGATGGCAAGGACGATCAGTCCAATGGAAATAACTTGTGCGATTCTTAAAGACTCAGTCAGCATTAAGCTGTCTGTACGCATTGCTTCTATAAAGAAGCGTCCAATTGAATACCATATCACATAACTTAAAAAGAGTTCCCCACGTCTTAAGTTCACTTTTCTCAGTAAAAGAAGCAATCCAAACCCAACCAAATTCCAAATAGATTCATAAAGGAAAGTTGGATGATAATACGTCCCGTTTATGTACATTTGGTCGACAATGAAATTCGGTAAGTAAAGCCCCTCCAAGAATTCTCTTGTCACTTCCCCACCATGGGCTTCCTGGTTCATGAAGTTCCCCCAGCGGCCAATTGCCTGACCAAGGATGATACTTGGTGCACCGATATCAGCAAGCTTCCAGAACGAAATCCCTCGTATTCTTGCAAAAATAACCCCAGTGGTGATGGCGCCAATCAGACCGCCGTGTATCGCAAGTCCGCCTTCCCAGATCTTCAGAATATCGCCCGGGTTTTGCGAATAATGATCCCACTGAAACGCTACATAATATAGTCTTGCACAAAGAATTGCAATCGGGATGGCAAACAAGACAAGATCGACAAATACATCCTTGTTAAGTCCGCGTCTTTCGGACTCTCTTGTGGCAATCCATAATCCAAGCAGGGCTCCTGTACCAATAATGGCCCCATACCAGTAAACCGTAATCGGCCAACTGATCATGACCGGATTTAACGGCTCAATGTTTCCTAACAACATGTTCCCCACACTCCATTATTTATTAAATGTCTTCATGCTCATTTTCATTATTAATAACACCTGACAAACGGTTGGAGAACTGCTCAGCAGCATTCATGCCCATTCTCTTCAAGCGGAAATTCATCGCTGCCACTTCAATGATAACAGCCAAGTTTCGTCCAGGACGAACAGGAACCGTCAAGCGTGTCACTTCAGAATCAATAATCTTCATCTTTTCTTCATCCAAACCAACCCGGTCGTACTGCTTGTTTTTATCCCATAGCTCAAGATTAATGACAAGCGTGATTCGTTTGTAACTGCGCACCGCTCCCGCTCCAAAAAGCGTCATGACATTGATGATACCAAGACCCCTGATCTCAAGAAGGTGTTCAATCAGTTCCGGCGAGTTCCCGATAAGAGTATCTGTATCTTCCTGTCTGATTTCGACGCAATCATCCGCCACCAAACGATGTCCTCTTTTTACAAGTTCAAGTGCCGTTTCACTTTTACCTACGCCACTTTTCCCAGTGATAAGCACGCCGACTCCGTAAATGTCGACAAGCACACCGTGTACTGCGGTTGTCGGTGCGAGCTTTCCTTCTAAGTAATTGGTCAGATGGGAGGATAGCCTCGTCGTTTTCATCGGTGAACGCATTAGTGGCACACTTTCGTACTCTGCTGCTTCCACGAGTTCAGGTGGAACTTCCATGTCCCTTGACACAATGATGCCCGGAGTGATGTCCGTGCAGAGCTGACTCATACGCTCTCTTTTTTCCTTCGGCGTAAGCCTTTCAAAAAAAGACAGCTCCGTTTTTCCAAGCAACTGAATTCTCTCTGCCGGATAGTAGGTAAAATAACCGGCCATCTCTATACCAGGTCGGGAAATATCACTTGTCGCAATCGGACGATTCACGCCCTCTTCCCCACCAATCAATTCAAAATTAAACTTCTCAATCAGATCCTTTGTCCGAACCTTTGGCACAGCCAAAACCTCCTTCAGTATGGAAACACCCTGATGTGTATGTCAAAATGAGTGTTACGCTTCTTATGTAAATCAACCTTTTCTCATTTTAGCACTATTTGACTTTTTTATTAAGTGGGAGGTTCGGGAGAGGGGATTTAAATGCGGATATGAAATCTCTTAGCTGGTGATTGGAGCAAAAGGCGAAGACTCCTGCGGGGGAAGAAGTGACCGTGTTGAGACCCCGCAGGCTTGCCAAGGAGGCTCAAGGTCGCCCCGCGGAAAGCGAAGCCATTTGCGGAGATCAACAGCGGTGGTTAACAGAACCTAAAAAACGCGAACCCGGGATCTTTCAGGTTCGCGTTTCACATTAATTCTTCTTTTGCAAAGGCTCGACAATTGCTTTCTGGATTAACAAATTTAATATGGATATAACAATTGCTGCTAAAATGGCCGTTCCAAACCCATCAATATTGAATGCATCCCCCATCAAGAAAGCAGTCAACATAAGCGTGATCGCATTGATCACAAACAAGAACAATCCTAAACTAAGCAATGTAACAGGCAAAGTCAAAATAACCAAGATTGGTTTCACAATGGTATTCAACACTGCCAAAATCAAACTTGCAATGATTGCTGCTCCGACACTGCTCAGTTGGAATGAGTCAAAATAGCCCGCAACCACAATCAATATTAATGCATTAACGAGAATACTGACAGCCCATCTCATCAGTGAATCTCTGACTCTTCATTCGGAAGTAGAAAAGTTAAAACAAAGTACGTAACTATCAGAGGCATTATTCCTGTTGGGAACAAGAGAATGACAAAAATAACGCGCAACAGATTGGAATCTATCCCTAAATATTTCCCTAGGCCTCCAAGCACACCCGCAAGCTTGCGGTCGTTTTTGGAACGAATAAGACGTTTCATATTACTTCACCTCATTTGGTTTAATTAAAATGGATCCTGTCGTCGTTTCCGCAAGAATGTACGTAAGCGGAGCATCTTCCTTTTTCGCCTTAAAATGAAGCGCCTTTTGCACCACTTCATTTTTCTCCTCCACAACATCCATCCCTGGAACCTCGCATGTAAAGCTTCCAAGATTCGTTTTCAACTCAGCCTCCAACGCATTTTCTGTTGGAATGAACAGATCCACACTACCTGTTTTGGTTTTCGCCATAATGGAACGGGCGGAAGTTCCAGTCAACTCTCCAACCACATTTCCATTAAAGCTCTGCACATCCAATTTTTCAATATCTCCGCGAACCTTTAACATTCCGTTAATGGTTTCCGCCTCGATTTCTTTCGCGTCGCAATCTGTTAATTTAATATGACCGTTTGCTGTTTCTGCTTCAATGTAATCGCTTCTTAAGTTCTCCCAAGTTAACGAACCATTCGCCGACTTCATTTTCATCGACTTTACATCTAAACCTTCCCCTGAAATTGGCCCATTAAACATGCGGATATTCAAGCTGTCATATTTCTCTTCTGGAACATAAACTGTTGCATTCACTTTTATATGCTTCTTCTGGACAGAAAAACGTAGTTTCCCAGCTTCAATCGAAAATAGTACTTCACTAAGGAAAGCTTTCCGTGCGTCATCTTGTGAGTTCTCCTCATAAACCTTTGCCTCACACTCTATCTTCACATCGTTCTCTTTCCAAGGAACCACCTTAACCGCGCCATTGGCAACATCAAGGTCGATATGCTGCAAATGCACATCTGACTGTTGGAAAATATGTTGAATCGAGATAGAAGGACCAAAGTTAAAATCCAAGTCCAAATCTTTAATCTTCTGCAACGCACTTCCAACAAAATCTAAGATATTATTTTTAAAAGAGGACGCCTGCTTGCTGTAAGAATCAAATTTTGATTTATCAAAAGAGCTGGAGCCGGTTGATCCATTTTTATTATTGGAATTGGAAAAAACCTTGGAGGACAGTGCTTTGAAAATATTCTCTTCTGCTTCCTGAGAACCTTTCGCATCTTTAGCAAGCTCAGAAACAATTTCATCCTGACGCAAACTCTTCTCTTCACTATTCTTCTCCAAACTCTCCAATAAAATAATCGCCTCTTCCGCCGTCAGCTTCCCTTCCTCCACCAACTTCAAAATACGCTTACGCTCTTCCATACATAACATCCTCCCTATCTATAAACTTTATTAAACATTCCCAAACAACCTCTACAATATCTCTACGACTGACCTCACCAAAAGTTTCACTTTTTACTTCTACCCTTAGTTTGGCATAAAATTTGCGAAAAGGGGTCAGACCCCGGCAGGATTTTTGATACCCATGTCGTACGCCTCAAGTCTTATTAGTTTGTTGCCCATGGTGATTCAATTTGGATTCTTTGAGTCTCCCTCTCGCCCAATGGTATAATGGTTCTAGTTTCTGGGTATAGATTGTGTGGAAGGAGTGAGATGGATATGGATTTTATTATGGATCATTTGTTGACAATCATTATTGTTCTGGTCATTTTATTTGTAGTGATTCCTTTCTTGAAAAGCATTTTATCTAAACTTGTTATGATTGGACTGATACTTGCCGGCTTGATTTTCTTTGGCGTGCTGGGTCCTGATTTCACTGAGTCTTCCTCTAATTATGTGGAAAATACCATTCGTCCAGTTGTGACGAATGAAATAGATAAAGCAGATTTTCATTATGATGAAGGGTCAAAAGAGTACAAGATTCAAAGTGCCTCTTTTCACCTGAAAGGAAAGCTAAACGAAAATACTGGCGAAATTCGTTTCAAAGATAAAACGTATGAGATGGATGTTCGATTCTTACAAGATATTATCGAAAAGAAAGTTCAAGAACAAGAGACAAACCAATAGAAATACAAAAAAGAAGGATGGTTGCCAAATTGGCATAACCATCCTCTTTTTCATCTAATCCTTAAAGTCATCCTTTACTAACCGCTTCGACTTTCTTTACTTTCTGCTCCATTCGATCACGGTCACGCAGTAATACAGGTCGGAGGTATTGACCCGTATAAGAAGCTTCTACTTCAATAACCTCTTCTGGTGTACCAGTGGCAATGATACTGCCCCCTTTGTCCCCACCCTCAGGACCAAGGTCAACCATGTAATCTACCGCTTTAATAACATCTAAGTTATGCTCAATAACAAGCACGGTATCCCCATTCTCCACTAATCGTTGTAAAACCTTTAACAGCCTCGAAATGTCATCCACATGTAACCCTGTTGTCGGCTCATCCAAGATATAGAGAGAGCGACCTGTAGATCTACGGTGCAACTCTGATGCAAGTTTTACACGTTGCGCTTCCCCACCAGATAGAGTGGTTGCCGGTTGACCGAGTGTAATATACCCCAAGCCAACATCGTAAATAGTCTGCAGCTTCCGCTTGATCTTCGGTATATTTTCAAAGAAACTCACCGCATCCTCAACGGTCATTTTCAAAATATCATCTATGTTTTTCCCTTTGTACTGCACTTCAAGCGTTTCGCGATTATAACGTTTGCCGTGACACACTTCACACGGTACATACACATCAGGAAGGAAATGCATTTCAATTTTAATAATTCCATCCCCGCGACATGCTTCACAGCGTCCGCCTTTTACATTGAAAGAGAAACGACCTTTCTTATATCCACGAACTTTCGCTTCATTGGTAGAAGCAAATACATCACGGATGTCATCAAATACCCCTGTGTAGGTGGCAGGGTTAGAACGTGGGGTTCTTCCAATTGGAGACTGATCGATATCAATTACCTTATCAAGTTGATCAATTCCTCGAATCTCTTTATGTTGGCCAGGTTTAGTCTTTGCATTATGCAAACGCTGTGCAAGCGCCTTATGCAAAATTTCATTAATTAATGTACTTTTCCCTGATCCTGACACCCCTGTCACTGCCACAAAACAGCCAAGCGGTATTTTCACATCCACATTGCTTAAATTGTTTTCATTCGCACCGATTACTTCAATGAAGCGGTCCTTTACGACTTTTCTTTCTGTCGGAAGTGGAATGAACTTCTTGCCTGATAGATACTGACCAGTTAAAGAGTTCTCATCGTTCATTACTTCTTCAGGTGTACCAGCTGAAATTACCTGACCACCGTGAACACCTGCTCCAGGTCCTATATCAAGCAAATAATCCGCTGCCATCATGGTGTCTTCATCATGTTCGACTACAATTAACGTATTACCTATATCACGCATGTTTTTGAGCGTTTGAATCAATCGGTCATTGTCTCGCTGATGAAGTCCGATAGACGGCTCATCGAGGATATAAAGGACTCCTGTAAGTCTTGAACCAATTTGGGTTGCCAGACGAATCCGTTGTGCTTCTCCACCAGAAAGTGTTCCGGCAGAACGACTCATCGTCAAATAATCCAATCCGACATTGTTCAAGAAACCAAGACGTTCCTCAATTTCTCGCAAAATCATATGGGCAATCTTTCTTTCTTTTTCCGTCAGCTCTAGACCCTCAAAGAAATCTAAAGCTTCTACGATAGAAAAGTTAGTTACATTCCCGATATGATTATTGTTGATAAGCACCGATAAGCTTTCTAGTTTCAAACGGTTCCCTTTACAAGTAGGACATGGTTGCTGAGCCATATACTTTTCCATCTGTTCTCGGATGTAGTCGGAACTCGTCTCCTTATAGCGTCTTTCCACATTGGGGATAACTCCCTCAAAGAGGATATAGCTTTCTCGCACTTGACCAAAGTCATTTTCATATCGGAAGTATATTTCTTCCTTCCCACTACCATAAAGCACCTTATCTAAAAGATTCTTGGGGATATCTTTTACCGGTACTTCCATGTCAATGCCGTAGTGATTGCACACCGCTTGCAGCATTTGTGGATAATATTGTGAACTTGTCGGCTCCCAAGGCGCAAGTGCATGTTCTTTGAGGCTGAGGTTCTTATTTGGCAGCACCAAATCAATATCCACTTCCAGCTGTGTGCCTAAACCATCACATTTTTGGCATGCTCCATAAGGGCTGTTAAAGGAGAACATTCTTGGTTCTAATTCACCAATGGAGAATCCACATTGTGGACAAGCATGATGCTCACTGAAAAGCAGTTCCTCTTCCCCAATTACATCCACAATCACTTTTCCTTCCCCAAGCCTGATAGCCGATTCCAATGAATCTGACAGACGGGTTTCCACGCCTTCTTTTACGACAATACGGTCTATTACTACTTCAATAGAATGCTTCTTGTTTTTTTCTAACTCAATATCATCGGATATTTCCATCATTTCACCGTTCACACGTACCCGGACATATCCTTGTTTCTTAATGTCCTCAAGTGTTTTCACATGCGTCCCTTTACGGCCTTGGATGACAGGAGCAAGAATTTGAAGTTTTGTCCGTTCCGGATATTCCATAATCCTATCTACCATTTGCTCTATTGTTTGCGAAGATATCTCGATACCGTGTTTTGGACATGTGGGCCTACCTACCCTTGCAAAAAGAAGACGAAGATAATCATAGATTTCCGTTACCGTTCCCACGGTTGAACGAGGGTTACGACTTGTCGTCTTCTGGTCGATGGAGATGGCAGGGGATAGCCCTTCAATGGCATCCACATCCGGTTTGTCCATCTGACCAAGGAATTGTCGCGCATAGGCAGAAAGGGACTCTACATAACGGCGTTGTCCTTCTGCATAGATGGTGTCAAAGGCTAGAGAGGATTTCCCCGATCCTGAAAGCCCCGTCAACACCACTAATTTATCGCGGGGAATCGTTACATCAATGTTTTTTAGGTTATGGGCTCTGGCCCCTTTTACTACTATTTTATCCATTGCCATCCTTATGTCATCCTTCCGCTTTGAGCTCTAAGATGAGGTCACGAAGCTCGGCTGCACGTTCGAAATCGAGCGCTTTTGCCGCATCTTTCATTTCCTGCTCCATGCTTTCTATGAGCTTTTCTCTTTCTTTCTTGTTCTTTGGTCTGAGTGTTGGTACTGCTCCTTCGTAATTGCCATCTTCCTCGGCTACGAATGTGGCACGGATAAGTTCCGGCACCTTTTTCTTGATGGTTGTCGGCGTAATTCCATGCTCTAGATTATAAGCCTCCTGGATTTCCCGGCGACGCTTTGTTTCATTTATTGCAATATCCATGGATTTTGTTATTTTATCTGCATACATGATGACTTTACCGTTCGAGTTACGGGCTGCACGTCCAATCGTCTGAATCAAGGAGCGTTCAGAACGAAGGAAACCTTCTTTATCTGCATCAAGAATGGTGACAAGTGAAACTTCTGGGATGTCTAGACCTTCCCTCAATAGGTTAATTCCAACTAAGACATCATGCTTACCCATTCTCAGTTCTCTAATAATTTCAATCCGTTCAAGGGTCTTGATTTCAGAATGCAGGTACGCAACTTTAATGCCGAGCTCCTTCAGGTACGCGGTAAGATCCTCAGACATTTTTTTGGTCAGGGTAGTGACAAGGACTCTTTCATCCTTTTCCACTCGTTGATGGATCTCGCCGATCAGGTCATCAATCTGACCTTTTATCGGACGAACTTCAATGATGGGATCAAGCAGTCCGGTTGGTCGGATGATCTGTTCCACCATTTTCGGTGTATGCTCCAGCTCGTATGGTCCTGGTGTTGCAGAAACATAGACAAGTTGAGCGGTTTTCTTTTCAAATTCCTCAAACCTCAAAGGTCGGTTATCCTTGGCAGACGGCAGGCGAAACCCATGGTCTACCAGGACTTGCTTTCTTGCCTGGTCCCCATTGAACATCCCTCTGATTTGAGGAAGCGTAACGTGGGATTCGTCAATTACCAGCAGAAAATCTTCCGGGAAGAAATCCATCAGAGTGTATGGTGTCGAGCCAGCCGGACGCAGGGTCAAGTGACGGGAATAGTTCTCGATTCCAGAACAAAAACCCATCTCCGCCATCATTTCCAGGTCATATCGGGTCCGCTGTTCCAGTCGTTGAGCTTCTAGCAGTTTACCTGCCTCGCGAAGCTCTTCTAGTCGCTCTTCTAATTCTGCCTGAATATTGACGATGGCCTTTTTCATCTTCTCTTCTCGGGTTACGAAGTGGGAAGCCGGGAAAATGGAAACATGGTTACGATCTCCAAGAATTTCCCCTGTTAGTGCATCCACTTCTCTTATCCGATCTATTTCGTCGCCGAAAAATTCCACCCGAATGCAGTGTTCGTCGCGAGATGCCGGGAAAATCTCCACCACATCACCGCGAACCCGGAATGTCCCGCGCTTGAAGTCAATATCATTCCTGCTGTACTGGATGTCTACTAAGTCGCGCAGTAACACATTTCGTTCTTTTTCCATACCAGTTCTTAAGCTTACAACAAGGTCACGGTATTCCTCCGGTGACCCCAAGCCATAGATACAAGACACACTGGCGATGATGATAACGTCGTTCCGCTCAAAAAGGGATGCCGTTGCTGAGTGGCGGAGCTTATCGATTTCATCATTGATGCTTGCGTCTTTTTCTATGAATGTGTCAGTGGAAGGTACATACGCTTCTGGTTGATAGTAATCATAATAACTAACAAAATACTCGACTGCGTTGTTAGGGAAAAATTCCTTGAACTCACTATATAATTGCCCTGCCAACGTTTTGTTGTGGGCGATAATTAACGTCGGTTTGTTTACTGCCTGTATCACATTAGAAACAGTAAATGTCTTACCTGTACCTGTTGCGCCAAGAAGTGTCTGATGCTTTTTTCCGTTTTTGATGCCTTCTACAATCTCCGTGATCGCGGTTGGCTGATCTCCATCTGGCTTATATCCAGAAACTAACTCAAACTGTTCCATCCACAAAAAGCCTCCATTTCCGTTCATCTAACTTCTACCAACATTCTATCACAACATTGGCCTAAAACAACAAAAATACGAACTGATATTCGTGTTTTTTATAAAAAATATCTTTTTTCTCTATACCCGTCTATGTTGCGTTTAAAGAGTGTTTTCTATATTCTTATCATTATCATGTATTGGGAATCAGAAACTAGTTTTGGAGAGATTTATGATGAAAAAGTTTTTTGTCAGTACTCGCAGTAGAAAAATGTTTTGCATAGCTTTGATGATTATATTAATGACGGGCTGTGCGTCCCACGATATTCCTGAAGAAACGCTAGATTTACCTTATATAGATGAACGTGCATTGGAAAGTCCCGAGGAAGAACTAACCTACAGTGAAGTGAATGGAGCATATGTCCATGATTTCATCAAAGCTAATAAAGACAAGTCCGTTAGGTGGACTGCCACGGTGACGCGTGTAGAAAATAATTCTACCTATGAGTTGCAGGAACCGCTACTCCCGGCCATTCTAGTTACTTTTGCAGATGATTTGAATCCTCCACCGAAAGTCGGGGACGTACTTACTTTTGAAGGAGTTCTTACAGGCTACGGGGAGACCTTTGGTAAAGACCCGCTTTGGGTAGTGAGACCTGCACTACTCGAGTCGACGACCGCTGAAGAACAAGAAGCATTGACAGCCTATCAACAAGCAGCCCAACAAGCAAAAGAGGGAGCAGACCTTCCGTAATCCGGAAAAGCCACTCCCTCTTTTTCTATTTGAATTTCCCTACCATTTTCCTCGCATACAAAAATCCAATCACTAAAGAAAGGACGTCCACTACAATAACAAACCACTCGTTCCCGTGTCCTTTAAAAATAGAAACTAAAATAAGTGCTACCGCCAAACCTGTACCCACATACAGATTATAGGTCACCCTTGTAAAAAAGACCACGAGCAGCGCAGGAATAATCAATGCTAAAACCAGCTTTACCAACAATCTGAAAACCTCTTTTCTATCTCATCCGAAAATCTTCTAATGTTAGTATAGCAGTTTTACTGCTTCTATATAAGAAAAATCAATCTACTGGTATCACCTGAATATCGTCACCAAAGACCCTATGAATCACTGTTTTTCCATTTTCCTCTTTAAAAATTATAGAATAACCTTTTAATGATTCACCATCGTATTGAACCATAACTTGCAGTCTCATCTTTCCACTTCGTACACCTTCTATATCCAAGAAATCCATTGGGGATTCAAAAACATAGCCTTCCTCAACTGGAAAGTCGTAGCGATTTAATGTAAAGACGGGACCACTGTCCATCGACTGTTCAACCTCTACATAATTGGTACCAAGTATGTTACGGACCTCCTGCTTGCTCATTCCTGTAGATATATTACTCAAAACAAATTCCGCAGAGATGGTCTCGTTGTCCGTTGTTGTTTGCATTACCCCATAAAGTGTACCGGAAACAATGAACAAGAGTAGCACACTCAACACAATCCTTGGATGTCCCCACCAGCGTTTTCTCTTTTTCGCTCCCTTAATTCTCTCCAACACTCGTTCCCGGTCTACACTAGTAAATAAAGAATTTGGCGAAATGAAATGGTCCATTTCCTGTTTAAAGTGATCGCTTTCTAGTCGAGAGTACTTGCTCATGTTTATCGCCTCCTTCCATTATGTATACTCTCACCTTATCTCTTCCACGTTTGAGCCTCGTCTTCACAGTATTCTTGTTTACTTCCAAAAGCTCTGAAATTTCTTCCACTGAAAAGTCTCGATAATAGTGTAAAATAAGAACCTCCCTATATTTCAGTGGCAAACTCATTACCACAGCAGCAAGCTCTTGCCTTTCCTCCGATATCAAAACCTTCTCATCCGTCAGTTCACCGCCTGCCAGAAACGGCTGGACCAACTCCTTGACCTTATGCTTGAAACTTCTCAAATAATCCTTGGAGATATTAATGGCGATCCTATAGATCCACGTTTTCAACTCGCTATCCCCTCGGAAAAGATGTAAATTCTTATAAACTTTCACAAACACTTCCTGTGACAAGTCGTCAACCACGGCATAATTTCGCACATATGTGTAGATTAAACGCTTAATCTCTTCACCATAGTGATCCATAGCCCACACAACCATTTCTTCCCGTTTTTCCTCCGACAACTCATTCTCCCTAGCCAATCCGCCCCCTCCTTCTTGTTTTTTTCTGTTTGACGTTTAATAAGAATAATAGGTTTCATTTTTCATGGAAAATTTCAAAAGAAAAACCACCAATCTCTGGTGGCTTCCTTTACAATATTTATTCCACTTCCACAGCTATCTCTGTCACACTTCTCAATTTCTTTTGTTTATTTGCCAACTGAATTTTATTTACAAATGTCAGGAGGGACTGCCTGTCGCTATCATTTTCAATAATAAATTCTACCAAATATGTGTACCTTCTCTTTTTTACATTTGCCTGAACCCCAAGGATATTGGCTTTAAATTCAAGTAATTGATCGGCAACCATAAATGTTAATCCTAATAGAACATTACTGTCTTCAGGAATCTGCACCCTGCTGATAAAGCGCAATTTCTCCATATTTAGCTCTTCCATGTACACTTTCGTACTGCCCGTCGTCACTTCACGCCCGTTCACTTGTAAAATGGTCATCCCACCGACTACAAAATGTCTAGTTCTATAAAGCCCTAGCCACATTAACTTATTCTTTTCATCACCCACAAATCTGCCCCCTAATCCCGTGCTTTCTCGTTATTATATCGTCGTGGGAACAAAGTTTTTTTAGGGTTTCTTCTAATTTGTGTTCATTAATTTAACCAGCCAAGTGATGAAGACAGTCATAACCCAAAAACTTACTCGAAATGGTCTTTATGCAGCTAATGAAGACACTCTCAACCAAAAAACTACCGTCGGATTGTCTTCAACATAATTATGAAGACATTTTCAACTACAAAACTCCCCCGAAAGTGTCTTCATCCAACAAAAAAGCCCAAAACACCCTGCTTGAAAGGGTATTCTGAGCTTCATATGAATTAAAACTTAATCCTCATCTGCCATAATATCAATCAGGCCGACTTTTGGATTCTTATCTTGGAACCATCGTAATGAAAAGTCGTTATCAAACAAGGCAACATACTGATCGTTGCGGTCTTTTACCAAAATATTACGGGAATCAAACAACGAAGTATCGACGTCTTGGCTTTCCAACCAACGCGGAATTTTTGAGCCAATCATATTGTAGACGACTTCGACGTTGTACTCGCCTTTCATCCGGTACTCGAATACATCCAATTGAAGCTGACCAACCGCTCCAAGGATGTAAGCTTCTGTGCCGTATTGACGGAACAACTGGATAGCACCTTCCTGCACAAGCTGGGTGATACCTTTTCCGAATTGCTTCCCTTTCATGACGTTTTTCGCTTCTACTTTTACGAAAAGCTCAGGCGCAAACGTCGGGATCTCATCGAACTCGACTTTTTGATTGCCACCGCTGAACAGAGAATCTCCAATCTGATACACACCCGGATCATAGATACCAATAATATCACCAGGATATGCGTGATCTACTGTCTCACGGTCAGACGCCAAGAATTGTTGGGACTGAGTCAATTTAATCGATTTACCTGTTCTGCTAACCTGTACCGTCATTCCACGCTCAAATACACCGGAACAAATGCGCAAGAATGCCAAACGGTCACGGTGAGCTGGATTCATGTTCGCCTGGATTTTGAAAATGAAGCCAGAGAAATCAGTTGATTTTGGCTCTACCTTCCCCTCTTCCGTCTGACGAGGCTGCGGCTCACTCGCAAGATCCAAGAACGTACGGAAAAACATTTCCACACCAAAGTTAGAGATGGCACTTCCGAAGAATACAGGAGTCTGCAATCCATTTTTTACTTTATTGATGTCGAAGTCGTTTCCAGCCTCTTCTAACAGTTCAAAGTCTTCTTTTGCTTGGATAAAAGTCGGGTGAGTAGAAATCTCCTCCACAGCATCCAATTCCTTGAACGGAATACGATCCTCTTCATCTTTACCTTGATAACGAATGAACACTTCGTTGTAACGGTCGTAAACACCCAAGAAGCGTTTCCCCATTCCAACAGGCCAGTTCATCGCATAAGACTCGATACCAAGTACTTCTTCAATCTCTTCTAACAGCGCAAGCGGCTCTTTTCCTTCACGGTCCAACTTATTGATGAACGTGAAGATCGGGATACCGCGCATACGACAAACCTTGAAAAGCTTGATAGTTTGCGGCTCTACCCCTTTCGTGCAGTCAATGATCATCACGGCGCTGTCCACGGCCGTCAACGTACGATACGTATCTTCACTGAAGTCTTCGTGTCCCGGTGTATCAAGAATGTTAATATGCTTATCCATATACTCAAAACTCATAACACTCGATGTTACCGAGATTCCACGTTTCTTCTCTATTTCCATCCAGTCAGAAGTTGCAAATTTTCCAGACTTCTTCCCTTTTACCGTACCTGCTGAACGAATAACGTTACCGAATAGAAGAAGTTTCTCCGTCAAGGTCGTTTTCCCGGCATCCGGGTGGGATATAATCGCAAAGGTTCTGCGGCGGTCTATCTCTTTATTTAAAAGTTCATTTTTCACAGTTTCCGTACCTACCTCTCAAAAATTACACAATAGTGCTATTATAACAGAAATCAGCTTGAGAAAAATATAGCAATCCAACGAAAACCTATTTCCAATATTCCTATTCTCGGTTATACTCTTTGTAAATATATGTTAGGAGTGATCATTTTGGCAAAAAGTAAAGCAAAAAAGCTGCGTGACAAACAAGTCCGCGAAGGCAAGCGCAATCCCGAAAACGGCCGAGGCACCTATGCACTCGCAAACCTCACAACCAAAACAACCAAGACGAAAAAGGAAAAACTGAATCAGCTATACAAAAAAGAACGACAATCTCGCAATGGTGGTGACCAGGAGAATGTCGTTCTTTATTTTTGTAATCCATTAGCGCCGCTGTTGATTTCCGCGCCAGGCTTCGCTTTCCGCGGGGCGTGTGCTTGAGCCGCCTCGCTGCGCTGTGGGGTCTCAAGCTACCGCTACCTCCCGCCGGAGTCTTAGCCTTTCGCTCCAATCAACAGCTTTAGAATCTATCCATCTCTTTATTTTTATATAAAATAAACAGAAAGGGAATTGAGTAGAGAATTAATGCAAATTCCAGTTGATTGCAGTGGAAGGCGCGCAGACGCCCGCGGGAGGAAGGGACAGGGGAGACCCCGCAACGAAGTGAGGAGGCTCCCGGACCGCCCGCAGGCAAGCGAAGCGCCTGGAACGGAAATCAACCGTTGAGCCAATTCCCTTAATTCCTCTGCTGAAACGCCACCACCGCATCAAACTCCTGTTCATACAAACGGCTCAAGCGGATGAACAACGGTGTCAGCTCTTTATACACTTCCACATCCGCTTGATCCGGAACATACCCATTCGTCGTCCCCACCATCTCATTCATCACATCAAACGAGTCTATTTCACCAAGCGCATACAAGCCAAGAACTGCAGCACCGAGGCAGGAACTTTCCACACTTTCAGGGATACTTACTTCCTGATTAAAAATGTTAGAAAGCATCTGGCACCAAACATCTGAGCGGGCAAAACCGCCTGTTGCATGGATTTTTTCCGGAATGCCGATAATCTCCTCCAATGCTAACAACACCGTATATAGGTTAAGGTTGATTCCTTCTAATACCGCTCGCATCATATGCTCTCTTTTATGATGGATACCAAGGCCATAGAAGGATCCACGTGCATTGCCGTTCCACAATGGTGCACGTTCACCTGTCAGATAGGGATGGAAAAGGACACCTTCTGCACCAGGTTTCACTTGAGCAATCTTTGCTGTCATCACATCATATGGGTCAACTCCGATTGCTTTTGCTTCTTCTACTTCCGCTTGGCAAAACTCATCACGCAACCAACGCATAATCATTCCGCCATTGTTGACCGGGCCGCCAATGACCCAATGATTTTCGGTCAGCGCATAGCAAAATGTTCTGCCCTTTGGATCGATTACCGGCTTGTCCGCAACGGTACGGATGGCCCCGCTTGTTCCGATGGTCAAAGCGACCACGCCTGGCTGTACAGCGTTTACCCCCAGGTTGGAAAGCACGCCGTCATTTGCACCAATTACAAATTTGACACTAGCAGGAAGTCCCAATTCCACCGACCACTCTGGTTGCAATCCTGTGATGATTTCCGTTGTCGGTACAAGGCGGGACAGCTTGCCAGGTGTCACACCTGCAACCCCAAGTGCACCCTCGTCCCAATCCAATTTTTCCAAATTCAACAAACCTGTTGCCGAAGCAATGGAGTGGTCCACAACGTACTCACCAAACAACTTATGAAAGACATACTCTTTTATAGAGATGAATTTAGCTGCTTTTTCAAAAATTTCATGGTGTTCGTTTCGCAACCAAACAAGCTTTGCCAAAGGAGACATCGGATGAATCGGTGTTCCTGTTCTCAGATAAACTTCGTGACCGTCCCATTCATTCTTAATTTTCTTTGCCCACTTCTCACTTCGCTGGTCGGCCCATGTGATGCTTTTCGTCAATGGAAACCCTGATTCATCCACAGCAATCAGACTGTGCATCGCCGCACTGAAGCTAACATGGGAAAGGTCTCTGGTATCGATGCCACTTTTAATGATAGTTTCCTTGATGGAAACCGCCACCGCTTCAAGTATTTCGTCGGGATCCTGTTCAGCCGCTCCCATTTCTGGCGTATACAAAGGGTATTCGACGGCATGTTGGCTTTCTACTTTTCCGTCCTTCGTAAAAAGCACTGCCTTTGTGCTTGTTGTTCCTATATCAACGCCTAGCATGTATGTTGTCATGGTGATGTCCTCCTTGATTCAAAATCACAACGGGCCAAGGAAATAGCTCCTTGACCCCCTTTAGATTATCCTAAGACAATGTTTAACACCGCTGTTGATTTCCGCAAATGGCTTCGCTTTCCTAGGGGCGCTGCTGGAGCCTCCTCGGCTAACGCCTGCGGGGTATCCACCTAGCGCTAACTCCCTCAGGAGTCTTCGCCTTTTGCTCCAATCAACAGCTATATGACCCTCTGAATAGCCTTAGCAAATAATCCTATCCTATAAATATACCAAGAATTACCGCTACTGCAAAACCTACAAGACCGATGATGGTTTCCATGACCGTCCAAGATTTTAACGTATCTTTTACATCAAGACCGAAGTATCTGTTCACCAACCAGAATCCGGAGTCATTTACGTGAGATAGAACCGTTGCACCGGAAGCAATCGAGATAACGATTAGACCAAGTACAGGTCCTTCAAGACCCATGATACCGATTAGTGGAGTGATTAGTCCTGCTGCTGTAACCATTGATACGGTTGCCGAACCTTGTGCCACGCGGACTGCTGCAGCAATCAAGAACGCTAGAACGATTGGAGGCAATGCAGAACCTGCCATCATTTCACCAAGAACATCGCCAACACCAGAGTCGATTAGTACTTGCTTGAACACCCCACCGGCACCCGTTACAAGGATGATGATACCTGCTGGCTCAAGCGCTTTAGTCGCAATATCTTGTACATTTTGTTTTGTATAACCGCGCTTCGTTCCAAGGAAGTAGAACGTTAATAATGTTGCTATCGTTAATGCTACGAACGGGTGACCGACGAATGTCGTGATCTCTCGAACAATATGACCTTTTTCAAAAATAACCGTTGAAAACGTATTCACTAAAATCAACACTAAAGGTACTAAAATGATAGAAGCAATCAGTCCGAAGCCTGGAAGATCCTTTTCATATACCTTATCTTCATCGAGTTCCATGTATTTTGGTACAACCACGTGAATTTTTTTGCCAATATATTTACCGAAAACCGGACCAGCTAGAATCATAGCCGGGATACCAGCGATAACACCAAACAGGATTACCCATCCAAGGTCTGCGCCGATTAAATCAGCTACTGCAATAGGTCCCGGTGTTGGAGGGATAAAGCTGTGCGTTACAGCAAGTCCTGCCAGTAATGGAATACCGTAATGTAAAAGCGACTTTCCTGTTTTTTTCGCCAAGCCATACACGATTGGCACTAAAATGATGAAACCAACATCAAAGAATACGGGAATTGCTACTAAGAAACCTGTAATACCTAACGCCCACTGGGACTTTTCTTCACCGAATTTCTTCATTAAAGTTTGAGCAAGTCTTTCTGCTCCACCTGATACTTCTAGCATTTTACCGAACATCGCACCAAGTCCGACTACGACTGCAACGAAGCCGAGGGTGCCTCCCATTCCGTTTTGGACGGATGCGATGACTTCATTTAGCGGCATGCCTGCTGCGATACCTACTAGTAAACTGACTAGCAGCAGGGCTACGAATGCGTGTAGTTTGGTGCGGATGACTAGGAATAGTAGGACGAATATTGCTGCTGCTGCGATTAGGATTAGCATGGATCCTGACATGATTTGTTCCTCCTTTTTTTCTTATAAAATGGAATGTTTTCGTGTTGTTTTTACTTATTATTTATACCTGAGCAAGCATTCTTGAAAGTTCGTGCCAAAATGAGGCGAGTTGATGCCAAAACACATCGAGTTCGTGCCAAAACACTCCGAGTTCGTGCCAACATCATTTTTCGGCTACCATCATGCCTTGCCCATGTAACAAAAATGCCTTATTTTAGTTCTTCTCGACTGCATGTCCGCCGAATTCGTTACGGAGTGCTGCGACTACTTTCCCTGAGAAGGTGTCTGGTTCAAGGGAACGGTATCTCATCATTAGAGACAAGGCGATGACTGGCGCTGCGGCTTGTAGGTCAAGGGCTGTCTCTACTGTCCATTTACCCTCACCGGAAGAGTGCATAACGCCTTTGATACCTTCTAACCTCGCGTCTTTGCTGAATGCATTTTCTGTAAGTTCCATCAGCCAAGAGCGAACGACGGATCCGTTGTTCCAGACTCTCGCAACCTTTTCATAGTCAAAGTCAAAATCACTTTTTTCCAGGATATCGAATCCTTCAGCAATCGCTTGCATCATGCCGTATTCCACCCCATTGTGGACCATTTTCAAGAAATGACCGCTACCGGATTTTCCTGCATATAAGTAGCCGTTCTCTACACATATATCTTGGAAAAGCGGTTCAACGTGCTTAAACGCTTCTTCGTTTCCACCAACCATCGTGCAAGCCCCGTTGCGAGCTCCTTCCATTCCACCGCTTGTTCCGACATCCAAGTAGTGGACACCTTTTGCAGCAAGCTCTTCCGCACGCTTTAACGTATCTTTGTAGTTAGAGTTTCCGCCATCAATGATGATGTCTCCTTCTGTTACAAAACTACTAATCTCTGAAAGCACATTTTCAGTGATCTCACCAGCCGGCACCATCATCCATACCACTTTTGGTGAATCCAGTTTGCCTAGCGCTTCCTCAATGGAGTAAGCTCCGATTGCACCTGCCTGTTCACTTTTGACAACGTTCTCATTATCAACATCAAAAGCTACTACTTCATGCTTGTTATCTATTAAATTCAACGTTAAGTTGTACCCCATCTTGCCTAAACCAATCATTGCCAGTTTCATATAAAAAGAAACTCCCTTCTCATGCACAAGTGTGTATGGAAAAATATTTTTTATCTTGTTATCATTATGAAAAAAAATTCCTCAAAATGCAAGCGTTATCAAAAAATAGTTTCTTTTTTTTTGAAACCTCTTTATGATAGATAATAGATTACTATTTCTGGAGGGTCGCACCATGAACACGCAGGAAACGCAATACTGCATGATGCGCATACGTTCCCACTATCCACAGTTCAAGGGGAAGGAGCAAGTCATCGCGGACTATATCCTAAATAATCCACAGAAAATTGTCCACAGCACCATCAATCAGGTTGCCGATGATCTAGGTGTAGCGGACTCCACCGTATTCCGGTTTTGCCAACGAATCGGCTTTAAAGGTTACCAGGCGATGAAAATTGCACTCGCAACGGAAATTGTGGAGCCCATTCAAGATATTCATGAAAATATCATGGAACACGACAGTGAAAAAACGATTGCGGAAAAAGTATTCCGATCGAATATAAAAACACTTGAAGATACATTGAAGATCCTTGATGAACAAGCATTTCACGAGGTGATTAGTGCTATTTTAGAGGCTCGCAAAGTGGAATTTTTCGGAAGTGGAGGATCTAACGTCATTGCAATGGACGCTTACCATAAACTTATCCGTACAGGTGTTTCAGTGAACGTTCAGTCTGACACTCACATGCAGCTTATGTCAGCAAGCCAATTGACGGACGAAGACGTCGCCATCATCATTTCACATACGGGAGCATCGAAGGACATGATGCACATTCTTGAAGTGGTAAAAGCAAATGAGGTGAAGACAATCGGTATCACGAATTTTGCCAAGTCTCCTCTAAGTCAAGGTGTGGACATGGCACTCTATACAATGTCAGAGGAAACGGACTATCGCTCAGAGGCATTGGCCTCACGCATCGCCCAACTTGCTATGATTGATGCCATTTATGTGAATGTGCTGATGGCGAAGAAGGATGAGGGGAAAGAGGCACTGCAGAAGGTTCGTGCAGCAATATCCGTGAAGCGGGTATAAATAAAGCTGGCTAGAAGTCGGGAAAAACGACAAACTAGCCAGCTTTTTTTTATTTCATCGGTTATTCGGGCCATGAAGACAGTTTCACTGCTTATTTCGAGGCATAATTGTCTTTATACTCTTTATGAAGACAATCTCATACCTTTTTAAGACTCATAATTGTCTTCATTCCTACACCACCACAAAATAATAAATCACCATCGCACACAGTCCAACAGGTACCCCATGCCGTGCCCACTCTTTACTTGTAATACCAAGCTTTCCTGCCGCTATGATATTCGGAATGTTACCAGGCACCAACATTCCCCCACTGATCATAAGCCCAAGCAAAATCACCCGGATGACTGACGGGTCCAGTTCGGCACTGATTTCTGCAGCAGCCAGTGTCGCGTTATCCAAAATGGCGGAGGACATATTGAACCAGTACAAAACGGTAGGATCCATGCCTAAAAAGTAGGCGGAGACAAACGGTTCAAATCCTGCACCAAGAAAAGTCAGTCCCATCACAAAAAAGTAAATTTTCAAGCCTCGAATAAAAATTTCCTCATAGCTTTCCTTGTCCTTCACACTCCGCACCAATTCATTAGAACCAGGTGCTTTCACCATAAAGGCAGCAAGCAAACCGAATAACAACAAAGCGAATAGGACATCCTTGCCAATCAGCCTTAACAGGTAAAAAAATTCCCCATTCAGCTTGCTGATTGTCACGATGGATAACGGCTCTCCAATTGGCGTCAAGGCTGCACCTAAACCTATAGAAAAACAAGCAAGGACGGTAAGCCTTATCTGCTCTCTCTTTTCAAGATCGAGCCCAACCACAATAAATACTAATAGGAGCGCTGCAATAATTGCGGTAATGACACTTGAGATTAACCCAAGAAATACAACAAGCAGAAAAATAAATAACTTAAATGGGACTATATTTTTCAAAAAGTAAAGAATTCTGCTAAACGGCCTTTGCAACCATCTGAAGATCAGACCTGCCATTAAGACGGCAAGTGAAATTAAGATGGGATCGGTTGCTGCGATGAAGAAAAGCTGTTCATTGTAAACTCCACTTACCATACTGGCGAGTATCCCCATGCTTAGCAGGAAAACTTCCATATTTTCTTCTATTTTCTTGACAAGTAAAGGTCCCAATAAGACGACCAGAAAAATCGAAATCAATCCGAAATCCATTTTTCACACTCCCGTTGTCTCCAGAAATTCTTTAGATAACGGTTCATGTATATGCAATTATTGGACAAACATGCCTGTGTAAAAAAAGAAGAGACAGGAACCAACAAAGCTCCTGTCTCTTTACTATCATTAGATGTAATTTTTCATTATTAATCAGAACGATTATTCCTAAAACTGAGTCTATTAAATCGCTCATAAATAGCCCAATTTCTTGAGGTCCCTGTACACAATCCAAGAATACATTTTTCTTCCCTTACTGTTTAAATGATTGGAATCGATAAAATACTCCTTGTTGTTCGCGAATCTTTGATCACTCATATAATTCAAAAATGGGACATCTAATTCAAGGGGCTCTAAGTACTGGAAGACCAATCTATTCATGACTTCCTCAGTTAAAAATTCTTGATAAGACTGATGAACTGGCTCCATAGTTAATACTACTTGGTAACCTTTCTCTTTACAATAATCCACAATCTCTTTTAGTTGCTTCACATTTTGTTTGATGTTATTGTTTTCAACTGCTTCTTTGTACTGATCTTCTACATCCTCATACTTTCTTTCCGAATAGTTCTTACCGTTATTTGCCCAAGGCTGATGAGCATCCCATCTAAATTCTTTCAATCTCCCAGAAAGCGCAGAATGAAAACTCGCACTATTTGCACCTGGTAAGTACAAATAACTGTAATAATCAATTACATTAAACGGTTCAATATCTTTACGATCCAAAATTTTATAATAATTTCCTACGTTCTTGGTCTCAGAATTTGCGAATGTAATTTGAGAAATGGAAACAATTACTACGCCACCAGGTTTAAGATACTTGCCATATTCTTTTAACAATTTAAAATCGTATTCAATCGTCTGAGCAGGAAGTGCTAAGTCCAGATGGGACAAACCAGTAGGCTTAAAATAATAACCGTACATGGAATGAGACGCACCAAGGTTGATGATATCAACTGGATAAGGATCTTTCTTAAAGTCCAGTATTGCATGGCTAATGTTGTAATCATAAGAATCCTTTACGAATTTATTTACTGGCATAAACAGCAATATAACCACTGTCATAATTATTGTTAACTTAATGAGTAAACGTCCCATAATACTTAGCAAATCCTTTCAAAGCATTGTTTCTTTTCATTAAAACCTGCCATAAATAAACCCTTCACCCGAAGCTCCGAATATAAGGACTGATAGAATGATAAAAATATAAAATGCATATCTAACAAATGTCGGGCGCTGTGATAGCATTTTCCAAGTTGAAACATTTTTTCTTTCAATATACTGAAATAGTTGAAAAATAATAAAGAAAAATACAAAAATCACCAAATCTAGCAGCTTAAATAGTTCAAACGCTTGAACAAGTCCCAATGGATTCCAGGAGCTAATGGATAAGAAAAGTTTTGCATGTTCAAAAGCTTGTGTGACGGAATCTGATCGATAAAAAACTCTAGAAAAGCAAACTAATAGGAAGGTTATGGCGATTTTCACCCATTTATGGAACACTGCATTTCTATCCAAGTGAGTAAAGGAAGCCACTTTTTCACGATAATGTTTTGTATAATCTCCAAACACTCGATAAAACCCATGAATTAAACCCCATATAACAAAAGTCCAAGCGGCTCCGTGCCAAATTCCGCTTACTAAAAAAGTAATCACAATTGCTGCATAAATGTCACTTCTTTTCTTTTTCCCCTTACATAAAGGGAAAAAGATATAGTCCCTTAGCCATGTAGAGAAGGTTATATGCCATCTATTCCAAAAATCCGATATCGAAACAGCAAAGTGCGGTTGCTTAAAGTTTTCTGTCAACTTTATCCCTAGCATTCTAGCACAACCGATGGCAATGTCACTCAGCGCTGAAAAATCCGCGAACAATTGTATCGAGAATAGAATAGTAGCTAGTACAATTTGTGAACCAGTCGGATTTGGATTATCGAAAACGCTAGATACAATGGGAGCTAGTCGATCTGCGATTAATGTCTTTTTAAAAAACCCCCATGCAATTCGCTTCATCCCATAGCTTAAATTGTCATAATTTAAACGTTGTTCCGCTTTTAATTGTGGAAGCAATTTCTTGGCACGTTCAATCGGCCCAGCAACCAACTGTGGGAAAAAAGCAAAGAATATGGAAAAATAGCCGTAATGTCTTTCCGCTTTTTGTTTTCCATGGTAGATATCCACAAGGTAACCTACTGCCTGTAGAGAATAAAAAGAAATTGCTAATGGCAGTACAATTTCTTGATAAGGAATGGAATAATTTAAATGAAAGTAACTTGCAACCGCTCGAAGCGATTCATTTACAAAATTAACATATTTAAACCAACCGAGAAAAAACAATAGCACGGAAATTCCAACGAGCATGACCTTTTTCTTCTGTCTTTTTGTCTCCTGTTTTTCTATAAAAATTCCAGAAAAATAGGTAGCAACTGTGCTTGCAAGAAGTAACGGTATAAATTGGATACTTAAGATTGCGTAAAAAACGTAACTTGCAACTAATAAGAGGATCCATCTGAAACGATGTGGGATTAAATAATAAGTAAAAACGATTATTGCAAAAAATAGGAGAAACTCAATTGATATAAAACCCATCCAACCACCTGTCAAAAAATAAACTTAAGATGTTTCAATAACTTATCCATGTTTAGGTAACTCGGAATAGAGGATCTTTCCATACTGATTACGTGGGATCTCCTCAATCCTGATAATCTTCATGCCCTTTAAGTTTAATTTTTCCTTAATAATTTTTTTAATGGGAACACCATCATCTTTTAAAGTGTAAATATACATTTGGTCATCCGTCCCAGCGCTGATACAATCATGACCATGCTCAGATAAAAACCCTTCCACCTCATCAAGACTGATACGGTTCCCATAGAGCTTAATCATCCTTTTGATTCGGCCACTTATATAAAAATACCCATCCTGATCAAAGTAAGCCACATCACCTGTACGCAAAATACCGTTATTCTCATCTTCTTTAGAAAGATCGAATACCGACTCCGCATATCCTAAAGAAACATTTGGTCCTTTGTATATCAATTCGCCCTTCACGTTAGGCTCAGTAATTTTGTTCCCTTTGTCGTCTTGCAGAATCAGCTCTCCACCTGGAATGGCTATGCCAATGCTTCCGACTTTTTCAAGATTTTTTTCCCATGGTAAATAGGCCATGCGCGCCGTTGCTTCCGTTTGACCATACATGGAAAAGAATTGGATCCCTTTTTGATTGCATACGTCAGCAAATTTTGCCGATAGAGTGGAGCTTAATTTCCCACCTGCTTGAGTCAGTTTTTTTAAACTCGGAAGATCAAAATTTTCAAACTTCAGCCTATCAAGCATCTCATATACGAAAGGAACTCCTCCAAAAGTTGTTATTTCTTGCTGTCTACATAAGTCCCAAAACTCTTTTTTCATAATAGATGCATCCGTTACAACGATCGTCGACCCGCATATGAAATGACTATTGATGATAGAGAGTCCATAGGAGTAATTCATCGGAAGTGTTGTGATAGGTTTATCTTCTGCATGGATGTCAAGGTACTTTGCTATTGATTCAGCATTTTTAAAAATATTTTCATAACTTAAACGAACAAATTTGGGGCTTCCAGTACTTCCAGAGGTTGTTAAAAGGAGCGCAAGACTTTCATGAAGATTATGTTGGAAAG
Source organism: Bacillus sp. RO2 (assembly GCF_012911845.1). GTDB lineage: Bacteria > Bacillota > Bacilli > Bacillales > Bacillaceae_I > Sutcliffiella_A. Next base: position 96,472 of record NZ_JAAXCU010000057.1, on the reverse strand, counting down.
ATGATGGACATTTAAACAATGTGTAATCTCCATATACAAATGTACTTTCCATTTCATTTTCATTTAATAGGTCTTGATTTTCGCTACTCGCCCAAATGTATGCAGGCTTATAAAGGTTAATCAATCGGCGCAACTGGTCCATATGGATGGAAGCGTCCAAAAGTACAGGTACCACACCACCTCTAATAAAGCCTACATAGCCAAATAAAGATTCTTTATTATTGGAACATAAGCAAAAAACGAGCGTTCTTTCCCCTACTTCACCGCAGATAGCATCAGCAATATCTAACATTTCAGAGTATGAATATGTTCGTTCAGCATATACAGCGGTGAGGTTCCCAAACTCCTCTATTTGTTGGAACCTATTCATTAATGAAGTCCACTCCCAAGCGTTTCAAAAGCTCCATTCCTGATAGGTAAGAGTTGAACTCTGTAATCCATTCTGAATCAATGGAAACATCAAACACATCCTCCATCTCAGAAATGAGTGCCATATGTCCAATGGAATCCCATTCTCTTGTTGATCCAAGTGTTAAATCTTCATTTACATCATTTTCCTCTAAGTCCAGCGCATCGATAAAAGCATTTCTATATTTCTCTATATTTCTCATTCATTTACACCCTTTCAATAAATCAAACCTGTGTGAAAATCTTGGTTACTCAAATCTGACATTATTGAGACACTAGAAATTCTCACACTCATTGATAATAATAATCAATTGCATATAAAATTCTAGCATATCGCTTTTTAAAAGGTCAACAACTCTTTTGATGGTATTTCCCCCCACTAAGTCGGGTATTCTTTGTTTAATATAAATAAAATTAGAGAAACGAATAATCCGTTTCTCTAATGTGTGTTCATATAATATTAATTGCTTTTGCCTTCCGGAAAATTTACCAGGCCTATTCCAAAATTGTGACTATATACTACTCCTTACACCGCTTCCGTCTGCTTCCATTTCTTGCCGACTTGAACGAACAGCAGCCCTAATTCATGGTGATCACCTTCATATAAAGCAGTTTGGGCAAAACGCGTTTCACCGTTTGCATCCACGACTTGCAGTTTGCAAAAAGCCCTGTTTTGCTGAAGTGCTTCATAGAAGTTTGAGACCGTATTTACCGGTATATTGTTCACTTTTGTAATTATTTCTCCAATTTGAAGGTTCATTTTTTCAGCAGGACTATCCGGTATCACCCCAAGGATGACAAGTCCTTTGTCACGTTGTACAAAAATCGGTTGGTGCTTTTCGTCCTCTGTTTTTGCCCTGTAATTCAGCCATTCTCTGCCTACTACAGCAAAGACTGCTGCCAGGATGGAGGCATTTTCCCACCATAGGCTGCCCACTCCAGTCAACATCACCACTACGGCCAGCAGAACCAATTGCCTGCCAACCATTGGTATAGCATCAAGCGGTAAGCTTGCTTTTAATCGTTGATAATAACCCATGCTGAATGGAACAAGCCACAAGGAAAGCGTGTGTTCTCCCATTTCTAGGACAGGCCACCACTCAAAGCTTGTTTCAATCCCTCCAGAACCAACAGGCACAAACAAGAATAACGGAAGAATCCATACTCTCTGGACAACATGGGTGCCCACCGGCAACCCACGCTTACTTTTTTGAAGCTGAGGTGAGGTTTGTACATGTGCCTGCTTCCAGACGAACAACCCTTCAGCAATCATGAGAATCCCCATCAGAATGGCAAGTGTCGGTAAATGTGTTGCTTCTACAGATTCGAACAAGCGCTGAAAAATGGTGACACCGGTCTCCATTTTCGGGAGAAGTACCACTGCCAAAATAGTAAAGCCGAATATGTAAGCAGTTGAAAGCCATCTTGGCTTAATGAAAAGAGTAAAAATGATGCTAAAGATACTTAGAAGTACAAGCGTTCCAAAAGGAATGATAACACCCAAACCTATTGTAAGTACAGATAAAGCAAGTCCCACTAAAAGACTCTTGGCAGCCTTTTGAAACTCCGTCAGGCCGTATTCCACTCGTATATGAAAGTCATGCCGCTCCCTTTTTACGCGAAAATATCCCAATATAACTGCAACAGCTAAGGTCACATAAAGGACAGGGTGGATGAAGAGGCGTCCCACTCCTATCAGCAATTCCCAAAACCAAGTTTCCATCACCCGTTCACCGCCTAAACATACAAACTTTTCTTTTATTTTACCACAAAAAAGTCAGCTCCCACCATAGGGGAAGCTGACTGTGTTCATTTATTTGAATAATGTTTTGACTGCTTCTTTCAGCTGTACGTCATTCTCTTTCGCGCGTACCGCTTCAAGAAGTTGTGCTTGCAGCTGTTCTGCTGTTTGGCTGTCAACCTTTCCTGATGTGGTTAAGTCATTTTCAGCTTGGAAGGTTTTCACAGCATCTTCCGTTTCCTTGCTAAAGTAACCATCTTCACGTCCCGGATCAAAGCCAAGTCCTTTGAGCATCACTTGAACATTCTTTACTTTTTCACTATTTGTATCAAGTGCCAGTTCTTCATTTTCTTCCATGCTAATTGGATTGGCGTAGAAGTAGTCAGGCTGTTTGACAGGCACTGTCGGCTCAACGCCATCATTGTGTATCCAGTTTCCGTCAGGCGTCAACCACTTATAAAGCGTCAGCTTGAGGTTACTGCCATCGCCAAGTTCTAAAGCTTGCTGAACAGTTCCCTTACCGAATGAAGCATCTCCAACTACTTCATAATTACCTGCTTCTTTTAATGCTCCTGCAAGAATTTCTGATGCAGATGCACTTCCTTTATCAATTAAAGTCACGATTTCATAAGGCTTTTTATCTGTTAAGGAAGAGAAGAAACGTTGCTTTTCTCCATTACGCTGTTCAATTTGTACATATGGTTTTTCTTTCGTTACAAGTTCTGCTGCAATAATCTGTACTTGATCTAAAAGACCACCAGGATTACCGCGTACATCGACTACCAAGCCCTCTATGTTTTGCTCCTCAAGTGCTGCTAATTGATCTTGAAAATCTTTCCCTGTATCTTTGGAGAAGGAAGTAATCTGGATGTATCCAACTTTTTTCCCATCTTGTTCGATTGTTTCCGAATAGACCGTTTCAATCGGAATCGTATCACGTGTTACTTCTACATTGAACGGTTCTTGCACTCCAGGACGTTGGATTTCTAGTGTCACAATCGTCCCTTTTTTACCGCGGATTTTAAGTACTGCTTCATATAAATCCAAGCCTTCTATGTCTTGGTCATCTACTTTGAGGATTTGGTCATTCGGCTGCAATCCTGCCTTTTCAGCCGGTGAACCACGGAATGGAGACACGATAGTCACCTTCCCGTTTTGCATGCCTACTTCTGCTCCAATTCCTTCAAAAGAAGATTCAAGCGACTGTGTAAATTGCTCTGCCGTATCTTTATCCATATACACCGAGTATGGATCCTCCAGTGTATCGACCATTCCTTGGATGGCACCTTCTATCAGTTTATCAGCATCTGTTTCCTCCACATACCGTGAAGAAATAATTTCGTATGCCTGTTGAATCTTTTCCATCTGTACCGCCGTCTTTTTCGCCGATTCCTGTGGTGCAGCTTCTTCTGTGTTATCAGTAAGAGGATTCTGCACGGAAGGTACCGCCGCAGCTGGTCCATGCCCGAACCATTGTAAACCTGCATACATACCTGCCGCTCCAACTAGAACTGATACAACCATTAATACTGTAACAATTTTGCGATTCATGAAAGCTCCTCCTCATCCTATACCCCGTACCGTACGATAGATATGACGCAATTGTACCATAGCCGGCGTTGGTTGAAAATTATTAAAACTTATGTAAGTGACTACGGAATGTGGGACTGTTGTTTTTTTGAAGCCTGTCCCACTCATCAATTCTTATGTTCCTGAAGCAAAAGGCATCACACAGAAAGTGTAATGCCTTTTATAGTGTAAGTATATGTTGTTGCAAGACATATTATGTGTTAAAACGCGGAGCGAATTTGCGAATTATAGCACCCTGTATAGCCGTTTATCCATTCAAGCGTAGAAATAATTAACCGGACGATTTATAAAAAATACGGGCGAAAATAAAAATAAAAATAATAAGGCGATTCTCGTTTTTATGTCTAAATTCTCCATCAACTCTCTGTACATCAGTTCATCGTACAAAAAAACACAACCTCGCCGCCATGAATAAACAGCGAGATTGTGTTGGTTAAATATTAAAAGTTAATATAAGTCGCTGGGTTTACAGCATTGGATTTGGAACCATTCCAAGATCCTTTGTGCAATTCAAAGTGCAAGTGAGGACCAGTTGAGAATCCAGTGTTCCCCATGTTACCAATGAATTGACCTTTTGATACGGATTGTCCTGCACTTACTCCCAAGCTTTCTAAGTGAGCATATACAGTTGTCCAAGTTTGGCCATCAATGTAGTGTGTGATGAAAACTACATTACCGTAAGAGCTGGAGTAGTAAGCTTGGAATACAGTACCGCTTCCTGCTGCTACTACAGGTACATTTCCGCTTCTTCCGTTTTTACCAACATCGATTCCGTAATGCTGGGAGCCCCAACGCGTACCGAATCCAGAAGTTACACTACCAGTTGTCGGTCTTGTCCAAGATCCGGATGAAACTGGAGGTGGTGGTGAAGAAACATGTTCAGGCTTTGGTTCAGGTTTCCCTGCCGCTTGGGCTGCAGCAACTGCTGCTTCATGTTCTTTCCTGCGTTGCTCTTCTAAACGTTTTCTTTCCGCTTCTTGCTTTGCACGTTCCTCTGCCTCACGTTTAGCACGCTCTTGTGCTGCTTTAATTTCAGCACGGATTGCTTTTTCTTGTGAAGCTAGAACCTCAGCTTCGTTTTCGAGTTCATGGATTTCATGCATTGTTTCTTGTTCTTTTTTCTTTAACTCAGCAAGTAGCTTGTCTTTTTCAGCAATTTGGCCCTTTAATTCTACTTCCATTTTTTCTAGATCCACTAATTGCTGCTCTAATGAAGCTAGCTTTTCACGCATTTCCAGTTCCTTTGCTTCCAGGTCTTCCATATCCTTTTGATGAGCTTGTAGAATATCACGATCGGCTTGAACAATTGTTGCTACCGCACCAACGCGGTCAAGAAAATCTCCAAAGCTTTGTGCACCTAATAATACATCTAAGTAGTTCACGGCTCCTCCACCTTGCTGGAAGGAACGAGCGCGATCTTCTAGAAGCTCATTTCTTTTGGCAATACGTTCTTTTAATACTTCAATTTCTTCTTTAAGTTTTTCAATCTCTTTACGAGTAGTGTCTATTTCTTCTTTCTTCACACTGATTTTATTTTTTGTTTCGGCTACTGCTTTATCGAGGCGTTCGACTTCTGCTTTAATTTCTGCCTGCTCAGCCTGAAGCTGATTCACTTCATTTTGTTTTTCAGTTCTTGTAGATTCATTTGATGATTGTTGATCTTTTACATCATTCAGTCTTTGTTGCATCTCATTAGCAAATGCTTTTTCAGATAGACCTGAACCGAAGAATCCGGAAAAGCCAATGACTGCAGCAATAGCGATTGTACCAATCTTTCTTCTCATCCCTTACTTCCCCCTAAACTCTTATGTATCCTGACAGGAACAAATTGGATGCTCCCATCAGGTTTTCTGTATTTTTCAAGCGGGTATTACAACTATAGTAATCTCTTAAACTCGTAGGAATTTTCGAACGGACATCATGCTTCCCCACATACCGATAAATGCTCCAATAGCTACTAAGATTCCAATAACTTGGAATGCAAATGGGTAAAACGGAAGCAGTTGAATAAATGTACCTTGAATTCTTGGTTGAACAAGATCTATTAAATAATAGTAGGATGTCAGGATAATTCCAATCGGTACGATGGACCCGAGGATTCCCAACCACAATCCTTCTAAGAAAAATGGCCAGCGGATAAAACCGTTTGTTGCTCCAACCAATTTCATGATCTCAATTTCTTTTCTTCTGGCAAAAATAGTGATTTTAATTGTGTTGGATATTAGGAACATTGCTGTAAATACTAGTCCAAGGATTAGAGCAAGTCCCACGTTTCTCGCAATCTCAAACACTTTGAATAATCTTTCCACCGTTTCTGCACCATAAATTACTTTATGTGTAAATTGCATTTCGTCAATTTTCTTGGCTGCTGAAATGGTTTCTTGTGGTGTTGCTGTCTTGATGATGAATACATCATATAGTGGATTATTTTGTTCGAACAGCTCAAAAGCTCCGCCGTCCTCCCCAAAACTATCTACCAAACCTTTCAATTCTTCCTCTTTAGATGAAAAGTCGACTGTTTCCACTTCCGGTAAGTTCTGTATCTGTTGTCTCAGAATTTCCTGATCTTCTTTGGTGGCTGTTAGGTCGATATGAACTCTGATTTCTACATCACTTTCAATCTCCGATGCTACATTGTTCAAGTTCATCATTAATACCAAGAATACTCCAACCAAAAGGAGGGTAACTGTTACGGCACTGACAGATGCAAACGTCATCCAGCCGTTACGAGCTAAGCTTTTTAAGCTTTCCTTGAAGTGCCGCAGTAGAGTTCTAGGCTTCATAACCGTAGTCCCCCTCTGCTTGGTCACGCACTATCTTTCCATTTTCAATTGCAATAACACGTTTCTTGATGGTGTTTACAATTTCTCTGTTATGCGTCGCCATTACTATCGTCGTGCCTTTTTCGTTGATTTCTTCAAAGATGTTCATGATTTCCCATGAGGTATCAGGATCTAAGTTACCTGTCGGCTCATCCGCGATCATTACTTTTGGGTTATTAACTATCGAGCGAGCAATGGAAATACGTTGCTGCTCCCCACCTGAAAGTTCGTTTGGAAGATGACGTGCTTTGTGTTTTAGCTTAACAAGATCAAGCACTTCCATGACACGTTTTTTTATATTTTTAGGGCTTTCTTCAATAACTTCTAGGGCAAATGCTACGTTTTCGTAGACTGTTAACTGAGGTAAAAGTTTGAAATCTTGAAATACCACCCCGATATTTCTTCGGAGAATAGGAACTTTTTTTTCCTTCAGCTTAGAAAGGTTAACTCCATCTATGACAATACTTCCACTTGTAGGCTTTTCCTCCCTGTACATCATTTTGATGAACGTGGATTTACCAGCACCACTAGGTCCTACTACATAGACAAATTCACCTGCTTTTATTTTTATATTAATACCATCCACAGCTTGTACGCCGTTTGGATATTTTTTAAAGACGTCTTGCATTTCAATCATTTAATCACCTATTGGGTCAAAGATTTGAATCACATTGCATTTCCCTACCTGGAAAACTAGTAGAGAAATATTTCTTTAAGCAATTGCGGAACAGTCGATAATCCTACTATACAAAATTACAATATGTATATTTATCTAAAATTTCCGCATAAATTCACTTTATTATTATAACATCTATTTCGACAAAATAAGAGTTTTTATTATTACAGTTTCTTTTCAAATCAAAGTCACCCTTGGTAACAGAGGGATAAATTTCCTAAACGTAGAAAAATGTCGAACGGTATTTGTCGTTTTTTATGGAGAAAAAGAAAAAAAAAACACCTTCGGGGGTCAGACCCCCGAAGGTGTTTTTGAAGTTTTATAGAATACTATAAAGTTAATCTTATTTCTGTAGTTACTGAATGGTTAGGACGTTTGTTGCTAGGATTGCTCTGTCGAGGTTGCCTTTTTTGGCGTAGACTGCGATGCGGTAGTTGCCTGCATCTAGTTGTGTGCCGTCAACTAGGGTGCCATCCCAGTCATGGTAGTTGTAGCCTTTGCCAAGATCAGCTTCGTATAGTGCATCTCCTACGTAAGACCCTAATCCACCAGTAGATGTAGCAGTGTACACCCATACTTGCAATTCTTCCGCTCCACCTGGAAGGTAAGAGTAGAATTCAAAATTGTTATCACCCATTGGTGTGAAACCAAAGTGAGTGACACGAGGATAATCTGGCTCTCCTACAAATAGAATAGTAGGAACTTGAATTGTGTTGCCGCCTTCTGAGATAAGGAGGTGTCCTTCATAGTAACCAGGCTCAAGTTTGGAAGCATCCACTTGGACATTTACGTTTACCTTTTGTTTCTTACCAGCTTTTACTTTTGTGTTTTTGCTAGTTTTTGCTTTAACGTATTTGCCTACTTCATTTTTAAAAGTGAATTCTACACTGTAGTTTTTATCTTCATTAGACAAGTTCTGAATTTCGAACTTTTGACTTTCTGTTTGCTTGCCTTTCTTCTTATCGAAAACTCCGAAAGAATAACTTCCAGGGTTCACCAACGTTTCAGCTTGAAGCGCATCTACTACGCGAATGCTTCCCGCACCTTGAGAGTTGTGTGCATACTCTTCATCAGTTGCAGGATCAATCAATTTTTCTGCCGTGTTCATTAGTGCAGATTTTACTTCATACACGCCCCACTCAGGGTTCGCTTGCAGGATTACCGCTGCAGCACCAGCTACGTGAGGAGATGCCATACTTGTACCTTGCTTAGCTCCGTAACCGTGCGGTGCATCAGGATTGAAAGTAGGTACTGTACTTACAATATTTACACCAGGTGCAGATACGTCAGGCTTGATCATCCAAGTGTCCACAACCGGCCCGCGAGATGAGAATCCTGCCATTGTTTCCCCTACTCTTTCAGCAAAGGCAATGTTAAAACTTACTGTTACATCAGCAGCTTTTGCTTTTAATGCTTCACCATCAGCCTTATTCAGCATGATAGTAGGTACAGCCATTCCAGGGATTAAAGGCATAACCCATTCCACATTATTATAAAGAACGGCTCCAACAGCTCCTGCTTTCTTAGCTTCCGTCGCTTTATCAACAAATGCGATACCAGCTCCGCGACTAATTAGAGCAACTTTCCCTGTTAAATCTTTTCCTGCAAAATCTGCAGGTGCCCCAAATCCTACCTCCACTAAGTCAAGAGCTTGACCATTTAATCCAAGTAGTTCTTCCTCAGATGGAAAACCTTGTACTGCAGAGGAAGCATAAGATACACCGTCAGAAGATGTAGTAACTGCTGTATACACGTTGTAAGGTAGCTGAGTAGCACCTACAGAAATTGCTTCACGGGAAGTTCCCGGAGAACCTACCGTCCAGTTGTTTGGACCAGCGTTACCGTTCGATGTTACTGCTACAACTCCTTCAGCCATTGCTTGATCTAGCGCAATGGAAGTTGCCCAGTCTGGCGCATTTAAAGAATTCCCCAAGGAAAGGTTCATCACATCTGCTCCATCAAGAACAGCACGTTCGATCGCTGCCACTACATTTTCTGTAGATCCGCTTCCACCAGGTCCAAGTACACGGTATGCAAGTAATGTAGCGTCAGGTGCCACACCTTTGATTTGTCCATTTGCCGCAACTGTACCAGCAACGTGGGTACCATGAGTTGTTTGTGCTCCGCGAGGGTCACCTTTTGGTGTTTCTTGTGGGTCTGCATCGTTATCTACAAAGTCCCAACCAAGATACTCATTAAAGTTAGGTGCTAAATCTGGATGAGTGTAATCGACTCCCGTATCAATGACTGCAACTTTTACACCTTCACCTGTGAATCCAAGGTCCCATGCTTCGTTTGAACCGATGAATGGTGCAGAATCAACCATTGCCGGGCTGAATTCTTCTTCCGTCACAACCTCAGTTGTTGTATACTCTACATTCGGATAAACTGCTTTAACACCCGGAGTCGCTAGTAGACTAGGAATCTCGTTTGCAGGAACCTCAAGCGAGAAACCAGAGAATACATAATCATACTCACGTTCCACTTTACTTTTAGAAGTGCGGTCTGCTACTTCTTTTTTCACTTTATCACGAGCACTTTTCAGATTCTGTTTAGACTGTTTTTTCCCATTGTGCTTAGCTTCGACAATTGACTCTTCTTGTAATTCGACAATAACCTTAACTGCTTTGGAGGATGATAAATCAAAATCTCCTTGTAATGTTGCTAACTCAAGGTTTTCTTTTCCTGTGTTAGCAGAAACACCGTTTGTGGCAAAAGTACTGAAAACCAGTACCAAAACCAACAAAGGCATAAATGCTGCAATAAACTTCTGCTTCAAATCATCCCACTCCCCTATGATGTATATATTCCTAGTGTAAAATTTCTAGACAAATACTTAAGTACCAATTACTTACGATTGTCCAAAATCTTTACAAACCAAATTATATTTTCAAGAGTCTAAATTTTCAATATACTTTAGTGTATTAAACGAACAATTCCGACAATTCAGTTATAAAGAACTCATAAACTTCCACAAATACCCAACAAAAATACTCTAATAAGACTATTTTTTCAAGAAAATATGTAGGTAAAAAGTACATAAAAAAAACCCTCCCAAAAACAGGAGAGTTCGGTTCATTCTTATTTGTGCTGTGCCAACCATTCAGCTAAAACAGCCGCATCTTCTTCTGGTACAAGTCCTGCAGGCATGTTTCCTTGACCGTTATTAATGATGCTTTCAATTTCTTCTTGACTGTACTTACTTCCTACTTTTTGAAGGTTAGGACCACTTGCGCCCTCCATGTTTTTGCCATGACAGCCAATACAACTTTGGAACAGTTGTTGTGCTTCTTCATTTTCCACCATGGTGAACTCGCCACCGCCTGAAGTTTCCTGTTCCTCTTCGCCACCGCCACAAGCCGCAAGCGTTAAGAGAGAAGCTCCAAGAACAAATGCCATAAAATACTTTTTCATAGGTAGGTCCCCCAATTTTGAGATGTAATAATTACCAAGATTGCTTTTATTATATCCTATTTACTCTCTTTTAAAACCCTCACCCAACACTTCAGAAGCGTTGGTTACGACCACAAATGCAGAAGGATCAATGGTTCGTACCACTTGTTTCAATTTTGTGAATTCTGTCTGGTCCACCACACACATTAAGACAGGCAACTCCGCTTCCGTGTATCCCCCATATGCAGCGAGCTTTGTAACCCCACGGTCTATTTTTGTAAGAATGGCACCCTTCACTTCCTCTTCCTTCTTAGTGATGATGATGGCCATCTTGGAATACCCTAAGCCCACTTGAACGAAGTCGATCGTTTTGGATGTCACAAAAAGACCAATAAGAGCATACATCCCAAGCTCCAAATCGAACACGATCCCTGCAGAAATAACAATAAGGCCGTCAATCATTGCGACACAAGCACCAAGCGTCAGCCCTGTATATTTATGGATAATCTGTGCGGCAAGGTCTGTTCCACCGGTGGAAGCACGACCACGGAAAACCAGCCCAAGCCCAAGTCCGACACCTATACCTCCAAACAATGATCCAAGCAACGGATCCTCTGTAGCCGGCGTAATATTACTTGTCCAAAGAACGATCAATGGAAGTGTAATCGTTCCCACTAATGTTTTAAGACCAAATTGTTTTCCAAGAAGAATCACCCCTGCTAAAAAGAGCGGGATGTTAAAGCATAGCTGCACAATTCCTGGTTCCCAGTCGAGGAGCGATTTCAATATGGTACTGATTCCACTTACTCCGCCGGAAGCAACCTGATTCGGCAGTAAGAACATGTTGAACGCCAGCGCCACAATCGCAGACCCCAAGACTACATATGTATATTCTTTTACCCGCTGATATACGGGATTCACTTGATACCCATTTCTATTTTTACGACTCAACGTTAAGACCCCCAAATCTTTCTAAAATACACACAACGAGCAAGAGTATAGCACGCGATTATAAGGGTGTAAATGGCATTGGTATAACGTGGTAAAGCGTTAATGGACATGCATTTCCAACATGCATACATTTCCTTTAGATTAACCTTAAGTTTTCCCACTATACTTTCCTTACTATTTTTAGAGCACACAAAAACACCCCCAGCAAACAAAGGCCAGAGGTGTTACCATAATTTTTTAAAGTTTTGATCTCAAATATGCATCAATAAACGGATCTAAATCTCCGTCCATAACCGCTTGTGTATTGCCGACCTCCGTGTTTGTTCGGTGGTCTTTTACCATGGAGTATGGATGGAACACATAGGAACGAATCTGGGAACCCCAGCCGATATCCTTTTGCTCGCCGCGGATTTCATCCAGTTCCGCCTGCTGCTCATCCAACTTCTTCTGATAAAGCTTAGCTTGCAACATTTTCATCGCACGCTCACGGTTTTTAATCTGTGAACGCTCTGTTTGACACGTTACAACCACATTGGTTGGGATATGTGTAATACGAACCGCAGAATCGGTTGTATTGATATGCTGTCCACCCGCTCCACTTGCACGGTACGTATCAATTTTCAAGTCTTCCGTACGGATATCAATCTCAATGTTATCGTCAAACTCCGGCATAACTTCACAAGAAACAAAGCTTGTGTGACGGCGGCCAGAAGAATCGAATGGAGAGATACGTACAAGACGATGTACCCCTTTTTCCGCTTTCAAGTATCCATACGCATTGTGACCTTTAATAAGTAGTGTTACACTCTTTATTCCCGCTTCGTCTCCTGGCAGGTAATCAAGCGTCTCCACCTTAAAGCCTTTACGCTCCGCCCAACGAGTGTACATACGTAAGAGCAGGGAACCCCAGTCTTGTGACTCGGTACCGCCAGCACCTGGATGAAGTTCAAGGATGGCATTGTTCTTATCATGCTCACCGCTTAATAATAATTGAAGTTCAAACTTGTTGAAATCTTCGGCCACTGCTTTCACTTCACTGCCTAGCTCGGCTTGCAGCTCCGCATCCGGCTCCTCTTTCACCAATTCATAAGTCAGTTGCAGATTTTCATAGTTCTCACTCAACTCATGAAATTGCCCGACAGGTTCTTTCAATGCATTTGCTTCGTTGATGACCACCTGCGCCGTGCTCTGGTTGTTCCAGAACTCCGGATTGGACATCTCATTATCAAGTTCCGCAATACGACGTTCTTTGGCCTCTAAGTCAAAGAGACCCCCTAAACTCGACTAATCGCTTAGCCATTTTTTCTAACTCTTGACGAATCTCTACTAATTCCATTTATTTCACCTCATAAAATTTTCACTTACACGGATTTTAACCCTTATTAAACGAACAGGGCAACTAATAGTCTATATTATCCTATTTCGTTCAAATAAAAAAGTACCTGAGCTATTGTGTTCAACAGATGAAACGATGAAAGCTGGCTAAAGCATATATTTCCTTTACAAAAATAGCTTTTTCAAAAGTTAATCCGAAACACGACCGCTAGACCCATTGGGAAACCTCATTTTCTATTTTCGGTTATTCAAACGTTGGTTTAAAAAGTATTATTTTAGAGTAGTAAAAACACTAAAAAATCTCCAAATAACAACCTATCCTACAATAGCAATTTCAAAAGTTAATTCCGAATAGAACAGCTGGACCCATTGGAACTCCTGCATTTCCATTTTCACTTATTCAAACGTTGGTTTAAAATTAGCTATTCCACAAAAAATCCAAGTGCTCTTTAACATGGAAAAAGTGAGGCCAAATAAGCCCCACTCTTCCCAAAACTGCCATTAGTTTCCGCAGCAGTTTTTATATTTCTTTCCGCTTCCGCAGATGCAAGCATCGTTACGGCCAACGTCCATCACTTTTTTCACTGGTTTTTTCTTTGGAGGCTCTCCGCCGCCCTCTTTTGGAACAACCGCTTGGCCTTTTGCCACTTCTTCACGTTGCAGGTTGTTACGGATTTGCGCCTTCATGACATACTTGGCTACATCTTCTTCGATGGAAGCAATCATGTTTTCAAACATGGCAAATCCTTCGAACTGATACTCACGAAGCGGATCAATTTGTCCGTATGCACGTAGGTGAATACCTTGACGCAGCTGATCCATTGCATCAATGTGATCCATCCACTTGCTGTCCACCGCACGAAGAACGATAACTTTCTCGAACTCACGCATTTGTTCCGCAGTAAGCTCCTGCTCTTTTTCATCATAGCGAGCTTTCACTTTCTCGATGATTAGCTCAGACATTTCTTCCGGCTCTTTACCACGAAGATCGTTTAACGTAACTGCACCTTCCTCTAAAAGGTTTGCATCTACATAGTCAACGATTCCTTGCAGGTTCCAATCCTCTGGAACTTCTTCTTTTGGCGTATAAAGACCTACTTGACGCTCAATTGCAGAAACAAGCATTCTTTCGACGACTTCTCGTAAGTTCTCAGAATCCAATACTTCAAAACGTTGTTTGTAAATAACTTCACGTTGCTGACGAAGAACATCATCATATTGTAGAAGCTGCTTACGTGCATCAAAGTTGTTACCTTCTACACGTTTTTGAGCAGATTCCACAGCACGGGAAACCATTTTACTTTGGATCGGCTGCGTATCATCCATACCCAAACGTTCCATCATCGTTTTCATATTGTCAGAACCAAAGCGGCGCATCAATTCATCTTCCATGGAAAGGTAGAATTGTGTCACACCAGGGTCTCCTTGACGTCCGGAACGTCCACGAAGCTGGTTATCAATACGACGGGATTCATGACGCTCTGTACCGATAACAGCTAGACCACCAACCTCTTTCACACCTTCGCCAAGCTTGATGTCCGTACCACGACCGGCCATGTTTGTGGCGATCGTTACAGAACCCTTTTGACCAGCACCAAGGATAATATCCGCTTCACGCGCATGATTTTTGGCATTCAATACGTCATGCTTAATTCCGCGCTTTGTTAAAAGTTTAGAAATAACTTCAGACGTTTCAATGGCAACTGTACCAACAAGGACAGGTTGTCCATTTTTATGACGCTCAGCGATATCATCTGCCACCGCATTGAACTTGCCTTCAATCGATTTGAAAATAAGATCGGCACGGTCATCACGTACAATGTCCTTGTTCGTCGGAATCGCAATAACGCTCATATTATAGATATTTCGGAACTCCTCTTCCTCTGTTTTCGCTGTACCAGTCATTCCGGCAAGCTTTTCATACATACGGAAGTAGTTCTGGAATGTAACTGTCGCAAGTGTCATACTTTCGTTTTGGATATCCAAGCCTTCTTTTGCCTCAATCGCTTGGTGAAGTCCATCTGAATAGCGGCGGCCTTTCATCAAACGTCCTGTGAATTGGTCAACAATGACAACTTCGCCCTCTTGCACCACATAATCCACATCATGATGCATCGTTACATGTGCCTTTAAGGCCTGGTTAATATGATGGTTCAAGGTAACATTGGCGATATCGAACAGATTCTCGATCCCGAACGCTTTCTCTGCCTTCGTAATACCGTCCTCTGTTAACTGAACTCCCTTTGTTTTCACATCATACGTGTAATCGACATCTTTCACCAATGTACGAGCAAACGCGTTTGCTTGAATGTACAAAGCTGCAGACTTTTGGGCACTACCAGAAATGATCAATGGTGTACGCGCTTCATCAATTAAAATGGAGTCAACCTCATCGATTACGGCAAAGTGAAGAGGACGCTGTACCATTTGCTCTTTGTACAACACCATGTTGTCACGCAAATAATCAAATCCAAACTCATTGTTTGTACCGTATGTGATATCCGCTTTATAAGCTTCAATTTTTTCATCACGAGACAGTCCGTTCAGGTTCAACCCAACAGTAAGGCCAAGGAACTCATACAGTTGCCCCATTTCCGTCGCGTCACGGCTTGCCAAGTATTCATTGACTGTTACAACGTGTACACCTTTTCCAGTAATTGCGTTCAGGTAAACTGGCATAGTTGCCGTTAACGTTTTACCTTCCCCTGTTTTCATCTCGGAAATGTTTCCTTCATGCAAGGAAACACCACCCATAAGCTGCACTTTATAAGGATAAAGTCCGAGAACGCGCTTGGATGCCTCACGAACAACCGCGAAAGCTTCTACCAGCATGTCCTCGAGTTTCTCACCTTTTTGATAACGGCTTTGGAATTCAGCCGTTTTCTCTTTTAACTGGTCATCCGTAAGCCTTGCCACATCGGCACCTAGGGAATCTATCTGATCCGCCATCTTTTCCAGACGCTTCAATTGACGCTTATTCATATCAAACACTTTATTCAATAAACCAAGCATACAAACGCTCCTCTGTAACTATAGTCTTATAGCCTAAATAATATATAAATTTTAACACTTATTGGGGGTGGGTACAACTTATTACCAGATTTGCCTCAACGATTTACACTTCTCCTAATTTGTCAAGCAGATTTTTGTCGAAACAACAATTATATTTTTCGCTAATGGGTATTCCATTTTCAGTAAAATGGCCCTATAATCATTCTGTCACAACAAAATATTTGACAAAATCGGAGGAACAAAGCGTGTTGAAAAGTAAATTTTTTGTCGTTGCCCTGGCCTTTATTTTCGTGCTATCGTCACTTTCTACTCCTGTTGCAAATGCTTCTGGCTCTTTCTTTAAAGATACCAATCTTGAACAAGCTGTAAAGGACAGTCTTGAAGTGGACGAGCTAGATGAGAATAGTTTCGAAAAATTTACAGAATTATATGGTTCTGAATATGGTATTACCAGTCTAGAAGGTTTAGAGAAATACGGTACCAACCTTGAGTTCGTTCTCCTAGACAACAACAATATTTCTGACTTAACACCATTTACAAACTTGACGCAAATCCAACACTTAGAGCTTTCCTTAAATAATATTGAAAACGTCAAACCACTTAGTGGGTTTAACGAAACTTACCTATCTCTTGGATACAATAACATCTCAGACATATCCGCATTTAAAGGATGGACTTCTGGAATGTTGGACCTTTCGGGAAACAACATCACGGATATCACTCCATTGAAAGATATGAAAGAAGGTATGATCTTCTTATTTGAAAATCCCTTAAACGATCAATCCTTGGAATTAATTAAACAACTTGAAAAAAATGAAGATCTAATGATTATTCATGACGGTTCTAAATTTGCTGATCGACTTTCGGGTCAATCAAGATTTGAAACAGCTGTAGAGATCTCCATGTCCGGCTGGTTTGAAGCAGATACAGTGGTACTTGCAAATGGTTTGAACTTCCCTGACGCACTTGCTGGCGGTCCTTTAGCATATGCATTGGATGCACCTATCCTATTAACTCGCCCTGAAACATTACATGCCGCTACAAAAGAAGAAATCCTTCGTTTAGGTGCAAGGAAAGTAGTTATTCTTGGTGGAAAAGCTGCAGTTTCTGAGAAAGTAGTAAATCAACTTAAAGCACTAGACATCGAGATTGATAGAATCAGCGGAACGGATCGTTATGAAACAGCTAAAAAGATTGCTGACCGATTAGGTTCTCAACATGACCAAGTAGTAGTGGTAAACGGGAAAAATTTCCCAGACGCTCTATCCATTGCTCCTTATGCAGCGATGAATCAACTTCCAATTCTATTGGTAGCTCTGGACAAAGTCCCTGCATCTACAAAAACAGTATTAAGCAAAGCTTCTGAAACACTTGTAATCGGTGGTCATGCTGCAATTGGTAAATCACTAGAAAAAGATTTCCCGAACCACACACGTATCTTCGGTGCAAACCGTTATGAAACAGCAGCAAATGTTATAGAAGAATTAGGAATGGATCCTATGCACGTATTTGTTGCAAACGGTAGAGGATTTGCAGATGCTTTAACAGGTTCTGTACTTGCAGGTTACTTTGGATCTCCATTATTATTGGTTAATCCGAATGAAGCTCCTGAAGCAACCATGTTGGCTGTAGAAAAGTACAACATCAACAATTTTACTATTTTAGGTGGAGAAGCTTCTGTACCTGATTTTGTAGTAGATCAGTTATTACGTGACTAATATATAAACATGAAAAAGCACTGCAAATGCGCAGTGCTTTTTTAATTCTTAAAATTGATGATGACCCCAATACTTTAATACTTCTCTTGCCTGCGCGTCAAACCGTTCCTTACCAGACCTCTGAAATTCCTGACCGCAACTCGAATTTGTTACTTGCAATACCTCGTATTTCGTTCCCATATCCGAACTTATACTAGGTCCAAGGTGAAGACAGGACGCTTCAATCTCCGACCTGTTTCCTTGTTCATCTACATAGAAATATTTATCGGTTACTATTCCATATCTCTTTTCACTAGACGTTTGGAAAATAGCATACTCCTCAATATCTGTCCTTTTTAATGTTGGAAGTTTCTCCACACTTAGAGGAATCATAAAGAACTCATCCTCTTTTGCTATACTTTTTTCATTTTGCACTTTATATAAGACAACCACCGATCCCTCATATCCTTTAGGAATTAAATATATGGTATTTGTCTCCTCGTCAGTACTTGTTGTAGTACTTTCTTGAACATTCACACCCCAAATCGCCAATGCAGCAAACGGAATGACAACCAGTAATTTAAAGAATTCAAGCTTTTTACTTTTGTCATTTGGTGTATCTTTAACAACCTTAATTCCCTCATCAATCAAATAGAACAATACAGCACAAATTATCGAAAAAAATGCAAAACCACCTATCATGGTTACTGTTATATATGCAAAAAATACGTAAATAAACCCTGCAACATAAACTCTGCTCTCGGTTAGACTTTCCGTAAGAAATTCAGATAGAAAGGAAACTGGCACACCATAAATGTAGTTTCCAAATAAGGAGAAAAACAGAACCGTAATAATTAACCCCAGTTCCTCTGAATTCCAAAAGCTCATGAAAAATAACCCTAACGATAATACAATACTTGAAAACAATGCTGCCGATAATTTTCTTAATAACATTCTTTCTCTCTCCATTTCCCAGAGAACCAATATCCTCCAATACTCTTCAAGAATATTTTATCACAAATGGGAAGTGACAAATGATCATTTCCGACAAATACCTGCATCATTTCCCGAGAAATTACGACAAAAAAAGAGGCCCACATAGGACCCCCTTTCATTTAACGTATCTACTTATTAATAGGATTCAATCAATCCATATTTCCCATCGTTACGCTTATACACGACATTCGTTTCATTTGTCGCAGCGTTTAGGAATACGAAGAAGCTATGGCCTAGCAAGTTCATCTGCAAAATTGCTTCCTCGCTGTCCATTGGTTTCAAGTTGTAACGCTTTGTACGAACCAAATCTGCTTCGTCCTCTTCATCTGCTACCGCCACATGAGCCGGTGCTCCGTTATCAATCACTTCGTTAAATAAGTATTTAGGTGAACCAGTATCGCGAAGTTTACGGTTGACCTTTGTCTTATGTTTTCTAATTTGTCGCTCTAGTTTATCTACGACGAGGTCTATCGCTGCGTAGAGATCATCGTGACTTTCTTCTGCACGTAACACTAGGCCTGTCATAGGAATGGTCACTTCAATTTTTTGTTGGTTGTTGTAGACTTTCAGATTCACTTTGCATTCTGCATTGTCTGTGGAATCAAAATAGCGTTCAATCTTCCCGATCTTATTTTCTACATAATCTCGGATTGCTGGAGTTACCTCAATGTTTTCACCGCGTACGTTGTACTTCATAAATCGAACTCCTCCTTTTGTTCCTGTTTGGATTTATCTTGCATCCAAACAATCTGCCTACATTTCCTTTCTTTGATAAGAAAGGTTAAGCTTGCGTGAAGCTTATGTAAACATATTTCTACAATACCCAACAGAATTCCTGCTTAAACGTAAAAGATTTGTTAAGAATTTGTGAAAGGCTGAGTTTGGCTTGTTCTAGTGGGGTGAAACAAGTATATGCGGGGAGATAAAAAAACTTTCATGAAAAATTGAAGAATTCTCTTTAACTTCTATTTCCTTTCGTTCCGGGTGTTCGCTTTCCGCGGGAAGGTGCTTGAGCCTCCTCACTTCGTTGCGGGGTCTCAACCAACCTTTTCCCCCCGCTGGAGTCGAACACCCTGCACTGCAGGAAACAGGGGGTATTTAAATGTACTTATATATCCCTTTCACTAAAGTAGATAATAAAAACCCTCCAAAATTTTGGAGGGTTAGTGGGCGATGTAGGGGATGATATGGTGTTGAATTTGGTTTTTCCAGGTTTCGTATGCTGGTTTGATATAGGTTTGTAATGCTTCTTTTTCAGGGACGGTGTTTTGTTCGAAATGGCCGATTTGTTCTAGTTCATCGACAAGGTCACCGAATTGGGCAATAACTTGAAGGGCTTCTTCGTTCTTTTCAAAAAGAAGGACGAGATTCACGTGAGCTTCTGCAATTTTACCAATTGCCTCGTAACTGTCCATTACAATTTGGCGTGTGACAGGTGTAGAGGCATTACGGTTATCGTCGCTCAAATAGTCGAAAGCTTCTTCCACCGTCTCAAGCAGAGCATTATATTTCTTTAATAAGTAAAATTCACCTTCAGTTAAATCTGCCATCCTCTACACCTAGTTTCTTTTGTCATAATACATTCCATCTGCTGTCGGAGAATTGTATGCTTGCCCATATGCCTTGGCAGTCTTTTTGGATTGCTGGATTTGGGCCCACTCTTGCTTTAACTGTTTATGAAACGTTTCAAGCTTCGGGGTTACCTGTTGACTGGCAACGGCCACCTTTTTACCGAGTGCCATTTCTGCTTCTGAAAAAGGTGGAGCAAGCCGTTGAAGCAAAGAATCTCTGATTTGCAACACTTTATCTATCTCTTCCAAGAAAGCGTCACGGCTCTCTTCGGTTGGTAAAGGTCCATTCAATAACGTCAATAGGTGAGTAGTTACTTTATCGAGGTTTTCAACGACGTTCATTACGCCCGTCCACCTTGAGCAAATGCTTGCTGACGACTTGATTGAATAACCTGTTTCCAAGCATCACGGAACTCCATCATATGACCTTCCACTTCGTCCACCATGGAAGAATCATTTTTCAGATTTGCTTCAATTAGACGACGGTTCAAATAATCGTACATCGTCATCATCGATTTCCCCACATCATGACTCGTATCCAATGTGACCATTAGTTCCTGAACAATTTTCTGCGCCTTGATCAGGTTCGTATTTTTCATTTCAATATCCTTGTCTTCCATTCCCTTTTTGGCAAGCTTCATAAACTTAATTGCCCCGTTGTAAAGCATTAACGTCAACTCACCAGGCGTAGCAGTGTTGACGGAATTTTGCTGGTAGGCTTGGTAGGGGTTCTTCATTGCCATAGTTGTTCACTCCTTGTTATCAGCCACTGAAAAATTGACTCATTAATTGCGTGGATTGTTGGTTTGATTGTCCAATCGCTTTTTCCATAGCGGTGAATTGACGCCAGTAACGGTCTTCTACGGTTTGCATTCTTCGTTCAAACGCGGAAATGCGTTGGTCGACGTTTAGTAGTTCACGTCCGATGGTAAATTGCTGAGCGGTACGTGATGCGTTGCCTGCGCGCGCTTCGATGCCTTTTATAGTGGATTCGGCTGCGTCACGTAGCTTGCGTGCTATTCCCAGGCCTGTTCCGTTTTCACCATTTGAGGTAAACATTTGCATGACAGAATTAGGATCATTAGCAATGGCAGCCTTCAACTTATCCTCATCAATAATAAGTTTTCCTTTATCACGGTAATTCGAGCTTGTTGTGATCCCGAGCTGAGCAAGCTGATCGTATTGCCCCGATAAGCCTGAAACAGACTCATACAAAGCAGATCTCATTTTGCCTAAACCAGAAGTTATTATGGAATCATTTCTTAACAATCCACTTCTAGCCTTCTCTTCCCACTGTTCAATCTGTTTTTCCGACAACGATTCTTTTTCCTCATCTGATAGAGGCTTATAATCACGATAAACAGGCTCGCCAGTTTTTTCATTAATTTTTTCGATCAGTTCATTATATTTAGTAATATAATTTTTCACTGCATCAAACGTTTGGTCCGTATCATTTGCGACGTTGATGACAGCAGATTGACCAGGCATATCTCCTTTTAAGGTGAATGTGACGCCATTAATGGTAAAGGTATTGGAATTCCGTTCCGTGACAACTCCATTGATGGTTACGGTAGCCGGTGTCCCTCCAGTTTCTGTCGCTTGATCAAGGTTCATGACACCAGTTAAAAAGTTGCCTTCAAATTCAATTTCCTTCCCAGTAGCCGAGGGATTGAAGGAACCTGCTTCTCTTTTTGCAATCACCAATCCACCTTTAAATTCATCATAAAATGCAGTAAGGCCAAGGTTGGAATTGTTGATTTCTTTTACAATATCATCCATGGACTGATCGCCATTAAAAAAGAATGTTTGCGGTACCGCTACCCCCGCTTGGTTATATGTTGTGATCTTAAACTCAAAGTCAAAGGCAGCAATATTTATTGGCTCTACTGTTACATCCTCCGCAAAGGCAGAACCAAAAGTGAATTCTCCTGTCTCTTGGTTCAGATAGACTTGATTCCCAACAATATCACCTGCTGAGCTAGTGATGACCTCATAATCAACTAGCGTTGATCCTTCTGCCATTCTCACAGTAATAGTATCTAAAGAGCTCCCATCCACCTTCCCGCCTATAGTAAATGTAGATTCCCCAGTAGCTATAGCAGCGTCTGTTACCGTTTTCGTCTGAAAGCTCCCGAACTTATCTCGCTGCTCCCACAAACTAGTAGTCACATCTAATTTAGTGGTACTATCCTTCATGGCGGATGCAGTGGAGGAATTGGTAGCCACTTTTGCAATCTGCACATCCGAAAGTG
Source organism: Bacillus sp. RO2 (assembly GCF_012911845.1). Classification (GTDB taxonomy): domain Bacteria; phylum Bacillota; class Bacilli; order Bacillales; family Bacillaceae_I; genus Sutcliffiella_A. Next base: position 74,028 of record NZ_JAAXCU010000057.1, on the reverse strand, counting down.
TATACGAAACATTGGAAGCAGAGGAACTTGCAGTTGCTGAAACTTTATCATTTGTAGAAGTAACCGTCTTCTGCGAGTAAGTCTTCTGCAAGGTCATATCAAAAGACAGATTACGAAAATCGTTCAACAATCTATTCGTCTCGCGATAATCGTCCCGTTTCCATTCCAGCAGCTGCTTCTGCTGTGTCAGTTTATTCATTGGCATACGCTGGGCCTTCATCAAATCACTGACCATCTGATTAATGTCCAACCCACTCTGAAATCCAGTTAACCGCATATCCTTCACCACCTAAATCTTTTTATCAACAAACAACCCCATATACTCGGTCATCGCTGCATACATATCTAAAAACTTCTTGGAAGGTATCTCCCGTATAATCTCATCTGTGGCAACATCCACCACCGTCACATAATACTCATTCAACTCATCATGCAACTCAAACCGTACAGACACATTCATCGGCTTCATAAAATCGTTCATGCTGTCGACAATTGTTTCCATCTGTTTTCTATTCTGTTCAGGTTTAGTCTCCTTCGTTTCCTTAATTGATACATCTATTTTTGTTGAAACTATATCTTGAGCTTGCGTTCTAGTTGTGGAATCTAGGCTGCCGCCTCCTATTGGCGAAATGTGCATACGGGTTCCCTCCGTGAAAAATTTATTATCTTTTATTAATATCGGAATGTATAGAGAGTAGTGAAGTAGGAGGTGTAAATTTCTAGTAGGAAAATAATATATATAAGAGGCCTCCAAGGGATATGGCCTCTCATAATGAAATAAAAGTTTTTATTGCCTGTTCTACTTCAATGAGGATGGTTAGGTAAGTAATATAATTACAGAACTAAAATGGTTCTGATTTAAATCACTCCCCATTACCTCATCAACAGCAATAACGAGGACTGCGGGAATTAGTATATTCAACTCTGCTATAGTAGAGGTGCTATCAATTATATTGTAGTTCTGATTATATTTAGTAGAGAAATCTCATCTTTTGGATAGACTTCATCTATAAAAACTTGAAAATGTTTGTAGTTTTCTATACTCCTACCAAAAGAATAGATTAAATTTACTAGTAAATCGTCTGTTATTTCTTCTTCCAGAGCAATATACCCAAGAATTATAGTTTTTAAAATGAAATAGTAGTTAGTTAATATTGCATAATCCAATAATGGATTCTCACTTTTAGGCATTAAAGAGTTATATAATACATTAACTAAGTAGTTTTCTAAAACATATCCTTTTTTTTCTAGAAACTTTTTATATTGCACATCGGCATTTCTAAAAACTTTCTCACTTTTAATAATATCAATATCATTTACATTCAAACTCAAACCCTCAATAGTATTATTTACATGTTTTTTAAAATTTTTATTCATAAAGGGATTTTGAAACCTGGTTTTAATAAAAGTTAGAAAATGATGTATCCTATCTATAACATTACAATTTTCAGTAAACACTTCATTTAATTCCCCATTTTGTAATAAGGACTTGAAGTCTTCAATTAAATTCTTTATATTTCGAGATGCCTTGTTCACTTCATTCAAATTATCTATAAAATACCCTACTAACGTGAGTCTGTTTTCTAGTTGATAATTTCGATCTTGAAGTATTTCAATAATAAAAGCCCGAATTTCCCAATAACTATTAAGATAATTTTCATTTCCAATTGTCTTCTCAATAGATTCAGATAATAGTTTAGGTTTAGGAAAGTCTTTATAAGTGAAGGTAATACCCTCTTTTAAAAATAGAATTTTCCTTGCAGCTTCAGGACATGATGTAGATAATGATTGTTCCCAATCACCATGAACTTTATTCCTTACCCTTGGATATATTTTACAAGTATCACAAAGATAATCTGAACCTAATTCTTTGTGAATACTGCAAAGTCCTTTTTCAGTTAAAAAACTGCAAGATCTTTGTTCATTTAAACGAATATATGCATAATTCGCATCATCAATATAATCCTTATTTCTCTTAACATTTTCACTTAGTTTTTGATTCCAGCTTTTATCCTTTAGATTTTTATATTTTTTATAGGTTTTTTTCTCTACAGTAATTAACCAACCTTCATGACAACAGTTATCTTCGCACTTATCACCAATACATTCAAAAGTTGACAAATACTCAGGAACTAACATTTTCTGGTTCATAATAATTTATTAATGCTCCTTTTTATATAAAAAAGAGAGATGGCTCAATGTCATCTCTCCTTTTATTTTTATCGTAATAATTGAAGAACACCTTGTGGTTGTTGGTTAGCTTGAGCTAGCATTGCTTGGGCAGCTTGAGAAAGAATAGAATTTTTAGTTTGATCCATCATTTCTTTAGCCATGTCTACGTCACGAATACGGGATTCAGCAGCTGTTAGGTTTTCAGATGAAGTATTTAAGTTATTTATAGAATGTTCTAAACGGTTTTGGAAAGCCCCCATTTGAGAACGGGATTTAGATACAGAAGCAATTGCATTATCCATTGTTGTGATTGCTGTTTGGGCATCAGCTTTTGTACCAACTTTTACTGCTGATATATCAACTGCATCTTCCCCTAGAGCTGCTTTTGTTTGAGCTTTCCAAGTAATTGACAATGCTTGACCTGCATTTGATCCAATGTTGATGTCAAGAGTTTGATCGGTTTTCAAGATATCTTTTGTGTTGAACTGTGTGTTATTTCCAATTCGATCTACCTCTTCAATTAACTGAGCAACTTCACGTTGAAGTTCACTTCGGTCTGCATCTGTATTTGTATCATTAGATGATTGAACAGCTAACTCACGCATACGTTGAAGAATATCATGCGTTTCATTTAGTGCACCTTCTGCAGTTTGAATTAGTGAAATCCCATCTTGTGCATTTTTTGAAGCTTGGTCCAATCCACGAACTTGAGCTCTCATTTTCTCAGAGATAGCTAGACCAGCTGCATCATCACCAGCTTTATTAATACGTAAACCAGAAGACAATTTCTCCATAGACTTCATTTGAGCATTTGTTGCAGAACCTAGTTGACGGTGCGTGTTCAACGCAGCGATATTGTGATTAATTCTCATTACATTTTTCCTCCTTGAGTTGTCGCCGATTTCACGTCCTTGTGTAATCGGTGTTAGATTTGCAGATAGGTCAAAAATCGGCCGCCTTTTGATTCTATTTGCTTACATGTTATATATCGACCTGTCTCGACAACTGTTTATAGGAGGAGAGAGAATTTTTTACAAATATCATTATTTTTTTAGTTGGTTGCTTAAGGCTTTCAATAAATCAAGAGAGGAGTGGGATGCTGCGTTGTTTTCCTCTTGGATGGATAGGTAGATTTCTTTTCTATGTATCTCAATATGCTTTGGTGCCTGGATCCCGAGCTTCACCTGATCACCATTGATACTGAGGACGGTGATTTCGATGTCATCTCCGATCTTAATTGCTTCGTCTTTCTTGCGAGTTAATACTAGCATGTGATCTCCTCCTCTCTATTTGACTATGGCTTCTGGAAATAGATAGTGCTTCGTTTGATATGGGCTTCCTTTAAGAATGACTTGCTTTCCTAGCTTCCTTTTCATGTTCACAACAACAGGAGCCTGTAAGTTGGCAGTTGTAAGATGGAACTGGTCCGCCATTGTCAATATTGAATAGACAGATACATCTTCAGCAGAATCCAGTTCGAGAGCTTCTACTGATTGGTTCTCCAAGTTAAAATCATAATCAGGGTAGAATGTGAATGGATTGGTCATTACAAATCCGAGCTCAGGTGTCTGGACCGATTGCAAAATAAAAAACGTACCGTCATCTGAAAAAGGAATCACCGCGAACTCCTTCTCCTCCAAGAAACCTGGCAGCCCATTCGGGAACCTTATTACTTTTTCTTCCTGTACCTCTATTAATCCATGATACTTCGTTTCTATTTTCATTGTTTCACAACCTTATATTTTTTGTTCGTAGCCAGCAGTGCCGACATAGCGTAGGTTCTCAAAGTCTATTTGCAACGATGAATGGTTGGCTAAGCTAACCTGTGTGGAACCTGGCGTGTACTCGTGCACCGGCTTGTTTACCTTAGCGTCAATAACCGGCTTGCGTTCCTGAACTTGAATATCCACGCTACCAGGCTCATAATTAATTTTCACACTAAAGTGCGAAGGAATCCAGCCAATATTAAACTCTTTCGGTGGACCTTCACTGTTTCGCTTCGCCTGACGAGCAATTGCCCCACCGCCATCCTCAATCCGCATCATTTCATTACCGTCCTGTGCAACCCGTGCAATACCAGCCAACCAATCCTGACGACCAAGCTGTGCCGCTTCCTCTATCCGCCTACCCACACTTTTCAAATCCATATCCTCTCTCGCCTGCGTCTGATCAATGGTCAACCTCCCAGGGGTCCGCTCTATCGTCAACTCCGCTTTTGGTTGCTCGATACTCAACTCTGCTCTCGGTTGCTCAATCTGCTGCACCGGCTTCTGAATTTGAAGCTCAGTCTGAGCAAAAGTAGACTGTAACCGAATTTGAGGAAAAAGCATGTAATCACCCATTTCTTTTAAGGTTTTATTTATGTTTAGAAAAATAACATAGCTATTGGAGCGAAAGGCGCAGACTCCGCCGGGAGGTAGCGGTAGGTTGAGACCACAAGGAGACTCAAGAACAAACCCCGAGGAAAGCGAAGCCTGGAGTGGAAACAGCGGCCGACCACCAAATACCAAAAAACTGCCCCAGAAACAACTGCCACCTAAACAGCTCCCTCCAAGACAGTTCCTCTCCCTACCTTAAAAAATCCAACAACGAAGGCTGAATGACACGCGCTCCCACACCAAGCGAAGCACGATGCACACTTTCCTGCGACGTCAAATCCGTAATAACCTTCTCAATATCCGCATCTTCATTGTCAGACAAGATCCGTGTTGCAACCACTTCCTGATACCCAATCCGATTGTCCACCATCTCCAAACGGTTATAGCGGGCACCAAGTTCCGAACGCTCTGCCGAAATTGTATCAGCTGCCTTATCAAAGCGCCCCATCAGATCTTTCAAAGCATCCGTATCGCTTGTTTCAAGGGCCGACTGAATACCATTCCAAACTTCCATCATATCCTTATTAAAAACATTTTCTGAATTGATGTTGGACTGAAGCTTGATTCCACGGGATACTTCCACCTCAAACGGAGAGTTTTCAGTACTTACAGACGATGGATCATTCGCATCAGTAATTCTTGTCTTATCAATTGCCGTCCCGTTAAATATATATTTTCCTGCAACCTGCGTGTTCGCAACCTGTACAAAGTCGTGCTTAAGCTGCTCGATCTCTTTTGCCATCGCTTGGCGGTCTTCAGGAGAATAAGTATCATTCGAGCCCTGCACCACCAATTCACGCGCCCGGTGCATCACACTTTGCACATGATCCAATGCAGCTTCTGAATTTTCCATCCAAGCATACGATTCACTCAGGTTTCGTTTGTATTGTTCAAGCTCCGTCAGGTTTGTACGGTAATACATCCCTTTCATCGCCACGACAGGATCATCGGATGGCTTGGAAATCTTTTTACCTGTAGAGAGCTGCTCCATGAGCTTGCCCATTTTACTGTAGCTAGTACTCAATTGACGTAGAGAGTTCTGTGTCAACATGCTTTGCGTTACTCGCATCTATCTAACCTACCTTCCGCCTATTCCCATCCCGTTTATTATTTTATCTAACAGTTCGTCCGTTAACGTGATCATTCGAGCTGAAGCATTGTATGCATGTTGATACTGAATCATGCTCGTCATTTCTTCATCAAGCGACACGCCGCTTACCGATTGACGACGCTGGTCGACTGATAGTCTCAATGTTTCACTGTTGTAGGAAAGTCGGTTTGCTTCCTGCGCATCAACCGCCAATCCACCGATTACGCTTTCGTAATAGTTTTGAAAGGTAGTAGAAACACCATTTAGCTGAAGCGAACGTGCTTTTACCTCTGCCAAGGCTACCGCATTGCTTCCGTCCCCAACGCGACCTCCGACTTGTCCAGTTTTTGGAATGTCTACTGCAATAAAGTTACCTTTTGATACATCCTCCAAACGAACTTTATCTAAATTAAAATTTACGGAAGGGTTTCCGTTTGCATCCACAAACTCTTCCGATAAGCCTTCCCCAAGCTTTTCCAAACTAGCAAAATTTCCCGATGTCTTCAGTTCTTGTTTAGGCGATTGCGCTGCATCATATACAGTATAAGTAAACTGCTGAACACCAGCTGCATCTACAGTTGACTGAACGGTAACAGAGACATTTTCCACGCCGTTATACCCATGAAATTCCCCAGTCGTAATGATCCCCTTGTTATAGCCGGACGCAGCAATATTGTCTAGAGACTGAACGATATCCGCTGAAACAGTGAAAAGCTTTGCAGCGTTCTTTTTATTATCAGCAGTAATGTCTGTATTTTTAAACTCAAAGAATTTGAACGCTGTATGTTCTCCGGTTTCCATGCTCGAGATGCTCCAACCGGATTCATGAACCCTGTTGATTTCTTGTGCGAATTCATAGGATATTGTATCAAGGTGGTTTAGCATATCAGGGTAAAGCCCCTTTTCTGCATTGCCTTCCATAAACCCGTAGGAATCAATCAGTCCACGCAACTTTCCGGAAGCCTGCATACTGCCAATTCCGAAGCCTGTATCCCCAAGCCTGTAACCGTCCACCAACCCGGTATCAGCGCGGAACTCAAGAGAAAGACTGTTCACTCTTAGACTTGTAGCATCGACAAGGTTGCCGATTGCGCGCCCGGAGTCATCAACTAAATCAATCGTTAGCTTTCCTTCCGCAAGAGCGCTTGGACTTCCGCCTGCTCCCACTTTTGATGTTTTAATATTAACAAGCTGTGAGAGCTCATCTACCAAACGGTCCCTTTCATCATACAGATCGTTAGCAAGGTAGCCATGGGGCTCAAGTTCACCAATCTGTTTGTTCACGTTATTGATTTGCTGGCTAAGAGCATTCACTTGCTTTAGTGTGATATCCATCTCGTTTTTGATATCGCCTTGAACGGATGATAGGGAGTCTGACAAAAAGCGAAACGTTTCTGCTACAGCCAACCCACGCTGCCTCACTACAGACCGGGCACCTGCATTAGTAGGATTAACAGCTAAGTCTTGAAAAGCCTGCCAAAAGCGGTCTAAAGTAGTTGAAAGACCGGTTTCTGACGGTTCATTCATGATCTCTTCCATCTTTTCCAACGAATCAGACCTTGCTTCCCAGTAACCAAGCTTATTGTTTTCCCCGCGATACTGGATATCCAGGAAACTCTCTCGCACTCGCTGGATGCTGCCCGCCTCTACCCCGGTCCCAATCTGTCCTGGAATTTGCGGACGGTTTAACGATGGAGCTGGATATGGTTCTGTCTGGACAAAGTTCACTCTTTGTCTTGTGTAGCCTGGAGTATTGGCATTGGCAATATTATGACCGACCGTCTGCAGGGCAGTTTGCTGGGTAACCAGACCACGTCTCGCAACTTCGAGACTATGAAATGTTGAACGCATGGATGTTCCTCCTAAGCTCTTGAATCGAACAGCGAGCGCGCTGGGGCACTGACACTTTTTTTCGTATTCGCAGGTTTCTCGTAGTTTACCGCATTCGGCTGCGGATTTAAGGTATTCAAGGTCATCGTGACAAATTGCAGGGATTGCTCAAGTAAGAGTTGATTGAGCTCATTTTGCTTTTGAATGTTGCCAATCGTTTCTGTGAGCCCTGCTTTTAAGTCAAGCAGTGCCTGTTTTTCGGTCGGGGTGCTCACTTCTGCAAGCTCCGTCACCGTTTTCCCCTCTGAAAGTTCCGCTCGTTGCTTTTCTAACTGGACAATCGCTCTCGTATATTGCTTTTCTTCTCTTGTAATTTGTTGTAGTTCTTCTACCTTGTTCACCTTTACAATCTCTTCTTTCCGCACCGTAAGTTCATAGAGGTAGGCATGCAAGGTATGCATTTTTTCAAGTATGGTTATGATGGTTGGAATGGACATAACTTCTCCTTATTTTGAGGCTCTATTTATTTGAATAGTAATCAATCATCTTATTGGCGACGGATTTTGAGTCGATTTGATAGGTGCCATTCTCCACAGAAATTTTCAGTTTTGCAACTTTTTCCTGACGAGCTTCAGCGAACTGGGAACGTTCTTGCAGCTCTTTTGCTTTACTCGAAATTTCTACTTGATCGCTTTTTGTTTGGTTTGTTTTAGCAGCTTGTTGCTGTTTCATTTGATTTTTGTATGGATTAATTCCTGAAGGTCCTAAATTGTTAATCTTCATTTAATATCCCTTCCTTCCGAACAGTTTGTCTATCTTTTTTATCGGCACAAAGGCCACAATGTTTATTAAAACTTCTTATTTACCACGTGGTATGTTTTTCCTTCTTCACGAACTGCGCGTTTTCGTTCTTCTTCGCGCTCCAATTGGGAAAGCTGCCCGTGTATATCTTTCTTACAGCCTTGACAGAGCTTGTCCTCCCTAATAATCCTACCACAACGGTCACACGGATAGCCTAAATTCGGAAAATGAACCAATTGAATACGACCTTTTCTGATGAATTTTATTATTAGGTATTCCTCTACACCCGTGTCTTCCACCACTTGGTCCATCGATGCGGTCCGGTTTTCTCGTTGGCGGATGTATTTATAAACAGTTTGATATTTCGCTTCCTCTTCTTTATAGCACGTTTCACAGACTTCTCGAAACGCATTTTTCACATAAATCTGACCGCAGCTTGGGCAATTATCTAGTTGAGACATAACGCAACTCCCTTTCGAGCAATGAATTCTTATTCTTTATATCGTAAGAGTCACGAAAATGTTAACTGCGAACAAGTGTGTACGAGGAAATATCCTTAGCGCCGGCGTTTTTCAGAACCATCGCTGCCATGCGCACGGTTTTCCCAGTTGTGTAGATGTCGTCGATGAGGAGAATGCTTTTACCCTTTACTTGTTCAGAGTCTGGGACGAAGAACGTATTTTCCTGATCTAGCCTCTCCCACCGTGCTTTTTTTGATTGTTTTTCTGAGCTGATTTTGGAGAGTAACTCTTCTGGTTTGCCTGGTAAAAGCTCTGCCAGTAAAAATGACTGATTGAAGCCGCGCTCATATAGCCGTTCAGGACTTAGTGGGATGGGAACAACAATGGGGTTCTCGTTTTGGCATGCCTCTTTAAACATCTTTGTGAATGCTTCTTGGAAAACTTTTGAGATAGCGGCATCCCCTCTGAATTTATACCTTGATAATATATCCTTCATATGTTCATTGTAATGGTAGACGGATCGGTTCTGTTGAAGCAGACCGGCTGTGGCCGGATCACCTTCCCACCTAAAACAGTCAGAACAGAGATCGCCATACCTATTTTCGGCTGCAACCATCCCCCACTCCCGACCGCAGATTCTGCAAAGCTCTCCTTTGATTTTTTGAAAAGCCTGTTCGCAGTCCTCACAAACAGTGGCCGGTTTGTGCAAACCTAAGAATGCGCCCCAACCAAATGAAGACGTGACATCCTCCTGGCATATCAAACATTGATTCATTGAAAAATTCCCCTCTTCCTCGCTTGATAATTCATCCTCCTAATCTGGTCAATTGCAGCAACCATCTCATTTGTCTTTCCATAGTGAAAAAAACGCACATCTCCACTTGGATATTGACTGCTTCGGCCTACCCTTCCAGCTATTTGTACAAGAGCACTTTCTGAAAAAACAACGTCCTCCGCTCCAAGCACTCCAACTTGAACGTCCGCTACCGTCACTCCCCTCTCCAAAATCGTTGTAGTCACCAGCATTTTAATGTTCCCTTCCCGGAAATCTGAGACTTTCTGTTTTCGTTGTTTGTCTTTTGCATGCACACTTGTCACTAGCTGGTCGTATTCCTTTGCAAAGATTTCGGTAACTTTTTCTAAGACAGCGATATCAGGAACAAACAAAAATATGGGGCTTCCATTCTCCATATGCATTCTCACCCAATTTCGGACATTCATCGGAAGCATGTCTTTTTTTATCCGCTTCCCCCATTTCCCACACCACTCCAAGTTTGGAACGGGCAGGGGATGTTTGTGGTATCTGGCAGGGATCACCACAGATTCAAATTTTTTAGCACGGACTTCTCTCAGCATTTTTTTCGATGGAGTGGCACTTAAGTAAATGAAGCTACCATTTTGGGTTCGCGCCTGGTTTGCGGCATACTCAAGCGTTTTATCTACAGAGTAAGGAAAGGCATCAACCTCATCAATGATGAGAGTATCAAATGCGCGATAATAGCGGAGCAGCTGATGGGTCGTGGCGATGGTGAGCGGCGTATTTTTGGTACGGTCCTCGCTGCCACCATAAAGCGTGGCGACTTCTATGTCAGGAAAAGCCTGCTTTAACCTCGGGGATAGCTCTAACACGACATCCGTTCTTGGAGTGGCAATACAAACGCGGCCGCCTTTATTTAATGCAGTTTCAATTCCTTTAAAAAGAACCTCTGTTTTTCCTGCACCGCAGACCGCCCACACGAGAAGAGATGTTTTGTTTTGGATTGCTTCGACGACTTTGTTGGAGGCGACTTGCTGACCTTTGGAGAGGGTACCATTCCACGAAGGAGTTATGGGTTTGTTAATTGTTTGAGGCTGCGGTCCACTCCATGAGAAGAGTGGAGTGCATTCACTTACCCGGCCCATCATGATGCAATGGCGGCAATAGGTGCAAGTTTGGTGACACCTTGCACAGTCAAACGAAGCAAACAGGCTTTGATCCGTGTTTCCACATCGATTGCATTTGTTTCGTGCTTTGGTGGATTGGACTCCATAATCGAGTTTTAGGTATCCTTTTTGATAATGTGTTTGGAGTGTGTCTTGGTTAAATGGGAGTTCATCTTTTAGAAGCCGCTTGCCAGATAGGAAGTGTTGGAGGTTTGGATTGAAGGGGAAGGTTTCATGGATAAGAGGTTGAGGGATAGAGGGGAATGAGGAGATTCTTTTGGTGTGTTCGGATTTTTGGTTGGTTATTATTAATAAGTTATTGGTTGTTCTGGTGAAAAGCATTGGTTTCCTCCTTGTGTGATGAGTGTTGGTACCAGAAAGGTGTTCTCTCTGCATTTTTTATTAAATTTTTGTTTGAAAGATTACGGAAGCCTAGATTTGTCTATTAGAAGCGTTCTATTCGACCCTTGCCCCGTCCGTTAGCCTAGATTTGTCTAATAGGAGCTTCCTATTCGACCGTTGCCCCGTCCGTTAGCCTAGATTTGTCTAATAGGAGCGTTCTATTCGACCGTTGCACGGTCCATTAGCCTAGATTTGTCTAATAGGAGCGTTCTATACATCAGTAGCTTCACCTACAGCATCAAACACAACACAACAAAACACAAAAAAGACACCCCAAGCAACACACTGCTCTTGATGTCTTCCCAATCTCTCGATGATGCTGTGCCAATCATAATCCATTACTGCATATACCAACCAAGCCCCAAAGCCCCTTCACCAAGATGCGTTCCGATTACCGGGCCAAAGTAGCTCAAGAAAAACTCCACATGTGGATACTTCTCTTCAAGCTCTCTTTTCATCTCTTCTGCTTCTTCCTCACGATTCGCATGGATCACACATGCTCGCATCGGCACTCCCAAAGAAGCATCCTCATCAAATAAATCATGAATTCGCTTGACCGCTTTCTTGCGTGTACGAATCTTTTCGAAAGGAACAATTTTCGTGTCCACAAAATGCAACACTGGCTTAACCTGCAATAGGCTTCCAACAATTGCTTGGGCGCTGCTCAAACGGCCACCGCGTTGTAAGTGAGATAGGTCATCTACCATGAAGTAAGCACGGGCAGATTCTTTCATGACGTTCATTCGGTCCATAATTTGTTCGGGCGACTTTCCTTCTGCGGCCATTTCCGCTGCTTCTAATGCATAGAAGCCTTGAATCATGCAGCTGATTTCAGAATCAAATGCATAAACATCGATTCCATCCACCATTTCACCTGCAGCCACAGCCCCCTGGTAAGTGCCGCTAATGCCGCTTGATAGGTGTACACTCACAACTGCGTCATAGTCCTTAGCAAGTTTCTCAAATAAGGAAACAAACTCGCCAATGGCCGGCTGGGAGGTGGATGGAAGTTCTCTGCTGTTTTTGACTTCTTCGTAAAATTGCTCTACTTTAATGTCAACTTCTTCTTGGTACGATTCATTCCCGAAAATAACATTTAGCGGGATCATATGTATATCATGCTTTGCGCGTAATTCTGCTGGGATATAGGCAGTACTGTCTGTAACAATCGCCGTTTTCATATTGTAGACCTTCCTTATACTAAAGTATTTCTGTTATCTATTATAGATTGTACATGAAACGGCAATAAGTTTCATCAATTGTTTGTTTTTTATTGGTAGAGTAAGTTTTGCGTCGATTTTATTGTTCGAGTTTTGATTTTATTGTCCAGATTTTTATTTTATTGTCCAAACTTTTGTTTTATTGTCCAAACTTTATATTTTATTAGCCATTGCGCATAATTCGACACAACCAAACAAATTTCGCCCACCGCAAGAGCGCCCCTGCTACCCCAAGAAAGCCCCCCAATCCCACAAAAAAACCCTGGAGACCGAAATCCCCAAGGCTATCTAACCTCAACCCAGCCATTCTTGATTGCAACAACAACAGCTTGTGTACGGTCATTTACATTCATTTTTTGAAGGATGTTACTAACATGGTTTTTAACTGTTTTTTCGCTGATGAACAACGCTTCCCCGATTGCCTTGTTGCTCTTTCCGTCAGCCAACAGCTGAAGCACTTCGCATTCGCGGCGTGTTAACAAGTGAAGTGGGCGGCGAATTTCAACCTGTTGGTAAGTTGTAGCTGTAGAGCCGCCTCCACCACGTGCGCGCGAACCGCTTCCCACACCATTTTCCGTTAAACGGCGATATTCCCTAACAAGATTGTGCGTAACTTTCGGGTGAAGATAAGAACCTCCATCCGCAACTACCTTGACCGCATCCACTAATGCATCGGCATCCATTTCTTTTAGAAGATAACCGCGAGCACCTGTTTGCAGTGCATGGGTAACGTAATTTTCGTCATCATGAATGGATAATACGATGACCTTCGCTTCTGAGTTAGCTTCCACTAGACGTCTTGTAGCCTCCACACCGTTAACTTTTGGCATGTTGATGTCCATGATGATGACGTCTGGATCATGCTTTTCCATTAGGTCAAGCGCTTCTTCCCCATCGTCACCTTCTGCCACCACGTGAAAGTTCGTTTCAAAATCAAGAATACGTTTAACTCCTTCACGGAAAAGCTGATGATCATCAATAATCACGATTTTTGTCGTATCCATTCGTCTCATCCTCCCAAATACATCTTTAGCCTAACGGAATTTTGATAAAGACGGTAGTTCCCTTACCAGACGTGGACTGTATATCCAATTCCCCGCTGATTAGTTCTACCCTTTCTCTCATTCCAATTAAACCAAACGACTTTTCTTTTTTTTCTGTCGTATCAAATCCTACTCCGTCATCTTTTACGATGACAATGATATGGGTAGGTTTCACTTCCAATTTTACATAGATGGAACTTGCCGCAGCATGCTTGATGGCATTTGTCAGCGATTCTTGTACAAGCCGGAACACTGCTACCTCAAGGTTGGAGGAAATGCGATGTTCCACTCCGAGGTTCATAAATTCAATTTGTGGATAGCCGTTATGATAATCCTCGATAGTCGAAATATATTTCTTTAAAGTGGGCACCAACCCAAGATCGTCGAGTGCCATCGGACGAAGATCATAAATAATCCTTCGCACTTCATATAGAGCGGAGCGCACCATTACTTTCAAGGAGCGGATCTCTGATAACGCCTCCCCGGGGCCACGCTCGCGGAAAGTCCGGTCAATCAAGTCTGAGCGCATCATAACATTGGCCAACATTTGCGCGGGACCATCATGAATCTCCCTAGATAGACGCCGGCGTTCCTCTTCTTGCGCTTCCATGATTTTAAAACCAAACTCGCGTTTCTCAGAGGCATCGGCGATCATCTGGCCAACCTGCTGAAGATCACCTGTTACATAATTTAAAATCACGGACACCTGACTTACGAGGCGATCTGCTTTCGTAATGGTTTCTTCAAGATTCAACAACCTGCGTTCGATTTCATTTCTTCGATTGCGAAGCTGAGCCTCTTTTTGTGAAATTGTATGGAGCTCCAACTGCAATTCATGTGCATGGTCATATGCTTGTCTAATTTGATGTTCTGTATAGTTTTTAAACTGCCTGCTCACTTCTGAAAGACGGTTTCTTGCATGCCTGACCTGGACCTCCAGCTTGTCCTGTTTATGGATTAGCTGTGCCACTTCAAGTTTGACCGCATTTAATTCTTTTGCAAGGTTCTCAAATTCTTTACGGGAACTTTCCCCGATTTCAAAGATCTCGTCCTTGCTCATTTCAACGGTTTTCACCATTTGTTCAATAATCATGTCTAATTGTTTAGAGTTTATAACTTTCCGAGACATAGGACATCCTCCAAAAGACCCTGTATTCTTAAAAGAATATTGTGAATACCCCTTTACCACTATAGTACATTATACCCAAAAAGAAGAAAGACACTTTATGCTATATCATTCCAAATCTTCCAAACCTTTGTGGGGGTACCTGTCGAAAATTGTCCACACTTCATTATATCGGACTAAAGTTTTGCTTGTATAACATTATTATTACAATCGGATTAAACTTTGTCGATTCTTGGCATAATCGGGAGCTCTGAACTATATTTTATTTGATGTCCTTACATCCAGCACTTATAATAGATAAAGTATGACTAATCATACAAAAGTGCCATTCATTAAAGGGGAGTTGTCAGATTGCTATCTCACTACTATACCGTAAAAGGGCATGGAGAGCATGAAATTACCATCCAAAAATCAAGATTTATCGCCCACATAGCCCGAGCAACTACAGAAGAAGAAGCTCAAAGCTTCATCCAAGAGATAAAAAAAAGGCATTGGGATGCAAACCACAACTGCTCCGCCTATATGATCGGAGAAAAAAATCAGATTCAAAAGGCGAGCGACGATGGAGAGCCAAGTGGCACAGCAGGCGTCCCCATCCTTGAAGTCCTTAAGAAGAAAGACCTGAAAGATACTGTAGTTGTCATTACCCGCTATTTCGGCGGCATTAAACTCGGTGCGGGAGGGCTTATACGCGCTTACGGAAAAGCCACTTCAGAAGGAATTAATGCAACAGGAATGGTAGAGAGAAAATTAGTGCAAATTATGCATACAAACGTAGAGTACACATTACTTGGAAAGATAGAGAATGAATTACGTTCTTCAGCCATACACCTATTGAAAGACATTCATTACCTCGAAGACGTAACGTTCAATGTTTATGTCGAAGAAGATAAACGTCAGGCTTACCTGGATTGGATGATAGACCTTACAAATGGAAAAGTAAAAACCACTCCTGGCGAACGTCTTTACCTTGAACAGGATGTGTAAATTTTTTATAGAGGAGATAAAGCATTGGTTAATTCTAGATATGAAAAGAAAAGAAAGAAAGGCAGAAGACTTAAAAGAGTTCTACTTGTCTTTTTGACGCTTTTCTTAGCAGTAGTCGCTTATGGCGGGTATTTATTGTTTGAAACATACCAAGCTGCCAATAGCGCGTATACCGAATTGGATAGAGAAAAATCTAAATACAGGGATAAAGAGGTAGAGATTAATAAAGATCCTTTCTCCGTACTGATTATGGGAATTGAAGATTACTCTTCCGGTGGAGAAAACGGTCGTACGGATACTTTAATTGTTGCTACACTTAATCCAAAAGAGAAGACAATGAAATTATTGAGTATTCCTCGTGATACCTTAGTGTATTATGAGCACTTAGGTTATGAATCACGAATTAACCATGCTCATGCATATGGCGGAAAAGAAATGACCATTGAAAAAGTGGAAGAGTTACTAGAAGTTCCAATCGATTATTATACTACAGTAAACTTTGAAGGCTTCAAAAATGTAATAGACATTATTGGAGGAGTTGAGGTAGAGGTACCTTTCGATTTTACAGAAAAATCTGATGTAGATAATTCTCTTCTTCAGTTTACAGAAGGTCCTATGAATTTAGACGGCGAGGAAGCTCTAGCGTATGCTCGTATGAGAAAGCAAGATCCTCGCGGTGACTTTGGTCGTAATGATAGACAAAAGCAAATCATCCAAGCTGCAATGAGCGAAATGCTTAAGCCAGGAAACCTGTTGAAAGTGGATGAAATCGCAAAGGAAATGGGCGATAATGTTCAAACTAACATTCGAGTTTCGGAAGGAATCGGTTTAAGTAAATTGTATGCAGGCTTTAATTCCTCCAGCATGGAGAACGTAACGCTTGAGGGTGCAGATGATACTAGTTCAGGGGCATACTATTTCGTACCTTATGAGGAAAGCATTTTGGAGGTAAGAAGTATCTTGAAACAACATCTCGAGATTGAAGATGCTACTGCCCAGACAGAATAAACGACTGAATAAGGAAAAAAAGACCTTGGATATACTCCCAGATCTTTCAGGCTGTCGAGAAAGTCTCGACAGCCGTTTTTATATTCATTTACATATGCAGTGATTATATTGTTTAGCACAAGAAATACAACGCTAATGAAGTTGAATTTGTCTCGATTGAAGACCTTGTTCCCCAAGATCATCTGCTCATAAAAATTGATAAGTACATTTATTTTTCTTTCATCCTAGACTGCATACGTTCCTACTACTCCGAAAACAGTGCTGACCTTCCCGTTAACTCGAGAAGTTTTTTTGTCTTGGTTTCACACAATAAAAAAGTGCCAAACCCAACTGAGGGTCTGGCACTTACATCTATCATTCTATCAATATTAAAATAGGTGACCCAAGTATTCATTAATGTCTTCCAAATACTTTCCTGTAGAACTTCATAAACGGCTTGTTCTGTTCATTAAAAATGCCTACAAGTTCTGCAATAAACTGGATCAAGATAATAAGCAGTACGGTAATTAAAATCGTACCCCAGATGGTCGCAGAAGTTAAAAAGATTGCACATGCTGCAAAGGTGATACCAAATCCGTAAATAACAAGCACCGTATTCCTATGGGACAAACCGGAAGCCAGCAACCTGTGATGTAAATGACTTTTATCAGGTGCTGAAATTGGTTGCTTGTTCAAGATTCGGCGAATAATTGCAAATGCTGTATCGAATACTGGCACACCGAGGATAATAATTGGGATGACAAAACTGAAAAGTGTCACACTTTTATATAGCCCCAGTAGTGATAATACGGAAATGCAGTATCCTAAAAACAGTGCCCCTGTATCTCCCATGAAAATTTTGGCTGGGTGGAAGTTATAAAACAGGAAGCCAATGGTGCTCCCCAAGATAATAAGGGATAGGGTCAAGATTAATTCTTTACCGCCAAGCCCTGCAATTACTGCAATAGTGCCTATGGCGATAGTGGAGATACCTGCTGCAAGCCCATCCAACCCGTCAATAAGGTTGATCGCATTAGTGATTCCCACTATCCAAAGAATCGTGATAGGGATGGACAACAAGCCTAATTCAAGGCGTTCTACAATGAACGGTATGGTAATGAAGTCAATTTTAAGCCCTGTATAAACGATAACACCTGCTGCTGCAATTTGGCCAAGAAGCTTTGTTCTTGCTTTTAGTTCATATTTATCATCGAAGATTCCAATCACAACGATAATCAATGCCCCAATGGTAATTCCAGTAATTCTTTGGTCATAAAGACCAACAAATATATATCCTACAACAACACCAATAAAGATGGCGAGACCTCCTAAGCGAGGCATAATCTTCTGGTGGACTTTACGATGGTTCGGTTTATCGGTTGCTCCAATATAATGAGCGAATTTTATGACCAATGGCGTTATAACGAGGACGGTGATGAAAGACACTACGAAAGCTAGTATTAGTTGTAAATCCATTGTCGTCACCTAATTTCTTGTTCTTATTTTTAGCATTTCATTTTTGCGAAACAAACATGTCTAGTTTAATTATCCAATTGCTTGTATCGCGTCCTTTGTCATTTTAACAGATATCTTCTGTATTGAAAATATAATTGTGTAAATGTAATACTAGGTGTCCTTTGTTGTAATATGGATGAATTAGTGCGTAATATAGCACCTAATCCTCACGTTTTTATTTAGTCATATACCCGTTAAACTCGTTTTCGAACGCGCTTCTCTATTTTAGGAAAAACTTTCCAATTTTTCAACTTATCAAGTTTTGTTGGAATATCATCACTATCAAGAAAAGTAACATATTTTCCATTTGCTGCCTCAATAGCTGTATTACAAGCTACAGCAGCACCACTGTTAACTTCTAGTTGAAAAAATTAATTCGCGCATTATTTTCTGCATATTGCTTTATAATAAAAACACTATTATCACTTGATTGTTCATCTACAAGGAAAATCTCCCAAGTTTCATACGATTGGTTCAGCACAGACTCAATACAGCTTGCAAGATGTTTTCCGCATTATATACCTGTGTAACAACAGTCACCTAAAGGAGAATGGTTTTGTTCAATCTGATTAATTCCTCTACCAAAAATTAAGCAATGATACTAATTATGTTTACCTATACATTCTTTTACATTCCTTACAAAAAAATCAAATGACTATCGAAAATCGATAGCCATTAACACCTAGCATCTATTAATCTTAATAAATATTAATTGCCCAAAAGAATTTTGTCAATTTCCCACAATATGTTTGAATGAACTGCCTGTCTGCCACCAAGTATTCCGAATTCTTGATGGTTACGTTTTTCAAGATAATTCTTTGTTGCAGAATCAATATTTGAAGGACGGACAAGCATCAAGGCTTTCCCTTGCTTCGCAGCTAGCAATCCACCTGTTAAGGCGTCTTTAAAGTCTGCTCCTGTGGCAAAATAGTAGCCATCATAGGACGAATTAAAGTATTCGGCAACCGCGATATTAGTTTTATATCGATCTGCTCCCGAAATCCGTGTAGCTTCTAAACTTTTTTGAACAGAATCACTAATGGGTTTAGTTCCACCAACAATGTATTTTTTTGAAAAATCATATAATTCAAGAAAATCCTTTGTAGCACTTGGGATCCATGTTTCTTTTACAAACACAATTGGCATACTTCTCTTTGCCGCTTCGACTGAAGCAGACAATGCATCCGGAAAGCTCTTGCCATTCACTATCATTACTTCCCCATTATCTTTCGCTACAAACTTACTTATTTCCACAGCGGTATCATAACGCGTCTTCCCTGAAATCCTTGTTGATTTCAATCCATTAACAATTAATTTATCCTCTACACCTTTACTGATTGCCTGCTCCCCACCGACTACAATTACATGGTCCACACCCATTTCTTTCATAGAGGAAATGGTTACCTGTGGCAGATAGCTCTTCTCTGATAAGAAAATAGGACTGTTAATTTTATATGCCAAAGGAATGACCGAAAGGCTATCTGCAAACGTTTTGTTGCTGGATAAAATGGCGAACTTACCCTTCAAAACACGGTAACCATTAGTCAATGTGGATGAAGATACAGTCTCCCACCCTCTTTTGGCAACTTCCACTGATGTTTCCAAGGAATTCTTCCCTGAAATCCTGTTTTTTCCATGATAATACTGTAGGGAGTCAGCTGCATTTACTTGGCCAAGTCGAACAGGAAAGTCTAATGCGGTTTTACTTGATTCTTCTATAATTTCCTTTAACTGTCGACCTGTTAGATTCTTATCTGTACTTTTCAACATAGCTGCTTGTGAGGAAACTAAAGGTGCAGCCATACTGGTACCGCTCATTTTTCCGTATCCACTAATACTAGTTGAAAAAGAAGTAGGCAATGTGCTAAATATTTCAACACCAGGTGCAACTACTGAAACAGAGTCGCCGAAGTTTGAAAAACCAGCCAATCCTCCTGTTAACTTAGATGCACCTACAGACATAACTCCTGGATAGCCTGCCGGATACTCCACCGTATCAGATGAATTATTTCCTGCCGCGGCCACTACCATGACACCACTATTTACAGCCTTATCAATCGCTTCTTTCAACGTATTGTTCTGTTTGGGACCAGCAATACTGATGTTTATGATGTCTGCTCCATTATCGAGGGCATAATCAACACCCGCTGCAATATCTGAGGCAAAAGCACCTTGGCGGTCACCTACTTTAATTGGCATTATGTAAGTGTCTTTCACTATGGATACAATGCCGTTTCCATTATTGGTTTTGGCACCAACAATACCTGCTACATGTGTGCCATGTCCAATTTCATCCACCGGCATGCTGCTCGGTGATAAAACATTGTATGGCTTAACTATGTTTTCTTTCAGATCAAGATGGTGAAGGTCTATCCCCGAATCAAGCACAGCAACGACAGGCTTATAGCTTTGCTCATATCCAGACCATGCTTCCTGTACATTCATCACTTGTAAGTAATCTTTTTGATATGGGTAGTGGGGGTCGTTTGTATTGGTTGTTGTAGTTGTGTTTGTATAATAGAAGAAGCTGTCTTCTTCTACATATTCCACTTCCTCTTGGCTTTCAAATTCCTTTTTTATTTTACTGAAGTCTTTCTTTTTAATGTTTTTTATTTGTGGTTTTGCTTTGCTAAAAGAATAAATGTCTTTCTCTTTATATTTGACAATTATCCTCATGTTCTCTTCTTGTTGAGAAGCATGCACAACCTCTTTTTCAAAAAGAGGGGTAAGGCACATGAGCATTACCAGCATAAAACATAGGCTTTTCTTCATCTTCGTTTCTCCCCAATCCCCCTTGATTTCTGTCTAATTCACAGATAATGATTTAGACAAACATTATTTCTTTAATAATCCAGCCGTTCCATTCCTAGCAAGTGTGAATTATGCATCATGTGAAGAAAAATATACCCTTCCCCGCTTGGGTATTTTGCTCCAATCTCCCTCACCATTTTCTGTTTTAAATCTTGTGCAAGTCAGTTGCGTCTTCCTGCTTGGAATAACGATATTACTGTCAATAGAAACGGCGGTAAGAACAATGCTACCGCTTTAATATTTGGATAATAGAATATGCTTTTTAACGAATACTTCAACGAATAAAAGTAATTATTCCGGTGAACAGCCTTTGCTAGATGCAAGAATCTCGATGACTTGAACCTTCTTTGTAGTATAGAGGATTTTCCCTCAAGAACTTCACGATATTTTTTAAAAAGATAGTTCAAAGCCTTGTGGTGATTCTCGCTTTTTCCACTAATCTGATTGGCTGCATTTTTTGCGATGGTGTATCTGACATTATATTCATTATCATGCGATACTTTTGTACGTTCACAACATCTTATCCATAGGTCATAGTCTTGCATAGCGGGCAGATTATTATCAAAACCTCCAGCCTGTTGGAATACATCTTTTTTTATTGCAACGGATGATGTGGTACCGATATAGTTATCTTCGAATATTTTTGGATACAGGTTCCCTTTGACCGTAGCAGGAATCCTTCTTATCACTTTTTTACGGTTCGTATTATAAACAACTAACTTCCCCGAATACACCAGTCCAACTTGTTCATTCAACTTAAACTGTTGAATCTGGCTTTTAATTTTCTCAGGTTCCCATGTATCATCATCGTCCAAAAACATTAAAATATCCCCCAAAGCATGTTCTGCCCCAAGATTTCGTGCATAGCAAGCACCTTTCCTCTTTGGTATTTTAAGGTACCGAAACGTAAAGTGTTCACTGTTATATTCATTCAAGAACCGTTCAGTTTGTCCGTCCTCACCATCCATTACCACCATAACTTCGTCCGGCTTTTCCGTTTGCTCCTCTATACTTTGCAAGGCCAGAAGCAAAAGCTGCGGTCTATTATGTGTAGGGATGATGACAGATACATTATTCATATATGCTCTCACCCTAACCCTTCTTTTCTTCTACCCTCTGTTGTAAAAACTCTTCATATTTGGAGACAACATACTCATCCTCCATTTGCTTCAAATGTAGGGAGAGTGCCTCTTTATCTCTGAATTTTTTCACTTTTATTTCATCTATCATAGCCTTAGCTAGCTCGTCCGGTTTCCCCACTGGTACGAGCGAACCGAATTTCCCTTTTTGAAGAATTTCCTCAGGACCACACTCACATGCAGTTGAAATGACCGGCTTGCCTAAATAAAGTGCCTCTACAAGTACATTGCCGAAGCCTTCCCATTTTGAACTCAAAACAAACAAGGACGCCTTATTTATATACGCATAAGGATTAGGGACAAATCCGCAGAGTTCAACGGCATGACCTATCTTCTCCTTAGAGATGATATCCTCCATTTCTCTCCTTATCGTCTGCTTCCCGTCTCCTAATATAATTAAACGCGCATGAGGGGCTTCTTGGAGAACCTTTGCAAACCCCCTCAACATGGTAGGATAATCTTTTGCTTCAAAGATCCTCCCTGCTGCCACCATTGTAAAATAGCTAGGATCATTCAACCATGTGTTATCAACTGCTTCGAGCGCTTTCTCTTTTATTTTACTATTAATGACAGGATTGTAGATTACTTCTATTCTATCATTATTCACACCTAAAAAGTTACCGGATTGTTTTGCCACACACTTAGAAACTGCTACAAAATGGTCAGCATGCGGGAATAACTTCCTCATCAATGCAGGGTAAAATCGGTGCAGTTTTGTTCTTGGCTGTAGATAGGACTGTTTCAGGTTTGTATGCAAAGTAATAATATGCTTAGTTTTAACTTTTGCAATCCTCATGGCAAGGCTTGATACGATATTCGCGTTATCAAGGCCTGATAAAAGGATCTCCGGCCTGCTTTCCTCCAAGTAACTTTTCAGCTTCCACACACTAAGAAATGTCTTTTTAGAATCTAGCGATACAATTTGTACCTTATCCGAAACCGTTCCCAACAGTTGACCCTCACGTTTGATAAGAACTAGATCTATTTTATGCCCCTTTTCTGCCAGACCATTTGCCAAAGCAATAACCACTTTTTCTGCTCCACCAAATGTTAATACCGGAATAAACAAAGAAATATACATCTCTTAGTTTTTCCTTTTTTCCAAGATAAGTTTTTCAGGACTTAATAATCTATTAAATATGGCCATGCTGGCAAAGCTGACAGGTGCCGGTATGCCATGGGATATAAAATATGTAAAAGCATGTTTTGACAGCATAAAAAAGGTTCCTCCACATCATTAAGTACAATTTCCATCCATACTTCATTTATTATACATAAAAGTCCAAATAACTAAAACTTTGATTCAAATTGGCAGAAGGTGATTGGTTTGACTCCGCTGTTCCTTTCCGCAAATGGCTTCGCTTTCCGCGGGACGGTGCTTGAGCCTCCTCACTTTGTTGCGGGGTCTCAACCTACCGTTACTCCCCCGCTGGAGTCTACGCCATTTTCTCCATTCCACAGCTAGAAATCTAATTAACACAAAAAGCTGCCCCCAGTAAGGACAGCCTTTCATTTACTTCAATATGTTAGATTCAATTTCGCTTCTCGTAATTTCAGAAATTGCACCAGTTCCGCCCAGATAATGAATAGAAGGAACGTAATGGATGTTTTCATTGATATAGTCAGATACAACATCAGGCAATGTATCTTTCTTTGTTAATAGAAGTGGTGCATCCATTTTTGCAGCAAGTACGGATCCAGGAAGAGCATCAATAAATTGCTCTCCGCGAGCAAAGAAAAGGTTACGCGGGTCTAAATTGTATTCATTTACAATGGCTACACTCGTCGCGTAGCGGTCTGGCCCACTGACACGTTTCACTTCTCCTACAAGGTCAGACAATTTCGCCTCTACTTCACCGGAAACAGCATTGCCACCACCAATGATGGTTGCCTTTTTCACATTATTATCTTTTAAGTACTTCTGCACACTCTCCGGTAACTCATCTACCTTAGTGAAGAGAATTGGAATTTGATTTAAAGCAGCATGAGATGCAACAGATAACGCATCCGGGGAGGTTGAACTTCCTGAAGTAAGGATAACTTCTCCTTCAGCATCTATATTTGCCGCTACTTCCACAGAAGTGTCATAGCGGTCACTGCCTTTAATTCGTGTCACTTGAGTTGCATATTGGCTCAACTCTGACACTGTTTTATCAGAAATAGCAGCTTGTCCACCTAATACATAGATTTGGTGAATAGTTTGTGTTAATAACAATTCTTTGACAGAGCTTGGTAACTCGTCTGTTTTCACCAATAACAATGGTGCATCATACTTTTTCGCCAACACACTACCAGTCAGTGCATCAACCGGATTATCTCCACGGCCGATAACCACCGTTTGGAAGCCTTGATCCCATCCGTATTTTGCAATTGCTGTACTAGTTTCATAGCGGTCTGAACCTCTTAAACTGTTATTAATATGATCAGAGATATTATTAGACAAAGTGGTTCCCTCATAATAGAATCCGAGAATATCTGTATAGGATTTCCCTTGGTCTGCCATTGCTTTTGCACCATACTGACTCATCCCTACACCGTGGCCCCAGCCTTTACCTTTGATGTCATAGACGCCATCTTTTAGGCTGATCGAAGTAACAAAGTGGCTTTTGAAATCATTGATTCCAAATATCCCTCGCATAGTGGCAATCGGGCTATTTACCTGTTCATAAGTGTGAAGCTTAAGGCGTGTTATCTCCTCGCTATCCACTTTTGCTGTTTCCATGACAAAGCTTCCATTTTTATTCTGAACAAAATATTCGATTGTGTAACTGCCGTGAGTTCTTCTTTGTCCAGGTGTGGTAGAGTTGGAAACTGCCACATCGTTGATACCAACTATTTTAATGTTAGCTTCTTTTAATGCAGGGGTATTGTTCTTTATGTGATTTTTCACATTGTTGATTACTTTTGCTTCATTTGTGCTTGCAAACTTCAGTGGGTTTTGCACGCCAATTTCCTGTGTTGTTCCCCACCATTCCTGTGGTACTTCTAGGTCTAGGCTTTCCACTTCGATTTGTTGGGATCTTAACATAAGGTTCCAATCAAAAGCTGGATCGTAAGGATCTGCCTTTGCATTTAAATAATCCAACTGAGAGCCACCAGGCCAAGCACCTTTATTGGCCTCCATATATCCACCATTATTGGAACTGAAAACAGCATCAATCAGGCTGCCCTTATATGTGAGAACCTGTCCTTTTGTTGCGTTGACTGCATCGTTTGTGTTCGCATACTTGGATTCATCCCACCAAATGTAACCGTCATAACGTTGGGACCCGACATCATCCGTGATTATTTGATGGACTCTTTTTAACGCATAAGTTCTTGCCGCAACTGCTTGAGCTTTTAATGCTTCAATATGCCAGCTAGGATAGATTTCGCTTGGCAACACGCCTTTAAGGTAATCTTCCATCGGCAATTTGTTGACAGGTACTAGATAGTTATTTTCGATCGTAAACCGAATGCTACCCAAATACGGACGTCCATTTAAACGGATGTAATTGCTTTTTCCATATTTAACCGGTTTAAGTTCAAACGTTTGATTAAAGCTCTTGATTTTTTTGCTATTTTCATAGAGTTCCATCACACTGCCATTCAATTTCACTTCATAATTTCTATCTTGCTTAAGCTCAAAATCACTGCCAGCCAATTGATAGGTTCCGTTGAAGTTGAAAGGAATTGCCTTTCTTTCTTTCAGGTGGTACTTTAATTTCACAGAAACCTCATTTGGTATGGAAGCTCCGGATGAAGCCTCAACTTGTGTGAGAACCGGCAGGAATACAAGACATGCCACAAGCAATGAAACAATCCACTTTTTCATTTTTCTTCCTCCATTGTGTTTCTTTTCTTATTTTTCTACAACCTCAAGCTCTGCTTTTCCAGAATAACCATATTCCCCAGTCACTTCGTATGTTTCTTTTACTAATCCATAACCTGGAGCATAATAACGTGTATAGATGGTATCAGCATCCTCCACTTCATCTGTCACTTTCTTAATGACATACACATCTTCAAATGAACCATATACTACATCCAACTTTACGCCGCTTTCTACTAGTTCCCATTGTGCAGATGTTTCGGAAAGCAATACTTCCGGATTTTCGTTCGGTGTGAATGAATCTAGCAGATTAACAGATGCGTCATCTACTGAAACCTCTTCATAGACGAGAGCCACTTCAGTTGGTGTCCATTTATAGATTTGAATAGACTGATTACCTCCAACCATCATAGCAAGCTGCACATATTCATCATTGGCAGCAATGACCTTCTCTGTTACAACAATGTCTTCGCCGTCAGTGAACTTCTTTTCCCAGCCAACGCTTGGTTGATATACCTTAAAACCAGGGTCTGAAGGTTTTTCACTTTCATCCGTTTCATCGGTTGAAGAATCTTCTTCAGATTTTTCTTCTTCTGCTGTTTCCTCGTCTTCTTTAGTATCGGCAGAACCGGTATCTTCTGAAGTAGATTCTTGTGTTTCTGAGTTCGTTTCATTATTTGTTACAATTTCTTTTTCTTCTGTTTTAGAGCAAGCTGAGATTACTAACAATAAGCAGGTTAAAACAATTACTAGATAAGACTTTTGCAAAACAATCACCTTTCAAAAGAAGCTCGATAAGAATAGGCCTTATCGAGTCTTCTGTTTGTTATTTTAGTTTTGTAGTAATCGTAGAAATTTGTGCATCATTGATCGCACTTGTTCCTCCGATTATTTCTACTTTTTTTACTTTAACGTCATTTGTATAAGCCATAAGGAAGGACTCGACATTATTGTTTCTACTATTTCCTACAAGTACTAGTGGAGCACCATTATGAATGGCTAAAGGAGCTGAAACTAATGCATCAGGGAAGTTTTGGCCTGTAGATACAAGAACCGTCTCACCTTGAAGATCGCTCGAGAAATTCCACAATAGTTGTGCCAATGTTTCGTATCTATTAGCTCCAGATAATCTAGTAATTTTACTTTCACCAGTAATGGAATCTTCTACTTTAGGTGACACCGCTGCAGTTCCTCCGACAATGACAACTTCTTTTCCTGACATATAAGGGATCGCTTGATGCGAAATCCGGCTTTGCTCAGTCAGCAGAATTCCCCAACCCTTTTTCGCAGCAATCGGTGCAGCTGCAAGCGCATCTGCAAATCCTTGACCGGATGCTAAGAACACGCCACTTACATCTCCAAGTTCAGTCAGGATGGCTCTATTCGTTTCATATCGGTCTTTACCTGAAATTCTTTCAACTTCCAAGCCACTATCACGAAGAGTGATTTCCGCTTGTTCCGGAACCGCACTATGTCCTCCTATAATTACAACCTTATCTGCTCCTAGACGAACAATCTCGGTGAATACTTCTTCGTTCAATTCTGTGTCTCTAGATAGTAAGATTGGTGCATTGCCATACTTTGAAGCTAGTGGTCCAGCAGATAGGGCATCTGCAAATTTCTTACCTGTTGCTAAAATGACCGTTTTTTCTTCTTTGGCTTCTTCAAAACCATTTGGATAGATTTTTTTAGATGTTTCGATAGCAGTTAAGTATCTATTTGTTCCAGAAAGTCTCCCTACATCCACTACCCGACTCACTGGGACTCCGCTAATATTTGTCCAAGCGACTTCATTGGTACCAATTACGGTGATTTTAGAATTAGTACTTGTTTTAGCCATATTTAGGGCATAGTCATAATCAAGATACTTTCCTACAAGCTTATCCTGACTGTACACTTCATACTTTGGCGTAATATAATCCGACCAAACGATGAACCCTGTCTTTTCCTGAACAACTCTCGTATCTTTTCGGTTCTTGGCAAAATTGATGGCATCTTGTTCTGTATAGAACTCTTGCAATAAACCATTCAATTTATCGTAAACTTTGAATTTATCACTTGTGAAAATGGTTTGTTGCTTATCCTTATCCCATACTTCCACAAATTTCGTTTGTTTTTTGGCATAGTTCAGTGCATCTTCTTTTTTATCAAAAGTTGCGAGTTTATTACGATCTTTATCATACACTTCATAGATTTTGAAGTAATTAATGACCGCTGTTGCCAAACCTTGAGCAGCATTTTGCTGGAATTGAGAAGTTTTGATAAGCTTCTCTTCGTCCTTATTCGTCATGAAGCCCAGTTCCACAAGAACAGATGGCATTTGCGCATTTCTAATAACAAAAAATGCTTGGTCGTTGTGAAGCCCCCTGTCAATGTATCTATCATCAACTTGTCTAATTTTACTTAGTGTTGAATTATGTACTAAGGTAGCATATCTTCCACTTTCTTCTGGTAATCCTACTTGGATTGGGTCTGGTGGATACTGTTTTTCTGACTCACTCATTGCTCTGTAGTCATAGTAATAAGTTTCAAAACCTTTTGCTAGTTGAGAAGTTGGATGTGCGTTATGGTGAATCGAAAGAAACAAACTTTCATCATTGTTGCCTCTAACAAAACTATTTGCCACTACCATTCTTTGAATCAAATCTTCCTTTGAAGTTGCAGCAAAATCTTTACTGTTGGATTCACGTGTCATAAAAACCTTAATGTCTGTGTTCTTCAGCAGTTCTTTTAAACGGATTGCTACATCTAAGTTAGCATGTTTCTCGCAATAGCCGGTTTGATTACCTGTGAACCCGCAAGTACCTGAAAATTTTCCTCCATGCCCGGGATCTATAACTAGTACCTTTTCTGCAAAAGAAACGATAGGCGCCATAAAAAACAGGAACACTAGCAAACTACAAATCTTAAAATATTTCACAATTAACGCTTAACCTCCCAAGAAATGAAAAAATTATCGATTATTGCTATATTATACCATCGTAAATTACAGAATTGTGTCGTTTTTTACATTTTTTATATTTACATCTCATAATAATTAATATGAATATTGTGATAAATCAAGGTTTGACCTAATATTTCTACGTAAAAAATAAACCCAAAGCACTAGATTAGTAAAAAGTTTTTTAAAAACGAAAAAAAGCCGCCGGAGGTTTCCCTCCAGCGGCTTCATTACAACCAAATTATTACTTTACGATTCTTGCAAGGTGCTCAAACACTTTAGCAGAAACTGCATTTTCTCCACCGATTACAGTCAAAGTATCTACTCCCTCAGAAGTTAAGAATCCTTCAACATGCTCAGAAACGCTAGTACCAACTAGTAAAATACCAGTATGGCCATTAGCAGCTAGGGCTGCACCAGCTAGAGCATCTGCAAACTGTTTTCCAGTCGCAACATAGTAATGGTTTGCATCTAAATCAAAGTGCTTCGCAACATTTACAGCAGTTTCGTAACGATCTTTTCCACCAATTCTCTTAGGATTTGGTAGGGATTTCAATACGTTATCAGAAACAGCCGCTTTACCACCGACAACAATAGCTTGTTTAGGGCTAAGGGCGATTAGTGCTGCATTCGTTTGTTTTGGTAGTTCTTCTTGATTCGTTAATAGAATTGGCATGCCGTTTTGTGCTGCATAAGAAGCAACAGATAAAGCATCCGGGAAGTTCTTGCCATTAACAACAACTACTCCCTTTGCTCCATTCGGTGCAACCTCTGTAGCAATCGCCCCAGCAGTAGACCATCTGTCGGAACCGGATAGACGCTTCACTTCAAGACCGTGTGCTTTGAATGTATCTTCCACATCTTTGCTTACAGCGGCAGTTCCACCAAGGATGTAGACTTTCTTAGCTCCTAATCTCTCAATCTCAGCTTTTGTAGCATCTGGTAGAGATGCAGTTTTCGTTAATAGTAGTGGCGCATTGTATTTATGAGCCAACGGTACACCAGCAAGTGCATCCGCATAATTGTCTCCACGAGCAATTACCACTACATCGGACTGCTCCCAGCCTTCTTTACTTAATTCCACTGCAGTTGCATAACGATCTGCTCCTCTTAGGCGATCTACACGCTCTGCAACTTCATTACGGTAGACAGTTACTTCTTTCGTAACTGTGTTCCCACCTAGGTCTGTTAAAGTGAAGACAAAGTGGTTGTTCCCTGGTTCTAGACTCAACATAGTTTCATATTCCACGCTAGCAGGCTCCATGATTTTCACAGGACTTGTGAATGGCTGTTCAAATTCATGGTTATCATTTACATGTAGAGAAACATAGTTGAAGTTGTCTTCTAATAGAGTTAGTGCTGTTACTTCCTCTACATCCATATCAACAAACTTCGGTACATCTACAGTTAAAGTTGGCACTGTCGTGTCAACGAAAACCTTTCTGGAAATTCCGAATTCATTACCTGCGCCATCAAGGGCCGTGATAAGAACATCGTAATATCCATCTTCTTCATATGTTACTGTCGTTTCGAATTTGTAGCGGTCTTCTCCCTCTTCATTTACTAGAGTAGTAGCTACTTCTTTGCCATTTACCATTACTTTTTCCACGCGTACGTCGTCTGTAACATAACCAGACACCGGAACTTCATTTGTTGCATATGCTCCAAATGGTTCTGGATCATTCATGAATATCACAGGCTCTGTACCATCACCAAAAGTGTACGTATCGAAACCGATATTCATCACTTTGTCTACTGCAAGTACTTCAATGTCATTAATATCAGAAGTAGGTAACGTTACGCTTGTAGCATCAGCCGCAAGTTCCATCGCTTTACCATTGACGTAAACCAAAATTAAGTCAATGCCTACACCTGAATCAGCGGCAGTCCATTCAAGTTTCCCAGTCTCTTCATTGAAAGCTGTGATTTCCACTGCTGGAGCAGTAGTATCAACAACAACTGGAATCTTTTTGGATTGCCATTTATCCGTACCATCAACTAAAGCGTTGATTTCATAATAGTATTTACCGTCAGCAACTACTTTGCCTTTAACCGTTCCATCCCATGCGCGATCAGCATTCAAGGAATAGTATGAACCGTTTCCAGCATTAAAATAATTCTTTCTTACGTAGTTCGAAGATAAGATTCTACGAACTTGCTTCCCATTTTCGTCAAGTACATTGTATTGTACTTCTTTTGCATTACGAAGGTATGCATTAATGAAGTTAATGCTATCGTTCCAAGCATCTCCATTAGGGCTGATACCGTAGTATAGGCTTCCATCTTTATTTTCTAAATGGTCAACGAAGCGAGTAGCTTCATCTACAGCATCCGAAGGGAATCCAGCTTCATAATACTTGTCTTCTTCAAGTACTTTGAAACCATCCATTACGGAAGGCTCACTCCAGTCACCATAGAACCCTAAGAATGGAACAGAAAGATCTGCTTCATATTTATGAGAAAGTGTAACAAAACCTTCTACAAAAATATTTTCTACAAGGTCCATCGTTGTAGGTGTGCCATCGGCTTTGTAACCAGGGACTTTTGCATTTGCCAAGTCAATGGAAACAGTGAATTCTTTCGTTTCACCAGCTGCCAGTGTGAGCTCTTTAGGAGCTGTCACTTTCGCACCTTTTAAAGCACCAGTTGTTAAAGCATTCAAAGTTGGTCCATTATCTTGCTCTAAGAAAGAGTCTGTTAAAACAGAAGTATCAACTTTGTATGAAACTTCGTAATCTGCAATATTAGTAGCAGAAAGAGTGAAGCTTACTTTTGTGGAATCAAATGCTTTTAATTCTACTTTCCCTTCACCACTATTCTTTTCCACTACATATGCAGGAGTATCGACTGCTGCAAAAAGTTGCATCATTCCTGCACCTTGACGGCGAGGAGAATAGTCATTGCCATACAAATCTTTGATGCTGTCAGCAGTGTTCATCATTAAAGCTTTTGCCATTCTCGTGCGCTCTTCCGCAGTAAGATCGGCGAATCTCGCATCTGATTTCAAATATTGTTGAACAAGTGCTGCACCGCCTGCCACGTGTGGAGCTGCCATGGAAGTACCACTTTTCACTCCATACTTGTCATCGTTCAGCGTAGAGTAGATGTTGCCTCCCGGTGCTGTAATTTCTGGCTTTAACTCTAAGCTCGGAGTAGTTCCCCAAGAAGTAAACTCTGTCATTCTTCCCATTTCAGGGCTTTCTTTTTGATTCAATTGTTCAACGTTTCCGTCTGTATTACCATTTTTCAGTGCTTCTACGATAGCTTGTCCGTCAGTATAGCTAATCTTCATGAACGGAATAGCCCATCCACCTTGGTCTTCGTAGAAAATTCCGTTTGGATTATTGTTGTAAACAACGATTCCCGCTGCACCAGCAGCTGCAGCATTTTGTGTTTTATCGAAGAAAGATAATGCACCACGTGATACTACTGCAACTTTCCCCTCAACATCTACACCTTGGTAATCAGCTGGGTTACCAAATCCACTGATTAGTACCAATTCCACTTCAGGAAGTTCTTCCCAGCTATCAATTCCGTAACCGACTCCATCAAAGTCCGTTCCATCGATAGTTAGAGAATGTTGGTATAAATAAGCCGTGTTTCCGGAGGCTGCCACTTGTATCGTATCTTTGTTAAGACCTGGTGCACCAACTACTCCTATGTCAGGATTTTGGAAGAATGGGTTGTCCCATCCGCGTCCAATATGACCGGAGTTACCAGCAGATACAGAAGAAACGATACCGTTTTCTACTGCGCGAGTAATAGCTACATCCTCTGCGCTATTTGCTTCATAAAAAGAAGCAGTAGAACCTAAGCTCATGTTCAGGACATCTGCACCTAGTTTAATAGAGTCATCAATTGCAGCAAGATAAATATCTGACCAAGTAGAAGGATATAAAGGATCATTTGAGAATACTTTCATTCCTAATACTTGCGCTTCAGGTGCTACACCCATAATTTCTCCATTTGCAACTACTGTACCTGCAACGTGCATTCCGTGCTCAGATGGAGCAGGTCCTACATCTTTAATTTCATAGTTTTGGTCATAGTAGTTATAGCCGTAAGGTACTTTTTCTGTATAGAATTTCCCTTTAAGGCCTTCAGAACCGACCAAACCATTAACTAGTTCTTCTGTTAAGTATTCATCCGTGTCATCACTTAACACGAAATCTTTGTGAGAAGGATCTACTCCGGAGTCAATTACGGAGACAACCATGCCCTCACCTTTAAAATGAGCATCAGCCCAAACCTGCATCGATTGAATATAATCATGACTAGTTGTCATGTTTGGTTCAAACTCTGGGCGATTATACTCATTTGCTAAGTATACGTTCGCAACCCCGTTTAATGCTTCAATTTTCTTAATGTCACCAAACAGCACTTCACCACTGAAACCGTTAAAGGCTGTAGTAAATTGATGCTTGTATTCCATTGATAAACCTTTAGAAGAAATAGCAGATTTTACAGAAGCCTGCTGCTTCTCGACTGCATCTACTAATGATTTTTTAGTAGATTCTTCAAGGTCTTTATAAAGAACATTTTGCTTTGTTGCATATTGAATTGGCGCTTCTCCATCCAACTCTACAATTACACGGACTTTATCCGTTGCTGAGAATGAAGCCTTCGCTGCTTCAGCAGCTTCTTCAAACTGTTGTCTTTCATCAAGCATTTCTCTTACTTCTTTTAGATCAATCCCATTAGTTGTCTTCGTTACCGATGTAG
Source organism: Bacillus sp. RO2 (assembly GCF_012911845.1). Taxonomy (GTDB): domain Bacteria; phylum Bacillota; class Bacilli; order Bacillales; family Bacillaceae_I; genus Sutcliffiella_A. Next base: position 40,669 of record NZ_JAAXCU010000057.1, on the reverse strand, counting down.
CACCAACTGCGAATTGCAAGTTGGAGAACACTAGTAAGAAAGCTACGAAACCTAGAAAGTACTTACGAAGTTGCACTAACAAAAACCTCCCCCAAAATATTGTTGAAAAATGAAAAGATACGTAAAAAGATAGTCCTCCTTTCTTCCTACATAAGATTTCAAATTACACTATAATTTTACAGAGGGTTTACTTTTTAGTCAATTGTTTATCTTTTAAATATTTAGAATATTATTTGTTGCATAGAAAAAGGAGCCTCTAGGAAAAAAGTGGCTCCTCTATAAAACTATTTTACTATATTTGCATTGACAGAATTTGTCCCGCCATAGATATAATATTGCTCCACCTTTGCCTCTTTTAAATACTCGGTAAGTTCATTTACCATCGTGCTTCCATTAACCAACACTATCGGCATGTTGTTTTTAGATGCAAAGTGGCTTCCACTAAGTGCGTCTGGGAATACTTTTCCGCTTGAGATCCCTACAGCCGTACTTTCCGGATAAAATTTCTTGGCAACTTCCACTGAAGTCAAATATCTATTTGATCCAGATACCCGTACCACGTCTTTAACACCAGCAACTTTCAATTTTTTCACCGCATCTTCAGTAACAGCCGACTTTCCACCTACTACTGTTACCTTTTTAACTTTATTTTGTTTTACATAATCCTCTAGCTCTTTAGTTAATGTAGTTTTAGAGGTATTTAATAAAACAGGTGTCACACTGTCTGATGCATATGGAGCGATACTTAATGCATCCGCGAAATCCAAACCTGATACTACAATAATTTCTTCTGGATTCTTCTTCACTTTTTTTGCTATTTCAATAGAAGTTTTTGTTCTATTTTCTCCATAGATTCTTTCCACTTTGAAGTGGTTTTTAAAGTTTTTTTCCACATTGGAAGAAATTGCATTATTCCCTCCAAGGATAATTATCTTGCCATCTTTCTTCAAAAGTCGTTTCGCTTCATTTATTGCTTTTTGTAGAACTTTGTCGCTATCGCTGACTAACAAGGTAGTTCCATTCATAACTTGATTTAATACAACCCCTGCCAATGCATCCGGATAATTTTTTCCGTTTGCAAGGAAAACGACATCCAAGGAGTGATCTGGAATTCTATTAGAAAATGCAAGAGATGTATCATATCTATCAGGGCCAGAAATTCTTTCTTTGTGCCCTTCTCCAGGAACCATTTGTGTTTTCACACTCAAATGATAAGGCTTTAGGCTAGGATCTCCATTTGTACTAGACACAGCCAAGTAATATGGCCCCGACTCTTGACCTACAGTCATCAGAATTTCTGCATCACCTTGGCCATAAATGCTTGATTCTTTTACTAAAGCACCCTTTTTGTCATACAATTTGATGTTTCCATCAATGTCAGAAGGCACCTTAAATTCAATAAGGAAGTTGCTATTTTTCCAAGAAGGGATCTCATACCAATCAGTATCTTGGCCATTTGCAACATAGTTAAGATAACCTGTTGACTCCCATTCAAATTCCCCGACTTGTTGTAACGCGACAGGATTGGAAGGAATGTTATTTTTCACAGTAGAATCTTTATCTTCATCCACGCCGTCTATAGGACCGGCTGTTAATTGATACATAGCAGTAGGAACTTTATTCATCTCCCACATATAGTTCATCATTACGATGAAATAACCTGCATCCGCTTTACGAGTGAAGGACCCGTGCTCTCCTTCATAATCCCATCCACGATCTAAAACTCTGATCGTACCAAACTCTGCTTCATCCAAAAATTGATCTCCATTTGTGTCTTCCACAATATAGACCATTGGATCAATTGCAGTAGGTTTATAATCAGTCGGCAAGTCTTTGGAAGCTGATTTTTTATCTACATCCACATAGAATGCATAAAGTTCTTCTTGCTCTCCTGGTTCCAGATAGAACATATCCAAGTCATTGGTAATGTCAAAGCTACCTGTTTTTACGTTTCCATCTAGAATTGTTGCCATATCTTCTGTGTCATTAACTTCATTCGGATCATTTGTACCTTTAGAAATAAGCTTGGAATTTACTTTGTAAGGTTCAAATGAAGGGCGCATTTGTTCGTTATAAACTGCAAGGATATACTTGCTTCCACCCTTTAGACCTGATTGAATGTAATCTTCAAGGCCTGACATTCCAAAATTGTACTGGATAGCGGACCAGCCCCACATCTCGTTATATTCTAACAGTTCCATGAATGGAGACATTTCCTCAGAGCCTTCTACTTCGAAATGATAGATTCCGTCTTCAGATACTTCAAATTTATATAGGTCGATATCGTCACCATACTGAATGTACTCCTCTTCCTTGGAACCAATTTCGTATGGTCTCGCCATTTCCCATAACCAATCTGTTTCGTCATACTCCTCGTATTCTTCATCTTCAAGGACAGGAGTCAGTTCATCAGACTTTTTAGCAAGGCGTTTTTGCGCATACTCTTTTACTGTTATTTTTTCTTCTATGACTTCTTCTTCGGAATCATATAAACCATATGGAAAACCGTCCACATCTTCAGGCAATACCTTTCCTTCCAGGGAGAACTCGTAAGGAATATGCGAAGAGAAGCTTCCTGTTCCTTCAAACCACATTCCAAAGAACTCATCAAAAAATTCCGGCATACTTGTTACTTCGATACGGTACTTAAGGCCAGGCATCGCTTCAAAAATCAGTTGCTCCCCTTGACTTGGGCCTCTATAGTTACTGTAATCCATCATGAACCATTCATCGTACTCTTCTTCATACACATATACATTTAAGCTCGTATCAACACCAGGTACACCTTTTACATGCGCCTTTACTGTTTGCAGCTCTTCTACTTCAAATTCATAATAATCCTGGTCCCCGAACTCACCAGCTAAGTAATGTTCTCCGTTTGAGACGTAAGGAAGGTTTGGCACAAGAACAGGATTATCCATGGAGATGCCATCTTCTTTTAACTCTTTTGATTTATCCAAACTTAATGTGTAGGTTGTCTTATTTTTAGCATCAGCATTATCATTTGCATCTTGAACACCAATCACAAGTGTGCCATCCATATAGGCCTCATAAAGATGTCCTTCAGCTTGTCCTACGTCTGCATAGTTGACGGTAAAGCTGTCCATGGCGCTGTCTTCCCCGGCAGGATAGAATCTGTATACCAATTCATAATCTGCTTTTTCGGGTACTTCTATCAGGCTTTGAACAAACTCTCCTTCTTTTACATCCACTTTATAAAAATGTTGCTGATACGGTTGAGTGATGGAACCTGTTTCAGAAGCTTTCCCTTGCTTAAAGCTAACCTTTTTTGCCGCTCCCAATATATCACTTTCAGAGATATCTCCATATTCAGGGATCATATCTGTGTTAGCACTTAGTGCAGCTACAGGGTTTACCAGTCCATGTCCGTACTTTAGATCATAACCCTTTTCCCCCAGATCCCCTGCTGTGGATTTTAATAAGTATTCCACTTCATAAGGAGTAAGATCAGGATTCTGCGCCAGTAACAGAGAAGCAATTCCCGCTACCACAGGGGATGCCATGGACGTCCCGCTTAATTCCATAAACGTCGATTTACCTGTATAGGCAGAATTGTAAATGTTTTCTCCCGGTGCCACGACATCCACTGAAGCACCATATGAAGAGAAATATGCAAGCTCCTTGTTTGCATCTGTTGCACCTACACTGATTACCCCTTTATAGGAAGCTGGATACTCCTTTTCACTTGATGCAGAGTTACCAGCTGCGGCAACCACCGTTACATTGGAAGCTATGGCATAATTTACGGCCTCTTCAATAATTTGCGAAGGAAAATAGCTGCCAAGACTCATGTTGATAACTTGCGCTCCGTTATCAACTGCATAAATAATCCCTTCTGCAACGGAGAAATCGAACGCACCCATATCACCGTTGAATACATCAATTGCTAACAGTTCCGCTGAAGGATTGATTCCAATTCCACCGACACCATTGCCCTTTTCAGCAGCGATTATCCCTGCCACATGCGTTCCATGCAAATCAGGAACTGGCTGCCTCATCGGATCCACGATATTTACAGAATCTACTATTCTATTTTTTAATTCAGGATGATTCTGATCAAGTCCAGAATCAATCACTGCCACTTTTACACTATTATCTCCAACCAGCCCTTGAGCTTTTAATACCTCTAGTTGCTCTATGTGATACATATCCATTATCTTCGGATCTCCGGTACCAAGTTTACGGTACATGACACTTGGCGTAACCGAAGATACTTTCTTCATTTTTTCATATGCCTGTAATGTTTGAGGAAGGTTTGATTTGGCATTAACTTTCACCACATCATAACCAAGCTTCGGAAAACTTTTCACAAGAGTCGAACCCGCTTTTCTGTGCTCTTGTGGTGAGAGCTTCTCTTTGTATTTAACAATATACGTCGTTTCACTTACAGAGGCTTGTTCTTTTTGTTTTTGGAATGAACTTTTCCCTGCATTTTCGTCAGCAAATCTCTTAAACTGATTTACCATGCTGGAATAATCCTTTTCAACAGACCTTTCCCCACCTGTGTAAGCCATCGCTTGTAACGGCGAACTGGCCACTACTGCTGTAATAGCAAGTGGAATCACCGCTTTACTCCATTTCTCCCAACGCTTCATACTTTTTCCTCTCTTCCATCACATAAAATAAAAGCATAGAAAAACTAGTTATATTTAGAACTATTACTAAATACTAGAATATTATAGCAGATATTTGAAAATAAGAGTGGAGATTTTTTTGTATTTTTGATAAAAAAGTTGCTCTTTTCGTATGTTGTACAAGCTATTCGTGTAGTTCTACCTTTAAATGAAGACCTTTTACATTTCCCGGAATCTCTTCTGCATTTCCCAAGCTCACTTCTACCTCCAACCAGCAATGTTCTACCTTTACACACTTCTGTTGCCTTTTACAGAACATAAAAAAAGAACGCGACCTCCGTCACGTTCTCCTGATTAAACCTAAACCCTCACATATTTCTTATTAGCATGCATGACCACCGCAACGATGGACCAGAACAATACAAATAAGCCACTATACACGAAATGCGGATAGGCTACTATCCCTGATAAGTACTCAAACGATAATGAAGCTAGAGATCCTTCTCTCTCAAATAGATTAATAACAATCCTACCGAACAACAAGAACACTAGCATCTTCCCAAAATAGATCAAAAAGCTGTTCCGGCCAAAAGCTTCGAGATACCATAGCGGAATTGCCTTTACCTTTCCCTGCTTCCTCTCTCTAGCATCAATGAAATAAAAGAGAGTTCCCAACAACAACAAGGTCAATCCACTTGCGAGCATAGAAAAAGAAGGTGTCCACAACCGTTTATTAAACTCTATAAAATGATCAAAAATAAATGCCAGTGATAATAATCCAATTGCCACACCAAATATCCTAGGTAGAATCTGCTTTCTACTATTTAACACCAGCCCCACTGCAAAACCAAATGCTACATTAGAAAGCGCACTAAAAGTAGATAGAATTCCTTCAGGATCAAATCCCTTCTCTCCTTGGGCATACATGTGTTTTTCACCGAACACAATAACATCTATTACACCTGAAGGGTTGCAGTCGCGCTGAGGAACTCCCTCTTCACAACTTCCGCTTGAAAACACAAGAACTGCCAGATAGACAGTGGCTATAAGCAATCCTAAAGCCAACATGCTTTTCCAGCTTTTTGCCAAATAAGACAGAATGACGACACCCAGACCAGTTAGGGCAAATAATTGCAGTACCCCCGTAAACCTTAACGTATCCAAATTAAAGCTCCAAGAAGATATCAAGTTAAAAAGTAGGCCATAAAGAACCAATAAGAAAGTCCTCCTAAGTAGATCCTTCCACTTCACACCTTTCCGGTAAACAATAGCCAAGCCAATTCCGTACACTGTCAAGAAAGCAGGAAAGATAAGGTCTGTTATGGTCAAACCGTACCAATATGCATGACGGAGATAGTCGTATCCCCTTCCTCCAGGCAAGGCACTCACAAATACCGATACGAGGACGACAATTCCTCTTGTGATATCTATCGATCTAAATCTTTTTTTTACACTAGAATTACTGGCTTCCATATTTGGTCCTACACTTTCATAGATAAAGTTTGATAAAATGATTGTAGCATACTTGTCGTACAGGAAAGGAATACTGATGAAAAAATTGATACTACTATTAACTATTATACTAGCAGGCTGTTCTGCCACCAAGAATGATCAGGTTGACGTATTCTATTCCCCGCATCCAGATGATGAAGTTCTTAGCTTGGGACCAGCTATCATTCATGCTTTAGCTTCAAGCAAAGAAGTCCATGTTGTATTATTGTCTAAAGGCAAAGCAAGCAAGGCTATTAATACCGTAAATGAACGGTTGGAAGCAGAAGGCCACCCTACCATCTCAACGGAAGAGTTTGGGGATGCAAGAGTAGAAGAGTTTAAAAGGGCAGTTGAAGCTCTTGGGGTTGCAGCTTCTAATGTGACGATCCTTGACCTGCCAGATGGAGAATTAAACAAAGAGGCTGTAAGTAAAATCATTGTCCAAAAAGATACAATGTATAATAAAGTCATACATCATGTTATGAGTGACAAAGACCCTCACTCTGATCATTCCGTGACAGGCCAGGCACTTCAAAAATTAATTAATGAAGAAGTAGTACAATACGGGAAATACTATTTTCCTGTACAAGAGCATAAAAACTTCCCATTTGATAATAAAATAAAGTTGTTAAATAAGCATCAAAAGGCACGCATGATTGAAGCATTAGAATCCTATGAAGAATGGGACCCTGCTTCTGGCAGCTATTCCATCGGCAAAATTTCTGTACCAGAATACTTTATTGCCGCCAAAAACAACATGGAAAGCCGCTACCATTACAAATCATCAAGTGAATAAAAGCAACAGCTTTATATACTTTCATATCTATAAAAAACAGGATGGAAACAAATTGTTTCCATCCTGTTTTTTATTAATGATAACGTTTAGCCCCTAAATATCTCGGGTAAAAGTAACTATTGGACATTTCATCAATTGTGACACCAATATTAGATCCTGCTGATTTAGCATGAATAAATTTATTATCCCCAATATAGATGCCTGCATGGGATGCACCATTGTAGCTTGGGTCTGTTTTGAAGAACACAATGTCCCCAACCTCTAGTTTACTTACAGATTCCCCGCCAGCATATAAGTCACGCGTGGTTCTAGGTGTACTTATACCGTGTTTTTCAAACACAAACCTTATATAGCCGCTGCAATCAAAGCCAGATGGAGTAGTGCCACCATATTGATAGGGCGTGCCTATGTATTCTTTTGCAGTTTTCACAAGAGCCTCTGTATTAAATCCAAGTGTATTTTCTACATTGGTTGATACAGCACTTGTTCCTCCAATAATAGAGGCTGCTGAAGAGCCTACAGAGTTTAAAACTGTTTGTACAGGTGAAGGAACAGCGTCCTTTTGAACCAGTACTAGGGATGAATTTTTCTTTGCAGCTAAGACAGATCCTGTCAGTGCATCTGCATAACTTTGTCCTGTTGCCACATATACATTTTCCCCAAATTTCACGTTAAGACCACTGACTACCTTAGACACAGTATCATAACGATCTTTTCCGGAATATCTTTTTGCGTTTGGAACATCCCTCATAATTTTGTCAGAGATGACGCCAGTACCACCAACAACGATTGTATTTTTATATTTAGAAAGTACCTGTTTGGTTGCTGAAGGCAAAGAATCTGTCTTCGTTAACAAAATAGGATAGCCGTTTCTGGCCGCATGCGCAGCAATCGCCAAACTGTCAGGGAAGTTTTTCCCATAAACTAGTACTGCAGTATCCGTCTGTCCAGCCAGTCTCTCTGCAATTTTAACAGAGGTCGCATATCTGTCAGATCCACTGATTCTTTCAATTTTTGTAATACCAGCATTTTTTAACTGAGTTTCTACATTAGCAGTCACTACACTTGTTCCACCAAGGATAATGGCATGCTTCGCTTTTAATCTAGTTATTTCATTTTTTGTTTCACCGGGCAGAGAACTATTTTGCGTTAATAAGATAGGTGCATTAAGCGAATAGGCAAGCGGTGTACCAGTAAGTGCATCAGGAAACTGATTCCCGGCTGCAATGATGACAGTATTGGAGCTTGTCCACCCTTTCTTTGAAACCGCTACAGCAGTTTCATATCTATTTTCCCCATTGATTCTATCGACATTAAAGCTGTTTGCATAATTGACAGAAGGCAAAGTAACAAGAACGACCATACCAAGAACGAAAGCAACTATGTATCGTTTCCACGCTGAAGTCTTCATTTTTTCCCCCTAAATCTACATATTATTACATAATTTACTCATTTATTATAACACTAGTAAAATAGTCCGAATATTAAAATTAAGTAACAAAAAAACGCTATAATGTAATATTATAGACGTTTTTTCATTAAGACTATTTAACTAGATTGATAACTGTATCCGTACGCACGGCGGATGTACCACCTAGTACAGATATTTGAGAAAAGTCTCTTGCACGAGCCAACTGCAATGTTTCCTCCGGTAAGTACGTTGGATTCACTAATAGTAATGGCGCATTGCGTTTTGCAGCCAAAACAGAACCTGTCAGTGCATCAGGGAAATCTGTCCCACTTACAGCCAACCCTTCATTAGAAGAAAAGTTAAACTGCGTGCCAATTTTATATGCCGTTTCGTATCTCGTTGCACCAGAAATTCTGGTTGCTTTTGGCATTGCATTTAATAGATTTTGATTTACAACAGCCGTTCCGCCTACAACAATGGTCTTACTAGCTGAGTTAAGAATGGTTTTCGTTGGACCTGGAATATAGTTCTTTTCCGTCAACAAAATAGGAATGCCGTTTCTTGCTGCATACGGTGCAATAGCAAGGGCATCAGGGAAGCCGTACCCATTTACCACCACAGCATTGGAGAAGCTTGTCCCCATTTCGTTTGCAATCAACTTAGCCGTTTCAAAACGGTTCGCTCCTGCAATACGTTTTACTTCTATCCCCAGATTGCGGACATTTGTGGAAACTGTATCTGAAATAGCCCCTGTTCCACCAAGAATGACAACATTTTTGGCTCCCAGACGCACCAATTCATTTTTTGTTTCTTCTGTTAAATCATTTTTCTTTGTAAGTAGGATAGGTGCATTCAGCTTATAGGCAAGCGGTGTTCCAGCCAATGCATCTGGAAAATTATCCCCGCGCGCAAGCAGTACTGTGTCCGACTTATCCCAGCCTGTTCTTGCAATACTAACAGCTGTCGCATAACGGTTAGGTCCTGAAATCCGGACGTTATCTAAGTAAGTAGACGCGATGTAATACGTTTCCTTTGAACTCATATCTTTCACAGGATACCAGACAAAATGGTTATTGCTGTTGTTTCCAGCTTGATAAGGACCAACAATCTGCAGAGTTTCTCCTGCTGTAGTCAATCTTATCTCCGCACCCTCTGGCGACTTTCTTAACCTTACGCCGCTCTCGGTTGCTTTCACAAGATCATTGTTTGCAAAAAAGTGCTTAGAAGTGGTGAAAGGTCCACTTACATAATAACGATCTTTTCTGAAATGAAGAGATCCTGCTTCGTTGTAATAAATATCATTTCTTAGTTGTGATTCAGGAAACTTTGTGACAGTCAGTTGTGCCATACGCTCAATATGGCGATAAATGACATCCTGGTACGTATTATCTGGATAATATTGCGGGTCATTTCTACGTGAAATACCATTATAAGCCATCACCGCAAAATACCAATCCTCTATAACATTCATGTCATTTCCATTTATTTTAGGAATGCGCTCCCAACTGCTGTAGCTCCACTTTTCCTTTAAAATTCTTAAACCTTCTTGAATGTTGTAACGAATATCCTCTTTTAACCTAAGTTCACGGTCAGCAGTCATGTTAGGCTCTGTAATTTGCATGATACCAATACCACCATCAAATGAAACCACCGCATCTCCCTTTTTCCAAAGGCCACTTGGATCATCTGATGTACGGAATTGTCTCCAAGAACTTTCTTGCCATGCGATAGCTTTTACAAGCTCAGGAGGAATACCAGCTATAATCGCTTCCTGCGTTAACATGATATTCAATTCAGCGTTCGAAGGATTTTCTCCCACAATACGATTATCCCCAGTAGATTGAAAAGAAAAGCTCTCTGTGACAGTTTCTTTCGTAACTTTCTGTTTTTCAGCTTTCTTTACTAAAGTTAAAGAACCATCTTCAGCCTGCTTATATGTATCTTTTAGTAGCGTGACACTATCTACAAGACTCGCATTTGCATCTACATAAGTTACTATGACTCTGTCAGAATGAACATCTACAGAACCCATCTTATAATCATCTGAAATATACACAGGTTTCAGTTTACCATCGGCCAATTGAATGACAGTGAATTGCGTAAAGCTGCCAGTACCCTTCTTTTTTTTCTCTAGCAATACATATCTTTTATTGTTAACAGTCCAAGTGAATATCGTGGTAAATTCAGCAAGATCTATCTCTAGCTCTTCCAGAAGTACCCCCTCATAATAAATACTTGCAGCAGAAGTCTCTCCATTGGAAACTGATACTTCATAACTTTCTAAAGACACTGTAGCATTTCCACTTGAATGAACAGAATGCTCCTCCGCATTCCATTCTGCGTGGCCTTTATCTACAGCCAGTATCAGCAAGAATAGCAAACACAACTTTACGGCAATAATACTTTTTTGCACGAAAAACTTTCCTCCTTGTTATTAAACTACAATTATTTCATTACAGTATTAATATTAACAAATAGTTTACAAGAGAATAAATAGGGAATTTGTCTTTTATTTGCCGATATTGTCGTGTATGCGCCAAAAATGTCAATGATTGTGTTTTATTATTTCTTAAAAATAAGGAAAAAAACGTTAGGAAACTAGTAAATGGGGAATAAAGTAAAGTAGGAATACTACTAGAATGCCGTACATATGATGAGACTAGAAAAGTAAAGGGGAGGTTCCTAATGGAATTTACAAAACGGTTTCTGCCTGCATTAAAGCTAAAACGACCAAAATTCAATATTGCCTTTGAAAGAGAAAATTTCTCGCTTTTCTTTGAAACATATTGGATACAAATGATCATGGTATCCTGCCTATCCAGTGTTGCACTGGGACTACCTGCACTTATTATCAAATTTGCCTACACGGAAGGAATTTTCACCTTTTACTTGCTTGCTCTATTACTCTCCATTCCATGGTTTTTAGTTCCAATACTTTTTGTTCTATACTATGTCAAGGACATGGCTCACGCCAAAAAGGCTGCCATTATTACTGGTGGAGTATTGCTTTTAACACTAACTATATGGATTATTGCACTTTTTCAATTATGAGAATACTTAAATAAGTAATCCCCACTTCTTTTTATTGAAGTAGGGATTATTGTTATTTAAGGATAAGCCTGCTCAAGACATCATTATTGACTGCAGAGTCTCCACCTAATACATAAAAAGTATCTATATTATGTTTTGCTATGAGATTCGTCGTTTCAACGCTCTCTTGGTTTTGTATGTTACCAATTAACAAGATAGCTGCATTTTCCTTGGCTGCTAAAACAGATCCTGTCAATGCATCTGCAAAACCTTTTCCGGTTGCAACATATAGCATATCTGTTGGCAAGTTAAGTTCTTCAATGATTGCAACGGATGTAGCGTAACGATCTTTCCCTGCTATGCGATCTGGTTTTGGAAGAGCATCGTATGCTTTTTTGCTTACAACCTTCATGTCTCCCACCACTATAGTGGATGTTATCTTTTTACTTTTAATTACATTGGAGGCATAACTGTTTAAAGGTTCAGTTTCCCCACCCTTAGTCAGTAATATCGGAATACCATTTCTTGCTGCGTAAGGTGCAATTGCTAGGGCATCAGGGAAATTACTTCCACTTGCGATAACCGCTTTGAAAGTACCGCCTAATTCAGTGGCAATCAATGAAGCTGTTTCATATCGATCTTTTCCAGCAACTCGTTTGACTGTCAAATTCATGTTCTTCAAGGTAGTTTGAACCTCAGAAGAAACTGCACTTTCCCCTCCAAGGATGATAGCCTTCCTTGCACCTAACTCTTTTATTCTGATTTTAGTAGACTCAGTTAGTTTAGAATCTTTACCGGAAGTAAGTAAGATAGGTGCATTTAATTTATACGCTAATGGGGCACCAGATAAAGCATCTGGAAAGTTGCTTCCGTTTGCAATAATAACAGTTTCCGCTTTATCCATTCATCCTTTAACGCTCCGTTCGATGCTGAATACCACCCAAAATGATTGTACGAACCTTCTGCATTAATTTTAGGTGTTTCATCAGTTTTAAATAAACTTTCTATTGTTAAAACACCTGGATTAAAATAATCTAAAGTCTTCTTAAGCGTACTTGGTTCCGATCTTCTTCCAGCCTTTTCATCCAACCTTACTAAATCTTCAGGACCAAATGTATGAGCAGTATGTGTCAGCGGACCATAGACAGTGTAATTTTTCTTTTTAAAATTTATTATTTCTTTTCCACCTGCACCTTTTACATACTCTATATCTTCCGGTTTGATTTGGACGAGAGTGCGATTTTGGTACATACCAGGATTCTCATTTTCCAATGCTGTAAGCACAAGATCTTGGTAGGACTTCATGTTTCTTTGTCCTTTTTTATTTTCTTCAATAAGAATGATAGGACTATTTTTTGGCACAATCCCATTATAAGCCATCAATGTAAAATACCAGTTCTCAATATAGTTACGGTTACCATCATTAAGTGTTAGAATTACCGTCCCACTGAATCTCCCAAACTTATCATTAAGAATCATAACGCCTTTTTCAATATTATACTAGCTAATTTCCCCCTTAAAATTTGTCGGTCCTTTTCTATGATTACAAGATTACAAGATAAATACACTAATCATTACCAATAAAAGTAAAATGGATTAATAAGTGTACACAAAAAATGGAGAACCTTTTTTAGATTCTCCAATGAACTTATTATTTTCCAATAAACATTTGTGTCCAATGTCGTAATTCTTTTTCATACCCTACACCAATATGTGTCATTTCAGGGTCTAGTATATTTGCCCTGTGACCGTCTGAGTTCATCCAAGCATTAACAACTTCCTCGGGACTCTTGTGACCTCTAGCAATATTCTCTGAAGCACTCGTGTAATCAATATTAAAATGTTCCATCATCTCAAATGGAGTGCCATAAACAGGACTTTCATGATTGAAATAACCATTAGCTTTCATGTCTAAAGATTTCTCTCTTGCTACCAAACTTAATTGCACATGGGTATAAAGTGGATTAACACCATGCTTTTTACGCTCTGCATTAACCAACTCAATTACTTTTCTTTCTTCTTCACTTAAAGCAGCAGTATTGTAGATACCTTTACTAGCTTTAAAGAGTAAATTTAGAGCTGTATCATTTACCGCACTTCTGCCACCAAGAACTTGGAAGTTAGAAAGGTTTCTATCACTTACCAATTCTGCAACGACTGGTCTTTCTTTATCATCAACAAGTAAAATAGATGTTCCTTTTTTCGCTGCAAGGACAGAACCTGTTAAAGCATCCGCAAATGAGCGACCTGTAGCTGTATAGATATTTTCAGTGGGAAGGTTTAGCTCTTCTATAATTTCAACAGATGTGGCATAACGGTCTTTACCCGAAATACGTTTCCCTCCTGGTAATTCTTTCAACACCTCATCCGTAACTGCAGAGGTGCCTCCCGCTACAATTGTTTGTTTAATCTCTTTATCTTTCAATAATTTTGCTGTTGGCTCATTAATAGTTTTAGATTTTTCTTTGATTAACAGTATTGGGTAGCCGTTTTTTGCTGCATAAGGAGCAATAGCAAGTGCATCTGGAAAATTTGATCCGTTAGCAATTACTACTTTCTCTGGTGCGCCTCCCAAACGTTCTGCAATCTTAACAGCTGTTTCATAACGGCTTGCACCGCTTATTCGTTCCACTTCAACACTTTTAATTTTCTCAATGCTCTTCTTCACATCATCACTGACAGCACCCGTGCCCCCTAGTATGATTACTTTCTTAGCACCAAGCTCCTCAATCATTTTCATTGTCTGCTCTGGAAGACTGTCTTTTTTAGTTAAAAGAATTGGAGCATCTAGTTTATACGCTAGAGGTGCACCTGCCAAAGCATCCGGGAAGTTTTGGCCACTTGCAATAATAACTGTCTCAGCTGTTTCCCAACCTTCACGTGCTATTTCGTTAGCTGTAGAATATCTATCTGGACCAGATATTCTTTTACCGAAAGAAGTTAAATAAGAAGAAGCGACATACCCATTCTTCTTAATACCTTCTAGTTCGTTAGATACAGGATACCAAACAAAATGATTAAAATTTCTATTATTTGTAGCTGTATCAAAAATAAACGAGTCTTCAATCATGACTACTTCTTGATTAATTTTCCCAAGACTTGTCCCCGTAGCCCCAGGGGTACTTCTAATGTTAACTTCCTCTGTTGCTACAACAAGTTCCTTTGGCTGAAACTTATGCTTTGTTTTATGTAAAATTCCTTCTTGTGTATAAGCCATTTTATCAAAAGATAATGATCCGTTTTCACCATAATTTAGATGGGACAATTCTATAGCTTCTAAAGCAATATTTAAATTCAGATCCGAACTTTTACCAATACGCTGAAAAACTCGATCTTGATAGGATTCAAAATTTCTTTCTCCAGTAGCTCTGATTAATGGACTATTCACCTGTTTAATCCCGTTATATGCCATTACCGCAAAATACCAATTCTCAATAGTATCGCGGGCTCCATCATTTAACACTGGAGTATTAATGCCGCTATAACCGTATTTTTCATTTAGAATACTAACCCCAACTCGGATGTTATATTCTATGTCATACTTTAATCTCTCTTCATCATATTCATTTGAATGGTCCGTTATTTGCATGATCCCAATGCCATTATCTGGCGCAACCAACGGCTCTCCATCTTCACACTGCATCCAACCAGATTCTTCAAAAGCAATTGCTTTAACTATCTCTGGTGGGATTTCTTCAGACAAGGCTTCTCTTGTTAGCAATAAATCAATCTCTTCGTATAAAGGTTGCACACATAGATTGGTCTCTTGTGCATCTACGGATTGAGGTAATACTAAAGTGAATACCATAAATAAAGTTAATAACTTAATTCTCTTCAAAAAATCATCCCCCTTATTTGCTATTACTATTCAATCGATTTCTATAAATAATGATGAAATTCCCCTTTAATCTGCAATAAAATATTCTATTATAAACTCAGCCCAAATGCTTTGCCCTTTAGCATTTGGGAAAGTGCCTTGGAGAAACGATTTGATATTTTCAGAAGATGTGTCTGGCCAAGTCTCCCAATGGTCAAAGTACTTGATCTTATTTTGCATCGCGAACTCTTCCAATGCGCTAACTTGTTCCAAATACGTATCTGGTTCATATATAGGATTAGGTGGTTGTACTATCACATATGCTTCATCGTTAATCTGTTTAACTAAGCTGATAATCTTCTCTAAATTCCCTAATGTATCTTCCATTTTCACAAAAGCATTATCATTCAAAAGTAACGGCTCAATTATTAAAATATCTGGCCCTACTGCAGCTATTTTCTCATGCCCTTTAATTTCGATTAAATGATTGGTAGTTATTTTTTCAAAGTTCATTATTTCAACATTAAAAGTATGTATTCCATAGTTCTCTTCTAGCGCATTTTTCAACTGTAATGGCCAAGGTAGATTGTTGGAATCACTATTCATAATTGCGTCAGATCCAACAATTAACACTTTGATAGTTTCTTCAGAATCCATTTTTTTCTTTAAACTATTTTGTAATTCATCACTCATATTTCTTGTTAAATCTAGTAGATTGTTGTTCACTAACTCGCTAGGTTGGTCTTGATTTGAAACTTTTCCCGCCTGTGCAATTTTATTATCATACTGCACCTTACCTAAAAATATTAAAGATATTGCTACCGTACATAATAGTATAATGATAATATTTTTCATCTTTTTACACTCCTATAAAGAATCTACCACAATTATATACATATTCTTTATAAACTAATAGATTCACAAGCAAATTTTTACAAAATATGATAAAATAAGTCCAAATAACAAGATTTATATAAAAATATTAGGAGGGAATTATGGTAAAATCTCGTGTTGCTTTAATATCCACTCTTGCTTTTTCTACTATAGTATTAGGATTTGGATCATTGTCCTATGGAGAAGTAAAAAGCAATTACATAAAAAATCAAAAAGAAAAGTACCTATACTTAAATACAGATCCGATTATTGATCCGATTACGCCAGATCCAGAACCGGAGCCTGTGCCGGAACCTGAACCTAAGCCAGAGCCTAAACCTGAACCTAAACCAGAGCCTAAGCCAGAACCTAAACCTGAACCTAAGCCAGAACCTAAACCTGAACCTAAGCCAGAACCTAAACCTGAACCTGTGCCAAAGCCCAATCCAGACCCTGAGCCAGAACCTGAAGAAATTATGGACTCGGTAGAAATTGAAGAGGAAAATATAGAAGTTTTAGCCACACCTTTGTCCAAGGATTTTCTTATTGACACCTTTGAGGAAATGGAGTCAAATTTCTCAACACTTAATACATACATTTTCACAAATGTAATTACAATACTCATAGAAAAAGATAACCACACTTCTGAGTCATCAAGTTCATTTTCAAATCTACCGTTAAATGATTTAGCTACTAAGCTATCTATGCAACAAATTGAAGATTTGGAAGAGTTTCTCTTAATGGAAGAATTAAAAGCAATGGACACACTTCTGATTACTGAAAGATTAGAAGAAATTCGTGAAAAAAAATTAAATCTTATCCAATAGTAGAGCATTAAAAAGAGATACCTCAACTTAACCATAAAAGTTGAGGTTATTTTGTAATATTTCATGAATAATTTCTTCAGATACAAGAAGTAATTGTATAAACAAACGATTACACATATAATCAAAACTAGAATATAAAAAAAGGAAGAGTGCAAAATGTTCAAAAAAAAATGGTTTATTATATTAGTAAGTGTTTTAGGTATTGCAACTATAGGTGTTGGAGTCTTTGCTTTTAGTGTGTATAAGTCGCTTGAAGATGCTGCATCTTCTATGCACGCTCCACTTGAAAGGTCTAACTCAGAAAAAAGAACGACTGAAATTGACTTCAATCAAAAAGATCCATTAGCTTTTCTGATTTTAGGGGTAGACGAAAGACCTGGAGATAGAGGGCGTTCAGATTCTATGATTGTTCTGACCGTTAATCCAAATGAAAAGTCAATTCAAATGGTAAGTATCCCACGTGATACAAGAACAGAAATAATCGGAAAAGGTTTTGATGATAAAATTAACCACGCGTATGCATTCGGTGGTCCAGAAATGTCTATTGCGACTGTGGAGAACTTTCTTGATATTCCCATAGATTATTTTGTTCAAGTAAATATGGAAAGCTTTAAGGATATAGTAGATGCAGTTGGCGGTGTTACGGTAAATAACAAATTGGAATTCAGTCATAATGGACATCATTTCCCCTTAGGAGAAATTGATTTAGACGGAGATGAAGCTCTGAGTTTTTCAAGAATGCGCTATATTGATAGCGACTTTGGTAGACAGCAAAGACAGCGTGATGTTATTCAAGGTGTTATTAACAAAGGTGCATCCATTTCTTCCGTCACAAAAATTGACGACATTCTTGACATATTAGGTAATAATGTCCGTACCAATTTAACATTTGATGAAATGGTGGACATTCAGTCAAACTATAAAGAAGCACGTCATACACTTTCTCAACACCAGTTAACAGGAACTGGTACAAAAATTAATAACATCTACTATCTACTTGTAGATGAAAACGATCGCTTGGCACTTTCCAACCAGCTAAAAGAGCATCTAGAGCTAGACTCTGAAGTTGCGAAAAATAACTAACAGAAAGAGGGCTACCAATTTTATGGAGCCCTCTTTCTTATTTCTTAATTCTTAGTTTCACCAATAAAATACTCTATTAAATGCTCTGCCCAGATTTTGTGACCTTCTTCATTCGGTATAATATCGTCATTTACTATGTATTTTGAAACCTCGTCTGGTTCTTTTGGCCAACTTTCCCAATGGTTAATGTAAGGATAACCATTCTCTTCCGCCCATGTTTTTAACTCCTCAACATCCATGGGGTAATAAGTTGCATTTCGAAGAGGTTGTCCAGGTTGCAGAAACACAAAAAGTTCAGGATTCTTCTCTTTTAAACCGTCAATCATAGTTGAAATGTTCTGAAGAGAATGTTCTATTATAATAAAACCGTTACTTTCCAGTAAAAACGGCTCCAAAATAACAATGTCAGGTTTTACACCTAAATTCTCCAAATAGAGACCTTCATTCACTACATCAGCTGTCGTCACTTCACCAGGTATAGCATTTACTGTTATGTTAAAAAGTCCATCATATGTAGTTTCCAACTCTTCTTTGAACAATCTAGACCATTTATTATCGGCTAACTCGTTAACCTCTGAGCCGATAATTACAAGTTCTACTACTTCACCTTTACTTTGTTTTTCTAAAAGGAATTCTGATACTTCTAAAGGGATCACCCCAAAATTTTGCTCCGTCAACTCTTCCTTATTTTCCACCACTTTTTCATTAGTATTTGATGGATTGGTATTGGCGCTTGGACTCATATATTCTTGATCCATTGCAGAACCCAATTTAGCGTTCCAATGAAAATTGCCATATACTATTGCACCGATACAAGTTAAAACCACTAACATCATTATCGTTCTCATTTATTACCACCTCATACCAAATATACTACTTTTTTAATACTTTTCAATAGTTTTGGCAATAGGAAAAGTAATATTCTTCTAGATTTATGCATATGTCCGCTAATTGTACGTACGACCGATTATTGAAAATTAAAGAAAAAAGAGGCATCTCAAAAATGAGCACCTCTTTTTTCTCCTACCCTAATATACCAAATAACTTCTTTTTCTTCTTTATTCTCTCAGGTACTTCTTTTATAATCATGGAACCTTCCACCAGCAATTCAGCATTTTCTAAAAACAAATATTTTGCATCAGGACCACATTCTTTTTCAATTACACTAAATGCTTCCAACATTTGAAAATTTCTTCCCTTTAAATTATGAGCATCTGATGCAACAAAATGAGTCAGATTGCTTTCAATAAGTTCTAAAGAGAACTTTTTTATCTTCTTTCCAAATTTACCGGCTACACTTGCAGCGGTTACCTGTGTGCATGCGCCTTTTTTTACTAATTGGTAAAGTTTCTCTGGATTTTCTATCAATTCAGCATTTCTCTCGGGATGTACAATAATTGGGGTGAGGCCTTTCATCTGTATATCATAGATAATTTTTTCCGTATATAGAGGCACTTGACTTGAAGGTAATTCTATAAATATATATTTATCCCCGTCATTCATTGTCAGCAGTTCGTCTCTTTCATATTGTTCCAACAGTTCTCCTGAGATCCTAGTCTCCTGACCAGGTAACACAGTAATGTTAATTCCTTCTTTTTCCAATCGTTCGTTCAACTCTTCTACCTTTTCAAGTATCTCTTCTCTTGTATTATAATATTGCCCGTTGTTATGGTGAGGAGTTGCGACTATTTTTGTTATACCTTCACTATAGGCAGCACGGGCCATTTCCAAACTTTCTGTCATGTGTCTGGCACCATCATCTACCGATGGAAGGATGTGACAGTGAATATCTATCATATTTAAAACCTCCAAAAATAGTACTTTTATACCATTTTTATTTCTTACTTAGTCTATCATAATATTAGCACAGTAGAAAGGTATTATATATGGGTACATTTTGTCGAAAGAGGAAAATTATACTTTGTATATTATTCCTATTAAATGAACCTTATCTATTATTTATTTCACTATCTTTCTAACAAATAAACCTCCAAAGTAAAAAAACACTTAAAAAAAGGTGTTCAGGCTATCGAGAAAGTCTCGACAACCGTTTTTATAAAATGTGCGACCAAAAGAAAAAAGCTTGTAGAGAAATACATAGGGTTTCTCTACAAGCTGAAGACCTTGGAGACTCCATGGTCTTTTTATGAGGTTTTTTGATTTACAGTTTGGGATTCCTTAACTCCTTCTGACTTGGTTTTATCAACCATTACCAGAACAGTCCTTAATATGATGACAATATCAAACATCACTGAGAAATTACGGATATAGTGAAGATCAAACCGTAACTTATCCTCTACACTTGTTGTGTATTTCCCCATAATTTGTGCATAACCAGTTATGCCAGGTTTTACAGTGTTACGGTATTGATAGGAGCTGATGTCCTTTTTAAACTGCTCAATAAAGAAACTTCTCTCCGGTCTCGGGCCGACAATCGACATATCCCCTTTTAATACATTAAAGATTTGAGGTAATTCGTCAATTCTTGTAGCTCTCAAGAAGTTCCCGACTTTAGTAATCCGAGGATCTTTGTCAGTAGCCAACATAGGTCCTGTAGCTTTCTCTGCGTTCTCTATCATCGTACGAAGCTTCAAGATTTGGAACTCTTTGTTATCTTTTCCTAAACGGGCTTGAGAGTAGAAGATCGAACCTCTAGGCTCCTGAATCTTGATTAGTAATACTCCCAATAAAAAGAAAGGAAGGATAAATGGAAGAACTAAAATGGAAACGGCAAGGTCAAAAGCTCTCTTTAGGATTTGTTGATCGACAGTTAATCCGAATTTTTTTACAGAAAGAGCCATAGTATCTTCAAAAGGAGTAATGTCTGATTTAGATAACAATAGATCATAGAAAGATGGCACTAAGTATAAATTCTTTTTATTTTTGAAAGTATAATAGATGATGGAGCTTTTTTTCTCGTCTGTATCCTTTGGACCTAAAATAACGGAATCAGACTTCTTAATAGCTCTATATGTCTCTTCAAGTGGTGTGTGGTATTCTGCATACTTGATGTTAACTTTAGAAGCAAAAGTATCTTTTATCTGATAAGTAAGCCTTAATTTGTCTTGTGGCTTACATATGAGCAGAATATCTTCGGGATTAGTTGCTTTCTTAAAGTAAATGAATAGCACTTTCCAAATCATCAATAGCACAACTGAGAATACAAATGATAATAATATTACTGATCTTGGTAAACCAAATGCTCGGAAAAAGAAAGAAATTGCCATGGTAGCGACAGTGATGGAAAAAGTACTGACTAATATACTTCCGATGTAGTCAAAGAACCGCTTTCTTCGAGAAGGATTAACTTCATACACGGATAAGAAGAACGTGCTGATTAAGAGTACCCACGGCAAGACAACTAGGAATGATTCCCAGTTCTTTGCGTCATAGGTTTCGTACCGTACATAAAAAGCTAAGAGATATGATATGGTTATGATTAGTAGATCAATTAATATAAACAGCAGACGACGACTTTTTTCATCAAGTAAATTGCCCAAGCTCAAAACCCCTTTAATTATTCTTTTAATGGACAAACCCTAAAATAGTATTACAACAACAATTTTAAAATTAGCGTATCACATTTTTCCTTGTACAAACAGTGCCATATTTAGTCAATCCAAATCTCCTATTATAATGGATAATTCTACAAGAAGGGAATGCAAAAGCATATTTCCTCTACATTCCCTGAAACAACTAGTTTTTCTCCAATTTTTTGATTGACCTAAACCAACCTAAACCATGTACCATTGTATCTAAATATAAACTGTTGTAAGTCATATTTCTACATTATTTTTATGTCAAGATTGTGACACCCTGAAAAGACAACTCCTCATTTTTATACCCAATAAATAAGACGTAAAACACGGAAGAAAGTTTCTATACAAAAAGAGCCCTTTCAAATTTGGAAGGACTCTTACTTTTGTACCTTATAAAATTTAGGCTTGTACTCGTTTTTTTATTGCATAGAAAGCATAATTAACAAAGCACCAGCTTGCATAAGGTAGGCTTAGCTTTTCAATTTCTCGATAAACGTACCAATTTCTTTTGGCTGTCTTTAATTTGTTACTTGAGATAGACCCTTCGACAATTCGATAGTTGGCCAAAGGCTCCTGCATTCCATATGCAATATGACCTTGACGCAGGACTTTTAACCAGAGTGCAAAATCTTGCCTTGTCCGAATTAATGGCATCTGCAAAGGTTCTACTTTTCTTGTGTCGATCATTACAGTCAGACATCCAATTATCGTGTTTTTCAGAAGTCCTTTGTAATCAATTTGCTTAGGAACATCAATCACTTTATCAAGTGGTTTGCCGTCTTCATCCATTAAGTTGTACGCAGTAAAGCTGAATGCATAATCATTTTTCTGCATAAAAGCCAATTGTTTTTCCAGCTTATCAGGCACCCATAAGTCGTCACTGTCCAAGAAAGCAACATAGTCTCCTTGGGCTGCTTTTAAAGCGGTATTCCTTGCCACCGCTGCACCGCTGTTTTCTTCTAGAAAGATCGGCTTTATTCTTGGATCTAATGCAGCATATTCTTTTAAGATTTCTCTTGTTGTATCCTTTGAACAATCATCAACAATGATCATTTCCCAATTTGTATATGTTTGAGTTCGAACTGATTCGATTGTTGCTGCTATAAACTTCTCCGCATTATAGGAGGGAGTAATCACTGAAACCAATGAGGAAGACATACATAAACACCACCTTTACATATCTTCTTCTCTAAATAATAGCGGAACGACAATATAACCAAACACAATCGTTACACCGATCAAGCCGCCTAGAACGGCTCTTTTTTTGCTAGAAAGATCCTCTGAACGAGACTCGCTCACCCTAACCGGCTCTGTTAACTCCGCTGGGTAAAAGGATGATTTTTTTTCTTCAGAATCAATAGTTATTTCTAATAGTTCAACTAGTAGGGATAGCTCGCTGTTAACCGCTTTACCCACCGATTCTTCTGAGGTGTTTCCTTTTGTAATATTTTTATAAATTTTGTAAGTTTCTTCTAAGGTCTTTCCTTCTATAATATTTTCGTAATGTAATGAGTTCTTCTCTAATTCCTCTTTGTCTCTCACTAAGAAGGCATCTACTAATCGTTCTAACCCCTCTTCTACCTCTTCTTCATTGTCAGAACGGTAAATAAGCTCAAGGGAAGTACCAGATACAGTATTTATTACGATACCCGACCTTATCGCTTCTAACTCCTCAGGCTCGTAATCAGGAAAAGTGGATTCAAGAAAAGAATTACTTGTTATGATACCTTTGACTGCTTCAGCATTGTTCATCTTTTCGAACGTCTTTTCGTCACCATTATAAAAACCTAGTTCTATTTCTGCTTTCGCAGCATAGCTGACAACAGGTTCTGATTTCATTTCAAAAAAGTAACCTAATCCGGCTAGCAACAATGGAATGATAATTAGTAATGGAATGGATTTTTTTATTCTGTTTAAAAGTAAGTTTAATATATTTTCCATCTTATTCTCCTTCTTTTAAAAGGTTATGAGTAGGCGATAATTCCACTTTCTCGTTACTCTTTCTCTTTCTTAATATGTTAAGCGTAACTATTCCAAATGCAAAAAGTACCCAATGGAAAAACAGGTTAGAAACGGAGCTAGGGCTTATACTTGAAAGAACAAATGCTGCCAATGCCACAAGTATCGCTTCTGTGATGAGCTTATACTGATTGGTTAACCCTTTATTAAAATGTTGGAATAACTTAATCATTAGGTAGGCATATAAAGTTATATAACCAAGTACGACAAATATACCAAAGTTGGTGAATATCTCCAAAAACCAAAAATGCACATTTACCACTTGGTCCGTATCATGTATGGAGTAGTTCTCCATGTAATATTCAGTATTTCCTGCACCAACTCCCATACCAAAGGAGTCCAATGAGAAATTGAAAGCATTTCTCATTAAATTGGCTCTTCCTATATTAGATGGAAGTCTTCCAGAAACATCATGGATGGTAGGGCTAAGAAATAAGCTGGAAAAGGTCGACCATAATTTATTGTAAAAGAGGAGAACAAACAAAGAAGCTCCCACTGCACCTAAAGCCAATATCCACTTTCTCACAACACTTTTACACAATAAAAACACGTAAAAACCTATCCCTGCAATGACAGCTAGCTGGCTGGCCCTTGACTCGGTCAACATGATTAAATGCAGAGCCGCCAAGGAAAGAACAATCCCTCCTGCTTTCCAATACTTATTCTTACCATTTCTAATTAGCGATAGAAAGAAGAACAACGATATGGAAAGGAAGGTGGCAAAATCATTTTGGTTAGTAAAGACAGATGTAGGATAATGTTGATTATATTCAGGTCCTAAATGTAAGGAGGAACTGGGCAGATGGTTCTTGGTAAAGGTGTTCCAATAGCCGATCAACATGACAAAAACTGACATGATTACCCATATGTAATAAAAATTCAGTACCTTCTTAAGGTCGTTAAGAAACAGTGTAACAATAAAGATCAGGAAAATGCCCATCACCAAAATTGATATGTATTTAATACCCTCTGTTACAGACTTTGCCCATAAGAGTGTGAGGAGCGCATAATACAGCCAAAAGACAAAAAAAAGCAAACTCCCTTTTACCCTAAGATCCGTCCATTTTGTCCACAAATCTTTCCTAAAGTCACTGCGAATCAAGTTAAAGACAATTAAAAAACCTACTATTATTAACAGGATTCTATATGGAAATAAGCTAAAGAACCCTAAGTTAATAGAGAAAAAAGCATTATTCAAAAAAGTTGCACCTAATAACACATAGATAGTAATCATCAAGTATCTATTATCAAAAAGGTATTGCTTTAAGATTACTAATACTAGTAACGCTACATTTAGTAACACCAAGGGGATATAAATGTTTGGTCTATCTATAAAGATTAAACCTATTGTTAGTATAGCCCCAAGCAATAATCCAACAATCCCGATTACCACTTGCCTAATGCCTGTAAATCCCAGATTCATTTTCCTCCTCCTAAACTAACTACTATTTTAATGTGCTGGCAGAGACATCCTGATAATCAGGAAATCTCTACCATGATAATGTTAAATTTTATTATTCCATTTCTAGCATTTAGAATACATGACCTTTATTCCACTATCGGTCTGCCAATTGAATGATAAATCAGGGAATGTTTTTTTGCCTCATTCAAGTCAAAAATGTTTCTTCCATCAATGACAATTGGGTTTTCCAAGCATTCTTTTACTTTAGTTAAATCTAGCTCTTTTACCTCAGCTGAATCTGTCACAATTATACAAGCATCAGCACCACTAAGTGCCTCATAGATGTTATCGTAATAATCAATAGTATCTCCAAAATGTTTCTTCGCTTCATCTATAGCAATAGCATCAAATGCTTTGATTTTCGCCCCATTGTTAAGTAATTCAGGAATTATTTCAAGTGATGGAGCATCTCTCATATCATCTGTATTAGGCTTAAACGCCAAACCAAGGATGGCAAAGTTCTTACCTTCAATATCACCAAAAACGTCTTTGATTTTTTTTACGACCTTACTTTTTTGAATATCATTAGTTTCCATAACTGCTCTGATTAATTTAAAGTCATACCCTACTGAGCTTGCGATATGCAATAAAGCACTCGTATCTTTAGGGAAACATGATCCTCCATAGCCTATTCCTGCATTAAGGAACTTCTTGCCTATGCGGCTGTCTAATCCCATTCCCTCCGCAACCTTTGTCACATCCGCTCCAATTTCTTCACAAATGTTTGCGATATCATTAATGAAAGAAATTTTGGTCGCTAAAAAGGCATTGGAAGCATACTTGATCATTTCTGCGCTTTCTAAATCAGACTTTAAAATAATCGTATTAAAAGGAGCATGCAGCTCTTCGATGATGCCTGCAGCCTTTTCACTTGATGCACCAATAACAGCACGTTCCATATTCATCGTGTCTTCAATGGCAGATCCTTCTCGTAAGAATTCAGGGTTGGAAACAACGTCAAATTCTTGATTTCCTCCAGAAACTTCTTGAATAATATTATATACTCGTTTACCTGTTCCTACTGGGACAGTACTTTTATTAACAACTACTTTATAGGAGTTCAGATTTTCACCAATTGTTTTTGCTACAGCATCAACATAGCTTAAATTAGCTTCTCCTGTTTCTGCCATCGGGGTTCCTACAGCTATATAAACAATATCAGAATCTTGGATGGCAGCTCCAATATCCGTCGTAAAAGAAAGATTTCCTTTTGCCGCGTTTTGTTTCACCAAATCTTCCAGACCTGGCTCATATATAGGAATAATCCCATTTTTCAGGTTGTTTATTTTTTGCTCGTCTATATCACAACAAATAACACGATTCCCAATTTCCGCAAAACACGTGCCCGACACTAAACCAACATAGCCGGTTCCCATAACTGCTATTCGTTTCATACTACCTATCCTTTCGTGATGTAATTAGAATTAGCTAAGGAGTTTAGATATTCTATCACTTCTTCTCGTAAATCTTCTCTATCAAGAGCAAAGTCAACTGTTGCTTTGATAAATCCAAATTTATCTCCAACATCATAGCGTATTCCGCCGAACTGATAGGCTAATACCTGTTGTTGGCTATTTAACGTATTAATTGCATCTGTCAATTGTATCTCCCCGCCTGATCCTTTAGGGGTATGCTCAAGAATATTGAATATTTCAGGTGTCAACACATAGCGACCCATTATGGCGTAGTTCGAAGGTGCTTCCGCAAGCTTCGGCTTCTCCACAAATCCATCCACGTTGATAACGTTCTCTTCTAGCTTATCTTCTTTCGGAGAAACAATACCATATTTTGAGACATCTGCATCAGGAACGCTTTGAATCCCTACTACAGATGACCCATATTTGTCATAGACGTTGATCAGTTGTTGCAGACAAGGTGTGTCCCCTTTTACGATATCGTCACCAAGCATGACACCAAAAGCATCATTTCCAATAAACTTCCTTGCACACCAAATCGCATGGCCGAGGCCAAGGGGTTCCTTTTGTCTTATATAATGAATGTTTGCTAAATTAGCAATGGATTTTATTTCTTGTAAGATATCGTACTTTTCTTTTTTCTCTAAAGTTTCTTCCAGTTCATAGGACTTATCGAAATGGTCCTCAATTGCCCGTTTCCCTCTTCCACTAACAATAATAATATCTTCAATCCCTGATTGTACTGCTTCTTCTACGATATATTGGATAGTCGGTTTATCTACAATTGGCAGCATCTCTTTCGGCTGGGCTTTCGTAGCAGGTAAAAAACGAGTACCAAGACCAGCTGCTGGAATAATTACTTTTTTTATTGTCATAGTTTCCACCTCAGAAAAAATATTTTCATTATAGTAATATGCGGTATTTTTGAATAAGGTCCTTTGAATTCTGTGTAACATCGAAGTTTGAAGTTACCCTTTCATAAAGACTCTCGATAACCTCTGGCCCATAGTCGCCTTTATCTGTATACCCTAAAACACCGTCTACTATCTGCTCTGCGGACTTTGGTTCAATTAGTAAACCTTTAAATTCTCCAAACAACTCAGGAATTCCACCTACATCAGAAGAAAGTACAGGAACCTTTAAGGCTAATGCTTCAATAATAACAGTAGGCATGCCTTCCCTATAGGATGGAAGCAGGAAGATATCAGCTGCACGTAAGTAATCTTTTACCTTTTCATTCGCAATCTGACCGGTTAGGATGATTTTCTTCTTGCCTTCCAGCTCGCTTTTCAATGGTCCATCGCCCACAAGCAAAAGTCTGAAACGATCGTCCAACTGCTCTATTGCGGAAACCATTTCCCTAATGCCTTTTTCATTCATAATCCGACCAACAAATAATAAAAGCTTTTTATCCTCTGGCAAGTTAAGGCGCTTTCGTAGACTAATCTTTTCTTCCTCGCTAATATCAGTACTTGAAAACTTTTCCATATTAACTCCTATAGGAAGGACTTCAGGTTTTACACCTGTAAGTTTTTGCGTCTTCTCGGCCAATGCTCCACTTACAGCTGTCACCGTTCCAGCATTTCTAACAGCAAATTTAAAAGCATTCATTGCACTGTTACTGTATTGGGGATACACATTCACGTCGCTTCCATGCAAGGTTAATACATAAGGTATGTTATATATACTGGAAAGGATTGCTGCCGCACCCCCACTAGGCATCGCAAAATGGGCATGGATAATGTCAAATTCGATACCTTGATCTTCAATAAAATGCCGTATTGCTTTTGCAAACCTTTTGTGTGGTTGCGCCCATTTTAACTGACCAGGAATAGCAACGAACCTTGGACGATGTATCTTGATCCCATTCCAATCATAGCTTTGAGGGAATTTCTTATAATTTTTATATTTCTGACTGACCCGCGATAAGACTTTTGGTGAAAACGGGACAGGGGCCACCACTTCAATATCCACCCCTAAATCTCGGATAGACTCCGCCTGTGTTTGATGAAACACACCAGCACCCGGCAAATGATCAGAAGGATAGGCAGTTGTAATAAATAGCACCTTCATCACAATCTCCCCCTTGTTGTTTTGTTAAGGATTTTTCTTACTGGTTTCCAATCTTTTATTTCAGGATACCCGATATAGATGAACAGTACGTATATTAGTCCACCAATACCAATCGACAGGGCGATATTGATGTATATATTTATAAATTCAACTTGATATAAAACATTCTTGAAGAAATAGACGAAAACGGCCATCATACCTGTCAAAAGTATCGGCTTTAATAAAGTACGAATATAATCTTTCATTTCAAGATCGATCAACTTTTTCAACAGCCATCTTCCGATCAAAAAGTTGATAAAACTTGTGACAACGTATGTCCAAGCAACTATATATATATCATATTTAGTAGCAAAATACATAGTGGTACCATACAGAAGCATGACCCCAAAATCCCAATAAAAGGCGATATTAGCCTTCCCTTTTGCTAATATGATGGATCCATTAGGGTTCATTAGGACTCTTAAGATACCTACTACCGCTAATATTCCGAGGATAGGTGCAGCATCCAGCCATCTGGCACCGAAGAACACTTCAATGAACAAATCGGAAATCGCCATTAAACCTAGTAATAATGGCAAGCTAACAAGAGCAAGCATCTTTGTGACATTCAGAAAACCTTCTATTAAAAGCTTGTTATCTGACTGACTCCGTGAGAAAACCGGAAAAGCTACCCTTGTAATGATTGGATTTATTTTCATGACCGGAATGGTCACTACTTGATATGCCAATGAATAGATACCAAGGGCTTCCGCTCCTAGGAACCTACCTATCAAGATATAATCAATATTAGCCCCTATTCTGTTTACAAGTCGGGACATCAACTGGAAAACTCCAAACGACATCAATTCTTTAATGGAGGATAAATTGAAGACGAAGGAAGGCTTCCATTTTTTTGAGTAAACGGCAAAGTATAAAATACCCTTAAGTGAGTTTAGAATAACCTGTGAAATCACATAGGCGTACAGCTCCTGTATTAAAAAAATCATGATAAGCAAGCTGATAAAAGATGCCAAGTTTGTTGCAACTTCAATTCTGCTTAAAAGATTGAAATTAAGATCTTTCTGAAGCAAATATTGAAACTGCTGCCCAATCGGGGCTATAAGGAACATAATTCCCAGTACTTTTATTAATGGAATTAATTCAGGCTGATTATAAAATCCCGCGATGAGCGGGCTAGCAAAAAATAAACCAATAAATAAGATAATACCTACGAAGATGTTCAGCCAATATAAAGTGGATAGCTGTTCATCTGATACTTTTTCCTTTTGGATGATAGCTGCACTGAACCCCATATCCAATAGGATTTGTGTAAAAATAACAACCGTTGTTATCATTCCTACAACACCGAATTGTTCCTTTGTTAATAGATTTCCTAATATGGCAAATTGAACAATTTGTATTACCGTAATGATAATGGTAGACAAGGCTGTCCATTTCGCACCCGATAAAATCTGTTTTGTGATAGTCGACATGATTCTTCCCTACTTTTAGTAATCTTTCTACTATTATTTACAATTAAAAACCCATTTATAGATTATAGCACAAAGTATTATCATACTTCTTTTTTTGAAAGGTCTCTCGTCATTACAATTACTTTTCATTTATGTAAATTTCATTACTTTTCAGCTGATATAAAGCAAAACGCCTGTTTCTATAGAAGAAACAGGCGTCTTGCTTTAAAATTCGTTGTTTTATTTATTGATGAAGTAGTTTTCTACCCCGTTATAAATTGCTTTAGCGGCTTTTTCCCTGAATGTTGCACTTGCTAGAAGCTTGGCTTCTTCAGAGTTACTGAGGAAGGCTACTTCTACTAATACGCTTGGCATTTTGGAATCACGTATAACAACGAAAGAACCTTCTTTCACGCCGCGATCACGTAACCCTAATTCTTCCACCAATTCATCTTGGATAGCTTCTGCCAACTCTTTACTTTCTTGTGATTGATATTTGTCGCTATACCATGTTTCGGTTCCATTCGCTCCCGGATCTGTGAATGAGTTTACATGAATACTTACAAAAATATCTGCACCTTTATTTTCTGCATACAAAACTCGATCTGCCAATGGAATATACACATCTGTGGTTCTTGTCATCAATGGTAATGATCCCGCTGAAGTAACTTTATTTTCTAGCCGTTTAGAGATATCAAAAACAATATCTTTTTCCTGCAGCCCATTTCCAACAGCACCTGGATCTGTTCCACCATGACCCGGATCAATGGCAATTCGTTTACCAAGCATAGGTGCAGATAATGTATTAACAACATTCTGGCCTACAGAAGTCGCCCCTCCTAGTACTACGAATTCTCCTATACCCTTTTCCTTAATCAAATCTAATGTAGTACTTGGCAATTGAGTAGAGTGAGTTAAGAGAATAACAGCGTTCTGCTTAGCAGCAAGCACAGATCCAGCTAAAGCATCTGCATAAGCATGTCCATTAGTGATATATGTCTTCTTTGAATGGATGCTTAACTGTTTCACAACATTCGTTGCAACTTGGAAACGATCACTTCCACCAATCCGTGTAGGAGACGGCATTTTATTGTAGACAGCGCGAGAAACACTTGTTTCTCCTCCCATGATATATGTAGATGAAACATTTCTATTTTTTAGTGAATTAGAAGTTACAGCCGGAACAGTTGTACTTTCCGTAAGTAAGATTGGAATACCATTTCTCGCTGCGTATGGTGCAATAGATAGTGAATCAGCAGCAGCTCTGCCATTAGCAAGAATAGCTATATTCTTTGCCGGTAATTCTTTGGCGATATTGGCAGCAACCTCAAAGCGGTCTTTTCCACTTATTCTTCGTACTTGTATTCCTAAATTTCTAATCTCTGAAACTACTCTTTCAGAAACACTTGCCGTACCACCGATTACAATCACATTGCTTGCGCGTAATTCTTGTAATCTATTTTTTGTAATTAACGGCAAGCCATTTGCTTTCGTTAATAATATTGGTGCATTCAAACGATATGCAAGCGGGGAAGCTGCCAGTGCATCCGCAAATGCGGCCCCTGATGTAATAATAACAGTATTGGATGTAGTCCAGCCTTCCCTCGAAACATTTACAGCAACATCGTAACGGTCTGCTCCATCTATTCGTTTTGGTCCGCTGGCTTCAGCACTATTCACACTGAAAAGCGTTGTGAAAAGAACCAAACAGATGAGCATCATAAACTTGCGCACTTGATTACCTCCCTAAATTTTTCATCTCTCGACAAATATACCAAAAATAAGCTATTTTTTCATTAAATCATTACAATAAAAAGTCGATTTTTGCAAAAATAAGTCAATAATCACATTATTACTAAAATTTCGGGACGAAAAAAATAAACCGGAGAGATCCGGTTTATTTTTTCGTGACATTTGTACCATTATAGTAAAAGTCTAATATTTGTTTATACGTATGACCTGCTTTTGCACGGGATTGAGCTCCATGCTGGCTCATACCTACCCCATGCCCAAAACCATTACCAACTACTTTTAACGTCTTCTCCGTCGTTTCAACTTGGTACATAGTGCTTTTAATATTCATGGTACCGAACATCGTTCTAAAAGCATTGGCAGTGATAGTTTGTGAAATTGTATGTTTCTTCAACGTACCATCAGCTTCTTTAACAAAGCCTTTACTCAGGTCTCTCACAAAATATTCAATTTCAATTTTTGTATCCTTGTTACGTTTACTGCTGTTTACATTCTGCGGTTCAATGTTCTTGATCCCAACAATCTTAAACTCAGAATTATTATGATGGTTGTCTGAAAGCCACTTTTTCAAACCGGTCATTGAACTGGCCTGGACCTCTTGTGTTCCGTTCCACCATGTAGTCGGATTTTTTAAGTCTAGATTATTTACATCTAATTGCAGCTTATTTAGTGTTAGGTTCCAACCTTGGTAGGAGGAATCCAGAGAATCAGGCTTTGCCTTTAAATAAGCAATTTGAGTTCCGCCCCAAAGATTAGAATTTGATTCTGTATATCCACCATTACTTGAAGAGAAAACGGCATTCTGACCAATCGGGTTTCCGTTATAGGTAAGGATTTCACCTTTTGTCGCTTCGATAGCATTGTTTGTATTCACATGCCACTCGTATCCTCTATAAACCTGGAACCCTTGTGTATCATTAATAGTGGTCCCTATTGTTCCATAAGAATACGTTCTTGCTGCAACAGATTGCGCCTTTAATGCTTCCATTTCCCATGAAGCCGGCATTTCAGCTGGAACTACACCCTTAAGATAATCATCAAAAGGAATATTTCTGTTATATGGTCTTACAAAACCATTTTCAATATGAAACTCAATCTTCCCTAGGTAAGGACGATTATTCAATTCAATGACATTGCTTTCATTGTAACGTTCCGGGATCATATTGAAATTAGCATTACCGAAATCCTTCAATAATTTTGTGCCTTCGTATAAACCAAGGCGCCCATTATTATTTTGAACCTTGTATGTTTTGCTGCTTTCAAGGTACAACTCATTAGGAAGCTGGTTTTCTACTTCTCTAGTAACAGAATGTGGACCACCTAAAATGGTAAAAGAACCGGTGTTTTTGGTATCTATTATAGTTTGAACCGAAGAAGGAATAGTCGTCGCTTTCGTTAATAAAAGCGGACGGTTATTCTTCGCAGCTAAAACTGCTCCCGTGAAAGCATCGGCATATTTCTCTCCGTTAGAAAGGTACACTTCAGATGCGTCCAAATTAAGTGTTTTTATAATATTTGCAGAGACTTCGTATCTGTCTGCTCCACCAATACGGCTTTTAGTTCCTGGCAGTTGATTGTAAACCTGTTGAGAAACGCTTGTTGGACCGCCGATTACCGTAACCTTTGTTTTCCCTTTAAGGGCTGCGGATGTTGGAGCCGGGATGCTTTTATCCTTTGTTAAAAGGATAGGCACTTTATTTACAGCGGCATATGGCGCAATGGATAATGCGTCTGCATAGGCATTTCCACCAACAACGATAGCTTGTGTGGAGCTGCCCAATAGAGTCGCAATGTTCTTTGCTACCTCATAACGATCCGCCCCGTTTACCCTCGAAACTTTACTAGTGAACCCTTTTAGTTGGTTAAACACAGTATTGGATACACTGCTTGTACCACCGATGACAATGATTTCCTTCGCCTTTAACTCACGAAGCTTATTTATTGTCGTATCTGGAATGGAATGGTGACGTGTAAGTAAGATTGGAGCATTTTTAGCATAGGCGAATGGTGCTGTTGATAGTGCATCTGCATACGCTTCTTGACTGACAATAAAAACAGCATCCGATACATTCCAACCACTTGACGCAATGTTAGCTGCAACTTCAAATCGATCTGCACCTGATAACCTGACATTTCCGTTTTCTAGTTTGTATTGACCAGTTGTATTAACCTGGATTTCTGTCTTATTTCCAATGTAGTTCTGCAATTTAATAGAGATTGTAGAAGCTGATCCAATGGAAGTAAAACCTGGTGAAAAGAATAGTAGCAAGGCTAATGTTGAAGCTAACAAAAATTTAATTTTATTCAATTTTTATGTATCCTCCTTAAAGTTTTCCTATTTATCTCTATATTACTAATCTATCAAAACATTTCCAGTGAGTGAACAGTTATTTTGTAGGATATTGTCAGATATCATCAAAAAAACCAAAAAAAAAGCACCCTACAGGATGCTTTTTTCTGATTAGTTTGCTTGAACACTTTGAAGTTCCATTCTGCCTTCATTTTCGATAAAGCTAATCGTAACCTCTGATCCCTCTTCCACCGCATTTACAGCTTCTTGCTTGTCAGGGGATACATAATATGTAACATAGCCGTTGTCAGTTTCTACTTCAATCGTATGATTATCTGCCCATCCCTTAAACACACCAACAGATTGTTGAACGTTAGCATCTTCTTCAGCACCATTTTCATTCGATTTTCCTTGACTAGCATTAGAATCGACAGCTTCCTCGCTTGACTCAGTTTGACCACTATTGTTGTCAGCGGAAGTACCACAGGCTGACAATATCATTAAAAGCGAGAACATTAATACCGCAAGTTTTTTCAATACATTTCCTCCTCTCTCATTATAAACACATAAACCATACTAAAAAACTGAATAAGATTAGTCAATAAATTATTAGTATCATTTTGCTCTACTTCAATTTTTAACCATTGTTATGCGAGTATAATTTAGTTACAATGTTGGTGGCCTTTCAACCAAGGAGTGAACCATATGAAAAATCAAAAATCAAATTATATAGAAGAAATCCATCTAATTAGAGCTGTTGCATGTCTGCTTGTTGTATTAGTGCATGTTTCCGCCACTTATTATTACCAGCAGGATGGGTATAACGATATAACATTCTTTTTTAATCAGATTGGTAGATTTGGTACACCTCTTTTTGCTGTAATTAGTGGCTTTTTACTTTTTTATCATGTAAGGCAAAAAGGTTTCCAACTGAATAAATTTGTTACATCTAGATTTGTAAAAGTCGGTTCTCCATTTTTATTTTGGAGTATATTTTATATCTTTCTCCTAGTACTATTAGAAGGCGCTACACCCTTAGACGAAGGGAAGAAAATTTTTACTATCGACTTTTTATTAGGAAACTCTTACGTTCATCTATATTTTATGTCTATCGTTTTTCAGTTTTACTTGCTTTTTCCTTTATTGCAGAAAATACGCTCCAATCAATTATGGACTGTACTGCTCTTTGTTTCACTAGTAATAAACTACTATTTTGTTGAACTGTTTACACCAAGCTTTAATAATGAGTTAATACAATACGCATTTTCTCAACGTGCTCTTTTTCTTAATTGGATTTTCTTTTTTATTTATGGCGGTTTTGCCGCATATAACTGGGAAAAAATCTATTCTCTTTCCAAAAAAATTAAACTTGTTTCATTGATCGCTTCTATTTTTATCATTGTATTAACGGTATATGAGTACAATGCGAATGGATCTGTTTCATCCAACAGACCTTTGAACTTTATTTATATTCCTGTTATCTTTGTCACTTTAATTGGTACGTATGACTATATTTCCAAATTGAATTTATTGAAACAGGCTTTTACAAAAGTAGGGCAGCTATCCATGGGCATTTATCTGGTTCATATGTTTATCATTTACCTTTTCGTCCATTATATGCCAGATTCCATCTGGACAACGCTAAACTTCCCATTTGTGTTTCTAGCCATTCTTTTAGCTTCCATTTTATTTGTCAGAGTCATTCAACTGTTACCTTACGATCAATACTTGGTTACAGTGCCGAAATTAAAAAACACCAAACGAAACAACATACCAAGATCAGCATAATAGAAGCTTTCCAGTCACTCGGCTGGAAAGCTTCTTTCGTTTAATCCTATGAAAAGAAGGTGGAAAAGTGGCAACACTTTCAAAAACAAACTTAGGTATTTAATTATTGCTCAAATAGAAAAAAGAGCTTGGATTATCATCCAAGCTCTCCCTTTTTATAATCTCCACAGAGTAACATTCTCCGGACATTCTTCTTTTACCAACTTGCTCTTAATATCCACTACCACTCCAGATTCTTCTTTTAGAAGATTTCCAAATTGGCTCCAGCCTTTGTCTACGTATTCTTGGTGTGGTACTGCGAAAATTACTGCATCGGCTGGTTGTAGGTTTTCGTAGTCCATTAGTTCGATTCCGTATTCTCTGATGGCGTCTTCTTTTTCAGCGTGAGCATCTGTTACTTGTACTTCCACACCGAATTCCTTTAGTTCATCGATTACATCAATAACTCGGGAATTCCTCAAGTCTGGTACATTTTCCTTGAAAGTTAATCCAAGGACGGTTACTTTTGCTCCCTGGATCTTCATATCTTTTTTGATCATCTCTTTTATTAAAGAAGTGGCAATGTGCTTGCCCATATTTTCATTTATGCGACGACCTGCCAAGATTACTTCTGGATGATATCCGACACTTTCCGCTTTGGACGTTAAGTAATATGGATCAACACCAATGCAGTGTCCTCCTACTAATCCAGGAGAGAAACGAAGGAAGTTCCATTTTGTCCCTGCAGCTTGGAGAACTTCATCTGTGTCTATATCTAAACGGTCAAAGATTAATGCTAATTCATTCATTAGTGCAATGTTTAAGTCTCTTTGTGTATTTTCAATTACTTTTGCTGCTTCTGCTACTTTAATTGTACTAGCTCTATACACGCCAGCTTCTACAACTGAATTGTACACAGAAGCTACTATTTCAAGGATTTCTTCGTTTTGTCCCGATACTATTTTCGTGATTGTTCTGAATGTACGTTCCTTATCTCCAGGATTGATTCTTTCAGGTGAATACCCGATAAAGAAATCTTCTCCACCTTTTAATCCTGATTGTTCTTCTAATATAGGTAAGCAAACTTCTTCTGTTGCACCAGGATAAACAGTGGATTCGTAAACCACGATTGTTCCTTTAGAAAGGTTTCTGCCCACTGTTTCAGAGGCTTTCTTTAATGGAGTAAGGTCGGGAACATTATGTTTATAGATTGGAGTTGGAACTGCTACTATAATAAAATCTGCTTGTGATAAGTCTGATTCGTCCATCGTAAAGTCAATGTTCGCTTTCACCAGGTCCTCAGATGTTACTTCATTTGTGTAATCAATTCCTTGCTTTAATGTATCGATTCTATTTTGATTAATGTCAAAGCCTATGATCTTATGGTTTTTACCAAATTCAACCGCTACCGGTAACCCAACATAACCTAGCCCTACAACTGCTATTTTTCTGTTCATATTCTGTAAATCCTCCTTGGGATGATAACTGGTATAATGATGATTTTATATTAACAAATAAATATTTCTTTATAGTGATTTAAAATATATAGAATTACTGTGGAAAACACAAGTTACACCTAAGAAAATATTATAATTTGATATGTTCGAAAAATCCACTTTCAACCTATATTGTAAAGGGAAAGTAATATTTAACGTTAATTAAAGTATGTCAAATTGATCAAATTTCATAAAATTCTACAAATACTACATGATAAAGCATTTTTTTCAATATATATATGGTGTTAGATTAACATTGACCATATAATCAAAAATAAAGATTACTAATACAGGAAGAGTGCTGCATGATTAAGAAAGTATGGATTAAAGTTTTGGTAAGTGTCCTTTAGTTTTTTGTCGATAGAGAGAAAATAAAAAAACACCTCGAAAGGTGTCCTCATCTTGAATCAACAGGTTTAGCATAAAGTATATATCTTTCAGGAGCCGCTCCAGTCAGTGTAAAAGGATAGCATGTAGTTAAGAGGAGATCCTCTTTTTCCTTTTGCAGGGTAATTACTGTTCTATCATCTTCATCCACTATTTTAGAATCATAGATTTCGTACATATATTCCCCATATGGCATATTCACATAGAATCTATCTCCGATTTCCAATTCACCTAAGCGAAGGAACACAGTATCTCGGTGACCTGAAAACACGATTTGGCCCTCTTCACCTGGAAAAGATGCACCTTTAAAATGGCCTACTCCCTTTTCCAACTCTGCAGGATCCGTTCCTTCAACTATTGGGAGCTCGGCTTCAAGTCTAGGAATTTTCAGCAGCCCGACTACTTCTCCTGTCTCAGGTGCAAAATCATCGGGCTTTTTCGGGCGTTCTTTTTTATCCGGGGTGTCCTTTTCGCCTACCATACCCTTGGTTATAGAAACAGCATCTTTTAGTGCCGCCTCTGTTTTTCTATCCGTACTGATTTTTTCGAATAAACCGTAGCCTATAAAAGAAAGACCAGTAAAGATAAACAGAATGCCCACTATCATACCCTTTTTCAAAATTTATTTTCACCTCTTAAATTTATTTCTTCTCATTTTCATTTTACCTAATTTAAGAAAAACCTCAACAACAGAGAGTCTAGCAAATTATAATATTTTCCCAAACACACTAGACATATTCTTCATGACAATAGGTAATAAAGCGGCCATAAAATGAAGCCCTATTAAAGCAAAATAATAGAATTTATATTTAGCCAACTTAAATACAAGCGGAATAATCACAAGAAGAATCCCCGCCACGCTAATTAGAGAATAGATCATAGTCCCTTGAGTTTCTCCAAAAGTTACAAGTAAATAAAAGAACCCCACGATACTAATATTGTATATTAAAAATATTAGTGAAAGTGCGAAGCAGATAAAATTAGCTGTACGCTTAAATATTGATTTCCAATCTATGTTTTTCATCGTTCTATATCCCCCTATGAAACATCATTCTTTCGTCTATTTCTTTATTTCGATATATAAGTACATTTTCCCTGTTTTTTTCCTAATTTTGAAGAAAAGAATGTCGACTTTAAAAAGACCCAAAGAAAGGGTCTCTTTAGATACTGATAAAGGTCGTATAGCCTTGGGACCTTAATGTCGCAGCCAAACGGTCTGCATTTTCTTTTTGAGAGAAAGCCCCTACCTGTACTTTGTAAAGATTATCTTCTCTGAACACAAAGGTGTTAAAGCCCTTTCTATTGAGTTCTGCTGCAAGACTATCTGCATTTTCCTTTTCACGGAATGCCCCTACTTGCACCTTATTTATTCTTGTTGACGGTGGTGGTGTTGCTTTAAGTTTTAGATTGAGATATTCTACTAATCCTCCTGCAATAGCCAAGGCACATGTTCTACGGTAGCTATCCGTTTTCAATAACT
Source organism: Bacillus sp. RO2 (assembly GCF_012911845.1). GTDB lineage: Bacteria > Bacillota > Bacilli > Bacillales > Bacillaceae_I > Sutcliffiella_A. The sequence goes on along the minus strand of NZ_JAAXCU010000057.1, from coordinate 1,615 downwards.
GTGCTTCTGGAAAGTAAGTCATAAATCCGCATTCACACAAGATGGATGCCATTGTTGTTTCGCGGAGAACATGGAAATTGGCTGATTTTATCCCTCTATCTTTTCTTCCAGTTGCTTGTATAAGTCTGCTGTGTATCGTATTGGCAAGACGATCAGAATTGGGCGAGTTTACAACTGGACAATATGTTTCAATTCCTTTGGCCGTATTCCATCCTCCATTTCCAAACGCGTTGGCATGAATAGAGACAAATGCCTTGGCCCCCCAAGCATTGGCATTTTCTGTGCGTTCTTTTAAAGGTACATCCCTTTCATCCGAATGGGTGAATAGGACCTCCACATCTTGATAGCCAGTCAGTTCTTGTTTTGCATACTCGGCAACCTTCCTATTAAATTCATATTCTCTCATCCCTTCTGGCGTTCGCTTACCAGGTGTACCATAACCATGACCCGCGTCTAACACAACTATCATACATTCCACCTCTTCCTTCCAATTTATTTTCCATGTTCTACTAACAGAGAAGGAACGAATTATCCCTTCGTAACCTTTTATATATTTTTTCGTCTAACTATACAAAGAGGGGTATAGTTCATATATAGTGAAGAAAAGAAAGGGAATGACTAATTCCGTTAGCCCAAATTACAAGAATGGAGGATGAACCATGAATAAAATAATGACATTACTACTAATGTTCTTAATATTGACTGCTTGTGGAACGAACGGAGACTCGTCCCAGGGCAGCCCCGACATAATAGAAGGAAATACACCAGTAAATGAAGGGAAAGAAGTAGATGATTCTCCTGCAGATTCAAAAGAATCAAGTGATCCTATCAAATCAAAAGAAGAGGCAAGAAAGAAGCTAGAAACAAACGAATTAAACAAAGAAGAACTTGAAGTCCAAGTTGACCGCCAAAACGAGGATTTTCTTTTTAAAGTTACTAACAACAAGGAGGAGGATGCTGAAATCTACTTCTCTTCCGGTCAGGAATACGATTATGTGGTATACAACGAATCCGGCAGTGCAGTTAAAAAATTGTCTGAAGGCATGATGTACACCCAAGCTATAAAAGAAATGATTTTAGCACCAGGAGAAGCATTAGAATACCCTATTTCCTACAGTGACTTAGTTGCAGACCTCCCACCAGGAGACTACACCATCCAATTCATCTTTACGGACGCAAACCATCACGCGACAGCAAAAGAAACCTTCACAGTCGAATAAGATGTACATTTGTCACGAGGTTGTAACTGCCCTCCAAAAAACCTATAATAGAATAAGAAGATTTTCCCGGCAAAGGTCTACGCGATGAAGTAGACCTTTTCGTTTTTTGCTATAGATAGGCTCCCAAACCGCCCGTGGAAAGCGAACACCTGGAACGGAAGGTAGCAGGGTGTTATGGAGACACACTTTTCACAACCAGTTCCCCCTGCTGCCTGCAGTGCAAGGTGTGAGACTCCTGCGGGGGATAACGGTAGCTTGAGACCCCACAGGCGAAGCCGAGGAGGCTCAAGCACCGTCCCGCGGAAAGCGAACACCTGGAACGGAAGGTAGCAGGGTGTCATGGAGACACACTTTTTCACGACCAGTTCCCCCTGCTGCCTGCAGTGCAAGGTGTG
>NZ_JAAXCU010000056.1 GCF_012911845.1 Bacillus sp. RO2 | reverse complement strand
TTCATAATAACTAGCTCCTTCCGTAATGTAGCTCTGATTTGGTTTGGTTTTTCCAGTAAACATTCTAACCAAATTAACCTACGATTTTACGAGTAAGGAGCTAGTTTCGTTCATGATAACTCGGCTTTGCCTGCGGGGTCTCAACCTAGCGCTATCTCCCTCATGAGTCTTCGCCTTTTGCTCCAATCCACAGCTCGAAATTACCAAATACTAAATCATATCCGTTTTTCAGTGGCCTTCTTCGTTGCGGGTTCTCATCCTACCGCTACCTCCCGCCGGAGTCGCACACCCTGCTCTTCAGGCAAAAGGGGGATTTCAGTTCACTCAATTCTTATGGCTTTGGCTGGCAATTTGGGCAGGTGTGGGTGCCTCTGCCTGCTACGACTGTTTTTTCGATTTCCTGGCCGCATTTTCTGCAAGGTTCTCCTTTTCGGCCGTAGACGAAAAGCTCGAGCTGGAACATGCCAATTTGACCTTGTGAGTTTACATAGGAACGGATAGTGCTTCCACCTTTGTCGACGGCTTCTTGAAGAGTCAGAACTATTTCACGTTGCAGCTCAATCAGTTCTTCCTCGTTCAAACTGCTTGCCACTCTTTCGGGATGTATTCCCGCTCTAAATAAAGCCTCGTCCACATATATGTTCCCTAAACCAACCACAACCGTTTGATCTAAAAGAACTGCTTTAATATTTCGATTTGTTTTAGCGAGTCTCTCTTTAAGGAGATCCAGGTTGAACTCATCTTCAAAAGGCTCTGGTCCTAAACTCGCAAGCGATTTCGCTCCAAGTTCCTCCCCTTTTTTATAAAGATGAAGCGTGCCGAACTTGCGAACGTCCTGATAGCGAAGTTCGGTACCATCTTCAAAATAGAAAAACACATGTGTATGCTTATTCGCTGGCTCTTCTTTTTGATAGAGGCCATATTTTCCTTCCATTCGCAAATGAGAGACCATGCAATAATCGTTAAGGTAAAAGAGGAGAAACTTTCCTCTTCTTCCTATTTCCACAATCTCTTGGCCAATAAGCATTTCCTCAAAAAGAGCAGCATCATCCGGCTCTTTAATCATTTTTGGCCATAGGACTTTCACCTGTTTAATCTTTTTACCTTGTACAAGCTGAACCAGTGTTTTTCTAACCGTTTCAACCTCAGGAAGTTCTGGCATGGTAACACATCCTCATAAAAACAATTATTTCGCGTCGTACCATGTAGAGCCGTAAGAATAATCCACTTTAAGCGGGACCTTTAATTCCACTGCTTGCTCCATCACTTCTGGTACAATTTTCTTTAACTTTTCGATTTCATCTTTAGGAGCCTCAAATACAAGTTCATCGTGTACTTGAAGTAGGACTTTAGATTTCATATTTTCTTCTTCCAGTTTGTTTGCCATATCAATCATTGCTTTTTTGATGATATCAGCAGCACTACCTTGAATCGGGGTGTTCATCGCAGTTCTTTCGGCAAAACTTCTCAAGTTAAAGTTGCTGCTTGTTATCTCAGGCAGGTAACGGCGGCGATGCAGAAGGGTTGTAACGTATCCCTTATCCTTTGCATCAAGGACGCTATCTTCCATGTATTCTTTCACTCCAGGGAAGCTTTCCAAGTATCGGTCGATAAAAGTTTTCGCATCTTTTCGTGTAATACCCAAGCTCTGGGAAAGACCGTAGTCACTGATACCATAGACTATTCCAAAATTTACCGCTTTGGCCTGACGGCGCATATTGGAAGTAACTTCATCTTCTGATACATGGAATACATCCATTGCAGTTTTTGTATGAATGTCCGCATCTTCTTTAAAAGCTTCAATCAGTTTTTCGTCATTAGCAATATGGGCAAGAACCCTTAGTTCGATTTGGGAATAGTCGGCAGCAAAGATCACCCAATCTTCATGGGATGGGATAAATGCCTCTCTTATCTTTCTACCTTCCTCTAATCGAACAGGTATATTCTGGAGGTTTGGATCAATCGAACTCAAGCGTCCAGTCTGTGTTAAAGCTTGATTAAAGCGTGTGTGTATTTTATGGGAATCCTCATGGATCACTTTTAATAATCCTTCAATATAGGTTGATTTCAGTTTGCCTAATTGACGATAGTGTAAGATTTGCTGAATAATTTCATGCTTTTCTGCTAATTTTTCCAACACGTCAGCAGAAGTCGAGTACCCTGTTTTTGTTTTCTTTACAGGCGGTAATCCAAGCTTTTCAAAAAGAATCACACCAAGCTGCTTTGGAGAGTTAATATTAAATTTTTCCCCTGCCAGGTCAAAAATTTTCTCTTCAATTTTCTCTAGCTTCTCGCCAAGGTCTGTTCCCATTTCTTCTAATCGTGCCTTATCTACTTTAATACCGAGCGCTTCCATTTCTGCCAGCACCAATGTCAATGGCATTTCCAGTTCCTCGAATAATTCCAATTGCTCATTGTCCTTCAATTCGTGAATGAAGGACTCTTTCATTTCCTGCATCGCGAAAGTCTTTCTCACTAGATGGTCTGCAACCTTCTGTTGATCCGGTATAGCACGCTTGGCACCTTTTCCGTAAACAGCTTCATCTGTTTCGATCTGATAATAGCCTTTTTTACGGGCAATTTCGGCAAGGTCAGTGGATGTCTCGGACGGATTCACGATATAAGATGCAATGATAAAGTCAAAGTCAATCCCGTTCAGTTCAATCCCTTTCCACTTTAGTGCAACGATTGCTCTTTTTGCATCGAAAACTGTCTTTTTTCTTTTAGGATCTGAAGCAAACGCTGCGAATTCTTCAGACTGCAAAGCAACATCTGTAGGGATAAAATAGTTCCCGGTCTCATTCACGAGTGCGATTCCTTGAATGTCTGCACGGTGATAATTTTCATCTAACACTTCTACCATGAAGAAGTTTTCTTTGGCAAAGTGCTCCTCATTTACTACATCCAGTATTTCAAAGGAAATATCCTCTAAATCCTCGGTTACCGTTTCTCCTTCTTCTCCAAGCTTGTCCAACAGGGAGTTGAAACTAAGTTCTTTAAATATATCGACCACTTTCTTTTGGTCGTAACCTTCATAAATTAGCTCTTCTACGGTAACTTCTACTGGTGCTTCGGTCATGATAGTCGCGAGTTGCTTGCTCATAATTGCCTGCTCTTTATTATCTTCTAGCTTTTCTTTCAGCTTTTTCCCACTGACTTGGTCAATTGACTCAAGAAGTTTTTCAATGGTACCAAATTCCTTTAACAGTTTGATGGCTGTTTTTTCTCCCACACCAGGAACACCTGGGATGTTATCAGAAGAATCTCCCATCAAACCTTTCATGTCGATAATCTGGTCCACATTCAGTCCGTATTTTTCTTCAATGAATGCAGGTGTGTAGGAATCTACATCTGTAATTCCTTTTTTCGTGATATCCACCGTAATTTTTTCTGTTACAAGCTGCGTTAAATCTTTGTCGCCTGAAATGATTTTCACTTCATAATCATCTTTGGCAGCTTGTTGAGCCAATGTCCCAATAATATCATCCGCCTCATATTCAGGCAGTTCGTATCTTTTTATGTTATATGCGTCCAGTAGCTCTCTAAGGAAGGAGAATTGTTCGGACAGTTCAGGTGGAGTTTTTTGGCGTCCCCCTTTGTATTCTCCAAACGTTTTATGGCGGAATGTTGTTTTGCCTGCATCGAATGCTACAAGCATATGGGTAGGTTTCTCTTCTTCTAAAATGCGCATCAGCATCATGGTAAAGCCATAGATAGCATTGGTATGTATTCCTTTTTCATTGCTTAATAGCGGAAGTGCAAAGAAAGCACGATAAGCGATGGAGTTTCCATCAATCAATACTAGTTTGTTTGTTGCCATATTCATAACTCCTCCTTTGTTTCTTAATCAAATTTCTTATGTAAAATCCCAACTATAAAAAGCCACAATTCTTCTTCTATTCTATCATGGATAAGAACAGAAACAAAAATTGTGGCTTTGTTGTTAAGACTGGAGGCTTACTTTAAAGTTCCTTTCCGCTGCAGGAGTCGAGTGCCTTCCGCTTCCATCCACTCATCTTACTACAAATCTCTTTATTCCATTCCGCCCATTAGCAGTTTGGCGTATGGGGAGTCGGAAGGAAGGACGATAACGGTTTCTCCATCGATCGTCTTTTTATAGGATTCGAGTGTGCGGTAAAGCTCGTAGAATTCTGCATCTTTAGAGAATGCATCATTGTAGACTTTAGCTGCTTCTCCTTCTCCTTGACCACGGATAGTATCCGCATCCGCTTCGGCTTTCGCCAGTATTTCTTTCACTGCTCGGTCTGTATCTGCCATGATTCTGTTTTTATCGGCATCTCCACGAGAAAGGTATTCTTGAGCAGTTGATTGACGCTCTGAAATCATACGTGTGAACACGGCAGCTTCATTTTCAGGCGGCAGGTCCGTTCTTCTCATGCGCACATCTGTCACGACAATTCCGTAATTATCTCTTGCCAAAAGTTCATTTACTCTATCCGTTACTCTGTCATTCAAGCTTCCTCTTGATGACTTTTCATCATTGATAATATCATCATAATTCAATTGTCCAAGTTCTGTTCTGACAACAGAGAATACAAATTCGGACATCTTGGTTTCTGCATTCACAAGACTTGCTAGGTTGCTGATCATTAATTCAGGATCTTCCACTCGCCAAACCACATAATTATCAATTAACATCCGCTTTTTGTCGCGAGTGTTTATTTCAGCACCGGCTTCATCATATAGCATTTGATATTTTGGAACTGTCGTTACGGATTGAATGAATGGAATTTTGAAATTCAAACCAGGCTCTTCCACAATCTTCACTACTTCTCCAAACTGTCTAACAACCTTATATTCGCCTTCTTTTACGACAAATACATTTGCAAGGATTACACCAAGAACGATAAGAATCACCGCTCCAAATATTCCTCCGCGAATGATGGTTTTCCATTGTAAGTCAGGTTTTTTCTTTTCTAAATTGATAATGTTTTGATCACTCATTGTTCCCACTTCCTTCCGAGTTCGCTGGTGGTTTTGGAGCTGGGTTTTCGGTTCGGAGCGGGAAATATTTCATCGTATTGCCATCATCATTCATAATGTAGATCTCGGCATACGGTAGTACTTCTTCCATCGTCTCTAAAATAAGACGCTTTTTCGTTAATTCCGGAGCGTTCACATATTCGTTATACAGGGAATTGAATTTAGCTACATCTCCACGAGCACGCTCAATTCTTGCAGCCTTTTCCCCTTCCGCTTTGGAAATGATGGCATCTTTCTCCCCTTCTGCTTCATTTAGACGTTGGTTTTGATATCTTTTCGCTTCATTGTTCTTCGTGTTTTCCATTTCACGTGCATCTGTTACATCTGTAAAAGCTTTACGAACCTCATCATTGGGTAATTCCACATCCTGAAGATTGACAGATGTAATAGAAATACCAATATCATAGGTTTCCATTAGGGAAGTAAGTAAGTCATAAACCTCCACTTCAATTTGAGCTTTACCTGAAGTCAATGCTTCATCTATCTTTGTGCTACCGATAATACTTCTTAGTGAAGCGGATGTAGCATTATATAGGACAGCCTGAGGATCATCACTATTAAATAAGTATTTTCCCGGATCGGTTATCTTCCACATGACAACCATATCTGCCAATACGATATTTTCATCACCTGTTATCATTTTTGTATCATTCGTGTATTCAACTATTTCTCCATCTTTTTCTTGATAGCCGAACTGTAAACTAAAGGTCTCCTTGGACATTGTCTCTACTGTTTGTATTGGCCAAGGCATTTTAAAGTGCAGTCCTGGTTCACTGATTCCTTCTTCTACTTTTCCAAATGTCATAATCACAGCTTGTTCTGATTGATCTACTGTGTACCATGACGTTAAAGCAACTGACCCTATGACAGCAGCAAGTATTACAAGAAAAACGGTCGTGTAAATTCGCTTTAAACTCATCAAAGTTGTCTTCTCCCCTTTTTTTGTTCTCCATAACTTATACGTATGAAGGTAGGGAAGGTTTCATTATTTATATGGATTTTTAGTTGGTTGGTTATGCTCCGCTGTTGATTGGAATGGAAGGCGCGTAGACGCCCGCGGGAGGAAGGGACAGGTGAGACCCCTCAGGCGGAGTGATGAGGCTCACGGACCGCCCGCAGGCAAGCGAAGCGCATGGAAGGGAAATTAACCGAATTATATACGTTCTTAGAATTTAAACAAAAAAAGAAGGAGAGAGCAGGGTGGGCTCTCTCCTCTTCCAAAATTGGCTCCTTGGATGAAGGGGTTTTCATAGATTATATTAACAAAAGTTTGTAAAGGACCTATGAAAGACGTGTAAAGCTATTGTAAATCTTCATTTTCTTTAGACAACTTCACCGTAAAGGCAGTCCCCTTATTCAATTCACTCGTAACAGAAATACTGCCATGATGGGCTTCCACGATATGCTTGACAATCGCAAGCCCTAACCCCGTTCCACCTGAATTACGGCTACGGGCCTTATCCACCCGGTAAAACCGCTCAAAGATCCTTGGTATTTCATCCTGCTCCATACCAATACCAGTATCGGATACAACAATGATTACCTCTTTCTCTACCTCTTCCATCTTCACTTTAACTTCTCCACCGGCTGATGTATAAGCGATGGCATTGTTAATAAGGTTAATGAAAACCTGTTTAATCCTGGAGGCATCCGCATATAAATACAACTCTTTTTTAGGTTGGGATAAAACAAGATTTATTTCTTTTTCTCTTGCCTTTCCTTCCAATATTACAAAGATTTCTTCCAACAGGTCGTTGATTTCCACAAACTCGGGATTTAATTTAAAACCTTGTTTCTCTATTTTAGAAAGGTCCAGCAAATCTTCAATAAGTGACTGTAGCCTGTCGCTTTCTTTTAGAATGATGGATAAGAAATACTGCATTGTATCTTTATCATTCATCGCGCCATCCAACAATGTTTCTGAAAACCCTTTGATAGATGTGATTGGCGTTTTTAACTCATGAGATACATTAGCAACAAAATCTTTTCTCATTTGCTCAAGCTTCTTCAATTCTGTAATGTCATGGAACACAAGGACAATCCCTTTCCACTCATCATTGATACCGATGATCGGTGCTCCATACACTTCAAAATGTCTGCGTTCAATCTTTAATGGAAGTAAGATTTGCTTTCGCATACTCACCTCAGTCATAAAGATCTCTTCAATCAACGAGACAACTTCTTTCTGCTCTATGGCTTCATAATATAGCCTATAAAGATATTCAGCAGGCTCAGCATCAAATGTGTCTTTATAGGCACGGTTTATGAGATTCACGTAGCCTCGACCATCAATCAATATCAACCCACTTCCCATGCTCTCAATAAGAGTTCGGAGACGATCCTGCTGCATTTCTTGGGCTTTGGTCATATCTTGAAGGTTTCGTGCCAATATGTTAATGGATTGACTTAACATTCCTGTTTCATCAACATGTTCCTCAAATGTCCTTGCTTTATAATTCCCTTTTGCAAGCTCCGTTGCCACCTTGGTTGCAGCTTCAATCGGCCTGGTGTATTGAGATGTAATCTTTACCCCAAGAAGCAGAATAACCACAAACGCTGCACCAAGGCTTGCGATCAATAGTCCCCAAATCTGTTGATTGACTCTTTGGAGAGAATCTATTGGGGTACTTAGCATTACATATCCATCTTTAGATCCATTTCTTGTAATGGAGTTTCCGTAATAATACATTTCATCATTCTGTTCATAGAAAATCCTGTCACGATTCTTGTTCTTTTGAACCGCATCTTTAATGATCTCCTCTTGAGATTCTATTCCAGAAACAGTCGGACCAGTAGTCTCAAATAACACCGTGCCATCCTTATCAGTAACACTAACCCTTGCCGCTAAAGTATTACTAACATCATTCAGATGTTTTTGCAGAATAGGTGTCACACTGGTCTCCTCTTCCACCAGCATCGTTACCAGTTCTGTTTCTTTAATGAGTCTCTGATTAAAGGTATTTAAATAAAAGCTTTTAAAAAGCTGACCAAGCAAAAGCCCCAAGCACACAAGCACCACGATAATCAGAGTGATGAGTGCAAAGAGCAGTCTTGAGCGGAACCTATTCATGTAACTTCTGTTCCTCCAGCTTGTACCCTAGCCCTCTAATTGTCTTTATATATGTAGGTTTTTTCGTATCTGTCTCTATTTTTTCCCTTAAGTGACTAATATGAACATCCACAATCCGAGTATCACCGGCAAAATCATAGTTCCACACCGCGCTCAACAGTTGATCGCGAGTCAACACTCTTCCCTTATTCTTAGATAAGTAGACCAAAAGCTCAAATTCCTTTGGCGTAAGTTCTAATCGTTCATCTCGAAAATAGGCTTCATAGTGTTCAGGCAGAATTTTTACATCCCCGATTACAATCTTTTCCGAAGTGTCCTCTTCTACTTTCTGCGCCTCCGTGTTACCTGACATCTGCTGCATTCTGCGGAGGATAGCCTTTACCCTAGCTACGACTTCTCTTGGACTGAAAGGTTTGGTCATATAATCATCAGCACCTAATTCTAGTCCCAACACCTTATCGAACTCATCATCCTTTGCAGTAAGCATTAGGATTGGAGTATGAATTTTGTGCTGTCGTAACTCTTTACACACTTCTATTCCATCTTTTTTTGGAAGCATAAGATCTAGAACGATCATATCAAATCGTTCTTCCATTGCCTTATTCAGACCCTCTTCTCCGTCCATCGCAACGGAAACATCGTAGCCTGCTTGCTGTAAATTATACTGTAACAATGTCACGATTGATTGTTCATCATCTACAATAAGAATTTTTTTATTCATTCTTTTCCTCCACCAAACTGTTTTGGAAAACCCATTTTGTTGTTCATCCAACTTCCAATTCTATTTTATCTCTATCATTACTTTTCCATTTTACACGTATTCATTATTCATCACAATAAAGAAAAGCTTTCCCACTAGAGATATCAGCGTGGAAATTTAGTTTCCTAAAATAAAAAAAGAGCCTAAGCTCTTTTTAAAAATTTTCCATCGCGCTGCTCTCCATCGGTTCAAGACGATGAGGAGGACAGACTGTAATGGAGCCTTTAGCAACCGTTTGATTTTCTTCATTTGTACCATGAACATTCATTACAACACAATGATCTTTTTCTTTAATTTCCACCACTTCAAAAAGAAATTGAACGCTTCCATAGTGGTAGACCGGTTTTGGAAAAGTAATGTCTTGGTGTACGACATGACTTCCTGGGCCAGGTAAATATTTGGATACAGCGGAAGTAATGATACCTGTTAACATGATGCTAGGTACGATTGGTTTTTTAAACGGTGTTTGGGACGCGTAATCGTGCTGAATATAGAGTGGATTCGCGTCATTGGTTAATCCAAGATATAATAATAGGTCTTTGTCTTCTATTTTTTCTGTCAGCTCTAGTTTTTCGCCGACTTGAATTTCTGCAAGTTTTCTTCCGAGTTTTCTCTTTTTACCAAGTAACATACATACACCCCCTGATGATGTTGGAAAATACCCCTTGTTCTTTTGTAACCGTTTACAATAGTGTGGTAAAAATTCGGGGAAAGCAATCCCCGAATTAGTTACATTCCTCTGTAATACACCGCTGTTGATTTCCGCACCGGGCTTCGCTTTCCTAGGGGCGGTGCTTGAGCCTCCTCACTCCGTTGCGGGGTCTCAAGCTACCGCTATCTCCCTCAGGAGTCTTCGCCCTGTGCTTCAATCAACAGCTAGAAATTCTTAATACTTCATACATCCTTTTAATGATTTAGGATAGGACATTCATGACATTTTTAACCGATTCAACAGATTTGGAAAGTGCGGCTTTTTCTTCTTCTGTCAGCTCTAGTTCGATGATTTTTTCTATGCCACCCGCACCAAGGATTGTTGGTACGCCAAGGTAGATTCCGTCGTGTCCGTATTCTCCTTCAAGATAGGCAATGGAAGGTAGGATTCGGCGTTGATCTTTCAGGATCGCTTCCACCATCTCCACCATCGATGCTGCAGGAGCATAATAGGCACTACCGTTACCAAGCAGGTTAACGATTTCCCCGCCGCCTTTTCTTGTTCTTTCCACAATCGCATCTAGGCGATCTTTAGGAAGTAATGTTTCAAGCGGGATTCCACCTGCGTAAGAGTAGCGAACAAGCGGCACCATGTCATCTCCATGACCTCCTAGAACGAAGCCAGTAACATCTTTCACAGAAAGATTTAGTTCCTGTGATACAAATGTGCGGAAACGAGCTGTATCTAGCACCCCTGATTGACCGATAACGCGGTTTTTCGGGAAGCCGGACTCTTTAAACACAGTGTAGGTCATGGCATCTACCGGGTTTGTCAACACGATGATATAGCAATCAGGAGAGTGTTTTACCACTTCTCTTGTTACACTTTTCATGATGTTTTGGTTTGTAGTTACCAGATCATCACGGCTCATTCCCGGTTTGCGGGCGATTCCTGCTGTAATGACAACGATATCGGAATTGGCTGTATCTTCATAGTTGGATGTTCCTGTAATGTTTGCATCAAATCCTTGAACAGGACCTGCTTCTAACATATCTAAAGCTTTCCCTTTAGTAGGGTTCTCCATTTGTGGGATATCTACAAGTACAACGTCTGCGAGTTCTTTTTGCGCTAGTAAGAATGCTGTTGTTGCGCCTGTGAAGCCTCCACCGATTACCGATACTTTTTTACGTCTCATTGTCATATTCATTCCTCCCTAACCTATTAATGGACAGCTCTTACACCGCTGTTGATTTACGCACTGGGCTTCGCTTTCCTAGGGGCACTGCTGGAGCCTCCTCGGCTTTCGCCTGCGGGGTCTCCACCTAGCGCTATCTCCCTCAGGAGTCTTCGCC
>NZ_JAAXCU010000055.1 GCF_012911845.1 Bacillus sp. RO2 | reverse complement strand
GTGGGGTGCGTGTTGGTGTGTGTGGGCTGCGGGGTCGGGGTGGTGCGGGTTTTCAGGAGGTTGGGGTGCGGGTTGGGGGTGGGGGGCTTCTTCATGGGCGGCGTGTGGATGGTCGTGAGTGTGGTCTTCTTGAGGAGCTTCGTCTTCATGTTCGGGGTGGTGCTCTTCTTCAGGAGCTTCGTCTTCATGGTCGGGATTGTGCTCTTCTTCATGAGCTTCGTCTTCATGTTCGTGATTGTGCTCTTCTTCACCACGGAGTTCAATTCCATTACCAGCTACTACAACAGGAACGTCCTCATTTTCCAACACATCTTTTGCTTTATCAGCAAATCCTTCCACACCAACACCTGTATAAATAAAAACATCAGCAGAAGCCATTTCGCTCATTGTTTTTGTAGATGGCTCAAACGTGTGTGCATCAGAACCAGGTGGAAAGACAGACTTCACTTCGACATGATCGCCGCCGATTTTCTTTGTAAAGTCTTCTAACGGGAAAATGGTCGTATAAACATTTAGTTTTTCGCTGCCGTCAGAAGCTTGATTATCTGCATTACATCCCACTAAGAATGTAAAAACTACTAGTATCATTGCAATAAAAATAGATTTAGTTTTCATTGTTTTCTCCTTTCATTTTGTATCCCAACGATATTATATCGTAACTGTTACGATTTGAGAACTAAAAAGACAAATGTTATAAAATTGTTACAATTACTCTATGATAAAAGCAGGAACAGGATCTGCAAGCTTGGACCAGTCCTCATTCATCTCTTTTTCGGTAAGAAGACAGGTATCTAATGAGCGTTCAATCTGAGCTTGTTCCATTTCAATGCCGATGAAGACAAGTTCTGTCATTCTGTCTCCATATGTTTCGTCCCATCTTTCTAGTAACTCTGGTTCTTCTTTTAATGTTAGCTGTTTTTCCTCTTCGTCGTAGCTTGCAACCCACTCTCCAGCACCTTGAATCATAATAGAGGTACCAGCTTGAGAAATTAATCCTGCCATATCATTCCTAGAAGCTAGCCAGAAAAAACCTTTAGCACGGACAATCTCGCCAGGCCAATTATCTAACCAAGATTTAAATCTCTCTGGATGGAACGGCTTCCTGCGGCGATAAACGAAAGAGGAAATTCCGTATTCTTCAGTTTCAGGAGTGTGCTCCTCGTTTAATTCTTTGATCCACCCAGCAGCCTGGCTTGCTTTTTCAAAATCGAAAAGACTGGTATTAAGAATCGCTCCCAACTCTACTTGACTTTTAACCGTTTGAATTATTTTTGCTTCGGGGTTCAATTTCTTTAGCAGTGCCTCTAATTCCACAACATATTGAGGTTCTAGTAAATCAGTTTTATTTAATAAAAGAATATCAGCGAATTCGATTTGGTCTATCAATAGATCAGATATTTCGCGTGTATCTGATTCATCCGTTCCCTGTTTGCGATCTAGAAGGCTTTCGCCGGATTGATAGTCATCATAAAAGCGGAAACCATCCACTACGGTAATCATTGCGTCCAGACGGCACTTTTCTGTAAGATCAATCTCAAATTCTTCATCTAAATAAGTAAAAGTCTGTGCAACAGGAATTGGTTCACTTATTCCAGAGGATTCAATCACAATATAGTCAATGTTGCCTTCATCAACTAGTCGCTCCACTTCCTTCATGAGGTCTTCTCGCAATGTACAGCAGATGCAGCCGTTTTGCATTTCCACCAATTTTTCTTCGGTTCTGGAGAAACCGCCTTGTTGGATCAGTGCAGCGTCAACGTTTACTTCACTCATATCGTTAACGATTACTGCAATTTTCAAACCTTCTCTATTGGATAAAATGTGATTTAACAGGGTTGTTTTACCTGCACCAAGATAACCGCTTAGCACAGTTACAGGAATCTTCTTTTTCATAAAATACATACTTCCTTTCTTGTTTAAAACGTAATCTTTACGATTTACTTATAAAATATTACTAAAAACCTAAAAAGAAAACAAGGTATTTTTATTGTCATTTTGTTTTGAGTTTGTCATATTGAAAGAAGGTAATCTAAACTATTATTCAGAAAGAGGGAAAAAAGATGAAATTACTGGATGAAATTTTAGAACACAATTCGGGATTTGTAGAAAAAGAGGAGTATATCCAATACCAGACGACTAAATTTCCTGACAAAAAATTAGTTGTATTATCATGCATGGACACAAGGTTGATGGACCTGTTACCAAAAGCGATGAATCTAAAACATGGAGATATGAAGATTGTTAAAAATGCCGGAGCGATTGTATCGCATCCGTTTGGAAGTATTATGAGAAGTATCTTGGTTGCCGTGTTTGAACTACAAGCGGATGAAGTGTTGGTTGTAGGACATCACGATTGCGGAATGGGAAAAATCAATCCCGAGGGCATGCGTGAAAAGATGGAAGCAAGGGGAGTAACAAAAGAAACGATTGATGACTTGAAATATGCAGGTATTGATGTAGCAGGTTTCTTAAAAGGGTTTGACAGCGTGGAGGAAAGCGTCCGTGAGAGTGTGGATATGATTGCAAATCACCCACTAATGGCAGAAGGAGTACCTGTGCATGGATTGGTTATTGACCCTCACACAGGTAAACTGGATCTGGTTGTTAATGGATATGAAAAAAATTAACGTTTGTCTTTCTTCTCAGGAACATGATCAATGCCCCCAGGATGAAAAGGGTGGCACTTAAGAATTCTCTTTATTGTCAGCCAACCGCCTTTAATTGCTCCAAAACGTCCTATTGCTTCCATTCCGTATTGGGAGCATGTTGGATAAAATCGGCACGTTGGCGGGGTTAATGGGGAAATGAATTTTCGATAAAAACGAATGATGGATAAAAAGACATACTTCATTTACTGTCACCTCAAGTAAATTATAATCGAAAATTTGGGAAACCAAAAATTTATTAAATTCGTATAAATCAGATGAATTTAATTGGAATTGAATCTGTGTTATACTGTAATTAACTTTTAGATAAGGGAGAGTGCTATTATGCCTTCAGTAGAAAGTTTTGAACTAGATCATAATGCGGTAAAAGCTCCTTATGTTCGTCATTGTGGAGTACACAAAGTAGGGACAGACGGTGTAGTTAATAAATATGATATTCGTTTTTGCCAACCAAACAAACAGGCGATGAAGCCAGACGCTATTCACACTTTAGAGCATTTATTGGCATTTAACATCCGTACACACGCGGAAAAATACAGCCATTTTGATATCATCGACATTTCTCCAATGGGTTGCCAAACTGGCTACTATCTAGTGGTAAGCGGAGAACCGACAGTAGATGAAATTGTTGACTTGATGGAAGACACGTTAAAGGATGCAGTTCAGATTGAAGAAATTCCGGCTGCAAACGAAAAACAGTGCGGTCAAGCAAAGCTTCATGACCTTGAAGGTGCGAAGCGTTTGATGAAGTTCTGGTTAGAGCAGGATAAAGAAGATTTGAAAAAAGTATTTGGATAAAAGGGAAGGATGACTCAATGGGTCATCCTTTTTTAAATGGAAGATATGATGTTTGCTGCTACTCTCGCACCAGAGATATTACGTGCGATTGGACCTACTTCTAGTTCTGCTAGTGCGCCGCTTACATAGAGATTAGGTGCCCATTCCAACATGTTGTTAACAATAGGATAGCCGCACTTTGCGCACGGCAGCTTCTCTTGCTTTATGACAGGCTCCAGCCATTCTTTGCCTGGAAGCCCTTGTTCAAATCCTGTTGCAAGAAGAATTGAGCTGCCTATTATTGTTTCTCCGTTTTCAAGTAGTAGCTGTACATCATTGTGCTGAATCAGAAAGTCGTTTACGTTTCCATCCTTTATTGTTAATTTTTTTGTACGTACTAAATGGCTAATTCTGTTTCTTAATTCAGAAGGAATAGAGCCTTTATGCCTTGCAGATTTTATTGCTTTGCGCCTGTTTTCATAATCTTTTATCTTGATAAATGGCTGACGCATTTTAGGACCAAGCCATTCTGGATTACTGTCAAAGTCATGGACCCTAAAAGGATGGCGCTTTAGCATCGTGACTTCACCTGGAAACAAAGTGGCCAGTTTGATTGCTAAATGTGTGGCTGTTATTCCACCGCCGACAACTACAAACGGTCTCCCCATTTTTTCGAATGGAGGAAGTTCTTTGTCAAATACATGATATAAGGATTTTGAACTTTCTTCCTTTAAACGGCTGGCCCATTCAGGGAGGTGCAACTGATCACTGATTCCAATGGCGATTACAACTTTTTCCGTTTGAAACACTTTTCCATTTTGAAGATACACTTTCCAATACCCATTGCTTTTTTCTACATTACTAACGTTTGAATGGACATAAGCCTGTTGAATATCTAAATCATCTATAAGGTGATCACAATGGTCATTGAACATATGTAAGGATGGCCTTTTATATTTACCATAAAAGTCTGTGTTAGGTTGATATTTATGTTCTTTTTTAGAAAAAGCTTGCAAGCTAAATGGTTCATTATCCAAATGATGAACTGAGGGCGATCTTAAATACGGCATGGAAATGGTAGAGGTACACCTTTTCCAATTTTCCAAAGGCTTGGGATTTGGGTCAATGATTCTTAATTGATTTATAGTGGTTTTATTCTTTTTTAGTAAAAAAGTGGCGACGGTTAAACCTTGAATTCCTCCGCCGATGATAATCCATTGAAGCATAGTAACACTCCTCTTTTTCTGCAAATAGTAATCATTACGATTATAGATATTACAAATAGTATAGGAATATGCAACAGGAATCAAGAAGGAAAACCGAAACAACTTACCAAACTTTCTATCATACTGTTAATAGATTAGACATATATTGCTAGTAACAAAGATAAAGCTTTGAAAGTTTCATATGTTATAATACAAAATAGAAAATATGATAGGAGTAGAAGAATGAGGAAAAGCAGTAGTCTTTTAAAGGATTTGATCGGGCTTGCTTTAATTGGAGTTTTCCTATACCTATTCTTTTTTATAGACTTTAAGGAAATTTCATTTGATATTCCAAGCTCTTGGCTAAATGTAAATACGATTTTTCTTAGTATTGTCATTGAAGCCATACCGTTTATTTTACTTGGTGTTTTCGCCTCTGCATTGATTCAAACATTTGTTTCAGAGGAAAAAATAAAAAAATATTTACCTAAGAGTCCTATTGGTGCCATTATTCCGGCAGCATTACTTGGGGTCATTCTACCAATCTGTGAATGTGCGATTATTCCGGTTGTTCGCAGATTAATTAAAAAAGGAATGCCGCTTCACGTTGGGGTGGTCTTACTTGTAGGTGCACCTATTCTTAACCCGGTAGTTGTAGCTTCTACATACTTCGCCTTTAACGGCGATCCTACTATTTTATATGGTAGATTTGGACTTGCCTTTATTCTATGTATAGTTATCGGCTTTTTGATGTTGTTGCTTTTTGATAATAAAAACCAGCTTCGTTGGTCGAAAAGTGAATTGGTAGGCAGACAAGAAATGGAGGAGTCGGCACTACAGCAGAATAAATGGAAAGCGACCTTCTACCACGCTAGTGATGAGTTTTTTGATATGGGGAAATACTTGATAGCCGGTGCGTTCATCGCGAGTTTATTCCAGACTTTCCTTGATCGTAATGTATTAATGGCGCTTGGACAAAATGAAGTATTGTCTCCAGCTGTCATGATGGCTTTTGCATTTGTGCTCTCACTCTGTTCAGAAGCGGATGCCTTTGTTGCCGCATCATTTGGTTCAACTTTTACAGTGGGATCTTTGTTAGCGTTCATGGTATATGGACCGATGCTCGATTTGAAAAATACATTTATGCTTTTTGCATACTTCCGTACAAAGTTTGTACTTGTGTTTATGGCAGTTGTAACTATTGTCGTGTTCGCCGCGATACTTATTTTCCAGCAGCTTGTGCTGTAGGAGAGAGGATGATATTAGATGGAAAGCAATCGTGATTATGGATTTCATATTTATTTGCGTGGAATCATATTGCTGGGATTTACTCTCTTGTTTTTTAAACTTCTGGCCACGGGGAATATAACGAATTTCATTGCACCGCGGATGATGCCGTTCATGTATTTTGCAGCAGGGACATTGTTTATTCTTGGTATTGTGCAGATTTGGCGCAGCGGCTCTAAAGATAAAGAGGAACTGGTGTGTAATTGTGGATTTGACCATGGGGAGTCATCTACTCCCATTCAATCAATTTTGATTTATTCTATGTTTGTGTTGCCTGTGGTGACAGGATTCATGTTCCCGGAAAATATTTTGGACAGCTCCATTATTGATAAACGAGGTTTTACAAATTCAAAGGTGATTGTGGAACAGCGTGAGCAAGCGGGGGCATTTGATGGTCCAGCAGGTGGTACTGCTGGAGATGGAGGAAACGGTGGTGAATCCGAAACTTCAAGGGCGGAGGCTTACTTAGATGATCCTGAAGGGTATATGGAGGATCAAGAAAACGGGGCACCGGAAATTGATGAGAAATTAGCGGACGCACCGTTAGAGCATCCAGAAGGATTTGAACTGCAAGAGCCGCCGGAAGGATATTATGAAGAATTGAAGGCTGAGATGCTGGAGATGGACACGATTGTCGTGGATGATGAGAGATACATTCCGATGATGAACATCATAGATATGAGTATTGATGAATTTGTCGGCAAGAAGATCGAAATGATTGGATTTGTGTACCGAGAAGCCGACTTTACGGAGAACCAGTTTGTTGTCGCGCGTTTTGGATTGTCATGTTGCGTAGCCGATGCCAGTGTTTATGGGACGTTGTCCACTTTGAGTGGGGCAGGGGATCTTAAAAACGATGACTGGGTGAAAGTGAGCGGAACCCTGACAACCACTCAATACAATAACTGGACCCTTCCATTCGTCGAAGTAGAAACCCTTGAAAAAGTCGAACAACCAGAATCACCATATATCTATGAATACTACTAATAATCTTAAACCAAAAAATTAAGAGAAATGAACCCCCCTGAGCCTTACGCTCAGGGGGGTTCGACGTTTGGTGCAAAATTCCTTTAGGGGTCTGACCCCTAAAAGGAATTTTTTTTATTTCTTCACCTCATCATCAGGGTCTTTTTGGTTTTGTGTTGGTTCGATTGGGTCTATGGTGTGTTCGTATTTGTAGGCTTTGTTGGTGGAGAGTAGGGTGAGAATTAGCACGACAAGTACGATGATGATGCAGATGATTAATATGGTCATCATGGTGTGTATACCTCCGAATAATATAATTTTCATTATATATCATTATTACCCTCTAACAAAAACTAATCAAGGCATAAGTCCATTGTTTAGGGGGACGCTATAAGGGGTAAATAACCTATATATTATATTGGTATATTTGAAGGAGGTAATAGAACAAAATGTCTAAACAATTAACGGATGTAGTAAATAAGCAAGTAGCAAACTGGAGTGTTCTTTATATCAAGTTACATAATTATCACTGGTTTGTAAAAGGTCCGGAGTTCTTCACACTCCATGAAAAATTTGAAGAGTTATACGGCGAAGCTGCCACACATATTGATGAATTGGCAGAGCGATTACTAGCGATTGAGGGAACTCCAGTTGGAACGATGAAAGAGATTCTGGAAATATCCACTATCCATGAAGCAGAAGGGAAAGAAACAGCACAGCAAATGGTCCAATCCATTGCAAGCGACTTCTCTACGCTCATCAAAGAGTTAAAAGAAGGCATGGAGATTGCGGACCAAGCGGGAGATGAAACCACTGGTGATATGCTTCTTGCCATTCACCAAAGCGTGGAGAAACACAACTGGATGTTGCATGCATTCTTAGGAAAATAAAAAAAGTAGCCTGATGAAAGGAATTTTCCACAGTCCTTTCATCAGGCTTTAATATTGCTGACACAGTTAATGAAGCAGACCTTGGTCCCCATTAGCTCCACTAATCAACAACTCTTTTACCTGCTCCATCACCAATTCTGCCACCACTTGATGAAGGTCATCATCCGATAATTCCGCTAATAGATCGATGCATTGCTCCCTTGTAAAACTGTTCACGATAGAATACGCAACTGCATCAATATCTTCATCATCCCGAATCCATTTTTTATGATATTTGTTTACGAACGTCTCAAATGATTTCATGTTTTTTCTAGCTCCTCTAGTAAAATAATGATTAGTTTTCACCAATTATATTCGTTCATACACAAAATTCTATTATTTCGTAACGGGCTTTTAATATTTTGCATAATATGCAATATAGAAAGTAGTGAGGGGGTAGGGGAATTTGTCATGGACAAGTACAATATATTTTGTTTGGGAATTGCATCATTCCTAGGTTCCATAGCTTCTTTTTTTTACGGAGGCTTTAGTTCTCTATTAACTTTTTTAATTTTGTTTGTAGTCGTGGATTATTTAACAGGAGTCATCGCTGCATTTGTTGAAAAGCGTCTTTCGAGTCGAGAGAGTTTTAAAGGTATCGCACAAAAGATATTTATTTTTGCATTAGTAACGATTGCTCATGTGTTGGACATTATTTTAGGTACTAGTCTAATTAAAGACGTTACAATCTTATTTTATTTGGTAAATGAGTTCATATCCATTATGGAAAATGCGGCACGTATGGGAGTACCAATACCGAACATCTTGAAGAAAGTTATAGATGCCATTAAAAAAAAGGCGGATCCGTAACAAGTGAATCTAAAAGAATAAAGAAGGGATTTTGTGTGAAAATAAGAGAAGATACTAGAAAGGGTGAAGATACATGGGGCGTAAAACATACTACATTTCACTAGCAGAGGGTTCAATTTCACAAGTGAGTACAGCATCTTCTTGGGACTATCAGATACAGGCAACAGATGATGAAATAACACATTTACGGGAAATTTTCGATCAAAATTATTCTTCTGATTGGCAAGGTTTTTGGCGTGCCCATATTCCGTATGTACAATATCATTTTGACAAAACAAATGATGCATATGATAACGGATTGCAACAAGCGTTTAAGATGATTTATGAGCTTGGAGATGAAGCAACTAAGGCCCATATTAAAGATCAGGGATTAATGGACGATTTAATCGAATAGAAGTTTTTTATCCATGATGGTCTAAATAAGGTACTTGACTCTCACATTTTCGATGCTACTATGATAAGATAAATAAGAAAAAAGAGATATTGGAGTTTCGATAGTATGTATGAGTTTGAAGATATTTATAACAACCGAGTGATGTTATCCTTTGAAGACCATCCTTTTTCTCGAGACCCCAAACACGTCTGGGTTATTTGTCGTTACCAGGATCAGTGGCTGTTGACCAGTCATAAAAACAGGGGAATGGAGTTTCCGGGTGGAAAAGTAGAAGATGGGGAAACCGCCGACCAAGGTGCGATTAGAGAAGTAAAGGAAGAAACAGGTGGACATGTGTCCCAGCTGAAATACATAGGGCAGTATAAAGTGGATGGAAGAGAAAAAGTCATCGTTAAAAATGTATATTTTGCAGTAATTGATACGTTAGAAAAGCAGTCTACATACTTTGAAACGAATGGTCCTGTCCTCTTGAAGGAGATACCAGCAAACATAAGAAAAGATAATAAGTTTAGTTTCATTATGAAAGACGATGTTCTGACTCATTGTCTTGATAAAATAAAGAAGAGCAACTCCATTTGAGGGGTTGCTCTTACTTTTTACGTATGTTTAACAAGCTTTTTTTCAAGGTACTCGACCAATTGATACATGATTGTCGCAAATACTGCGATAATCAATAAGCTCAATAGTACGAGGGTGAAGTTGAATACTTGAAAGCCATAGATAATCATATAGCCAAGTCCTTTGGAACTGACAAGAAATTCGCCGACAATGACTCCGACCCAAGCCAAACCAACGTTCACTTTAAGGGTGGAAATAATAGTAGGATAGGACGCTGGGAGGACTGCTTGCTGAAAAAGTTGCCAGCGGGTTGCTCCGAAAGTCCTCAGTACTTTTAGATAGTTATCATCTACTTCTTTAAAGGCGGTATAAACGACAATGGTGGTGATGATAACCGAAATGATGGCCCCCATGGTGATGATCGATCCCATATTGGGTCCAATGGCTACAATTAATATGGGGCCAAGGGCGACTTTAGGCATTGCATTAAGAATGACTAAATATGGCTCAAGCACTCTAGAAATCATAGGCGACCACCAGAGGATGGCAGCCATGATCGTTCCAATGAGTGTTCCGAGAATGAACCCGAAGATGGTTTCGGTTACTGTGATGCTGATATTGGAAAGCAGCGTACCGTCTTTTATTTTATCTATGAATAGATTCCAGATTCGACTTGGATAACTGAACAGCAATGGATTAATCCAGCTGTTTTTTCCGGCAAGCTCCCAAACGGAAAAAAAAACAATAAAGATGATTAGCTGATAAAACCTTACTTGATAAGTTACTTTTTTAAGCTGTTTTAAATAGCCTTGGTGAAGAAAATCAATGTTCGCTTTCTTGTTCAAGTTGCTCCAACTCCTTCCAAATCTTTTGGAACAAGGAGGAGAAGTCAGGGTGCTGCCTTGCTTCAAATGGGATCATGTTTCTTAATTCTTCTGGAACGATGAATGTTTTCGCCAAGCGACCAGGATTCGCTTTCAACAAGAAGATGCGGTCACTCATTGCAATGGCTTCTCCGATGTCATGGGTGACGAGCAAAGCGGTTTTTCTAAAGGACTTGAGTGTGGTAAAAACTAAATCCTCCAGCTTTAGCTTCGTCTGGTAGTCCAGTGCTGAAAATGGTTCGTCAAGAAGCAGGAGTTGAGGATCTGTGGCAAGTGTACGGACAAGTGCTGCACGCTGCCTCATTCCGCCTGATAACTGAGAAGGATATAACTTTTCAACATCCGGCAGTCCCATTTCTTTTAGCAGATGTAAAGTTCTTTCCATATTTAGTTTCGTCTGCTTATCTGCAATCTTCAACCCTAGAAGTACATTCTCCTCAATGGTCTTCCATGGGAAAAGATAATCCTGTTGAAGCATATAGCCTATATTGGAGATGCAGTCTTTGGAAGGTTTGTCGCCTAACAATACGCTCCCGTCTGTCGGCTTAAGGAGACCCGCAATAATGGATAACAGTGTTGTTTTCCCACAGCCACTTGGGCCGAGGAAGGAGATAAACTCCCCTTCCTCAATAGAGATGGAGATGTCTTCTAGTACCTTTGTAGCGCGTTCCGGTGTAAAATAGATGTGATTTATATTATTAATTGATAATAAACTCATCGTTCATCATCCTATTCTTCCATTACCTCTTCTGCAATGGTTGTATTTACTAATGTGCCGTATTCCACATATTGTGGAAGCTCCCCGGCTGTGTCCATGATGTTTTGCAGGTTATCCCATTCTTCTTGATCCAGGATTGGATCAGTGGCGTAAGAACCTTGACTCTTATAACGGTCCACAACGGTTTCGATTAATTCTACCGACGTATCTTCAAAGTATGGAAGGATGACTTTGGCAGTTTCAGAAGCAGGGTTATTCTCCACCCATTGTTGGGCTTTGTAAAGCGCACGAGTGAATTTCTCTGCGGCCTCAGGATTTTCTTTTAGATAGCTTTCCTTTGCCATGAATGTCGTATATGGCAAATGACCTGACTCTTCCCCGAAAGAGGCGACGATATATCCGATGCCTTCCGCTTCAAAAATACTAGCCTGCGGTTCGAATAACTGCACGTATTCACCTGTACCGGAAGCGAAGGCGCTGGGAATGTTCGCAAAATCGACGTTTTGGATAAGATTCAAATCATTTTGTGGGTCAATGCCATGTTTTTTGAGTACAAACTCCCCAGCCATTTGAGGCATACCACCTTTACGTTGGCCAAGAAATGTACTGCCTTTTAAATCATTCCAATCAAAATTATCGAGTTTCTCTCTTGATACAAGAAATGTCCCGTCTGTTTGGGTAAGCTGAGCAAAGTTAATGATAGGGTCATTAGAGCCTTGCGCATACACATAAATGGACGTCTCAGAACCCACCAATGCCACATCCGCCCCGTCAGCGAGCAAGGTGGTCATCGTTTTATCGCCACCCCAAGTGGTCGTTAATTCAATTTCCAAACCTTCCTCTTCAAAAAATCCTTTTTCAATCCCAACATATTGGGGAGCATAAAAAATAGAGCGGGTAACTTCGGCAATCCGGACCTTTTCTGTTTTACTGCCACCGCAAGCTGCAAGCGCAGCGATTAAAACAAAAGATAATAAAATACTTAACGTTATTCTTAAACCTTTCATGTCCTACCTCCTCGGAAATTGTGGGCATATGCTTTGTATGTTTTTATAGATTAGCGTATGATTTGGGCTAAATATGTGTGAATGCCTAGTGCGTCAAAAGGGGGCAATATTTTTGCAAGACGGGACGATTGT
Organism: Bacillus sp. RO2; assembly: GCF_012911845.1. Taxonomy (GTDB): domain Bacteria; phylum Bacillota; class Bacilli; order Bacillales; family Bacillaceae_I; genus Sutcliffiella_A. The sequence goes on along the minus strand of NZ_JAAXCU010000055.1, from coordinate 51,519 downwards.
TGAAAAAACTCCATTTCCATCACCGAGTTCGCATATCAGTGTTTTTGCGGTGACCTATTATAGCGCTGGATTGAAGGTGAAGGGACTGCTAGCCGAGCCAAAAGCGGATGGGGAGTATGATGGATTTCTATATTTAAGGGGCGGCATCAAAAATGTCGGACAGGTACGTGTTGGCCGTATCGTTCAATTTGCCTCAGAAGGTTTTGTGGTGATGGCGCCCTTTTACCGTGGGAACCAAGGTGGAGAGGGAAATGAGGATTTTGCTGGAGAGGACAGGAAGGATGCGTTTGCTGCTTATCAGTTGTTAGCGGGTCATGAAAAAGTGAAGAGTGATCGTATTCATGTCTTCGGTTTCTCTCGTGGCGGTGTGATGGCTCTCATGACAGGTATTGAATTTCCTGAAGTGTGTTCTGTTGTGTCATGGGGCGGTGTTTCCGATATGTTTCTCACCTATGAGGAGAGAGTGGACCTGCGCCGTATGATGAAGCGGGTAATTGGAGGGACTCCGAATAAATATCCTGAGCGATATGAGTGGAGGACACCGCTGTTGGAACTTGACCGGCTAGATGCGCCGATTTTGATTATTCATGGTGAACAGGACAAGAACGTTTCTATTGAGCACTCTTATAGATTGGAAAAGTGTGCGAAGGAGATGGGGGTGCACGTGGAGGCGTGGTATTATCCGGAGTACACGCATTATTTTCCGCCTAGGGAAAATAGGAGGATTGTGGCGCGGTTGACGAGGTGGATGAAGGAGCAGTGATGGAGCTGGCGATGGAAGCAGGGGCTTCCGCTTTCTATGTCAGAGAGGTGGCTTCTCTCTCCGCCCGAAACGCAATGTGGGGAGGGAAAACAGTAGGAGAGAGGGGTTCTCACCGCCCGAAACGCTCCGGGGAATGGAAAAACGGTAGTAGAGAGGGTGCCTCTCTGCCCGAAGAGCTTTGGGGAAAGAAAAAACGGTAGGAGAGAGGGTGTCTCTCTGCCCGAAAAGCTTTGGGGAAAGGAAAAATGGTAGTAGAGAGGGTGTCTCTCCTACCGAAAAACTTTTGGGAAAGGTAAAACGGTAGGAGAGAAGGCCTCTCACCGCCCGAAACGCAAAGTGGGGAGGGAAAACGGTAGGAGAGGAAGCAAACTATACGCCAGATCCCATGAAAAAATAGAGAAACGGTCGAATAGAACAGCTCTATAAGCCCGAACGCCGGGTAGCAAGAGAGAAACGGTCGAATAGAACAGCTCTATAAGCCCGAACGGCGGTTAGGACGAGAGAAACGGTCGAATAGAACAGCTCTATAAGCCCGAACGCCGGTTAGAAAGAGAGAAACGGTCAAATAGAACAGCTCTATAAGCCCGAACGCCGGTTAGGAAGAGAGAAACGGTCAAATAGAACGGCCTTAAATGCCCCAACCGTCGCTGAACAAATGGAAACAGTCAAATAGGGTGACTTTTTTGCGCCCCCCCAATAAACCAAAAAGCCAACCAAGGCTCTAACAGCCTTGGTTGGCCTAAAAATTTTTCCCAAATTATACTGTAGGTCCGCCCAACTCAAGGACTTCCGCAGGTACATTTTCAAACTTCTTGAAGTTCATTTTGAACTTGCCTGCAAGCTCACGTGCAAAATGATCGTATTTCTCATCGTTATGCCATGTTTTCTTTGGTTGTAACACTTCGTCAGGTACACCAGGAACGTGTACAGGAATGGAAACGCCAAAGTATGGATCTTTTTCGACTTCTACATTTGTCAGGTCGCCTTCTAGTGCCGCCTGTACCATTGCTCTTGTGTAGGAAAGCTTCATGCGACTTCCAACGCCGTACTCTCCGCCAGTCCAACCTGTGTTCACAAGGTAAACTTGCACATTATGCTCATCGATTTTTTTGCCCAGCATTTCTGCATAAGTCGTAGCAGGTAGTGGCAAGAACGGTGAGCCAAAGCATGTTGAGAAAGTAGCTTGTGGTGACGTGATTCCGCGCTCTGTGCCTGCAAGTTTGCTTGTGTAACCACTTAGGAAATGGAACATAGCTTGTTCTTTAGATAGCTTAGAAATTGGAGGCAATACGCCTGTTGCATCGGCTGTTAAAAAGACGATAGTATTCGGATGACCAGCAATGCTAGGCTGAACGATATTTTCCATTGCGTCCAGTGAATAAGCTGCACGTGTATTTTCAGTTAACGTAGAGTTTTCATAGTCAGCGATTCGGGATTGACCATCAATGACCACATTTTCAAGGACGGAGCCAAAACGGATCGCATCAAAGATTTGTGGTTCTTTTTCGCGAGTCAAACCGATACATTTTGCGTAGCATCCTCCTTCAATGTTAAATACACCTGTGTTAGACCAGCCGTGCTCATCGTCACCAATAAGTTTGCGATTAGGGTCGGCAGAAAGTGTTGTTTTACCTGTGCCGGATAGTCCGAAGAATAATGCTACATCGCCTTCACGTCCTACGTTTGCAGAGCAGTGCATAGGCATAATTCCGTTTTCTGGTAGAAGGTAGTTCATAACAGAGAAAATGGACTTTTTCATTTCTCCGGCATATTCTGTCCCACCAATCAGCACAATTCGTTTGCTGAAGGAGATTATGATGAATGCTTCTGAATTTGTTCCGTCCACTGCAGGATCCGCTTTAAAGTTCGGAGCAGAAACAATGCTGAATGCGGTTTCATGTTTAGCCAATTGCTCTTCATTTGGTTTAATAAATAACTGTTGAGCAAAAAGGTTGTGCCAGGCGAATTCGTTGATTACTTGAATTGGCAGTTGATATTTCTCGTCTGCACCTGCAAATCCTTTAAACACGAATACTTCATCTTTGTTTTCTAAGTATGTGAGAACTTTGTTATATAGGCGATCAAATACGTCTTCAGAAATAGGACTGTTGACGGTACCCCAGTCAATTTTATCTCTGCTAATTTCTTCTTCTACAATAAATTTATCTTTAGGGGAGCGACCCGTGTATTTTCCAGTGGTTGCGAGTACTGCACCAGTTGAGGTCAGGCAGCCTTCATTACGGTTTAATATCTTTTCTACCAATTGAGGAACAGACAGTTGAACATGTGTGTTGCTTCCGTAAATTAATTTTGTTAACCCATTATCAATTCCGACCGTTTTCATCATGGATAACTCTCCTTCAATTATATAAATTGTTTTTTTCTCATCTGTTAAAAAGTATAACACATTTAACTTAATAGTCCATACTAATTAACTTATTTTATGAAAATTAATATGAATTCGTTAACATTTTGTGAAAAAAAGGCTTATCCCAGTGGAAAAGCATCCTATATATAAAATGAAAGCGTTATCATTTTATGCCTGTCCACTAAAATTTTCACCAAACGCCCTATCTCATTATAAACGCTGCCATCCAGAAGTAAAAGGAAATGATAAAGAGATTTTCAAGAGAGAAGATCCATATTATAAGGAAGCAATTATTTCCTGTAAATTGATGTCGAATTATTTCTCTTTTTTGTTGACATGAAAGGTTTTAGTACGCTAATATAGAACCTTGAACGGATACTCTTATTCCGAGCTGGTGGAGGGACAGGCCCTATGAAACCCAGCAACCTGCTCAAAGGATGAGCGAGCGAAAAAAGCACGCCGCTGTTTTGTATTAGGCCAAGCATTTGGTCGCTTGAGAAAAGGTGCTAAACCTGAGCAAGGCTTTGACCTTGACCGATAAGAGTGAAAGGCTAATTCTCGACATCAAACCTTTCCTCAATTTTGTGGGAAGGTTTTTTCTATTTTTACACAAGATAACATAGAACATCACAATAGGAACTGAGATCCGTATCAAATATAACTGCTGTACATGAAGAGAAGTCAAACGCTTTTCATAAGTAAAAAGGAGGAACTTTTTTTAATGACTAAACAACGTCGTTTATTTACTTCTGAGTCCGTAACGGAAGGGCATCCGGATAAAATTTGTGACCAAATTTCTGATTCAATCCTAGATGCGATCCTTACAAATGATCCAAATGCACGTGTAGCGTGTGAAACTTCCGTAACTACTGGATTGGTATTGGTTGCTGGTGAAATCACTACTTCCACGTATGTTGATATCCCGAAAATCGTTCGTGAAACAATCCAAGGCATCGGTTATACTCGTGCAAAATACGGTTTTGATGCGGAGACTTGTGCAGTACTTACTTCCATTGATGAGCAGTCTGCTGACATTGCAATGGGTGTTGACCAGGCTCTAGAAGCTCGTGAAGGTCAAATGTCTGATGCAGAAATCGAAGCAATCGGAGCTGGGGACCAAGGTCTAATGTTCGGATTTGCTTGTAATGAAACAAAAGAATTAATGCCATTACCAATTTCACTGGCGCACAAGCTTTCTCGCCGTTTAACGGAAGTAAGAAAAGATGAGGTTCTTCCTTACTTACGTCCAGACGGTAAAACGCAAGTGACAGTAGAATATGATGAGAACGACCAACCGGTTCGTATTGATACTATCGTTATCTCTACTCAGCACCACCCTGAAGTTTCCTTGGAGCGTATCCAACGCAACATCAAGGAATACGTAATCAAGCCGGTAGTACCTGCTGAATTGATTGACGAGAACACAAAATACTTTATCAACCCAACTGGCCGTTTCGTTATCGGTGGACCACAAGGGGATGCAGGTCTTACAGGACGTAAGATCATCGTTGACACTTACGGTGGATACGCTCGCCATGGTGGTGGAGCATTCTCCGGTAAGGATGCAACGAAAGTAGACCGCTCGGGTGCTTATGCTGCACGTTATGTGGCTAAAAACATCGTAGCAAGCGGACTTGCTGACAAGTGTGAAGTTCAATTGGCTTATGCGATTGGTGTTGCTCAACCAGTATCTATCGCAGTTGATACTTTCGGAACTGGTAAAGTTTCTGAAGAAAAATTAGTTGAATTGGTTCGCAACAACTTCGACCTTCGTCCAGCAGGAATCATTAAAATGCTAGACCTTCGTCGTCCTATTTACAAGCAAACTGCTGCTTACGGCCACTTCGGACGTAATGATCTGGATCTTCCTTGGGAGCAAACAGATAAGGCTGATGCTTTGAAAGAGCAAGCGAACGCTTAATATAGTAAATAAAGAAAACCGCCCGGGAATAAGGCTCTTTGAGAGCTTTATTCTTGGGCGGTTTTTAGTATTAAAGGATTTCTTCTAATTTTAAATATAATGAATCTCTTTCCGTTTCTAAAAGAGTGAGTTCTTCTTGCATCCTTTGAAGTGTCAGCAAGTCTTCTTCATTGTTCATTAAAGTTTCCATTTCATTAATATCTGTTTCTAAATCCTCTAATTTTTTTTCAACCTCTTCAAAATCAATACTTGAAGAGTTCGGAGCGGAATGCTTTATCTTTTTCTCTATTTCGACAACTTTAGGAAGGTCTGCAACCTTCTTTCTCTCTAATTCCTCGCGCTTTCCACGGGCATACTGATAATTCCCTTCATAGGTAACAAGTATCCCATCCTCTAGCCAGCATGTTTTCTCGAAGTATTTATTTAAAAAGTACCGATCATGGGAGACTGCGAGGATGGTACCGTCAAACTCCTCCAACGCTTCTTCTAGCACTTCACGGGAATCTATGTCAAGGTGATTTGTCGGCTCATCTAATATCAGCAAATTGATGTCCTGGTGCATGAGCTGTGCCAAACGGAGGCGCATTTTTTCGCCACCGCTTAAATTCTCTACTTTTTTGAATACAGATGGGCCATAAAACAAGAATTTAGCTAGCACATGTCTTGCTTGTTCCAATGTGATGGAAATGTCTTCACGGAAAGCTTCAATTAATGTTTGGCTTGGATTACTGGCCTTGATGTGCTGAGAAAGATATCCTACTTTTACATTACTGCCAAGTTTCACTAAACCGTTATCAGCCTTTAGTTCCCCAAGAAGTATTTTTAGAAGGGTAGATTTCCCTGTACCATTCTGACCTACAATTGCCGCTCGTTCTCTAAAATAAACTGCAAGATCTATGTTTTTGAAAAGATCTTTTGTATTAAATGATTTACGTACACTTTCCATTTTTACCACATCTTTTCCGCTACGATCTGTGGCATCAAACTGAAGACCCATCGCCTTTCTTTCTAGGATAGGACGTTTTAATTTTTCCATTCTATTTAATGCTTTCTCCATGCTTTTAGCACGACGGTGCATGGCTGCATTAGGCGGATTGCTTTGATTCGCCCATTCTTTCAAGCGTTTGATGGCTTCTTTCATTTTCTTGATTTTTTTCTGCTGCTCTTGATACGCTGAGAATTCCAACAGCAATCGTTCTTCTTTCTCTTTAAGAAAACCACTGTAGTTTGTGTGGTACGTGTGGATCTCCCCGTCTTCTAAATCTATAATTTTAGTTGCTACTTCATCAAGAAAATAGCGGTCATGTGATATTGCAACAACTGTACCATCATATTCTTTTAAATATTGCTCGAGCCATTCTACTGAAAAAATATCAAGATGGTTGGTCGGCTCATCAAGCAATAATACATCAGGTTTTTGCAACAGGATAAATCCTAAGCATATTTTTGTTTGCTCTCCGCCACTCAAGCTTGAGAATGGCTGAGAAAGTAAGGAGGTGATTTTTAGCCCGTTTGCAATCCGCTGAATGGAGGCATCCATATCGTACCCTCCCATAAAACCAAAGCGTTCTTGCAGTACTCCGTATTCCTGCATAATCTTGTTTAACTCGTTCTCTTCCCCAACCTCCGTCATTTGGTACTCTAAAGATCTTAACTTATGTTGCAGTTCCACAGTTTCTCTGAATGCGGAAAGTAAGACATCTTCTCCTGTTGTCCCATCAGGATAGAAGGGGATTTGGGCAAGGTATCCGATTTTAGTGCCTTTTTTTATATGAATAGCTCCTTTGTCTGGAGCTTCCAATCCACTGATCAGTTGGAAAATTGTCGTCTTTCCGCTTCCGTTTCTACCAACAAGTCCAATTCGGTCGTTTGCCTGGATTTCCATGGAAACATTCTCAAAAATCATCGTGCCTGCAAAGCTTTTACTTATATTATTTAATGTACATATCATCATATTAAGTTCACTCCTTCAGAATTTAAACGCACAAAAAAACCATGAGTAAGAAGAAGCCTTCTTTCCCATGGTTTTTACTTAGACGCAAAGTACAGGATGCATCAGGTGTGTGTCGGGCAAAAGATCTCTTACTATCTGTCTTTTCTATTCAGCTGTCTAAAAATGGACATACGTGTCCCGTTGATAGCTGAATCATGAAAAATTGCACGACAAATATGCAAGTATGCCATGTATTGTGTGCGAGCATTTACAGATAGTAACATCTTTTTCCCTCCTTCCGAACAAGTAAGATAGATACATTATATAATATTCCATTTTAAAGTTGCAAATTTTTTAATAATTTCTTCGTTTTACAAGGAAAAGGAGGCGTAGTGGCCTCCTTTTCTTATGCAAGTATTTGTAGTTTTTGTGGTGTTAACGCACTTTGGTAATCGTGAAGGAGTCTTTCGAAAACGGAGTCCCAAGATTGCTCCAATGCATAGTGGCGGCCGGCATAACCCATTTGTTCTCGTTTTTCTTCGTCTTCTATAAGACTAGTGATGGCAGCAGCAAAAGAAATAGCGTCATTTTGGTTGCACAGATGCCCTGTTACCCCTTGTTTAATGATTGTCTGGACACCTCCAGCATTAGCACCCACTACAGGTGTCCCCGATGCCAAGGATTCTAAGACGACATTTCCAAAGGTTTCGGTTGCAGAAGGAAAGACGAATACATCAGAACCGGCATAGATCTCTGCCAGGTTATGTCCAGACTGAAAGCCAGCGAAAGTCATATTAGTCGGGGCATTATTTTGTAATTCTTGTTTTATCGGCCCGTCTCCTACTATAAGCCAGTGCACATCATGACGTATAGTTTCCGGCAAGGAAGATTGAATGTTTGGAAGTAGGGCCACATCTTTTTCAGGGGCAAGTCTCCCAACGTAGGAAAGGATATATTTTTCTTTTATATTAAATTTGTTTTTTATGAGTTGAGAGGATGTAAGTGGTTGGAATACTGAGCAGTCAACCCCTCTAGGCCAGATAGCAGTATTGATGAATCCGTGATTCTTGAGGTGATTCTGGGTGTCAGTGGATGGAACAAAAATCTTGCGTAATGGACGATGAAACCAACGCATATAGCTCCAAAGCACTTTTGTCAGGAATTGAAGGTCGTAGTATTCGAGGTATTTATCAAAGTCAGTATGGTAAGAACCGACAACTGGAATGTCCAGTTTTTTTGCATAGTGAAGTCCGCAAAGGCCGATATTAAATGGGGTTGCAACGTGAATGAGGTCTGGTTTAAATTTTATTAGCTCGGCCTTCACGGATAGCATATTCGGTAATGCAAGTCGGCATTCGGGATATAAGAAGAATGGAAGACTTGCAAAGCGGTGGACTTGGCTGGAAAAAAGGTCTTTGTCCGTACTTTCTGGTGCAAATACTCGGTATTCCAATCCTTTGTTGTCCAAGTAATTGGTCAATCGTTTTAACGTCTTTGCTACACCATTGACATCTGGTGCAAAAGTGTCTGTAAAAATGGCAATTTTCATAGTGAGCCTCCTTCTTATTATGAAAATAGGGGAACGATTAGTAGAAAGGAAAATATTCCTGTGCTGCTTCCGAGTATCATCCCAACTGCAACATCAGATGGGTAGTGAAGTCCAAGATATATCCTTGAAATGCCTACACATAACGCCAGAGGAATTAATAGAATTGCCAGTGGCGGAAAAAATAGGACAAAAGGAATAATACTTGAGAAAATGGCAGTAGTATGTCCAGATGGAAAAGAGTGATCTTTAAGCGGATTAGTGGCCACTTTGATCTCAGCAAGCGCTAGGTATGGACGGCGTCTTGGATATAATTTTTTTGCAATGGCTACAGGTATGTGACTAAGCGCCAATGATAGCCCCGAAGCAATAGCTGTATGTTTTAGGGAATGATTGCTGAAGATAATGAAAAGTAAGAGGGTGCAAATAGTAAAAGTGGCACCGCCAACATGTGTAATGTTTCGAAAAAAGAAATTTACATACTTTTTGTCAAAATGGCGATTCACACTGCGAAACAAGTTGCATTCAAATTCGTAGAAATTAGCTAGTAATTTGACCATCATTAGGACTCCTTTTTAGCTAGGTTTTATTCTAATTTTTATTTTAGATGGAGAATATTTAGGAAGTTATAAGACTATGTAAAGAATGGGTAAGAATTTGGTGGTGAAAAATTCACAGAAATTTTAGAATGAAAACACCACCCAGGAGTTGGGTGGTGTGTGGAAAGTATATTTTGCATTAACGGTTGATTTCCGTTCCAGGCGCTTCGCTTGCCTGCGGGCGGTCCGTGAGCCTCCTCACTTCGTTGCGGGGTCTCACCTGTCCCTTCCTCCCGCGGGCGTCTTCGCGCCTTCCACTGCAATCAACTGGGTTTTTCTTTAATCAAAAAATCAATTTTGTACAGATTTGTAAAATTGGCCTTTTTCGACGTATTCTCTGCGTATGCGGGCCATGTCTAGTTTGTCTTCTTCTGTTAGTTCCCGGACGACTTTGGCGGGGCGGCCGAATGCAAGTGAATTTGGTGGAATACGTTTTCCAGGTGGAACAAGGCTGCCGGCACCGATGAAGGAGCCTTCTCCAATTTCAGCTCCGTCTAAAATGATGGAGCCCATGCCAATTAAGGCGTTTTTGCGAACAAATGCGCTATGTAGTGTACATTGATGCCCAATTGTGACATCATCTTCTATTATCAAAGGCTTGTTTGGACTTTGATGTAATAGGGATTGATCTTGGATATTTACTCTGTTCCCGATAATGGTCGGCGCAACATCTCCACGAATGACAGTATGAAACCATATGCTGCTTTCTTTTCCGATGGTCACATCACCAGTGATGACGGAGAAATCTGCCAAATAGGCTGTTTCATCAATTTGTGGTTTTTTATCTAGATATGGGTATATTTTATACATGTGGTCCTCCAGCTTGTAAGATTTGATAGTTTTATTTTATTATATCAGAAAGAATTTTATATTTTTAAGGGAGTGTTTGAAATGTGGAAATGGGAGGCTGAAAATCCGAAAGGCACCATTGTCATTGTCCACGGAGCTCAGGAGCATCACGGGAGATACACGTGGCTGTTAGAACAGTGGAAAACAAACGGGTATAATGTCATTATGGGGGATTTGCCTGGGCAAGGTCTTTCCACACGAAGAAGAGGGCATATCGATAATTTTGATGAATATATAGAAGAAGTGGAAAAATGGATTAAAGAAGCATACCTCTTGAAACCACCTGTCTTTGTTATCGGACATAGTATGGGAGGACTTGCAGTTATCCGCACACTTCAAGAAAAGAAACCGTTGATGGTCGACGGTGTTATCTTATCTTCACCATGTTTGAAGCTGTTGCATCATCCAACCAAAGGTCTTGACGTCCTTTCCAAAGGGCTTAACTTTATTTTGCCGAAAACAAAGTTCAAAACTGGTTTGACGATAGATAAAGCGACAAGAAATGAAGAAATACGAAAAACTGCTGAAGGAGATGAGCTTTACATCACGAAAGTGTCTGTTAGATGGTATCGTGAACTTGTTCAATCGATGAATCAGGCTTTTACCGGCATTGAAAAATTCCCGGATGTTCCTGTTTTGCTTTTGCAGGCAGGAGATGACTTGATTGTTGATAAATTTGCATCAGAAACATGGTTTAATTCCCTTTCTGCCAAAGAGAAAACGTATAAGGAGTGGGAAGGACTTTACCATGAGATTTTCAATGAACCAGAGCGTGCACGTGTTTTCCGTTATGCAAAAGCATTTGTGGACTTACAATTAGAAGGAAGTGACTGAATTTGAAGGTACCCACCCATCCTTTTTCTTTGATGAAAAGAGTGTATCGAGATGTGTTTCCTGTTGTATATGAGGAGCTGGAGCTTTGGAAAAAGAGGGCTTCAGTTATTCCAGATGAGGAGCTTCGCAAGCAGGCGCTAGCAAGTATTGAGACGAAAGCTTTCCATTGTGAAGGGGGCGGGATCCTGTCTTTACTTGCAGGTGCTGATTTTCGTCATGCGGTGAAGTTTATTGTTGCCTATCAGACCATCAGTGACTATTTGGATAACTTATGCGACAGAAGCACCTCGTTGGACCCTGAAGACTTTGCTGCACTGCATGAGTCCATGCCAGATGCTTTGACAGTCGGAGAACCTTTGAAAGAGTATTACCGATTTCGGGATGAACAGAATGATGGAGGGTATCTTGCCAGTTTGGTGACGACCTGTCAGGAAGTGCTGAGTTCTCATCGTAACTATGAATTAATAGCTCCGCATCTAGTTAAGCTTGCAGGCTATTATTGTGATTTGCAGGTACATAAGCATGTGATCGAGGAAGAACGGGTGCCAAGGCTGGAAGAATGGTTCTCTCTTTACAAAGAGGAACTGCCTCCTATGGAATGGTATGAATTCTCGGCTTGTACAGGATCTACTCTTGGGATATTCTGTTTGGTTTCTCAAGCATACCGAGAAACATTCACCTCCCAACATGCCGAGAAAATAGTAGGTGGCTATTTCCCTTATATTCAGGGGCTACATATTCTGTTGGATTATTTCATTGATCAGGAAGAGGATATAGATGGTGGGGATCTCAATTTCTGTACTTATTATGAAAGTGAGTCTGTGTTTTTGGACAGATTACAGCATTTTATGGATCAGGCAGATGCCTATACAGCTGGATTGCCATTTGAGAAGTTTCACCGCCTTATAAATCGTGGCCTGCTCGGAGTCTATCTTTCAGACCGTAAAGTCCACAAATGCAAAGACATCTCCTCCATGGCCAAAAGCATCATCAAAGCAAGTGGCGGCACCGCCTACTTCTTCTACATGAACGGACGGGCTTACCGCAAATTTCAAAGCTGGCGAGGGGCATAAAGCTTGAAGAAGGAAAAACTTTAGTGATTTAGAGAGTTGAAAAGGGGTCTGACCCTCAATGCGTTAATACAATAAAGGAACCGGCATCTCTGCCGGTTCCTTTATTTTTTTTCGATTGCGATGATGAATGGTGGGTTGTTGATTTGGTTCATGAAGCGGTATTGAAGGACGTGGGCTCTTTTTTGGTCCAGTTTGGTGACGTAGTCGAGAAGGGCGTCGCGTTCAATTTGTCCTTCAGGATGTCCGTGGTAGATGACAAGGACGATCACCGCCTCTTTTTCCATTATAGATAATAGGCTGTCGACGGCTTGTGTCGTACTTTCTGGTACTGTCACAATGTCTTTGTCGCCACCAGGAAGATAGCCAAGGTTGAAAATGGCTCCTCTGATTTGTCGCTGTTTTTCCAAAGGAATGCGTTTCAACACTTTGGCATGACTGTCTTCAAAAAGGGTGACTCGAGACTCCAACCCATGTTCTGCTAGCAAAGTCTTCGTGTTCAACAGTGCTTCTTCCTGAATATCAAAGCCATACACATGGCCGTTTTTCCCGACAAGCTCTGAAAGGAATAGGGTGTCATGGCCGTTTCCGACCGTACAATCCACAGCTATATCTCCCTCAGATAAGGCGAGCTTCATGATCTTTTTGCTATACGGCAATACTCGTTCCAATTTCATCGTCCATCACCACTTGTATAATATTTCCCTTGCCAGCTATCTCGTCTTTTCAACTCTGCATCAATGGCATTTAAAACAGACCACTTGTCAACACTCCACATAGGACCGATCATAATATCAATAGGTCCGTCTCCTGTAATGCGGTGAACGATCATCTCAGGCGGTAAGATCTCAAGCTGATCGCAAACAAGTTGGATGTAATCCTCAAAAGACAGAAATTCAAGCATCCCTTTTTCATATTGCTTCACCATCGGAGTGCCTTTCAGAAGATGAAGCAAGTGAATCTTGATACCCTGAACATCTAACTTTGCCACAGCCTCTGCAGTTTCCATCATCATTTTGTTATCTTCAAGCGGCAGGCCATCAATGATATGAGAACATACACGAATACCGTGTTTACGCAGCTTGTTGACTCCTTCTACATACGTTTGGAAGTCATGGGCACGGTTGATCAACAACGCGGTACGCTCATGAACGGTCTGCAAGCCAAGCTCCACCCATAAATACGTACGTTCATTCAACTCTGCCAAATATTCTACCACATCATCTGGCAAGCAATCTGGACGTGTACCGATGGAAAGTCCGACTACACCTTCTTGTTTTAGCACCGTTTCGTACTTTTCGCGAAGAACTTCGACAGGTGCATGCGTATTGGTAAAAGCTTGAAAATAAGCCATGTATTTGCCGTCTTTCCATTTATGATGCATTTTATTTTTAATTTCATTAAATTGTGTAATCAGATCATCAGCTCGATTTCCGGCAAAGTCACCAGATCCGGCAGCACTGCAAAAAGTACAGCCGCCATGTGCCACTGTACCGTCCCGGTTCGGACAATCAAAGCCGCCATCTAATGCGACTTTAAATACTTTATGCCCAAAATGGTTACGTAAATGATAATTCCAAGTGTGATATCGTTTATCTTCAACGGAATATGGAAACGGATTTTGCTCATTTGTTTTATTCATCCGTACTCCTCCTCTTTTTTCTCCATTATTGCTAACAAACCATTTTAGCATGTAAATTGCTACTGCTTCAATGCTCCTCATTTTTTTAGCATGGTCTAAAGAAAAATGAGCAAAATAAAGCCGAGTACACAGAAAAAATGTGGGGTGAATGGAATCATGGCAACAAGAGAATCTGTTGAACAGTTTATACAGCAATGTGAAGATGCACTGCGCAATGCACATGCACAGTACACTGAAGCAAAACAATTGGAACACTACAATGATACAGAGTTTACGAGCGCTCAAGAGCAGATTGAGGCAACGTATAACGACTTAATGCACCTTTCCCAAAGTTGTAACGCACAGCAGCGCGAGCAATTAAACCGCATGCGTCTTCAATTGCAAAACCTGCAAAATGAAATGACTTTATTGAGACATTAAGGGAGGTTACCATCAATGAAAAAACGCTCTAAGCAAAATAACCCGGAACAAAAAACGAGAAATGCAGAGAACACAGCAGTTGAAATGGGTGCAGAGTATAATCCGGTAAGAGAAGTTAAGCAAAAGAATCTGAAAAAGTCCCAGCCTGTCCGTTCTAAAAATCATAGCGAAAACGAGTAGGAAGCAGCCTTAGTGCTGCTTTTTCACATGCAATTTGAGTCTTCTAGATAAGTGAGAAATGTTGCATTCCCTCGGCAAACTAGAGATAAATGCGCAAAGTAACAAAGTTTATGCAAAAGTCACAAAAACCCTTGAAAAAGTTACAATCCACTTTGCAAAAGTCACAATAACCCTCGAAAAAGTTACAATAACCTCTGCAAAAGTCACAATAACCTCTGCAAAAGTCACAATAACACTCTAATAACCAACATCCCCCACCACCTCGTCCCAAAAGTCAGAATACATACACTTTCAAATTTCAAGATTTTTATATTGAAACTCCCTTCAAAACGGATTACAATTATTTTGGATTTCGAAATAATTGGTTGAAGGAGGGCATGCAGTGATGCGGAAAATGCCCAGAGCCCTTTGGTTATTAGTTATTGGAATGGCAATAAACGTAACAGGGGCTTCTTTTTTATGGCCGTTAAATACAATATACATTCATGACATACTTGGAAAATCCCTGTCTGTAGCGGGGCTTGTTCTGATGGTCAATGCTGGAGCAAGTGTCATTGGTAACCTGATTGGGGGAATCCTCTTTGATAAAATTGGGGGCTACCGCTCGATACTGTTGGGTATTTCCATCACCATCACAGCATTGATTGGGATGACCATCAATCACTCGTGGACTTTTTATGTGGTGTACCTCACCATCATTGGTTTCGGTTCCGGTATTGTTTTTCCATCCATGTACGCAATGGCTGGTTCTGTCTGGAAAGAGGGAGGACGCAAAGCATTTAATGCCATGTATGTGTCGCAAAACCTCGGAGTGGCAATTGGAGCGGCATTAGGTGGACTTGTTGCAGATATCCGCTTTGACTACATATTCTTAGCGAATACGGTCACATATGCGGTCTTTTTCACTATAGCATTATTCGGTTATCGAAAAATCCAAGCAAACCCTACCAGCCAGACTTCGGTATTGGATCAAAAGCGCAGAATTAAAGATCATACTAAACTTTACGCGTTGTTAACGGTATGTATCGGATATTTGCTTTGCTGGATGGGCTATGTACAGTGGCAGACGACCATTGCTACACATACTCAATCTCTTGGCATATCGCTTAAACAGTACAGCATTTTGTGGACGATCAACGGGGCAATGATTGTGTTGGCGCAACCTATCATCTCGTGGATTGTAAAAAAATATACAAAAACGCTAAAAACCCAAATCATCGTCGGTTTGGTTATCTTCATTATTTCTTTTGCAGTCGTTGGAGTTGCAGAACAATACACGGCCTTCGTCGCAGCCATGATCATTATTACTATTGGAGAAATGTTTGTCTGGCCGGCCGTTCCAACTGTTGCGAATCAGCTTGCTCCAAAGGGGCGCGAAGGATTCTATCAAGGAATTGTGAACTCAACTGCGACAGGAGGACGAATGCTTGGACCTTTCATGGGTGGAGTATTGGTGGACCTTTCCGGCATGGGTATGCTGTTTGGAGTGCTGATGGCCTTTATGTTGGTAGCCATTTTTACCACGTCCATTTATGATCGGAAATTAAAAGTAGCAGCAACACAAGTTCCTGAGCTGTCAAAAAGTGCATCCTAACCTAGCAACTAAACGGTGTGATTTCGATAATCGAATCGCACCGTTTTTTTGTCCATTTCTATTGACATAAAATATCCAAATATGATAATTATTTTATAGAGTATTAGCACTCGTGATCTGAGAGTGCTAAAATATAATTATACATAATTGGAAGGAGAAATCAGAACATGACAAAAAAAGAATTCCAAGCTGAATCCAAACGACTGCTAGAAATGATGATCAACTCCATCTACTCCCAACGTGAAGTTTTTCTAAGAGAGCTTATATCTAATGCAAGTGATGCGATGGATAAAATTTATTATCGCGCCTTGACAGATGATTCTCTTACTTTTGAAAAAGACAACTATTTTGTAAAAGTTATCCCAAATAAAGAAAATAGAACCTTAACCATTGTGGATACAGGTATTGGGATGACAAAAGAGGAACTGGAAGCAAACCTTGGTGTTATTGCAAAAAGTGGTTCCTTGGCATTTAAAAAAGAAAATGAAATCAAAGACGGACACGACATCATCGGACAATTTGGTGTCGGCTTCTATGCGGCATTCATGGTTGCGGATGTAGTGACGGTGACAAGTAGAGCGCTCGGAAGCGATGAGGCGTACAGATGGGAATCAGAAGGTGCAGATGGATACACAATCGAGCCTGCTGAAAAAGACTCAGTCGGTACGGAAATCGTTCTGAAAATAAAAGAAAACACAGAAGATGAAAGTTATGATGAGTACTTAGAAGAGTTCAGATTAAAGTCCATCATCAAAAAATATTCGGACTTCATCCGCTACCCAATCAAGATGGATGTAACAACTTCCAAACCGAAAGCGGACAATGAAGAGGAATTAGAAGAAGTGACAGAAGAGCAGACCATCAACAGCATGGTGCCGATCTGGCGTAAAAATAAAACAGAACTGACTGATGAAGATTATGAGAAATTCTATCATGAAAAACACTATGGTTTCGACAAGCCTTTAAAGCATCTTCATATAAGTGTAGATGGTACCATCCGCTATAACTCTATTCTGTATGTTCCAGAGAGCATCCCATTTGATTACTATTCTAAGGAATTCGAAAAAGGGTTGGAGCTATATTCAAGCGGTGTACTAATTATGAACAAGTGTGCTGACTTACTTCCTGACCATTTCAGTTTTGTGAAAGGGTTGGTGGATTCTGAGGACCTGTCCCTTAACATCTCTCGAGAAATGCTGCAGCAAGATCGTCAACTGAAATTCATCGCGAAGAACTTGGCAAAGAAAATCAAGAGTGCTTTGCTTACCATGATGAAGGACGAGCGCGAGAAATATGAGAAATTCTTTGAGGCATTCGGTCGTCAATTGAAGTATGGAGTTTATGCAGAATATGGCGCTAACAAAGAGCAGTTGCAAGACTTACTGATGTTCTATTCTTCCACAGAGAAAAAGCTTGTGACTTTGGATGAGTATATTTCCCGCATGAAAGAGGACCAAAAGTACATTTACTATGCAACGGGTGAGTCCAAAGAAAGAATTGAAAAGCTGCCGCAAACAGAGTTAGTATCTGACAAAGGGTATGAAATCCTTTACTTCACAGAGGACATCGATGAGTTCGCTATCAAGATGCTGATGAATTACAAAGAGAAAGAGTTTAAAAACGTATCAAGCGGGGATCTTGGCATTGAATTTGAAGAAGATGACAAGCAAACGGAATCCGAGCAAGAAGCAAACAAAGAAATGTTTGAAGCGATGAAGGAGATCCTTGCGGATAAAGTTTCAGCGGTTAAGGTATCTAAACGTTTAAAAACACATCCAGTCTGCCTTTCAACGGAAGGAGAAGTAACCATAGAGATGGAAAAAATCCTAAGTGCGATGCCGGATAACCAAAATATCAAGGCTAATAAGGTACTGGAAATAAACACGAATCATGAAGTGTTTACTGCGTTGAAAAATGCGCATGAGGGTGATCGTGAAAAACTTGCGTTGTACACTAACCTATTGTACAGCCAAGCGTTGTTGATCGAAGGCTTGCCACTTGAAGATCCTGTTGAGTTTACAAATGATATCTGCAAAGTGATGGTGTAAGAAAATAATACATGCCAATCCTGCTCATTGATGAGTGGGATTGGCTTTTTTGATTCCAGGTTTTCAAAGGGATTTTCCATACAGTACCGAATAGTAAACAAGTGAACATAAAAAGGAGGGAGAAGAAACATGCAAAAAACATTGCCAATAAAAAATCAAATGAATGGTGTTTTTATTCACGTATCTAATCTGAAAAAATCCGCTAAGTGGTACTCTGATTTACTGGGGTTGGACCTCAACCCAGATTTGGTACAATCTCCTGTGTACAACATCCCCTTAGTAGGAAGTAGTTCATTGACATTAGATGATCACACCTTTGATCCCGGATTTAAGCATGTGCCTAGCAGTGCACCTCTGTTCAATTTTTATGCGCCCGACATTGATGAAGCTTATCAATATATCCAATCAAAAGGCATTGAAGTAACCCGGGAGATAGAGAGGGTAGAAGATACAGCCTGGTTTAACATTAAAGATCCCGACGGTAATGTGGTCATGGTATGTAATTGCTAATCATAACCAACATAAATTAAAGTCGATGAAGTACTTTCGTTTCATCGGCTATGTAGTATTTATGAAATCGCTCGCATTCCTATCTGATTTTTGTGATATATTTATTTCAGATAAGCAGGAGGGGTATAGATGGGAGTAAAAGAAAGCTTACTTACAGATGAAATGATGGATACCATAATTGCCAACGCTTTTGAATGGATCGTGGTGGTCAATCATGAAGGCAAAATCATCTACATGAATGATAGTTATTGTGATTTTATCGGGGTAGACAATAAAGAAGTTATAGGCCAACACGTAACGGAAGTCATAGAAAACACCCGGATGCATGAAGTGGTCAAGACGGGAAAGGAAGAGCTTGCCGATCTTCAATATATAAGAGGAAACTACATGATAGCCAATCGTGTGCCTATTTTTAATAAGAACGGAGAAGTAATTGGTGCATACGGGACGGTAATTTTCAGGGACACTAGTGAATGGGACAAGATGAACAGTCATGTGAAAAGCATGCTGGGGAGAATTCGAAACTACCTACATGAGTACGAGCAACAAACAGGTGTGAAGTACACACTGGAGGATATTATCGGGAACTCCAAACTTATCAAATTGTTAAAAGAGAAGGTAAAGCAGATTGCCGCAAGTGACGTATCCATCCTCATTAGGGGAGAAAGCGGAACTGGAAAAGAACTGTTTGCGCATAGCATCCATCAGCTAAGCAATCGAAGTCAAATGCCTTTTATCAAACTGAATTGTGCGGCCATCCCAGAGCATCTTTTGGAATCCGAATTGTTTGGATACGAAGAAGGAGCCTTTACAGGAGCAAAAAAAGGCGGGAAAAAAGGGAAATTTATGCTTGCAGATGGTGGTACGCTGTTTCTGGATGAGATCGGGGATATGTCCCTGCCAATGCAAATTAAGCTATTGCGTGCCTTGCAAGAAGGAGAAGTGGAACCGGTTGGTGCTGTAAAGCCGATACAAGTGAATGTGCGTGTGATTGCAGCTACTAACCGACCACTAGAAAAGATGATGGAAGAAAAACGGTTCCGAGAGGATCTTTATTATCGCATTCATGTGATACCTTTTCAGATTCCTTCACTAAGTGAGAGAACGGAAGATATTCCGTTACTTGTTGAGCATTTTATACAGAAAATTTGTAAACGGACAGGTAGAAGAGTGACATCTGTTACTGAGGAAGCCCTTGATGCATTGTTGCGTTATCGGTGGCCAGGGAATATAAGGGAACTTGAAAATGTCATTCAAGCTGCTGTACATTTATCAACAGGTGAAAAACTGACATCGGAAGCACTTCCGGATTACTTAAGAGATTCATATTCTATTCCAATTGGCTCTAAACCGTTAAAAGAAACGTTAGAGGATGCGGAGAGACAGGCTATTCTTCAAACGTTAGAAAAGTTTCAGTATGACAAGTTGATAACAGCGAAACAACTTGGTATTAGTAAATCAAGCCTCTATGAAAAATTAAAGAAATATGGGATAAAATAACCATCAAAATTTTTGATTTAGGAGTCCGGATATCCGGAAAATGTTCCAGATATCTGGACTCCTTTGTTTTATTGCAGTTCGTCTGTTTTTGTCCAGATTTCCGGAAAAACTTTTTGTTCGAAATATTGAAACAATTAAACTATTTAGTTGGCATGCTTCTTGCATTGATAAATACGGAAAGAAAAATAATAGGTAAATAGTTTACGTTATTTTGTAAGCGTTTACCAAAAGAAGAAAAAGGGGGAAAGAAAAATGTGGAGCATGATTGGTCTTATCGGTGGTTTGGCATTATTAATTTTTTTAACGATGAGAGGGATGAACCTTCTTGTAGTAGGTCCTCTGTCAGCATTATTTGTCGCTCTTTTAAGTGGAATGCCGTTATTTCCTCAACTGGTAGCTGAAGGGGAAGTAAACTTTGTCAGTAGTTATATGGGCGGCTTCTCGTCCTTTGTGACTGCCTGGTATCTAATGTTCTTGCTTGGTGCCATTTTCGGAAAAGTAATGGAGGATAGCGGAGCGGCAGATTCCGTTTCCAGATTGGTTGTGGATAAGCTGGGCATGAAATTTGCTGTTCTGGCTATTGTTGCAGCTTGTGCCATTTTAACTTACGGAGGAGTAAGCTTGTTCGTTGTTGCTTTCTCCGTTTATCCAATGGCAATCAGCTTGTTCAAACAGGCTAACTTGCCGCGTCGATTCATCCCTGCCGCACTTGCTTTTGGTTCTGTAACATTTACGATGACTTCTGCAGGTTCTCCGGAAATCCAGAACTGGATTCCAATTCCGTATTTGGATACAACCCCATATGCAGGATGGGAAGTAAGTGTGCTTGTTGCGGTGTTCATGATGATTTTCGGATATTGGTGGTTGAAACGAATGATTTCCAAAGCGGTTGGTCGAGGAGAGACGTTTGTTTCTAGAGATACTGACCCTACTATTGATGGAAATAGGCCACTTCCAAATCCATTATTGAGTTTTATTCCATTAGCAGTAGTTTTAATTATTTCTTTCATTTTCCATGATGATTTGAAGCAATCTGCACTAATCATCGCTTTACTAGGCGGTATCATCACGACTTATGTACTTGGCAGAAAATACTTTAAGAATTTTTGGAATGCAATCTCAGAGGGAACAATGGGTGCTTTAATTGCTATTGGTAACACGGCTGCAGTAGTAGGTTTTGGCGGCGTCGCCAAAGCGGTACCTGCATTTGGCACAGTCGTTGAGGCAATGACCAACATTCCGGGCAGCCCGTTAATAGGTGCAGCAATTGCAGTCAGCGTGATTGCAGGTATGACGGGATCGGCTTCTGGTGGCCAGGTAATTGCCTTGCCATTAATTGCCCCACATTATATGGACATGGGCGTCAATCCAGAGGCACTTCATCGTACAGTTGCGATTTCTTCTGGTGCCCTCGATTCCTTGCCACATAACGGTTATGTTGTAACAACCGTCCGTGCAATCTGTGGGGAGACGCATCAGGCAGCATATGGACCTGTCGCAGCTTTGACTGTCATCGTCCCATTGATTGGATTGGCTATTGCGATTGCATTGTTCTCTATGGGACTAGGAATCTAATATTTTTTTCCTGAAAGGAGTTTAGAGCAGTGGTTAAAGATAAAGTAGTACTCATCACGGGAGCAGCTCAAGGAATAGGATACGAAATAGGAAAACAATTTGCCGAAGCTGGTGCAAAGGTCGTGCTGACAGATTTGCATGAAGAGAATGTTGTGGAGGCGGGAGAAGGATTAAACCGTCTTGGATTGACAGCTAGAGGATTGCGTTGTGATGTAACGTCTGAAGAAGATCTTAAATCCGCGATTGATGCAACGGTTTCTGAATTCGGACGATTGGATGTATTGATTAATAATGCGGGACTGCAATATGTTTCTATGTTGGAAGACTTCCCGACTGAAAAGTTTGAGCTCCTAACTCGCGTGATGCTCGTGGCACCATTTGTCGCGACGAAGCATGCATTTCCAGTTATGAAAGCTCAAGGGTTCGGAAGGATATTGAATATGGCTTCCATTAATGGCTTGGTTGGATTTGCAGGGAAAGCGGCATATAACAGTGCGAAACACGGCGTGATTGGTCTGACAAAGGTTTCTGCCCTAGAGGGAGCAGCAGATGGAATCACTGTCAATGCACTGTGTCCTGGCTATGTCGATACACCGCTTGTCCGAGGCCAGTTGAAGGATCTTGCAGAAACCAGAAAGGTCCCTTTGGAAAGAGTGCTCGAAGAAGTCATTTACCCATTGGTTCCACAGCGGAGATTGTTAGATGTAAAAGAAATAGCAGATTATGCAATGTTCTTAAGCAGTGACGCTGCTGGGGGCGTTACCGGTCAGGCAGTCGTGATTGACGGCGGCTATACGGTGCAATAAAAGCAGGCTGCAGTATACAATTTAGAAAAACGTCCATAATGAATATTAGTGAAAATACCCCTTGCAGTTTTTAACTAAATTCATTACAATACAAACTAACAACTAAAACTTTTACGTTGAAAAGGATTAGTAGTGGACGAAACGAGCATAGAGAGTTGACGGGTGGTGGAAGTCAACAAACGATCGGACATGAACTCGCCTTGGAGTAGCAAGTGTGAACCCTTCTAAATGGAAGGCAGTAATATTTCGCCGTATCATCCGCGTTAAGGATTCGAGTGATTATCATTTTTCTATGATAATAATCTGGGTGGTACCGCGGTAGGTTAAGTATATTCAAACCTCTCGTCCCTTTATTGGGATGAGGGGTTTTTTGTATTTATTTGAGTTAACAGGAGGAAGAAAAGATGTCATTTCAACATCAGTCCATGGAACAAAAATGGCAAAAGTATTGGGAAGAAAACAAAACATTTAAAACGCAAGAAGAAAAAGGGAAAGAAAAATTCTATGCACTAGACATGTTCCCTTATCCATCTGGAGCAGGCCTACACGTAGGTCACCCAGAAGGATACACAGCAACAGATATCCTTTCCCGCATGAAACGTATGCAAGGACAAAACGTCCTTCATCCAATGGGGTGGGATGCATTCGGTCTACCTGCAGAGCAATATGCTTTGGACACAGGAAACGACCCAGCAGAATTCACGGAACAAAACATCAACACATTCCGCAGACAAATTAAGTCCCTAGGATTCTCCTATGACTGGGATCGCGAAGTAAACACAACGGATCCTGAGTACTATAAGTGGACACAATGGATCTTCTTGAAGCTTTACGAAAAAGGCTTGGCATATGTGGATGAAGTACCTGTAAACTGGTGCCCTGCACTAGGTACAGTTTTAGCTAACGAAGAAGTAATTGACGGAAAATCCGAGCGTGGCGGACACCCGGTAGAACGCCGTCCAATGCGACAATGGATCCTTAGAATTACAGAATACGCAGATCGTCTATTGGAAGACTTAAATGAATTGGATTGGCCGGAAAGCTTAAAAGACATGCAACGCAACTGGATCGGACGTTCAGAAGGTGCCAATGTACATTTCAGCATCGACGGTACGAATGAGAACTTCACCGTTTTCACAACACGTCCAGACACACTTTTCGGTGCAACTTATGCAGTGCTTGCTCCTGAGCATCCTTTAGTGAAAAAAATCACAACTGATGAGCAACGTGACGCAGTAGAAGCTTATATCACAAAAGTTCAAAGCAAGAGCGACCTTGAACGTACCGAGCTTTCCAAAGAAAAATCCGGTGAGTTCACTGGTGCATTCGCAGTGAATCCAGCTAATGGCGAGAAATTGCCAATCTGGATTGCAGATTATGTGCTGATGAGCTATGGTACTGGCGCAATCATGGCAGTACCTGCACATGATGAGCGCGACTGGGAATTCGCAACGAAATTTGAGCTACCAATCGTAGAAGTAGTGGCAGGTGGCGATGTTACGAAAGAAGCCTACACAGGTGACGGCGAGCACGTTAACTCCGACTTCTTGAACGGTCTTGGCAAAGAGGAAGCAATCTCTAACATGATCGATTGGTTAGCTGCTAACGAAAAAGGCGAAAAGAAAGTATCCTACCGCCTTCGTGACTGGTTGTTCAGCCGCCAGCGCTATTGGGGCGAGCCGATTCCAATCATCCATTGGGAAGATGGCACAACTACAGCGGTACCGGAAGACCAGCTTCCACTTGTATTACCAAAAACGTCAGAAATCCGTCCTTCCGGTACAGGCGAATCCCCGCTTGCTGCCATAGAGGATTGGGTAAATGTTGTAGACCCTGAAACAGGCAAAAAAGGTCGCCGTGAAACAAACACAATGCCGCAATGGGGCGGAAGCTGCTGGTACTACCTGCGCTATATCGACCCGAAAAACAGTGAGAAATTAGCTGACCCTGAAAAACTAAAAGAATGGTTGCCGGTAGACATCTACATCGGTGGAGCAGAGCATGCAGTACTTCACTTGCTATACGCTCGCTTCTGGCACAAATTCTTATATGATATCGGTGTGGTTCCAACAAAAGAGCCATTCCAAAAGTTATTCAACCAAGGAATGATCCTAGGCGAAAATAACGAAAAGATGAGTAAATCCAAAGGGAATGTCGTAAACCCTGATCACATCGTGGAATCCCACGGTGCCGACACCCTTCGTCTATACGAAATGTTCATGGGACCACTTGAAGCATCCATCGCATGGTCCACCAACGGACTAGACGGATCACGCCGCTTCCTTGACCGTGTGTGGAGATTGTTTGTTGAAGAAAACGGCAAATTAAGTGCCAAAGTTGTCGAAGTGACAGAAGAAGACACATTAGAGAAAACGTATCATGCTACTGTGAAAAAAGTAACAGAAGACTACGAAGGCCTACGATTCAACACGGCTATCTCGCAAATGATGGTCTTCATCAATGAAGCGTACAAAGCAGACACTATTGCGAAAGATTACGTCGAAGGCTTTGTAAAAATGCTTTCCCCAGTCTGCCCACATATTGCAGAAGAACTATGGGAAAAGCTTGGCAACGAAGGCACTATCACTTATGAGGCATGGCCGACATTCGATGAATCCAAACTAGTAGAAGATGAAATCGAAATCGTGGTCCAAGTAAACGGGAAGCTTAAAGCGAAACTTTACGTTCCATCCGACGCAACCCGTGAAAAAATGGAAGAAATCGCTCTTGCCGATGACACGGTAAAAGAAAGCATCGAAGGCAAGACAGTCCGCAAAGTCATTGCTGTTCCAGGAAAACTTGTGAATATCGTTGCGAACTAAGTGTAGAACGAAAAATTAGCATGCGAATGCAAGGCTGCCATCGTCCGAATTGGCAGTCTTGTTTTCTTTTTGTTAAAATAGAGGTAATTAGCATTACACTACATAGAATCGAGGTTTTCACACATGTCAGAGATCCAAACAATTACCACTGATGAGCTGAAAAAGAAGCTTGACGCAGGCGAAGAACTTCATCTAGTCGACGTCCGCGAAGACGAAGAAATCGAAATGGGCAAAATCAAACAAGCAGAACACATCCGCATGGGCGATATCCCAGAAAACCTGGACAAGCTCGACAAAAACAAAGAATATATCGTGATCTGCCGCTCCGGACGCCGCAGCGAAAACGTCTGCCACTACCTGCAAGACCAAGGCTACAAAGTCCGCAACATGGTCGGCGGCATGCTAGAGTGGGAAGGCGACGTAGAATAATCTGAAAGTGACCACTGACTAGTGGGCGAGTAATGGGCCGCTGGTTGGTGGTTTTTGTTTTTTTAGAAGTAGGTAATTGAGGGTTACTGGTCTGGATTTTTGGTTTTTTCTAGAAGTAGGTAATTGAGGGTTACTGGTCTGGATTTTTGCTTTTTTCAAAAGTAGGTAATAGGGGGTTAGGTTTGGATCTTGGAACTTTTCAGAAGTAGGTAACAGGAGGCGCTTATAGTAATAGAGCCCTAAGGAGTGAGTTACTTCTCGTGGCGAAGCGAATTTAAAGTTTATAAGAGGAATTAGTCAAAAAACGAGCTGAAATAGTCAAAAAACCCCTCCAATTATACGAATAATCCTTCCAAATAGTCAAAAAAACGCTTCAAATTATCAAGAATGCATATTCTGTAAAGGGGAATTCCTCTTCATTTAATAAAAAGAGGTAACTTCCTAAAAGATTTTTTTCAGAAAAGAAGGAAATCTGTAGAAAGATGTCAAAGAATACTCTTATCCTTGAAAAAAGAGGTGATTTTTTGATAAAAAAACCAAGATGTGTCCCCATGAGAGTGCATATTTTAAGAGCAATGAAGAGGCGAGTTCCCCCGAATCATGAAAAATTTCAAGATTTCCTCAACGAATTAGGTAGGAAAGAAGCAGGAATCTTCGGTGAACAAACTTTAGACTATTACTTAAAACTTCTTCCAGAAACAGAGCATCCCTACTACATTTTCCACGGACTAAGACTTCCATTTAGGAACACCTTCTTTCAAATGGATACCCTCATCTTATATTCGAATTTCATTTTAGTATTAGAAGTTAAATTTTTTAAAGGAACTCTCTACTTTGATCCGAAAAACTATCAACTTTTACAAGAAGTTGACGAGAGTCCGCTTAAAGTATATCCAGATCCTATATTGCAAGCTTCTAATCAATGCTCCAAATTAGAATCATGGCTAAGAACCAAACAGTTTCCTGAACTTCCCTGTGAAAAGCTAGCAATACTAACTAATCCTAAAGTTATTACGAAAGTCCTTTCCTCTCCTAGCGAGGTGGATAGATATGTAATAAAAAGCCCCGCACTCGCTGCTAAAGCTAGTGCGCTACTAAAACGTTATTCCTCGCAGCCTCTGGAAAAGAAATTAATAAAAAAGCTAATAAAACAATTACTTAAAGATCATTCACCAGATAACTCATCCCCCATTGCTCAATATGGAATTTTGCCTTCAGATATAATAAAAGGTGTATTATGTGCCAGTTGTAATCCCTATAAAATTATGAAAAGAATTTACGGTACATGGGAGTGCCCCAATTGTCTAGAAAGATCAGATAGTGAACATATAGTAGCATTAAAGGATTATGCCCTTTTAATAAGTCCGTTCATCACTATGAAAGAGTTAAAGATTTATTTAGGATTAGAAAATAGATTGACCATTATCAGTTTGCTGAAAAACCTCAATATTGAATTTATAGGAGGAACCAAATCCCGCACCTACAACCTCACCCCACTCCTAACAAAAACTTGAAACCATTCCCAATCCCAGTCGTATAGTGATATATAGACCATCAATCAGAAAGGAGGCCACATTAACCATGGACTTCATCGACCAAAATATTTTTCCACTTTTTCTTCTTGTGATAGGTGCAATACTCTTCATAAATGCAATTACAAACTTCCATCAAAAAGGAGTTTAAAAGATCTCTACTGGTAATAGATTTCAAGGAATACTAATAACAGGGCTCATAACGTTTGGCCTCTTGGTGTACACGACTTCTAATGAAAATTATTGGGATATTAACTCTCTTTATATCGCCCTGAGTCCCATCCTTGTGCCATTTATCATGATGATCATGCAAAGAAAAAAAGACGAGATACATATCAAGAAATATGAACCCCAGACTGTCATGGATATCTTAGAAAGAAACCTGGACGACAAAAGATATTCTTATAAAAAAGATGTCAAAGCAAATGATGATTATATCAGCAGTAACTATGTCACGATGTATTATTTAGATGATTCTAATCAAACTATCAAAATCAAGTGGAAGGATCTTGAAACAAGTGGTTTAGAGGTGGAGTTCCAAAATTTCGCCGATAAGGATTATATAAAGGAAGTGGTGGGGGATCTTCGTGAGGAAAGGCCACCTATCTCATTCTTCAAATTCAACAAAATTTCATTGATTATCGCAGCAATTGCTATATACATTGGATGCATGCAATTGCTTGGATTCTAAACATAAAAGGAGCCTCGCTTATTAACAGCGAAGCTCCTTTTACTTTTCAATCACCCTATCATTTATTTGTGTTACGACATATCCTTCTGGGAGCATGGAAATCACTTGTTCCATATCTTGAAGAGAAGGCATGTTGGAATAAAAATAGAACCCTTGCCCGTCATGGCCCACCTTCAACGCGGCAATGTCTTTGTTTTTACTTAGCTTAGGAAAAGAGTATCCATTTCGAGATGTAAGATGAACATTATTTTTTAACGATATACCGTAAAATTGATTTTGGGTTGCTAAATGGTAGGTTTCTTTCAAAATTGATTGCAACTCTTTAAGGGAGGAGGCTTTGATTTGAAAAAATGGGGGATGGAAGGTAAAGTTTTTCCCTCCCGTGGAATACATTCGCTTATCGGTAAAATAGTCAACCGAATAGGGGAAAGATAAGCCGTCAAAAATCTGCCGCATTTCTTCTTCCTCATCATAACCTTCAATCAATACATTTAAAGGGAAAATATTAAGCTTCCCAATAAAATCTAAAAGCAACTGTTTATTTTCTTCCTGATAATCCACATCTTCAAACCTGTAAAGATAAAAACGATAAAACCCATCATCCTCTATTTCACTAAAATCTCCATCTTCTGAAATCCAAACTTCTTTCACGTACATTACCCCTTCAAATCAATAAAATTATCTAACTCTATTATATTCGACGTAAAGTGCAAAAACCCTTTGGGGGTCTGACCCCCAAAGGGTTTTTTTCTCATTTTTCTCCATTTCCCCCAAACAAAAGTATAAAACCCAAACATTCCTCCTATACATAGTAATAGAATACAAGCTATATAAACCATGCTTGAAGGAGGGTGTCGGGGTTGGTGCAGATTAGGGTGTTTGATGAGGAGCATGAGCGGGACCTCGAGGATGCGGTTAATGATTTTCTTAAGGGGTTGTCTGACAGGGATGTGATAGACATTAAGTATCAAGTCGGGTGTATCAACGACGAAGATGAACAGATCTATTGCTTCTCTGCAATGGTAATATTTAGAACCTGAAAACTTCCCAGAAAGATGTTTATCAGGTTCTTTTTTGTGGGTATTGATAAATATCTAAAATAATTCATAAATAATTGAAACATTTTTGTAACACTACTCGTCTAATTAGTAACAGGTCATATAATCAACAACCAAAACATAAAAACTGAAAGGATGTATTCACTATGAACCACCACACTCAAAACGAGGTACTTCAAGAAGAAAGTAAATCATTTATCAATGAGTTTGGCATGTATGGAGTAGGACTAGCATTTGTTATGTCTTTCGTATTGCTAGTAACGACGTAGGCTTGCCGCCTTTTTCCCGGCGTTCAGGCCTGCAAGTCTTCCTGTCACCAAGGCCGAGGTGATGTTATAACCACCAGTATATCCATGGATATCTAGCACTTCTCCACAAAAATATAATCCGTCTTTCATTTTGGAAGACATCTCTTTCGGATGAACTTCTTTCACCGAAACGCCGCCTCCGGTAACAAATGCCTTTTCAATGGAAAGGGTGCCGGATACTTCAAAACGGAACTGTTTGCACATTTTCGCAAGTTCCCTTATTTTTTCGTGAGCCAAGGTCGCGCCAATCTCCTGTTCATCAATTCCACAAACTTCTAACAAAAACAATAAATAACGCTCAGGTACAAGCCCTTTAAGAACATTCTTGATGGCTTTTTTTGGTTCGTCCTTCAAAGCGTTGTTAAGCTGTTGAAATACTTGTTCTTCATTCAATGAAGGCATGACATCCAAATTCATCGTTACTCGATCTACACCGAATTTCTTCATCGTCTTCACAACATATTGGCTGCAGCGTAATACAGCAGGACCGGATACCCCAAAGTGAGTGAAAATCATATCCATTTGATGTGTTTTTACCACTTTCCCTTTAGGATTTAAGACACTTAAAGCTACATCGCGCAGGGACAGTCCTTGCAATCTTTTCTCGCGTATGAATTTTTCTTGTGAATTTAACGGAACCTCAGTTGGGAATAAATCTGTAATGGTATGCCCAGCTTTCCTTGCCCAAGGATATCCATCACCAGTGGAACCTGTGTGCGGTACTGATTTTCCACCAACAGCGATGACTACACATGAGCATTCCAAAAATTCTCCCGTTTTTAACAACACACCACGCGTACGTTCCTCATCATATTCCACTGTTTCCACAGAAGTATTGGTTCGAATGTCCACGCGCAAATCCTTCATCCTGTTCAACAACGCGTCAACCACACTTTGCGCTTTATCTGAAACAGGAAACATCCGGCCGTGATCTTCTTCTTTGAGTTGTATCCCAAGCTTTTCAAAAAATTTGATGATATCTTCATTATTAAACTCCGAAAATGCGCTATATAGGAATCTCCCGTTACCAGGGATATGTTTGATGATTTCATCCACAGGAAGCCTGTTCGTCACATTACAGCGACCGCCTCCTGAAATGGCAAGTTTCCGCCCAAGTTTATTTCCTTTATCAATCAGTAATACTCTTGCTTTTTGTTCTGCTGCAGCGATGGAGGCCATAAGCCCTGATGGACCGCCGCCTATGATAATCACATCGTATTTCATTTTTTCACCAACCAACTATTTTTTGCTTACATGTTGCTTATTATACCCTCTATTCTCTTGTTGGACAAAAAGAGCAACATTCCGTATGATTTTTAAATAGATTAAAAATCAAAGAAAAGGGGTATCCCATGACATATTCACCAAATCTTTCAGAAGCTCATATTCCATATGACGGTGGTTGGACAGAGGAAAATGAAACCCCGGTCCTGCTGCTTTCTGTCCCGACGCTTCCATTAAAAATGAACACAAAAATACATAAATTCTCGTATACATGGCTCTTTGAAAAAGAAATGAATGCCTATGTCCTTTGCATCCGACTAAATAATCAAGAAGAATTCGGACTTATTTTTAGTCAAAAAGAAGCGGGAGTTCTCTTACTAGATAAGGAGGCGTATGACGAATTCACTGTAGTTGTGACAAAAGAGGACCTGGAGAACTTGAAAGACGATACGCCATATCTATCTTTTCCAAAGATTTCACTCTCTAGAAGTTTACTGGCGGGATGGTAAAATAGTGCTTCTGCAATATGAAGTGTGCTAAAATACAAAGGTTAGACAAAAAGTTACAAATAGTAGGTAGGGATTTTATGTCGACATCTAATATATTGAGAGGTACCTTAATTTTGACAGTGGGAACGATGCTGTCACGAATTCTAGGTTTAGTTTATATTTTCCCGTTTCATGCCATGGTTGGTAATGAAGGTGGAGCTCTTTATTCATATGCTTATGTGTTATATTCTGTCTTCTTAAGTATCGCTACACTTGGGGTTCCATTGGCAGTCTCCAAGTTTGTCGCAAAGTATAATGCTTTGGGTGAGTATAGTGTTGGGAGAAAGCTTTTCCGTTCCGGTATTATGGTCATGAGTATTACAGGAGTGATATCATTTTTGGCGCTGTTTCTGTTGGCACCATATCTTTCTCCTATGATCATAAAAGAAGGTAAACATACTTATGAAGATATTACATTTGTCGTCAGAATGGTAAGCGTGGCTTTGCTGGTGGTTCCTATTATGAGTTTGATTCGTGGGTTTTTTCAAGGGTATGAATCCATGGGCCCAACGGCAATTTCTCAAGTCGTGGAACAGCTAGTAAGAATTGTTTTCCTATTGGGAAGTCTATATTTCATACTGGAAGTTTTAAATGGGAATATGACAGTTGCGATTGGCTTTGCAACATTTGCTGCCTTTATCGGGGCC
Organism: Bacillus sp. RO2; assembly: GCF_012911845.1. Taxonomy (GTDB): domain Bacteria; phylum Bacillota; class Bacilli; order Bacillales; family Bacillaceae_I; genus Sutcliffiella_A. Next base: position 20,102 of record NZ_JAAXCU010000055.1, on the reverse strand, counting down.
ATTGGAGGTCTTGTCGTATTAGTTTGGTATTGGTTTAGTCGGAAAAAGAATTTGGATGCCATGCTGGAAAAAGACCCAGAGACAGTGGATCTTTCTTATAAAGATATGTATAAGGAATTGGTTTCCTATGCGATGCCATTCGTTTTCGTGGGATTGGCCATGCCCCTTTATCAATTAATAGATACATTTTCTTTTAACGATGCAATGGTGTTAGCAGGATTCACTGCAATCTACGCAGACACCGCATTTGGTATTATCAACAACTATGGTCAGAAGTTGATTATGATTCCAATTACTCTTGCGACTGCTTTTGCACTGAGTCTCCTTCCTGCAATAACAAAATCGTTTACTAATGGTCAGCAACAAAGTTTGCAAAAACAACTTAGTGTGACTTTGCAGATTTTACTCTATTTGACTGTCCCGGCTTGTATAGGGTTATCCCTTCTCGGAGGGCCAGCATATGCAGCATTCTTTTCCAATGATGAATTAGGTGGGCAACTATTAACTTGGTATGCTCCCACAGCAATACCATTGGCAATTTTCACAGTCACTGCCTCCGTATTGCAAGGTATAAACAGACAGAAATATACGGTTGTAGGACTTGCGATTGGATTGCTATTGAAACTGGTCCTCAATTATCCGCTTATTCTGTTGATGGGTGCGGAAGGATCTATCATTGCAACGGCAATTGGCTATACAGCCAGTGTTGTGATAAATCTATGGGCTATTAAGAAGTTTACTGAATTTGATTACTCCATGGTAATAAGACGTGGTTTTCTTATGACCATCTTCAACGTCATCATGATTGCTGCAGTCTTAATTGTCCTTCAACTATTGGAAGGCTTTGTCCCTTACAGCGAAGGCCGACTTCAAGCTATCATCGTAGTGGCTGTCAGCGGTCTAGTGGGAGCCGGCATCTACTTCTTCCTGAGCTACAGAAGTAATCTATTAATGTACCTTTTTGGAAATCGTTTTTCATTTTTAAATAGACAACAAAGAGGATAGAGGTCTCGAGTCAAAGGGGGCCTCTTTCCCTATGAAAGGAGCGGCACGAAATATGAGATTGGATAAAATGCTTGCCAACAGCGGGTTTGGAACGCGAAAAGAAGTAAAGAAGCTTTTAAAAACTGGTGTGGTAAAAGTGGATGGAAATGTGGTAAAGGATGCGAAGGTGCATGTGGATCCGGAGGTGCAGGAGGTAACTGTCCATGATGATATCGTGGAATACCGTGAGTTCATTTACTTGATGATGCACAAGCCACCTGGACTATTATCTGCAACGGAAGATTACCGACAAGAAACCGTAGTAGATATTTTGCAAGAAGAGGATAAGATGTTCGAACCATTCCCGGTTGGACGCTTGGATAAAGATACAGAAGGTCTACTTATTCTGACAAATGACGGGCAGCTTGCACACCAGTTGTTGTCTCCCAAAAAACATGTACCGAAAACTTATTATGCAAAAATTGATGGAGAGGTGACAGTAGAGGATATTGAAGCGTTCAAACAAGGAGTCACCTTAGATGATGGCTATGAAACTTTGCCTGCTGAACTGAAAATACTTGATGCTGGTTCGGAATCACAAATAGAGATTACCATCGTTGAAGGAAAGTTCCATCAAGTGAAAAGGATGTTCCAGGCAGTTGGAAAAACGGTTATCTACCTGAAGCGTTTGAGCATGGGAGAACTGAAGCTAGATGAAGATCTGGAGCTTGGGGAGTACCGTGAGCTGACAGATGAAGAATTGGAACTACTGCAGCGAAGATAAATAACGAAGAGCCCCATTCCATATAAAAAAGGAATGGGGCTTTATTATGGTGTCATACATTGTATATGTAGTCTTATGAAGTCAACCTAACTTTTTTCTGCGTAGTAGTCCACTTACCTTTCGTAGGACTTTGAACCAGGTCATTAAATGCCAGCACATTTAAATCACGCTGGACGGTTCGGGGTGTAATCCCAAATTCATCGACCAACTGCTGTGTAGAGACAGTTCCCTTTTCATGAATAAACATGTAGACGGCTTTAATACGGGTTAGCATACGGTTAGTTGAAGGCTTCAAAAAACCACTCCTTATCCGGTATTTAACATGGTACTACTCGCTAAATTCTTGATGATAGGTGTTAGGTATTTAGTTAGTTTATATTGTACACGAATATGTGGAAAAAATTCTAGAATAATGATGCAATTTACACAATATTAACATTTAGTCTTGGATGTGTTAAGAGTAAATGAATAAATTATGAGTCTATATACATTATTTTACACTACTCGACATTATTCTGCTAGTAATTATTTGAAAAATATGAAACTTTAGACCTAAAACATCGTATAAGACAGGAGAGAGGTGTGACCCTAAATGAAATTACTAACCTTACAGTTAGATAAAGCAGGATATGATGATGAAATGTCTGTCTTGCAGAATATTGATTTTACTGTTTCAAAAGGTGAGATGGTGGGGCTGATTGGTCCAAACGGCGCCGGTAAGAGTACAACTATCAAAACCTTACTTGGCTTAAATCCTTTTTTTGAAGGAGAGATATCACTTCCTTCCGATAAATCATATGCCTATATTCCTGAGAAGCCTGTATTTTATTATGATATGACATTATGGGAGCATATAGATTTGATGGCATCTTTGCTGGAGATAGAAGAAAAGGTTTGGAAAGAGAGAGTAGAGGAACTATTGATGTTGTTTGATTTGGAAAAAGTCATTCACGAGTCTCCTGCTACCTTTTCAAAAGGGATGCAGCAAAAAGCCATGCTGATTTTTGCCATCATGTCTAAGCCTACTTTATATATTGTGGATGAACCGTTTATCGGGCTTGATCCGATTGCAACGAAGAAGCTTCTCCAGCTTTTTCATCAGGAACAGGCTAGGGGTGTAGGCATCTTGTTGTGTACCCATGTTCTGGATACGGCGGAAAAGATTTGTGACAGGTTTATTCTTTTGGCTGACGGGCGCAAGAAAGCAGAAGGGACCCTACAAGATATACAAATAAATTGCCAACTTCCCGGTGCTTCATTGCTAGATTGTTTTTACACACTATCCGAAAGGGAGCAGGAGTGATGACGGCATTCCGTTTATACAAGGATCGCTTAAAACAAGAGCGTCAGTATCAATGGAAGAATACAAAAGCTGTTGTTGATTGGACGATCCTGGTCTATATGGTCCTTACATTATTATTCGTTGCAGCCATGATTTATGATATGTTTCCGAGTTTCATTGCTTTGCTTCAGGAACTTCCATACGGTTTAACCCTTTTTGCTATCTATTATCTAGCTTGGACGGGGGCTATCCGTGTTTATTATCAGCAAGCGGATATGTACTTTTTTGTTCACCGAAGAGATTTATTGCAAGGGTTGAAAAAGTGGGGTGTGATAGCGAGTATGGGATTGAATGTGATAAAAGCCTTGCTCATTGCTATTCTTACCTATTTGCTAATGGAGGCGATCAGCCCGTCTACTTTCCCATTGCTTGAGTGGATATCATTTTATCTTGCATTGTTTCTATTCACTACCGTTTTAGGTAAAGTGATAGATTTACATTGGTCTGGATGGAAGCGAAAACTGATTACGTTCACAGCTTTTCTATTTCTTGGACTTTTTACTTATCTAACAGTTAATCAATCTATGTGGATTGTATCAACTGCTCTCCTTATGCTTGGTTTCATAACCTTTTTTACCATTTACTTGCGAACAGAGAGTTTTATGGTCGATATGGTTCATAACGAAAAGGTGCGTCAGAAATATGTCGGAATGATTTTCTATGTTTCGGAATATGTGCATGTTCCTCGTTCTTCTGAGAGAAACAAGCCTTTATTTTTCAGGCGGTCTCAAAGGATAATCGAAGACAGGAGCCCCCATAGTGCCTTGACGGAATTGTTCTTTAAATATCTGTTGCGAAACTCTCGTCATATTTTTTCGTATTTGCAGCTGATTGGTATCACTATTGCTGTCATGGGGTATCTCCCGTTATGGATGACATTCGGCTTGTTTATGGCGTTTTTCTTTTTTCTAAAAGAGTGGTTAAATATAGTATATGATGAATTGGTGGGACATCCCTTCTTGAATATGCATAAGGGGAAGAAGCTGGTTCAAGAACACTATCAAGATCTTGTAACAAGATGGCTGTATTATCCGGCCGTCGGATTAGTTGGATTTGTACTTATGATGAATACGCTTTTTCATTTTCTAATGAGGTGATGATTAAATGGGAAATATTAATTGGTTGGAAGAAGTAGAGAAAAGAAAAGATTCCTTAATAAAAGATACACAGGAATTTTTACAAATTAATAGTGTCTTGAATGAAGAAGAGGCAAGCACAGAGACTCCTTTTGGAAAAGGAATAGAAGAGGCGCTTCAATATTTGTTACATAAGGGGAAAGCTGACGGCTTTCTTACAAAAAATGTTGACCATTATGCCGGTCATATCGAACACGGCCAAGGAGAAGAGCTTGTAGGAATCCTATGTCATGTGGATGTAGTCCCAGAAGGAGACGGCTGGACAGATGAACCATTCAGTGCCACCATTCGTGACGGGAAAATTTTCGCACGTGGTGCAATGGATGACAAAGGTCCGACAATGGCGGCTTATTATGCTTTGAAGATAGTAAAAGAGCTAGATCTCCCACTTTCTAAACGTGTGCGCATCATTATTGGTACAGACGAGGAAAGCAACTGGCAGTGTGTAGAGCACTATTTTAAACATGAAGAAATGCCTACAATGGGGTTTGCCCCTGACGCGGACTTCCCAATCATCTATGCGGAAAAAGGAATAGGTGATATTCAGCTAGGGCTTGATTTCAAAGGTGAGACTCCATCTTCAAATGTCACCTTGTTAACATTTGAATCAGGTCGCCGGTTGAACATGGTGCCAGATCATGCGAAAGCGTCACTTGAAGTGACGGAAGAAATGGACGAAATCACGCACGCTTTTAATGAATACATTTCAGAAAAAGGTATCGAGGGTGGCTATACGAAGGAAGGCAATGCTTTGTACCTTAACATCAAAGGGGTGTCAGCCCATGCCATGGAGCCGGATAATGGTACGAATGCAGGTTACCATTTGGCGAACTTCCTTCACTCTTTAGGGCTAGATGCAAGTGGTGCATCCTTTGTCGGTTTTATCAGTGAAAAGCTTTCATTTGATTCTCGTGGGAAAAAGCTTAACATCAATTTCCACGACGAGATTACTGACGACCTAACCATCAACACAGGTGTTTTCCGATATGACCGCGAAGCATCTGTCGGCACTTTAGGGGTTAACATTCGCTTTCCTGTTACATGCGATACAAAGAAAGTGGAAGAGCAGTTGCGTAATGAGGCAGAGACGTTTGGCTTTGACGTGAAAAAATTCAATGTTTCTCCTGCACACCATGTGCCACAAGATCACGAGCTTATCCAAACTCTTCAGAAGATTTATGAAGAACAAACTGGAGATAAAGCGGAGTTATTGTCCATCGGTGGTGGAACATATGCAAGATCGCTTGAAGCAGGTGTGGCTTTTGGTCCGCTTTTCCCTGGTAGGGAGGACGTGGCGCATCAAAAAGATGAGCATATTTACATTGAAGATCTCATCAAGGCGACTGCCATCTATGCACAAGCTATCTATGAATTAGCAAAATAACATATTTATCCTAAATATAATTGTGGTAGAATGTAAAGGTTACTTCCCTATGGGGCAGTAGCCTTTTACTTTTTCCTTTATTTGACGAGAAGAAAGAAGGATATATCATGAGTACTGCCTCAATGAAAGACAAAACAACTCGCTACTTTTACAGTTTTTACTTTTTAACATTTTTCAGCTTTGGGGCTCTATTCCCATTGTTAACAGTATATTTAAAAGAAGATGTGGGGCTGAGCGGATCACAAATTGGGATGATCATGTCGATTAGTCCTGTTGTAATGATATTCATACAGCCATTGTGGGGAGTCTTTAGCGACTATACCCAAAAACCAAAACAAATCCTGCTCTGGACGCTTTTTCTCACAGCAGTAACAGGTATTGCCTTTTCATTTATGGAGAGCTATGGAGCCTTGCTTGCTGTCGCGTTTCTGTTGGCAGTTACGCAAAGCGCCCTTGTACCCATTTCAGACAGCATTACCCTTAATTATGTTCAGAGGACAAAAGGGAATTATGGTTCCATCAGGTTATGGGGAGCGATAGGTTTTGCTGTGGCTGTTCTAGTTGCGGGATGGCTTTCTGATTTCTTTTCTTTAAAAGTAATATTCTTTACCTTTGCAATAGCTCTATTGCTAGGTACGGTGGTATCGAGCTTCCTGCCGAAGGAAAGTCAGACAATCAGTGTCAATGTCCGCGATGGCATCGGAACGCTTATGAAGTTGCCTAAGTTTGTGATGTTCCTTGTGACAACGTTTCTTGTATTCGGCCCTGTATTTGCCAACAACTTTTATTTTGGGCTGTTTATTACTGATATTGGAGGCACCGTTACGGGAGTAGGGATTGCCTTCTTGCTTGCTGCTGGAAGTGAGGCGCCTTTTATGAGAGTGGCAGGAAAGTGGATAGCGCGCTTTGGCCTTCATACAATCATGATCAGTGCGGGATCCATTGCGATGATCCGTTGGGTGCTATATTTCTTCGAGCCGCCACTGTATGTGGTGTATGCGACTACGATTGCCCAAGGTTTTTCTGTTGGACTTTTCATACCTGCAGCGCTGCAGTTTGTACGGGATATCGCCCCAACCTCTGCACGTGCAACGGCGGTTTCTCTATATACTGCCATCGGTAATGGGTTAGGGAGTTGGTTCTGTACATTCTTTGGCGGCTTTATTGCAGAGTACTATTCCGTTGCACATGTCTATTTGTTCTTCGGCCTTTTAACAATGTGCGGATTAGTCTTCATCCTGATGATCAACCAAGCCGATAAAAAACAACTCGCAAAAGCATCATAAGTTCATAAAAATGAGTGGATTGGAGCGGAAGGCACTCGACTCCGGCGGGAAATAGCGGCAGACTTGAGTCCCCATAGGCAAAGTGAAACCACTGAAAAACAGATATGATATAGTACTTAGTAATTTTGAGCTGTGGATTGGAGCAAAAGGCGAAGACTCCTGAGGGAGATAGCGCTAGGTGGAGACCCCACAGGCGAAGCCGAGGAGGCTCACGTCAGCTCCTAGGAAAGCGAAGCCATTTGCGGAAATCCACAGCGGTGTCTAAAACAATATATAAATTCTAAGACTTTTTCAGTAGCTTTGGCAAAGCCTAGAAGGCTCCAGCACCGCCCCGCGGAAAGCGAGTGCCTGCAGCGCAAAGGAACGGTTAAAATTACAAAGACCCTCAGCTAATGCAGCCAAGGGTCTTTTCGTTTATTCATTCTCAAAATCAAAAAGGTCGGTAGACAAATACCTTTCTCCCGTATCGCATGCGATACAAACTACCACATCATCAGGAGTCAACCTTTTTGCCACCTCAATCGCAGAATAACAAGCAGCACCGGAAGACGGTCCAACCAATATGCCCTCATGACGAGCAAGCTTACGAGTGATTTCATATGCATCCCCATCTTCAATCTTGAAAATCTCATCATAAACTTCCTGGTTCAAGATATCTGGAATGAACCCAGGACTAGTTCCCACAAGCTTATGTTTGCCAGGCTTCCCGCCGGAAAGGACAGGTGATCCTGCAGGCTCCACGACATGGACAGTCAACCCTTCATAATGCTTTTTCAACTCTTCTCCTGTACCAGTAATGGTTCCGCCAGTTCCGGCCGTTGCTACGAAAGCGGTTAATGGCTTGCCGATTTGTTGCATACCATCAATAATTTCGAGTGCCGTAGACTTTCTGTGTGCATCAGAATTGGCATGGTTTTCAAACTGCATCGGCATAAAGCTGTTAGGTATTTCTTTTACAAGCTCCTTGGCCTTTTTAATAGCACCTGGCATTTTTTCATCGCCTGGTGTTAATACTACTTCTGCACCATATGCTTTCAAAAGGTTTATCCGTTCTTTAGACATCGTATCCGGCATGATCAATATCGCTTTATAGCCTCTTGCTGCTGCATTCATCGCCAAACCAATCCCGGTATTTCCGCTAGTTGGTTCAATGATGGTTGCACCAGGTTTGATGAGGCCATCCTTTTCTGCCTGGATAATCATATTAAACGCAGCTCTATCTTTTACACTGCCGCTAGGGTTTTGGAATTCTAATTTTAAATAAACCGTCGCCGCTCCTTCAGGCACAATGCGGTTTAACTTAACAAGTGGAGTATCTCCAATTAAATCAGCCATATTTGAAACTACCTTCACTACTACGCACAACCTTTCTCTTTCATGTCTCAATAATCCGTATTGTATCATAAATTATAAAAACGGACTAAGCACATGGCTTATTAAGGGATTAAGATTAAATTAACTATATCGTCTGTTTGGTGCTAAGATAATATGCAAGACAATAAAAGATATCTGGTAAAATTAAGAAGGGTGAGAATATGACGACTCAAACTCATTATTTTGTTGCTGTACCTCTTCCACAACCGTTAAAGGAAGCGTTCCATTTATATATGAAAAAATTAAAAAACCACTTTCCGTTTACAAGATGGGTGCATCCGGAAGACCTTCATATCACACTCGCTTTTTTAGGTGATTTGGAAGAAGGACAAAAAGAAAAGTTGACAACCCTTCTTTCAGAAACTGTCACAAATCATCAGCAGTTTTCGATCACATTAAGTGAGCTTGGTACATTTGGGAATCCTCAGTCACCTCGAATTTTTTGGTACGGTATCGAAAAGTCAATGGAGCTTAATCTGCTGAGAAAATCTGTATATGATGCATGTGAGATGGTTGGACTTCAGCTCGACTCACGGCCATTTCATCCACATATCACCATTGCAAGGAAGTGGAAGGGGCCAGGATCCATTAATCATGATCTGCTTCCTGTCCACAGTTCGCAGAAAGAGACGTTTAATGTGAACAATATCATTTTATATGAAACACATTTAAACAGATTGCCCAAATATGAAGAAAAGGAATTTTTTTCTTTAGTATAGGAGTAGGATTAGAAAATGAGGGGAATGAAACTATTAATTCAAGTAATTGTATTTTATTTGTTTTACAAAATTGGTGTAGTACTACAAAGTACTTTTGACATCCCAGTTCCAGGTAGTATTATTGGAATGGTTTTTCTGCTTATTCTGCTTTTGACAGGTGTAGTGAAGGAGAGATATTTGCAAGACGGAGCAAATGTACTTCTTTTCTATCTCCCTTTGTTTTTTGTCCCCGCCACTGTTGGAGTGATGGACTACTTTAGCATTCTATCAGGAACAGAAGGAATGATTATGTTGCTCGCTCTTTTAGTAGGAACCATTATCGTCTTGGTATGTTCGGGAGTGGTTGCTCAAAAAACGGCAGTATCTGTCGATAATAAGACAGAAGCAACAGGTGTGTTGAATGGTGAATAGTTGGTTTAGTTTCTTGTTCATCCTTACTACCTACCTAGCTTTTCTGGCAATGAGACATATTTATAACCGATTACGTATGCCGATTTTCAATCCTGTCGCCACTACGACTCTAGTAATTATTATTGGCTTGCATTTGACTGATATATCTTATGATACATATATGCTAGGAGGTTGGTGGATTCAGGAGTTGCTCGGGCCGGCGGTTGTTGCGCTTGCTTACCCCCTATACCATCAACGTTCAAAAATTATACGTTATCGGATCCCATTGATTGCAGGAATATTGTCTGGAATAGTTGTCGGCATGGTTACTGGGTTTTTGTATGTAAAGGTTGCTAACCTTCCTTCTATATACTCCGCGTCGTTCCTTCCTAAATCTGTGACTTCCCCTATCGCCATGGAGATTGCAGACCTTACAGGGGGTATACCAAGCTTAGCGGCAGCGCTCGTTATACTAAGTGGCATCTTTGGTGCATTGTTTGGGCCAGTCCTAATGAGAATACTTGGAATAACCCACTTTTTAGGGGTTGGAGTGGGGCTTGGGTGTGCTGCACACGGGATTGGGACTGCTAAAGCGATGGAATATGGAGAAGAGGAAGCGGCATTCAGTTCCATCAGCATGACACTATCTGCATTACTATACGCCATAATATTACCTGTAGCCATTCATTATTTATTATAGAAAAGAGTGACCACCATTGGCACAATTAATAAAATTGCAAGATTATATCACCCGTTATGAAGCCGATATATATCGCTATCCAAACCAATATATCAGATTAAAAAAGCAACAATGGAATACCTATCAAGAGATGTTAAGAAACCCGGTTGATATAAAGAGCCCTTCTCCTAATGCTCATACGGAGGTAACATCCTCAAAAGATGGCAGGTTAATCAGCCTTATGAAGTCCTTTAGGAAAAAGGAACAAGAAGATGAGTCGTTCACTGTTAACATCCTAAACGTTGATAACGAACACGAAGAAGAGTGGGAACTTCCCCGTGTCACAGGCAGTAAGACGGCAGAAGAGAGCAAACAACAATTTCTTGATTCCATTCTTCCTCTTCAGTTAAAATGGGCAAGTTCCACCATCAGAGAAATGTCCTATCTGCAGAAGAATTATAAACGTGAATGGTTACTGAAATATTTTTTGCAAAGGTTTCCAGATACGTTTTTTGTGATGTATAAACCTATCTTTTTAGTAAAGCAAGCACCAGTGGAACTTGAAATCATCCTTATTACCCCAAACGAAATTATGGTGCTCTATTACATGGAGGAGCAAGAAGAGAGTGTGGTTTTAGGAAATAATGACCGCTTCTGGTCCATTCGGGAAAGAGAAAAGGAAAGAAAAATAGTAAACCCAACGATCAGCCTCAACAGGATGGGGGCCATCATTAAAAATATCCTTCCGCTATATGATGTGAGCTTGCCTGTTACTAAACTTTTGTTGCACCCAAAAGGGTATATTGACATAACGGATGGGCCGGCAGATGTTCAAGTAGTAGATAAGCGTACATATGCAAAATGGTTTGAGAAAATGCGGGCGAACAAACTTCCTTTAAAACATAGTCAGCTAAAAGCGGCTGGAGCTTTGCTTTCTCATTGTCAGTCCACTTATATAGACAGACCAGAATGGCAATAATGAAGAATTGTATGAATATATGTCAAGGTCATGACTATGCTTGAATAATATAGAAGATGGCCAGTTCTAGAAGAACACTTTAGGAGACAGGGAGGGAAATGCATGATTTTCATCAAAAGAGAATTCGAGGCCTATTTAGATGAAATGGATCAGATCACAATCCTTTTGCCTAACGGAAGTTACAATGGAGAATCAGCTTCCTTTACCCTATCAGACGAAAAATCTACTTACCCGCTTGAAATTATAGATAGAAAAACCCTACAGGGCTCGGTTAAATATATATGTAAAACAAATACGCAAATCTTCATAGGCACCAAATATATGATTATTGATGAACATAGTAGGAAAACAGATTTGCAAATTGGGGCAGTTATCCGCTCACCAGCTTTTGATGAAGCATTTTATTATGAAAAGGATGACCTTGGGGCGCAATATCAAAAGGGGGAATCCACCTTTACCCTTTGGGCGCCAACGGCATCTGCAGTGAAAATAAAACTTGTAGCTCCTAAAAGTAAGGAGAGCATATTCTATAGTCTTATTCGTGAGGAAAAAGGGATATGGCGAATTACGGTACAGGGAGATTTAGAAGGTTTTCATTACACTTATCTAGTTTGCGTGAATCTTGTATGGAGGGAAGCCGTCGATCCGTATGCGATTGCATCTACTATTAATAGTGAGTCTGCCGTGATTTTAGATAAAGAAAGAATAAACGTTCCAAAAGTGTCTATGCTTCCCTTTAACGATGCAACAGATGCCATTATATACGAGTTGCATGTTCGTGACTTTTCCTCCCATTCAAAAAGCGGAATGGTTCATAAGGGTAAGTATGCCGCTTTTACAGAGGATCCTTTAGAGGTGTCCGATATTGGAATCACAGGCGTTCCTTACCTCCAAAGTCTTGGAGTAACTCATATTGAGTTATTACCATTAAATGACTTTGGCGGAGTGGACGAAGCAGAACCTGATAAAGACTACAACTGGGGTTATAACCCTCTTCTTTTTAATGTACCTGAAGGAAGCTACGCGCTCGATCCAAATGACCCTTACTCTCGAATATTGGAACTGAAAAATCTAATAAATACATTACACCATAAAGACTTAAGGGTAATTATGGATGTTGTATATAATCACGTGTATATCCGCGAGGACTCCTCTTTTGAAAAAATAGTGCCTGGTTATTATTTTCGACATGATGAGCATGGCATGCCATCTAACGGGACGGGAGTAGGTAATGACATTGCATCCGAACGGAAAATGGTACGTAAGTTTATTCTGGATTCCATTCGATACTGGTTGCAGGAATATGATGTGGATGGTTTCAGATTTGACTTGATGGGAATATTAGACGTTCAGACAATGAATGAAGTAAAAGAGGCGGTATCTGTCATCAAACCAGGTGCCATCATCCTTGGAGAAGGGTGGGAACTGAACACCCCTTTAGCAGCTGACCGTAAAGCAATGATACTGAATGCCAAGAAGATGCCGGGAATCGCATTCTTTAATGACATGGTTCGCGATTCGGTAAAAGGTAGTACGTTCAACTTATTCGACAGGGGATTTGCGCTTGGCAATACCCACAAAACGGCTCTATTGAAACAATCGCTTGCAGGTAGTGTACAAATTGATCCGAACCATAAAGGACTTTTTCTTGAGCCTGCTCAATCGATCAACTATATTGAATCACATGATAATCATACAATGTGGGATAAAATAGCCGTCTGCAATAGCCATGAAGATGAAGAAACAAGAATGAAGCGTCATCGCCTTGCCGCTTCCGTCACACTCTTATCTCAAGGCATCCCATTTTTACACGCAGGGCAAGAGTTTTTCCGGACAAAAGGCGGGGAAGAGAACAGCTACAAATCTCCAGATTCCGTCAATAGCTTGGATTGGGAAAGAAAAAATCGTTACTCAGAGAATGTGGCTTATGTGAGGGGGCTGATCTGGCTTCGAAAAGCACATAAAGCTTTACGGTTATCGACAGTTACGGAAATAAAAAGGCATGTGTGCTTTCCTCTCGATAAAGGAAATATGCTCATGTATCACCTCAGTGATGTGAAACAGTATGGAAAGTACAACCATCTATTGATTATTTTCCATAACGGGACGAATACGGAAAACGTAACCCTTCCATTCTCAGGAGAGTGGGAAGTTCTTGTAGAAGGCAGTACAGCAGGCGATTTACCAATCCGAAAAGTAAACTATGAAGTACAGGTGCCACCCATCAGCACGGTTGTATTGGCACAATATTAATTGTTACACAAGGACTTGATTTAATTGGGAAATAACGATAAAATTTAAAAGATAGCTATTGCGAAATTGTTCAATAGCTGTTTTTTTGCTTAAAAAAGTTGTTAATATGAAAATTCTTATTTAGCGCTTGCGCTTTTCTAATATTTGATAATGAAAAGTTGTGTTGAAATTGAAGGTGAAATGGTTGGAACATTTATTAGGTGATGAGTGGAAAATCAGTCCTGCGGGTGGTTTGACGGGAGATGCGTATTTCGCTCAAAATGAAGGGAAAAAGCTCTTCCTTAAAAGGAATTCATCGCCATTTTTGGCTGTTCTTTCAGCAGAGGGAATTGTCCCGAAATTGGTCTGGACGAAACGCCTGGAAAATGGGGATGTCATTACGGCTCAGCACTGGATAAGTGCAAGAGAACTTAAACCAAACGACATGAATATGGAAACAGTGGCTCAGCTTCTTCACAAGATTCACCACTCCAAAGAGTTGCTTGATATGCTTACTCGATTGGGTAAAGAACCTGTGGAACCATCCACTATACTGGAAGATATTAAGAATGGGATGGCTTTAGATCTCTTTTCTTTGGACGTGATTCAAAAATCACTCGATTTTCTTACAAAGGAAATTAAAAATGTCCAGTATAGAGATAAGGTAGTCTGCCATTGTGATTTGAACCATAACAATTGGTTGCTTTCCGATAATCAAGAGCTTTTCTTAATTGATTGGGATGGAGCTGTTATAGCGGATCCAGCCATCGATTTATGCATGTTATTATATTGGTATATTCCTGAACAGGAGTGGAATGACTGGCTTTCCACTTATGGGATACCACTTACAGACGATTTGCGCCACCGTATGCACTGGTATGTGATAGCTCAAACTATTCTATCCGTACAATGGTATCACCATAAAGACATTGAAAAAGAGAAACAGAACTGGTTGAACTATTTGGAAAGACTTTTACCGGTTGAACTATGAGTATTGATCGATGCTATCGATCCAGTTGGTGAATTTTGATTGATGCAATTGATTGTGATCATGGTCATTGCTGGAATTGATGCCAGCTTGGCTATAGGTATAGATGTCTTGCAAGATATTCTTTACATTATGATCGATTTCATTATTGACCATTAATGATTTAATGACGCGCTCCAACTGCTCGTATTCAGCAACAGAACCGCAGCAATCAATTTGATGATCCGCCAAAATATCCTTTAGAAGATGTATTTGATCATGATAATTTAACGGCATTTGTCAGCACTCCTTTATTTTATATATGTACTAGCCTTTGTTTATTTATCATTCTTATACACGACAAAAGAATCGGTCCATCGCGATCGGTTTTTTTCTGTCATCGACTATAAACTAATAAAACGCCGAGGTGACCAAACGACATGAGATTCAGAAACAAACCATGGGCAGCAGATTTTATTGCTGAAAATTCCTATTACTGCATTCCAGATCCCGAAAATAAAAAAGGGAAGTGGAGTGAGATTTTCGGAAATGACAACCCGATCCACATTGAAGTGGGAACGGGAAAAGGAACATTTGTTACGGAAATGGCAAAAGCTAATCCGACCATAAATTATATCGGCATAGAATTATTTGAAAGTGTTATTGTAAAAGCACTGGAAAAAGCAGTAGCAGCTGATATTCCAAACGTCAAACTGTTGAATGTCAATGCACAAAAGCTATCTGATTACTTTGAGGCCGGTGAAGTGGACAGAGTTTATTTGAACTTCTCTGATCCATGGCCAAAGACCCGACATGAAAAAAGAAGGTTAACGTACAAAGGGTTCTTGGACTTGTATAAAGAAGTTTTGGTTCCACAAGGTGAGATTCACTTTAAAACAGATAACCGTGGACTTTTTGAGTATTCGTTAATGAGCTTTTCTGAGTATGGGTTATTATTGAAATATGTTAGTCTAGACCTTCATAATAGTGAGTTTGAAGGAAACATCATGACGGAATATGAGGAGAAGTTTTCTAGCAAGGGATTCCCTATCTATCGTTGTGAGGTAAAATATCCAAAATGAATAAAACACGAAGCGTCCTTTTCCTTTAGTGGAAGGGCGCTTTTTTTGATACAATAGGGGCATACATACAAATTGTACAAAGAGGGAGATGGCTGATATGGAAACGCTAACATTCGGTAAGTGGAAGCTGACTTGGTTGAACGGTGGAGTAACGCATCTTGATGGTGGTGCAATGTTCGGAGTGGTCCCGAAGGCCTTATGGTCAAAAAAATATCCTGTGAACGACAAAAATCAGATAGAGCTTAGAACGGATCCTATTCTTATTCAAACAGAGGAGAGTAATATCCTTATTGAGGCAGGACTTGGGAAAGGGAAGCTCTCTGAAAAACAAAGACGAAATTATGGTGCAACAGAAGAGTCGTCTGTGGAGGAAGATTTGCAAAAACTTGGATTGACACCAGAAGACATAGACACCATCATCATGACTCATCTTCATTTTGACCATGTATGCGGACTGACCAAATGGGATGCCGAAAAAAATCAATACGTATCTGTATTTTCTAATGCAACTATTTATGTATCAGAGGTTGAATGGAATGAAATGAGAAACCCTAATATACGTTCAAGAAATACGTATTGGGAGATAAACTGGCAAGGAATTGAAGAACAGGTAAAAACATTTCAAGACGAGACAACCATCATCAATGGAATAAAAATGATACATACCGGAGGCCATAGTGATGGCCATGCCATTATTGAAATGACACAAAGGGAGGAAAGCCTTATTCATATGGCAGATCTCATGCCTACCCATGCGCATTCTCCGTCTTTGTGGGTCCTTGCCTATGATGATTATCCGATGACATCGATTGAAGCAAAAGAGAAATGGATTAAAGAGGGAGTAAGACGTAATGCCTGGTTTACTTTTTATCATGATGCATTTTACCGCGCAGTAAAATGGAATGAAACTTATGAAATACAAGAAAAAATAGAGCGGAAAAGATAAAATATGCCTGGCAGTTTTTATCTGCCAGGCATGTTTTCATTTTAATTGATTAACATCCAATATGACTCCCGTATTCTTGTCTACAATAAATTCATATTGCTCCAAGACGTCCTCTATTCTTCGGGAAATTCCGCCTCTGTAGATGGAGTAGGACATATCATTTCGAATAATCGTTTCAGGCACCATTTGGATCCAGGAGCCATCAACAGGGCCACGCTTTTTAAAAGCTTCCTTGGCAATTTTTAACGCTTTTTCAGGTTTTATGGCTTGCTGCTTTGATGCTTCAGTAAAAAGATATGCGGCTGCTGCACCAATTCCAGCACCGATTAGAAGTGCTTTCCATTTCATTTCGTATCATCCTTCCATATATCATACTCTTATTTTACGTAAGCCTTTTCAAATGGGAGTAGCTGATGAGTTGAATTGATTCTGCCTATCTTACTAATAGTATAACTTGTAAAACAAATAAATGTCATGCTAAAGCTGGAAACAATAGAGAAAGTTCGATACAATATAGTTAAAATATTTCGATAATCTAACGAAGTATAAAGGATCATTCTACATATAGGTTTTGAAAAAAGGAGCTGACTTAGTTGAATCAGGAAACATTGACTTTATTTAAAACGTTAACGGAGCTACAAGGGGCACCTGGCTTTGAACATGAAGTTCGCCGCTTTATGCGCAGTGAATTGGAAAAGTACTCAGATGAAGTGGTACAAGATCGACTTGGTGGTATTTTCGGAGTGAAAAAAGGCGACGAAACTGGCCCAACAGTCATGGTCGCAGGCCATATGGACGAAGTCGGCTTTATGGTCACTTCTATTACAGAAAACGGAATGTTAAGATTCCAAACGCTTGGCGGCTGGTGGAGCCAAGTCTTGCTTGCTCAACGTGTGCAAGTAATGACAGACAATGGTCCAGTTATTGGAGTTATTGGATCGATTCCTCCGCATCTATTAGATGAAGCGAAACGTGCCAAGCCGATGGATATAAAAAATATGCTAATTGATATAGGTGCAGACAATAAAGAGGACGCAATTAACATCGGCATTAAACCAGGTCAACAGATTGTTCCTATCTGTCCGTTCACACCAATGGCAAACGAGAAGAAGATTCTGGCTAAAGCATGGGATAACCGTTATGGATGCGGACTTGCCGTTGAACTATTGAAAGATCTTCAAGGTGAAACATTACCAAATATCCTTTACTCAGGAGCTACGGTTCAGGAAGAAGTAGGTTTACGTGGAGCACAGACAGCTGCGAACATGATTAAGCCTGATATTTTCTTTGCACTTGACGCTTCACCTGCAAACGATATGACTGGTGATAAGAAGGAATTTGGCCATTTAGGCAAAGGTGCATTATTGCGTATTTATGATCGCTCTATGGTAACTCACACTGGTATGAGGGATTTTGTATTGGATACGGCTGAATCTAACAGCATTCCTTATCAGTATTTCATCTCTCAAGGTGGAACAGACGCTGGTCGTGTCCACACATCTAATGAGGGAGTTCCTTCAGCGGTAGTGGGGATTTGTTCAAGATATATCCACACACACGCTTCCATGGTCCATGTGGATGATTATGCCGCGGCAAGAGAGCTCATTGTCAAACTTGTAAAATCTGCGGATCATTCCACAGTAGAGTCCATTAGAAGCAGATAATAATATAAAGTTGGGAAGCGATGGGGAATCCCCATCGTTTTTCTTTTAATGGGAAGGTGAGATAAAGATGAAAGTGGTAGTAGGTTCAAGAAACCCTGCAAAATACGAGGCGGTTCAGGGTGCAATAAGAGAGCTTGAGATGGAAGTTGAAACAATTTCACTTGAAGTAGAATCTGGTGTAAGTAAACAACCCATGACAGATCAAGAAACGATTGAAGGGGCATTGCACCGTGCAAGAGGGGCTCTAAAAGAAATAGAAGATGCAGACTTTGCTATCGGACTTGAAGGTGGCGTGGTTCTTGGTTCCACACCATCCTTAGAAGTAATGGTCTGTAATTGGGGAGCGCTAGTTGCTAAAGACGGCAAGGAATACATAGCTGGTGGTGCTAGAATACCTTTACCTGATGCTTTTAAAGAGGAGATTTTAGCAGGAAAAGAGCTAGGGGACATAATGGATGAGTACTGTCAGCGGAAAGACATTAGGAAACATGAAGGAGCGTTGGGGATCTTTTCCGATGGTGTAGTTTCAAGA
The DNA here is from genome assembly GCF_012911845.1 of Bacillus sp. RO2. Lineage (GTDB taxonomy): Bacteria > Bacillota > Bacilli > Bacillales > Bacillaceae_I > Sutcliffiella_A. The sequence continues at coordinate 1,622 of NZ_JAAXCU010000055.1, read as the reverse complement.
AAGGAAATGTTTCAGCATGTTAGCAAGCTATTGATTGGACAGTGGAGATATAATGAGAAAAAGCAGGCTTAAATTGCCTGCTTCTACTCCAATACGTAGGTAAGTACTTTTAGAGCTTGGTTGACTGTTTCTACGGTTACATTTGCTTTATTAGATAACTCTTTTAATGGATGATGAAGGTTTTCCGGACGAATTAAAATAAGCGGTTTTTGTAAACTAATGGCGGCACTTGCGTCCATCGCAGTGTTCCATTGTTTATATTTTTCTCCAAATAGGGCGATAACAAGGTCAGATTTTTTCATTAAGAGTTCCGTACGAAGATTATTGATTTGAGATGCTGCTTCGTCTTTTGCAATAGAGCTAGGTTGTGTACCCATAACTGCTTCTCCTATGTTGTCTGAGCGCTCGTGGTCTGTCATTGGTCCTACAAACTCTAATGGAAGATCCAGTGCTTGTGCTTTTTCTATTAATTCTTCTCTCCAATTAGTATGGACTTCACCAGCAAGGTAAACAGTAAATTTCATTACAATCCCTCCAAATAGTACCTCTTGTTATTTACCTATTTTCTAGTCTATCATAAAATAGGGGAATTAAGTGATAATTCCAACTTATCCTTGTCAAGGGTGAAGATTTATAGGTATGATAAGTTTGGTGTGTATTTTCTAGTCTTATTGTACTAAAAGGAGTGGAGAGTTTGACTTTTGGAAGAGCCATTATTTCTATTTTATTTTTATCATTACTATTTTTAACAGGTTGCTCTGTGTCTATTGAAGACGCAACACAAAAATCTGTTGATACTTTTGAAGAAACATTTAAAGCGCAATCACTAGATACTTCTGAGGATACAGATATATTTGCTTATCATTTACCCACTGGGTTTACCATTGATTCGGAATCGGAGAACAATATTGTTCTTACAGAGGACGAGCAAACTTACCTTTTGTTTGTAAACCCTTTTGAACCAAAAGATTCAGAGGTATTATATGATTCTACAAAAGTGAATTTCTCTGATCTATTGGTAGATCATACAATAACTGATGAAGGTCGTTTAGGTTACTTGCTGGTTTCTCCTGTTGATGGGGAAGAGGAAGAGCTTTACGAAGTGACAGTGGGGTTGGGCGGAGTAAAAATGACAACGGTAACAGAAACGGGCAATATGGAAGCTAGTACAAAGAGCATGATGGAGATTATTTCTTCTGTGAAAATTAAATAAGTGTGAGTAAAGAATGAAAAGGGGAATCCTGGAGTAATCTACTTTTAAAAGATAAGAAAGCAGTTAATCTAGTTGATTTCCGTTCCAGGCGCTTCGCTTGCCTGCGGGCGGTCCGTGAGCCTCCTCACTCCGTTGCGGGGTCTCACCTGTCCCTTCCTCCCGCGGGCGTCTTCGCCCCTTCCACTTCAATCAAAGGTTTCTTCATTAAACATAAGGTTTATAATTAGGTATTTGAGTTAACTGAAAGAATCAACTCTATTGTTCTTGTTATTTCTAGCTGTGGATTGGAGCAAAAGGCGAAGACTCCTCGAAAATGCTACGCATTTTCTTCGTGCGATGTTTCGCTGCCGAAGCCTTCCTTGTCCTGAGGGAGATAGCGCTAGGTGGAGACCCCACAGGCGTAGCCGAG
>NZ_JAAXCU010000054.1 GCF_012911845.1 Bacillus sp. RO2 | reverse complement strand
GTAACTATATAAATCATCCAAGTAACGTCTTGCGGCAAGGAGTTTTTCCTCCTTGGTGAATATAGTCATTTGGACTACACCTCCTATTGTTAGATGGTGTGTCCAACAATAGGGGTGCAGAGTACTTGCAGCCTGCGGGGTCTCACCTGTCCCTTCCTCCCGCGGGCGTCTACGCGCCTTCCACTTCAATCAACTTGGCGACTGCATTTAATTAGGGGGTGAAGGAGGGAGAGTATTTACCTGAGTTATCTTTAAGAACACTAACGTATGGTTCTAGTAATCTATAGCTGTTGATTGGAGCAAAAGGCGGAGACTCCTGAGGGAGAGAGCGCTAGGTGGAGACCCCACAGGCGAAGCCGAGGAGGCTCCAGCAGTGCCCCTAGGAAAGCGGAGCCATTTGCGGAAATCAACAGCGGTGAATAACCAAGCAACTAAAAAAGGACCGGGCGGTTATCGCCCGGTTTTACTTACTAGGCCTTTGATGTGTGTCCACCGCTGATGTTCACTCCGATAATACCCCCAAGAGCGGCTATCCCGATAAAGCCAAGGTGAAACAGCATTTGCTGCATGGTAAACAAGGAATCATTCCCTAAATACTGAAAGAGAAAAATGACAAGCGTGTAGGCACCACCTGTTGCTCCGCCAAGCAGCCACCCTTTTTCTTTTCCTCTCCCACCTGAAATAAACCCACCAATAAATAGCGTAATAAATGATAAAGTCACAATAATCCATGCCACGCTAGTCTCTTGAAGCGAGGTGAACCGCAAAAGTAAAGAAAATATAAAACTAATGACAATTGCCAACATAAAAACGGTAATCAAGCCATACATGATAGCTAAACCAAGTCGTTTTGATTCCATGCGCACTTTTCTCCTTTCATAGTACATGCTAAGTAATACAAGCATATTCACCAGAGAGTCATTATAGAATATAAATATTTTTTGGGTGGAAACTACAGATACTATTGTCTATTTTCAAGGGGAGTGGATGTGATGGAAGAATACATATTGATCATTGCAAGAACCATTTTTCTATATTTCCTTATCGTTTTCATCTTCCGTGTGATGGGAAAGAGAGAAATAGGAGAATTGAGTGTCTTGGACTTGGTCGTGTTTATCATGATTGCGGAAATGGCTGTCATGGCAATTGAAAATCCGAAAGACCCACTAATCCATTCGTTGCTTCCCATGTTCTTGTTAATGGGTATACAGATTATGCTCGCCTTTGTATCGCTTAAAAGCGAACGAGTCAGAGATCTGATTGACGGAAAACCCAGTGTAATTATCAATAACGGCAAGATTGATGAAAAAGCCATGAAGAAACAAAGATATAACTTTGATGACCTCCTTGTTCAGCTCAGAGAGAAGAATGTGAAAAATGTAGCTGATGTTGAGTTTGCCATTCTTGAACATTCGGGGAAACTATCGGTATTTGAAAAAAAGAAGGAAGAGGGGTCCTTGGCAGGAGAAGAAGACTCCATGAACCTGCCCCTGATTATGGATGGAGTCATCCAAGAAGAACATTTACAAAATATAGGTAGAACGAATCTTTGGCTTAGACAACAACTCAGATCGCTTGGATACAAAGATGTCCAAAAAATTTCCTACTGTAGCTACGATAACGGAGTGTTTTTTATTGATTTAATTGATGAATAATTCAAATGGGGTGTCCAGAAATAAAATCCAGACACCCTCAAAATTGTATATTCCTTACCTTGCAAGCCACTTTTTCAAGAATGGCAGTCTTGCAAGCTCTTCTCTTTTTACTAATCCTAATGCCAATAAAAGAACCAAATACAAAAGACATGTTAGGAGTATCATCAAACCACTCCGTTGTCCCACGCCAAAGCCAAGCATAAAATGGTCGACCATCCACATTCCTGCGATTACGCAAATCCCCATGGTAATGAAGCTCTTTACATAATCACGGATATAAAGAGAGTAGTTTAGAGCTTTCATAATGGTTGCCATATGCAATAAGGTGACAAGCATCATTCCGATGACAATACCAAGTGCGGCCCCCATGATCCCAAAAGCAGGCTTACTCGCCAAAACAAAGATAACAGCTGTTTTCACCGCCGCACCAATGAAACTGTTGATCATGGCTGCTTTTGCAAGGTCCAATGCCTGTAATGTGGCCTGCAGAGGCCCTTGAAAATAATAGAATAAAAAGAATGGGGCCATCACTTTTATATAAATAGCTGCTTTGCTACTGCCATACATCAATAACATGATAGGATCCGCATAAACGAAGAGAAGTACCACCGCAAGTCCGCCTGTCACAAAGGAAAGCCTCAATGCTTGTTGAAGGCGATGCTCGATAAGGATGCTGTTTTTTTTAGCTGCCGCTTCACTAATGGCAGGAACGAGCGCCGTTGATAAGGAATAAGTAATAAAGGAAGGTAACATCATCAACGGAAGGGCAAAACCGACTAGTTCCCCGTACTGTTTGGTAGCCATAGCTGTAGCGACACCGGCAATAGCCAAGCTTTGTGCAACGACAATTGGTTCAAAAAACCATGCAACAGATCCAATCATCCGGCTTCCTGTTGTAGGAAGGGCTATACGCATCAAGTCACGGAAGGTTTCTTTTCCTTCACCAACATAATTAAAAAACTTTCGACGCAAACGGAAGGATTTTTTATTTTTGAAAACAAAAAGCATATACAACAAGGACATCAGTTCTCCTACAACTGCGGAAAGCATGGCGCCTGCTGCTGCATATTCAATTCCGTATGGAAGCAATGCTTTTGTACAAGCGGCAACTAAAGAAATCCGGACCACCTGTTCAATGACTTGTGAAATGGCGGATGGTTTCATATTCTGCCTACCTTGGAAATAGCCTCGAAGGACAGATGAGATGGCAATAATCGGAACAACAGGGGCAATAGCCATCAATGGGTAATAGGTTCTTGGGTCTGTAAATAAATGATTGGATAAGTATGGAGCGAGGAGAATCATGGCGGGAGTGAAGACAATGCTGAGTGCTCCAGTCGTGGCAAGGGATACGACCAAAATCTTTTTGATCTTCCGGTGATTCCCTTGGGCTTCTGCTTCTGCGACCAATTTTGAAATGGCAACAGGCAAGCCAAGTTGGGTAATAGTTATGGTAAGTACAAGTGTAGGAACCGCCATCATATACAGTCCCACGCCTTCTTCTCCGATAAACCTTGCTACTACGATCCGGTTGACAAAACCTAAAACCCTTGTAATCAATCCGGCAATTATTAAAATCAAGGTCCCTCTTAAAAATGTTTGCTTTGTCATCCCATTCCCTGCCTTCTCAATTACTGACTTATCATATACAATTATCTATATGCACAAGAGTGGGCCAAGCATGACAAGTATTATCAAGGTGATAGTTAGAGGGAAAGAGGGTTTTCAGAAATAAGCATTACAATCAAAGAGTGAATTGAATGGGGGTTCAATGAACAATGAAAAAGGAAACCAATGAACATGCTTATGACCTTTTCCGGTACGACCTGGGGCCAATACTGCAAAGCAAGCTGGAGGAATTTCAGCTTTTCGGTTATGACACCGTTTCAGAAGATGAATTGTGGGAATGCTTGACAAAAAAGAAATGGAAGCGTCCCGAAACCAAAAGGCTGTTTGAACTAGTCAATGATGTGTACAGCTTATCGGTCACCGATTACATGAGCTACATCACCATTGAAGCGTACAAAGCTCCAAACTATTTTACTTCGCAAAAAGATTAAATTTTCAGCAAAAATTGACAGGCATTAATGGATGAATCATAATGGTACATGATGGCATTGAAACGGCTTTTATAAGACATTTTACATAATTATTCTTGAAACATAATTGAAGCCCTAGTGTCCATAAAACGGAAGTTATTTCATCGATTGTAAGTGCAGAAGGAGGATTTTTCACGCATGGTCAAAAGAGGACGGATCGTAGCATTCTTTTTACTTCTAATTTTGATTGGAAGTACTATTGGAGTGTTTACGAACCCAATTACAAAAGATATTAAACTTGGTCTTGATCTCCAAGGGGGCTTTGAGGTCCTTTATAAAGTAAAACCTATCAATGAAAACAGTGAAGTGGATCGTGATTTACTAGTAAGTACGGTCAGTGCATTGAATAAACGTGTCAACGTTTTGGGTGTTAGTGAACCAAACATCCAAATTGAAGGCGATGACCGTATCCGTGTCCAGCTTGCCGGAGTGGAAGACCAGTCCAAGGCAAGGGAACTTTTATCCACTGAAGCGAAGTTAACCTTCCGTGATGTTAATGACAAGCTACTCATGGATGGTTCAGCTTTGGCAGAGGGTGGAGCAAGTCAGTCCTTTGACCAAAATAATGCACCAAGTGTTGCACTGACGCTTCGTTCTGCTTCACAATTTGCAGACGTTACCCGTCAGGTAAAAGATATGGGTATCGGACAAAATCTAATGGTTATCTGGTTGGATTTTGAAGAAGGTGTGGACTCCTATGAAGCGGAAGCTGGAAAAGAAGACCCAAAATATCTTTCTGCTGCCGGTGTAGATCGTGTATTTAATGACACGAACGTACAGATTACGGGGAACTTCTCCATTGAATCTGCTAAGGAGTTAGCAGAACTTCTTAATGCTGGTTCTTTACCTGTAGAGCTGGAAGAGATTTATTCCACGTCGGTTGGAGCTAAATTTGGAGAAACAGCTCTTCAGAAAACAGTACTAGCAGGGATTATTGGGATTAGTGCCATCCTGATTTTCATGCTTGTCTATTACCGTTTGCCAGGCTTGGTAGCGGTTGTAACGTTGAGTACGTATATTTTCTTAATTCTACTTGTATTCGAATTGATGAACGGGGTTCTTACCTTGCCGGGTATTGCAGCGTTGATACTTGGGGTTGGTATGGCCGTCGATGCCAATATCATTACCTATGAACGTATAAAAGAAGAACTAAAGCTTGGCAGATCTGCTATGTCAGCTTTCCGTGCAGGAAGCAGAAACTCATTTTCAACCATTCTAGATGCCAACCTGACTACTCTTCTAGCAGCTGGAGTCATGTTTGTTTACGGAACTAGTTCGGTTAAAGGCTTTGCTACCATGTTAATTGTCAGTATCCTGTTGAGCTTTATTACAGCTGTTTTCGGATCAAGACTTTTACTTGGACTATGGGTAAACAGTAGGTTCATGAATAATAAGCCACATTTATTCGGTGTGAAAAAAGAGGATATCCTTGATATCAATATGACAGATGAAAACACAGAGCCTCCGAACAGATTTGAAAATTGGGATTTCTTAAAGCATCGCAAAAAATTCTTTATGGTCTCAGGTGGTTTGGTGGTTGTAGGAATCATTGTTCTTGCAGTTTTCCGCTTGAACCTTGGTATTGATTTTGCAGCCGGAACAAGGGTGGAAATCTTAAGTGAGACAAGCCTGACAGCCGAAGGTATTACAGAAGAATTAACTTCCATTGGTTTGAAGCCGAAAGATGTGGTACTTGCAGGAAATAATAATGAAATTGCCGTTGCAAGATATGTAGATGATTTTTCACAGACTGAGATAGCCGAAGTGAAAGAGTATGTCCAGAATAAGTATGGCTCGGAGCCAAGTGTTAGTACTGTCTCTCCTACTGTAGGACAAGAACTAGCAAGGAATGCCTTCTTTGCTATTCTGATAGCTGCCGTGGGAATCATCATCTATGTAACCATCCGATTTGAATGGATGTTCGCACTTGCTGCCATCGTGGCATTGTTCCATGACGCGTTTTTTATCGTTGCGTTCTTCAGCTTAACAAGGCTTGAAGTAGATATTACCTTCATTGCGGCCTTGTTGACGATTGTTGGTTACTCTATCAATGACACAATTGTTACGTTTGACCGGATCCGTGAAAATCTGAAAAAGAAAAAGCGGGTTAAAACATATGATGACTTAAAAGAAATTGTGAACAAAAGCTTACAGCAAACTTTTGTCAGATCCTTAAATACGGTTGGGACTGTAGTTATCGCAGTCATCGCCTTGCTTATTTTCGGCAGTGAATCGATTACTAATTTCTCCATTGCACTGTTGGTAGGGTTGATAGTTGGTACGTATTCTTCCCTATTTATTGCAGCACAGTTGTGGATGAACTGGAAATATAAACAAATCAGTAAACCAAAGAAGGCTCCTGTAGAAGACCCAGAGCCAGAAGTATAATTGTTACTGTCACAGTGCCTGTTTAAGGTGCTGTGGCATTTTTGTTTCTTAATTTTTTGAGAAGGATAAGTTATTTCGGGTACAATAGAAAAAGAGAATGCAAAGGGGTGTACGTTATGGAACATAATGAGCGGTTTAAAAAAGCCGAGTTTGCAGCATTGGTCGGGGTAGTCGGGAACGTTGTATTAGCTGCATTGAAAGCTTGGGCCGGGATTGTCGCTAACAGTCGAGCGCTCGTTGCAGACGCTGTTCATTCAGCATCTGATGTTGCAGGGTCGTTGGCTGTATACATAGGTTTGAGGGCAGCAAAGCAGCCCCCTGATGAAGATCATCCATATGGTCATGGGAAAGCAGAAAATATTGCTGCAATAATTGTGGCGGTCCTTTTATTGATTGTCGGGTTTGAAATTGGTAAATCATCTTTTCAGGCATTCTTCGAACCGATTAAGGCACCCAAAGCTCTTGCCATATACGTAGTTGTCTTTTCCATCATCGTAAAAGAAATTATGTTTCGATATAAGTACAACTTGGGAAAAAGAATAAAGAGCGATGCCATCATTGTCAATGCCTATGAACATCGATCGGATGTCTTTTCCTCCATCGCAGCTTTAATAGGAATTGGCGGAGCCGTATTAGGAGGTTACATCGGAGTTGATTGGTTAGTATATCTCGATCCTGTTGCAGGAATTGTAGTAGCTCTCATGATTATCAGGATTTCTTGGCAGCTTGGTTCGGAATCCATACACAATACAATGGACCATGTCATGCATGAGGAAGACACGGAAGAGTTTAGAGATGTTGTCCTAACTGTACCCGGAGTTATGAAAATTGACAGTCTGCATGCACGGGAACATGGCCACTATGTCATTATTGATTTAAAAATTTCCGTGGACCCATACATTACTGTGGAAGATGGTCATAAAATAGGTAAAAACGTGAAGGCAAAACTCATTGAAAATAAAGAAGTTCAAGATGTGTTTGTGCATATTAATCCATACTCTGAATAAGAGATATAGGGGGAGATTTAGATGAAAACGCAATGGTATCTATTAGCAGGAGTACTTTTCACCATCGTTGTTGCCATTTTTGCGGTATTAAATGTTGCACCGGTTGAGGTGAACTATTTATTCGGGACAGCGGAATGGCCGCTTGTGTTGGTTATATTGTTCTCAACTTTGATGGGTATTGTTATCGCTGGGTCTATCGGGATTTACCAGGTGGTTATGGTGAAAAGACGGATGCAGCAGAAGCATGCCGGGACATCGGTGGAAAAACCGGTATCTTCTAAGCCGGTAACAGACAAAGAAAATACGGTGGAGACAGTTGGGGAGAGACGCAGGTCACGTTAGTTTTTAGTTTTTTTTGCGGTACCAGACCCCAGCATTGGGTTGGAAAGATTCTTAAGTGTTTGTTTTTGGGGTCAGGTACCTTTAGGGTGCAAAAAAGGTGTGTTTTTTTAAAAAATACGCCTTTTTTTGTTGTGGAAAAATGGTTCGGACAATTATGTTCTTTGTTCGGTCAAAAATTGCTGAGATTTTGGGATCTTCGGCCATTTGAATGGGGAGGTTCGGTCAAGAATGCTAGTGGTTCGGCCATTTGAAATTTTGGTTCGGTCAATTTTTTAAAATCTTTGGACATTTATGCGGAATCATTGGACAACTTTCCGAAATCTTAGGTCAACTTTGAGAAAACTTCGGACATTTGCTCAAAGGCAGTAAAAAAAATTTGAGAAATAGTCCTTAAGAGCTTAAGTGCGGTACCAGACCCCAGCAGTGTGTGTGGTAAGTTACATAGGTTGTTGGTTTTTTGGGTCAGGTACCCTTTGTAGACCCATTGAAGCAACAACAACTCTCTTGTATAATTAATTAGGCTAAGGGAGGAATTAGTTTGTTAGCTTCTAAATCTAGGTGGAATATAAATCAATCAAGAACGGAACAAGTTGATCAATTAGCACAGTCTTTAAATATTGCCCCTCTTATTGCTTCCCTTTTGGTGAACAGAGGGTTTGATACAATAGATGCAGCAAAAGAATTTTTATATACAAATGATCAAGATTTTCATGATCCTTTTTTAATGGAGGATATGGACGAGCTTGTGGAAAGAGTAAATCAAGCGATTGCAAATGAGGAGAAAATCCTTGTGTTTGGTGACTATGATGCAGATGGAGTCAGCAGCACGACCGTCATGGTTACTGCGCTTCGTGAAGTTGGCGCGCTGGTAGATTTTTATATCCCCAACCGTTTTACAGAAGGATATGGACCAAATGAAAATGCCTTCAAACAAGCAAAGGAAAACGGATATTCTGTCATTATTACAGTCGACACAGGAATCTCTGCCCTTTATGAGGCAAAAGTGGCGAAAGAACTAGGCTTGGATTTGATTATCACCGATCACCATGAGCCGGGACCAGAATTGCCTGATGCTTTTGCTATCATTCATCCTAAAAAAGAAACCTGCTCCTATCCATTTGATGACCTCGCTGGTGTTGGTGTTGCCTACAAGGTAGCGCATGCACTTCTAGGTAAAAACCCGGAGCACCTGCTGGATGTGGCTGCTATTGGTACCATCGCAGACTTGGTCCCATTAGTTGGGGAGAACAGATTGCTTGCCTCTAAAGGAATTAAAAAGATGCAACAGACTACACGTGTCGGACTGAAAGCACTTTTGCAAAAATGCGGAGTAGAATTGCATACGGTAACAGAAGAGACGGTAGGGTTCTCTATCGGACCGCGAATTAATGCGGTAGGAAGACTGGATAATGCAGACCCGGCGGTTCATCTCCTTATGACAAATGATCCAGAAGAAGCTAAAATGCTTGCAGAGGAAATGGAAAGTTACAACAAAGAGAGACAGCAAATTGTGACCCAAATTACAGAAGAAGCCATCCAACAAGTGGAAGAGAAATACCCGCCTGAAGATAATGGTTTCATTATAGTAGAGGGGAACAACTGGAATGCAGGAGTAATTGGAATTGTCGCATCCCGTCTGGTAGATCGCTTTTACAGACCGACTATTGTGTTGAGCCTTGATGAGGATAAAGGGTTGGCAAAAGGATCTGCCCGTTCCATTGCCGGCTTTGATCTTTTTGAAAATCTTTCGGAATGCCGGGATATTCTGCCTCATTTTGGTGGTCATCCAATGGCGGCGGGGATGACGTTAAAAATAGAAGATGTAGTAGAACTTAGACAAAGAATGAATCAAAAGGCGTTAGAAATCCTGACAATGGAAGATTTTACTCCCATTACAGAAGTGGATATTGAGTGCAAGGTGGAAGAGGTTACACTGGGCACAATCGAGCAGTTGGAAATGCTTTCTCCATTCGGAGTGGCCAATCCGAAACCGAAAGTGCTGGTTAAAGATGTCTTGCCTCAGCAGATTCGCCAGATTGGAAACAAGAGCAACCATCTCAAACTGGTCATTGAACAGGAAGGAAGTTCCCTGGATTGCGTTGGCTTTGGCTTTGGAGAAACCTATCATCACGTGTCCCCTGGAGCATCCCTTGACGTATTAGGAGAACTCTCTATCAATGAGTGGAACAATTTCCGCAAGCCTCAACTTTTCCTGAAAGATATAAGAGTGACAGATTGGCAGCTTTTCGATATCCGTTCCATTAAACAGTTAAATCAAACATTAAATGGAATAGATAAAACGAAACTCCACATCCTATATTTTAATGAAAATACTTTGGAAGAAATAAATCTGCACACCGAATTACGTCCTTATGCAAGTATGGTTACAGAGGATGCCAATGTAGATTTGACAGGAAAGTACGTTGTCATTTTGGATATCCCATCTGAAGAAACGCACCTGTCCCATTTATTACACAACAGTACACCTGACCGCATCTATGCCTCCTTCTATCAAAAGGAGAATCATTTTTTCTCAACGATTCCGACAAGAGAGCACTTTAAATGGTTCTACGCATTACTTGCAAAAAAAGGATCTTTTGACCTGAGGAAGCATGCTGAAGATATAGCCAAGCACCGCGGCTGGTCAAAAGAAACAGTGGATTTCATATCACAGGTGTTTTTTGACTTAGAATTTGTTACAATAGACAAGGGTTTTATCGCATTAAACCATGCAGCGAAAAAACGGGACTTTGAAGAGTCTCCAACTTATCGTAAAAAGCAACAGCAAGTGATGCTTGAAAACTTGTTTTTATACTCATCATATAAACAATTGAAAGCGTGGTTTGATCAGCATCTAACCAAGCAATGCACTGTTCATTCATAGGAGGAAAATAGAAGATGGATTTAAAGAAATTCGTAACAATCGTTCCTGATTGGCCAAAACCTGGTATACAGTTCAAGGATATTACAACGTTAATGGACAATGGTGATGCATACCGTTATGCAACAGACCAAATCGTCGAATATGCTCGTGATAAAGAAGTAGATTTAATTGTTGGACCGGAAGCACGTGGATTTATCATTGGTTGTCCGGTAGCGTATTCTCTAGGAGTTGGCTTTGCACCGGTTCGTAAAGAAGGGAAACTTCCTCGTGAAGTAGCACGTGTAGAATATGGATTAGAGTACGGCAAAGATGTCCTGACTATCCATAAAGATGCGATCAAGCCGGGTCAACGCGTATTGATTACAGATGATTTGCTTGCAACAGGCGGTACAATTGAAGCGACGATCAAGCTTGTTGAAGAGCTTGGCGGAGTAGTTGCCGGTATTGCATTCCTTATCGAGCTATCCTACTTGGATGGACGCAACAAACTAGACGGATTCGATATTCTTACTTTAATGAAATACTAATCTCTATTAAATGACTAGGGCAATCGAATTGCTCTAGTTTTTTTCATATATGATGATAACGGCCTAGTACTATTTTCTACTCTCATTAATAAAATGAAAAGATAGGAAAAAAGACCGCTTTTATTAGAAAAGTATATTTTTTACACCAATTCCTGAAAAATCTGTCGACAAATCTTTATTTTTCCCTCATAATCTCTTTACATCTACATAAAATTTCACGATAATAAAAACAATATACTTTTTTGTTCAATTCAAGTAAAGAACGAAAGAAATCTGTCCATAATGGTAAGAAAAATTAAGATGATTACAATGGGCGCTTGCGCTTTTTTAATAGAATTTATTTAGTGAAAATAAAAAAAGAAGTCAAAAAGGTGAGTAGAAATATGGCAAATGAGCAAGTGTTAACTGCAGACCAGGTGATAGATAATGCGAGACGCTATCTAAAGGGTGAGGATATTGCCTTTTTAGAGAGAGCGTATGAGTTTGCGAAAAACGCTCATGCAGAACAGTATCGAAAATCTGGTGAGCCTTATATTATACATCCCATACAGGTCGCAGGAATCCTTGTGGACCTTGATCTAGATCCATCTACCATTGCGGCTGGGTTTCTTCACGATGTCGTCGAAGATACGTCCGTTACCTTGGAGGAGATCAAGGAAGCCTTTAATGCTGAAGTGGCAATGCTTGTGGACGGCGTGACAAAGCTTGGGAAAATTAAGTACAAGTCTCAGGAAGAGCAACAAGCGGAAAATCATCGGAAAATGTTTGTAGCGATGGCTCAAGATATCCGAGTGATTTTGATTAAGCTTGCAGACCGTCTTCATAATATGAGGACATTGAAGCACCTTCCGCAAGAAAAGCAACGACGGATCTCAAACGAAACCCTTGAAATTTTTGCACCGCTTGCCCACCGTTTGGGAATTAGTAAAATTAAGTGGGAACTTGAGGATACCGCACTTCGTTATCTGAACCCACAACAATACTATCGAATCGTTAACCTGATGAAACGCAAGCGTGCAGAGCGTGAGCAGTATATTTCTGAGGTTATGAATGAAGTAAACGACCGTCTTGAAGAAGTGGAAATCACTGCGGAGCTTTCCGGTCGTCCTAAGCATATTTATAGTATCTATCGTAAAATGGCTAAACAGAACAAGCAGTTTAGCGAGATTTACGATCTATTAGCTGTGCGAATCATTGTGAACAGCATTAAGGACTGTTATGCTGTCCTTGGAATTATTCACACATGCTGGAAACCGATGCCTGGTCGCTTTAAAGACTATATTGCCATGCCAAAACCGAATATGTATCAATCGCTTCATACAACCGTCATTGGTCCAAAGGGAGATCCTTTGGAAGTGCAAATCCGCACGAGTGATATGCACCAGATTGCAGAATACGGGATCGCCGCGCACTGGGCGTATAAAGAGGACAAAGAAGCTGACGACCGTGCATCTTTTGAGGAAAAATTAACATGGTTCCGTGAAATTCTCGAGTGGCAAAATGATGCCACGAATGCAGAAGAATTCATGGAGTCTTTAAAAATTGATCTGTTCTCTGATATGGTGTTCGTTTTTACACCGAAAGGGGATGTCATTGAGCTTCCTAGCGGATCTGTGCCAATTGATTTCTCTTATCGTATTCACTCGGAAATTGGAAACAAGACGATTGGGGCGAAAGTGAACGGGAAAATGGTGACGTTGGATTATAAATTGAAAACTGGTGACATCATTGAGATCCTGACGTCCAAGCATTCTTATGGTCCAAGCCAGGACTGGTTAAAGCTTGCTCAAACTTCCCAGGCGAAAAATAGAATCCGTCAGTTCTTCAAGAAACAGCGCCGTGAGGAAAATGTGGAAAAAGGCCGTGACCTTGTTGAAAAAGAAATCAAGGCAATGGATTTTGACCTGAAGGAGATTCTGAATGCCGAAAACATTAACCGTGTTTCGGAAAAGTTTAACTTTATGACAGCAGATGATATGTTTGCCGCAGTCGGCTATAACGGAATTACCGCTCTCCAGGTGGCAAACCGTTTGACTGAAAAACAGCGTCGTCAGCGTGATAAAGAACAACAAATTACAGATATCACGGAAAATGCCGAGAAAAAGAAAACAGCTCCAGTCAAAAAGCGCAAAGACGCAGGTGTGGTCGTACAAGGGATTGACAGCTTGCTTGTACGCCTTTCTAAGTGCTGTAATCCTGTCCCTGGGGATGAGATTGTAGGTTTCATCACAAGAGGCCGTGGTGTGTCCGTTCACCGTGCAGATTGCGCAAACGTTGAAGCGGAAGGTACCAATGACCGCCTTATCGATGTTGACTGGGAAAGCGATGTGAAAGACAACCGCGAGTACAATGTAGAAATTGAAATCACAGGCTACGATCGCCGTGGCTTGTTAAATGAAGTGTTGCAGGCGGTTAACGAAACGAAGACCGATATTACGGCAGTTTCCGGCCGTTCCGATCGAAATAAAATGGCAACCATCCATATGGCTATTGCGATTCATAATATCAACCATTTGCATAAAGTGGTGGAGCGAATCAAACAGATTTCCGATATTTATGCTGTTCGAAGAATAATGCAGTAAGTTAGTGAGGTTTTGTTAGTATGAGGGTTGTTTTACAAAGAGCAAAAAGAGCGGAAGTACGTGTGTCCGGCGATGTAGTGGGAAAAATCGATCGTGGATTAATGCTACTCGTTGGTGTGACACATGAGGATACTACGGAGGATGCGGCCTATGTTGCCGAAAAAGTGGCAAACCTCCGTATTTTTGAAGATGAACAGGATAAAATGAACCTTTCCTTACTTGATGTGAAGGGTCAGATACTGTCCGTTTCTCAATTCACCTTATATGGTGACTGTCGGAAGGGGCGACGTCCTAATTTCATGGACGCTGCAAGGCCTGATCATGCAGAAACCATTTATGAAGCGTTTAACGAGGAGTTGCGCGGCAAAGGTGTGACGGTGGAGACTGGTAGGTTCGGCGCCATGATGGACGTAGATTTTGTCAATGACGGACCAGTTACGTTGATTGTGGAAAGTAAATAATAGTTGGAAGCTGGGTTCATGCCTTTTTATAGTGGGGTGTGTCCGGCTTTTTTTTGTGGAATTGCGGGGGAGTTGGTAGTAAAATTGTACCATTATCACAAAAACTGCTGTAAAAGTCACTAAAAGCTATGAAAAAGTTATAATAGCAGCTTTAAAAGTCACAATAACCTACATAAAAGTTACAATAGACCTTCAAATAGTCTTAATAACAAAAAAGAGGACCTTTAACTTCAAAGGTCCTCTTTCATTCTATCTTTATAACTAGTTAATTCCCTCTAAAATATTGAGCCAATCCCTGATAGATAGCAGTGGATGCCCTTTCTTGGAAATCACCTGAAAGGATAGTAATTTCCTCTCCGCGGTTACTGATATACCCAAGTTCTAAAAGAAGGGAAGGTTGCATGCTTTCCCTCAAAACAAGGTAGTTTTCTTGGCGTACTTCTCTGTCTCGTAAATTTGTAAATTGAACAAGCGAGGAATGTACACTATCCGCCAAATCCTTATCTGTAGTGCCATAATAGTAAGTAGTGGTTCCGGTCACGCTTGTATCATCAATACTATCATAATGGAGGCTCAAAAAGACGTCTGCGCCATGATAGTTTGCCATTTGCGGTCTAGATTGCAATGGGACCGATGTATCGGACATTCTAGTCATATATACTGTGGCGCCTGCCGCTTTCAGTTTGTCTTGTAAAAGAAGAGAAGTTCGAAGTGTTAGATCCTTCTCAAACGTTCCTTGTACACCGATTGCTCCCACATCTCGTCCCCCGTGACCAGGATCGATAACTATGACCTTATTGGATAAATATTGTTCAGCACCAGCTCTTTTTACGCTGGTGGCGTTTCCTTTGGTTGCCACAATCCACCCAGCAACATAGCCTTCCGATCCGTCTTGCAGCTTTATTTTATACCAGTTGTCTTCCAATCCTACTATAGAGAATTCTTCTCCTTCGTCAGCTCGCAATATCACTTTGGAGTCGGTGGAAGGCGCACTTCTAATATTGGTGGCGTCATCAACGATTACAATGGTTCCGTCGCTGCTTGTAGATGAAGGCGGTGATGAAACACCGCTTTTTTCTAGAAACCAACCAGCAATCCACCCTGTCTTCCCATTGTCATATTCTATTTCACACCAGTTATTTCTCTCACTGATGATCATGACAGTTGTACCTTCTGGAAGTTGCTCCAACACTTTACCGTTAAGAGTGGGCTCATTTCTTACATTAAGGCCGGCAACTTTAATGGTTGCTTCCACTTTTGGAGTACCTGAATTTTGTGTGCTAGAAGGGGATTTTATGATGTTCGCGTAATCACTATGTATCCAGCCTACCGTCCCGTTGTATGAGATATTCAACCAATCTCCACGAATGGCCAGTACCTCTACCTGTTGACCACTTGATAAAGAGCCAAGCACTTCGCTTTGGGTCGAAGGTTCACTCCTAATGTTCAAACCGTCTGTTGTGATTGTGGCACTTTGCCCTCCTGTTTCTTCTGTTTCTTCAGGTGTTTCGGCCTGTTGTTCTTTCTTCTTTTTAGCAAGAATTGTTACAAATTCTTTTGCCACCCAACCTTCTACTCCATCGGAATGAACTTTTACCCAGTTTTCATTTTCCTCAAGGTACTGCACCGAAGTTGCGTTTGCATGTAGGAAACCGACTACAGAAAAATTTGTACCTGGACCTGATCGGACGCGAAGGTCATCGGTCAGGATTTGTACATTGGCCTCATCGCTTGATCTTGATGCAGTGGAGCGAGCGCCCTCACTGCTTTCCGTTACAAGGTAGGATGCCACCCATCCGGTTTTTGATGAAGTGATTTGAATCTTCAGCCA
The DNA here is from genome assembly GCF_012911845.1 of Bacillus sp. RO2. Taxonomy (GTDB): domain Bacteria; phylum Bacillota; class Bacilli; order Bacillales; family Bacillaceae_I; genus Sutcliffiella_A. Next base: position 90,836 of record NZ_JAAXCU010000054.1, on the reverse strand, counting down.
TTCTCCTTGGCTCTCCACAACAGGGTAAGATTCCCCACGTTGTACTTTGGAAATGATAGTAGCATTTGCATCCGGTGTTTCCCTCACATTTAATACATCGGTTGCCACTACGACCGTTCTATTTGCTTGCACATCGGAAGGGTCCAAAAAAGAAAAGATGGTAGAAAATAATAAAAGTGCAATAAGAAAAATATGTACTTTGTGACCCAAATTTCGTCCTCCTCATTTATCGTTCAAACGTCTTTTTCTACAAAAGTGAAAAAAATTCCTGCTATTTTTGAAAGAAACATGCAAAAAAGGGACAGGATAAATACTAGTGTAGCAAAAAAGGAGCGTAAAAAGATGAAATTTAGTGAAAAACATAATCGTGCATATGGAAGTAGAGATGTTTTTGGGGTAAGCTTTCATGATTTCATTGAAAAAGAGAAAGATTCCACATACGTGGAACTGGCTTCAGAGTTCGGTATTACGATGCGCGATGTTAAGTCGTTAAAAAAACAATTGAACCGAATTCAATAAAGCCTTGACAATTTGATTTGAAAGTATATATACTAGCTAGTATCTTACATAACAACTAGTCGCGTTAATGGACTAAAATACAAGATACCGATGATGGAGAACAGTAGTTGGGAACCACATGGAAAGAGAAGAAATGCCCTGGGCTGAAAGCATTTCCCCTTGATGACCTAATGAATGAACACTCCGTAGGATCCGCTCTGAAAAAGCATTATGTCAGGTTTTTTCCGTTAAACTAAAGCGGCAGACCTTTAAAGTGCTCTATTAGGAGATGGACGTTGCAGGCGTTAACTGCTTGAGTGGAAGTAACCATAGGCACATAGCATCTTAATTCTTTATCAATATGCTATGCTGAGCCTACAAACTACTTCAATTAGGGTGGCACCACGGGACATACAACTCCCGTCCCTTGTTTAGAATCTAAACAAGGGACGGGAGTTTTTTATATGTAAATTGCTTTATTGATGTAACGAATTAACGTAGAGAGGGTCAGACCCCTCTTTACCACTTTAAATAACGAAAGAGGGGTCTGACCCCTTTATAAGGAGGAACCGTAAATGGCGATTCAGATACCGCGTGGTACGCAGGATATTTTACCTGGTACGGTGGAGAAGTGGCAGTATATTGAGGCGAAGGCGAAGGAGATTTGTGAGTTATATAATTATAAGGAAATCAGGACGCCTATTTTTGAGAGCACGGAGTTGTTTTTAAGAGGTGTTGGGGATACGACGGATGTGGTACAGAAGGAGATGTACACCTTTGAAGACCGAGGTGGAAGAAGCCTTACACTTCGTCCCGAGGGAACAGCTTCAGTGGCGCGTTCTTACGTAAACAATAAAATGTTCGGTTCACCTACGCAACCGACAAAACTTTATTATATTGGCCAGATGTTCCGTTATGAACGTCCACAGGCAGGGCGTTTCCGCCAGTTCGTTCAGTTCGGAATTGAAGCGCTTGGAAGCAACGACCCATCCATTGATGCAGAGGTAATTGCTCTAGCAGTGGAATTATATAAAAGTTTAGGTCTTAAAAACTTAAAAGTTGTCATCAACAGCTTAGGTGATAAGGAAAGTCGTCAGGCTCACAGAGATGCGTTGATAAATCACTTCCAACCAAGAATCAACGAGTTCTGTGGCGATTGCCAAGGACGTCTCGAGAAAAATCCCCTCAGAATCCTTGATTGCAAGAAGGACCGCGATCATGAATTGATGGCAACGGCACCATCTATCCTAGATTACTTGAATGAAGAGTCCAAAGCTTATTTTGATAAAGTGGTAGCTTACCTATCTGCACTAGGCATTCAATATGAAATTGACCCAAATTTAGTGCGCGGACTTGATTATTATTACCACACAGCGTTTGAAATCATGAGCACATCTGAAGGTTTTGGTGCCATCACAACATTATGTGGCGGTGGACGCTACAACGGGCTGGTCCAAGAAATCGGTGGACCAGAAACACCTGGTATCGGATTTGCATTAAGCATCGAGCGTCTGATATCTGCTATGGAAGCAGAAAATGTGAAATTTCCATTTGAAGATTCCATTGATTGCTATGTGGTCGCACTTGGAGACAAAGCAAAAGAAACTGCAGTAAAGCTACTTTTTGATTTAAGAAAAGCAGGGATTGTAGCTGAAAAAGATTATCAAGATAAAAAACTGAAAGCACAATTCAAAGCGGCAGACCGCCTGCAAGCAAAATACACCATCGTTTTTGGTGATGATGAGTTAGAAAAAGGCGTCGTCTCTATCAAAGAAATGGAAACAGGCGAACAACAGGAAGTTGCTTTTGAAGAAGCGGTAGCATTCCTATCAGCAAAGAAAAGTGGGGAGAGATAAATGATGCTAGGTAGAACATATAACTGTGGCGAAGTACCTCAAACATCCATAGGTGAAACAATTGAACTAAAAGGCTGGGTGCAAAAGCGCCGTGACCTTGGAGGACTTATTTTCTTAGACCTCCGCGACCGTACAGGACTTGTACAGATCGTTTTCAATCCAGACGTCTCTGCGGAAGCTTTAAAAACTGCTGAAAGTGTACGCAACGAGTACGTTTTATACATTAAAGGGAAAGTGGTTGCGCGTGACGAAGCAACAGTAAACCCTAACTTGAAAACAGGTGCAATTGAAGTGCATGCAGAGGCAATTGAAGTCTTGAATGCTGCTAAAACACCACCATTCGTATTGGACAACAAAACGGAAGTGAACGAAGACATCCGTCTGAAATATCGTTACCTGGATCTTCGCCGCCCTGTTATGTTTGACACGTTGAAGATGCGTCATGACGTAACGCGTTCCATCCGTGAATTTTTGAACGATCAACAGTTCATGGAAGTGGAAACGCCTATTTTGACTAAAAGCACGCCAGAAGGTGCGCGTGACTACCTGGTACCAAGCCGAGTACACCCAGGAGAGTTCTACGCTTTGCCGCAGTCTCCGCAAATCTTTAAACAACTATTGATGGTTTCCGGCGTGGAGCGCTATTATCAGATCGCTCGTTGCTTCCGTGACGAGGACCTTCGTGCAGACAGACAGCCTGAATTCACACAGGTTGACATTGAGACTTCCTTCTTATCACAAGAAGAAATTATCGGTATGATGGAAGATATGATGAGAATGGTAATGAAAAATACCAAAAATGTGGATGTTCCAGAAACGTTCCCTCGTATTACCTACCAGGAAGCCATGAACAGATATGGTTCTGACAAGCCTGATACTCGTTTTGAAATGGAACTTGTTGACCTGTCCGAGCAAGTTGCTGACTGTGGATTCAAAGTGTTCAGCGCAGCTGTAAATAATGGAGGTCAAGTAAAAGCAATCAATGTAAAAGGTGCGGCAAGCAAATATTCCCGTAAAGACATCGATGCTTTAACTGAATTTGTTTCTGTTTACGGGGCAAAAGGTCTAGCATGGTTAAAAGTAGAATCTGAAGGCTTGAAGGGACCAATCGCAAAATTCTTCAATGAAGAAGAACAACAAGGATTCATCCAATCCCTAGACGCTGCAGAAGGTGACTTGATCCTATTTGTAGCAGATAAAAAATCTGTTGTTGCAGATGCACTAGGTGCTCTTCGCTTGAAGCTTGGAAAAGAGCTTGGTCTAATTGAGGAAAGCAAATTTAACTTCTTATGGGTAACTGACTGGCCTTTACTAGAGTACGATGAGGAAGCAAGCCGCTACTTTGCCGCTCACCATCCATTTACCATGCCGGTTCGCGAAGACCTTCCATTGCTTGAAACAAACCCAGGTGAAGTTCGTGCTCAAGCCTACGATTTAGTATTGAACGGATATGAGCTAGGCGGAGGTTCTTTACGTATTTACGAACGTGATATCCAGGAAAAAATGTTTGAAGTACTTGGTTTCAGTAAAGAAGAGGCAACCGAGCAGTTCGGTTTCCTACTAGAGGCATTTGAATATGGAACCCCTCCACATGGTGGAATCGCACTTGGGTTAGATCGTTTAGTTATGCTGTTGGCAGGAAGAACAAATCTTCGTGACACGATTGCATTCCCTAAAACGGCAAGTGCAAGCTGCATCCTGACAGCAGCACCAAGTCCAGTTGCAGGTGGGCAATTAGACGAGTTACATTTGTCGCTAGCTGTCAAAAAAGAGTAGATTTTCCCATACGGTAGAAGTTGAAAACCTATACCCTTTGTGTTAATATAATTTCAAGAAGTCGCAAGTCCTGATGTGTTCGTCGTATAACCTATTGTTTTGACCGAACAATAGATTATACGGGAGCTCAGAGTTTTCGTCGCTGCGTAAATGCCTTCCTCGTGAGGACTTACTACACGCATGAAACAGAGCACCCACCTGCTGTGAGCGGGGATCAAAACGAAGGCATCGACGACGGCACGATTGGGACTTGCCTACATACGGATTAAAAACCGGTATCTCGCTTTAATGCGGGATGCCGGTTTTTTGTGTTATTATAGTGAATTTTATGCCGTATGACTCCCTGTTAAGGTGGGAACCCATCAACATTGTCCTCATAGGAGTTGTATGACTCCCTGAGTTGGTGAAATCTCGCCAACATTGTCCTCATAGGTTTCGTATGACTCCCTGTGTTGGTTAAATCTCGTCAACATTGTCCTCATAGGGGTTGTATGACTCCCTGAGACGATGAAATCCCATCAACATTGTCCTCATAGGTGTTGTATGACTCCCTGAGAAGGTGGGAATCCGTCAACATTGTCCTCATAGGTATCGTATGACTCCCTGATAAGGAGGAACCCCGTCAACATTGTCCTCATAGGTGATGTATGACTCCCCGTGATGATGAAATCCCGTCAACATTGTCCTCATAAGGCGCGTATGACTCCCTGATAAGGAGGAACCCCGTCAACATTGTCCTCATAGGTGATGTATGACTCCCCGAGACGATGAAATCCCGTCAACATTGTCCTCATAAGGCGCGTATGACTCCCTGATAAGGAGGAACCCCACCAACATTGTCCTCATAGGTGATGTATGACTTCCAAAGACGACGATGAAATCCCGTCAACATTGTCCCCATAGGTATCGGATGACTCCCTGATAAGGAGTAACCTCATCGTCCTTGTCTTAAATTTCCAAAACGAACAAAAAAAACAACCCTCACTCGAAATGAAGGTTGTACCACAATTAACTCTTACCTCGCTGACTTTCTGTATCCCTTTGCCTGCGCCTCTTCTTCAGTGTGAAACCATTCCACCGGAGTCGTGCGCTCATAGAAAACGCCGCCTGGAACGTGATAAATGTATTCACCACGCGCATTCTTGTTTGCTTTTATTAATGGGGGAGCTTCTTGCTGTTCCTCTTCCGATACTTGGTCATCTTGTTTCAACTCATCTTTTGTAGTCAAAACAGTCAGCTCTTCATCATTAACAGAATCCACTGTACTTTGTTTGGCTTCTGCTAAAGTACTGCGCTCGCTTTCTTGTGTTTTCTCCAATGTAGCAGCAATCGCTTCCAACGTTTGCTTTACTTGAAAAGCTGTTGTTTCCCTTGCCATTAACTGCTTATTCGTTTTGTTCAAGCGAAAGATTGTTACTAAACCACTGCCAATAACTAAGAAGTAAGATAAGGCCTTTAAAAGATTCTTCAATACAAACTCCCCGCTTTCAATAAAAAAATAATATTCAGTTACTATTCCCTTCATTATAAGGTATTGAAACCCAATTCGTAAAAAAGAAAAATTCCTATCCGACTACTTGCTTTTCACCCAAAGTATGTTATATTCGATTTCGGGTACAATCTTTAAAAGACATTAAAAATGAAACAAGCGATAAATGGAGTTGATATGCAATGTTACACCAATTTTCACGAAACGAATTGGCAATAGGTAAAGAAGGCCTTGAAACCCTTAAAAATAGCACGGTTGCAGTATTAGGAATAGGCGGGGTAGGCTCTTTCTCAGCAGAAGCGTTGGCGCGTTCTGGTGTCGGCCGTCTTATTTTAGTGGATAAAGATGATGTGGATATTACCAATGTAAACCGTCAGATTCATGCACTTATGTCCACGGTGGGGCAACCAAAAGCTGATCTGATGAAAGCTCGAATTCAAGACATTAATCCTGATTGTGAAGTAATAGCATTAAAAATGTTCTACACAGAAGAAACGTACGAGGAGTTCTTCAGCTACGGCTTGGATTATGTGATTGATGCTTCTGATACGATTTCCTATAAAATTCACTTAATGAAAGAGTGTTTAAAACGCAAGATTCCTATGGTCTCCAGTATGGGAGCGGCAAACAAGATGGATCCAACCCGCTTCAAAATGGCGGATATCTCTAAAACGCATACAGATCCAATTGCAAAAGTCATTCGCACACGCCTTCGTAAAGAAGGGATACATCGTGGGATCAAAGTGGTATTTTCAGATGAAAGCCCAATTGTCATTCGAGAGGATGTTCGTAAAACAGTTGGAAATGATAACGCAGAAATTCGCAAAGCAAAAATGCCACCTTCCTCCAATGCATTTGTTCCATCTGTTGCGGGACTTATCCTTGGTGGGTACGTAATCAATGACATTTTGAAAGATGTAAAAATCCAACGTGTCGGTGGAAAGCAATAACAAAAGAAAGAAGGCCTCGTCAACTCATGACGAGGCCTCCTTTTTATTTTCACATCACTTCATCTTGCACGCTGTTGCCGGTCAATCTTCTTGCCCGGTCCATGATCTGGACTAGCATTTCATAGTCTTCGTTTATCGCAACTTGTTGTTCTTCTAAATTCTTAAGCTGCTTTTCAAGGGATTGGTTTTTCTGCTTCAGCAATTGATTCTCTTTTTGAAGTCTATCACTTTCCAACTGCAAGCGATAATCGGAATTCTGGTGTTGATGGAAATTTTGCAAAAAATGAATGCAATCCTCAAGGGTAATGGAAGAAGATGCAGCCATAGTTGCTTTTTCTTTTCGCACTGGAAGCGGTGCGTATTCTTCATCTTCCTCCATATCATATTCAAATGGCAGGGTGACCTTTTCATTAGAATCTAATTTTGGTGCAGGAAGCCATTCCAATTCAATTGGTTGATTGGTAGCTTTCTTTTCTGTAACAGATTCGCTTTTTTGTTGTTCCTTTGCTAGCTTTTCTTGCGCTCGCTTTTTCTCTTTTCGTTGTTTCTTTGCTATAGCAACAGCAGGTTCATATTTTTTTCTGACTTCTGCATTCCATCTGAATCCACATGCGGCCGATGTTCGATTTAAGGCATCTCCGACTTCTTCAAAGGCTGCAAGTTGCGTACCACCATCTCTTATGTATCGTAAAACAGTCTCAGCAAGCAATAAATCATCTTCATGGGACCATGCATCTTGTCTTACTTTCATTATAATCCACTCCTTATAACGGTCGTTTTCTACCATCTTTTCCAGAAAAGAGGAGGAATATACGAAAGTTTACTAGATTAACATAAAAAATAAGGGGAAACGGGTCCCCTTATCTTTTCTTCTTCGTTTTTTCATATATTTGCCCAAGGGCAGTTTCGAATTTGCTCGTGTCTTTAGGTTTGTAATAGGATTTATGTTTCAGTTTGTCCGGTAAGTATTGCTGAGCAACCCATCCGCTAGGGTAGTCATGCGGATATTTATATTCAATGCCTCGGCCAAGTGAGGCTGCCCCTTTATAATGTGCGTCCTTCAGATGGGCAGGAACTTCGCCTACAAGTCCTTTTCTGATGTCAGCTAAGGCTTCATCCAGCGCTTTATAGGCGGAGTTTGACTTAGGAGAAAGGCAAAGTTCGATAACCGCATTTGCCAAAGGGATCCTAGCTTCTGGGAATCCAAGTCTTTCTGCGGCTTCAATTGCAGAGAGAGTTCGTGCCCCCGCTTGTGGATTGGCCAAGCTTATATCCTCATAAGCGATTACAAGCAGTCTTCTTCCAATACTCACAAGATCCCCTGCTTCAATCAAACGCCCTAAATAATGAAGAGCTGCATCCACGTCACTTCCGCGAATGGACTTTTGAAACGCGGATAGTACGTCATAATGCCCATCCCCATCTTTGTCATGATAAAAGCTTTTCTTTTGCAGGCATTCTTCAGCTGTTTCTACCCCAATCATTATTTTTCCATCATCATTTGGAGTAGTGGAAAGTACGGCTAGCTCCAATGCATTTAACGCAGAACGAACATCCCCGCCGCAACCATTCGCAAAATGCTCCAATGCTCCATCATCCAATTCAACTTGATAGTCACCTAAACCTCGTTCCTCGTCTTTCAGTGCTTGCGTGATGACTTGTTTGATTTCCGTTACAGACAAAGGATGCAGCTCGAAAATTTGGCATCTGCTACGAATGGCAGGGTTGATTGCATGATAAGGATTGCTTGTAGTGGCTCCAATTAAAACAATTCTTCCATTTTCAAGGTGAGGCAACAGAAAGTCCTGTTTCGCCTTATCAAGTCGGTGCACTTCATCCAAAATAAGAATGACTTTGCCTGACATCTTTGCTTCTTCTGCTACTATTTCCATGTCTTTTTTATTATGTACCACCGCATTTAATGTCCGGAATGCATATTGTGTACTGCCGGCAATCGCTGTGGCGATGGACGTTTTTCCTATCCCAGGGGGCCCGTAAAGAATCATAGAGGAGAGATGTTTTGCTTTTACCATTCGTTGAATGATTTTCCCTTCTCCTACAAGATGCTCCTGACCTACCATTTCATCTATGGTGCGAGGCCTCATCCGAAAGGCCAGTGGTTTATTGTTCATATAAACACCTTCCTGCGTACAATGACATCTAGTGTCCCATACCCACTGTACCATAATTAGCATCATGCATTAAAACAAAACAGACAAAATGTAAAACCTTTGAAATTATGCTATAATAGGATAGATTTTAATAAGAGACAGAAACAAGTAAAGACAGAAGGGTAGAGGCTGCATGCAAGGAGAGCGTAGTATAGGCAGAAGGTTGTTTTTGGCAAAATGGGCCATCTATTTTATCGGGCTGTTTATTATGGCCTTTGGAATTGTCTTAATGATACGTGCTGACTTGGGCAGTGCGCCATGGGATGTCTTTCACATTGGACTCTTCTACCAAATCGGACTCACTATTGGTACCTGGTCCATTATTGTGGGCTTTTTTATTTTGATGATCTCTACTATGATTACGAAAAAGCTGCCTCCATTAGGAGCTTTTTTGAATATGCTGATGGTCGGAATCTTCATTGATTTGTATATGATGATCCCCCAATTGCACACGCCAGATCTGTTTATCGGGAAGCTTGCCATGCTTTTATTGGGTGTATTAGTTATCGGAATTGGAATTGGTGTCTACATTTCCTCCCGTTGTGGTGCAGGGCCAAGAGATAGCCTAATGATTGCCTTGACGGAAGTGACACGGTGGAAAGTGCAATATATTAGATTAGGAATGGAATTAGTAGTATTATGTTTAGGTTGGCTTTTAGGTGGACCTGTCTTTATCGGAACCATACTATTCAGTCTTACTATCGGGAGCATCGTCGGTCTGACGCTGCCTGCCTGTCAAAGGGCAACGGACTCATTACTTGATAAAATTCAACATAAAAAAGATAAAAAGGTAACTTTTCAAATATAGAAACTGAATAGAAAGAGTAGAGGTGTTCGGAGATGAAAATTTCAACCAAAGGACGTTACGGATTGACCATTATGATTGAACTCGCCAAAAATGTGGGAGAAGGTCCACTTTCGTTAAAAACGATTGCGCAAACGCACGACCTATCGGAGCACTATTTGGAGCAATTAATTGCACCCCTTCGTAATGCTGGACTTGTAAAAAGTATAAGAGGGGCGTATGGTGGTTATATTTTAGCAGATGAACCTACGAAAATTACGGCTGGAGATATCATTCGTGTTTTAGAAGGCCCAATTAGCCCGGTTGAAGTAATTGACGATGAAGAACCAGCGAAACGAGAGCTATGGATTCGGATCCGTGATGCAGTTAAAGACGTATTGGATAGTACAACACTTGATGATTTGGCCAATTATGAAGGCGGAGATCAAGAAGCATATATGTTCTACATCTAAGCAGTGGAACAGGGGAACATTAACTAGTAGGAAAGGAGGCGTCCTCATTGAAACAGATTTATTTAGATCATGCGGCAACCTCACCCATGCACCCAGCTGTCCTCGATAGTATGCTTCCTGTCATGAGAGAGGATTTCGGAAATCCTTCCAGTATCCATGGATTTGGAAGAAAAACGAGGCACCTCGTTGATGAAGCAAGGCACGTTGCAGCCACTTCCATCGGTGCGAAAGAAACAGAAATCATTTTTACAAGTGGAGGAACAGAAGCGGACAACTTAGCAATTATAGGGGTCGCTCGAGCCAACAGAACGCGTGGAAATCATATCATTACAACGCAAATTGAACACCATGCGGTTCTTCATACATGTGAGCAACTAGAAAAAGAAGGTTTTGAAATAACGTATTTGCCTGTCGATCAACAAGGACAGATTAAATTAGCTGATTTAAAAGCTGCACTTACCGATCAAACCATTCTTGTCACCATCATGTATGGAAATAATGAGGTAGGATCGGTTCAGCCAATTATGGAAATTGGCGATCTGTTGAAGGAACATCAAGCTTATTTTCATACAGATGCTGTACAGGCTTTCGGACTTCTTCCTATCGATGTGGAAGAACAAGGCATTGATTTTCTTTCCATGTCCTCCCATAAAATTAACGGTCCTAAGGGAGTTGGCTTTTTATATGCAAGGTCTGGTACAAACTTCTCCAACTTGACCTATGGTGGTGAACAAGAACGCAAACGACGCGCAGGCACCGAAAATGTCGCAGGAATCGTCGGATTGAAAACAGCGATTGAATTAAGTATGGAGCAAGCAAAAGAAAAAGTAGCATTGTATAAAAGCTTTAAAGAAACAATGCTACAAGTTTGGCGCGAAGAAGATGTGTCTTTTGAAGTCAACAACGGTTCACAAGAAACATTACCGCATGTGCTGAATGTATATTTTCCAGGGACCAATGTAGAGTCCTTATTGGTTAACATGGATTTGGCAGGTATTGCAGTGTCAAGCGGGTCGGCATGCACAGCAGGTTCCATCGACCCCTCCCATGTCCTAGTCGCCATGTTCGGAAAAGATTCAGACAAAATAGCTTCCTCCATCCGATTCAGCTTCGGACTAGGAAACACAATCGAAGACATCACACACGCTGCCAAAGAAACAGCCAAAGTAGTAAAACGGCTAACACGAAATAGTAGATAAGATCTCCCTGTAGATTGGAGTGCAAGGTGTGAGACTCCTAGGGGAGATAACGGTAGGTTGAGACCCCGCAGGCGCAGCCGAGGAGGCTCAAGCACTGCCCCTAGGAAAGCGAACACCTGGAACGGAAATCTACAGAGTGTAAACGGAATAAATAAAATAATTAAATACGGGGTGATCAAGATGACAAAAGCACCAAAAGATACCCGTGTAGTAATAGGAATGTCAGGTGGAGTAGATTCATCAGTAGCCGCCCTTCTCTTAAAAGAACAAGGCTACGATGTAATCGGCATTTTCATGAAAAACTGGGACGACACCGATGAATTCGGAGTTTGTACAGCAACAGAAGACTACAATGATGTCATCCGTGTCTGCAACCAAATCGGTATCCCTTATTACGCGGTAAATTTCGAAAAACAATACTGGGACAAAGTGTTCCAATATTTCTTAGATGAATACAAAGCAGGACGTACACCAAATCCTGACGTAATGTGTAACAAAGAAATCAAGTTCAAGGCTTTCCTTGAACACGCATTGGACCTAGGTGCAGATTATTTAGCTACAGGTCACTATGCGCAAGTGGAATTCCGCGATGGCGAATACAAAATGCTTCGCGGCCTTGATGACAACAAAGACCAAACGTATTTCTTGAATCAATTGGGCCAAGAACAATTATCTAAAGTAATGTTCCCAATAGGCAATATTGAAAAATCAGAAGTGCGTGAAATTGCTAAACGTGCAGGCCTTGCAACTGCAACGAAAAAGGACAGCACGGGAATCTGCTTTATTGGAGAACGCAATTTCAAAGAATTCCTGAGTGGGTACCTTCCTGCGCAACCAGGGAATATGTTGACCATGGATGGCGAAGTCAAAGGAAAACATGACGGATTGATGTATTATACAATCGGACAGCGCCAAGGACTTGGGATTGGCGGAAGCGGCGACCCATGGTTTGTTATTGGAAAAGATCTGGAAAAGAATGTCCTTTATGTAGGACAAAGCTTCCATAACGAATTGTTATATTCTGATTCCATCACTGCTACAGATATCAGTTGGGTGTCAGACAACCCACCAGCCGATGGTATAGAATGCACAGCTAAATTCCGATATCGTCAAGCAGATAACAAAGTGACGATTCAGCACTTGGAAGATAATAAAGTGAAGGTTATCTTTGATGAACCGGTTCGAGCGATTACTCCTGGACAAGCAGTTGTCTTTTATAATGGTGACGAATGTCTAGGTGGGGGAACGATTGATCATGTGTTCAAAAATAATGAAAAACTTTGGTATGTAGGATAAAAGTGAAAACCTCGATTCCATAAGGAATGGAGGTTTTCTCTATGATATACTAAAAAGACTGAGAAAATAGATGAGGTGTACGTACAAATGAAAGATAATAATGCATTAGGTATTCAATACCTGCAAGAAGGAAAATACGAAGAGGCACTTTCAGCTTTTTCAAAAGAGATTGAAGAGAATCCGGATAATGCGGTAGCATATGTGAATTTTGGAAATGTATTAAGTGCTGTTGGCGAACTTGAGAAAGCAATGAAGTTTTTTGAACGTGCGCTGGAAAAAGACGATACAATCGGAACTGCTCATTATGGTCTTGGAAATGTCTATTATCAGCTTGAAAAATGGAATGAAGCAAAAGATCAGTTTGAACTTGCCATGAAAAAAGGTGTTAATGACAGTGATATCTTCTTTATGCTTGGGATGACCCTATTGCAATTTGAACAGCCAAAGCTTGCTCTGCCATATTTTCAACGTGCTGTAGAATTAAAACCTGAAGATGCAGAGGCAAGATTTCAATACGGACTTTGTTTAGCTGGCCAAGGTCTCATTGAAGAAGCGACAATGGAGTTTGAAAACGTAGTAGATGCAGATCCAATGCACGCGGATGCTTTTTACAACTTGGGTGTTGCTTATGCATACCAAGAAAACAGGGAAAAAGCGTTGGAGAATCTGGATAAAGCATTGGATGTACAGGCAGATCATATGCTAGCTGCACATGCGAGAAAAATTCTCACAGAAGAAAACTAGGGAACGGAGGGGAATTCCATGAAGGACCAAAAGCAGCAATCCTCCCTCGATTTGTTCGAGGAACATGAAAAGTTTATTAAAGGATCGCATCTCGTCACCATCTTTCATAATGAATCTAATATGTATTCAGTGGTGCGGATTAGAGTGACGGAGACGAATGTTGCCTATGAAGAAAAAGAAGCGGTCGTGACTGGTTATTTCCCTCGCATTCATGAAGACGAGACATACATATTTTTCGGACAGATGAAGGAACATCCTCGGTTTGGACTTCAGTTTCATGTGGAGCACTTTCGTAAAGATATTCCACAAACAAGACACGGTATTGTCCAGTATCTTTCAAGTGATTTGTTTTCAGGCATCGGGAGAAAGACGGCAGAAAAAATTGCAGATGCTCTTGGTGAAAATTCCATTTCTAAAATACTCGAGAATCCTTCTGTACTTGATTCCATTCCAAAGCTTGCCGGTGATAAAGCGAAACTGCTTTATGATACGTTGATGGAACATCAAGGGTTGGAGCAGGTTATGATTGCCCTGTCACAGTTTGGTTTTGGCCCGCAATTGTCGATGAAAATTTATCAGGCCTATAAGGACCAAACGATTGAAACGCTGCAGAAAAACCCGTACGAGCTTGTGGAAACAGTAGAGGGTATTGGTTTTGCCAGAGCAGATGAACTTGGAAATCACTTTGGTATTTCTGGAAATCATCCAGATCGCATCAGGGCCGGCTGCTTGTATATGCTTGAACAGCATTCCATGCAGGAAGGTCACTGTTACGTGCATGAGGAACAGCTTACGGAAGCGGTCGTCAGACTTTTAAACGAAAAGCAGCATGGCCTAGTCGCAGAGTCTGACATTTCTCGGGAAATTATGCAACTAACAGAAGAAGGGAAACTTAAAGTTGAGGAAGGAAAAGTGTATTTACCTAGTCTCTATTTTTCTGAACAAGGGGTGGTTACAAATATAAAAAGGGTGCTCGAGCAAACCCAGTATGCCGACCAGTTTCCTGAATCAGAGTTCCTGCTAGCATTAGGTGAATTAGAAGACAGATTGAAGGTTCAGTATGCTCCTTCACAAAAAGAAGCCATTCAGCAAGCACTAATGACGCCCATGCTTCTTTTGACAGGTGGACCAGGGACAGGTAAAACGACCGTTATCAAGGGAATCGTAGAACTGTACTCAGACCTTCATGGTTGTTCATTGGAACCTAATGATTACAGTAAAGACGATCCTTTTCCGATTATGCTTGTCGCCCCAACAGGACGCGCTGCCAAACGCATGAGTGAAGCGACTGGGCTTCCTTCTTTGACTATTCATAGGCTACTCGGTTGGAATGGCTCGGAAGGGTTTCAACATGACGAAGAAAACCCCATATCAGGAAAGCTACTCATTGTGGATGAAGTGTCAATGGTGGATATCTGGCTTGCAAATCAACTGTTTAAATCTCTCCCTGAGGATATACAGGTCGTATTGGTGGGAGATGAAGATCAGCTTCCATCCGTTGGTCCTGGACAAGTATTAAAAGATTTACTAGCATCTAAAGAAATCCCTACCGTGCAACTGACTGACATCTACAGACAGGCAGATGGTTCATCGATCATTGAGTTGGCCCACGACATGAAAGACGGTGTAGTGCCAGCAGACATTTCATCTGGACAGAAGGACCGATCCTTTATTAAATGTGGACAGTCGCAAATATTAGACGTAGTAAAAAAAGTTTGTGCAAACGCACAAAGCAAGGGCTATACGGCACGTGATATACAGGTGCTTGCCCCTATGTATAGAGGAACTGCCGGTATAGATAAACTAAATGAAATGCTTCAGGAACTTTTTAATCCAAAAAGTGAACAACGGCGAGAATTGAATTTTGGGAATGTGGTCTATCGAACCGGTGATAAAGTGCTGCAGCTTGTCAATCAACCAGAAAGTAATGTATTCAACGGGGACATAGGTGAAGTAGTTTCCATTTTTTACGCAAAAGAAAATACGGAAAAACAAGACATGGTCATTGTCTCCTTTGATGGCAATGAAGTAACTTACACCAAGCAAGATCTAGGACAGATAACTCATGCCTATTGCTGTTCCATACATAAGTCCCAAGGAAGTGAATTCCCAATTGTCGTATTGCCTGTTGTGAAAAGCTATTACCGGATGTTACGACGGAATCTACTGTATACAGCGGTTACAAGGGCTAAGCGTTTTTTAATTCTTTGTGGCGAAGAAGAAGCATTAAAACTTGGTGTGCAACGTGCGGATGAAATGGCAAGGCAAACATCCCTAAAAGAAAGGCTTCGAATGAAACAGTCGGAATCTTTACCAGACAACGAAGTCATTGATCCCGTTCTACAAGAGGTCCCTTTTTGGAAAGATGCCAACATTGGAATGGAAAATGTCAGTCCATATGATTTTATGGATGAAGAATAATAAAAAATGGCTAAAATACAAATTCAAATGGAAGAAGCTTGTCCACCAATGGGCAAGCTTCATTGAATTTTACTTAAAGTTAGTCTTCTTGTTTGATTTCTGCAGCAGTGAAGGTAATAGGGCCGTAGGCAAATACATTCAGGTCTTCAGAAAACGGACCTTTTTGAGAAGTTAGAAAATAAGTCACATCTTTAGCATCAGCAGGAATCACATCCACGAACTGAGTAACAGATTCTGTTGCGTCGTCGTTTCCTTCTGCATCAATTTCTACAATGCTCTGATAAATTAGGTTTCCAGGAGAAATGTTACCACGATAAATTCTTGTAAAGAGATCTGCAAATTCCGGCGAGTTGTTGTTCACGTGGTAAAGACCATTTAGCCATACGACATTCCCTTTTTCAACATCCTTTAGAGTGGCTGTAGCAATGACTTGTGGTTGTGCGCTTAGAGGGAAGGTTAGAGGTAAAGGTAGTGTTACAATGGGGTCTGCTGTTTCATAAGCAAATTCCACTAATTTTGAACGATTTTTCTTGTGGTCTTTTTTGTCATGTTTCTTACAATGATCCTTTTTTTCATACTTATACTCATATTCTGTTGCGTCGTCATCCATAGCCATTCTTTGTTCACTCATATAGTAATAATATTTTGGCATCATTTACACCTCCTTATAACGAATTCTATACATACTATTCGACGTCCAAAATACTGCTTGGTCAATGGTGGAGAAATTTGGCCTGTTTTTGCTTGAAAACACCTATTTTAAAATGGAAAACCTTTCGCAGTATCAGGAGAACCAATCAGACAAAAGCTAGTAATGTTCGAAAAGAGGTGGATTCTTTGAGAACATTTTCTCGAGTGATTGGGATGCTAATCTACGATATGGCATCAGGCAATAAGATTGGCCGAATAAAGGATCTTTGCATAGAAGAACCAGGGCGCATCAAAGGGCTGATCATCGATGGCAAAGGTATATTCCATCGGGCGAAGTTTCTACCCTTTTCATATATCCACTCCTTTGGTGATGAAGGGATCATGGTGGGAGAACATGCTCTTACCCCAGTTACCAAAAAAGATGGACAAGTGTATTATCATCATTTTCACGGTATAAAAGGGAAATCCTTTATAACGGGAGAAGGGGATAAGCTTGGTCTATTGGATGATGTATATTTCGAAGAGGAAACGGGCACAATCGTAGGATATGAGGTAACGGACGGTTTTTTTGCAGATTTGTCGGAAGGAAAGAAAATTGTAAAGAATCCTTCAGATCTTGTCATTGGAAAAGATACCGTCGTCGTTTCTGTACTATCCTAACGCGAGGTGTCAATGATGGTCCTTTGTTGTCCTAATTGCAAAAGTAAAGATATCGGTAAAATCGGTGTGAATCAGTATTATTGTTGGGGTTGTTTTATTGAGCTATCCGTATCCAAAGGAATGGTCCATACTCATCAAGTGGAAGAGGATGGGACGTTGAGTTCTTTGGATGATTTATTTCATGAAGACGATCGACAAATTAGTATGTAACTAAAACTTGGGAGTGAGTCGCATGAACAGAGCTATGACATCCTTGTTAATGATTGGCCTTGGAGCCGCTGCCACTCGACTAAGCCGAAATAATGATGTGCAAAACTTTTTGGGAGATATGACTTCCAAACGTAATATGAAGAAGATGAGAAAGCAAGCCAAGCGATTGTTTTCTTAAAATGAACCCGTTCCTTTTATAGGAGCGGGTTTATTACATTTATTCAGATTGATTTCCGTTTTACATTGTGGACAGTCCTACCCTTGTATCATTTGACATTATGTATAGTGAAATACAATCCTAAAGACAGTAAAATATACATAAAGTTCTAATTATTCTAATAATTTATTTTTGCATGCAATCATCAAAAGGAGGTTCATATATGTCCGACAAAGTGATGATAGGTTTGATTCAAGCTTCCAATGATGTGGATGGCACAGAGGCTGTGGAAGTACATAAAAAAGCAGCCATTGAAAAGCACATTAAACTTGTAAGGGAAGCGAAAGCAAAGGGTGCTCAAATTATCTGCCTTCAGGAAATCTTCTACGGTCCGTACTTTTGCAGTGAACAGAATGCGAAGTGGTATGAGGCTGCCGAAGAAATTCCAAATGGTCCCACCACAAAACTCTTCCAAGACCTTGCTAAAGAACTTGGGGTGGTCATTGTACTTCCCATTTATGAAAGAGAAGGCATCGCGACGTACTACAATACCGCAGCTGTTATTGATGCGGATGGCAAATATCTCGGAAAATACCGTAAACAACATATTCCTCAAGTTGGGGTAGGAGATCAAGGACATGGTTTCTGGGAGAAATTCTATTTTAAACCAGGGAACCTTGGTTATCCGATTTTTGATACAGCATATGCCAAAGTTGGTGTGTACATATGCTATGACCGACATTTTCCTGAAGGTGCAAGACTGCTTGGTTTGAAAGGTGCTGAGATTGTCTTTAATCCTTCCGCTACAGTGGCTGGTTTATCAGAATATTTGTGGAAGCTTGAACAACCTGCTCATGCAGTGGCAAATGGCTATTATGTTGGTGCCATCAACAGGGTTGGAGTGGAAGGTCCTTGGAAAATGGGCGAGTTTTATGGACAGTCTTATTTAGTTGATCCACGAGGGTCGTTTGTATCCGTCGGTAGCAGGGACCAAGATGAAGTTATCATTGGTGAAATGAATAAAAAATTAATCCGTGAAGTGAGAGATGTGTGGCAATTTTACCGTGACAGACGACCGGAGACATATGAAGAAATGACCGCACTTTTGCCGTAAAGGACAAGAGGTAATTCATTCGCAGTTTGTGAACCTGATTCCAGTATTTATATTGGGCACATCCGTCGATATGGATTACCTTTTTTTCTTGCGAGAAATGGATAAAAGGAGAGTGGGTATGTGAAAGGGGCCATGAAACGAATTGATTTAGAAGATTTAACGCTTAACTTTATGGAAGCAAAACCGGGTTTAACAGACAGGGAAGCACTAGAAGAGGCCAACCGTTGTTTATATTGCTACGATGCACCATGTATTGTAGCGTGCCCGACAAGCATTGATATCCCTTCTTTTATAAAAAAAATTGCTTCCGGTAATTTAAAAGGTTCAGCTAAAACAATTATGAGTGCCAACCCTGTCGGAGCAAGTTGTTCGAGGGTATGTCCGACAGAGGAACTTTGTGAAGGGGCCTGCGTTCTGAATCACCATACAAAACCAATTATCATTGGTGATCTTCAGCGATATGCAACAGATTGGGCCATTAGAAATGAGCAAGTTCTTTTCCAAAAAGGAAAATCCAATGGGAAAAAAGTAGCGATAGTCGGGGGTGGACCAGCTGGGCTTTCTGCAGCTCGCGAATTGGCTCTACTTGGATTTCAAGTCACTGTATTTGAAGCAGAGCCAGAAGCAGGTGGTCTGAATACGTACGGCATAGTCTCCTTCCGTCTACCTAAAAGTGTTTCTTTTTGGGAAGTGGAACAGGTTAAAAGCTTGGATGTGGATATCCGTACCAATACAAGAGTGGGAGTGGACATTTCAGTTGAAGAAATCCTGACTCATTATGATGGTGTTATTTTAGCAATTGGCATGGCTAGTGTTCCAATGCTAGGAATAGACGGAGAAGAACTGAATGGAGTGTATGATGCCATTGACTTTGTAAAAGAAACAAAGACCAATAGCATTACAGATAAATTCAAAGGAAAAAATGTCGTGGTCATTGGAGCAGGAAATACTGCCATTGATGGTGCTACCTGTTCGGTAAGGCTTGGCGCAGAAAATGTAAAAATATTATACCGACGAACCCAGGAAGAAATGACTGCCTATGATTTTGAATATGAGTTTGCAAAGCAGGATGGTGTAGAGTTCCGCTGGCTTACAGCGCCGAGTAAAATTATCGGAAACGAAAGTGGTGATGTCACGGCCATCGAATGTATAAGGATGGAACTTGGTGCTCCAGATACTGACGGAAGAAGAAGGCCTGTGAAAGTGAAAGATTCCGAATTCACACTGCAAGTTGACGCAGTCATTAAGGCGATAGGTCAAACAAGATATACAAGTCTCATTGAAGAATTTGGTCTCATTCACGACGGTGGAGTTGTGAAAATAGATAAGCATACTCACCAAACCTCCAATGAAAAAGTATTCGCCTGCGGGGATGTCGTATTTGGTAAGGGGCAAGGGGAGGCCATGGTGGTAACTGCTGCGGAACAAGGAAAACTTACCGCATATGCACTGTATGAAAAACTGGTAAAAAACAAGGTGGAGACGGCCTAAATAAGAATAAGAGGGGGGAAAGCATTTGGCAGATCTATCAATAAATTTGGCAGGCATTAAAGCACCTAATCCATTCTGGCTTGCTTCTGCACCGCCAACTAATTCTGGTTATCAAGTTCAGCGTGCTTTTGAAGCAGGGTGGGGAGGCGCTGTGTGGAAAACGCTTGGCGATCCAATCATCAATGTGTCGTCACGATTTGCAGCGGTAAGTTTTAATGGGCAGAGAGTAGCCGGGTTCAATAATATTGAACTTATTACCGACAGACCTCTGGAAGTGAATTTAAGAGAAATAGAAGAAACCAAAAAGAAGTTTCCAGATCGAGCCGTCATTGCCTCTTTGATGGTAGAACCAAAACAGGAAAAGTGGCATGAAATTGTGAAAAAAGTGGAAGCGGTTGGTGTGGACGGACTTGAGTTGAACTTTGGCTGTCCGCACGGAATGGCGGAACGAGGCATGGGTTCCGCATCCGGTCAGGTTCCGGATCTAGTGGAAAGGCAAACGTATTGGGCTAAAGAAGCGGCAAATACTCCTGTCATTGTTAAATTGACCCCAAATATCACAGACATCACGGTGACGGCTGAGGCAGCAGTCAGAGGGGGAGCGGATGCTGTCAGTATGATCAATACGATAAACAGCCTTGCTGGTGTGGACATTGATAGCTGGAACACGATACCGCATGTAGGTGGGAAAGGTGCCCATGGTGGATATTGTGGACCTGCAGTAAAACCGATAGCCCTTAATATGGTGGGAGAATGTGCAAGAAATCCAAGAATAAATGTGCCGATTTCCGGGATGGGCGGTGTCTCTAACTGGCAAAATGCAGTGGAGTTCATGTTAATGGGTGCAACAGGTGTTCAGATCTGTACCGCAGCCATGCATCATGGTTTCCGAATTGTAGAAGACATGCTTGATGGACTGAATAATTACTTAGATGAAAAAGGAATTGCGAAGGTGATGGACCTTGTAGGGAAGTCTGTACCGAAATATTCGGATTGGGGCAATCTCGATTTGAACTACAAGATTGTAGCAAGAATCAATCAGGATACCTGTATTAACTGTAATAAATGTCATATTGCCTGTGAGGATACTTCTCATCAGTGTATTGATATGCTTAAAGATTCTTCAGGGAAATCATACTTACAGGTTAGAGAAGAAGATTGTGTTGGATGTAATCTATGTTCCATTGTCTGTCCGGTGGATGATGCTATCACTATGGTGGAGCTTCCGCATGAACAGCCGCCGATGACATGGAATGACAGGCAGTCTGCTCTTGGTTTATTGAAGCAATGTGAAGTGGATACGGTTAAATAAGGGGGAATGGAACAAATGGCAGCAAAAAAATTAATAAAGAACGGAATTATTGTGACAGCAAGCGATCAGTATGAAGCGGACATCTTAATTGAAGGAGAAACCATCTCTTCCATCGGGCTCAACCTTTCTTCTGCAGATGCGGAAGTGATTGATGCAAAAGGCTGTTATATATTCCCTGGTGCAATTGACCCTCATACTCATTTGGATATGCCTTTTGGAGGCACAGTAACTAAAGATGATTTTGAAAGTGGAACAATGGCTGCTGCTTTTGGAGGAACGACATCCATCATTGATTTCTGTTTGACAGAAAAGGGCCGACCGCTTCAAGATGCTATTAAAACTTGGCATGACAAGTCAAAGGATAAAGCAGTGATCGACTACAGCTTCCATTTGATGATTGGTGAAATGAACGAAACGGTCTTAAAGGAGCTTCCTCAAGTTATTGAGAAAGAAGGCATCACATCTTTTAAAGTATTTATGGCATATAAAAATGTATTCCAGGCAGATGATGCAACTCTCTTCCATACCTTAAAGGCAGCAAAAGACCTCGGTGCACTTGTCATGGTTCATGCTGAAAACGGAGACGTTATTAATTATTTAACTAAGGAAGCATTGGAAAATGGGAATACAGACCCAATCTACCATGCCCTAACAAGGCCACCAGAAGTGGAAGGAGAAGCCACTGGAAGGGCTGCACAACTAACTTCTCTAGCTGATTCTCAACTTTATGTCGTTCATGTGTCCTGTGCAGAAGCTGTGGGAAAAATTGCCGAAGCAAGAAACAAAGGAGTGGAGATTTGGGGAGAGACCTGTCCGCAATACCTGGCTCTTGATAAAAGCTATTTGGAGAAACCGAATTTTGAAGGCGCTAAATATGTCTGGTCCCCGCCATTGCGTGATAAATGGCATCAAGATGTTTTGTGGAATGCCTTAAAAAGCGGTCAGCTTCAGACACTTGGCTCTGATCAATGTTCGTTTGATTTTGAAGGTCAAAAAACGCTTGGAAAAGGTGACTTTACCAAAATACCAAATGGGGGGCCTATGATTGAAGACAGAGTCAGTATTTTGTTTTCAGAAGGTGTGAAAAAAGGGCGGATATCCATCAATCAGTTCGTCGACATTGTATCCACAAGAGTCGCAAAGCTTTTTGGAATGTTTCCTAAAAAAGGAACCATATCTGTTGGAGCTGATGCAGATATCGTCATTTTCGATCCGAACCACGAAAGGATAATATCAGCGTCCACCCACCATATGGCCGTTGATTATAATGCATTTGAAGGAATGAAAATTACCGGTGAACCTGTTTCTGTCTTGGTGAGAGGTGACTTTGTCGTCCGTGATAAGCAATTTGTCGGTAAAGCAGGAAACGGTCAATATATTAAACGAAACAAATATGGAGCAACAGCCCAACTAAAACAGAACGAGACCTTGTCCATCTAACCCAACTAACCTAACAATTCTATTCAACCAACCTCCGTATGCTTGACCTACAAAATCACCCTAGGTCAAGCATTTGTTTTATCAAAAATAAGCGTTATTCCCTTGCAGTTCTAAGTGCAGGGTGAGAGACTCCAGCTCGAGATAGCGGTAAGTTGAGACCCCTGAAGCGTTAGAGAGGCCACTGAAAATTGAAATCTCATGTACTTAGAAATTTCTAGCTGTTGATTGGAGCAAAAGGCGAAGACTCCTGAGGGAGATAGCGGTAGGTTGAGACCCCGCAGCGGAGCGAGGAGGCTCAAGCACCGCCCCTAGGAAAGTTAAGCCATTTTGGGGAAATCAACAGCGGTTTCGAACAAACATCGTAAATTAGAGACATTTTCAGTGGAATCTAAGCCTGGTGAGGGAGGTTCAAGCACTTGCCCAGTGGAAAGCGATAACCCGGAACGAAGATCTGCAAGAGTTGATAGATATCTAAATTTTTTAATGGGGTGTTGTGATGAAAAAGAATGAAAGTTACTTAAAATCGCCAGACCTGCTGCCAATCTCTCACTCAAACAGAAAAATCGGCACACTAGGCTTTGCAGTCATGTGGGTCGGCATGGCAGTAGTACTTGCAGCTTTTGCAATTGGAGGAGCAGGCGTGCAAAGCTTATCCCTCGGCTGGGTCATACTTGCAACCATCATAGGTAGTGTAGCCATCGGATTGTTCATGACCATAACTGGAGACATAGGAATTGAACACGGACTGTCATTCCCGGTCTATATGAGGGCGCCATTCGGAACGATAGGGACACATATCCCTTCCATCATCCGTGGCTTGGCGGCATCTTTCTGGTTTGGTATAAATACCTACTTCGGAGCCACTGCCATGAATGCCATTCTTTTTACCCTGACAGGCTTTGATAACTGGTTTGTGTGTTTTCTCATTTTTGCAGCTGTTCAACTACTTAATACCGCTCTTGGCATTAAAGCGGTAGAGCGCTTTGCTGATCTTGCGGCACCAATTATTATCATTATATCTGCCTGGATGTACACTACCCTTTCTGACAGAGCTTTGGAACAAGGCAGGGAAGTTTGGTCTTGGATTGAAAGTCCCGTAACAGGTGGTGCTGCAGTGACTGCATTTCTGATTGTAATATTCAGTAACATGGGATTTTGGGCAACATTGGCAGCGGATATTCCCTCCATCTCACGTTTCATCAAAGCACCTAAGTATGAACGTAACTGGTTAAAACGGAATAAATCCAGCATTGTTGGAAGCGTCATTGCCTTGCCAATTACACAAACGTTCATGGTAGCCATCGGTGGTGTTTCTTATATTGCCGTATCAAACTATGATCCTGTTGTCGCACTGCAGGAGGCAGCTAGTGGCATTGTTCTAGGTGTTTTGTTATTGATGATCATTTTTGCTCAGTGGTCCACCAATGCTTCAGCCAATCTTATTCCGGCTGCCACCATCTTCTCTAATGTAGGGGGTCCTAAGGTTCCGTTCTGGGCTGGAGTTGTCATTGCAGGGATCGTAGGTTCTGTTGTTCAACCGTGGAACTTGTTTGGAATATTGATTCCTGTTTTATTGATTGTCGGTGGAATTCTGTCTGCCATTGTGGGAATTTTGTTTGCAGATTACTATCTTTTAAGAAAACGCCGTGTGAATGTTCATGATCTTTATGAGAACAATGGGCAGTTCAAGTATACAAATGGCTTCAATGTAGCAGGGTTTATTTCTTGGTTTGTAGGGGGAGCGGCAGCTTACTATCTTGCAAACTATTCCTTTATTGTCGGTTTTGTTGTTGGTGGAGGATTATATTACATCCTGGCAAAATATTGGTACTTTAAAAAGTATCAGCAGGCTGAAATAGAAGACCCGGATGATGAGAAGTACCTAGGTATTACAGTTGGAAGAGACTGGGATATTTTAGAAGATGGAGACGCTTTTGAGGAACCCAAAGAGCTTACGAGCTAAATTAGGAAGGAGGAATATATTTTGAGTGATTATCAACAATATATAGCAGAAAAAGAAAAGATAGACTTTTTCATCAATAAAGGATTTCGTATTAAAGATGTAGAAGAGAACTTAGAAGGGTCCTATCTTGTTCTGGAACGACACGATGGCAAGAAAGAAATTTCCCATGAAGAGACCCTGCACATTAAACATGCTGATTCAAGGAAGTACTTTGCCTCCCTTTTAATCAAGCAACAACAACGGCAAGAAAATTAACGAAATCTTCATAGTTTGAATTTACTAGGAATAAAATTTGGTAAACTGCATCGTGAAAGGAGAATTCTATGGAATACCAACTGAAATGCAAAGAAAGCGCCTACCCTTGTGAAGTAACAATTGATGAGGATAACAACAGGTTTACTATTCGTAAAGCAGATTCAAGTGGAGAGTTCTTTAATTCGCCTGAAGAACTGGTAAATTGGATTTTAGAGAACTGGGATTCAAGCGATTTCAATGATGAAGGTGAATTTCAAGAAATGGTCCAAGAGATACAGCTATATTTTCCAATAAACAATTAAGTGAAAAAAAGGATGACATGTTGATATTTACTCAACATGTCATCTTTTGTGTATTTTTGTCAGAATATTTAATTAAATAAATGTTCTGCATACGTTATAATAAAGGTATCGTTTTAGGACCTAGTCTTACATAATTGGATTATCCATCTTAAACAAAGAGGTGAATACATGAAAATCATGTTGTCTCTACAGGAGATCATGAAGCGGAAACAATTTGAAAAATCCGAAGTAGTAGCAGGAGAACAAGGTATACACCGCCAAGTAAAATGGGTACATGTTGTGGAAATAACCAATATTGAAAAGTTGTTGAATGGACAAGAACTTATTTTATCCACCGGAGTATCTTTTGGAAATAGTACCGTGAAATTCAAGTCTTTTGTCCAGCAACTCATAAACTGTCAGGCAGCCGGATTATGTATTGAAAAAGGTGCCTATATCCCCTCCATCCCACAGGAAATCATTGATCTAGCTAATGCCCAAGCATTCCCTCTCATCCTCTTTCATCAGGAAGTGTCATTTGTAGATATTACACAAGATATTCATTCAGTGTTGATTAACCAGCAGTATCAAATGATTTCTCAACTAGAAAGCTACTCTCAAACGTTAAACAAGAAACTGTTGACCATTACCCACGAATTCGAAATACTTCACTATCTTCAAGAACATTTGGAAACTCAAATTATTTACGAAAATAAAACAGGAGAGAGGTTCTTTATCCCTGACGTTCCTATTCACGAGCGAAAAAAAATTATATGTTCAATGAAATGTGATTCTGTTAAAGAAAAATACTTAATGGAGCCTGTTCAGGTACTGGATAAGCAACATGGTGTCATACATATCTTTTCTCAAGACCGCATACTAAGCGAGTTTGATCATTTACTTTTAGATCGAACTATAACAGCGCTAGCTCAGCATATTTTAAGAGGATTGTATGTGGAAGAGAAAAGGAGACTAGAAGAAAGCGAGTGGCTCCGTAGCTGGCTTGAAGGTGGTCAGCACAAGGAATCCATACGGGATTTCCTTGGTCGTAATGATGCGATGTTTCATAAAGGGGGAGTTGTACTTCTTTGTAAAAAGAAAAACCAGCAGGCCCCTCCACTTGATAAAACCTATCTTACCCTGTTATTTCGCTCCATCTTTGAACAACAGGGTTTTTCCGTATTCTTTACAGAGATGAAAAATACGCTAACGGTCATTCTTATTAACAGAAGGGAGGAAAGAGGCTGGAAGGATAGATTAACAGAAGGAGTAGCTAACATTATCAGCAAACAAAAAGACAATAAAGGAAATTATTCACTTCGTTTTGCTGTTGGGAAATATGTGTTGCCACTTGATCAACTTTCTAAAAGCTATCAGTCTTCCTGGGAGGCTATGCAAATCCAGGAACAACTGCTAAAAGAAGAATATTTCTCTTTTTTTGAGGACCTTCATATTTACCGCTTGATTTCGTTCATGCAAAAACATCATGATCTTCGTGATTTCGTTATGGAATATTTGGAACCTGTTATTGTTTACGACCAAAAGCATAACGGAAAGCTTTTAGAAACTTTAAAAATCTATCTCTCCTGCAATGGTTCAAAGAAAGAGACGGCAAGTAAGCTTTATATTGTTAGGCAGACTCTCTATCACCGCATCCAAAAATTGGAAAGCTTACTGGGGGAAGACTTCATGATTTCTGAAAAAAGACTTGTGATTGAATTTATGGTAATGGTGTATGAATATTTGAATACGACCAATTCGTATTTGGACGGAGATAGTAAAACGTATAGTCTTTAAAATGTTGACAAAGTTGGTTTCCTTAGGGGGCCAATTTTTTTTCTGGCAAAATGTCAGGAGTGAAACCTTATCCATTTTACATTTTGTCTAATGAAAGCCTTTCTATTTTGTCAGATAATAGTCATAAGTTCTAAATATTCTATTAAAGGATGAGGAGGACATATCATGACAATTACTTCAAAAGACACAAGGGTATTGCAAAATTTCATAGATGGAAAATGGGTGGATTCCAAAGGTTCGGAACAGATGGAAGTCATAAACCCTGCTACAAAGGAATGTTTGGCAAAGGTGCCGATTTCAACCAAAGAAGATGTAGCAGAAGCAGTCAAGGCAGCCAAAACTGCTTTTAAAACATGGAAAGATACGCCCGTGCCAAAACGTGCACGCATTATGTATGCCTACCATCACTTATTAACACAAAATCATGACGAACTCGCAAAGCTAATTGTACTTGAAAACGGAAAAGCTTTTAAGGAAGCGCATGGAGAAGTACAAAGAGGGTTAGAGTGTGTAGAGTTTGCAGCAGGTGCTCCAACATTAATGATGGGAGAAACCTTATCAAACATCGCGGAAGACATTGATTCTAGCATGTACAGATATCCACTCGGAGTGGTAGGGGGGATTACTCCATTTAACTTCCCAATGATGGTTCCACTTTGGATGTTCCCGCTCGCAATCGCATGCGGAAATACGTTTGTCCTTAAACCTTCTGAACGGACACCGATGCTTGCCAATCGTTTAGTGGAGCTGTTTACAGAAGCAGGAGCGCCGGACGGGGTGTTGAACATTGTCCACGGTGCACATGATGTGGTTAATGGTTTACTAGATCACGAGGATGTTAAAGCGATATCTTTTGTCGGTTCTCAGCCTGTTGCAAAATATGTGTATGAGACAGCGGCGAAAAATGGCAAGCGGGTTCAGGCACTATCTGGTGCAAAGAACCACCATGTCGTAATGCCGGATGCCAATATAGAAAAAGCTGCACAGCATATTTTGACATCTGCTTTTGGAAGTGCGGGACAGCGTTGCATGGCATGCAGTGCCGTTGTGGTAGTCGGAGATAACGATCAATTTGTAGAAGAGCTGAAAAACAAAGCAAACTCCCTAACAATCGGAAACGGTATGGATGAGGAAGTTTTATTGACGCCTGTTATTAGAGAAAGCCATAGAGAAAAAGTACTTGGTTACATTAAACAGGGTGTATCTGAGGGTGCGTCTCTAATACGAGATGGTCGAAAAGAAATGGACGAAATGACAGAAGGCCATTATCTTGGGCCAACCATCTTTGATCATGTTACCCCTGAAATGACGATTGCTAAGGAAGAAATTTTTGCACCGGTCCTAAGTCTTTTACGTGCAGTAGACCTTGATGAAGCATTGTCCCATATCGAGAAATCACGATTCGGAAATGGAGCTACCATCTATACAAAAGATGCAAAGGCAGTGCGACAGTTCAGAGAAGAGGCAGATGCTGGAATGATCGGTGTCAATGTAGGGGTACCTGCAACGATGGCATTTTTCCCATTCTCCGGATGGAAAGATTCTTTCTACGGCGACCTTCACGTAAACGGAAAAGACGGCGTCAATTTCTTCACCCGAAAAAAAATGATCACATCAAGATTCGATTTTTAAAATAAGGTGTAGAGTATAGAGATGATTTCTAGCTGGTGATTGGAGCAAAAGGCAAAGACTCCGAGGAGGCTCTCGTCAACCCCTAGGAAAGCGAAGCCATTTGAGGAAATCACCAGAGGTGTTTTAAAGATTCCTAAGTGTGAATGGTTAGCAATGCTCCTCACACAGAAAGGGTGTTTCCGTTGGCTAAAATAAATCAAACGCAAGAACAAAATTTATTGGCTCAAGATGATCGCTATCTATGGCACTCCATGAAACCCTATAGCCCATCCTCCACCATGGTTGTAAAAGAAGCTAAAGGTGCTTGGATTACGGATATTGATGGAAACCGCTATTTGGATGGTATGTCGGGACTCTGGTGTGTTAACGTCGGCTACGGCAGAACAGAACTTGCAGAAGCGGCTTACGAACAGCTGAAAGAACTGGCTTATTTTCCACTAACACAAAGCCACGTCCCGGCCATTAAACTTGCCGAAAAGCTAAACGAGTGGCTTGGAGAAGAATATGTCATTTTCTTTTCTAACAGTGGATCGGAAGCGAATGAAACAGCCTTTAAAATTGCAAGGCAGTATCATGCCCAGCGTGGCGATAGCAACCGGTATAAAATTGTTTCCAGATACCGTTCCTATCACGGAAACACAATGGGATCCCTAGCAGCAACAGGCCAGGCACAACGAAAATATAAATATGAACCCCTCGCTCCAGGATTTGTGCACATTCCGCCACCTGACACATATAGAATGGAAGATGCCCAGACAGAAGACCCAATGAGTTTGAGATGCGTGAAAGATGTAGATCAAGTGATGACTTGGGAGCTCAGTGAAACCATTGCTGCGATGATCATGGAACCTATCATTACAGGGGGAGGGATCCTTACCCCGCCGGACAACTATATGGGAGCAGTTTCTGAAATTTGTAAAAAGCATGGTGCCCTCTTAATCGTAGATGAAGTGATTTGCGGTTTTGGGAGAACCGGAAAGCCATTTGGATTCATGAATTATGGCGTGAAACCAGACATCATCACTATGGCCAAAGGCATCACAAGTGCCTACTTGCCACTTTCAGCCACAGCTGTTAAAAAAGAAATCTATGACCAATTCAAAGGATCTGAGGAGTACGACTACTTGCGTCATGTTAATACGTTTGGCGGAAGTCCTGCTTCATGTGCCTTGGCACTGAAAAACCTTGAAATAATGGAGAATGAAAAGCTGATAGAGCGCTCTGCAGAAAAAGGGGCAGTTTTATTAAGCGAACTAAAATCCCGTCTATCAGATCATCCATCTGTTGGGGATGTTCGAGGAAAAGGGCTCCTAGTAGGATTGGAGTTTGTTAAAAACAAGGAAACAAAAGAGCCAATTGAAATAGATAAAATAAACGGGGTTATTGCCTCTTGTAAAAAGAAAGGCTTAATAGTTGGGAAAAACGGAGCGACTGTCGCAGGGTTTAATAATGTTCTTACTTTGTCACCGCCGCTTTCCATCAGTGATGAAGACCTGCAATTTATCATTAAAACAGTGGCCGACTCCATTTCAGAGTTGGAGTAAAAGGACTGTATAAATCTTGATAACTAAATAGAGAATAACGAGTAGGAGGCGTTTCTCTTGGAAAATCAGAAGAAATGGCTGTTACGCCTAGGTACACTTCTACTCGTTATGATTATTTTGTATGTGTTTATGAAACTGAGTCCATTGTGGGCGCCCGTTTTAAAGGTGCTTTTCATCATTAGTATCCCATTTTTCATCAGCATTTTCATTACATACCTGTTACACCCTGTTGTAGAATACACACACAACAGAGGGATGCCTAGACCAATTGCTATTCTCATCATCTACCTCTTATTTTTTGGTGGAATCGGTCTCATAGGCTACAAAGGGATCCCGGTTATTATTGATCAACTTTGGGAGCTTTCAGACAACTTTCCCCGATTAGCCCAGACATACAGCGGTTGGATAAAGCAGATTCATAGTTCTACATCTGGTTGGCCGGATGGAATTCACGATAGGGTGGATCAGACTTTTAGTGAATTTGAAGCAATGCTTTCAAATCTCCTGACAAAAGTTGTAGCCGGATTAAAAGGTTTGTTGAACTCCTTTTTTATTTTGATTGTCATTCCTTTTATCGTGTTTTACCTGTTAAAGGACTATGATCAGGTGAAAAAAACGGTTTGGTACTTGACGCCCCGAAAATGGAGGGAGCCAGGAATCGCCTTCTTAAAGGACGTAGACATCTCACTGGGTAGTTATATAAGAGGACAGTTGACGGTTTGTTTGATAATAGGCTTATTGGCAACCGCCAGCCTCTGGTTGGCTGGCATGAAATATCCACTCGTACTCGGTGTAATTATTGGAGTTACGAACATCATTCCTTATTTTGGCCCGATTATCGGGGCCTTTCCGGCAGTAATCATCGCTGCGACGGTGTCTGTAAAGATGGTCTTTCTAGTAATCATCATCATATTTGGTCTGCAGTTTATAGAGGGGAATATTCTATCGCCATTGATTGTGGGCAAAAGTCTCCATATTCACCCTGTGTTCATCATATTAGCGCTATTGATTGGAGGAGAGGTTGCAGGGGTGGTAGGATTGATATTGGCAGTACCAGTATTCGCTGTGATGAAAGTTACTCTAACCCATCTTACCGCTCATTTCATCAAACATTGACAACGGTCTTTCTGTTGCATATAATCGAAGCATACTAGCTACATAAACTAATTCAAAGAAGGATCTAAGTACGTTACAGACCATCCTGACGAGCAAATGCTCACATAGAGAGGAATTCCACGGCTGCAAGAATTCCAGGGTGAAGGGTAATGGAAAGCTAATCCGGAGAGCGGGGTAAAATCCTGCCGGCTTGCACCGTTAAAGCAATCTGAGAGATGACAGAGTTATTCTGTCATAATCAGGGTGGTACCGCGAGAACACTCTCGTCCCTGTTATTAGGGACGGGAGTTTTTTGTTTTCTTCAAATTCCCCTGTTGACTGAAGTGCAAGGTGGTCGACTCCGGCGGGAGGTAGCGGTAGACTCGAGACCCCGCTGGAGGTCACGGTAAAACTGATATGATATTGTATTTGGTAATTTCGAGCTGTGGATTGGAGCAAAAGGTGAAGACTCCTGAGGGAGATAGTGCAAGGTGGAGACCCCGCAGGCTTGCCGAGGAGGCTCACGTCAGCCCCTAGGAAAGCTAAGCCATTTACGGAAATCCACAGCGGTGTCTGAACAATATCTTAATCCAAGACTTTTTCAGTGGCCTTCAGCGCAGCAGGAGGCTCAAGCACCGCACCGCGGAATGCGACCTTCTGGAACGGAAAGAAACAGGAGTATGAAACAGTAACACTCAAAGGAGGAAAATCTAATGAAACATCTAACATCCGCTCAAGTACGACAAATGTTCCTGGACTTCTTCAAAGAAAAAGGACATTCAGTTGAACCAAGCGCATCCCTTGTCCCACACGAAGACCCATCCCTACTATGGATCAACAGTGGCGTAGCAACCCTGAAAAAATACTTTGATGGCCGTGTCATCCCGGCAAATCCACGTATTTGTAATGCGCAAAAATCAATCCGTACCAACGATATTGAAAATGTAGGTAAAACGGCACGTCACCATACTTTTTTCGAAATGCTTGGTAACTTCTCCATTGGTGAGTACTTCAAAAAAGAAGCAATCGACTGGGCTTGGGAGTTCCTTACGAGCGAAAAATGGATTGGCTTTGAACCTGAAAAATTATCCGTTACCATTCATCCAGAAGACGAAGAAGCTTATAAGTACTGGAATGAAGTGATTGGTGTACCTGCTGAGAGAATCATCCGCTTAGAGGGTAACTTCTGGGATATCGGTGAAGGCCCAAGTGGACCTAATACAGAAATATTCTATGACCGTGGTGAAAGTTATGGGAACGATCTAAATGACCCAGAACTATATCCTGGTGGAGAAAACGAGCGGTACCTTGAAATTTGGAACCTTGTATTCTCTGAGTTTAACCACAATCCAGACCATACTTACACACCGCTTCCTAAGAAAAACATTGATACAGGTATGGGGCTTGAGCGTATGGTTTCCGTTATTCAAGATGTGCCGACAAACTTTGATACCGACCTTTTCATTCCGATCATCGAAGCGACTGAAAATGTGTCTGGTGAAAAATACCGTACAAATGCAGAAAAAGATACGGCATTTAAAGTTATCGCTGACCATATCCGTACCGTGACATTTGCAGTTGGTGATGGTGCCCTGCCTTCTAATGAAGGACGCGGCTATGTACTCCGCCGTCTTTTAAGAAGAGCAGTGCGTTACGCTAAGCAACTAGGCATCAACCGTCCATTCATGTATGAACTTGTGCCAGTTGTAGCGGAAATCATGGTCGATTTCTACCCAGAGGTAAAAGAAAAACAAGATTTTATCCAGCGTGTAGTGAAAACCGAAGAAGAGCGTTTCCATGAAACATTGAATGATGGTTTGGCGATCCTTTCCACTGTCATTGCAAAAGCTAAAGAGGATGGAAGTGCAGTAGTTTCCGGTGGAGACGCATTCCGACTGTATGATACGTACGGGTTCCCTGTAGAACTGACGGAGGAATATGTGGAAGAACAGGGCATGACACTTGATCATGAAGGATTCGAAAAAGAAATGGAAATGCAACGTGACCGTGCTCGTTCTGCGCGTCAAGACTCCAGTTCCATGCAAGTTCAATCTGGTGTGCTAGGAGAAATCCGTACTGAAAGCAGCTTTATAGGATACAACCAGCTTAGTGCAGATACAACGCTTTCTGTCATCGTAAAAAATGGTGAGCTTGCTAATGATGCACAAACGGGTGAAGAAGTACAAATAATGTTAACAGAAACACCTTTTTATGCTGAAAGTGGTGGCCAGATCGCTGACCATGGATATATCGTTACAGAAACAGGTAGAGGGTTTGTGAAGGATGTACAAAAAGCTCCTAATGGACAAAACCTACACACAATCGTAGTAGAAGAAGGTGTATTGAGGACTGAACAGGCTGTCAAAGCAGAAGTGCATGCAAAAAACCGTGCACAGATTATTAAGAACCATACAGCTACACACATACTCCACCAAGCTTTAAAAGACGTGCTGGGAACTCATGTAAACCAGGCAGGATCTCAAGTAACGGCTGACCGCCTTCGTTTTGATTTCTCTCATTTTGGTCAAGTGACACAAGAGGAAATCGAGAAGATTGAAGCGATTGTTAATGAAAAGATTTGGGCGAGCATCAATGTTGTCATTGAAAACAAATCCATCACTGAAGCAAAAGAGATGGGTGCAATGGCATTGTTTGGTGAAAAATACGGAGATATAGTTCGTGTTGTTCAGGTTGGGGAATACAGCCTGGAGCTTTGCGGTGGTTGTCATGTACCAAACACGTCTGAGATCGGCCTATTCAAAATTGTTTCTGAGTCTGGTATAGGAGCAGGAACACGCCGTATGGAAGCTGTGACAGGTGAAGGCGCTTATCGCCTACTAAATGATCAAGTTCAGCTCTTGAAAGAAGCAGCAGCTAAGCTTAAAACGAAACCACAGGAAGTAGGAACAAGAATCGACGTTCTTTTATCCGATATGAAAGAACTGCAAAGAGAAAATCAATCCTTGGCTTCTAAGCTTGGAAACATTGAAGCATCCAACCTTTCATCAAAAGCAAAGGACGTCAATGGCGTAACAATGCTTGTGAGCAAGGTAGCTGATACAGACATGAACAACTTGCGTACAATGGTGGATGATTTAAAAAATAAGCTTGGTTCTGGTATCATAGTACTTGCAAGTGTACAAGATGGAAAAGTAAACATTTCTGCAGGGGTAACCAAAGATCTAATTGAAAAAGGTTACCATGCCGGTAAGGTTGTTAAAGAAGTGGCTACACGTTGCGGTGGAGGCGGCGGAGGTCGTCCTGACATGGCACAAGCAGGCGGAAAAAACCCAGAACAAGTCGATTCTGCATTACAATCTGTTGAAGATTGGATAAAATCCGTTTAACATTGCCGACATTTGGTGTACAATATAGGTAACAATTTACAAGCAGATAGAAAAGGCTAAGTTAAAATAGTTTCTATTGATATTGGAATATTAGAGCTGTTGATTGGAGCACCGGGCGAAGACTCCGACGGGAGGTAGCGGTAGACTTGAGACCCCTGAAGCGTTGTGAGGAGGCTCAAGTACCGCCCCGTGGAAAGCGAAGCCCAGGGCGTAAATCAACAGCGGTTTTAACGGATCCTAGAAAAAAGAAGTCTAAGAGAGAGGTGCAAATGATGAGCTCCTTTGACAAAACAATGAAGTTTAACTTTCCGGAAGATGCATTGGAAGCTAATGTGGATGACGTATTAATAACAGTTTATGAGGCGTTGCAGGAAAAAGGCTACAACCCTATCAACCAGATCGTTGGTTACTTGCTATCTGGAGACCCAGCATACATTCCGCGTCATAAAGAAGCAAGAACGCTTATTCGGAAAATTGAAAGGGACGAGCTAATTGAAGAATTAGTGAAGTCTTACCTAGAACAGCACCGCAAGGAGTAGTACATGCGCATTTTAGGCTTAGACGTCGGTTCCAAAACAGTCGGTGTTGCCATCAGTGATGAAATGGGATGGACAGCACAGGGCTTGGAAACGATAAAAATTGATGAAGCAATAAAAAACTTGGGTTTTAAGCGATTGAAGCAGATCATCGCTGAATATAAGCCTGAAAAAGTCGTTATCGGCTTACCAAAGAATATGAACGGTACCATCGGTCCACGCGGAGAAGCCAGCAAGCATTATGGCGAAATGCTGACTGCCAAAACGGGACTTCCGATCATCTATTGGGACGAAAGGCTTTCTACTGTAGCAGCAGAAAGAATTCTGCTTTCTGCTGACGTAAGTAGAAAAAAAAGAAAGCAAGTAATAGACAAGATGGCTGCCGTTGTCATTTTACAAGGATATCTTGACAGCCAACAATAAATTAGAGGTGAGCATAATGGAACACGGAGAACAAAATATCACAGTAGTAGACGAAAACGGAAACGAGCAATTATGTGAGGTGCTTTTCACATTTGATTCTGAGGAATTTGGAAAATCCTATGTACTTTATTACCCAGTAGGAGCAGAAAATGATGACCAGGATGATATCGAAATCCATGCATCAAGCTTCGTTCCTAGCGAATCAGAAGAAGGTGGCGACCTTCAACCGGTGGAAACGGATGAAGAGTGGGACATGATTGAAGAAATGTTAAACACTTTCTTGGCTGAAGAAGAAGAGTAAGAAAAAAGAGAGCAAGCAGGTTATTCCTGTTTGCTCTCTTTATTTTGGCCGTCCGTGCTCTCTACATCCGGAAACAATAGAGTGGTTAATTGCTCTTTATTGATAATCAAATCCTCTAAACAATATTGATCCAACACGGAAATAAAGGCTTGTGTTGCTTGATATAGCACCCCTTTTAACTTACAGTGAGGTGATATCACACAGGAAGCGTGATCTTGAAAACATTCCACAATGTGAAAATCCTCTTCTGTTTGCCGCACGAGTTCACCAATATTCACTTCCTTGGGTTCTTTTCCTAACATCAACCCCCCATTACGGCCGCGAATCGTCTCCACGTACCCTAACTTTCCAAGATGAAAGGTTACTTTCATAAGGTGATTTTTTGAAATACCATATGCTTGAGCTATCTCTTTAATTTGAATGAGTTTGTTGTTATCAGGTGCACTTGCTAAATATAATAGAACTCGCAATGAGTAGTCAGTGTATAGTGTTAGTTTCATATTCTACCTCCAAATTTATTTTACCATACCCTTTATTCTGATTGAAAATGGTAAAACTACTAAATGACTGTAAGCTAAACAACCTAATAAATTCAAAATATTTAGGAAAAAAAGTAATGAATATCGCGAAAAAAATGGTAAAATATGATGTGGGAATGTGTCGGAAAAGAGAAAATACATGCTTTTTGTCAAAAAAATAAAGAATTTGTTGTATAATTGTTAGGTGTACGAGAGGGGGTATTTTTTTGTCTGAAAAAAATAATAAAGACTATATTCAAGAAAAATTGAAAGAAAAACATTTTGAAGCAAAGATTGTGCGCCGCATTGTCTTTACAGTATTTATCATACTTATGCTAGCCCTGACTGGTGTAATCGGCGGCGGTTATTTTTATATAAAAAATGCATTGCAGCCTGTGAATGAGGAAGAAACCAAAACCGAAAAGGTTGAAATTCCGATAGGATCTTCCCCAACATCAATTGGTCGAATTTTAGAGGAAAATGGTATCATCAATAATGGGAAAGTATTTCGTTACTATGTAAAGTTTAAGAATGAATCAGGATTTATGGCTGGAGAATACGAGTTAAGTCCTTCCATGAAATTAGATGAAATTATCGGTCACTTAAAAGAAGGAAGAGTTCAACAAGAAGTGGTATTTCAAATTACCATTCCCGAAGGACGTCAATTGGAGCAAATTGCTGTAATCCTTGAAAATAGAATGGGGCTTTCAGAAAAAGAGTTTCTGGAAAAAGCAAATGACAAAGACTTTCTTGATAAAATGAGGAAGAAATATCCAAAGGTAATTAACGATGAAATGTTTGACGAAAACGTAAAGTATGCCTTGGAGGGCTATCTGTTCCCTGCAACCTATCCATTCTATGTAGAGAACCCTACTGCAGAAGAAGTTATTGATGTTATGCTTCAAAAAACAAACGAGGTTCTTCAGGATGACGCAGTTCGAATAGGTATGGGAAATATAGAGTTAACAACACATGAATTGCTGACAATGGCAAGTTTGATTGAAGCTGAGGCAACTATGCAAGCAGATCGTGAAAAAATTTCAAGTGTATTCTACAACCGACTTGACGTAGGAATGCCGCTTCAAACAGATCCAACGGTGTTATATGCGCTCGGTGAACATAAAGAGCGAACGCTGTATGAGGATCTTGAAGTGGATTCCCCTTATAATACGTACTTGAATCAAGGTCTGCCACCAGGACCAATTGCCAATGCAGGTTTAACATCCATTCAAGCTGCATTAAGTCCTGCTGAAACGGAGTATTATTACTTCCTGGCCACACCTGATGGTGAAGTGCTATTCAACGAAACGTTGGAAGAACATAATATTGACAAAAACGAACATATCTCAAGTCAGGACAATGGGTAAGATTTATAGTATAGGGAAGTGCGAAATTAATTCGCATTCCCTATTTTTTTGTGGTAAAATATATCGAGTTGTTTTGAACTAAATTAATTGTAACGTTAAAGAGGGTTCCTCCATTGAGGTCACCTCTATTTTCTTTGTTTTTAGCAAGAATAAAGGAGGCGTCCAAAGTTGGAAGCCAATGAAAATAAAATAATTACTTATTTGAATAATCTAACTCCCCCTAGAAATGAACTTGTCAGCAAAATGGAAAACCTTGCAGAAAAAGAGAATGTCCCAATCATGGACCTAGTAGGAATGGAAACACTTCTGCAACTCTTAAGACTATCCATGCCAAAAAGAATCTTAGAAATTGGCGCAGCTATCGGATACTCAGCAATCAGAATGGCACTAGCTTTACCTGAGGTCACCATTGTGACGATAGAGCGTGATGAGCACAGATACATGCAAGCAAAAGCGCACATAGAACAAGCCGGCCTCCAAGATAGAATTCAACTGATCTTCGGAGACGCATTGGAAGTATTGGACCAAGTGGAAAAAGAAGCACCGTTTGATTTCATTTTTGTTGATGCAGCAAAGGGGCAGTATGAACGGTTCTTTACCATGTATGAAACCCTTTTAAATGAAGCGGGAATCATCATCACCGATAACGTCCTCTTCCGTGGGATGGTAGCAGAAAACCACGAATCGATAGAACCGAAAAGAATTAAAAACCTAGTAAAAAAAATTGACCAATACAATAGATGGTTGATGGAACATCCGGACTACATCACCACAATTTTGCCTGTTGGTGACGGGATTGCAATCAGTATAAAAAGAGGTGAAGAACGTTGAAAAAACCTGAGTTATTAGTGACACCACAAGACTTAACAAATTTAAAGGATTTAATAGATGCAGGAGCAGATGCATTTGTTGTCGGAGAAGAACGCTATGGGCTTCGCTTAGCCGGAGAATTCAAAAAAGAAGAAGTGAAGGCGGCCATTGAAATTGCCCATAAACACGGGAAAAAAGTGTATGTGGCAATGAATGCACTGTTTCATAATGAAAAAGTGGACGAGTTATCCGTCTATCTTCAATTCTTGAATGAAGCAGGAGCGGATGCGGTTATCTTCGGGGATCCGGCTGTTTTAATGGCAGCAAAAGAAGTTGCT
This sequence comes from Bacillus sp. RO2, assembly GCF_012911845.1. GTDB lineage: Bacteria > Bacillota > Bacilli > Bacillales > Bacillaceae_I > Sutcliffiella_A. The sequence goes on along the minus strand of NZ_JAAXCU010000054.1, from coordinate 51,937 downwards.
CCAAACATACCGCTACATTGGAATACGGAAACGACAGCAACCAACTACTACACCTGTAATTATTGGGGCAGAAAGGGCTCCAAACGTGCCGTGTTAGCTCGAGAAATCAATATGGATGCTATTGTTGAAATCAAGGAAAACGCAGAAGTGGAAATAGAAGTCCAAGTCCATGGCATGACCTGTATGTTCCAATCCAAACGTTCATTGCTTGGGCACTATTTTGAATATCAAGGCAAACAGATGGAAGTGGAGAAAGGCAAAGAGCGTGCAATGATCCTTCATGACAAAGAAAGAAGCAATAAATATCCTGTCTATGAAGATGAAAACGGCACACACATCATGAGTCCAAACGACATGTGCATCATTGACGAACTAGAAGAAATGATAGATGCAGAAGTGGATAGCTTCAAAATCGATGGTGTATTACAAACACCTGAATATATCGTAGAAGTAACAAAAAGATACAGAAAAGCAATAGACCTCTGTGCAGATGACAGAGAAGCCTACGAAGACATCAAAGATGATCTGTTAAATGAAATGGAAAACCTTCAACAAGAACACCGTCCATTGGACACTGGGTTCTTCTTTAAAGAAACAGTCTATTAATGTGAAAAGGAGGTAGCCTTTTATGACAACCTATGTAAATGATAAGATTTCCAAGATAGTAGATGGAAAACGAGTGATCGTCAAAAAGCCAGAATTACTTGCACCAGCAGGTAACCTGGAGAAATTAAAAATAGCTGTTCAATATGGTGCAGACGCCGTGTTTATCGGTGGTCAGGAATACGGATTGCGTTCCAATGCAGGTAATTTCACCTTTGATGAAATGGCGGAAGGTGTTCAATTTGCTGAAAAATTTGGCGCTCGCATCTATGTAACCACTAATATTTTCGCACACAATGAAAACATGGACGGACTTGATGATTATCTTCGCGGCATTGAAGGTGCAGGAGTACATGGAATTATTGTTGCTGACCCGCTCATCATTGAAACATGTAGAAGAGTGGCACCCAAACTTGAAGTTCACTTAAGTACACAACAATCTCTATCTAACTGGAAAGCAGTTCAGTTTTGGAAAGAGGAAGGCTTAGAGCGTGTCGTACTTGCGCGTGAAACAAGCGCTGAGGAAATTCGTGAAATGAAAGAGAAAGTGGACATCGAAATTGAGACCTTCATTCACGGTGCCATGTGTATCGCATACTCTGGACGCTGTACGCTAAGTAATCATATGACAGCACGAGATTCTAACCGTGGAGGCTGCTGCCAGTCTTGCCGTTGGGATTACGATTTGTACGAATTGGATGGTAGCAATGAAAAGGCGCTTTTTGCTGAAGGTGATGCGCCATTTGCCATGAGTCCGAAAGATTTAAAGCTTATTGAATCCATTCCTAGAATGATTGAATTGGGAATCGACAGCTTGAAAATTGAAGGCCGCATGAAATCCATTCACTATGTAGCAACAGTAGTAAGTGTGTACCGCAAAGTAATCGACGCTTATTGTGCAGATCCTGAGAACTTCACGATCCAACAAGAATGGCTGGAAGAGCTTGATAAATGTGCAAACCGGGAAACAGCTCCTGCTTTCTTTGAAGGTGTTCCGGGGTATAAAGAGCAAATGTTTGGCAACCATAGCAAGAAGACAGACTTTGACTTTGTAGGCCTGGTACTTGACTATGATAAGGAAACTCAAATAGTGACCTTGCAACAAAGAAACTTTTTTAAACTAGGCGATGAAGTGGAATTCTTCGGTCCGGAAATTGAAAACTTCACACAAAAAATAGAGAAGGTTTGGGATGAGAAAGGCAATGAACTAGATGCTGCCCGCCATCCATTACAAATTGTGAAATTCAAAGTGGAAAAGCCAATTTATCCGAACAACATGATGCGAAAGGGGCAGTAATACCATGGGGAAAAAACCGATCGTAATCGGTGTAGCCGGAGGATCTGGCTCAGGAAAAACGAGTGTAACCAAAGCTATTTTTGATCATTTTACAGAGAAATCCATCCTAATGCTTGAACAGGATTACTATTATAAAGACCAGACAGACGTGCCGATGGAAGAAAGGTTACAAACTAACTATGACCATCCTTTGGCATTTGATAACGACTTATTGATTGAACACATTCAGCATTTATTAAACTATGATACAGTCAACAAACCTGTCTACGATTACACTCTTCATACAAGGTCATCTCAAGTGATTGAAGTAGAACCGAAAGATGTTATCATTGTTGAAGGAATTTTGGTATTAGAAGACGAACGTTTGCGTAACTTAATGGATATAAAGCTTTTTGTAGACACAGATGCTGACTTGCGCTTCATCCGTCGTATGCTGCGTGACATTAAAGAACGCGGACGTACGATTGACTCTGTCATTGAACAATATGTGACGGTTGTTCGTCCAATGCACAATCAGTTCATTGAACCAACGAAGCGATACGCAGATATCATCATCCCTGAAGGTGGACAAAATCACGTTGCTATCGACCTGATGGTAACAAAAATTCAAACAATTCTTGAACAAAAAGAGATTTTGTAATAACATATGAGAAGCTAGAGAATTTTCCAATTGTGGAAGGAGCGACGATGTATTCCATTTAATGGGTACATCTTTTTCCACATTTACATAGGCTTTGAACCATATTGCCATAAAGATACAACGTAAATTGGGGAATGCAATTACTAGAAGGAGTGAAAAGTCATGGCACAAGAGAAAGTATATCCAATGACACAGGCTGGGAAAGACAAGCTTGTACAAGAATTAGAACACCTAAAATCCGTAAGACGTAAAGAAGTAGTGGAACGTATTAAGATAGCACGCAGTTTCGGAGATCTTTCTGAGAACTCTGAGTACGATTCTGCAAAAGAAGAGCAAGCATTCGTAGAAGGACGCATCACGCTTCTTGAGCAAATGGTCCGCAACGCAAAGATCATCCAAGAAAATAAGGATACAGACGCAGTCGGCCTTGGGAAAACGGTAACATTTGTGGAGCTACCAGACGGCGAAGAAGAAACGTACACAATCGTAGGTAGCGCAGAGGCTGATCCGTTCGAAGGTAACATCTCTAACGAATCCCCAATGGGAAGCTCCCTAATGGGCAAACGCGTAAACGATGAAGTAACCATCCAAACTCCAGGCGGAGAAATGAACGTGAAGATTGTTTCTGTAAAATAATACTTTTAAAAGCTGTTTTTTAAAGATTCGTTGGTATAATAAAGTTAGACGGACAAGTGGATTGTAGCGTAAGGCACTCGACTCCGGCGGGAGGTAGCGGTAGACTTGAGACCCCTGAAGCGTTGTGAGGAGGCTCAAGCACCGCCCCGCGGAAAGCGAGTGCCTGTAGCGCAAAGTAACGTTTAATCTATAAAGCCAATTACACAAATCAATTAGAAAACAGCTTTTGATTAAAAAGAACACACCTCGTCAACAATGTTGATGAGGTGTTTTTTTATGCAACGGTTAATCAAAGGGAGAATCAATAAACTCGGAATCTGTGTCGTCCTGCTCTTAAGCCTGCTTATCGGAAGGCTTGTTCAAGTGCAACTAATCAGCACAGAATCTTTTACCGATCAACATATAAACCTAATTGAAGCAAGCGTGAAACAGCGAACACAGTCTCTTGTAATAGATGAAGGCCGTGGCAGATTCATCGACCGTAATGGCCTTCCGCTAACTCATGACTATTTCCCAAGTGTCATCTTATTCCCTTTCCTAAATGGACTTGATTGGCCAAAAGATGAACTTGTCGGTATTTTGGAGATGAATGCAACCGAGATAGACAACCTGCTTGTTGATGCGGAAAAACCGGTCGTTTTATCAGAAAGTCTAACTGATGAAAAAATGGAACAAATTAACGAGCTTGATTATCCAGGCATAGTCGCACTGTATCGCCAGTTTGAACTGGATGAAAAAACGGCAGAACACGTTATTGGTGTGACAGGAGAGGACGACGATACATTTATGAAGCGTTATGCCGACAAGGTCGAGAAAGAAAACTATTCCCCGCATACGCCAATCGGGGTCTCGGGCTTAGAAGAGGCATTCGATGAAATCATCCTGCCTGAAGGCTCTACAAAATTACTCTATCACGTCGATCGTTTTGGCGGTCCGTTGTTTGGAATTGATGTCCGTTATATGTCTCCGTCCAATCCCTATTATCCTCTTACTGTCCAAACGACCCTTGACAAGAACATTCAGCAGCTGGCGGAAAAAACGCTCAATGAATACCAGGTGAAAAAGGGCGGGCTGGTGGTGATTGATATTGAAACAAATGAAGTGGTCGCAATGGTGTCCAAACCATCCTTAGATCCTGAAAATCCGACAAAAGGAGCGGGTGCACATAATTTCATGCTAGAACCCCATTTTCCAGGCTCAGTGTTCAAAACTGTCGTGACGGCAGCAGCAATTGAGGAAAACGTTGTGGACAATGAAATGGTGTTTAACTGTGATTTGGATATTAGGGGGGATCTGCTCGAGGATGAAAAGAAGCGTATGGGTACGATCAATCTGGAAGAAAGCTTTGCCCAGAGTTGTAACTACACTTTTGGTGAGATTGGAAAGCTGTTGGTGGAAAAAGATAAAAATGCATTAGATAAGTATGCAACCATGTTGGGGTTAACAGGAACCGTTGGATGGAAGGGTGATATGTTCGGCTTTAATGATTTTGTACAAATACCTAGTGAAAAAGAGAATATGGTTTGGGCTAACGACGAAGATAAAGGAGTTCCCCTCGCGGTTGCGCAGACATCTATTGGACAAAAAGATGTCAAAGTGACTCCGCTCGCCGTGGCAAATATGATGGCAACAATAGCGCGTGGTGGAGAATCTAAGGAAGTGAAGCTTGTTAGTGACATCCTATACAAAAACGGAACAACATTGTTTTCTTTTCCTGACCAGGATAGAGATGTTGAGAAACTATCATCCTATACCGTTATGCAACTCCAGCACTTGCTTAGAGAAGTAGTGGCAGGGGAAACTGGGACAGGTTGGAGGATGAATGGCCTCTCTTACGAAGTTGCCGGAAAAAGCGGTACTGCGCAAACGGGGAAATTTACGGAAGACAATCGGGAATTATTAAATAGGTGGTTTGCAGGTTATTTTCCAATCAAAAGTCCTAAGTATGCCATGGTTATGGTCGAATTAGACGTGATTGATGAGAACAATGTCTCATCTGTGTATTCAAAAATGGTCGAAGAAATATACAACTGGGAAAACCAAGAAAGGTAATGGCAATCCTTTTCACTGTGCTTTTTATAGTATTGATGGTACAATAAGCTATTGTAATTATACTATATTTGGCTTTGACTAGGAGGGACTGTCGTGTCTTTAGACTTTAACAAAGGTGGCTCACGTTACGGCCGAACAACCAAACGTAAAAAAACAAACATGATCTTGAATATCCTGATTGGTGTTGTATTCATATTTATCATCGTCCTTGCTTCCTCCTTGTTCTTCGGAAAGAATGACCCAGCCACAGATAACGAAAATCAGCTGGCTACAGGGGAACAGGAATTAAGTGAAACAGAAGAGAACGAAGCGGAGAAAGAATCCGAGGAAGCTGCTCCAACTGACGAGGAAGAAGCCGAAGCAGAATCTGAGGAAGCGGAAGAATCTGCTGAGAAAGAAAAGGAAAAAGAGGAAAAGGAAAAAGAGGAAGAATCCGAAGAAGCTGACGATTCTGAGACAGAGGTTTCCGAAAACTCCGATGACCCAAATGTCATCAAAACGATGACCAACCCTGGTTGGGGACCTGTAGGAACTTCTCAATCTGAACCACATACATCCGTGTATGAAGAAGGCCATGTAGACTGGAATGAAAAGCTGAAAGCCGTGGAAGCAGCTACCCGTTTAAAGAGTGGGGATTACACATTGTACTTCCTAGGTAATGGCGGCAGCGAGCACTTATCTGTAGCGTCCATCAAAAACAAATCCACCGGCGAGAACTTCAAAGTCTATTTGGAGTGGGTAACCAACAAAGGTTGGAAGCCTACAAAGGTGGAGCAGGTTAAGGCGTTGTAAAGTATGTGATTTTAATAAATGTGGCGGACCTATCCCAATGGGGGTGGGTCTTTTTTTGTGGGGTTGAACTTGGGAGCTAGGTCAAGGGATGGAAGTGTTGAAGGGCTTTTGGTGGGGTAGTGGTTTAGCGTTGGGGGGCGGGGGCAACAAAACAGGGGTATCCCGGGTGTCGGGTGTTGGGGTATTTTGTCGAACTGCTCGTAAATGTCATGTATCGGCTCGTATTTTTGAAAAACGGAAAACAAATAGTGCGTTACTGCTCGTATATTTCCGTAACGGAAAATAAATATAGGAGTTTGGAAAATAAACTTTTCAACGAGATTTCTAGAATTGGTTACGTAAAACAAATGCTTATAAAAAGATGACTATTGTGCAGGAAATTAACTAAGAAGAAGAGAATACACTTAAGAATGAAAAGCGGAGGTGGAAAATGATCAAAAAGCAAAGGGAAAAGTCGCATAGACTTCTAACTCATGAAGCGGCAATGCGAAGAGTCCCAAAAAATCATCCTAAATACTCACTAATGGAAAAAGAACATGGTAGATTATTCTACGGCCATAAAGGGGAAGAGGCAATGGATTACTTTTTAACCTATCTCCCTGATGACAAATACCTAATAGTAAACAGTCTCAGGCTTGAAGATCCAAAAGGTAGATTCTTTCAAATGGACACATTTCTTCTCTCGCAGACACACTGCATTATAGTTGATTCAAAGTATATAAATGGAGTTTTAGAGTTTGACCAGCAGGCAAATCAACTAATAAGACACTTACCTGACAATGGAGGCATAGAAAAATTAAGCGATCCAATTTCTCAAACGGCACGTCAAAGGCTTCAGCTTAGACTTTGGCTAGAGAAACACAATTTCCCTCCGTTACCAATCGCAAGTCTCATCGCTTTAACTCATACTAATGCCACTCTTATCAAGACCACATCCTCTATTCTAAAAAATGTTACTTTTCATACGAACCTTCCAAACAGAATACAAGAGATTAACAGTAATCATAGGCACGAACACCTAAGTAAGAAAGATCTAGTAAAACTTTCAAAACTGATGATAAAAAAGCATACTCCTGATAAGTTTAATCTTCTTGCCTATTATAATATTGAACCCCATGAACTAATACTTGGGGTAATCTGTAATTCTTGTACATGTGTCCCAATGCAAAAAAAGAGATCAACATGGCATTGCTTAAAATGTGGAGATTGTTCTAAAGTCTCACACCTAGAAGCACTTTCAGATCATAAATTGTTAATAGGGGATATAGTCACAAATAAAGAAATACGGTGGTTTCTTCAATTGCCTTCTCCAACAGCTACTTCCAAATACTTATCCTCATTAAACCTTAGATTCGAAGGGGACTATAAAGGTAGAAGATATTTCCTGTAGAGAAATAATACAAAAAACGCTCACTCCCGAGCGCTTTCGTCCACTTCAATCAGAAATGCGTAGTAGGCATCTCCGTCATATGCTTTATTTTTCCACCTTGCAAAGTAGGAGAAGTAATAGAGCCCCTCTTCCGTTGGTGCACTAAATTTGTTCTCAACTGCTAAGACAACAATGTTCTCATATTGATCAGTCAACGAAAAATCCACCGAATATTCACTAGGCTCCGGTCCATCTGGTATATCAATTGTTATTTCCTCACCTGGAGCTACTATTATTGGTTCTTTATCTGCCAAAAGGCCAACAGAGCCGGAGTAATCTTCACACACTCCTTGACGTTTGTTGTTCCAACAGAAGCTCCCTCGGACCGTTTCATATGTATCTCCATCAATTATTACAACAGCTTCAGGGGGTGTTATCCGTTCCGTATCAACCTCCCCTGACATCCCGGAGCATCCGGTCACCAACAAAATAATTACAAATCCCAACATAGAGATTAATACACGCATTCAGTCCGCCTCCTTCTCAACTTACTAGACGAACTGTTCTTCCATATAGTTACACATATCAGAGATTATTTCCCCTTCAACCTAAAATGCACGACTGCGCTATAAAAGCGTCTGCCTTCCTCATCCACATGCATCTGATGAGAAACGGAGTGAACACCAAGCATAATGGCGCGATTATGGTCGATTTGCTCATTTATCTTTTTCTCTAACGTCTTTAAATCAAGCGCTTCAAAGAATTCCACTTTATCTTCCAACAAACTAAATTCAAAGTTCATAATTCCAAGTCCTTTCATCGGGTTTATACCATGTAGTTTTGTAGCCCTTTTGAAATTGCTCTAACCCTACTCCTACCAACTATCTAAGTATATCCTACCAAACATTTTCATTGAAGAAAATAGAAACATGTGTTAGATTGAGAACAGTTATTTTTTTAAAACATACTATGCTTATAGGAATTATATAAATTATTCTTGGAGTGATCATCTATGGGACGTGAATTCGTCGAACTGTTTAACGATTGGGCAAATTATTATGATGCGACAGTAAGTGGGAAGGATCAAGAATATGCAGAGGTTTTCCGTGGGTATGATGATATCTTGAAGGATGTGGCCTCTAAGGCATTAAGTCCTGTCGTAGAATTTGGTGTAGGTACCGGGAACCTCACAGCACAGTTGCTGAAAAAAGGCCATGAAGTTTTTGCTATCGAGCCTTCCAAAACGATGCGCGAAAAAGCTGTCGAAAAGCTTCCGAAGACGGTTAGCCTTGAGGATGGTGACTTCCTGAGCTTTCCGATACCACCTGAACCAATTAAATCCATTGTCAGCACGTATGCGTTTCACCATCTAACAGATGCAGAAAAGGAAGAAGCGGTGGCGCACTATGGAAAGTTACTTGATAAAGGTGGTAAAATAGTATTTGCTGATACGGTCTTTGAAAATAAAGAGGCGTACATTGCGACAATTGAACAGGCAGAAAAGCATACGTTTTTAAATCTGGCTAATGATTTAAAGACTGAATACTATACAACACTGGATGTCCTGACAGCTATTTTTGAAAAGCATGGATTTGAAGTGGAGTACCAGCGATTTAATCATTTTGTCTGGGTAATGGAAGCGACGAAACAATAGCAGGTGGGCATTACATGTTCTCTTTTCTAAAGAGGTGGATGTTCCTGCCGCTCATATTAAGAAAAGAGGGATTTTATAATGAAAGTAGCAATTATCGGAGCAATGGAAGAAGAAGTAACCATCATGCGTGAAAAGATTGAAGGTATGGAAACAACAACTGTTGCAGGTTGTGAATATTATACAGGAACATTGAATGGCGTGGATGTTGTTCTTTCAAAATCAGGAATTGGGAAAGTAAATGCGGCGCTTAGTACGTCTTTACTATTAGAACGTTTCAAGCCTGAAGTAGTTATTAATACAGGATCTGCCGGTGGGTTCTCGCCAGCATTAAATGTTGGAGATGTTGTTATTTCGACGGAAGTTCGTCATCATGATGTGGATGTGACGGCTTTTGGATACGAATACGGACAAGTTCCGGGCTTGCCGGCAGCATTTGAAGCAGATGCAAAGCTTATGGCTTTAGCAAAAAAAGCTGCTGAGAATGTAAGTGGCATGCAGGTTGTGGAAGGACTGATTGCAACAGGAGATTCCTTTATGAATGATCCGGTACGTGTGGAAGCGGTTCGGGAAAAGATGCCTGAGCTGCAAGCTGCGGAAATGGAAGCGGCGGCAATTGCGCAAGTTTGTCATGCGTTTGAAGTACCGTTTGTGGTAATCCGTGCACTGTCTGACATCGCTGGAAAGGAATCCAATATCAGTTTCGATCAATTCCTAAGTAAAGCAGCATTGCATTCTTCCATGTTAATTGAAAATATGCTGAGTGAGCTGAAAAACGCTTAACACACGGAAGTAATGTCTGCGGGGGGATAAATGATGAACGTTTTTAAAAATGTCCATGGCTTGATAGGAAATACACCTGTCGTGGAGTTGACTAATTTTGAGGTGCCACAAGGGGTGCGCCTTTTTGCTAAGCTTGAATTTTATAATCCAGGCGGAAGTATTAAAGACCGATTAGGAATAGAGCTTTTAGAAGATGCGGTTCGTTCCGGAAAGCTGAAAGAAGGCGGGACGATTATTGAACCAACGGCTGGTAATACTGGTATTGGTCTTGCTCTAGCAGCAGTCGGCACCAGCTATAAGGTGATGGTATGTATGCCGGAGAAGTTCAGTGTGGAAAAGCAAGAGCTCATGAAGGCACTTGGTGCAACGATTGTTCACACGCCTACACCACTCGGTATGAAGGGGGCCATTGAGAAAGCGAAAGAGCTTAACAAGGAAATTCCCAATTCCTATTGTCCACAGCAGTTCGGTAACCCTGCCAATCCAGAAACCTATTACAAGACACTGGGTCCTGAGCTTTGGGAGCAGTTGGATGGACAGGTGAATGTATTTGTTGCAGGAGCTGGAACTGGTGGAACATTCATGGGAACAGCAAAATATCTGAAAGAAAAGAACCCGGATGTGAAAACGGTCATCGTGGAGCCAGAGGGATCGATTCTTAATGGCGGCGAGTCCGGTCCGCATAAAACAGAAGGCATAGGGATGGAATTTTTACCAGGATACATGGATGAAACATACTTCGACTCCATCCACACGGTGTATGATGTGGATGCGTTTGAACGCGTCAAAGAATTGGCGCAAAAAGAAGGGTTGTTGGTCGGGAGCTCATCAGGGGCAGCACTTCATGCAGCCTTGGAAGAAGCAAAAATTGCCCAACCTGGAACCAACATTGTGATGATTTTTGCCGATAGCAGCGAACGCTATTTAAGCAAAAAGATTTATGAAGGAGGAATTTGATATGCATAAAAAAACAAAGTTGATACATGGTGGAATTTTTGGAGATCCTCATACAGGTGCGGTTTCCACTCCCATCTATCAAGTTAGTACGTATAAACAGGAGAGTGTAGGAAACTTCAAGGGGTATGAATACTCCAGAACTGGAAATCCTACACGTCATGCGCTTGAAGAATTAATCAAGGATTTAGAAAATGGGAAAGCCGGATTTGCGTTTGGTTCTGGTATGGCGGCCATAACTGCAGTTATGATGTTGTTTGACAGCGGTGACCACGTAGTCTTAACAGATGATGTGTACGGTGGAACATACCGTGTCATGACAAAGGTGCTAAACAGAATGGGGATCAGTTCTACTTTTGTAGACACTAGCAAGGTGGAAAATATTGAGGCTGCCATTCAAGAAAATACGAAGGCGCTCTTCATTGAAACACCGACCAACCCATTGTTAAAAGTGACCGATATCCAAAAAGCGAGTTTAGTTGCGAAAAAGCATAATCTACTGACGATTGTTGATAACACATTCAGCACGCCATACTGGCAGACGCCAATCAATCTTGGTGCAGACATTGTCCTTCATAGTGCGACGAAGTACATTGGAGGGCACAGTGATGTGGTGGCTGGTCTTGTTGTCGTTAACTCTGAGAAATTGGCAGAAGAGCTGCATTTCGTTCAAAATTCAACGGGAGGCATCTTAGGGCCGCAGGATTCTTGGTTATTGATGCGTGGAATTAAGACGCTTGGACTTCGTATGGAAGCGACCGAAAAGAACACTAACCGTATCGTTGAATTCCTTGAAAGCCATCCGTTTGTAGGAAAAGTTTATTATCCTGGGTTGGAAGATCATCCGAACCATGAAGTTGCCAAGCAGCAAGCTGGCGGTTTTGGGGGTATGGTGTCCTTTGATATCGGAAGTGCAGAGAAAGCAGATCAGCTGTTGGCAAGAATTAAATACTTCACGCTAGCGGAAAGTCTAGGAGCGGTAGAAAGCTTGATTTCTGTTCCAGCACGTATGACGCATGCGTCCATTCCAGCTGAACGTCGTGCAGAACTTGGAATTGTTGATGGATTGGTACGTATATCAGTTGGTATTGAAGATGTAGAAGATCTTATTGCTGATTTGAAACAGGCTATTGAAGGATAAAAGTGATGTAAGGTCCTATGAGAGTATAGCTCTTATAGGGCTTTTTTTGTGTCTGTTGATTAGCGTTCTAGTAAAAATCTGATATAATATAAAAATAATACATAATTTTCATACTATTTACACTAGGAGGATTATCATGTCTACAGTACCTGTATTAGAAAAGAACGTTCAAGAAAAAGTGGATGCATTCAACAAGCTTGATGAGAAGCTTTGCCATTATAATGATGTGTTGGGGCTCCTTAGCTGGGATTCTAAAACAAAAGCACCTAAAAAAGGCCGTTCCTTGTTTGGAAAAGCAAGAGGAACATTATCAACTGAAGCTTTCAAACTATCTATCTCAGAAGAAATGGGAAAGTTGCTTACATACTTAACAGAAGAAAAAGTTTGGGAGCAATTGGATGAAGCGACAAAGGCATGTGTAGGCGAGAGGAAAAATAATTATGATAAATCGATAAAAATCCCTGCAGATGAATATCAAGAATATGTGATTCTTGTTAATGATGCGAATGAGGCATGGGAAGAAGCGCGCGATAAGAATGACTTCGCCTCTTACGCACCTGTTCTTGAAAAAGTACTGGCATTCAAGAAAAAGTTTGGCGAATATTATGGCTATGAAGGGCATCCATACAATGCGATGCTAAATGAGTTTGAGCCGGGATTGACTGTTGAGAAGCTTGATCCATTGTTTAAAGAGCTTCGTGAAAAAAGTGTAGAGATATTAAATAAAATCAAAGCTTCACCATCCCAACCGCGAGAAGATATTTTCGCACAGGAGTATGATATAGAAGCTCAGAAGAAATTTAATCAATATATTTTGCCTCTAATCGGGTTCGATATGGAAGGCGGTCGCTTGGACGAAACGGTGCATCCGTTTGCTTCTTCTGTCAATACTGGAGATGTTCGAATCACTACGCGCTACTTGAAAGATAATGTTCGTTCCGCTATTTTTGGCACCATCCATGAGGCTGGACACGGAATGTATGAACAAGGAGTTAATCCTGCCTATGAAGGAAGAGTGATTCGACGAGGGACATCCTTTGGTATTCACGAGTCGCAATCTCGCTTCTTAGAAAATATGGTTGGACGCAGTAAGGAATTTTGGACTTGTTTTTATAAAGATTTACAAGAGCATTTTCCGGAGCAACTGCAAAATGTCTCATTGGATGATTTCTATGCTGCCACAAACAGGGTGGATCCGTCTTTCATTCGTGTGGAAGCAGATGAGCTGACATATAATCTTCATATCATGATACGCTATGAAATTGAAAAAGGTTTATTTGCCGGGGAATATGAAGTGAAAGATCTGCCAAAAGTATGGAATGAAAAGATGGAAGAATATTTAGGGATTACGCCACCAACAGACACACTTGGTGTCCTTCAGGATGTACACTGGTCCTTTGGCGGATTCGGATATTTCCCTTCTTATTCACTAGGTAATCTTTATGCAGCGCAAATTCTCTATACGTTTATCAAGGAAATGCCAGATTTCTATGACAAGATTGAACAGGGAGACTTCATGGCAATCAGCGGGTGGTTAAGAGAGAATATCCATCAATATGGAAAACTTTATTCTCCAAACGAATTGATTGTGAAAGTGACGGGAGAAGAACTGGATGCAAAATATTTGGTAAGATACTTAGAAGAGAAGTATTCTGCTATCTATCAATTTTAATATTATTAACTAATAGGAAAAAAGCCTTCTGTTTAGCTGCAGAAGGCTTTTGACGTTTTCCGGAAGAAATTACATGCCGGAAAACCTAGCAAACTATGTTAGAGTGAATAGTAGATGGGGGGAATCTAGATGAATACGAAGGTGTTACACGCAAAGATTCAAGATTATACTAGATATGCCATTATTTTAACGACCGTCAGTGTGTTTTTATATATTGGAGTTGCTTTTCAGCATGCAGGGAAAGAAGCTTTACAGATCTATACGATGATGGGTGCCACAGTTGTTTTACTTGGTGGGGCAGTGTTTTTTGTATGGAGAGCGAGAAAGTTGAAAAAGATTTTACAAGAACAGGATGAACAATAAGAAGAGGAGCCCTTATTGAAGGTTCCTCTTCTTATTAATTTGTTGATTTCCGTTCCAGGTGCTTCGCTTGCCTGCGGGCGGTCCGTGAGCCTCCTCACAACGCTTCAGAGGTCTCACCTGTCCCTTTCTCCCGCGGGCGTCTGCGCGCCTTCCACTCCAATCAACAAGGGACTACTATCACCTTGATACCTTATCTCATCGACTTCCGATATCCAGCCTTTTTTGCTTCTTCTTCGGTGTTAAAGCATGCTTCAGGAATGGTCCGGTCATAGTAGGCTCCTGTTTCCACGTGATAGATTTTTTCTCCGCTTGAGCTGATATTACCTTTTATTGTACAGCTGTCCGACACGGGTTTTTCCTCGGCTGGAGCTTTAATTTCAGGGTCTTCAACGTATTCAGGAAAAAAACCATCTTCCTGTGCATAGTTCTCCACACTCCAAATGCCTATCCCTTGCGCTTGAGCTTTCTTTTGAATAACTTGATAGCTATCTACATATCTCGTGTTAGGTGGGAAAATATATGCTACTCGTGCCAACCCACGCTCGAGAAGCTCTTCCTGTGCTGACAGACCATTCACATATACGTGTGCTAAAATTCGTCCATAGTGGTCCCGTTCGCTTACATCGAGCTCTATTTCCACTTTTCCGCCTTCCATGAACTCTTCCAAGAACTTTTTCGCTTCTGGACCAAACGGCTGGGGACCGTCCATTTTAGGGTGATTCGTTTCTGGAGTATCTATAAGCAAGAAACGGATATTCTCTTCTTTATTATTTATTTTCACCTTTATTGTGTCTCCATCTATGACACGAACGAGAGGGACCTCTGTTCTTTTATATTCGTGTTCGGTATCTTCAAGATTCTCTATCTCTGTTTCTGTTTCGGCTGAACTCTCATCACGTGGATCAACTAGCTCCTGAACTGATTCAGGTGAATTGTTCTCTGTCACAGTGGAGGAACTCTCATCCAAAGAGCAGCCTGCCAATACAAGAACAAGAACAAAACACCATGTATATAATTTTATTCTCATAGGTGTCTCCTTTCGGTGCAAAAAAGTATTCCTCATTATATCATGCATCAAGTCTTGTACTGCGCGATTTTTAAAACAAAGTTTGACACTCTAAAAAGTAGGGTATTTATTGTTTGTGCTTTTAGGAAATACTGTAGAGAAATAAATACTTGTATGGGGGAGTGAGAAGGTTTTGATAACCTTTCAGGATGTAACAAAAACATATGAAGATGGGACAACCGCTGTCCAATCCTTTAATCTAGAAATTAAAGAAGGAGAATTCTTTGTCCTAATAGGACCGAGTGGATGCGGAAAAACAACCACATTGAAAATGATCAATCGATTACATAATGTAACCAATGGGGATATCCTCATTGACGGGAAGAGTATTTCAGAACATAATATCCACGAACTTCGTTGGAATATTGGCTATGTTCTCCAGCAAATTGCGCTTTTTCCACATATGACAATCGAGGAGAACATATCCATCGTGCCAGAGCTTAAATCTTGGAAAAAAGCAGACATCTCCAAAAGAGTGGATGAGTTGCTCGAGCTTGTAGGACTGGAGCCGTCTACCTATAAAAAACGAAAGCCATCTGAATTATCAGGAGGTCAACAACAACGAGTAGGAGTGGCTAGAGCATTGGCAGCCAATCCACCAATCATCTTAATGGACGAGCCATTTAGTGCGCTTGATCCCCTCAGCAGAGAACAGTTGCAACAAGATTTTCTTAGCTTGAAAAAGAAAATCCAAAAAACCATCGTGTTTGTCACTCACGATATGAACGAAGCTCTAACACTTGGCGACCGGATCTGCCTAATGAAAGATGGAGAGGCAGTACAAGTAGGAACCCCAGAAGAGTTCGTCAATAACCCGAAAAACGATTTTGTGAAATCTTTTATCGGGAATAGACGCAGTGTACTTCAGAAAACCATCGAGGAACTAATAGAAGACTTGATAATAGGCTCTTCAGAAACGCCTTTCCGCGAAGTAGATAGTAAGCTAACACTTGGACAACTCCTCGCATATTTTGCAGATGAAGAGGCTGTTACCATTATGCGAGCAAACCAACCTTTAGGTGTCCTTTTTAGGAAAGATGTACTTCGCTTCCTTCATGAGCACAGCGAAGAAGGGGGGCTTGTATAATGACATTCCTTCAAGAACTATATGCAGCTCGTGGCGATCAACTATGGACTGCGCTATTAGAGCATATTCAAATATCGGTCATTGCACTGGCGATAGCAGTGTTCATATCTGTACCACTAGGTGTGTTATTAACAAGAAAAGAGCGTATTGCAGAGCCTATTATTGGTATAACAGCGGTCATGCAGACTATCCCTTCTCTTGCTTTGTTAGGGCTATTAATTCCTCTTGTTGGGATTGGGTTTGTTCCAGCAGTCATCGCATTATTTCTCTATGCATTGCTCCCGATTTTAAGAAATACCTATACAGGAATAAAAGAAGTAGATTCTTCCTTGCGTGAAGCGGCAAAAGCAATGGGAATGACTTCTATGAAAAGGTTATTTCGAGTGGAGTTACCACTTGCTTTGCCTGTTATTATGGCAGGTATACGGACAGCGATGGTATTGATTATCGGTACTGCGACCATTGTCGCATTAATTGGAGCAGGAGGATTAGGAAGTCTCATTCTTCTTGGAATAGACCGGAACGACAATGCGTTAATTTTACTAGGAGCAATTCCTGCAGCACTCCTTGCGATATTGTTCGATATCATTTTACGTATGATTGAAACTGCTGCAAGAAAAGGATCTGGTAAAAAAGCACTCATCATAGGAATTGCTGTGGTTCTTCTTTTTCTTTCTCCTTTTGCAGTCATGAAAGCGACAGAAGCGGACCTTGTTATCAGTGGAAAGATTGGCGCAGAACCCGATATCATCATTAACATGTACAAATTGTTGATTGAAGAAGAAACAGATCTCCGTGTTGAATTGCGCCCGTCTCTTGGAAACACAAGTTTTGTATACCGAGCCTTGAAAAATAAGGACATTGACATATACCCTGAGTATTCGGGTACAGCCATTGTCACCTTATTGGAAGAGGAACCTGTCAGCATTGACGATGAGGAAGTGTTTGAGCAGGCCAAAAAAGGATTGCTGAAGCAAGATGAGCTTGTGTATCTCCAACCAATGGGCTTTAATAACACTTATGCGCTAGCTATCCCGGAAGACTTTGCTGAACAAAATAACATTAATACAATATCTGATTTGAACGGTGCCAAAAATGAAATTAAAGCAGGATTTACTTTAGAATTTTCTGACCGTGAAGACGGGTACCGAGGAATTCAAGAAGTGTACGGCATCACCTTCCCTAACCTGACCACCATGCAAGCAAAACTACGCTATCAGGCAGTGGAAAATGGCGATGTAAACTTAGTAGACGCCTACTCGACAGATGCAGAAATCAAGCAATTCAATCTGCGAGTTCTTGAAGACGATAAAAATCTTTTCCCTCCTTACCAAGGAGCGGCACTGCTCAGAAAAGAAACCCTTGAAGAGCATCCAGAACTAGAAGACATCCTAAATCAATTGGAAAACCAAATAAATGATGACGAAATGCGTGACATGAACTACCAGGTAACCGTAGAAGGAAAAACGACTTATGAAGTAGCCAAAGAGTTTTTGGAAGAGAAAGGCTTGATTGGTGAATAGACACATAATTAAAGAATGAGCTGTGAACTCACAGCTCATTTTAAACTGTAGAAGAGGGTGCTGTATCTGTTTTTAATTGAGTAATTTTATCTTGTATATAAAGATTAAAATCTACATTTTTCTGTAAGTCAAAAACTGTAATTGCCTTTTGATAATTAGTAATAGCCTCCTCTTTCTTTCCCAAAAATGAGTAGTTATACCCAATATGATAATAAAGAGAACCTAGTAAATATAGACTGTTATTTTTAACACACCAGGCTATTCCTTTTTGGCATTCCTCAACAGCCTCATAATATTTATTAATATTGGTCAGTGCTTTAGATTTATTGTAAAAAATTTTGGTTTTAATTGTATAGTCATGGAATGAAGGAAGTTTTACAAAATTAATTAATGCCTGATTAAATGTTTCAATGGCCTTTTGATATTCACCGGTTTCTGAATGGATGATACCAATACTATTTATTATTTCTATTTCTCTTTCGCCTAACAGTTTATTTGTCATTTTAGTCAAGTCCAGGGCTTCTTTAAATAATTTTAGTGCAGACCCCTTCTCTTTTTTTGTATAATAAACACATATTCCTTCATTCCAAAGTAAAAATTGTGAATTTTTCCTATTGTTGAAAAAGAGAGGATTCTTTTTTTCGGTGTTGATAATTCGATAAACTTCTTCGTAGTTGTATTCGTTTAGAGCGGATCTCACTTGTTCTTTTACCATTTTTACATATTCTAAGTGGGGGGTCGTAGCTAAGTCGTAGAAATAGTTAACATCTACGCCAAGCTTTTCAGCAATAAAGTAGAGAGTATTAGCTAACGGAAATACTTCTCCTTTTTCAATTTTGCTTATTTGCGATTGTGTACAAATGTCATTGCTTAATTCTGCTTGAGAAATCCCCAATTCTTGTCGAAGAGCCTTAATTTCCTTTCCAATTACTGAAAAATCCATAATCTTCACTTCCTATAAATTATTCCTAGAGTTATATTGTCCTACGATTTTGGTAGGAAAACGAAGAAAAACTATTATAAATCTCATAAAATCGCTGAAAACGACCAAAGAAAGTTTTTAAAAGATAGTGTATTATTCCTATTAAGGAATAAAAATTTTCTTACAATTATTCTATCAAAGATGGAGGTAATATCGTATGAAAAAATTATTAATTACTACTTTACTTGTTTCTTTCGCATTAATTGGGTCCCAAGGTGTTTCTTCTGCTGCACCTACCGGTGGTTATGAGACGCAAGAATTACCATACCAACATTAATAAATAAATTAACAAAGGAAGGTTGATACCATGTCGGCTACTAGTACAAACACTTTTGAGCTTACATGCTTTTGGTTTATCGTTGTTGATCGTGAGCAAAAGGCGCGTAGGCATTACCGTGTTGCCCAGCTTGTAGATTACAAAAATAAAACATATGCAGAAGTTTCAAAATGGTTTGAAACATTGTTCCAAGAGTACAGTGTGGTGAAAGTCGGTAAAGGTACCATACCTTCCAAGTTGAAAAAGTATCCTTATATTAAGTATTAAAATCTTCCTATTTAATAGGGGGATTTTTTATTTTTTGAACATTTGTTCCTCTTTATCAAATTGTACCATTAATCGTCAGAATTGTAACATAAATAAAACATTTTAACGCCATGATAATATGCCATTTTAATTTGGATTTATTTTGAAGTGTACTTGCACATGATGGCCTTTTCCTACATAAGAATTATTACTGGGCTCTTGCCTAAGCATTTCTTATGGAGGTGAAAGTGTGTCAAGCATATTAGCATCGGTAGGATACTTAATCAAAGAACTAGTTTTTCTAGTTTCTTACGTCAAGAACAATGCATTTCCACAACCATTGTCATCAGGTGATGAGGCGAAATACCTAAAGTTGATGGCAGAAGGGAATGAAGAGGCAAGGAATCTACTTATTGAGCATAACCTTAGGCTTGTGGCGCATATTGTCAAAAAGTTTGAAAATACCGGGGAAGATTCAGAGGATCTAATTTCCATCGGGACAATTGGATTGATTAAAGCAATCGAAAGTTTTCACTCCGGAAAAGGGACGAAGCTAGCAACCTATGCTGCTCGGTGTATTGAAAATGAAATATTGATGCATTTAAGGGCGTTAAAGAAAACGAAGAAGGATGTTTCCTTACATGATCCAATCGGTCAAGATAAGGAAGGAAACGAAATCAGTTTGATCGATGTGCTGAAATCAGAATCGGAAGATGTCATTGATACTATACAGCTTAATATGGAATTGGAGAAGATAAAAGTTTATATAGACGTCCTTGATGAAAGGGAACGAGAGGTTATCGTCGGTCGCTTTGGCCTTGATCTTAAAGATGAAAAGACGCAACGTGAAATAGCGAAAGAACTGGGCATTTCCAGAAGTTACGTATCAAGGATCGAAAAGCGAGCCCTCATGAAAATGTTCCACGAATTTTACCGGGCTGAAAAAGAAAAGAAGAAACAATAACATAAAAAACCCCTTGGCTATTAATCCTGCCAAGGGGTTTCGACATGGTGGGCGAAAATCCTGTGGGGGTCTGACCCCCACACAGGATTTTAATATTACTGTAACAAAAAAATCATGAACTTTCCCAAAATTAATTGTGGTTTTCTCCGCGTTTGCCCTGTCTCTTTAGTGGGATGTGCATATGGTAGTAGTGTAGATACCTAGTTGGAGAAAGGGGTTGTTGGTATGTACGGGTACCCTTACGGAGGTTTTGGGTGTTGTCCTCCTCCTTATCCTGGACCATGCGGACCTGGATTTTATGGTGGATGGGTGTATGGCCTTCTAGTGATACTGTTTATCTTGTTGCTTATTGGCGGCGCTTATTATTGCAAAAACCACTTATACAGATAAGCTTATGCTTTCTAGCATGGGCTTTTTTTCTTATCTTTAAATAAAAAAACTTCGCAATACGAAATTTACGCCAGTCAAATAGTTTGGAATTGTAGAAATATTTACACTCTTCGTTTATAATTAATCTATGAAACTAAAAGGGGGAGTTACAACGTGGCA
Source organism: Bacillus sp. RO2 (assembly GCF_012911845.1). Classification (GTDB taxonomy): domain Bacteria; phylum Bacillota; class Bacilli; order Bacillales; family Bacillaceae_I; genus Sutcliffiella_A. The sequence continues at coordinate 31,290 of NZ_JAAXCU010000054.1, read as the reverse complement.
ACGAAAACATATAGTGAAACTTGGGATTTAGATGTATTTTTCCAAGGAGGAAGCAATTCAGAAGCTTTTCATACATATTTAACAGAAATTCAATCAGAACTTCTTGCATTTGAGCAACAAATAGAAGTTTTCTCCACCGAAAATCTTGAAGGGATTTTGGTTTCCTATGAGAACGTCGTCAAAAAAGTGGTACAAGCATCTGCTTTCATCGGTTGTCTTCTCGCACAGGATGTTAAGGACAAGGCTGCTTCACAGCTTCAAGGGAAAGTAGCACAACTGCATGCCAAATTACAAGTTCAGCTAGGTGCATTAGATGAAAAGTTGGTTGAAATTGATGAAGCTACATGGGCAAATCTAATCCAAAGAGATGTGTTTCAACCATTAGAATATGTTTTAAATGAAAGAAGACGTAGAGCTGGTGACAAATTACCGGCAGCACAGGAGAAACTGGTAACTTCATTAGCTGTTGATGGTTATCATGCTTGGGGCAAACTATATAACTCTATCGTTGGTACTATCAAAATACCTGTTGAAGAAAACGGAGAAGTGAAGGAGTTATCCGTTGGACAAGCCCATAATCGTTTTTCAAATGGAGACCGAAGTGTTCGCAAGAATATTTCTGATTCGTGGAAAAAAGCGTGGGAAAGCCAAGCTGAAACCATTGCATCTGCTTTAAACCATCTCGCAGGGTTCCGACTGCAAGTATATGAGCAAAGAGGCTGGGATTCTGTACTGAAAGAACCACTCGAGAACAATAGAATGAAGCAAGAAACGTTAGATACTATGTGGCAAGTAATCACGGACCATAAAGGCACGTTGAAAAAGTACCTTGAACGCAAGGCGGAACTATTAGGGCTTGAAAAATTGAACATGTATGATGTGTCCGCTCCTTTATCTTCAGAAGAAACCATTCTTTCTTATCAAGAAGGAGCAGAATTCATAATAGAACAGTTCTCCAAGTTTGGTCCTGAACTGACAGAATTTACAAAGAAATCATTCGAAGACCGCTGGATTGAGGCGGAGGATAGAGCAGGAAAGCGACCAGGTGGATTCTGCACAAGTTTCCCTGTCTCCGGACAATCGAGAATTTTTATGACATACTCTGGAACACTTTCTAATGTCTCCACATTGGCACATGAATTAGGACATGCATTCCATCAACACGCCATGCATGGAGTGCCAACTTTAAATCGTTTCTACGCAAGCAATGTTGCAGAGACAGCTTCTACTTTTGCTGAAATGATTGTGGCCGATGCTGCTGTTAAGTATGCAAAGGATGAGCAGGAAAAGATCTCTCTTTTAGAAGACAAAATACAGCGCAGTGTAGCATTTTACATGAATATTCATGCTCGTTTCTTATTTGAGACTAGATTCTATGAAGAGCGTAAAAACGGATTGGTAAGTGTGGAAAAGTTAAACGATTTAATGGTAGAAGCGCAAAAAGAAGCATATTGCGATGCTTTAGGGGAATACGATCCAACGTTCTGGGCTTCCAAGATGCACTTCTTTATAACGCAAGTACCGTTCTATAACTTCCCTTATACGTTTGGATACTTGTTCTCATTGGGCATCTACTCCCAAGCATTAGAAGAAGGTACGAACTACGAAGAAAAATACATTGCACTATTAAAAGATACAGCTTCTATGACAGTGGAAGACTTAGCAATGAAGCATTTAGGTGTTGATCTGACACAACGAGACTTCTGGGAAAAAGCAGTAAAAAAATCGCTTGAAGATGTGGAAGAGTTTTTACAACTTACAAACAAATAGGTAGATAGTTGAGGCATCCCTGAATATAGGGATGCCTTTTCTGAAGCTCAAATGTTATAATATCACTCATGGAGTTTAAGTAGAAGAACACACACTGCAGATTAACTCATTTATATATAGGATTATTATCTTGGAGGAATGCGATTTGTTGAAAAGTATATACAGACTTGCTATTGAACTGACCAATCATAAGATCTCTTCAATGGCTGTTAAGCGTTTTGCCAGTTCGAAGCTTAGCAAGCGGTTTATCCCTTCGTTTGCGAAGGTATATAATATAAATACAGAAGAAATGCAGGAAAAGATGGATACATTTCCTACCTTGCAACAATTCTTCATTCGAAACTTAAAGCCTCATGTCAGACCGATAGATTCTGGAAAAAGCTCAGTGGTTAGCCCGGTTGATGCGGTAATTGAAAAGAAAGGGCTTATTACAGATTCTCTGCAACTGAGAGCAAAAGGGATCGATTACTCTGTTGGAGAAATGCTTTCAGATCCTGAGTTAGCAACAAAATATATGGGTGGTTCCTATTTGGTCCTTTATTTGAGTCCAAGCCACTATCATAAAATTCATACACCTATTTCTGGGAATGTCAAAAAACAGTGGACACTTGGTGGGAAATCTTACCCTGTTAATCAATTGGGATTAAAGTACGGAAAAGAACCACTAGCAAAAAACTATCGCAGGTTGACAGAAATTGAACACGATGGTAAACACGTTGTCGTTGTAAAAGTTGGCGCTATGTTTGTTAATAGCATCGAGTTGACACATGAAAGCGAGCAGCTCGTAAAAGGGGAAGAAATGGCATACTTCTCATTTGGCTCCACGGTTATTTTATTGTTTGAGAAAGATGGTTTTATGATGGAGGATACATTGAAAGAGAAGGAAGAGGTAAAGGTCGGTCAAAAGATTGGAACTTGGCTAAGCTAGTGAGAGCACTAGCTTTCTTTCTTTTTTCTCCGCTGTTGATTTCCGCAATTGGCTTCGCTTTCCGCGGGGCGACCTTGAGCCTCCTCGGCTTTGCCTGCGGGGTCTCAACATTGCCGCTGCTCTCCCGCTGGAGTCTTCGCCTTTTGCACCAATCAACAGCTAGAAATCTATTCATACAAAAAAGAGCCAGGTTACCGGCTCTTTTAGGAAGTTGCTTTTATTTTGTAGCTTAGGGAACGGCGTTTAATCTCTAACTCGATCAGTAGGATAAAATCTGTACTTAGTTTCAACTCGGTCGCTTTGTGATAGGATTCTAGTAAAAGTTCATCAGAAAGTTTTCTCATCAGATTGGCCTCTGCCCTACACCTCCTATTATTACGTTACTATGTATGGTTGTAAGAATTATGTTTAGATTTAGTTCTTTTCTACACTTATCATGCATATAATTGTAAATTCTGAAGGTTGTACGATTACTCTACCATGTATTTTTTGTTAGAACAACCGTTCTGTTATCCACAGTTAACGGTGGATAACATGTGGGTATTTTGTTTATAATTACCAATAAACGTTATAGGGCACACTGTATAATGTAGATAAGTTTATCCACAGGTGTTGAAATCGACAGGAATTTGTCGAAAAATTTTTATTTTCAATTCTTTTCATTAGAAAACAGAAGCATGAGAACACTAGAAATATCAATAATATGCTTAACACGGAGAAGGAATTTAGGTAAGATGGTAAAGTGTTAATTTGAACGTAAACATCCATTTAAATATGTTCACAACGATAACTATAGAAACAAATTGAGGGTGATTAAATGATCAAGTATTTTCTGCCTGCACAGCACGTAAAAAGTGTATTTGAAATAAAGCCGATGGATTTGAAAGAAAAGGGAATTAAAGGAATCATTACAGACTTAGACAATACGCTTGTAGAATGGGATCGACCGGAAGCGACACCTGCATTGATTGAATGGTTTAAAGAAATGCAAGAGGTAGGCATCTTAGTGACGATTGTTTCCAATAATAAGTTGAAAAGGGTGAAGATGTTTTCTGATCCACTTGGTATCAACTATATCTATGGAGCAAGGAAGCCGATGCGTCGTGCATTCAGAAGAGCTCTGAGAGATATGAAGCTTCAAAAACAAGAAGTGGTCGTAATTGGAGATCAGCTTTTGACAGACGTGCTAGGAGGCAATCGGATTGGCTTACATACCATTCTTGTTGTTCCGGTTGCGCAAACGGACGGTTTCATTACAAAATTTAATCGCCGTGTAGAAAGACGAATTCTTTCGTGGATGAAGCGAAAAGGTATGATTAATTGGGAGGATTAAGGAATATGGAAGAACAAATAGTATGTATCGGGTGCGGAGTGGCCATTCAGACAGAGAACCCAGAAGGATTGGGGTATGCACCTCCTTCCTCTTTAAATAAGGAAGCGGTTATCTGTAAGAGATGCTTTCGCCTGAAACATTACAATGAAATACAGGATGTTTCCTTGACTGATGATGATTTTATCCGGATATTGAACTCCATAGGTCAGACACAAGGTCTTGTGGTGAAGATTGTAGATATTTTTGATTTTGACGGCAGCTGGTTGCCGGGCTTACATCGTTTTGTCGGCAATAACAAAGTATTATTAGTTGGAAACAAGGTGGATTTGCTGCCAAAGTCCGTAAAGCCAAATAAAGTGATCAATTGGATGAAGCAAGCCGCAAAAGAGCTTGGCATGAAACCGGAAGATGTTTTCTTAATCAGTGCGGATAAAGGAACAGGTGTCAAAGAATTGGCTCAGGCCATTGAAGATTACAGAGATGGAAAGGACGTGTATGTGGTTGGCTGTACGAACGTCGGCAAATCGACCTTCATTAACCGCATTATCCGTGAATTCTCTGGCGAGGAAGATGTTATCACAACCTCCCAGTTTCCTGGCACAACACTTGATATGATTGATATTCCATTGGACAACGGAGCTTCGTTGTTTGATACACCGGGAATTATTAATCGTCATCAAATGGCGCATTTTGTTGATAAAAAGGAATTGAAAGTCATCTCTCCTAAGAAAGAAATCAAACCAAAGATTTTTCAATTAAATGAAGCTCAAACGTTATTCTTTGGTGGTTTGGCACGGTTTGATTATGTGAAAGGCGGACGTAACTCCTTTACATGCTACGTATCTAATGACCTTTATATCCATCGTACCAAGCTTGAGAATGCAGATAATGTGTATAAAGAACATTTAGGAGATTTGTTGCAACCACCTGGTAACGACTTTGTAGAATCATTCCCCGAACTTGTTGCGCATGAGTTTACGATAAAAGATGAAAAAACGGATATTGTCTTCTCAGGTCTTGGTTGGGTTACAATCAATGAACCTGGAATTAAAGTGGTGGCTCATGTTCCAAAAGGTGTAGGAGTCATGGTAAGAAAATCGTTGATCTAAAAGGGAGGAAGGCTGATGAAGAGTCTTTACGGAGTAATCGGGTCTCCCATTGCACATTCCATGTCTCCCCTCATCCATAATGACGCGTTTCTTCAAAACGGAATAGACGCGCATTATCATGCCTTTCATGTAGATGCCGGTGAGTTAGAGACGGCGGTTGCCGGTATGCGTGCCCTTGGTGTTAATGGATTCAATGTAACCATTCCCCATAAAGAAGCGATCATTCCACTGTTAGATAGTGTGGATGAGGCAGCTTTGAAAATTGGTGCAGTTAACACGGTGGTAAATAAAAATGGAAAGCTCATCGGTTATAATACCGATGGCAGAGGTTTTGTTGAGGCTTTAAAAGAAGTGGTGGAGCTTAAAGATAAGCATGTACTTATTATCGGTGCCGGTGGGGCTGCTAGGTCTATATTTTACACTTTGGCATTGGAAGAAGGGATACAACTCGATATTTGTAATCGAACCGTATCCAAGTCAGATGATTTAATGAAAGAATTCTCATTGGAACGGATTTCACGAAGTATTACTGTGGAACAAGCCGCAAAAGAGCTGGATAGGTATGATGTGGTAGTTCAAACCACTTCGGTGGGGATGTTCCCTAAAATTGATGACATTCCACTAGCGGTGAACTTTATTAAACTACATGCAGTTTTTAGTGATATAATTTATAATCCTTTAGAAACAAAATTATTAAGGGAAGCAAAAAAACTTGGTGCTATTACGCAAAACGGCATCCATATGTTTGCCTATCAGGCAGCTTTAGCGTTTGAACTTTGGACAGGGAAGTTACCCGATACAGATAGAATGAAAAAATTAGTAAAAGAACATCTAGGAGGAAAAACATGTTAACAGGTAAACAGAAAAGATTTTTACGAGCAGAGGCACATCATCTTGATCCGATCTTTCAAGTAGGAAAAGGCGGAGTGAATGAAAATATGACAAAGCAGATTTCAGAAGCTTTAGAAGTAAGGGAACTGCTGAAAGTCAGTGTGTTGCAAAACTGTGATGAAGACCGTAAAGATGTGGCCGAAGAACTTGTTGCCGGTACGAAAGCTGAACTAGTACAAGTTATCGGGAGTACGATCATTCTTTACAAAGAATCGAAAGAAAACAAACAAATCGTCTTGCCAAGATAATGGGATGGAGGGATTTTCGTGAAGAAAGTGGGCATAATCGGCGGGACCTTTGATCCGCCTCATATCAGTCATCTTCTGATTGCAAATGATGTCAGGCAGAAGCTTGCATTAGATGAGATATGGTTTATGCCGAATCATATCCCTCCTCATAAGCAAAATAAATCGATAACCCCGACGCCCATCAGGGTTGAAATGATTAAAGCTGCTGTTGCGACAAATAGGTGCTTTCGGGTGGAAACCATTGAGCTTCAAAGGGAGGGTCCCTCCTATACATATGATACAATGTTGTTATTAACAAAAAAGTATCCTGAAACTCGCTTCTACTTTATCATAGGGGCAGATATGGTCGAGTTTTTGCCTAAATGGCATAACATAGAAAAATTGCTGGAACTCGTCACATTTGTAGGAGTAAAGCGTCCGGGATATTCTTTCTCATCTCCATTCCCAGTGCTAGAGGTGGAAACACCGGAAATGGACATTAGCTCCACCTTAATAAGGAAGCGAGTGCGTGATGGATGGACTTCTCAATACTTGGTGCCTGATAAGGTAAAAGAAATCATAGAGGAGAAACGCCTATATGAATAGAGAAAAAGCGTTAAGATTGGTTAAAGAGCAATTAACAGAGCGGCGTTATGTTCATACAATTGGTGTCATGGAAACTGCAATCGAACTTGCCGAGCGCTATGATGTTGATAAGGAAAAAGCAGAGCTTGCAGCAATTTTTCATGATTATGCCAAGTTTAGAGGTAAAGAAGAAATGCGCAGAATCATCATCGATCAGAAGATGCCTCAGGATTTATTGCAGTTTCATGATGAGTTATGGCATGCTCCTGTAGGCGCATACCTTGTGGAAAAAGAAGCAGGAATTTCTGATAACGAAGTTCTTGAAGCGATACGATGCCATACTTCGGGTAAGATAAACATGAGTACACTTGACAAAGTTTTGTATGTAGCAGATTATATCGAGCCTGGCCGGGACTTTCCGGGAGTTGAACAAGTTCGAGATTCTGCAAAGAGCTCGCTGGATATCGCGGTTATCCAGGCCATGAAAAATACCATCACATACTTAATAACGCGAAATCAACCAGTCTATCCCGATACGTTTCATGCTTATAACGATATGACTATGAAGGTAAAAGAAAGGAAGTTAACATAAATGTCAAATGAATTATTACAGCTTGCAGCAAAGGCTGCAGATGATAAACGTGCAGAAGAATTGGTAGCTTTGAATATGCAAGGAATTTCACTTGTTTCAGATTATTTCTTGATTTGCCACGGTAACTCAGACAAACAAGTACAGGCAATTGCCCGTGCTATTAAAGAAGCTGCAGAAGAAAGCGGACAACATGTACGCAGAATGGAAGGCTTTGATGAAGCTCGCTGGATTCTTGTGGACCTAGGTGACGTCGTGGCACATGTATTCCATAAAGATGAGCGTGGATATTACAATTTAGAACGTCTTTGGGGAGACGCTCCTCGTGAAGATATACAAATTGAGTTAACGTAATATGGCTTACGGACAATTTGCCCATATATATGACCAATTGATGCAGGATGTTCCTTATGACAAGTGGGTCTCCTTTGTCCAAACGGTTAAACAAAGGTACATGACTGATGACTCTGAACGATTTTCCGTTGTAGATGTTGGTTGTGGTACAGGAGAGCTTGCGATTCGTTTTGCCCAAGAAGGATGGGAAGTATCAGGAGTTGATCTATCAGAAAGTATGTTGGCCATCGCTCATGAAAAAGCTTCGAATTCTGGGCTTTCCATCCCTCTGTTCGAGCAAAATATGGCGGAGTTAGAAGGCTTTGAAGAGGTAGATTGCATCACGATTTTTTGCGACTCATTAAACTACTTAGAGTCAGAGGGTGACGTAAAAAAAACGTTTCAATCAGCTTTCAAACAGTTGAAAAAAGGCGGGCTACTGCTCTTTGATGTTCACTCTCTTTATAAAATGACACAAGTGTTCATGAATAATACCTTTACAAGTGTGGAAGAGGATGTATCTTATATTTGGAACAGTTTTCCTGGAGAGCACCCAAATAGTGTGGAGCATGAACTATCTTTTTTTGTAAAAGAAGAAGAAGCAGACCGCTATTTGCGTTTTGACGAGTTGCATTTCCAACGGACTTTCGATGTGGAAACATACAAAAAGTGGCTAGAAGAAGTAGGATTCACCGTTAGATCAATAACCGGCGATTATTCTACCGAATATATGGCTGAACATGCGGAAAGAGTGTTTTTTGTTGCACAAAAATAGGCGCCTATCAAAGGGCGCCTTTTTTTTTGAAAAACTTACAAAATTTTAAAGGAATTTGTCGAGTGATAGCGAATACCTTAATCAATGAAACTGTTTTTTAACCTCTGTAATGTCCTCATCAAACTTCTCATGCGTCTTCTGAATCACATGATGGAACACATCACCAAGCTCGTTTTCTAACACCTTAATGCCTTCTCCGGTGACACCGCCCTTTACACAAACCTTTTCTTGTAAAGTCTGTAATGTATAAATATCCTTTTCAATCAGCTTACCCATCCCTACAATCATTTGACTTGCCAAATCCGTCGCCTGTTCCTTAGAAATAGCCGTTTCGCTTACTGCTCCGTCAATGAATCTTTGTAGAATGTAGCTGAAAAATGCCGGACCGCAGCTCACTATGTCAGAGGCAACCCTTGTAACATTTTCCTTAATATGAATCGGAGTAGATATTTGCGAACATATGGAAAGTAAATATTCTCTATATTCTTCTTCAACATTATCCCCGAACGTTACTAAAGTGACACCAGCTAATGCACGGTTGGTGATGCTCGGAATTATTCTAGCTACTTGGCAAGTGACCAATGTTTGCAGTTGGCCTACAGATACTGGGCTGGTAATGGAAATAACACATTTATCGCCAGTAAGATTCTTATTTATCTTTGTTAAAAGGGGGTGTATATCCAATGGCTTTACACATAAAAAAATAATATCAGCAGCTCTAACCACCTCTTCGGCGGTCTCCGCAACATGGAGATCTGGGTATTTGCTCTGTATTTTAAACGCCTTCTCTATTGATCGATTAGTAATCGTAATATTCTCAGGAGGTACTGCTTTCGAGTCGACAAATGATTCAACCAAGATTCTCCCCATGTTGCCTGTGCCGATCATTCCAATCTTCATGTTAATTCCCTCCTCCATCCAAAAAAGTTTCTCATACACTATATGTTTTTAAGCTTACTATTATGAATAGAAGGTGAAAGCAATGAAAGAATTATGGTCTGTCCATAAAATTAAAGTATTAGTATCAATCAGTGTATTAGCGCTGATTTCCATACTTGGTTGGTCAAGTCTCAGTAAGAGTGAAGCAGAGTCTTCTATAGAGCAAATAAGTTTTATTGAAGAAGTGCCAGTGGAAGAAAATGAATCAATCAGCTTAGAAGAAGAGAACGAAATGGAGGAAGTTGAGATTGCCAATCAGGAAATTCTAATTGATATGAAAGGTCAAGTCATGGAGCCTGGCGTTTACCGTATGAAAATAGGAGACAGAATCATCGATGCGGTAGAAAAGGCAGGTGGTTTTATGGAGGGAGCAGATACTAATGAGGTTAATTTAGCAGCCTTGTTGGTAGATGAAATGGTCATTATTGTTCCAAAGGAGGGCGAAGTGATAAAGGAAGTGATTCAGCACCCGGTGACCAATGAGAGCGGAGAACCTGGAACCTCTGGCGGTCTGGTCAATATCAATACAGCAACCGAGGAAGAGTTGACAAGCTTAACTGGAATTGGTCCTTCCAAAGCTAAAGCCATTATAGACCACAGGACCGATAATGGTTTGTTTAAAAATATTGAAGATATCATGCAGGTTACCGGAATCGGACAAAAATCTTTTGAAAAGTTAAGAAATGAAATTACTGTTGCCAATTGAATTGACGAAATTCAAGTAGAGCCGATACACTAGAGTTATTGCATATTGTTATAAGAAACTGGAGGCTTGATGGAGGATGACGAGAATATCATGGGATCAATACTTTATGGCACAAAGCCATTTGCTTGCATTGCGCAGTACATGTACAAGACTTGCCGTTGGAGCAACCATCGTACGTGACAAGCGCATCATTGCAGGGGGATATAACGGATCGATAGCAGGTGGCGTGCATTGCATAGATGAAGGCTGTTATGTCATTGACAATCATTGTGTACGAACGATTCACGCTGAAATGAATGCATTGCTTCAATGCTCCAAGTTTGGTGTACCTACAAGTGGAGCCGAAATTTATGTCACTCATTTTCCATGCCTTCACTGCTGTAAGGCCATCATTCAAGCAGGAATCAAAACGGTCTATTACGCGATGGAGTACAAAAATCATCCATATGCTTTGGAAATGTTTGAACAAGCCGATGTGAGAGTGGAGCAAGTGGAGCTGGCTGAGATGGCGGTTAGTTTGAATGACCCGGAGAAATTAGGATTCATTAAAAGTCTAATCGAAAGACTGGAGGATTCCGGTGCGAGTGATGAAGAAATAAAAAGCTGGTACGAGCGTTCCACTGATTTATTCAGCAAAAAAGGATAGCTTGCGATGAAACAAAGGACAGGCTTTTATGCTTATTTAGCTATTGCAAGTTGTTTGGGCATTGCAGTCTCCAGGTCGGATTTCCATTGGGGGCTGCTTCTCCTTGCTCTGTTATTTTTTTATCTTATCTATAGTATTGATGAAAAACCGCGAAGATTGTTTTTTCTAACCATCCTTTTCACTGTGGGTTTTTATAGCTATATGACTTACGTGGACCATCATAATTTCTCCATGCACCTTAAAGGTGAATCTGAATTCCAAGGCACTGTCCATTCCCCACTTATCATTGATGGAAACAAGGCAAGTTTCCAAATGAAAAGCAATCTTAATGAAGTGTTAATGGTAGAATATTATTTGGAACGGGAGGATGAGTCGTTTCAGCTCCATGAACTGGCAGTAGGGGACAAATGTATATGGTCAGGAATATTAAAGCAGCCCCAACCAGCAAGTAACCCTCACGCATTTAACTACAAAAAATATTTATATGAACAAAAAATCCACTGGATCCTTTCTTTGAATGCACTACCGCAAGCCTGCCTCTCCCCACCAAAAACCCCCTTCTTAACATCAATGAAACAAATCAGGCAACAAGGGATAAATCTAATTAGCCACTATATGGATCAGCCGAATGCCGGTTTTATGATTTCATTAATTTTCGGGGACCGCAGCAGTCTTAATGAGAGTCTACTTGATACCTATCAGCAGTTGGGACTAGTCCATCTGTTGGCAATTTCCGGGTTGCATGTTGGAATCATCACGGCAGCAACTTTTTACCTTGGAATCAGGATTGGATTTAGCAGGCAGTGGATGAATCTGTTTTTGCTTTTACTTTTGCCCTTGTATGTCCTGCTTGCAGGCGAAGCACCATCTGTGATGAGAGCGGCAACCATGACAGGGGTGGCGCTTACTCTATTGCTGATGAAAAAGAAGGTTTTATCTATTGATACCATTGGTTTGGCTTGTATCTTTGTTTTGATTTTGAGTCCATATTATCTTTATCATATAGGCTTTCAGCTCTCCTTTTCGGTCAGTCTGTCGTTACTATTAGCATCAGGTAGCCTTCATAAAGTGCAGAATAGCGTTGTTCAATTATTTTTTGTCTCCATCATCGCCCAAGTTGCCTCCTTGCCTTTACTTCTATACCACTTTTACCAGTTCTCTCTGTGGAGTCCATTTTTAAATCTACTATTTGTCCCATTCTATTCCCTTTATGTACTTCCTGTTTCATTTTTGCTGTTTTTTATCCTTTTACTTTCTCCAGATCATGTCTCCCTCTTTGTTCCTTTTTTGTCCTACCCGTTAAAAATTATGAATTCATTTGTAGTTCGAATGGCAGAAGTTCCAATAGGCACATTGGTGTTCGGAAAGCCTTCCATCCTTTTAATGACAGCCTATGGTTTTTCTGTCATCTTCTTTTTTTATAAGTGGGAAGTAAAAAAGCGACGGTCCGCTGTGATTGTTCTTATTCTTTGCATGATTTCTCATTGGAATATCAATTACTTTAATCCTTATGGAAAGGTAGTGGTGTTGGATATTGGTCAAGGGGATGCCATTTTTATTAGCCTGCCGTTTAATAAAGGCAATTATTTGATTGATACTGGCGGTGCGTTTAATTTTCCACAAGAAGAATGGGAAAAGAGGAAGAGGGAATTTCATAGCGGTTCAGATGTATTGGTCCCATTTTTAAAAGCAGAAGGAGTAAGGCGGCTTGATAAATTGATTCTTACGCATGGGGATTCCGATCATACAGGCAATGTGGAAAGTCTTTGGGGAGAAGTAGGAATAGAAGAGGTCATTGTTCCTAAAGGGTTTGGTGAAGGTGAAGTTGAGCAGGAGATAATGAAAGAAGCACAGCGCAGGGGAGTAAGTATTGGAATGGCTGTTTCTAACACAGGTTGGAAGAATGGTGAAGCGAGCTTTTTATATTTGCATCCGTCTAAATTTTATGAGAGTAAAAATGAAGGATCTATTGTGCTTTTTGCCGTGTTGGGTAAAAAAAACTGGCTTTTTACAGGTGATATGGGGGAGGAAGGAGAGCGGGACTTATTACATCACTATCCAAACCTTGATGTGGATGTACTGAAAGTCGGTCACCACGGAAGTAACACCTCTTCAACTGCCAGTTTTCTGAATACTATTCGTCCGGATGTTGCCGTTATCTCGGTAGGAAGGAATAACCGGTTTGGACATCCGCATCAAGACGTACTGGACCGATTAACACAAATGGATGCGAAAGTATATAGGACAGACCTCCATGGTGCAATTCTCTTTGATTTTACACATCGGGGAGGAACGTTTTCCACCATAATCCCATAGGATACAGTATCGAAAATGAAAAAGAGACTGCACCATGTTAGACGCAGTCTCTTTTATAGCGAAGCTTTTGAGTTATCCTCATTCTTTTCACAACTGGCTTTGGAAAAGAATCACGACGGTATGTATCGTTATGCCGTCATTAAGATCCTAGGTACTGAATCAATGTTGCCATTGCAAAGATTGTTGCGAAAAAACCGAAGGATACGATAAAACCGACACCAGAATCAACTGCATCGTTACGTTTACTTTGGACGCTTTTCTCAAATTCGTTCATAAGTATCCCTCCTATCACACATTAGTATAAGCTATACAGCAAAAAAAATCCACCAGACATTTTTGCTTTTCCTCCATTGACAAGAGTTGTCACAAATAGTTCGCAATTTAGGGGAGAACATAGTATTACACCCAAACGGGGCAATCGTTGACGAGCGAGTTACCTGGGGCTTGCATCGTTAACGTTTATATAAAATGGAGATTAGTTCTTTGTAGGTGAGAACTAGTCTCCTTTGCATTTTGCTATGGCTTTGATGCTTGTCAATCTACATAATTCTCATGTACGATAAGGGTGTATAGAAACAGATGACGGGAGCAAAAAAATGGGAATTGAAGCATTGAAAAAAATAAAGGCCAAACACTTTGCGCCCATATACTTATTATTGGGAACGGAAGCATTCTTAATGAAAGAAATTAGAGACTCCATTATAGAGCATGCATTAAACGCGGAAGAGCATGATTTTAATCTTTCTTATTATGATATGGAAGAACAACCAGTGGATGTGGCTATTGAAGATGCAGAAACATTGCCTTTCATGGGAGAAAGAAGAGTGGTGGTCTTATCAAATCCTTTCTTTCTGACTGCAGAAAAAAGTAAAAGTAAAGTGGAACATAATACAGACCGATTTCTTGCATACATACAAGAAGCTGCACCATATACCATATTTATTATACAGGCCTCTTATGAGAAGTTGGATGAGCGGAAAAAGATCGTGAAACAGTTAAAAAAGCAGGCTGAGGTAATTGAAGTTCAACCTTTGGGCGAGCGGGATCTTAAGTCGTGGATGAAGGAAAAAGCGATACAAAACGGTGCCGATCTAGGTGATGCAGCCGCGGAAGAACTACTAAAGATCGCAGGTGTCAACTTGTCCGTGCTTTCGCAGGAAATTAATAAAATGGCGATGTATATCGGCGTTTCTGAGCAGGAAATTTCCGTTGATACAGTCAAGCTGTTGGCTGCCAAATCCATAGAACATTCTGTATTCGAATTGATTGAAAAAATGGTACATAGGCGAGTGGACGAAGCATTGGAGCTGTTTTATGATTTGGTCCGCAACAACGAAGAGCCAATCAAACTGCACGCGTTGATTGCCAATCAATTCCGCTTATTGTATCAAGTGAAAGATTTAAGTGAGCAAGGATACAGTCAGCAAAAAATGGCTGGGATCTTAAGGGTGCATCCCTACCGTGTAAAGCTTGCATCCCAGCAGGGCCGATATTTTGAGCGATCAGAATTGATGAAAATGGTGGACGATCTCGCAGAGGCTGACTATTTAATGAAGAGTGGGAAAATAGATAAACAGCTGGCGATGGAGATGCTGCTAATTAAGCTTGCGCCGGTGAAATGAACTAATTGAATAAGACACGTTTTAGCCGCCGAACAATTAAGTGTTCGGTGGTTTTTTGTTGTTTAGGGGTATTGGGAATAGTGCTATTGGGAATTGGAGTGTTGAGGGACGTTATTTAACAAAAAAGGGTAGTTTCTTGGTCATTTAGAGCTTCTTCGAAAGTGTTCGGACAGCTTTTTCGTTGGTTCGGTCAACCATTTAGCTATTTCTAAGGGGGTTCGGACATTTACACCACCTTGTTCGGTCAATATTTATGTCGGTTCGGCCATTTTAAAAATTGGTTCGGTCAAATAGCTCGAATCTTCGGTCAACTTAGCAAAAACTTCGGCCAACTTCGCGGAAACTTCGGTCAAAAACCAAAAATCTTCGGACATTTGGACTTCTCACCACCTGGAAAGCAGAAAACCACAGTATCATAAGGTATTCGACATAAAACAAAAAAATCCTTTGGGGGTCTGACCCCCAAAGGACAAAAAATAAAAAAACGACCCGTCCGGATCGCCCTTTTATTATGCAGTAGCTCCGTTTACTTTTTTCGCTAGGCGAGATTTTTGACGGTTTGCTGCATTTTTGTGGATGATACCGTTTTGCGCAGCTTTGTCTAAACGTTTAGCAGCTTCTAGGTAAGCAGTTTTTGCACCTTCAACATCGTTGTTAGCAACAAAAGCTTCTACTTTCTTCACAGCAGTACGCATAGAAGACTTGATAGTAGCGTTATGAGCACGACGTGCATCGTTAGTTTTCACACGTTTGATAGCAGATTTAATGTTTGGCATATCTTTCACCTCCATACAATTCGACGATCGAGATTATATAAACTCGACATTTCTTTACTTATGAGAACAAGTGATATTTTATCAAATCCATAATGATTATGCAATAGGGAGTCAAGGGAATTTTCTTGAATGTTAATTACAGGGGTTTTCCTATGCATGAAAAAAGAATGTAAGGTCAAAATAAAACTAAAATTTGGCAATGCTGGAGGCGTGCATCAATGACTCAACCAAAACCGCAACAACCTTTAGATCTAAGTAAATACGCAGTAAGAACCGATCTGGCGATAGAAGCCAATCAGATGGCGATTGAAAAACAAAACCGTCAAAATGGGGGAAATCAGAATCAGCAAAATAAAAATGAAACAAACGAAAGCAATCAAACATCACAACCAGTTTCATCCATTGAGGGTGTAGTGGTAAAGGAAAGGCAGACAGATGGAGTTAATATTACCACTGTCACTATATCTGACAAGGGGGCTGAGATGACTGGAAAGAAACCAGGGAATTATCTCACGCTTGAAACAACGGGGATTCGCCAGAAGGACAGTGACCTTCAAAAGAAGGTCGAAGCAGTTTTTGCTAAAGAATTTAGTGCATTTTTAAACTCGCTTAATATCTCTAAGGATGCAACCTGTCTAGTAGTGGGGCTTGGGAATTCAAATGTGACGCCAGATGCACTTGGTCCTTTAGTATGTGAAAACCTGTTAATTACAAGACATCTTTTTAAACTGCAGCCAGAATCAGTTCAAGATGGATTTAGGCCGGTAAGTGCGATAATCCCTGGTGTGATGGGGATTACTGGAATTGAAACGAGTGACATCATTGTAGGTGTGGTAGAAAAGACGAAACCTGATTTTGTCATTGCCATTGATGCATTGGCAGCGCGATCGATTGAACGTGTGAATGCGACTATCCAAATTTCCGATTCCGGCATTCATCCAGGATCCGGTGTTGGTAACAAACGTAAAGAACTTAGTTTGGAGACGCTTGGAATTCCGGTAATTGCTATTGGTATTCCGACTGTAGTCGATGCTGTATCAATGGCAAGTGATACGATTGATTTCATTTTGAAGCACTTTGGCAAAGAGATGAAAGAAGGGGATAGTCCTTCAAGGTCCCTTGCGCCTGCTGGTATGACGTTCGGAGAAAAAAGAAAGCTTACCGAAGAGGACCTTCCAGGGGAAGAACACCGAAAGAATTTTCTTGGAATTGTGGGGACGCTTGAAGAAGAAGAAAAGCGGAGATTAATCCATGAGGTTCTCTCGCCGCTTGGTCATAATTTGATGGTAACTCCAAAAGAAGTGGATGATTTTATAGAAGACATGGCAAATGTCATAGCAGAAGGGTTAAACGCGGCTCTGCACTACCATGTGAATCAAGATAATGTAGACGCATATACTCATTAAACGGCATAGTTCTACTTTTCTCCCTTTCGCATACATATAGTAGCAACAAGTATGTGAAAGGGTGAGAAAATGAAGGGCTACCGCTCCTCACGCATCGTAATATTAAATGGGACAAGCTTAAAAAAATCAGTCGTAGCAGTGATCTTAGGATTTATTCTCGTCTTTGCGGTATCCGGTGTCATGACCTCTCTAAAACCAGAATATCGAGTCAGCTCAAGCTCTATTCATGAGTTCTCCAAACGATTCTCAGGGGAGTCGCTGTTACATATATTCGGGTATACTAATGCCTATTTTACGCAAGGTCTTTCAAGTGAAGCAAAGGCACCGAACTACGCTTCCGCCTTGTTTGAGCTTACGACAAGTCTCAACTTAGATGACCCGCGCAGTCTTATTCGTAATGAAATTCCAGGTTTTGCTCATTATGATGGAGAAATTTTAGTTGCAGGGTCAGGTGTCAATTACACAGATATGCCGGTGGAATCATCCCCTCCGATGGAAGTGCTGCTTGAGGAGAGACAAGCTTCCATCATTGAAGTTGAAGAAGAAGAAGGGGAAGATACGCCTCCACCAGCACAGACAACAGGTGATAAGCGAACAGTTTTTATCTATCACTCTCACTCGAGGGAATCATTTTTGCCATACTTGGAAGGCGTGACAAGTCCAAATGCAGCAAGTCACCCTGAAGTAAATGTGACACGGCTTGGCAAAAAACTTCAAGAGGAATTGATTCAGCGTGGAATTGGGACAGACTTAGATACAACTGATACGGCGCTGGCGTTGAAAAATAGAGGGTGGGTATATGGACAATCCTATGATGTAACAAGACCAATCGTGGAAGAGGCTATGGCAGGCAACCAAGACCTGAATTACCTGATTGACGTTCACCGAGATTCAGGAAGAAGAAAAAGTACAACGATGGACATTAACGGAGTCCCACATGCTCGTTTGTATTTTGTGATAGGAAAGAAAAATCAAAACTATGAAAAGAACCAATACTTGGCTGAGCAGATTCATAATAAACTGGAAAAGCTGCACCCCGGTTTGAGCAAGGGTATATTTGTTCCACCAGCTGTCGAAACTCGTAATGGCATATACAATCAAGATCTTTCTCCTAATTCCATGTTGATAGAGGTTGGAGGAGTCGATAATACGTTTGAAGAGATGAACCGAACCCTTGAGATTTTTGCAGAAGTTTTCGGTGAAATCTACTGGCAGGCAGAAAAGGTAGACGGGACACCTGAAGGGGACGCCCAATGATAAATAGTAAGGAGCTGAAAGTGCGATGAAAAGGTTTATGGTAAAATGTTTATTCATTTCCCTGGTGCTGTTTCTTGGAGTGCTTTTGGGAATGCAACAGGCCAATGACGGGATGCGGAAGATGAAGGGATACGATGATCCTGCCTTTCAAGAAGAAGTATTTCATGTAGCGGAATCCGCTGAAGGATATAATGGAACAATCCTTGGACGTCAACTAGACACCCAAGATATGAAAGAAAAACAAGAAAAGCTAGAAGGTATCAAAGCCTACAATGTCTTCTCATCTGCCGGCAAAAAGTTAGCAGACGGAGTCTCTGGAATAATGAGCGGACTCTTCAACAAAGTTCAAGACACCGTCGAAGAGAAAACAGGATGATATAAAAAGTGATGCTTCCACCATTTTTCTTCAGGGTGGGAGCATCTTTTTATCTGTGAAAACTTAAACCCTTCAAAACTCATTGAATCTTCTTGTCCGTATTGATATAATCAGAAATAGTGTACGTTGCCGAAAGTGTAGGAGTGAAACAGATAATGAACAGAGAAGCACGGTTAAAACGACAATCAAAGATTAGAAACTTTTCCATCATCGCCCATATTGATCATGGGAAATCAACATTAGCAGACCGTATTTTAGAAAAAACGTCTGCATTGACACAAAGGGAAATGAAGAATCAATTGCTTGATTCCATGGACCTTGAACGTGAACGCGGGATTACGATTAAATTGAATGCCGTTCAATTACGATATAAAGCAAACGATGGTGAAGAATATATTTTCCATCTTATTGATACGCCTGGACACGTCGACTTTACCTATGAGGTTTCCAGAAGTTTGGCTGCATGTGAAGGAGCGGTTCTTGTCGTGGATGCGGCACAAGGAATTGAAGCTCAGACACTTGCAAATGTATATTTAGCACTTGATAATGAACTCGAGATCATGCCTGTTATCAATAAAATTGACCTTCCAAGTGCCGAGCCTGAGAGGGTTCGGCAGGAGATTGAAGATGTTATCGGACTTGATGCATCTGACGCTGTTTTGGCTAGTGCGAAAGCAGGTATTGGTATTGGTGAAATCTTAGAACAGGTAGTAGAGAAAATCCCTGCCCCTCAAGGTGACCCAGATGCTCCGTTAAAAGCATTGATTTTTGACAGTCTTTTTGATCCATACCGCGGAGTGGTAGCTTACATCCGTATCGTGGAAGGTACTGTTAAAGTCGGGGATAAAATTCGTATGATGGCTACCGGCAAAGAGTTTGAAGTAAATGAGGTTGGAGTGTTTACTCCGAAAGCCGTCCAGCTAGATGAACTGACAGTCGGAGATGTTGGTTTCCTGTCTGCATCCATCAAAAATGTTGGAGACACGCGTGTCGGTGATACTATCACTCATGCGAAAAATAGAGCGGCGGAACCTCTTCCAGGTTACCGTAAATTAAATCCGATGGTCTTCTGTGGACTATACCCAATTGATTCTGCCAAATTCAATGATTTGCGTGAAGCTCTTGAAAAGCTTGAACTGAATGATTCTGCGCTTCAATATGAGCCGGAAACATCCCAAGCATTAGGCTTCGGTTTCCGTTGTGGATTCCTTGGATTGCTTCATATGGAAATTATCCAGGAGCGTATTGAACGTGAATTTAATATTGATTTGATTACAACAGCACCTTCCGTTATCTATCATGTACATTTAACAGATGGGGAGGAATTGCGTGTGGACAACCCGTCTAACATGCCGGATCCTCAGTCGATCGATCGAGTAGAAGAGCCTTATGTAAAAGCTACAATCATGGTGCCGAATGATTACGTTGGAGCAGTTATGGAATTATGCCAAGAAAAGCGTGGCAACTTCATTGACATGCAGTACTTGGATGATATTCGCGTGAGCGTTATTTATGAAATTCCATTAGCAGAAATTGTTTATGATTTCTTCGATGCGTTGAAATCCAATACAAAAGGTTATGCATCATTTGATTATGAACTAATTGGATACAAACCTTCACATCTTGTTAAAATGGACATCCTGCTTAATGCTGAGAAGGTTGATGCCCTTTCCTTTATCGTTCACCGCGATTCTGCTTATGAGCGTGGAAAAATCATAGTGGAAAAGCTAAAGGAACTTATTCCAAGACAGCAATTCGAAGTACCAATCCAAGCGACAATAGGTCAGAAAGTTGTTGCAAGGTCAAACATTAAAGCGATGCGTAAAAACGTTCTTGCAAAATGTTACGGAGGAGATATCTCCCGTAAACGTAAGCTTTTAGATAAGCAAAAAGAAGGTAAAAAACGTATGAAGCAAGTTGGTTCTGTAGAAGTACCGCAAGAAGCATTTATGGCTGTCTTGAAAATGGACGACAACGCCAACAAAAAATAATAAGAAAAATACCGCAGCTCATTCTGCGGTATTTTTTTCATACATGCGCCACATGTGTTATGCTAAAAGGTACGAAGTAAATAAACGAAAGTGTGATCTTATGATTAAATCAGCCTATATCCATATCCCTTTTTGTGAACATATTTGTCACTATTGTGATTTCAATAAAGTATTTCTGAAAAACCAGCCGGTTGATGAGTACTTGTCATATATGGATACAGAAATGAAAAATACGATAGAACAATACCCTGCCACAGGACTACAAACTATTTTTGTCGGCGGGGGAACGCCTACTGCTTTAAATGAGAAACAATTGGCGTATTTGCTAGAATTGGTTCAAAAGCATTTTCCGGTAAAACCTGAAATGGAATACACATTCGAAGCCAATCCTGGTGATCTATCTTTAGATAAACTCCGTCTCTTAAAAGAAGGTGGTGTCAACAGGCTCAGTTTTGGCGTGCAAAGCTTTAATGATGATCTTTTGAAAAGAATCGGTAGGTCCCATAGAAAAGCGGATGTGTTTCAATCCATCGAACATGCCAGACAAGCAGGTTTCAAAAATATAAGCATCGATTTGATTTACAGTCTCCCGGATCAAACAGTGGCTGATTTCAAGGAAACATTGCAAACGGCTTTTTCCTTAGAGATGGAGCATTATTCTGCTTATTCCTTGATTATTGAACCCAAAACTGTTTTCTACAATCTGATGAACAAAGGCAAGCTTCCTTTACCAACTCAAGAAGAAGAAGCGGAAATGTACGAAGTGCTATTGGATGAGATGGCGAAAAACGGCTATCAGCAATACGAAATTTCCAACTTTGCTAAAACGGGTTATGAAAGCAAACACAATATTACGTATTGGGACAATGAAGCTTATTATGGAATAGGAGCCGGTGCTCACGGATATATAGATGGAGTGAGAATTGCCAATCATGGTCCTTTGAAAAAGTACATGGATTCTATAGAAGATACGAGGTTTCCATATAAGGATCAGCATAAGGTAACAAAAACGGAGAAAATGGAAGAAGAAATGTTCCTTGGGCTTAGGAAAAATGAGGGAGTCTCTTGTTCCATATTCAAGCGTAAATTTGAAGAAGATTTGCTGACAGTTTTTAAGGATCCCATTGAAGAAAATCTTAAAAAAGGCCTATTAGAACACGAAAATGACCATATACGCCTTACGAGAAAAGGGAAATTTCTAGGTAATGAAGTTTTTCAAGCTTTTATTGGTGCGATCTGATTGACATGTGAATTGGTATTTGGTAATTTATTTATAGAATTAGCACTCGATGAATAGGAGTGCTAACAGAGGTGATGCTGAGTGCTTACAGAACGACAGTTGTTAGTATTGCAAGTCATAATTGACGACTTTATCCGATCTGCACAACCTGTTGGCTCCAGAACGCTCTCAAAGAAAGATGAAATTTCGTTCAGTTCAGCCACGATTCGAAACGAGATGGCAGATTTGGAGGAATTAGGATTTATTGAAAAAACACATACTTCCTCAGGAAGAGTACCGTCAGAAAAAGGGTATCGCTATTATGTCGATCACCTGCTTTCTCCAGAAAGGCTCACAAAGAGGGATGTATTTGAAATTAAATCCATCTTTCGCGAGCAAATATATGAATTAGAAAAAACCGTTCAGAAATCAGCGCAGATTCTTTCTGATCTGACCAAATACACATCCATTGTCCTTGGACCGGGTGTCAGGGATCATAGGCTTAAGAACCTTCAAATCATCCCTATAAATGCTGAACAGGCAGTTGCCATTATCGTAACGGATACGGGTCATGTAGAAAATCGTATGTTTTCTTTTCCAGCAAGCATGGATTCATCCGACATACAAAAAATGGTCAATATCTTAAATGAACGCTTAGTTGGAGTGCCTCTCTCAGAGCTTATCAACAAGCTCTATAAGGAAGTGGCAACCCTTTTAAGGTCACATATTGGAAACTACGAAAACATACTGCAATCCTTAAGTTCCACTCTTTACATGGAAGAAAAGGATAGGGTGTTTTTTGGAGGCAAAACGAATATGCTTGCCCAACCAGAATTTAATGACATTAATAAAATTCGTTCATTGATGTTATTGATTGACCAAGGCAAGGATCTGTCCCAGCATATTCGTGCAAAAGAAGCTGGCATCCATATAAAGATAGGCAGTGAAAATAATATCCCAGGTATGGAGGGCTGCAGTATTATTTCAGCCAGTTATTCCATTGGACCAGAACAGCTTGGGACAATCGCATTACTTGGACCTACCAGAATGGAATATTCCCGTGTAATCAGTCTCTTGCAGCTTGTTAGTTCCGACCTTTCACAGGCCGTCAATAAACTGTATCAAAAGGACTGAGCATGGAAATATTGTTAGAGGATGGAGTTCTTGCTCCGTCCTATCGCTATGGAAAAACATCATGATTTTTACACTTTGAGGGAGGTGAAACCATTGGTAAACGAGAACGAACAAGCAACAGTTGAAAATGAAGAAGTAACATCAGAAGCAACGGAAGAAACGACGGAAAAAGTGGAAGAAGTAGAAGTTTCTGCTGAACAGCAAAAAATCTCCGAATTGGAAGCTAAGCTTGAAGAATCGGAAAATCGCCTACTTCGCTTGCAAGCCGACTTTGATAACTACCGTCGTCGTGTGAGACTTGACCAAGAAGCTGCACAGAAATATCGTGCACAAAATCTTGTTACAGATATACTTCCTGCCTTAGACAACTTTGAGCGAGCGCTTAAAGTCGATTCAGAGGATGAGAAAATCAAAACATTTTTACAAGGCATGGAAATGGTGCACCGTCAGTTAGTGGAGGCTCTTAAATCAGAAGGATTAGAATCCATCGAAGCAGTTGGACAGTCTTTTGATCCACACCTACACCAGGCAGTCATGCAGGTGGAAGAAGGAGATGCGGAATCCAACACTGTTTTGGAAGAGTTCCAAAAAGGGTATAAACTCAAAGACCGCGTCATCCGCCCATCTATGGTAAAAGTAAAGCAATAACTTGTTGATTGTAGTGTAAGGCACGAGACTCCTGCGGGGGAGTAGCGACAATGTTGAGACCCCGCAGCGAAGCGAGGAGGCTCAAGGTCGCCCCGCGGAAAGCGAGTGTCTGCAACGGAAATCAACTGTGAATGTAACATATAAAATAACTACATATTAATGTAAGTTGCAATAGGAGGAAAAACAAAATGAGTAAAATCATCGGTATTGACTTAGGTACAACAAACTCATGTGTAGCTGTGCTTGAAGGCGGCGAACCAAAAGTAATCCCAAATCCAGAAGGTAACAGAACAACTCCATCTGTTGTTGCTTTCAAAAACGGCGAACGCCAAGTAGGGGAAGTGGCAAAACGCCAATCCATCACAAACCCTAACACTATCATGTCTGTTAAGCGTCACATGGGTACAGACTACAAAGTGGAAGTTGACGGAAAAGAGTACTCTCCACAAGAAGTTTCTGCGATCATCCTTCAACACTTAAAAGGTTATGCAGAAGAATATCTTGGAGAAACAGTTACAAAAGCTGTTATCACTGTTCCTGCATACTTCAATGATGCAGAACGTCAAGCTACAAAAGATGCTGGTAAAATCGCTGGTCTTGAAGTAGAGCGTATCATCAACGAACCAACTGCAGCAGCATTGGCATACGGTCTTGATAAAATGGACGAAGATCAAACGATCCTTGTTTATGACCTTGGTGGCGGAACGTTTGACGTTTCTGTACTAGAGCTTGGAGACGGTGTATTCGAAGTTCGCTCTACAGCTGGTGACAACCGTCTTGGTGGAGATGACTTTGACCAAGTTATCATTGACTATCTTGTAGCAGAATTCAAAAAAGAGAACGGCATTGACCTTTCTAAAGATAAAATGGCATTACAACGCATGAAAGATGCAGCGGAAAAGGCGAAAAAAGACCTTTCTGGTGTAACAAGCACACAAATTTCTCTACCATTCATCACAGCTGGAGAAGCTGGACCACTTCACTTAGAAGTGAGCATGTCCCGTGCAAAATTTGATGATCTTACTGCTGGACTTGTAGAACGTACCATGGGTCCTGTTCGCCAAGCGTTACAAGATGCAGGTATCTCTGCTTCTGAGCTTGATAAAGTAATCCTTGTAGGTGGATCTACTCGTATCCCTGCCGTACAAGATGCAATTAAGAAAGAAACTGGTAAAGACCCACACAAAGGGGTTAACCCAGATGAAGTAGTTGCACTAGGTGCAGCCATTCAAGGTGGAGTACTGACTGGTGACGTGAAAGACGTAGTACTTCTTGACGTAACACCACTTTCTTTAGGAATTGAAACAATGGGCAGTGTGTTCACAAAGCTTATTGTAAGAAACACGACGATTCCTACAAGTAAGTCTCAAGTGTTCTCAACAGCTGCTGACAACCAAACAGCAGTAGACATTCACGTTCTTCAAGGTGAGCGTCCAATGGCAAGCGACAACAAAACATTAGGTCGTTTCCAATTGACAGATATCCCGCCAGCACCACGTGGCGTGCCACAAATCGAGGTATCTTTTGACATCGACAAAAACGGTATCGTAAACGTTCGTGCGAAAGACCTTGGAACAAACAAAGAGCAAGCAATCACAATCAAATCTTCTTCTGGTTTATCCGAGGACGAAATCAACCGCATGGTTCAAGAAGCGGAAGAGAATGCGGATGCAGACAAAAAGCGTAAAGAAGAAGTAGAATTACGCAATGAAGCAGATCAGCTTGTATTCACAACTGAAAAAACACTTAAAGAAGTAGAAGGTAAAGTGGAAGAAGCAGAAGTGAAAAAAGCAGAAGAAGCTAAAGAAGAATTGAAAGCAGCTATCGAAAAAGGCGACCTTGAAGAAATCCGCATGAAAAAGGATGCACTTCAAGAAATCGTACAACAGCTTTCCATGAAGCTTTATGAGCAGGCTGCACAAGCACAACAAGCCGCTCAAGGAGCAGAAGGTGCAGAAGGCGCTGCAAACAACGACGACAACGTAGTCGATGCAGAATACGAAGAAGTAAACGACGATAAAAAGTAAGATAAAGTCCTAGGGCTTTTCTGATAAAGATAAAAAGAAAGTCGAAGCCATGGCTTTGGCTTTCTTTTTATGTAAATAAGAAATTCCCTTGGAGCCTGGAGTGGAAGGTGGTCGACTCCTGCGGGGGAGTAGCGGTAGCTTGAGACCCCGCAGGCTTGCCGAAGAGGCTCAAGCACCGCCCCGCGGAAAGCGAGCACCTGAAACGGAAGGTGCCAAGGAGTTAATCAGATACAGGGTTAAAGCAAATAACTTTTATTGCTTTTTCCCTCTTTCAGGTGATACAATAACCTTTATGTGAATGAAACGGGAGTGGGTATTTAATGAGTAAACGCGATTACTATGAAGTGCTTGGCGTCAGTAAAAGCGCGTCGAAAGATGAAATAAAGAAAGCTTACAGAAAGCTATCCAAACAATACCATCCGGACATCAATAAAGCAGACGATGCAGCGGACAAATTCAAAGAAATCAAAGAAGCTTACGAAGTTCTGAGCGACGACCAAAAGAAAGCGCACTATGACCAATTTGGACATACAGACCCTAACCAAGGATTTGGCGGTGGCGCTGGTTTTGACGGCGGTTTTGGCTTTGAAGATATTTTCGAAACGTTTTTCGGTGGTCAAGGCGGAGGAAGAAGACGTCGTGATCCAAACGCTCCAAGACAAGGGGCTGATCTACAATATACAATGACCCTTTCTTTTGAAGAAGCAGCATTCGGAAAAGAAACGACCATTGAAATTCCTGTGGAAGAAACATGTGATACATGTACTGGTACAGGTGCAAAACCCGGTACGAAAGTGGAAACATGTTCTCAATGTCGTGGAACAGGTCAGGAAAGTGTAGAGCAGAACACTCCATTTGGACGAATCGTTAACAGAAGAACTTGTTCCAAATGTAACGGCACAGGGAAATCCATCCCGAACAAATGTACAACATGCCATGGCGCAGGTCGTGTGAAAAAGCGCAATAAAATCAAAGTTAACATCCCTGCTGGTGTGGACGAAGGTCAACAATTACGCGTAGCAGGAAAAGGAGAAGCTGGTGTAAACGGTGGACCTGCAGGGGACTTGTATGTAGTCTTCCATGTTCGCAGACATGAATTCTTTGAGCGCGACGGCGATGATGTGTATTGTGAAATGCCTATTACTTTTGCGCAAGCAGCACTTGGTGACGAGGTAGAAGTTCCAACATTGCACGGAAAAGTGAAACTGAAAGTACCGGCTGGAACACAAACTGGCACGAATTTCCGCCTAAAAGGCAAAGGAATTGCCAATGTACGTGGCTATGGTCAAGGGGATCAACATATCAAGATCAGAGTGGTAACCCCTACAAAACTTTCAGAAAAACAAAAACAATTAATCCGTGAATTTGCCGAAACAAGCGGGCAAGCTCCGGACGAACAAGAAGATAGCTTTTTCTCAAAAGTAAAACGTGTTCTAAAAGGTGAATAAAAAGTATCAATAGCTTTCATTAAGCTAGGATTGGAGTTGGTATGTATGAAATGGTCAGAAATTAGTATCCATACAACAAATGAGGCGGTGGAACCGATATCCCATATTCTTCACGAAGCAGGTGCAAGTGGGGTGGTTATAGAGGATCCATTCGAACTTACTAAAGAAAGAGAAGATCAATTCGGAGAGATATACCAACTCAATCCAGATGATTACCCTGAAGAAGGCGTTGTAATGAAAGCCTACCTGCCTGTAAACAGCTTTTTAGGTGAAACGGTGGAAGGTATAAAGGATGCAATCAATAACCTTTTGGTCTATGATATTGATCTTGGACTGAACAATATTTCCATCAGTGAAGTGAACGAAGAAGAATGGGCTACAGCATGGAAAAAGTACTACAATCCAGTCAAAATTTCTGAGAAGTTCACGATCGTTCCTACTTGGGAAACCTATGAGCCAGTCAACTCCGATGAGAAAATCATTGAGCTTGACCCGGGCATGGCGTTTGGAACGGGTACCCACCCAACAACGGTACTCTGCATCCAAGCAATAGAAAGAACGGTCAAACCTCAAGATAAAGTCATTGATGTAGGTACGGGTTCTGGTGTTTTAAGTATTGCAGCAGCCATGCTCGATGCAAAGGAAGTACTTGCTCTTGATTTAGATGATGTTGCAGTCGAATCTGCAAAACTCAACATCAAGCTGAACAAAGTGCATCCAACAGTGACGGTGAAACAGAATAACTTGCTTAAAAATGTAGAAGGCCCAGTTGAAGTGGTTGTTGCTAATATTTTGGCCGAGGTTATTGTCCGTTTCACTGATGATGTATACCGCGTGTTGGAAAACGGTGGGACATTCATTTCTTCCGGAATCATCAGTATGAAAAAGCAAGAAGTGAAAGATGCCCTTATTAAGTCAGGTTTTAAAATACAAGAAACGATGATGATGGAAGATTGGGTCGCATTTATCGCCAAAAAAGAAGAATAAGCGAGGGTGAAGATTGTGCAACGTTATTTTGTTAACTCTAATCAAATAGATGAAACATCTATTACCATAACAGGGGAAGATGTACATCATATAACTCGGGTTATGAGGATGAACGTGGACGATCAAATTCTATGCAGCTGTTCGGAAACCAGGCAGACGGCCCTTTGTAAAATTGCTGAAATTACCAATGATATGGTAGTAACAGATATTGTAGAATGGAAAAAGGCTGAAACGGAAATTCCGGTTCGTGTTACGATTGCGAACGGGCTGCCTAAAGGGGATAAATTGGAGCTAGTGATACAAAAGGGAACAGAACTTGGAGCAGAATCGTTTATCCCTTTTAATGCTGCTCGTTCCATTGTGAAGTGGGACGAAAAGAAGGGCAAAAAGAAAGTAGAACGCTGGAATAAGATCTCTAAGGAAGCGGCTGAGCAGTCCCATCGTTCCATGGTGCCTGTGGTTGAGGGACCTGCTTCTTTTGCCCAACTTTTAGAGAAAAGTAAAGACTATACTTATAAAATGGTTGCCTATGAAGAGAGTGCAAAAGAAGGGGAGCGTTCCTCTTTTGCGAACATTCTAAAAAGCTTGCATCACGGCGAATCAATTCTTTGTGTGTTCGGTCCTGAAGGGGGCCTTACTGATAAGGAAATCGATAAACTGGTGGAACATGGATTTGTTCCTTGCGCGCTCGGGCCTAGAATATTAAGAACGGAAACGGCGCCGCTTTATGCGCTTGCCGCAATTTCGTATCATTTTGAATTAATGTGAGGTGGAAAACATGCCAACTGTTGCCTTTCACACACTAGGGTGTAAAGTGAATCATTATGAAACAGAAGCTATCTGGCAGCTTTTCAAAGCAAATAATTATGAACGTACAGAATTTGAAGGTACTTCAGATGTGTATGTCATCAATACCTGTACCGTTACAAATACTGGAGACAAAAAAAGTCGTCAGGTGATCCGACGTGCCATCCGTAAAAATCCTGACGCCGTAATCTGTGTAACTGGATGTTACGCACAAACATCACCTGCAGAAATTATGGCTATTCCTGGAGTAGACGTAGTCGTTGGAACGCAAGACCGTGTGAAAATGCTTGATTACATTGAGCAGTTCAAACAAGAGCGTCAACCAATCAATGGCGTCGGCAACATTATGAAGGCTCGTGTCTATGAAGAGTTGGACGTGCCGGCATTTACTGACCGTACACGTGCTTCTTTGAAGATCCAGGAAGGTTGTAATAATTTCTGTACATTCTGTATCATCCCTTGGGCTCGTGGACTTATGCGTTCCCGTGATCCGCAAGAGGTTGTTACACAAGCACAGCAATTGGTAGATGCAGGATATAAGGAAATCGTCTTGACTGGAATTCACACGGGCGGTTACGGAGAAGACATGAAGGATTATAATTTTGCCATGCTTCTTCGTGAATTGGATGAAAAAGTGGAAGGCTTAAAACGTATCCGCATTTCCTCCATTGAAGCAAGTCAAATTACCGACGAAGTAATTGAAGTTCTGAACAATTCCGAAAAAATTGTACGCCACCTTCATATCCCAATTCAATCAGCTTCCAATACTGTGTTAAAAAGAATGCGTCGTAAATACACGATGGAATTCTTCGCAGAGCGTTTGGACCGATTGAAAGAGGCTTTACCTGGACTTGCGATTACATCCGATGTAATTGTTGGATTCCCTGGTGAAACAGAAGAAGAGTTCATGGAAACGTACAATTTTATTAAAGAGCATAAATTCTCCGAACTGCACGTATTCCCGTACTCTAAACGTACAGGAACTCCGGCTGCAAGAATGACGGACCAAGTGGATGAAGAAGTGAAAAATGAGCGAGTTCACCGCTTAATTGCACTTTCTGATCAACTGGCAAAAGAATATGCTTCCACTTTTGAAGACGAAGTGTTAGAAGTGATTCCAGAAGAAACCTACAAAGAAGCACCAGACCAAGGCTTATATGTTGGCTACACAGACAACTATCTAAAGGTTGTTTTCCCTGCAACGGAAGAAATGGTCGGAAAGCTTGTAAAAGTAAAAATTGTAAAAGCTGGATATCCTTACAACGAGGGGCAATTCGTTCGCGTCCTTGAAGATGCTCCACGACTTGAAGAAGAAAATATTCGTCTGAGTTCATAAGAAAATATAGAGAGTGATTCCATAAATATGGAGTCACTTTTTTGTCGTGAAGAAAAAGTTGCAGGCAATACTAACATTGTACTCGCCAAAATAATTGAAACATGTTATGATGTTAGAGGTCAGACCTCTTAACTTGAAAGGAGTATGAACATGCATACAAACATTGGAGAAATGATTGATCATACATTATTGAAAGCCGATACAAAAAAAGAACAAGTAGAAGTACTTTGCCAAGAAGCGAGAGAATACAACTTTGCATCTGTCTGTGTTAACCCAACTTGGGTAAAAACATCTGCAGAACTTTTAGAAGGAAGCAATGTTAAAGTTTGTACAGTAATTGGGTTCCCTCTTGGAGCAAACACTCCAGAAGTAAAAGCATTCGAAACAACTAACGCCATTGATAACGGTGCCACTGAAGTGGACATGGTTATCAACATCAGCGCACTTAAAGACGGTGACGATGAGCTAGTTGAACGTGACATCCGTGCTGTAGTAGACGCAGCAAAAGGTCGCGCTTTGACTAAAGTGATCATCGAAACTTGCCTGCTAACAAACGAAGAAAAAGTAAGAGCATGCCAACTGGCTGTAAAAGCTGGAGCTGACTATGTGAAAACTTCAACTGGTTTCTCTACAGGA
Organism: Bacillus sp. RO2; assembly: GCF_012911845.1. Taxonomy (GTDB): domain Bacteria; phylum Bacillota; class Bacilli; order Bacillales; family Bacillaceae_I; genus Sutcliffiella_A. Next base: position 473 of record NZ_JAAXCU010000054.1, on the reverse strand, counting down.
GGAGCAACTGTTGCAGACATCGCTCTTATGAGACAAACTGTAGGACCTGAAATCGGAGTAAAAGCTTCCGGTGGTGTACGTGATGCTAAAGGTGCGGAAGAAATGATCGCAGCTGGAGCTACACGTATAGGAGCAAGCTCTGGTATCGCTATTGTTAAAGGATTAACAGCTGATACGGATTACTAAGATATGTGAAAAAGCACTCTCTTGAGCATTTTTGCTTTGGGGAGTGCTTTTTGGGTTTTCTTGTTCTAGGTGACCTGATAGTTTACATAAAGCTTGGGATGGATGTGCAGGAGGAAAAAAGGAATCTATAAGCCCGAATAAGTTAGAACTCTTGGTGGATGGTCGTATAGAGGGGCTCTATAAGCCCGAATAGGTTAGAAATCTTGGTGGATGGTCGTATAGAGGGGCTCTATAAGCCCGAATAGGTTAGAAATCTTGGTGGATGGTCGTATAGAGGTGCTCTATAA
>NZ_JAAXCU010000053.1 GCF_012911845.1 Bacillus sp. RO2 | reverse complement strand
GGTAGCTCGTCGGGCTCATAACCCGAAGGTCGCAGGTTCAAATCCTGTCCCCGCAACCAAATGGTCCCGTGGTGTAGCGGTTAACATGCCTGCCTGTCACGCAGGAGATCGCCGGTTCGATCCCGGTCGGGACCGCCATTCTTTTAAAATGCGAAACTAGGTTTCGTTATTTTTTTTGTCTTTTTTTAGATAACAAAAAAGAATGAAGCCCCTTAATAAGGCCCCATTCCATCTACATACAACCTACCATCAATTATAATTTGCTTTATGTGCTTCCAAAATTTCTTCAGAAGTAGCTGCAGACCAATCTTCAATGGATGCACCTTCATTTGCGTTCACGAAGGATTGCAGCATTTTATAGCTTTCGCTGTAACCGTATTGACTCGGTAACCCGTTTCTTCCGCCTTTGAAGATTTCTTGTGTCTTTTTATCATCTTCTTTTTCCAATTCGCCTTCGATTCTTGTCCAAAGGTCTTTGTTGTATTCTTCGTCTACTGGTGCTACATCAATTTTAGGGTAAACAAGTTTTTGGAACATGGTTCCTTTTCCTTCAATGACAAGCCTATCTAAAACGGTAAATGTTTCGCCGTTATAATGATTGTCGACCCAGTAGCTATGGTGATACTTGTTAGCGATACCTGCTTTTAAGATATTGTTTGTTGTATTACGATCAAATAATACGACCAATTTGCCGACACCTGCAGTGACGAATGTTGCAGGAGCGTTATTGTCTGTTGGGAACACACATACCGTAGTTTTGCTTCCTTCGATAGGCAATTCATTTGAAGACTTAGTTAATGCTTCTTTAATAGAGGCATTTATTTTTTGTGAATCCATTCTTTTAAGGTTATCTTGAGCAGCAATTCTATTTTTTGGTGGAGCTAGAACGTATTCTGCGTTTTGCTCGAACTCTCCGCCTTTATAGCATCTATCTGCAACCTGATCAAGGATGCTTGAAGTGTACGATGCAGTTGCTTCTTCCCCTTTTAGGCCTTCTTCATAGAATGCCTCATACAACTGGTACACGTGGATTATCTCAAATTCTTGTCCATTATTTTCGAAGGTGTATTCTAAGCCGATTGCCTCCTCGGCATCTGTTTCTGTTCCTCCGTTGTTACAGCCTGTTAATGCTACTGCCATGATGAGAAAAAAGAAAAAACTAGTAAAGCGCATTGTATTCCCTCCTAAGTTAGTATTTGCCCCCTATATAGTATATATCGGCAACCAAGTTTAAATATTCTATAAATTATGACAAATTCCTTCTTTTTCATTAAATATTTATCAAGGAAATTTTACCCATAAAAAAGCCACCTAATGAGGTGGCTGCTGAAATCCTGTATAGCAATCGAAAAGTATGAGGGTTAATTGTACTAGTACTATTAATCTACAAGTTTGACAAGCATATGGGCGAGTTTATGACGCTCGTCCTTGTCGCCGACCTTCCATAATTCCTGAAGAAGCTTTTCTTCACTGTTTCTAGGGTCTTCATGCTTGGCTAAGTAATCTGCCACTTTTTCTGCGGCCATAGCAAGTTGTTCTTCTCCAAGGCCTACTTTCTTTCCTTTGGAGACCTTATCACTTAAATAGCTCTTGAAGGTATCGAAGTCGGCCAGGATCTGTTCTTTTTTGCCAGGGTCCATATTTTCTACTTTACGTTCTACTCTGTCTTGAGTAGCTTCACGATCTGTGTATGCCATTTCTTAGTTTCCTCCTCTAAATTTAAGCGTTCTCTTTTCCATATCCTTTTTATGGGAGGGTTAAACCTATTCATGCTTTTCTTGGCAGAATTATTTTCTTTATGAAGGTGCATTCGCTATAATAGTGGGTAGCAGTCGGAAGTAGAGGAGTGAAGACCTTGTCCATTTCAGATGAATTTGCTTTTATTAAGGATATTCAGCCGGAGCGATTGTTCCATGCACAAAAGGTGGTTGGGATCGGAGACGATGCGGCAATCATCGGTGTGGAAGAAGGCTTTGAGAAAGTCGTATGTGTGGATACGATGGTAGAGGGTGTTCATTTTACTCGTGCTACAATGAAGCCTTTTGATATTGGTTATAAGGCGTTGGCATCTAATATTAGTGATGTGGCGGCGATGGGTGGATATCCGTTGTATTATCTTGTCTCCATCACGATTCCTAAGGGATGGAGCCAGGAGGAACTGAAAGCGATTTATGATGGCATGAGGTCGCTTGGGGACCAATATGAAATGGACCTGATTGGCGGGGATACGACTTCCGGCAAAACGATGGTGTTGAGTGTATTTGTAATTGGCAAAGTGGAAAAAGGAAAGAGACTGCTACGTTCCCATGCTAAAGAAGGAGATGTGGTGTTTGTCTCTGGAACAGTGGGTGATTCGGCAGGTGGGTTGGATATTTTGTTACATAATGAGGGTGCTTCTTTCAAACATCCATCTTTAATTGAGTACCATCAGCGCCCTAAGCCCCAAGTAATATTGGGAAGGATGCTAAGCAAGTTTGAACGTGTTTCATTAAACGATGTGAGTGACGGCTTGGCAAGTGAGCTTTTGGAGATTGCAGAGGCGAGCCAGGTAGATATTTTAATAAATAAGGAAACAATACCTATTAGTGAGGATTTACAGAATTATCGAACGGAAAAAGCCTTCCAATGGGCGATGACCGGTGGAGAAGACTTTGAATTGGTCGGTTCGATTCCAGAGATGGATTGGGCTAAGCTGCAGGAGGAGTGCCTGACAGCCGGAATTATGATTACGAATATAGGCACCGTCTCTAGGGGCGAAGGACGAGCCTTCTTAAAGTCTCATGACACTGTACAGGAATTAAAAAAAGAAGGCTATAATCATTTTAATAGAGGTTAGGAGTAGGATGATATGTTGCAAGTGGAGATTATGACACATTCAGCTGAGGAGACGATGGCAAAGTCCGAGGCGCTTGGCAGGTTGATGGAAGGCGGAGAGGTTCTGTTGTTAGAAGGAGATCTTGGCGCCGGGAAGACGACTTTTACAAAAGGCTTGGCAAAAGGACTGGAAATCAAAAGAAACGTGAACAGTCCGACCTTTACCATCATCAAGGAGTATCAGGGCCGTCTTCCGCTATATCATATGGATGTGTACCGCTTGGCTGACAGTGAAGAGGACTTGGGGTTAGATGATTATTTTGAAGGTGAAGGTGTCACCGTTGTGGAGTGGGCCCATCTGATTGAAGAGTTTTTACCAAGTGAACGATTGGAAATCTATATCTATCACCATGGCGATGATGAACGCAAGATTGTTCTCACACCAAAAGGGGAACGATATGAAGCTATATGTAAGGAGTTAATGGAATGACCAAAGTGCTAGCAATTGATACATCGACTTATGTGTTGGGTGTAGCTATAGTTGATGAAGATAAAGTGATCGGGGAACTGGTGACAAATGTGAAGAAGAATCATTCGTTGCGGGCGATGCCGGCAGTAGAGAAGCTGATGCAAGATTGCGATGTGAAGCCGGGTGATCTTGAGCGAATTGTGGTCGGAAAAGGACCTGGTTCTTATACAGGTGTAAGGATTGGTGTGACGCTTGCGAAAACGTTGGCGTGGTCGTTGAACATTCCGCTTGTTGGCGTTTCGAGCTTGGAGCTTGTAGCGGCGAACGGCCGATATTTTGACGGAAGCATCTGTGCTTTGCAGGATGCGAGACGCGGTCAGGTGTACACGGGGCTGTATCGTTACAAGGACGGCGAGTTGATGACGGAAGTGGAGGATGTCAACATCCTGATGACAGACTGGCTGCAAGGGTTAAAAGACAGACAGGAACCCGTACTGTTCATCGGAAATGATGTGCACCTCCATAAGGAAACCATCATAGAGTACCTTGGGGAACTGGCGCATTTCGCACAGGTGAGCGAACATAACCCAAGACCAAGTGAGCTTGCTTTTCTTGGCTTGAAAAGGGAGGCAGAGGATGCTCATTCCTTCGTGCCGAACTATACAAGGCTTGCAGAAGCAGAGGCGAAATGGCTGGAAAGTAAAGAAAAATAGGTGAGCGGGATGAATTCTTTAATTGGAATAACAAAAATGACGGTTTACGATATTGAAGGGGTGCACCGTGTGGAGCTGAAGTCCTTTGCCACACCTTGGACAAAGGATGCCTTCTATTATGAGTTGACCAACAATCCATATGCCCATTACCTTGTGATGAAAGAAGATGACCGGGTGATCGGATATTGCGGAATTTGGATTGTAATGGGAGAAGCGCAGATTACCAATATTGCAGTTGATCCTGCTTGTAGGGGTCGGAAGCTTGGGGATCTTTTGCTAGGAAAAGCGATGGAATATTGTAAAATGGTCGGAGCAACCACTGTTTCGCTTGAAGTAAGGGTATCGAATGTGGTGGCACAGGGACTCTACCGGAAACACGGCTTCCAAAACGGTGGAATTCGGAAAAAATACTATGTGGATAACAATGAAGATGCACTAGTGATGTGGGTGAATATATGAAACGAAATGAAGAAAAAGACGAACTAATATTAGGAATTGAAACGAGCTGTGATGAGACAGCTGTCGCAATCATTAAGAATGGAAAAGAGATCGTTGCGAACATTGTCTCCTCCCAAATTGAAAGTCATCAGCGTTTTGGCGGAGTTGTACCAGAGATTGCTTCCCGTCACCATGTGGAGCAGATGACGGTGGTGCTAGAAGAAGCGCTGGAGCAGGGCGGCGTGACGATGGCAGATATCAATGCTATTGCGGTGACAGAAGGACCGGGACTTGTTGGCGCTTTGTTGATTGGTGTGAATGCTGCTAAGGCGTTGGCGTTCGCTCATCAAAAACCACTCGTTGGCGTCCATCACATTGCAGGTCATATTTATGCCAATCAGCTGGTGGCTGACCTGGACTTCCCTTTGCTTGCGCTCGTCGTGTCAGGTGGGCACACAGAGCTTGTCTATATGAAAGAGCACGGTTCTTTTGAAGTAATCGGGGAAACACGTGACGATGCAGTAGGAGAGGCCTACGACAAAGTGGCGCGTACCCTTCAATTGCCTTATCCGGGTGGCCCGCACATTGACCGTATGGCTGGGGAAGGGACACCTTCTATTAAGCTGCCAAGAGCATGGCTTGAGGAAGACTCCTATGATTTTAGCTTTTCAGGCTTGAAGTCAGCAGTTATCAACACCCTTCATAATGCCAAGCAAAAAGGGGAAGAAATTGTTCCTGAAGATCTTGCGGCAAGCTTTCAAGAGAGCGTAATTGAAGTGCTCGTTGGAAAAACGATTCGTGCGATGAAGGAATACGGCGTGAATCAAGTGTTGCTTGCAGGTGGTGTAGCTGCTAACAAAGGGTTGCGCGCGGCATTAGAGGAAGCTGTGGATAAAGAGGGAAAAAACCTGGTGATTCCACCGCTATCCTTGTGTACCGATAATGCGGCGATGATTGCGACTGTGGGTAGTGTAATGTATCGATTAGGAAAGCGATCTGGGATGGATCTGAATGCGAATCCAGGATTAGATATTGAGAAGCCTTTTAACTGACGTTGTTCAGTTGGGAGGCTTTTTCTTTTGCCTCTTGAATGCGCTTGCTTTGTTGAGGGGAGCGGCTTTTGGCGGTGTGTTTACGGTTATCCACAAACCTGTGGATTAAATGTGGATAGTTACCCAAATATCCACTAAAATAAACCTCCGAAATGTGAATAAAAAATGTGGATAACTTTGTGTATTTTTGTGGATAGTGTGGATATTTATCTTGATAACTTATAAAACAAGGGTGGATATGTGTATAAGCTTGTGGGTAAGTGATGCCAATCGACAAGCTTCAGCAGGATCCCTATTTTGTTCGACAAAATGTGCGGTTGGGGGTGGGGAGGGTGTTGGTAACTTTGGATTTATGGGGGATGTGGAGGGGTTCTATGTGACTTACGGGTTGCTTTGAGAGCGGCTTCGGTCGTATAAAGGTGTTCTATTGGACAGAAGGGGAGCTTTGTGAGTGGCTTTGGTCGTATAGAAGAGTTCTATTGGACTGAAGGGTTGCTTTGAGAGTGGCTTCGGTCGTATAGAGGGGTTCTATTGGACTGAAGGGAAGCTTGATGAGAATCTTCAGTAGTATAGATTGCTTCTATAAGACTCTTATGATGCTCAGCACGCTGCTTCGGGCAAATAGAAATCTTCCCAACTACCTAACTTTTAATTGGGCGGTTGGTTTAACGTTTATCAGCGCCCGAAACTCATGCAACTGAACTAAAAAGGGAGTAGAGAAGCTGTCTCAACGCCCAAAAAAGGTAAATGGTTTAGATTTTGGTAACAGAGAGGCCCTCTCAGTGACCGAAGTTGCCCAGTTGTGCTGAAAAAGGTAGTAGAAGACCGCCCTCAAGCCCCTTCTGTAACAGATCCCCACCACATATAACTCTCCAAATTAATTTTGTAAAAATTGTTAATTAACCCATTGACTTCTACCTTCCTAGCTTATATAGTTAGTTACATAACTAACGAACCAAATAACATACAAACAATAACGCCAGTTAACAAAAGTAGGTGAAAACATGGAAATCAATCTCAAAAGTGACATCCCAATTTTCCAGCAGGTGGCAGAACTTATCGAGAGCGGCATCTTAGAAGGCAGCATGCAAGAGGGAGAGCGGGTGCCATCTACTAATGAATTTGCGAAATTTTATCAGATCAACCCAGCAACTGCAGCCAAGGGAATCAATCAGTTGGTCGATCAGGAAATCCTATTTAAGAAAAGGGGAGTAGGAATGTTTGTGGCGGAAGGGGCAAAGCAGATCATCCTGACAAAAAGAAAAGCGGCATTTTTTAAAGACTTCATCGTTCCGTTAAAAAAGGAAGCTAGCAAGCTTGGTATAAGTGCAGAGGAATTAGCGGCATTTATTAGTAGGGGGGAAGAGTCATGAAGATAGAGTTAAAGAATGTATCCAAAATCTATGGAAACAAAAAAGCTGTGGATAACATGTCACTAACGCTGGAGGAAAACAAAATCTATGGCTTGCTCGGACGGAACGGTGCAGGGAAAACGACATTGATGCAGCTACTCGCTGGTCACGCGGTTCCTTCATCAGGAGAAATCCTTATCAACAGCGAAAACCCATTTAACAACAGACAAATCACAAAAGATATTTGCCTGGTGAACGAAAGCAATAATTTCATCAAACGTCTTAAGATTAAGGACATTCTAAAAGTGGCATCGCTATTTTACCCAAACTGGTCCTGGGAGACGGCGAACGCATTGCTCACTACTTTTAACCTCAATCCTACTTTGAAAACAAAGGGGTTATCAAAAGGAATGGAATCCTCCCTTGGCATTATCATCGGGTTGGCAAGCAGAGCGAAAATCACGATTCTTGATGAACCATATATCGGACTCGATGCAGCGGCAAGGTTTAAATTTTATGAAGTGCTCTTAGAAGAATATGAAGAGTTTCCAAGGACAATCATCTTATCCACACATCTGATTGATGAGGTGAGTAACCTGTTTGAAGAGGTCGTCCTGATGAGAAGTGGGAAACTAGTCTTCCACAAATCCACAGAAGAGCTTCTTGATTCTAGTATCACGGTGTCAGGGAAAAAAGAAGTGGTGGATGAGTTTGCACAAGGCAAACGCGTATTGCATGAGTCCGTTTTGGCCGGTAGAAAGACAGCGACTTTATATGGCGAAGGTTTGACAGTAGAAGAAGCGGCTGCGCACAACTTGGATGCCGACAGGAGCTCCATTCAGCAACTGATGGTTTATATGACAGAGGAAGAGTTAAAGGGAGGGAAGCAATATGCTTAGGGATATGAAAGCAGTACTCTATTACTTGGCTGTCGATATGCGGTTTTCATTTATGGTGTTTTGGTCGATTCTGATTTTCAGTTTGACAGCCATGTTCGTTATTGTCCTCTCCTTTGACACAAATATGATTGTTTCCACAAGCATGGCTATCTATATTTTCTGCGGTATCACAGGCTTTTTGACCACAAAGGAGACCTTTCCTTATTGCATTAAATTTGGCGCGACAAGAAACCAGTACTTGCTTAGTGTGCTGATCTATTGCACGGCCGTGGCAGCGGTGTTCTCCACCATTCACGTCATCATTCAGAGTGTTTTCGGTTGGCTTGTGAATGTTGCAGGAAGTGAGCGATTCCTGATATTCCATTCAGTAGAATCAACTACATTAGCGGACACTTGGTATAACCAGCTACTTGTGGATATGGTCATCTGTTTCCTTCTTTTATCGCTTGGCTTTTTGCTGGGCACGATTTTTTACCGTCTTGGTCTAATTGGAGGCTTTGGTGCATTGGCACTGATAGCGATACTTATTCTCCTTCCAACTACAAGGGACTTCTTACTAAATGCGTTGGTGGATATGGACGGATGGAAGATGGGTCTTAACTTTTCAATGATACTGGCTGTAGCACTTTTCGCTTTCCTGCCGAATTGGGGAATGCTGAGAAAGGCTTCCACTTTGTCTAGTGCGACGAGATAGGGATATAGAAAAACCGCACAGTCCCATTGAACTGTGCGGTTTTTGCTAGTTTCGCTGTTTTTTCTTTTGGAAAAATATATAGTAAATCCCAAGACCCAACCCAGCAAGGTTGATTGCCAACATGACAAAATAGTAAGCCTCTATCGGGCCGGTAAAAATATAGTAAAAGTATCTAATCGTATTCATAACAATGACAAGCAATAAAATGACCGAAAAGGTTTTATTCATCAAATCCCCCTAACCACTTAAACAAGCTCTTCCCATTCCTCCATCAACGCAAGAAGTCTCTCTTGATAAGCTTCATTCGCTGTGTTCAACTCCAGCACTTTCTCATGATCCTGATAGACTTCAGGCAAGCAAAGCTCGCTTTCGTTATGCTCGATTTTTTGCTCGAGCTCTTCCATTTCTTTTTCGATCTCTTCGACGCGGCGTTTGCGCTGACGTTCGAGGCGCTTTGCTTCTTTTTCCTGTTCGTAGCTCATCTTCTCCGGTGTTTCAGCAGCTGTCGCCGATGTGGCCTTAGAACTTTTGGAAGGAGAAGTCTCCGCTTCCAATCGTTCCAGTTCCAACGCCTCTTCTTTTTTCTCGACATAATAGTCATAGTCACCAAGGTACTCTGTTGCTCCGACGGTACTTAGCTCATACACCTTTGTCGCCAACCGGTTGATAAAATAACGGTCATGGGATACGAACAGGATGGTGCCCGGATAATCAATTAAGGCATTCTCTAGAATTTCCTTGCTGTCCAAGTCCAAGTGGTTGGTAGGCTCATCGAGAATCAGGACGTTGGAGCGCTCCATCATCAGCTTGGAAAGGGCAAGCCTCGCCTTTTCGCCACCACTTAATGTGGATACTGGCTTCAACACGTCATCCCCGGAAAAGAGGAAGTTTCCTAGAACGGTCCGGATCTCTTTCTCCATTTTTTGAGGATACTCATCCCACAGTTCAGCCAATACGGTCTTGTTGGAAGTTAGGTCTGCCTGCTGCTGATCGTAGTAGCTGATTGACACATTCGCTCCAAAAGAAAACCTGCCCTCGAGCGGCTTTAATTTTCCTACAAGCGTCTTTAATAAGGTAGATTTCCCAATCCCGTTTGGCCCGACAAGTGCAACACTGTCGCCGCGGCTCATGGAAAAGTCCACTTGACGGAAGACAGGGTTCGTATCGTAGGAAACGGCTAGATCTCTTGCTTTAAGGACATCATTTCCACTTTGGCGGTCAATATCAAACATAATGGAGGCAGACTTTTCATCGCCTTTTGGACGGTCCATCACTTCCATCTTCTCAAGCTGTTTGCGTCGGCTTTGGGCACGTTTGGTCGTAGAGGCACGGGCCAAGTTCTTTGCGACAAAATCTTGCAGTTTGGCAATTTCGTCCTGCTGCTTTTCAAACATCTTCATGTCGCGCTCGTACTGTTCTGCTTTTTGCTCTAAATACTTGCTGTAGTTTCCAATAAACTTAGCAGACTGTTTACGCGAAATCTCATAAACAATGTTAACGACCTTGTCCAAGAAGTAGCGGTCATGGGAAACAATCAGCAACGCGCCGGGGTACCCTTGGAGGTAGTTCTCCAGCCAGGAAAGCGTGTCGATGTCCAAGTGGTTGGTCGGCTCATCCAGTATGAGGAGGTCCGGTTTTGTTAAAAGTAGTTTCGCAAGCGCTAGTCGTGTACGCTGTCCGCCGCTGAGCGTTTCAATTGGCGTTTCATAATCGTATTCGGAAAAGCGCAGTCCGTGCAGGACGGAGCGGATATCTGCTTCATATTGAAAGCCGCCTTTCTGTTTGAAGGCTTCTTGCACCTCGTCATATTCTTTGAGAATGCGAGCATATTGCGTCTCGTCTTCAAAATAAGCAGGGTCTCCCATTTTTGCCTCAAGTGTGCGCATTTGCGTTTCAAGTTCGCGCAGGCCGGTGAATACGGTCAGCATCTCGTCCCAGATCGAGCGCTCAGTCTGCAAGCCGGTGTCCTGGGCAAGATAGCCGATCGACACGCCTTTAGGTTTAATCAGGTCCCCTGAATCAAAGGATAGCTGATTGGATATGATTTTTAATAGAGTAGATTTCCCTGCCCCGTTGCGTCCGACAAGGGCGATTCTATCTTTGGATTGTACTTCTAGTTTTATATTCGATAAAATAAGGTCAGCGCCAAAGTATTTGGTCAACTGATTCACTTGTAAAATAATCATCATCTTCACCTCGAGTAATTCTAGGTTAAGTGTATCTTTCTTTGGGGTTTACATCAAGATTTTGGGTATCTTGCTTTTGATGGAGGGGCTGATTTTGGACGAATCGCCCGTAAATCCAAATTATCGCCCGATTCTGTTTTGGTCCGAGCCCCGAACTTCGAGCATCACCCCTTAGGGAAACCATCCCAAGCAGGAAAAATAGTATAGACATAGAAATGTAATCGTTTTCGTTCCGTGTTAGAATAGAAAGGCAAACAGGTTCGACAAATGGGGGAGTAAAATGAATAACGAACAAATGAAAATTCCACAGGCAACGGCTAAGCGCCTGCCGTTATATTATCGTTTCATCCAGAATTTGCATTCGTCCGGCAAGCAGCGCGTGTCATCAGCGGAGCTTAGTGAAGCGGTAAAGGTGGACAGCGCCACGATTCGCCGGGACTTCAGTTACTTTGGCGCGTTGGGGAAAAAGGGATATGGATATAATGTTCAATATTTGTTAACTTTTTTCAGAAAAACGCTCGACCAAGACGAATTGACATATGTTACTCTAATAGGTGTAGGTAATTTAGGAACCGCCTTCCTACATTATAATTTTATGAAAAACAATAATACGAAAATAGTGATGGCCTTTGATGTGGACGAGTCTAAGATCGGCTCGGAAATCGGGGGAGTCCCTGTTTATCATTTAGACGATATTGAAGAGCACTTGCCAGAGAATGTAACGGTAGCCATCTTGACGGTTCCGGCTCCGGTAGCACAGCCAATAGCGGATAGACTTGTAGAAAAGGGCGTAAAGGGTATACTGAACTTTACACCGGCACGTATCAATGTACCTGAGGAGATACGTATCCATCATATTGATTTGGCGGTGGAACTGCAGTCATTGGTATATTTTCTCAAGCACTATCCAAGCGAGTAAAAAAGTTGTAGAATAAGAATTTCGAGGAGGTGTCAAATATGGGTTCATTAGGAATGGGAAGCCTCTTACTTATTGTATTTGTAGCACTACTTATCTTCGGTCCAAGCAAGTTGCCTCAACTTGGTAAAGCAGCAGGTAACACATTGCGCGAATTCAAAAACGCAACTAAAGGATTGGCCGATGACGACGATTCTAAAGAGAAAAAAGAAGAAACGAAGTAATGTAAGGATGAACATATATGCTAGATAGAGAAATGTCGGTGTATGACCATATAGGCGAGCTCCGAAAAAGAATCATCATCACAGCATCCTTCTTTTTCGTTTCGGCAATCGGCGGCTTCTTCTTGGCCGAACCGATCATTGTCTATTTACAGCAAACAGATGAAGCGAAAGAGCTGACGATGAACGCCTTTCGTATGACAGATCCCATCAAGATCTTTATGCAATTCGCCTTTTTAATTGCATTTATTATAACGTTCCCTGTCACGCTCTATCAGCTTTGGGCCTTCATCAGCCCAGGCTTGTTAGAAAAAGAACGGAGAGTAACGTTAAGCTATATACCAATTTCCATTTTCCTGTTTTTAAGCGGACTAGCTTTCTCTTACTTCATTTTATTCCCGTTCGTCGTGGATTTCATGGGTAGACTGGCAGACCGGTTGGAAATAAACCAGGTAATCGGAATCAACGAATACTTTCAATTCTTGTTTCAGCTGACCCTACCGTTTGGATTACTATTTCAAATGCCGGTAATTGTGATGTTCTTAACAAGACTAGGCCTCATTACCCCAACCTTCTTGGTGGAAATCCGTAAGTTCGCTTATTTTGGCCTGCTTGTGGTCGGTGGATTAATTACACCGCCAGAACTGATCTCGCATTTGATGGTAACCGTCCCGTTGTTTTTGCTATATGAAATCAGTATTGTGATTTCCCGCGTTTCTTACCGAAAAGCGCAGAAAGCGGCAGCGTTGATGGAGCAGGAAGAGAAGATGAATAATTAAGATGACGCAGGCTCGTCCCTTTATTGAGAAGGGGGCGGGCTTGTTTTTGGTTTGGCGGTGGGACTGGGGCCAGTTAGGTGGGGCGTCAGGACAGGTGGCACGGGGGTGATGGGTTTGGTGGACTGAATCGATGGGTCATAGGGACACATGACGGGCCCAATCGTACCAATTGTCCGAAGATTTTCGAAAGTTGACCGAAGTTTCCCCGAAAGTGACCAAAGATTTGGCAAAGTTGACCGAAGTTTCTCCAAAATTGACCGAACGAAATTTTGAGTTGTCCAAAGCTCGTTAAAAGTTGGCCGAACAGCAACCTCAAATGTCCGAACCCCCCACAAAAAAACAAGGAAATTGTCCGAACAACTAAACGAATTGACCGAACCCTTCGAGAGCCACCAAAAAACGAGTGATTTCCCTCTGTTTTTCATCAAAATAGGTAACATTCCAAAAGCATCTGCGCCCCACACCCAAAAGCACATACCAATTACCCAAAACCACTTCTGGTAAAAACCAACCCAAACCATCCCTCAGTAAGAGCGAATCCCAAGTTGATTGCAGTGAAAGGCGCGTAGACGCCCGCGGGAGGAAGGGACAGGTTAGACCCCTGAAGCGTTGTGAGGAGGTTCACGGACCGCCCGCAGGCAAGCGAAGCGCCTGAAACGGAAATCAACTGTTCCCACAGGACTCCCCTAAACAAAAAAACCCGCACCACAAACCAGGTACGAGTCTCCAATCACTTTTTCTTCTGTTGTATCTCTTTAATCTTTAAATGTAGCAGATAAGACCGAATAGCTACACCAAAGTCAAAAGTGGCAATGAGCATCAGCAGTATGGTGTGCCAGTGCCAGATGGTATCCCTCACAGAGACAATCGCCAGGTACAAGAACAAGCTGCCCATGATCGCATAGAAGAAAACCATTCGTAATGGTGTTATTTTCATGTGCAAATCCTCCAGGTAAGTTCAGCTCTAACGGAGAGCTGTTTAAAAGAACGAAATGAAATTCGGTAAGTTCTTCTGCATTTCTTCCATTTGACGCATCATTTCTTCAATATCATCGCGGAATACATATTGCACGGTTACCACAAAGGAGTTCATGGCAACGTGGGCGATGATGGGAACGATGATGCGGTTCGTTTTTACATATAGGAAAGCGAAAATGCCTCCCATGACAAAGTATATGAGCAGATGCTTGAAATCTTGGTGGACCACGGCAAAAAGTAGCGAACTCACTGTCAGTGCGATAGCAAAGTTAAACTTCTTATAGATGGCACCGAAAATGATCTTCCGGAAAATGATTTCCTCTAGAATTGGTCCAGCGACAGCAACGGCAAAAATCATGATAGGGAATGCCGTCACAAATCCCATGATCTCTTGTGTATTCTCAGAGCCAGGCTGAATGCCGAAAATCTGCAGTTCAATCTGTGCCGCCACAGCCTGCCCAATCAATGCAAGCGGGAAGCCGACAGCCGCCCAAAGAAATGTTTTAGGGATGGAGGCCGTTTCGCCTCGGAAGTCCCCTTTGGTCCATTCGTTGCGGAGTATCCAGGCTACAATGGCCAATCCAATCGTAAAACTGATAAATGCCCAGACGCCGATGAGATATGGCTCTCTGGTGGCACGCTCCATGCCTTCCCCGACGCCAAGCCAGATCAACAGCGGGTAACCAAGCAATCCGGACAGCTGCATCAGGACATATGTAATAATGACCAACCAATAGTTTTTTGTCATAATAAGCTCCTCTTATGCATTATTCACTTTTCGTATTGTACCATATAATCTATATGTCCCTGTAACGATAAGGTTTCCCATAATCCGCAGATTTTACGAAAAGAATGCGTTTAAACCTCGAGGCACATGAAGATAATGAAAAGGGTTGCAAGTCGAAAATTTTTTAGATAAAGATACTTGCAAAACAGAAGCAGATTCATTATTATAATAATTGTGTTAGCACTCAAGTGATAAGAGTGCTAATAAAAAATATTACATATGAAACCAAGGAGGTTGTTTTCATGTTAAAGCCATTAGGCGATCGCATTGTAATTGAACTTGTTCAATCAGAGGAAAAAACGGCAAGTGGTATCGTATTACCGGACTCTGCGAAAGAAAAACCTCAAGAAGGTAAAGTAGTAGCAGTAGGATCTGGCCGCGTACTAGAAAGCGGAGAGCGTGTAGCACTTGAAGTAGCACAAGGCGACAGCGTAATCTTTTCTAAATACGCAGGAACTGAAGTGAAATTCGAAGGAAAAGAACTTCTTATCCTAAAAGAAACAGACGTACTTGCAGTAGTAAGTAAATAATCTAATCATCAAAGCGGAGAGCTAACCGAACTAGCCCCGCATCTTATAAAATTTCAAACTGGTTGATTGTAGTGGAAGGTGTGAGACTCCAGCGGGAGGTAGCGGTAGCTTGAGACCCCGCAACGAAGTGAGGAGGCTCAAGCACACGCCCCGCGGAAAGCGAACACCTGCAGCGAAAATCAACCGAGCAGTAACAAAAATAAATTCTAATTTTCCTAAGGAGGTCTATCTATCATGGCAAAAGAAATTAAGTTCAGTGAAGAAGCCCGTCGCTCCATGCTTCGCGGTGTAGACAAACTAGCTGATGCAGTGAAAGTAACATTAGGACCAAAAGGACGTAACGTAGTACTTGAAAAGAAATTCGGTTCTCCACTAATCACAAACGACGGTGTAACAATCGCGAAAGAAATCGAATTAGAAGATGCATTCGAAAACATGGGTGCGAAACTTGTAGCTGAAGTTGCAAGCAAAACTAACGACGTTGCTGGTGACGGTACTACAACTGCAACCGTTCTTGCGCAAGCAATGATCCGCGAAGGATTAAAGAACGTGACAGCTGGAGCGAACCCAATGGGCGTTCGTAAAGGAATCGAAAAAGCGGTTGCTGTTGCAATCGAAGAGTTAAAAACAATCTCTAAACCAATCGAAGGCAAAGCTTCTATCGCACAAGTTGCAGCGATCTCTGCAGCAGACGAAGAAGTAGGTCAATTGATTGCAGAAGCAATGGAGCGCGTTGGTAACGACGGCGTTATCACTTTGGAAGAATCCAAAGGCTTCACGACAGAGCTTGAAGTAGTAGAAGGTATGCAATTCGACCGTGGATATGCATCTCCATACATGGTAACAGATTCTGACAAAATGGAAGCTGTTCTTGAAAACCCTTATGTGTTAATCACAGATAAGAAAATCACGAACATCCAAGAAATCCTTCCAGTTCTTGAGCAAGTAGTACAACAAGGCAAGCCGTTGTTACTGATTGCAGAAGACGTAGAAGGCGAAGCGTTGGCTACATTAGTAGTGAACAAATTACGTGGAACATTCAATGCAGTAGCGGTTAAAGCTCCTGGATTCGGTGACCGTCGTAAAGCAATGCTTCAAGACATCGCAGTACTAACTGGCGGAGAAGTGATCACAGAAGAACTAGGTCTTGACCTAAAAACTGCGAACATCAGCCAATTAGGACGCGCTGACAAAATCGTTGTAACGAAAGAAAACACGACAGTTGTTAACGGACACGGCAACACTGACGAGATCCAAGCTCGCGTTGGCCAAATCCGTGCACAATTAGAAGATACAACTTCTGAATTCGACCGTGAAAAATTACAAGAGCGCCTAGCTAAAATCGCTGGTGGCGTAGCTGTAATCAAAGTTGGAGCGGCGACAGAAACAGAACTAAAAGAGCGCAAACTTCGTATTGAAGATGCTCTAAACTCCACACGTGCTGCTGTTGAAGAAGGAATCGTAGCCGGTGGTGGTACAGCATTCGTAAACATCTACAACAAAGTAGCAGAAATCCAAGCAGAAGGCGACGAAGCAACTGGTGTGAATATCGTTCTTCGCGCAATGGAAGAGCCTGTACGCCAAATCGCGCACAACGCTGGCCTAGAAGGATCTGTTATCGTAGATCGTCTAAAGAAAGAAGAAATCGGAGTTGGATTCAACGCAGCAACAGGCGAATGGGTAAACATGCTTGACGCTGGTATCGTAGACCCAACCAAAGTATCTCGTTCCGCACTACAAAACGCAGCTTCCGTATCTGCGATGTTCCTAACTACCGAAGCAGTAGTAGCAGACATCCCAGAAGAAAACGCTGGCGGCGGCATGCCTGACATGGGCGGCATGGGTGGAATGGGCGGAATGATGTAATTCCGTTTCACTAAACTGTGAAGCTGATCTGCAAGAAAATATTATTATTAAAGGACTACTTCCCCAAAAATGGGAAGTAGTCCTTTTTACTTTGGAAAATTATCGTCCCAATGCAAACATATATAGTAGTGGTTTTGTAAGTAATACTTCTCTATACATTAAAAGACCAAAATTTGCAATTTATTTCCAAATTAGGAAGGTGAATAATTACTTTTGTAGAAATTAGTCATAATGATTATTTTGATGTGGAGTGAATGGCTGATGAGCGAGATTCAATTTGCTTTTGTAGATGAATTTGGAAACTATGGCTTTGATTTCGAGAAGGATGACGTCTCTACACATTTTATTATTGTTGCTATTCTTGTTAAAGAATCAAATAAAGAGATATTGGAGGGAAAAGTAGAAAATATAAGGCAGAAGTTTTTTCAGGCTGGTGAAATGAAGTCAAGTAAAATTAAAAATAATCATAAGAGAAGAAGCTTAATTCTAAATGAGCTAAATGGTCTACCTTTTCACATTTTTGCTTATATCATAGATAAAAGAAAAATAAGTGAGAATGCAGGAATTCGATATAAAAGGACATTTTTCAAATTCTTAAATAGGCTATTATATGATGATTTATTTAGAACTTTTGAACAACTAAACCTCGAAGCTGATGAATATGGAAATAAAGAGTTCATGGAAGGATTTAAACGGTATGTGAATCAGAAGAGTATCCCCGATTTATTTAACAACTCTAGTTTCGGGTTTAATAATAGTAAGTCTAGTATCCTTGTACAATTAGCTGATCTTCTCGCGGGTACAATAGCTAAGGGGTTTGATAAAAAACAATTAACAGATGAATTTCAGGTTTTTAATAAAATCTTAGAAAAGCACATTATAAGGTTAGAGTATTGGCCAAAGGACTATAAAAATTTTTTGGTTAACCCCAAAAAAAATGAAAATAATAGACCATTTGACGAAGTGATTTTAAAACAGGCAGTCAACTTGGCTTTTCAGTATATTGATAAGACTGGCAATATTGAAGATATAGAGGAAAAGGATAGAAATGATTTTTTGAAGTTTTTGCTATTTAAAGTATACCAAAACCACAATGAATATATTTATGCTCATGAAATTCTTGATAACCTTAATGCGATTAGGAATAATAAAATCAACGAGCATTACTTTAGGTCAAATATTGTATCAAAATTGAGAGATAAAGGGTTATTAATTGCCAGTAGTAATAAAGGATATAAGTTACCTACCTGTATAGAAGATCTATACGATTTTGTTAACTTAACTAGTCTAAATATACATCCAATGATTCAAAGAATCACAAAATGTAGAGACCAAATTTTGTTAGCTACTAATAATGAAATAGATATTCTTGATAAGGAAGAATATGAAGATATAAAAAAAATTGTAGACCTCTCAAAAGGACTAGGCTAATATTATTTTTTCCTTCGCTCTTGCTAAAGGGACATTTGTGTCAGTTATGGTAAAGTATGCGGTATTCACGTGCCATTAAAGAAATAAAATGGAAATCAGTTTTTATTATCAATATTGATAATTTTCTTCGTGAACTAAAACCTGACGGAGGTATAATCATGATTAAAGTGTATGTCGATAACACAACGGACGAATTTTTATCGGCTGTAAACAAAAATATCAATGAATTTCTTAAATTCTATGTTACAACACAAGAAGACAACGAGGTTGATATTCGTTACGAAGGGATATTTCCTGATTTTTTATTTAGGACCAATAATTCAAAGTGTAACGATGTAGTAAAAGAGCTATATGAATTTTCAAAGGATAGGTACATACATACTTTATCTCCTCTGCATGAATACGCACTATTTTATATTTTAGATTATTGCGAAGATATCTATAATGATTATGAACAAGATAAAGAGGAAGGACATGATTCGTTATTTAAAATAATAGAAGAGAATTACGAAGACGAAGAAGAATATCCTAATGAAAATGGAGGATATACATTATTTAATTTTCATACATTTGAATTTTATTACCAAAACCTTTTTCAAGATTTTGATTTTCTCGATGTAGACCATTACTTTAATAAGTTTAAAATGTCTCCTGCCTTTTTCAATAATAATATTAATGTAAACTTAGATGATTATATGGAACTCATGCCCTTTGACATTAGAGATGAATACCTACGGATAAAACGATTAAGTGAAATTAAAAATGTTAATGAACAAAGCAAAAAAAGTAAAAACGAATATACAGAATCCCTAGTAAATAGTTTGAAATGTATTATTCCAGGTAAAAATGAAGCGAAAAGATATGAAATATTAATGGAAGAAATACTGTCATATGCTTTTTCAGCGCATCTTACAGAACCACGTGTCCAGGTGAAAACTTTCGATAATAGAGAAATTATTGATATGACCTTCTATAACTCTGCTACCAAAGGTTTTTGGCATGATGTGAAAATCAAACATCATAGTAATGTAGTCGTCGTTGAATTTAAAAACAAAGAACTTCTTGGGAATGATGATATTTTTCAGATATCAGCTCGACTAAATGATGATATTGGTAGATTTGGTATTTTGGTTGCAAGAAAGATAACAAAACTAGATAAAGAAAGGATTTATAGAAGGCTTAACAAAAGTAATAACGTAATATTGTTACTTTCTGACGAGGACATTATACAAATGTTGAGAATGGATGTAGATGCCACTGCCTATATAAAAAATATGTATAGACTGTTTTTGGAAGAAGCATAAAAATTACTACAATCATCACCTTGCTTCCAATAATGCTGTTGAAGGAGGAATCGTAGCCGGTGGTGGTACAGCATTTGTAAACATCTACAACAAAGTAGCAGAAATCCAAGCAGAAGGCGATGAAGTAACCGGCGTCAACATCGTTCTTTGCTCAATGGAAGAGCCTGTACGCCGCCAAATCACGCACAACGCTGGTCTAGAAGGATCTTTAATCGTAGATCGTCTAAAGAAAGAAGAAATCGGAATCGGATTCAACGCAGCAACTGGCGAGTAGGTAAACATGCTTGAAGTTGGTATCGTGATCCTACTAAAGTAACTCGCTATGCACTTCAAAACGCAGCAAGCGTATCTGCGATGTTCCTAACTACTGAAGCAGCAGTAGCAGACATCCCAGAAGAAAACGCTGGCGGCGGCATGCCTGACATGGGCGGTATGATGTAAGGCTTGTGAGCCAAGCATCTGAAAAATAGTTCAATCAATTTCTACATTTTCTTCAAAAACTCTTCTAGATGAATATATATCTAATAAAAGACTACTTCCTATTTTAAGAAGGTAGTCTTTTATGTTGTTAAAACTGAGTTTGGGTGTTGATAATAGAAAAAAAGGAAACGGAAACAGAATTCTATGTATTTGTATTTTCATATAGTTCCAAAGAGTATAGATTCACTGACAACAATCATTTATATAATATCCAAAACAGTTTCAATTTTTATAAATACCCTATTGACAAAGATGTTAAATTTATTGATATTAAATTAAATATTCTAAAAATTAGAATAAGGAGCAGTGAATTTTGAATGTATATTACTAATAATAGAAACTATCCAAAATCTTTAGAATGGGAATCAAAGGTATTGGCAATGCCTAATATCCCAAGAGGTAAAGGTTACCCTACCACCCTAAGAGCTATATTAATCGCTTTAAAAGAACAGAAACCATCCGAATCTATCATAAAAATTGAGGGTAGTAATCGCAAGGAAAGTTTAGATGAAATGTGTATAAGATTACGGCCATTAAATATTGTTAGCGGTAGCTCCAAAACAGATTGGGTAATTTCAAATGAAGCTTTAAAGTGGTTAGAAGTAGAAGATTCTTCATTTTTGGCCGCAATTCTTAGTGCTAAGGTTAAATTTTTCTCGGAGATCCTACACATTCTTTCGAAAGAAAAATGTCAGGTGCAACAAATATTGAAAACAGCTGTAGAAGATTACGGCATTCCTTGGAAAACAAAACAAGAGACACTAGCAAGATTAAATTGGTTGAAGGATTTAGGTCTTATTGAATATGAAGATTTTAGTTACAGTTATTTAATTACTGATTTTGGGCAAAAATTCTTAAATCAAGTGGGCTATGTTGACCATTTGAGTATAAAAAGGGGGTTAGATCAAACTCTAGATGAGACGGAAATTCAATTGTCAGACTGGGCTATGGATTTATGTAAAACAAGTAATAATAATGAAAGAAAAGATGGAATTGGTTACTTTCCCGGTAGTGTAAATTCTATGCATCAAACGCTTATGGAATATATAGCACTAATGGATAAACCAACCACAATACAAGATCTTATCAAATATTCAAATGGAAAATACGGTTTAAAAGTCAGTTCAATTAGAAGTTTTATAACGCCATTAAAAAATCTTGGGTTCATTGAGCAAATCTCCAAAACGGATTATCAAATAACTGATATAGCTAAAAGGCTATCAATTAAAAATTTGGAAATGGACTTTGCTTGCTGTATTCATAGTAAATATAAATTTGTATTTGAAATACTGGCGGAAATGGGTGATGAAAAAATTAGAGTAAGAGAGTTACAAGATATTGCGAGAAATTCCTATGGTTTTACCTATAAGGATACTTCAGAAATTCACAAGAGGATACATATACTAAAGAATGCAAAACTAATTAGAGAAACGGGTCCTGATACCTACGGCATAACTAAACGTGGAAAAAACTTTTATGAGAAAATTAAAGATTGTCTTTCATTGAATACAAATCAAAATAAACAAGTTGAAAACCCTATAATAAAAAATGATATTTCCAGTTCTTTGAATAAAATTCTATACGAAATAAAAGATGCTTCTCAAGATTCTACAAATTCAAATCGTTTTGAAGAAGCCTTAAGGCTTGGATTTAGCTTATTAGGATTTAGAGCTGAGCACATAGGTGGAGTCGGAAAAACAGATGTACTCCTTCATGCACCTACTGCGCCTAAATTTACTTATTCTGTATCAGTTGATGCAAAATCAACGCATTACAACGAAGTCTCAGAGTCTTCAGTTGACTTTATTACAATAAATGAACACAAAAAGAAGCACAAAGCAGATTTTGCTGCAATTGTTGGTATAAGTTTTGGTGAAAAGTCTCGTTTGATCAAGAGGGCAGAAGAACACAACGTTCTTTTGATTGATGTAAACTCACTAACTCGAATGATTAGTTTGCATACTAAAGTACCTTTAAATGCTGAAGCATATAAAAAAGTATTTAATCAAAATGGTTTGGTAAATATACAAGTGCTCGATGAGGATGTTCACAGAATTGAAAGAGAAGGTCTTTTAATGCAATCAATTATAGATTGTTTGTCTGAACAAAGTAATGACCCTTATACAAAAGGAATGATAAGAGCGCGCGAAATTTACTTTATGTTAAAAAAGGATGAACGATTCAATCTATCGCCAGATATAGATGAAATAAAGTTGATGTTAGAACTCCTTTCTTCACCTTTAATTGGTTGTGTAGGCAAAGAAAAAGAAGAATATTATGCTTTAGGCTCATCCAGTGATGCTGCTCAAAAGTTTCAATTTTATTATAAATCATGCGCCAACAATAAAATTCTCTAATATTCTGGGAGTAATAATAGAATAGAGGGATGGTTATTTGGAGTTTTTAAGACGATTTGATGTCTGTCAGAGGTTATAGAGTATATGTCTCAAAACGTTCAGTTGAAGAGACCATATTTATCCGAATAGATATAATCATATTAATAAAAAAGCTTAATCTAAGCCCCTGATGTCGTAAGGAAACGCTCGAACCGTCCCCTGATCTATTTTATAGACCCAATAATATTGCGATAGTTTGATCAAGTGTATCTTGCTGTTGTCGAAAATCTTTCTACGATATCTTAAGTTCCCTACCATTTTGGAAAATGAATAAATAATTATAGCTAGAAAATTGAATACCAGAAAAAGTTGATAAAGTATCAGTTAAATTAATCTCTTTTGATATGACGTTGTGAGTAAGTTAAAGTTTTCACATTATTTTTTGTTAGGTCATTGCTATTATTTAGATACTAAGCTCTAATTATAAAGTCTTTATTAAAAACTAAGAGATTAACCTGTATGGTACCGTCAATTAAATCATCAACTTGAATCAATGACCCAAGTTCTATTCCCGGCTCAATTACCGTTGAGAGGGTATGTGCAAAGCTCTTTCCTTGTGGATATTCAATTAACCAATCATAAAGTTGTTTATAAGTGAAATTCATAGTTTTTAGCCTCCTTTATAATACATAATTCGATAAAATAAAGGAATTTCCTGTAAAGTTGTGGAATATATAATCGAATTAAGGAGGAATTGGTTTAAAAAATAAATCAACAAGATTACTAAATAAAATGTTTAATACAGAAGAAGTTGTATGTTTTTATGCAAAAGGTTTACATAATCATATTGAAAAGTATCTAGTTATACTTTGCTAATAAGATAGTACAAAATTTTGTTCATGAAAGGATTGTCAAATCTATTAAACACGCAGTAGCTGAAGCGAAATTCATAGAGATACATTCGAACTTAGTAGCTAGCATCGAATGAAGTGCTTATTAAATAGGAATAATCTTTTCCCTCGTAGTATAGGAAACACTGAAAATAATTTTAGAATTGTTATCTTTTTACTTGGGTTGTGAAATTTCAATAAATATTTTTATCTAAAATATTCTTTCGTACATAGAGGTTAGGTGGGTGGTAATAAAATGAGGTATAAAGCTTTGATTATAGCTGTAGATCAGTATAACAGTGCAAATGCTCTTCCTAATACAGTGAATGATGCTTTAGAAATAAAGCGCCTTTTAGTGGAGTCTCCTTCTTTTTTTAAGGAACAGGATGTCCAAGTTTTTAAAGGAACTATCTCAAGAGGGAATATTTTACTGTCTGCTTTAAATTCTTTTTTTGAAAGCGCAATTGATACGGATGTACTATTTCTATTTTGGGCAGGACATGGTGCATTTATAAATAATGAGGGTTATTTTGTTCCGTTTGATGGAGATATTTGTTCTCCAAATAAATCAATGATAAAAATGTCCGAAGTAAGAGATATGATTGAGAAGACTACGGCTAGCACAGTTTTATCTTTTTTTGATACATGCCATAGTGGAGCGATTACACGAAACATTCAACAGGATATGCACCGTGGCTTAGAAGTTAAAGGGGCAGGCAAGGTACTTATTGCAGCTTGTACAGAGAGTCAATATGCTTGGGATAGGGGAGGTCACGGAGCTTTTACTGACTATTTAATTCGTGGGTTAGAGGGAGAAGCAGCTGATAGAAATGGTGATATAGATGTTTATAATTTATATTCTTTTGTAAGCAAAAGGTTAAAGGAGGAATTTCCAAATCAGAGTCCTGTAATAAAAAGTACTCTGAACGGAGAGCCAATGTTAATAAAAAGAGTAATAAATAGGAGCGAATCGACTTCAGTAAAAGTAACAACAAATTCTATAGAAGAACAAGTAAGTTCATCTGGACTTAGTTTTTGGCTTGGTCCAATAATAGCCGACTATGATGAGTTTCATATAAAAAACAAGGTCGAATATCAAATAACACTTATTAATCCTGATTCTAAAATAGAACAAGCTTTAAAGAGCATGAGAGATAGATATCCATTTGCTATAAGAGATGAGGCGGATATAGTATCTATTGAAAATATTGACATTAAATCTACACGAGAAGGGACAATCATTGTTGTAAACCTAAAAGGTACAGGAGAAAGCATTAACTCAATCTTTTCTGAAATGTCAGTTGGTGGTGGGATGGGTAAAACACTTACTCCTGACGAGATAGCAATGTTGCGTATTAGACGCATTCTGTTTGGTGAAAAAGTTATACCGTCCGGCTATGGAGATTCCTTAGTTGAATCAATGATTAGTAAGCCTATAAATGCAAAAATACAAGTAATACCAAATATTATTTCGTACTTAGCAAGTCAAAGATACACACCTGAGAAAATACGAGTTATGATTGTGGGATCTCTTATACTAACTGGTGCAATTGAAAAAATAGAAACTCTTTCACTTACGTTGGATAACGGGGTAATTACTAAAATTCAGCTTATAGGATTTCGTCCAAAATATTATTCTAATGTCGATCCTAAGAAGATAGATGTTAATGAAACCATAAATATTCCAATTTAAATTGTGGTAAATTTTTTTGAAATGCAGAGGTCGGTTTTTGACACTTCTTTTGAAATTCGGAAACTGCAGGAAAACCGTCCCTCTCTCCTTATGAAGTTGTTTAAAGGGATAGAAGAGGTGAAAAGTTGAAAAAGACTTAACTATATTAAATATAAAATTTTACAAACGTTATGTGAGGATTTTAATGATGAAAATATCACAGAAGAAGTTACCTTTATTTAATTTGAAAATCTTTATGTTATTGTTGCTGCCTATTGTAATATTGAGAGATGCTAACATTTTAAAATCGTATAGTATATTACAAATTAATATATTGTACTGGACATTAGGCTTTGTACTAGTAATAATTTGGGCGTTCTTTATACATTATATGGTTTATTATCGAACGCTTATTAGATTCCGTAACTTGGATGTTATATTTAACAAAAAGGAAATATTTAATTTTTGCTTTAGGAAGAATAGTTTAAGGTTTAAAAATTTATTATTATTTTTTATATCACCAGATTATATTTTCGCGAAAATTTTTAAAGAAATATTAGAGGAACCATTAAAGAGAAGAATTGTTATTATCAATAAAGAAGTAGCAACAAATGGAAGGTATAAAAAGTTTGTTTGTAGTACCATTGCCTATTTAGAATATCAAATGAAAAAAAGAAGGAAATTGTTTATTATAATGAGTAATTGGGCAAACATTATATTTGCAAGTGTTTTGGTTATTTTTGTAATTTTAGAGGGCGTAAAAACTTACAACGAAGACATTATTAGCCAAATTTTTTTTACATTTGTTATTTTACATACTTTTTCTAGAGCATTTGAAATATGCTATGCATTTTATAATGATGTAGTTTCTACAAGAATGACAAGAGATTTAAACATAGGGGAGAAATTATCTACTTTAAAAAGAGGTAATCGAATATCTCTCGCAGTTCATAGTTATTTAGAAATCACGTTACTTTTTTCACTCATTTACTATCTTGGATTTAGTATCTTATGTCCTCCACCTGAAGTTGACCAAAAGTTTATAGATTATATTTTATATAGCTTCTCCGTTTCAGCTTTTAACTTTTCCTTTGATTCATCCGACTTTACAACTTTTGGGAAAGTCCTGCATGTGACTCAAGTTTTTACTTGTATAATTCTTGTTGTTCTATCTATAGCCAATTATATGGGGTATAAAGATAGAATGTCAGATTACGAGAAAAGTGACTGGAAAAGTCGTAATTACATTTAACATTTTTTTAAATAGGGAAGGGCCTCCCCCTTTGCTATTAGAGAATATTTGATTGTAATTCAAACATAATGTAAATTTTAAGAGGCTTCCGTTAGCTAACTGCTGGAAGCCTCTTTGTTTATAACAGAACTTTAAAGTAAGAATCCATGTAAAAACTTCTTTATGCACAAAATCGTTGACCCGAACAAGTCGGATACCCATGAATATCCTGTATCCTAATCACATCATATTGTTTCAACGCAAATTGACCATGATACAAGTATTCCAACACCAGAAGCTTCCGATTAAAGGTCCCACATAAAACCCCGGAAGTCTCTGTCTCATCTACAAAAGAAACCCCAATAGGCAGATTCATTAAGTACAGTAATTTCTGTTATCAAGGCATAAGGCATAGCTGACACTCCTCTCCCTCTAGCCTATAACCTATAGAGCAGTAAAGTGCCTGTTTGAATGTTGTGGGCTGAACATGTGTACAGCGCAGAGCGTAGGTTAGATGTAACAATCAAATGTGTGCAGGCGAGGCTAATATGAATAGGTTTATTTCAATTCCAACTGGAGAATTAATGGAGTTGTTGCATCGGCAACTAGCGATGTAAATGGTGACCTGATCCCTGATAGTGTGTATGTGACAGGTTACAGGGAACCAGAGGGTTACATCATACAGAACATGGTGCTTGGAATCCAGGATGGAGCCACTGGTGTCTCGTTTAGTATTCCTCTGAAGGTAAATATGTGGTATGATCCGATTCTGTTTTTTGAGGATTTTACGGGAGATGGGATCAATTATTTTAATCACTATCCCGACAGGCGGAAGCGGAGGAACGACAAACTCTTATTTTTATTATTTTGTTAACAACGAACCACGTTTGTTGTTCGGATCGGATTCATTTAACCAAGCGTATCAGTATGAGGTAAAGTACAAGGACAATTACAAGGTTGAAGTAGTTAGTAAAAGAAATAATGCAAATTGATCTATCCTTTGGGGATCCTGATTATTTATATGAAATTTATGATGCTAAGGGGAAGTTGAAGAAGCTTGTCAGTGGGGGTGGATCCCATAAATGGCATGGTTTGGAATGGTTATATGTTTGTACTGGACTTTCAGGCTTGGGCCATCTATGGGTCTAATAACGTTTGAAATAACACGGTTAAATATGGCTGCTAGAGATTAGCGGTAAGGTCATAGATCTCAGCATGAAGTAAGAGAACCTTCCTTCTACTTCTTGGACGTGACAGACGGGCTTCCTTCTGGGATTAGGATTTTGGAGTAAGAAGTTAATCTGCTACTTTTTATAGGCAAAATTTAATATAATTACTTGAAAAAGTAAATGATGCAGGGTGATAAAATGTTACATACATATTCAGGAGAAACCATCCATTTTGAGATAAAATACAAAAATCGAAGATCCATTGCAATTCGTATGGACGTTTATGGAAATGTGGAAGTCCAGGCTCCTAAAGGTACACAGGATGAAAAAGTGCTTCAATTGCTGGAGGAAAACTGGGAACTGATTCAAGAAAAATCAAAGGAAATGAAGGACAGACTGCTTGGGCAGCAGGAGAAGGAATACAGTCAGGAGGAGAGGGTTCTTTATTTAGGAAACACCTATCCTGTAAAGGTTTATCAAGATAGTACTATTGAACAAGATTATGTCTTTTTTGATGAGAAACATATAAATGTATATGTGAAACAGGTGGAGGACGAAAAGATAAAACAAGCTTTAAAGAGATTTTATTACCAACAATGCAAAGCGATAGTGGAGAAGAGTGTAAAATCCTATCAAAGTAACTTTAAAGTAAAACCACGGTCTATCCGTATATCTGATAGTAAGACTACATGGGGAACCTGTGATTCGCAATTACAGTTAACTTTCAATTGGAAGTTGGCCATGGCTCCAATGAAAGTAATCGATTATGTAGTCGTACACGAAATGTGCCATATGATTCATCTCAATCACGACCGATCCTTCTGGCGACTTGTAGGGAGAATATCGCATGATTATAAAGAGCAGGAAAGTTGGTTGGCTCAGTCGAGTTGGAAGATGACTATTTAAAGAAGCAGGGGACGGACCTCTGCTTCTTTTTTTCTTTAATTAGTGGAACTTTTGAAATAATTGCACGGGGTGGGTACAACTAAATAGTTTTTTAGCAATTAAAGCGAAAAGAAGTGAATACCTCCCTAGTCAATACATTCGATAAGATACAGTAAAGTAAGGAAGCAAAGGACCGTCGCTCTAAATCCTGAAAGTCAGAGCGACGGTTCTAGCCCGATGACGGTTCTCTTGCTAACTGTATTTTTTCGGAAAAGATAGACAAATTTAGTGTATTTGAAATATAATTGAATTACGGTGTAGAAGTTATAGGTTTATCTAATTTTAAACTAAAAGATAAAGAAAAATGCCGTTAATAAAAACAAAATAAATCCACTTAAATATTACATAAAATCCCAATTTAATTAAAAGCCAAAACTAAATATATTTAATAAGGCGAAAAAAACAATAGGTAACTAGACGAGTGAAAAGTGGTAAATATTAAAAAATATAAGGCTAAAATACAACTGACTGAAATGAATTTAGACTTGTAATACCTTACCCAACTACACCGAATAAACCTTCGGAGGGTAAAAAAATGAAACTATTTTTCACTCGTTTAAAACGTATTCTAGTTAGTAAAAGATTCTGGGCAGAAGTTACATCAAAAGTAGTGCTAGGCTTACTAATATTGCTAATAAAATTTGTATTTTTAAAGACAAGTTAAATAAGGAACTCAAGGGGATTTTCTACTGTTTCCTTAGAACTTGGAAGTGAGATCCATCCCTCTTACTTTTTCAAATCCGTTGTATGTTAGGAACGATATAGAACTAAGTTCTTATATAATAGGGCATATTAAGAGGCTTTTCATTAGTTTACTAAATGATAAAAGCCTCTTTGTTTCGATCGATGATAAAGAAGGACTATTTTATAGTTAATTCTATATTGAAAAGTAGAACTATAACATATTTTGATATTGTTGTAAGCTTATATAAATTTATTTTGGGGGATATGGAATTGAAAAAGTATTTAGTAGGTTTATCATTTTTATTATTAATGTTCAGTTTAGTTGCTTGTTCATCAGAAAGTTCGAATATCTCACAAGAAGAGGATAAGATTGAGGAAAAGAGTTCTGAGGAAGAGGCTGAAACAGAAGCGAAAGTAGAGGCAGAAGCAGCAGCGAATGCAGAGGCAGAAGCAGCAGCTAAAGCGGAGGCGGAAGCGGCAGCGGCAGCGGCAGCTAAAGCGGAAGCGGAAGCGGCAGCTAAAGCGGAGGCAGAAGCAGCAGCCAAAGCAGAGGCAGAAGCGGCAGCCAAAGCGGAGGCAGAAGCAGCAGCTAAAGCAGAGGCAGAAGCGGCAGCCAAAGCGGAGGCAGAAGCAGCAGCTAAAGCGGAGGCAGAAGCGGCAGCCAAAGCGGAGGCAGAAGCAGCAGCCAAAGCGAAGGCAGAAGCACCTTCAAGTGCAGGTGTAGAGGTCTTTGCAAATTGTACGGAACTAAGAAAGAAATACCCAAATGGTGTGGCTTCTGATCATCCAGCCTATCAAAAAAAAATGGATAGAGATAAAGATAATTTTGCTTGCGAAAGTTAATATTACTCTTATAACGAATAATCCCTTTTCAAAAAATGAATTGGGATTTTTTATTTCTCTTTAAATGGAACTGGAATGGTTCTAGACTTTTTAAACCCACTAATGAAGCAGAACGGTCCCGCTGCTTCCTAGAAGGACTAAGTAAAGGAGGACAGCTTTAATGTATCCAACAAAAATAATAGAGTTATTAATTGTCGGTGTTGTAATTAGCTCAATCCTAACTATTGCAATCTTTTTAAAAGGTAAATGGAGAAATGCTAGTTGTTTATTAGCATTAATTATATTCGCATCTTATTGCATATTTTTTCTCACCCGTCCTTTTTGGATCGATGCGCAAATTGATAAGAAGGTGCAATTACTAAGACCATACTTAGAAGAGCATTATCCAGATGAAGAATGGACTATTTCCACTGTTCTGCGAGGAAGGCTCTAAACATCTAAACCCATACTATATTAGTGTTGTTTTTGAAAATGAATCAGAGGTTACTTATGAATAGTGGGTAGAGAGTAAGGATGATATCTATTAGGTTAGTTCTTCAACCAACGACAGGTTAGAGGAATTAAAGCATTTAGAATGAATCCAGTATTGCTATTCGAAAAGGACGGGGACGGTTCTGCGCTTTCATTAAAGTCCAAGGAAGCAGGAGAACCGTCCCTATGCTTCGCTTTGCTTCGCCCCAATGGTTTCTAATATCCCCAAAACCGCTGACCCGAACACCCCGGATACCCATATATATTCTGTACCGTATTCATATCATATTGTTTTAAAGCGAATTGTGAATGGTATAGATACTCCATAACTAAGAGTTTTCCGTTGGATGTCCCACATAACACCCCTGAAGTCCCGGTGCCATCTAAAAACGACACTCCAATAGGCTGATTCATTAAGTGAGGAATTTTCTGATGCCAAGGCATAGCTGACACTCCTATCCCTCTAGTCTATAACCCATCACCCCATTAAGTGCCTGTTTGATTTTTGTGCGCTACTTTTAAAACCCCACAAATCTGGGTATAAAAACCCTATACGAATGTGAGGGGAAGCCAAATGATAAGAATTGCTGGAATGACAAGAAATCATCGAATCACCAAAGATATTAGTATCAATAACCTTGATAGGGACGCATACAAATGGATCTGGGTTGACTTCAATCAACCGTCGGAAGAGGAAATAAAACATTTAGACAGTACGTTCCACTTCCACCCATTGGCCATTGAGGATTGCATACATAGACTGCAGCGGCCGAAGCTTGATCATTATGAGGATCATACGTTTTTCGTGACGCACAGTATTCAACAAAGGGAAGACGAGCTTCATAAAGAGGAAGTGAATTTCTTTTTAGGGGAAAACTATGTCGTAAGTTTTCATCAGGCACCTTCTAAAGAGGTGGATGCGGTGTGGAAAAGCTTGGACAAGCCACCCAAAGACGTGGAAAGCTGGGATGAGTATTATGTGTTCTATGAAATTCTAGACGACATTGTGGAT
Organism: Bacillus sp. RO2; assembly: GCF_012911845.1. Taxonomy (GTDB): domain Bacteria; phylum Bacillota; class Bacilli; order Bacillales; family Bacillaceae_I; genus Sutcliffiella_A. Next base: position 33,951 of record NZ_JAAXCU010000053.1, on the reverse strand, counting down.
GCTTATTTTCCGTTGCTATATAAGCTGGAGGACCAGTTGGACAAAATTGAGGACAACACGCAAGAAAAATCGATGAATCAGCTGATGGATGAGCTGTTTGATACGAGGTATTCCTTATTGGACCTGCGACATACGATCAACCCGATGCGGGATCTGCTGTACCGCATGCTCAATACGCATCGCCTGGATGGGGTCATGAAAAGGAAAGAGTACTTCGCGGATATTTATGACCATCTCCTGAAGCTATCTGATATGGTTACTTCCAACCGGGAATTGACGGCGGACATTCGGGATAATTACCTTTCCTTGAACTCCCATCAAGCCAACAATGTGATGAAGGTCCTTACCATCATCACGTCTATCTTCGCACCACTGACTTTTATAGCGGGAATCTACGGCATGAACTTTCAATATATGCCTGAGCTGACCTATAGATATGGGTACTTTATCGCGCTTGGAGTCATGGTCGTCATGGGGATCAGCTTGTTTATTTGGTTTAAGTGGAAGGGCTGGTTTAAGTAGGTTAAGCGAGTATGAAACCATTTGTGGTTTTATGCTCGTTTTTTAAAATGAAAGGCTCTGTTAAAGCATACTGTTGATTTTTGCAGCAACCTAGCTGTTGATTGGAGCAATAGGCGAAGACTCCAGCGGGGGAGAAGCGACAGAGTCTATTTTGAAAAAACAGTATGTTTGGAAGATTAAAAATATGTTACCTTTAATAAGTAGAAAAAATGAAAGGGAGTGGAAGTTGTATGAATAATCTCTCTCAAATGAGAATTGAAAAGCCGGCTCATGAAGTTTTTGAAGCATTTGTAGATCCTGTGAAAATAGGTTACTTTTGGTTTTCTTCAAGTTCTGAAAGATGGGAGGAAGGGAAAACTATTACCTTAACATATGAAGAGTATAATGCTCAGGGTAGTATAGATATCATAGAAATTCAAAAAAATAAGAAGATTGTCTTTATATGGGGAGAAAATCATCAAGTCACAATTAAATTTATGCAAGAAGAAGAAAGTACCATCGTAGAAGTTAATGAGGATGGATTTGATGAGAACGACAAAGACTACGTAAATCAATTATTAGACAATAAAGAAGGCTGGGTGTATATGCTTACATGTTTGAAGGGATACATGGAGTATGGTGTCAACCTTCGAGCATCATTGGTTAAGACGGCTCCTCAAGAAAAATAGTATGTAAGGGATAGCGTTTTTCAGCCAGCTCAATGGATTTTTTTACATAAAATATCTTTAACAAACAAAAGGCTCCATTAATCCATGCGATTAATGGGGCCTTCATGCTTGTCTCTTTAACTTTCCTCTAAAATCCTATCCCTTAATAAACCTTATCCCCATTAAAAATAGAGTTCTTCACAATCACATAATCGACGTGACGAATGGCGTCTAAAGTCGTTCCTCCAGCGTAGGAGATAGAAGACTGAAGATCTTGCTCCATTTCCGTTAGAGTATCTTGTAAGGCACCTTTATGCTCAACGAACATTTTTTTGCCTTCTACGTTTTTCTTTTCGCCTTTTTGGAATTCAGAAGCGGAGCCGAAATATTCTTTTACTAGTTTACCGTTTACTTCGCTAGTTTCTCCTGGTGATTCTTCATGGCCGGCAAAAAGGGAACCAATCATGACCATCGTTGCACCGAAACGTACGGATTTCGCGATATCACCGTGTGTACGGATTCCGCCATCGGCAATGATCGGTTTGCTTGCTGCCTTTGCACATAGACGAAGTGCTGCCAACTGCCAGCCACCAGTTCCGAAACCTGTTTTAATTTTTGTGATACATACCTTACCAGGACCAATTCCAACTTTTGTTGCATCGGCACCTGCATTCTCTAGTTCACGTACCGCTTCAGGCGTACCAACGTTACCAGCAATGACGAAGCTCTCTGGTAAGTGTTTTTTGATATGCTGAATCATATTGATAACAGCATTGGAATGCCCATGGGCAATGTCAATTGTGATGAATTCAGGAGTAAGTCCCGCTCCAGCAAGCTCTTCAACGAATGAATATTCTTCTTCCTTCACCCCAACACTAATGGAAGCGTAAAGGCCTTTTGCATGCATGTTCTCAATGAATGCCTGACGCTTTTGTGGCTCGAAGCGGTGCATGATGTAAAAGTAATTGTTTTCAGCAAGATAAAGGGCAATCTTTTCATCAATGATCGTTTGCATATTGGCTGGCACGACAGGTAGTTTAAATTGACGGCCACCAAGTGTCACCGTTGTATCACACTCAGAACGGCTGTTAACCACACATTTATTTGGAACTAACTGAATATCTTCATAATCAAATACATTTTCCATGAGACACACCCCTAAAAGATTAATTTTCATAGTAATGTTCGGTTTTTACACAACAAAAAAATCCAGACTAAAAATGGGTAGAGGAATCCACCCATTCGTAGTTAGGATTTTACGGCTCCTAGTAGAAACTCTTAGACCATATCTCTAAGAATATACGAATGAAAGTAAATATATTATTAAACACAACTTTGATTATAAACGAACCTTTTGGTTATGTAAATAATAAATGTTCGTATTTAAGGTATAAAAATAAGAAAAACACACGATTATTACAAATTAAATTGTTTATTTGTCTATATTTCTGTCTAGTAAAGATTAAATGTTAGGAAAGACCGCATGATATATGAAAATACAAACAGTTCGTTTTTTTATTAACAATAGAAAAGGCTTTATATGCCATGATATAGCATATAAAGCCTTTTATTTGTTGCTTATGACTATGAATTACCCATTTAAGTGCCTTTTCTAATCGAATGAATAGCTTGTTTAAGTGTTGATTTAAACGTAATGTCTTGATAGGTATTTAATAATTGGTTCACTTTTTTAGCAAGATCTGGTCGAATCCCGGTAAAGATAACGCGGACTCCTACCAGTTTAAGAGAGTTGGAGATAAGCATTAAGTTTTCGACGCTTTTCGAATCGATGCGAGCGAGTCCGGATAAATCGATGATAATGTGCTCTAATTCTCCTTTTGCCGCTTCAGCCAAAGTGTGTTCGATGACCCTGGACGTACGTTCCGAATCCACCTCGCCGATAAGCGGAAGGACAGCCATATCATCAAATATTGGGACTAGAGGCACCGAGAGCATTTGTATTTGTAAATTTTTCTTTTCTAAATCCAATACGTTTCCAAGCAACTTGGCCATGGCTTTAAATAAATCCTTGTGATTTTCTGTAAAATGGAAGGGGCGCAAATCCATTCCACACAAGGTACCGTAATTCTCCCCATCCTTATAGTAAATGGGAACACCGATTAGCGATCCGCCCCCAAGACTTTTGGTAACTTCCATGTCTTTAGTTAGGTGAGATAAATTCAAATCTTCAATGATAAGTGGTTCCCGACCACTTTTTACAATAAACTGTCAGTAGGAATCCCGGTATAACGTTTCAAACCCTGAGGGAAGCACAACATCATTACGATTGAAGGCATGTTTAATGTTGACATCCTTTTTATCATTCTTTGCAATGAAAAAAGTGTTCACATCTACAAATTTACTAATCAGGGCCAAAATTTCATCTGCCGCTTCTTCCATTGTTTCATAAACCAAGCTATGTGCATGCGTCATCGGTATCACCTGCCTTCCTTCTTACTCCCATCCTAACTTAGATATAGGAAGAAAGATACAAAATTGCGACAATTTTTTCACTTCGAAGGGAAGGAGTCGTGTGGAAGAAGGGTTTTTTGTTCATGAAAAAACTTTTTTCCACCACTCAGCCCAATGGCAATCGAACGTAAAACTTAGCGCCTTCTCCTGGTAAACTAATGACATCCACATTCCCTTGGTGTGCCTCTACGATTGCTTTTGTAATAGAAAGCCCGAGACCAGCTCCGCCATACTCACGATTTCTGGAATAATCAATCCGATAGAAACGCTCAAATACATGAGGCAGCTTATCCCTTTCTATTCCTGAACCGTTATCCTCGACGCTTAACTGAATAGCATCCTCCAAACTCTCTAATCGTATATCAATCCTGCCTTGCACAGTATCCGTATGTTGAACTGCGTTTTGAACGAGGTTTAAGATTACTTGCTTTATTTTGTCAGAGTTGACGTTCGCGTACACGTCATTGACCAAATGAAAGGTTATGACTCTTTTTCCCGCGAGGAGACTTAGTTGTGGTTTCATGTCGCGAATGAGTTCGGTTAGATTGGTTGACTGCAGCTCTAATTCCGGTGCCTGATCTAATTTTGCCAACAGTAACAATTCCTCGACTAGCTTAATCACCCGTTTTGTTTCACCGTACATATTATCAAGTGCCATCGACAATTGATTCGGATTTTGGGCAGCGCCTCTTAACAGCACCTCAAGGTAACCGTGCACAGATGTAAGAGGGGTTCGTAGTTCATGGGACGCGTCCGCGATGAAACGTCTCATTTGTTCCTTTGCTTCTCTTTCTTGCCCGAAAGAAAGTTCGAGCCGTTGGAGCATATCATTAAAGGATTCCGATAACAGATCTATTTCTTCTTGTCCTTGATTCTGTGGAATTCGGTACGCCATGTTGGAGGCGTCAATGGTTTGAACTGATGATACGATGTTGGATAAAGGTCCCAATGTCTTTTTAATAACAGAGAAGTAGATCCACATTCCTGCGGCTATCGCAAAAATGGAAAGGACCATAAAGGTTAACCATTGTTGCCATAATAGCTGCTGGAGGGGAGCGGTGCTGATTCCCATCTGTAAAATCGCGCCTTCTCCATTTTGGAAACGGTTTGAATTGCGCAACGCCGGCCGGAACAGGACGAGCTGTTCGGTGCCGTTTTCATCTTTTACCAAATGATAATCTGCTCGGCTCCTGCCTCCTAAATTTTCTTTAATAGACCCCAACTCCGCTTCCGTGAATCGTGGAGATACCAACCCATTCTCTTCTAATAAGTCAATATACGTTCCATCCTCCTGAATAAGAGAGAGGGAGACATTCTCTACTAAAAAGAAATGAGGTCGCTCTCTGCCACCGGGAGGTTCCGCAAATTCTCCTAACGCTCCTATCGGAACAGACATGATTTTCCCACTTAGTTGTTCCGCTTCATTTTTATAAAGAAAGTCCTTTAAGACCATAAATTGAAAAAAGCCAATCACCACTAATATAAGCGAGAGAATAATGAGCATTTTAAAAAGAAGCTGATACCGAAGTGAGGTAGGCGATAGTGATTGTAAGATTTTTCGAATACGGTTCATGATAAATCCAACCTATAACCAGCCCCTCTAATCGTACGAATGAGTTGATGCTGTTTATCACCGAGCTTTTCCCGCAAGGAACGGATGTAGACTTCCACGATATTATCCTCTCCTTGAAAGGTATATCCCCACACTTTATCTAAAATCAATAGCTTACTCATGACCATCCCGTGATTTAAGACGAGATATTTTAATAGTTCATATTCTGTCGGAGAGAGGGATAGTCCTGTGCCCTTGTACTCAATCTCTCTCCGCCTGTCATCAATTCGAAAGGGACCGTAGATGACTTCACCGTATTGATCCGGGAATTGATTGCGGATCCTCGCTTGAATACGGGCCAATAATTCCTCGAAGCTAAAAGGCTTCACAAGGTAATCGTCCGCTCCAATCGTTAATCCTTTTACTCGATTGTCGACCTCATCTCTTGCCGTCAACATGATGATGGAGGTTTGGACACCGCTTTTTCTTATCATGTTACACACCTCGAATCCATCTAAACCAGGCATCATGACATCTAAAATAACGACATGGGGTTGAAAGTCTGGTAATAGGTTCATCGCAATAATTCCATCTGAGGCTGTCTTTACTTTGTATCCTTCGTTTGTTAAGCCAAGCTCGAGGAATTGCAATATATTTTTCTCATCATCGACAAGCAGTACTTTAATGTCTTTGTTTTTCATAATAACGTGTACCTCTCTCCATTTACCTTCTCACCGTTTATTGTAACCCCAATATAGCAGGATAATGGCCCTTTGATTAACATTTTCAGCTAACTTTCAGTTTCTTTTAAGGACCAAATCAGTTTCATTTTGAATAATACCTACTATAGCTTGTTTAATAAAAGGCTCTGTTAAACACCGCTGTTGATTTCCGCACTAGGCTTCGCTTTCCTAGGGGCGTTTGGGGAGCCTCCTCGGAAAAGCGCCTGCGGGGTCTCCCCTAAACGCTATTTCCCTAAGGAGTCTTCGCCTATTGCTCCAATCAACAGCTAGGTTGCTGCAAAAAGCAACAATATACTTTAACAGAGCCTAATAAAAGAGGAGGTAATAAAAAGTGAATTTTATCAAAAGGGCGTATTGGAGTGTAACAGCTAGAAAGGGGAAAAGCCTGATTCTTCTCGTCGTACTTGCTGTTATATCTGTATTTGTATTAACTGGTTTAACGATTCAGACAGCGGCAGAGGAGTCTAGTAACTTAGCAAGGAAAGAACTTGGTGGAGATGTCACATTAACGGTCGACAGACAAAGTCTGGTGGAAAATGGCGGGGAAGAGAGAAGAAGGCAAGCGATGTTCCAACCCATTCCCATTGATATAGAAGATGCAGAATCACTCATTGAATCTGAGTATGTAGAAGGGTATAACTTCTACTCTACGACGAGTGCCATGGCAGTTGATTTTATGGCGATCGGAGCAGAGGAGGAGGAAGAAGAGAGTACAACAGAAGAAGGTCAAGCCCAAGGAAGCACGATGCCTGGCAGAATGGGTGGGGGTATGAATGCAGATTTGGATATCCAGGGGGTACTTTATAGTGATGCGGCTACTTCCTTTATGGATGGTCAATCAGAAATAGTAGAAGGAGAGCACCTAACAGCAGATGACGCTGGAAAAATGGTGGCGATGGTGGAGGAAAATCTAGCATCCGAAAATGGCTGGTCCATAGGCGATGACATCTCCATTACATCAGTGGAAACAGAGGAGTCGATAACACTTGAAATCAAAGGTATCTATTCTACTAGTGCGGAAATACCTCCACAAGCAGAAAGAATCTTATCGATGAACCCTTATAACTCTATCTATGTACCAATAGAATTGGCTAATCAACTTAAGGGAGAAGAAGGGGTCATTAATCAGGCAATCTATTACATGAATGATCCGTTAAACATTGAGGCATTCATGGAAGAGGCGAAAGATAAGGGCACCATCGATTTTGATACGTTTATTTTAAATGCGAATGACCAGCTCTATCAACAGATGATGGGACCAATCGAGAATGTATCTTCTTTCTCTAACAAGATAGTATTACTGGTCACCATTGCCGGATCGATTATTCTCGGATTGATTGTCATGATGACCATTCGAGAAAGAAAATATGAGATGGGTGTTCTATTGGCGATTGGAGAGAAACGAAAAAAATTAGTAGGCCAATTCCTCGTAGAAATATTGATGGTAGCGGTACTAGCTATGGGGTTATCCCTCATGACAGGCAACTATGTGGCAGACGCAGTAGGAAATCAATTACTAGAACAAGAGCTTACCGCCTCTGAAGAAAGCAACGAACCACAATCCTTTACTAACAGGCGAGGAATGATGGGAGCAATGGGACCTGGAGGAATGATTCAAACTCAGGACGTACAAACAATAGAAGAACTATCTATTGGCGTTACTGCTGAAAACATAATTATGATGGTTGGAATTGGACTGCTGGTCATGTTATTTTCGACAATTGTTCCAGCCCTGAGTGTTCTTCGAATGAATCCAAAAGCAATCTTGACCAATCAAGACTAGGAGGTAAAAGATGAGTACATTATTATCGCTACAGCAAGTTAGTTACTGGTACAAGCAAGGTTCCAAGGAACAGTATATTTTAAAAGATGTGGACATGACATTTGAGAGAGGTACCTTTTATACCATTGTAGGTCCATCAGGATCTGGGAAAACGACCTTCCTTGCCTTGGTTTCGGCGCTTGATACACCTAAATCAGGAATAGTCCTTTATGAAGGAACCGACCTAAGCAGGATTGGGTTAACCAAATTCCGAAATCAATATGTATCCATTGTGTTTCAGTCATATAATCTTCTTCCTTATATGACGGCCATTCAAAACGTTATAACAGCAATGGAAATAACCGGTGTGAAACATCAAAATAAAAAAGAATACGCCTTGGATTTATTGGAGAGGGTAGGCATCTCTAAAGACCAGGCAAATCAAAAAGTCTTAACACTTAGCGGTGGCCAACAACAAAGGGTATCCATCGCACGCGCCATTTCTTCGTCTGCTGATCTGATCGTGGCGGACGAGCCAACAGGAAACTTGGATGAAGACACAGCCAAAAGTATCATTGCCTTACTTCAAAAGCTGGCCCATAAAGAAGGGAAATGCGTGATTGTTGTTACCCATGACCAAAGCATCGCAAGTAATTCAGATGTGAAGGTTACCTTATCGAAAGGGAAGCTGGTAGAGGAGAGAATGAGAGAAGTGGTAGTTAAGTGAGTTGAAAAGATTCAGAATGATGGTCACGAATAAAGAAAGTTAGTTCAGCAAGGTGTAAAAAGCTACTCCAATCCCTCGAAGCCACTGAAAAACTAATAACGTAAAGTTTTTTATGATTCGTAGCTGGTGATTGTAGCAAAAGGCGAAGACTCCTGAGGGATCTAGCACTAGGTGGAGACCCCGCAGGCGTAGCCGAGGAGGCTCCAGCAGTGCCCCTAGGAAAGCGAAGCCATTTGCGAAAATCACCAGCGATGTTTAGTGAAATTTCAAAATCAAGCTCTTTTTCAGTGGCTTCAATCTCTCAGAGTAGCTTTTACTAAAAAAGGATTCTTTCAAGATTATCTTACCTGGTTCTCAAGCAATTATTTAAACTTCTCCGGAAACTGTTTTACCACACCATCAGATATCGCATCTGCCATTAGGATGATATGTGTGACCCCTTCATCAATGGCAACGATTCTTTCATCCCATTCTTTATTTAAGCTTGCTGATAAGTCATCGGCTACTAACTCCAAATGCATATACAAAGATTCTTTTAGTTCTTCATTTGATAAATTTGGGTTGGCGTCACTAAGAAATGCTGCTATATCATCTGCATTTCTGACCCATTCTTTGTTAAGTTGATTAACTAAGTTTTTGTCCCCATTTTTAGCGGCATCAACGATTTTTCCAGCAATAACAATATGCTCCTTAAGCAACTCCGTTAGCTTGTTCCCTGCTTCCTCTCCGTATACCGGTTTTACCGCGTTTCCAATATCCTCTTGATTTTTCAAAAGCCTTGTTAGCACCTGTTTTTGATCCTCAGCTCCTGGAGTGGTGGCGCTTGAAATATAATTACTTGTCCACAATACATGATCAATCCAAAGTCTTCTGAATTGATTTTTGAACTCTACCTCAGACTGACTAATGCAAGCTTCCTGTTTATTGGCATTGGCACTGATTGACCCAGGTAGCATGTTCACCAGCAATGGTAACATGAACAGCACAAACAATAATTTTTTCATTCCTTCTACTCCTTCCAACATTTAAAAGTACCTTCCTATTATTGTTAAATGGACATTTTTCATGCGTCAAAGCCACTTTTTGTTTAACGAAGTGAAGGAGATATTTGCTAAAGATGAAACATGTGTTGAATAGTAATTTTTAAACAAACGTTTGATTAAGACGAATTTTCTTGTTGAAGTGGCAGTCATGAAATCCAATCGAGCGATATCGACTATTTTTGCATAGTATATTAAAATACTTCCTCTTCCGAAAACTACCTAGCTTTCCATAAATTTTACAACACCTTCATATCCACTTAACAATCCATCGGTAAAATTTTAAATGTTCAAAATAGTTCGGTGGAGGTTAGTGATGAGGAAAGAAAAACGAAAGTTTGGTCGGAAGCTGCTGTCGTCATGGATGATTTTAACTATTGTGGGAACGAGTTTTCAGCCGGTTGTGCCGCTCGGAGTGGTGCATGCGGAGGGAGAGGTGAAGGAAACGGAAACACCTCCTGTAAAGGAAATGGAGGAAACAAACCCAGAGGAAAATAGTAAGCCGGTAGAGAGTACAGAACCACCTGCCGAAGAACAGGGAGAATCGCAGCCACCTGAAGAGGAGGTAGTGGAAGAAGAGGTTGCAGAAGAACCTGTAAAAGAAGAACCCATAGTGGAAAAGCCAATAATAGATGAGCCACAAACAGAAGTTGCTCCTCCAGCCAAAAAAGAGGAAGAAATGCAAACGGAACTTCCAGAAGAACCTACCCAAGAGCAACAAACAGAAGAACAAGCCATCACAGAAGAGCTGGATTACAACCTGCTCCCACATCTACTCATCACAGAAATTTCTCCAAACTCAGCTGGTGCCGGAACTGATTATTATGAGTACTATGAGCTTTACAATAATACAGATCAAGCGATGTCTACAGCGGATTTACATTTTATCTATACATACACCGATACAGGAAGGGAGATTCCTTTCACTGTTCCTGAAACGGCCATTGAATCACAGGAAACACTGGTGTTTTGGTATAACACTGGAGAGCGTAGTTTGGCTGATTTCAATCAAAACTATGGTTTGGCACTAACAGAAGAACAGGTGGTTTCTTTTAAAGATGCCTTCCCAGGGTTTGCGAATGGTGGAAACCGCGCCTTGGTAATCAAGGATAAGCAAGGGAAGGAATTGGTTTCTGCTAGTTATCTTGGAAATGAAAATGATAACAACGGGGCGGGAATTGAATATAAGTTTCCGGCGAGCGGGACGGTGATGGACAAGCATGCGGTTCTTGCATTGCCAACGCCAGGATCCATTGAAGTGGTTCAAGTTCCTGAGCAACCTGTAACAGTAGAAGAAGAGGAAGCGCCTGTTATTGATGAAACACCGCCAGTGATTGAACACACTGCCGTTACAGAAGCGGAAAGATTCACTGCCATCCCTATTGAAGCAACGATAACGGATGACGTTGGTGTCACTGCGGCGACATTATTTTATAAAAAAGCAACAGAGGAAAGCTATACGAGTCTAAGCATGCAACAAACTGAGGAGACATCAACATACATCGCTGAAATTCCAGCTTCGATAGTGGATGAACCAATCACCTACTACATCGAAGCAACAGATGGAACGAACACAGCAGCCACGGAACCGTCTACTATTTCAGTTGAAGTCCCAGAAGAAACTTACAGTGAGCTGCCATTGCTCATCACCGAGCTATCCCCGAACTCTAAAGGGGGAGGAACGGATTACTACGAGTTTTTTGAGGTGTACAACAATACGAATCAACCGATGAATCTAGCAAACTATTCGTTTGTTTATAAGTATACGGACACGGGAAGTGAGCTGCCATTCCAGGTGCCGGCTGTGATCTTGGAGCCTCAAGAGGAACTTGTATTTTGGTATAACAACGGAAACAGAACGCTAGCTGAGTTTAACGAAAACTTTGGGCGGGCATTAACGGAAAGTCAGGTTGTGGAGTTCAAAGATGTCTTCCCAGGTTTTGCGAATGGAGGCAACCGTGCCCTTGTAGTGAAGGATGCAGATGGTGCGGAGGTCGTGTCGGCAAGCTATCTTGGCAGTGACAATGACAATAATGGAGCGGGCATTGATTATCTCTTCCCGTCTAGTGGAACGGCGATGATGAAGCTGGAAGGATTGGCTGCGCCGACACCAGGTACGGCAAAAGAAAGCCAGGTGCCGACTAAGCCCGTGGAGTTGGAGGAAATTCCAGAAGATACGGTAGCGCCGGTGGTGGAGCATACGCCTGTCACAAATGGCACTGCGTACTCGCCAATTCTCATCGAAGCATCGATTACAGACGATATGACAAACCCTTTTGCGACACTATTTTATAAAAAGCAAGGGGAGGAGACATTTACTTCGTTGTCCATGAATCCAACGTCTGAAGGTTCTTCTGTCTATACGGCGGAAATACCTGGGGCGGATGTTTCAGGAGATATCGTTTATTATGTGGAAGCTTCAGATGGATGGAATGTTGCCAAGACGGAAGAATTCACGATTTCAGTAAAGCAAATGGAAGTGGATTATCAGTCATTGCCGCCATTTTTAGTAACGGAAGTGGTTCCGGATTCGACGAATGTAGGGTCGGCGGACGGTTACGAGTTCATTGAACTCTATAATAATACAAATCAGGATTTGAGTTTTAAAGATTATAAACTTTATTATCGTTACGGGGCGGAGAGTGCGACAGATGTAGTGTGGCCTTCGATTCCGGATGATGTGGTGATTCCGTCCAAGGAAACGCTCGTTTTTTGGATCATCAATGCGCAAAACCGCGAGCAAACCGTGGATGATTTCAATGCTCATTATGGTTCAGATTTGGTAGAGGATAAAAGCCTCGTCAGAATCTATAGTGACGGAATGGCCAATGGTGCGATGCGCGGACTTGTAGTGGCAACCAACTCAAAAAAGGAGCTTGCGGTTGCCTATTACAATGATGTTCCGAATGTGAAGGATACGGCAGCTAATATGGGTGTGTTCTATCAATATCCGTTAGATGGATCGACACAAATGATCAAGACAAGTGCAGCGGAAAAAGCGGCAACACCTGGTATGGTGGATGCTTCTCAAGTACCTGCCGAAACGGTACAGATTGAAGCTGATACGATAGCGCCGACTTATGAAAATTTAACAAAGGTAACGGAGGTTGATCAGACGGAGAATATTGAAATTGTTTTGGATGCGCAGGATGACAGGGAAGTGAAGACGGTCCGTTTGTTTTACCGGACGAACGACCAAACGGATTTCAAGCAGGCCATCCTGACAAAGGATTATAATGACTTGCTTTATCACTATACAGTCTACTCGTCTGAAATTATCGCGAAAGAGTATGTGGAATATTATTTCGAAATTACAGATGGCATGAATGAAGTGACAACAGAGACGTATAAGGTAGATGTCACAACGGAACTAGATTTCTCCAGTCTCCGCTTAAATGTAAAAGACGGTGAGATTCTTGCTGGGGAGAAGATATTAAAAGGGACTTCAAGCTCGGATGCTCCGGAAGATGTGAAGCTGTTGATAGACGGTGAAGAAGTGGAAGGGGAAACGTTCCAGGCTGTTGAGCATACCTCTTATTTCGCATTTGAGGTGAGCGGCATCAATACCTTCTTCCAAAATGGAGTCACCTTGGGAGATGAGGTTCTGCATATTTTTGATGATTGGATCAATGAATGGCAGACGATCACAGTCCCGATTAACCCTGACAAACTGGAGCTTGGCAATAATACGATTACCATTCGTGCGGGTAACAAAGCATCCCCGTTTGACCTGGAATCTGAGGACAACCGTGACGACTATAACTTGAGAAACGTTCGCCTTGTCTTGGCGGATGGAACCATCCTTCGCGATGCGGAGAAAAATGATCCCGCTCAAGTGTTTGACATGGGCGATGACGGAACAGATCGCATTTTTGAAGATTTTACTTTTACAGTGACAGGAGAGCAGGCTCCATCCAAGTCTTATAAATGGGACACAACCTCTGTTTCTGATGGGGAACATGTAGTTTCCGCCATGGATGCAGATGAAGAAATCTCAACAACTATAATGGTGGATAACACGGCTCCAAGCATCACCACTTCCCTCGAAGAAGAGAAGGAATACAAGGGTGCTTTTACGATTGATGTAACAGCAACCGACGGGATAGCCGGGGTAAAAGAAACGAGGGTGCTCCTTGATGACAAGGGAATTACGGTACCTTATGAGACGGCTTCTTCTAAGCTTTCGGCCGGCGAGCATACATTGAAAGTCGTGGCGATCGATGAAGTAGGAAACGAAGCGGTAAAAGTGGTGCACTTCTCCGTTGTGAATGAAAATCCGTTGAAACCGGAGCTCGTTTCTCCTACAAATGATGCGGAAACACCAGTGGACGGTGACCCGACGTTGAAGGTAAAGGTGTCCGACCCGACTGACGATGATTTAGATGTTACTTTTTACGGTGGCTATAAGTATGATGTGACCCAAGGTGATCGCATGAAGGGCTTTAAAAATGCCAACGAAGTCGAGCCTCCACACACGATGGTTCCAGAAGGGGAGGAAGCTTTTACAGACGAGGACATTGCCCTTGTTTCTAAAGAAGACGGGGAATATCTGATTACAGACTCTTCGACGGAATTTCCGTATCACCGTTTTGATGTGAAGGTGGATGATTCCATTCAGGAAGGGGATACGGTCGAGCTTGTTTGGAAGGGGAGCTCGCTGGAGGGCAGAAAGGTGACGATGTATGCTTGGAACCACACTTCCAACAAGTGGGATATTGTGGATTACAAGATTGCTGGAACCGAAGACTTCGGCTTGCAAGGAGAGGTCGCGGTCGCTGATTTTGTAAAAGAAAGCAACATCAACGTGCTGGTGCAGGATGAGATCCCGGCATCCCCTGAAGAGTATGATTACACATTTGTCTGGATGTCAGACACGCAGTATTACTCAGAAAGCTTCCCGCACATCTATGAAAGACAGACTGAATGGATTGCGGAAATGGAAGAGGAAATGAAAATTGAATATGTGTTCCACACGGGAGATCTTGTGAATATGGCTGATCAAGAAGCACAATGGAATTACGCGGATCAATACATGGGTGTTTTGGATGAGAACGAAATTCCATATGGTGTGTTAGCTGGGAACCATGACGTGGATCACAAAACCAATGACTACACGCAGTATTATAAGTACTTTGGTGCAGACCGCTTTGAAGATAAACCTTATTATGGCGGTAGTTATAAAAATAACCGCGGACATTATGACCTTATTTCCTCGAACGGAAATGACTATATCATGGTCTATCTCGGCTGGGGTGTGGAAGTCGAAGGGATTGCCTGGATGAATGAGGTGCTTGCTGCCCATCCGGACCGAATGGCGATCTTGAATTTTCATGAATACTTGCAGGCAACAGGAGTGCGTCATCCACTTGGTGACAAGTTGTATGAGGAAGTCGTGCTGCCAAACGAGAATGTTATAACTGTGTTGAGCGGCCATTATCATGAGGCGCAGTTGTTGGTTGATGAAGTGGATGATAACGGTGACGGTGCCCCTGACCGCCAAGTTTATCAAATGCTTGCCGACTATCAAGCAGGACCAGAAGGCGGACAAGGCTTTATGCGACTGCTGCATTTTGATACAGATAATAACCGGATTGTAGTGAACACGTACTCCCCGTACCTGGATCAGTACAACTATTATGATACGGAAACTTATCCAGGCAAGGATGAGTTTATACTTGAGTTAGACCTTCAGCCGAATGAAAAGCGAGTGGCGACAGACTATTTTGCAGTAAACATTTATACAGAAGTGGAAATTGGCAAGCAAGAGGCTGTTTCGAGCGGAAGTGTGGCGGAGATGGCCTGGGAAGGGCTTGAGGAAAACGAGCGCTACTGGTGGTATGTAGTAGTGGAGGATGAGCACACGGGGATAACTATTTCGGATATTTGGACTTTTACAAAAGGTAAGGTGGCAGATGGTCCGGTTGAGCCTGAGCCGTCAGAGCCGGGAGAACCTGGAGAACCAGGGAAACCGGGGACACCAGGTGGCAATCCTGGAGTGCCAAGTAATCCGGGTGCACCAGGGCCGGTAAATCCCAACCCTGGACAACCAGGACAGCCTGGAAAACCGGCAAATCCTGCAAATCCGGTCAAGGTGAATAATCCGGCAGCGCCAGGTAAGGGCGATGGGAAGAAAAGTGAACATGGAAAGAAGCAGAGTGGAGAGAAGCTTCCGAACACCGCTACTAATCTATATGACTTCTATGTCTTCGGCTTTATATTGCTGGTGATGGGAGCAGGATGTATAGTGATTGTGAGGAAGAGAAGAAGAGTGTTATAGGGTGAGACACATGGAATCTTTTGGATTTCATGTGTTTTTTTTGATTTAATCAGTATAAACTTAGGAGAGAAGACGTTTAATCTGGATTTAGATTGAATAGTAATTTTTAAACAAACGTATGATTAAATGGAATTTTTTTATTGTAAGAAAGGGCTTAAAAATGGTTCGTGAAATATCGACTATTTTCGAAAGGTATATTCAAATAACAACTAAAGGGGAGCGTAAAATATGAATGTAATAGAGAAAGCTATTATCTTCGCTGCTTCGGCACATAAGAATCAGACAAGAAAAGGGACGGAGATACCCTATATCACGCATCCGTTTGCTGTTGGGATGATGTTGCAAGACGCAGGTTGTTCTGAAGAAGTGGTGGCTGCAGGTATTTTACACGACACACTGGAAGATACGGAAGCAACTTATGATAGCCTGGTGAAAGAGTTTGGTGGCCGTGTAGCAGATTTAGTGGTGGCTGCTTCTGAAAATGACAAAAGTCTTTCATGGGAAGAAAGAAAACAGCACACCATTGATGGGTTAAAAGATGCATCCATGGAAGAATTGCAAGTCATCGTTGCGGATAAGCTGCACAATTTACGCTCCATTCGAACGGACCTTGAAGAGCATGGGGATTTGATTTGGGGACGGTTTAATAGAGGGAAACAGAAGCAGCACTGGTACTATGCAAACATTGTAAAGGCGTTTGCTCCAAGGAAAGATGGTTTTAAGTTGATCGGTGAATTAGAGAAGGAAGTTAGAGAAGTTTTTGGTTTTGTAGAGTTGTAGAAGGAGAGGCACGCTTAGGGGATTATGAAGACGTCACTACGGTGAAAGCGGAGGTGGTAAGGTTTTTATCCTGTCCCCTTTTATTTCCAATTCAAAATAGTGGAAATCAGTCTATATCTACTTCTGATTCCCTGCTAAAATAACCAAGGAAGGAGATGGAATATATGAAAATATTAAGAAGAGCACTATTAGTGGTTAGTATAATGGCAATAGGTAGTGTGCTGACTGCTTGTAGTGAAATCGTAGATACGATAACAGAGCAGGTTGATGCCCAGGACGAACTAATTGCCTATATTGAGGATAGCAATCCAGTCATTGAAGCTGCTGTGAATGAAGAAATTGCGGCTGATGAATTTGTGTTTATGGAAGAGGACCTAGAGAGTGCATATACATATTTAGTCGAGACGACTATT
This sequence comes from Bacillus sp. RO2, assembly GCF_012911845.1. Classification (GTDB taxonomy): domain Bacteria; phylum Bacillota; class Bacilli; order Bacillales; family Bacillaceae_I; genus Sutcliffiella_A. The sequence goes on along the minus strand of NZ_JAAXCU010000053.1, from coordinate 17,016 downwards.
CCTGCTCTTGAAAAAGTGGTAGAGGATACAGAGGCCATTGTCATTACAATGGAGGAGTTGCAACCATCACACGATAAGTTGATGGAGGCGCATAAAAAACTGTTAGAAACCTACTCGATTTATGCAGAAGGATTTTATAACGGGGACGAAAGTTTGTTGGAAAAAGGAGACCTTCTCTACGAGGAATATGGTGAAATATACGATGAACACGAGACCTTGTTTACGGAATTGGCGGAAGAGTATAGCTTAGAGGTGGAGATAGAGGAAGTAGAGTAGTGCTTAACTGAATAGCAAATTTTAAACAAACGTTCGATTAAGCGGATTTTTTTTGCTGTGATGGCGGCCTTGAAATTGTATCGAGTAATATAGACTATTTTTGCATAGTATAGTAGAAAAATGTTTTATGGGGTAGATAGGGATAAGTAAATTAAGGTGGTGCAAATACGCATCACCTTTAAAATTGTATCCGCTCGCCATCCCAGGGATAATTTTAGAACTTGTGTAAAAGCCGTTTTTGACGCGAAGGAAGAGATAAAATATGATAAAAGAAAAGGCTTTTGGTTAGGGTGTTGAAAGATGAGAGTGTTATTGGTAGAGGACGATAGGACGATTGCTGCAGGTTTGGAGTATTCACTTAGACAGGAAGGATATGAGACCATTCTTTGTCATGATATCAAATCGGCAGAGGCTGCGATCGCTAGTAGACTTGAAGAGATAGATCTATGTTTATTTGATTTGTCCTTGCCTGATGGAAGCGGGTATGACCTTTGCGAACAGGTGAAGAAACGTGAGGATAAACCGGTGATTTTTCTTACTGCCTTTGATGATGAGGTGAATGTGGTGATGGGGCTTGATATGGGAGCGGACGATTATATTACGAAGCCGTTCCGAGTCCGTGAGCTGCTTTCCCGCATTAAGTCGGTCTTACGACGTTACCATAAGCAGCCTGAGCAGGTCAAAAGCTACATAGAGATCGAGAATATCCGCATTAATACGTTGGAAGGAAAAGTATTCAAAAACGGGGAAGAGGTTTTTCTTACCGCATTGGAATACCGGCTGTTGATGATTTTCGCCAACCATATCGGGCAGGTGTTGACCAGAGCTCAGCTGCTTGACCGTATTTGGGATGTGGCAGGTGACTTTGTCAATGACAATACGCTCACGGTGTATATTAAGCGATTGCGGGAAAAGCTGGAGGACAACCCTCAAAGCCCTGTGATCATCCGTACCGTGCGCGGCATGGGCTATAAGGCAGGTCAGTGAGATGTGGAGAAACAGAGAAATCCAATTATACATAATCACCATGATCTTAATCGGCGCTGTAGTCAGCGTGGCAGCCGTATTCTTCCTGTCCATATCTGCAGCAATACTTATTCTTACAACCACCATGTTGCTCATTACTTGCAGTTTGATTTTCACCCGGTGGAGGTACCGTGAAATCCAAAAACTCTCAAGGTACTTACGCCAGATCAGTAATGGTGATTATGAATTGGATGTCCGTGACAATCATGAGGGAGAATTGAGTATTTTAAAAAGCGATATTTATAAAGTTACCCTTATGCTTTCTGAGCAGCGCACCTTTTTGGAAGAGGATAAAGTTAAATTAACAAATGCAATTTCCGATATTTCGCATCAATTGAAAACACCGCTTACCTCCATGATGGTCATGGCCGATTTGCTCAGCGATAATAAGCTGGATGAATCAAAGCGTGCGGAATTCACACAGAACATCCGTGTGCAATTGGAAAGAATCGAGTGGCTTGTGTCCTCCCTTTTAAAATTATCCAAAATTGATGCGGGCACTGTTATCTTTAAAAAAGACAAAGTTTCCGTACGCACGCTTATTGAAAGGGCTGTGCAGTCTGTGTTGATTCCAATGGATATCAAAGAGCAGACTTTATTGGTGCAAGGGGACGAGTCTGTTACGTTTACAGGAGATAATCACTGGACGGCTGAAGCGTTAATCAATATTTTAAAAAACTGTGTGGAACATACTTCAGTAGGTGGCGAGGTAACCATTTCGTTTTCAGAAAACCCCCTCTATACAGAGATTAAGGTAAAAGATAATGGGCATGGAATCCCAAAGGAAGATCTCCCCTATATCTTCAGGCGTTTTTATAAAGGAAAAAATGCAGGAGAAGATAGCGTGGGAATTGGGCTTGCCATGGCATACAGTATCATCACAAGTCAGCAGGGGGATATTGAGGTCAGAAGCGAACAAGGCAAGGGGACCGAGTTTCATATTAAGTTTTATAACAAGGTTCGCACCTGATATAAGGGGATAGGTTCGTCCTGTGGGACATGAATCTGTCCCCTTAAGTGACTAAACTGTCACTTTGGAAGTCACCTTATAGTCATCTTAGGCAGATATATTAAAGATACATTTAACATATGGAGGCGAATGCGATGAGCATTTTACAAATAGAAAATCTGTCTAAGGTATATGGAAAGGGAGATACGGCGGTCAAGGCATTGGATGATGTATCATTTTCGGTGAAAAAGGGAGAATTTGTGGCGATCATCGGTCCATCCGGATCTGGTAAATCTACGTTGCTTCACTTACTGGGTGGTGTGGACAGACCGTCAAGCGGCAAGGTGCTTGTAGATAATACGGATATCTACCAATTGAATGAAACACAGCTGGCGATATTCAGACGCAGGCAAATCGGATTGATCTATCAGTTTTATAATCTAATCCCGATTTTGACTGTAGAAGAGAACATGACACTCCCATTACTATTGGATGAACACAAAGTAGACCAGAAACAATTCAGTAATATTGCATCCATCCTTGGATTGGACCATCGTCTGAATCACTTACCCAATCAACTTTCCGGCGGACAGCAGCAGCGTGTATCTATCGGAAGGGCGCTTATCAGCAATCCGGCGATCATTTTGGCGGATGAGCCGACGGGTAACTTGGATAGCAAAAATAGCGGCGAGATTATGGAGCTTTTGAAAATGTTTAATAAAACCTATAATCAGACCCTTATCGTCATTACCCACGATGAAAGGATTGCCCTGCAGGCTGATCGTGTCATCGAAATCAATGATGGGAAAGTTGCCAAGGACGAGGTGATCCGTCCATGAACATCATCAATAAGCTGACAATTAGGCATCTGAAGAAAAATAAGAGAAGGACGTTGGTGACCATTATTGGCGTCATCATTTCTGTTGCGATGGTGATGGCTGTTTCGACGCTAGGGGTCTCTTTTCTAGATCTATTGAAAAGGCAAACCATCGCAGATAACGGAGAGTGGCATGTTCAGTATAAAAACGTCACCAGTGATCAAATAAAAGCTATCAAAGAAGATGAGAATACGGAAAAATTGATTCTTTCCAGCGATATGGGGTATGCAATGTTGGAAGGGGATGAGGTAAGGAATAAGCCTTATCTCTTTTTTAAAGGATACAATCAAGAAGGTTTGGAACAATTTCCAATAAAATTAAAGAGTGGACGCCTGCCTGAAGCGGCAAATGAAGTAGTCGTGTCTGATCATATTGCGAAAGACACAGGGATTAACTATGAAATAGGCGCTGAAATGAACGTTGAAATTGGCAATAGAATACTGGAAGGTGAGCCGGATGCTTTGCTTCAGAACGATACGGTTCAAAGGGATGAAGAGGGATATCTTGAAAACTTAGAATTCCACTCATCAGAAACTTTCACTGTTGTAGGAACAATTGAAAGGCCTTCTTGGGAGGACCCCTGGGCACCCGGATATACGGTGATCAATTATATTGATCAGGAAAATCTGAATCAAGCGGTACATGTTGATGCCGTTGTGGTGGTAAAGGATTTAACCCGATCCATCTTTAAACAAGCACAACAATTAGCACAACAAAATGATATAGGCGGGGTAGGCTTCAATGAAGAACTCCTCCGATATTATGGAATCTCAGATAACGATAATCTCCATACGACCATGTATTCTTTGGCAGGTATCATTATTGCTGTCATTGTAATTGGCTCGGTATCTCTGATATATAATGCTTTTGCAATTAGCGTATCAGAACGGGCAAGGCATTTGGGTATGCTTTCAAGTGTTGGGGCAACCAAGAAACAAAAGCGTAATTCGGTCTTCTTTGAAGGGGCCGTCATTGGGTTAATCAGTATTCCCATCGGTGTCTTAGCCGGGATTGGTGGGATAGCAATTACTTTTATGTTCATCAACACCTATATAGCTGGTGCATTGGGAACAAGTGTAAAGCTTGAAGTAGTTGTCACGCCGGCTTCTGTTCTGGTTGCGTGCTTGATTTCAAGTACCACCATTTTCATTTCCACTTACCTGCCTGCCCGTAAAGCATCCAAAGTTTCGGCCATTGATGCAATCCGTCAGACACAGGATATAAAGTTAACGGGCAAAGCGGTCAAGACATCCAAGCTGGTCAGAAAAATATTCGGCTTGGAAGCGGAAATAGGACTGAAAAATGTAAAAAGGAATAAAAAAAGGTATTATGCCACATTGTTTTCACTCGTTATCAGCATCGTTCTCTTTTTATCCGTATCGTTCTTTACAGAGAATTTGAGCAGATCGGTGGAAATGTCACAGGAAAACATCGACTTTGATATTTTAGTTTCAGATAGTAGCGGAGAGATTACCGGTTTGGAGTCGTTGGTAGACTTAGAAGGTGTTACGGAACATAATCTCCATAAGTCCGTCCAGCTGACGTCCTTAATAGATGAAGAGAAGTTTCCTCCATTATTAGCAGAACGTATAGAAAAGGAGCATTGGGCACTACAAGACGAAAAATACCCATATTACATCAATTTATATGGCATTAGTGAAAGTAGTTTTCAAAAGTATGCAGAGAGGGTTGGAACAGATCCTGCAGATTATCAGGACCCTAATAATCCGAAGGCTATCATTATCCATACGATCGCTTATCAGGATTACGAAGCGTCTAAGTTTGTTGAAACAGAATCGATCCAAGCAAAGCCAGGTGATAAACTAGAGCTACTATTTACCGACTATGATACAAACGAAAACACTACTCTTTCGAATTTGGAAATCGGTGCACTCACAGACGAACTCTTAATGGGAGTCAAAACTGCAAGTCTTGGCGGTTTAGATGTCATTGTCCCCATGGAAACGTTCGATAGTATCGTTAAAAAGGGTGCGGCTAATCAAGTCCAATCCTATCTGTATTTGAATAGCAGTGATCCGATGGAGATGCAAGAAACGTTGGAGGAAGTCGTCCCTTCGTCGATGTATATCTATAACGCCGTACAAAGTAGAGAGCGTGATCAACAAATGATCATGTTCCTATCGGTATTCACCTATGGATTCATCGCCTTGATTTCCTTGATCTCCATCGCCAATATCTTTAATACCATTTCTACCGGAATCTCTTTGCGAAAAAGGGAATTTGCGATGCTAAAGTCTGTCGGAATGACCCCGAAAGGCTTTAACAAAATGATTAATTACGAAAGCATCTTTTATGGAGTCAATTCCCTATTGATTGGTTTACCGATCAGTATAGGTGTTATGTATTTATTGCATCGCTCCGTAAATGTAACCTTTGAATATGGTTTTAGCCTGCCGTGGCTGGATATCCTGTTTGTGATTGCTGCCATTTTCGTAATCGTCAGCTCTGCGATGCTATATTCCATCTCTAAAATTAGAAAAGAAAACATTATTGATGGTTTGAAACAAGAGAATATATGAGAAATTAAATAGGATAACGAAAATAAGATCAAAAGGTGATGCGCATGTGGCATCACCTTTTATTTTTGGAAACTTTTTCTTAGTTAGTGCGTAAGTCTATATGGATAAAAGCTTATTAATGATAGGAGGAGTATATATGACACATGAGCATATTAAAGAACTAAAGATTCTTAACGCAGCACTAATAATAGGTGGTTTGGTGTTAATGTTTCTAAGCGTTACCTTTGGTACGGCGATAGGGGATTCGTGGTTGGATGGCGTTGGTGGCATGGCTGATACAAGTAATTATGAAAGAATCGTTGACACTCAAACCAACAATTTCGTCATTATAGGGAGTATCCTTTTTGGGGCAGGAGTACTGACTTCGCTAGGCACATACTATTTATCTGCACGGTACATAAAATTAGCGGATGGTGAAAAAGAAGAATAAGAAAAGCTTATAGGCATTCATAAAATAACAGTTATTTCTATTATCACCACCTTTGGATAAGATGAAATTATAAACAAAAGGAGGGGTTATCTTGTCATTTGTTATCAACAAAATCGATCATGTCCAGCTCGCCATGCCGAAGGGGATGGAGGATGAAGCACGTAAATTTTATGATGATATTTTAGGCTTGGAAGAAGTGGAAAAGCCAGAGCCGCTTAGAGATAGAGGTGGGGTGTGGTTTTCTAGAGGGGCTGTTCATCTTCATTTAGGGGTGGAGGAGCTTTTTGTTCCTGCCAAGAAAGCACATCCTGCATTTGAAGTGCACCAAATAGAAGAATTTAAAAGGTATTTGAGCTCACAGGCAGTGGAGTACAAGGTGGACGAGAATCTCCCTGGTGCGAATAGAATTTATGTAAGTGATCCTTTTGGAAACAGGCTGGAGTTTTTGGAATGGGTTTGAGTACTAGGTACAAAGACAAAGGGGAATTATTCAGTGAATCAAGTTAAATTCACTAAATTCCACTTATTTCCATATTAACTCGTGGAAATTGTGTGTTAGGAGAAGTGCTGTGGGCCGGGGAACATGTCCCCGTAGCCCTCACCCCCGCAACCACTTCACCACTTCAATCCTGGTCCCCTGCTCCATCACGGAATCTATCAAAAATTCATCCATCATTCTTTTTACTCCAGGTAAGCCGGCGCCTAGGCTGGCGGAGGTGGAGTAGCCGTCTTCCATGGCTTTGCCGATGCTGGTTATTCCGGGTCCATTATCTATTACAATGACGCTTAATCCGGGGGTGTACTTATATATCACTTCGATGGATACGGTGCCGGATCCGGCGTACTTAACCACATTTCGTGCGAGTTCTGAGATGGCGGTGGTGATACGTACTTGATCAATATAGTTAAAGCCCATACTGGTCGCTATTTCTCGTCCAAACTTTCTTACTGATATGATATCTTTGTCGTCTTTGATAGTGAATTGGTGTTTAATTTTCATCATTTCATCCCTCCAGGGGTCAAGCAATTTTCCATAAGCGGAGAGGTAAGCTGTTAACAAAAAAAGCCAAAGAGAGGGCAGGTGGGTACTGCCTTCTCTTTGGCTTATGTCTAGTTCCATGCCTAGATCATTACTGCCGATTATGTTTTTTGCGGTGCTAAGATGAACACGATGATGCTTTTGTCTAAGGCAAAATCCCAGTTGACGAATATTTCTGTGATATCCTTTTGCAACAGCTGTTGGAAGGATGTTTTTGCTTGAAAAAGTAGCTTTTTTTCCAATTTACGTTTTGCAAGAGTCAATGCTTCTTCAAACCCTAGTTCAATAAGCTGTTGCTCTATTTGAACGAGGATGCCTTCCCGAATAACAATGAGCGTACGGTCGTTCAACATATGGGAATATGTAATGTCCGGATGTTTCTCTGCTTCGGCGCTGATTTTGGTAATGATGGTTTCCACTTCACGTCGATTTGGATAGTTGTATTCAAAGAACTTCTCTGCTTTTCCTTCGACTCCGACTAAAAGGCCAGATCCGTTCTCGAAAGCCCAATCATAATAAAACTCTTTTATCGGTAATCCCGTGACGGAATGAATCATTTCTTTTATTTTCTCGTTTAATTTACGCATCATTTTATCTCGAATTTCTTCTACCGTCATCGTGTGATTGTCTTCTAGTAGCATATTTTCTATAGGAGATAGAAAATGGCGTAAATAGATGATGACATAAGGTGATGCGATGGTTACAAAAACAGCCTCGGGTCCTTTTCCGAAGTGTTTCCTGAGTAACCTTCCTATTTCACTCGATAGTTCGGATTGCTGCACTTTCACTTCCATTGTCTCATCCCTTTAAGAACAAGGAGTTTGGCCCTGTGCTCTGTGAAGATTTTAAGGGATGCATGATTAAAAAAGTTTAACCCTTTTGATATAGGGGTAAATGTTTAAGTTGGTTACACCCTCTTATAGTCTAAAATTCTACACGGAATCCGAAATTCCTTCTTTATGATTCGATATTCTTTGCTACTTTTTCCCTGAGAGCGATTAGTACCATTCGTTCTCCTTAATTTGTTATTCTATAAATAGGGAAAATTGAAACTATTTACATGGGTAATGAAGGGTTTTTCTGACAGAAAAGCGAATATAGTGTAGGTTAGGTATCAAATTGTTGTCGATTTATATATAAATATAGAATCTAGGGGGTACGGATTTTGGAAACTACACCATTACAAGTAAAACGAATATTGGACAATATTGGCAATGTCATGATTGGGAAAGAACATGTAGCGGAATTAAGTATTGTTGCTTTGCTTGCGGGAGGGCATGTGCTTCTTGAGGATGTACCTGGAGTTGGGAAAACATTGATGGTGCGCTCTCTTGCCAAATCAGTCGGGGCAAATTTCAAACGTATCCAGTTCACACCTGACCTTTTGCCATCAGATGTAACAGGAAGCTCCATTTATAACCCAAAAGAATTGAAATTCGAATTCAGACCTGGCCCGATTATGGGGAACATTGTCCTTGCGGATGAAATTAACCGAACTTCTCCCAAAACACAAGCGGCTTTGTTAGAGGGAATGGAAGAGGGAAGTGTCACAGTGGATGGGAACACCCTGTCATTAGGAAACCCGTTTTTTGTAATGGCGACACAGAATCCAATTGAATATGAAGGTACGTATCCATTGCCAGAGGCACAACTTGACCGCTTTTTATTCAAAATGAATATGGGCTATCCATCGCCTCAGGAAGAAGTGAATATTTTACATACAACAGAAAAGAAACAACCGATCAATGAGTTGCAATCGGTTATTACATTGGAAGAACTTCAAGAAATGCAGAAACAAGTAAAAGAAGTGCATGTGGATGTGACGGTAAAAGAATATATCGTTGACTTGGTCAATCGTACTCGTACTCACCAGTCCGTCTATTTAGGCGCAAGTCCACGTGGTTCGGTGGCATTGATGAAAGCGGCTCAAGCGTATGCTTTTATTCATGGCAGAGATTATGTGCTTCCGGATGACATTCAATATTTGGCTCCATATGTGTTGCCGCATCGAATTATCCTAAAATCAGAGGCGAAGTTTGAGGGGATGACAGCGGAGCAAGTGGTGAAAAAGGTGATTGACCGCACGCCAATTCCCGTTCAAAGGTCGTTGAGCAGATAATGAAGGCATTTCTTCAGAAAGTTAAAAAAATCTGGAAATTGGTTTCTTTTCTTATGTTGGTCGTCATCACCTTTGTTTATGCCATGTTCCAAGGCGGGTTTGTCAGCTGGTTTTTATTCGTCAGCTTCTTGCCTTTTGCCTTGTATGCTTTTTTAATATTAGTGTATCCACTCAAGGATTTTGAAGTATCAAGAACAATTAATCAGGAAAAATACCGTGCTGGAGATAGGTTTATAGGGACTATAACGCTTAGAAGAACGGTGCCAGTACCGCTTGCGTTTCTTTTAGTAGAAGAAGTTCTTCCAAATGACCTATTATTCTGTCAGCAAACAAAGCAGGCAAAGCGGATTCTTTTTCCTTGGTTTAAAAGCACCATCACCATTCAATATGCGTTAGACCGTGTTCCGCGCGGAGAGCATACATTGACTGGAATCCGTTTGGTGACAGGTGATTTCCTAGGCTTGATTGAAAAAGAGAGAATAATAGAAGTGGATCAGCACTTTTTGGTGTATCCAAGCTATGCAGAAATGACGTATAGACAACACGAAAATAAGTTTGATCAAGGGTCCACGTCATCTAAAATGAAAATGGTTCGTGATACATCTATGACGGTTGGTGTCAGGGAATATCAGCCAGGGGACAGATTCTCTTGGATTGATTGGAAAGCGACGGCGCGTCGTAACGATATTATGACAAAGGAATTTGAACAACAGCAATCACATGATGTTATGTTGTTTATTGATCGTTCCCAGAGCGCCTCGTTTGAAAGTGCGGTCAGCTACAGTGCTGCCATGACCAAAGCTATCCTCAAGTATGGATCTCAGGTTGGCCTTGTATCGGTTGGGGAAGATCGATCGGTGTATTCGTTGCGAAGCGGGGAAGAACAGTTTGCAGGGATTTATTATCACCTTGCGAAAATCCAACCGAACAGCAAAAGGGATTTCTCCAAAGTGATTGAAATGGAAATCGGTAAATTCCAGCCAACCGTTACGTTTATTTTTATCACAGGCAAACTTAACAGGGGCATGGTAGAAAGTCTTGAAAAACTCTCTACTAGACACCTGCATCTAGAAGTCCATCTTACAAAGGATGAAGGAGTACGTTTGACGAAAGAAGAACTTTCCTACATGGATCTATTGAAGCGGAGAAATATTTTGATTAAGACCGTCTATCCGACTAAGCCGAAAAGTCCCATCATAAGTGAGGTGAGTTAGTGATGGCAAAATCCAATCCCTATCAGCGAAATGGTTATGCCTTACTCATGCATGTATTCGGATTTGTTTTGTTACTTGAATGGATCCTGCCGCTAAAGGATGTAACAGATACCGCAAACTTATATGTGTTCGTTGTGTTCCTTCTAATATCTTTCTCGCTTTCCTTTTTGCAAATACTCCCACTTCTGAGCTTTTTCGTTCATTTCGGGTTTATGTTTTATTTTATTCATATCCTCTATATGGATGGCAGGTTTCTGAGTAAGGACTGGTTTGCATACCTTTTGAATGATTTGAAATATAATGTGAATGTTATTTGGGCTCAAGATTGGGTTGCGATGACAGGGATGTTCAGGAGTATCTTGCTGTTTATCCTGCTTTGGCTTGTAAGTTATCTTGTAATCTACTGGATCTTGTACCGAAAACAAATGTTGTTATTTGTTATATTCACCATCACCTACGTTGCCATTCTTGATACCTTTACACCGTATCAAGGGAATGAAGCGATTATGCGGTTGATTGTGGTTGGACTATCCATTGTTGGGTTTGTCCATTTAGAGAGATTGAAAGAGCGGGAAGGGGTGTATAGAAGTGGAAAACTTCTAATTGGATGGGGAGTTCCCTTGATTATCTTTATTCTCCTTTCCGCTACAGCCGGTTACTTCTCGCCTAAAGCTGCACCTATTTGGCCAGATCCTGTGCCTTTTTTAAAGGGAATTGGAAATGGAGACGGTCCCGGAACAGGTGGAGGTGTGCGGAAAATCGGATATGGGGAAAATGATTCTCGCCTTGGTGGCCCGTTTGTTCCGGATGATAGCGTCGTTTTCCAAGCAGAACTGACGCGCACTCACTATTGGCGAGTGGAAACAAAAGACATCTATACAGGGAAAGGCTGGGATTCGACAGAGGGAGAACGAGCAGAACTGTATAGAGGACGTAATGATCAGGTTTCTTGGATGAGTAATGAGGTTCCGACGGATGCGTATTCTGCCACATTAACGATGGAAAAAACCTATCCTCATATCAACTATCCACTTGGATTAAAAGAAATTCAAGTCGAAGAAGAGGGGATTAATTTTAGCCTAAACGACAGTACGGAAAAGATTCGTACATTAGATGAAGATGGAGATCCAATTGAATTAGAAAAATATCGAGTGAACTATTCGTTTCCCAGGTATTATATAGAAGCTTTAAAAGGAGCTCAGCCTGGAACAGGTGAAGAAAGCAATGAGGAGTTTGTGGAACGTTATACTCAGTTGCCTGACACGTTGCCAGACAGGGTGGTCGAACTTGCGGAAGAAATAACCGGGTCGTTCACTTCTCGGTTTGATAAGGTTAATGCGGTAGAAAGATATTTTCGAAACAACGACTTTGTTTATGAAACAACAGATGTTGCCGTCCCTTCAGGAGATCAAGACTATGTGGATCAATTCCTATTTGAAACGATGCAGGGATATTGCGACAACTTCTCGACTTCGATGGTTGCCCTATTGCGTGCTGTCGACATTCCGGCAAGATGGGTAAAGGGATACACGCAAGGTGAGTTTGTCGATGTGACAGATAATAACACCAGGCTTTTTGAAGTAACAAACAACAACGCCCACTCTTGGGTGGAAGTCTACTATCCGGAAGTCGGCTGGGTAACTTATGAACCAACAAGCGGATTTTCTAATCCTTATAGCTTTGTGTATCAGTCTGTAGAAGAAAATACAGGGGAAACAACGGGGGAAGACGATACTATTGAACAACCGGAACAACCGGAAACAGATCGAAGTAATATTCCTGAGTTAGATCCAGGGGAAGATGAAGAGGCTGCTGGAGCGTCTGGTTCTAATGATGGAACGTGGAATTTTACAGATATCTCTTGGAAGCCGGCAGCACTTTTTGTGGCATCGTTAATTGCTGCAGGTGCCGTGTTGTTTTTCGGCCGAAACAAATGGATTCCTTATTACTATATCTTGCGCTATAAAGGGAAAAGGGATGAGGGTACTTTTAATAAAGCATATCCTGCCTTGTTAAGACAGTTGCATTCTATCGGTCTCACGCGCAAAGAAGGTCAGACACTTCGCGAATATGCCAAGTATATTGATGACTATTACAGCACTGGAGATATGCAATCCCTCACTGCTCGTTACGAACGTGTCCTTTACCGCGGCGATTCGTCTGAGCATGAATGGGAGAAATCGGTGGAATTATGGGAAAATTTAATTAAAAAGACATCATCTTGACCTAGTAGAAACACACTGATAGAATAAGGTCAAATTAATACAACTATAAATTTTATTGGCTTCATATATCCTCGATAATATGGTTCGAGAGTCTCTACCGGGTTGCCGTCAACTACCCGACTATGAAGGCAGTTCTATTCCTGGTAGGGCGAATTATATCAAAATATAAGTTCCCCTCTAGCAAACTAGAATTCTGCCTTCTTATGTAAATATGAGGGGAAGATTCTAGTTTTTTTGTGTTTTAAAGGGTAATTCAACATGATATGTGATAGTTTATCCACCTGTAGATTCGAGTGCAAGGTGTGAGACTCCTTAGGGAGATAGTGGTAGGTTGAGACCCCGCAGGCGAAGCCGAGGAGGCTACAGCACCACCCTTAGGAAAGCGAACACCTGGAACGGAAATCTACAGGAGTTAAACAGATTGCCCTTTTGAAAACGAAAGGCATATCTTTCCTTTTATAGGTCAAAATAAACGAAAAGATATGCTCCGAAAAATAATAAACTTATGAGGTGAATTCGGGTGGAAGGTATCCAAGAAATGGTCGTCGTCCTTGACTTCGGCAGTCAATATAACCAACTAATCACACGTCGTATCCGTGAGTTCGGTGTCTATAGCGAACTACATCCACATACGATTACAGCAGAAGAAATCAAAAAAATGAACCCAAAAGGAATCATCCTTTCTGGCGGACCAAACAGTGTATACGGGGAAAACTCCTTCCGTTGTGACGAAGAAATCTTTGAACTTGGCATTCCTGTTCTAGGTATTTGCTACGGCATGCAGCTAATGACGATGCACTTTGGCGGAGTAGTAGAAAAAGCAAGTCACCGTGAATACGGAAAAGCACTTGCAACTGTTTCTAACCAATCTGCGTTGTATCAAGATATTCCGGAACAGCAAGTTGTATGGATGAGTCATGGTGACCTAGTTGTTTCAGAACCGGAAGACTTCGCTGTTGACCTTACTAGCCCAGCATGTCCGATTGCCGGAATCAGTAACGAAGACAAGAAAATGTACGGTGTTCAATTCCACCCAGAGGTACGTCACTCTGTATATGGAAATGATCTTTTAAGAAACTTCGTGTACAACGTTTGTGGTTGCACAGACAGCTGGACAATTGAGAACTTCCTTGAAATCGAAATGCAAAAAATACGTGACATTGTCGGCGACAAAAAAGTACTTTGCGCACTAAGCGGCGGAGTAGACTCTTCGGTTGTAGCTGTGTTGATTCACAAAGCAATCGGTGACCAATTGACTTGTATTTTTGTAGACCACGGTCTATTACGTAAAAACGAAGCGGACGCTGTAATGAAGACGTTTAGTGAAGGCTTCAACATGAACGTAATTAAAGTAGATGCAAAAGATCGTTTCCTTAACAAGCTAAAAGGTGTTTCTGATCCTGAGCAAAAACGTAAAATCATCGGTAACGAATTTATCTATGTGTTTGATGATGAAGCTTCTAAATTAGAGGGCATCGACTATCTTGCACAAGGTACGCTTTACACAGATATCATCGAGAGTGGTACGGCAACTGCACAAACCATCAAATCTCACCACAATGTGGGCGGACTTCCAGAAGACATGCAGTTCCAACTGATAGAGCCATTGAACACATTGTTCAAAGATGAGGTTCGTGCACTAGGAACAGAACTAGGTATTCCGGACGAAATCGTTTGGCGTCAGCCATTCCCAGGTCCGGGTCTTGGAATCCGCGTTCTTGGTGAAATCTCTGATGAGAAACTGGAAATTGTTCGCGAATCCGATCATATCCTACGTGAAGAAATCAAAAAAGCAGGCCTAGACCGTGACATCTGGCAATACTTCACGGTACTTCCAGACATACGCAGTGTCGGAGTGATGGGAGATCAACGTACGTACGATTACACAATCGGTATCCGTGCTGTAACATCTATCGATGGAATGACGTCCGATTGGGCGCGTATCCCTTGGGATGTACTAGAAGTAATCTCCACACGTATTGTCAACGAGGTAGATCACATCAACCGCGTTGTGTATGACATTACAAGTAAGCCACCTGCAACAATTGAGTGGGAATAATAAGTGTAAAAGCCGACCGGGATCGCCTGGTCGGCTTTTCTTTTTAGATTAAAAACGAACATTGGTAAAAATTATTTGTCGAATGTTCGTTTTTTGTGTTGACGAATCTTTGTGAGCTTGGTAATATAAAAACAGAAATTATCATACTTTTATAGTTCAAAACTCGTATAAATTTGGGAATATGGCCCAAAAGTTTCTACCAGGCTACCGTAAACAGCTTGACTACGAGGTAATAGGAACTAGGTGGGGCATGTATCTGTAGTTTATTCAGATGAATGTTTTCGCTTCTTCCTATCCTCGTTAGTTAAATGTTAGCGCTCCTGGTTTATGCCAGGGGCGTTTTCTTGTTTCTTGTTTGTACGAATTATCTTGAGGAGGATTTTTGCATGAAGAATTATTTTGAGTTTGAGAAACACGGTACTAGCTACAAAACAGAATCCATTGCGGGACTAACGACATTCCTGGCAATGGCCTATATATTGGTAGTAAACCCACTAATGCTGTCTTTGGCAAGCGTAGGCGACTATCCAGAAGCGCTTCGCATGGATCAAGGTGCCATCTTTACCGCGACAGCACTATCCGCAGCAATCGGTTGCTTAATCATGGGCCTCTATGCAAAATACCCAATCGCACTTGCACCGGGTATGGGTCTTAATGCATTCTTCGCTTATTCCGTTGTACTTGGCATGGGCATCCCTTGGCAAACAGCACTAGCAGGCGTATTAGTTTCTGGTATCATCTTTATCTTTTTAACACTATTCGGTATTCGCGAAAAAATCATCAATGCTATTCCAGCAGAATTAAAATATGCAGTTGGAGCAGGTATCGGACTATTCATCACATTCATTGGATTACAAAATGCCGGCGTTATCGTCGGGGACGAAGTAGTACTTGTTGCATTAGGAGATCTAACAAACGGTAATACATTACTAGCAATCTTCGGTCTAGTAATCACAGTTATTCTTATGGTAAGAGGCATTAAAGGCGGTATCTTCTTCGGGATTGTCATTACAGCAGTAGTTGGTATGCTATTTGGCCTGATTGATACACCTTCAGCAGTTGTCGGAGCGGTTCCAAGTATCGATTCTACATTCGGTGCGGCATTCGCTAGTTTAGGAAATATCTTCACCATTCAAATGCTAGTTGTCATCCTTACATTCTTATTCGTAGATTTCTTTGACACGGCTGGTACGCTTGTAGCCGTTGCAAACCAAGCAGGTTTTATGAAAGACAACAAACTTCCGCGTGCAGGAAAAGCACTTTTTGCAGACTCTGCAGCAACAGTAGCCGGAGCGGTACTTGGAACATCCACTACCACTTCCTACATTGAATCATCTTCCGGTGTAGCAGCAGGAGGTAGAACAGGATTCGCATCTGTGATAACAGCAGGATTGTTCATATTATCACTAGTATTCTTCCCATTGCTTTCTGTCATCACTGAACCAGTAACAGCACCAGCACTAATCATTGTCGGTGTGTTGATGGTATCGGCATTAGGAAAAATTGATTGGAACAAATTTGAGATTGCAGTACCTGCATTCTTAACCGTTATTGCAATGCCATTAACATACAGCATCGCAACAGGTATTGCAGTAGGATTTATCTTCTACCCGATCACGATGATCATGAAGGGTAGAACGAAAGAAATTCATCCAATCATGTATGCATTGTTTGTCATCTTTGTTCTGTATTTTGTTTTCTTAGTTGAATAGTTTAATAGAAGAAGAGTTATGAAATCCCTGCTGAAAGATAGCAGGGATTTTTTCTGTTGTTAATGTTTGAGGAAATGTAGAGGTGGTATAGTATATATACACTCGATGAGAGGTTGATGCTTTTGCTTCTATATAAATAGAAGTAGTGGTGTTGATATTCAAGAAATTACTTTTAAACTACTAATTTAAAATTATATTAAAAAAGTAGTTGACCGTGTTAAGGTTAGCATGGTATATTATTATTCGTCGCTGCAAAACACGATTTGTTAACTCGCTGTAATGCGCGCAACAAAAACTTAAAAAAACATGTTGACGAGAAACACACAGCATGGTATAGTAATTAAGTCGCCACGGAGCGACAGAAAATGATCTTTGAAAACTAAACAAAACAACAGCGTCATAACGTCGGTTCTACGGAATACGACAAAATGATTTTAAGTAACACAAGCTAGCAAATTTTGAGCAAAAGCTCAGACTCTTTATTGGAGAGTTTGATCCTGGCTCAGGACGAACGCTGGCGGCGTGCCTAATACATGCAAGTCGAGCGGA
>NZ_JAAXCU010000052.1 GCF_012911845.1 Bacillus sp. RO2 | reverse complement strand
CCCGCAGGCGAAAGCCGAGGAGGCTCCAGCAGTGCCCCTAGGAAAGCGAAGCCATTTGCGGAAATCCACAGCGGTGTATATAGAATATTTAAATTCAAAGACTTTTTCAGTGGCCTTCTGCGTTGCGGGGTCTCACCTGTCCCTTCCACCCGAGGAGTCTACGCGCCCTCCACTCCAATCAACTAGATGACCCCATTCACTAAAGGGTTTGTTAAAAAATAATCCTTGAATGTTAACTATAAAAGAACTAACATTTCGGTTTCTTAAAATCTAGCTGTGGATTGGAGCAAATGGCGTAGACTCCAGCGGGGGAGTAACGGTAGATTGAGACCCCGCAACGAAGTGAGGAGGCTCAAGCACCGTCCCGCGGAAAGCGAAGTCATTTGCGGAAAGGAACAGCGGCGTTAGAGTTATAGTTACATCACTTTCTATCCTGATATAGTAATAGGTCTTTATACCCAAAGAATAAAATGAGCCAAATTAACGATTTTTTTTAACATTTGATACATAGACATATGAGTTACCTTAATTTACAATAAAAGCATACATACATATTTCGACAAATATATATAATTCGTAACAAAAGATTTATTTATGGGGGTACTAATGAAGATTTTTTCGACATCAATCCAAGCATTGGAAAAAGGTATACAGTATTCAGGTGCAAAGCATAAAGCTATTTCACATAATATCGCGAACGTTGATACACCAAATTTTAAACGTAAAGAAATAAAGCCTACCTTTGGAGAAACTTACCAGAAAGCACTTGCGGCAAACAAGACAGATAACAGGCATAGAGAATTTTCGGGCAGTTCAAATATAGCTTATAGGATGGATAATACATCATATTCCTACTCACATAACGGCAATAATGTCGACATAGATAAAGAAATGTCAGACTTGGCTGAAAATCAAATATATTATTACACCTTGATTGATCAAATGAGCGGAAAGTTTCAATCGCTTCAGAACGTGATTAAAGGAGGGAGAGCGTGATGTCTATGTTTAAAAGCATGAATATCTCCGCTTCTGCCCTGACAGCCCAGAGGCTCAGAATGGATGTTATATCCTCTAACATGGCGAATGTTGATTCAACACGTGGCGAATATCGCAATGGGCAGTGGGAGCCTTACAGGAGGAAGTTGGTGGAAACTGCACCTAAAGAAAACAGTTTCCAATCCTATTTGCAAAAAGCTTCTGGAACAGGTAATGGATTTGGTAGTGGCGTGAAAGTAACAAGGATAAAAGAGGATGATGCTCCTTTCCGTCTTATGTTCGACCCGGAGCATCCGGATGCAAATGAAGAAGGATATGTTCAGCTCCCGAATGTCGATCCTCTAAAAGAAATGGTAGACCTAATGAGTGCATCAAGGTCTTATGAAGCAAATGTAACGGTATTTAATGCTTCTAAAGGGATCATGATGAAAACGCTGGAGCTTGGTAAATAGGTGGAGGGTAAATAAATGATTACTAAAATAGCAAATTCTAATCAGATGTTTCAGAATCTAAATAGTGTTCAGAAAACCAGTGGCGATGTGCATCAGCAATTTTCTACCTATTTGAAGGATGCCTTAAATGAAGTGAACAATTCACAAGTGGCATCCAATCAAATTACTACAAAGCTGGTCAATAATGAAGGAGTAGAACTCCACGATGTATTAATTGCCCAGCAAAAGGCCAGCGTAGCCATGTCGCTTACGATGGAAGTGAGAAACAAGGGTGTGGAAGCATATCAGGAAATCATGAGAATGCAAGTGTAAGACAGTTGGAATTATACGAAAAAAATGATACATAAATAACTTTTGTCACCCAACAGTGACAGTGATCTTACAGATAGAAATAATGCGGTTATTTACTGCATAACTTTGCTGCAAGATAATAACCGGGGGAATTGACGTAATGAAAGAGAGATTACAAGAAATAAAGACAAAAACTTTTTCCTTTTGGACAAATAGATCAAAAGCTCAAAAGACAGCGATGGTCAGTACAGTTATCGTATCCTTTTTTGCAATAATCGCAATGGTGTACTTTTTAAACAAGACGGACATGGCCCCTCTATACAAAGATTTGACTGTACAGGAAACAGGGCAAATTAAAGAAGTTTTAGATGGTAGAGGCATCCAATCACAGATAACCAATAACGGTACCGCCATCTTGGTTCCTCAACAATCGGTAGATTCATTGAAAGTGGAATTGGCTGCCGAAGGTCTTCCGAAAAGCGGAAGTATTGATTATGGTTTTTTTGGCGAAAGATCAGGATTCGGAATGACAGACAATGAGTTTCGAATAATGAAGCTAGACGCCATGCAAACAGAGCTAGCAAATTTAGTGAAAAGTATTGAAGGTGTGAAAGATGCCCAGGTCATGCTCAGTCTTCCAGAAGAAGGAGTATTCGTAAGAGAAACGACTCAAGTGGCATCAGCATCCATCGTCATTGAAAATGATCCTGGATATCAATTTGACCAGAATAATGTTAATGCGCTATACCATCTAGTATCAAAGAGTATTCCTAACTTATCTACAGATAATATCGTCATCATGAACCAAAACTTTGAGTATTTTGATTTAAAAAATAACCAAAATTCTGGCAGTACCTTTAATGCATCTACGCAACTGGAATTAAAGAAGGAAATCGAAAGAGACATTCAAAGACAGGTCCAGCAGATGCTCGGAATGATGATGGGCTATAACAAAGTGGTTGTTTCTGTGACAACTGACATAGATTTTACCCAGGAAGCAAGGGAAGAAAACACTGTAACACCTGTGGACCCCGAAAACATGGAAGGTATTGCTGTAAGTGTTGAACGAATTACCGAGAGTTATACAGGTAGTGAAGGTAACGCTGGTGGGGTACCGGGAACTGGAGAAGCAGATATTCCTGCGTATGTTGCCGGTGGGGGAACTGGCAGTGGCGATTACGAAAGAATGGAAGAAAGAATTAATAATGAAGTCAATAGAATTAGATCTGAAATTGTAGAAAGCCCTTATAAAGTAAGAGATTTGGGCATCCAAGTTATGGTGGAGCCTCCTGTAGCAGATGACCCATTATCCATGCAAGAAAATACGATTGATGATATTAGACAAATACTAAGCACGATTGTCCGTACAACCATTGATAAGAATATGTTAGGGGATGACCCTGAACAAGCTAACATTGATGAAAAAATTGTTGTTTCCGTTCAGCAGTTCAATGGAAAAGTGGAAATGGAAGAAACGACTGATTCAGCAATTCCAACATGGATTTATGTTCCAGCTGGTATTCTCCTTGCTATTATCCTCGTGTTATTATTCCTTTTATTCAAACGCAATGGAAAAGAGGAAGAGGAAGAAGTAATGGTTACAGAAGAAGAGACTGTCCAAATCAATGTGCCGGATATTAACAATGAAAAAGAATCGGAAAGTTCAGCGCGTCGAAAGCAACTAGAAAAAATGGCCAAAGAAAAGCCGGACGAATTTGCGAAACTATTACGTTCATGGTTGTCGGAATAGAAGGAGAGGGAGACGAATATGGCAAAAGCAACACAGGCAAAATCTTTTTCAAACAAACAAAAGGCGGCCATCTTATTGATCTCACTTGGTCCGGATGTTTCGGCTTCTGTTTACAAGCATTTATCAGAAGAAGAAATTGAAAAATTAACACTTGAAATCAGCGGGGTACGTACAGTAGATTCTCACATCAAGGAAGATGTTCTAGAAGAGTTTCACCAAATAGCCCTTGCTCAAGATTATATCTCTCAAGGCGGGATTAGTTACGCCAAAACCGTTTTAGAAAAAGCTTTAGGTAAAGACCAGGCAACAGCCATTATTACAAGGCTTACTTCTTCCTTACAGGTTAAGCCCTTTGACTTTGCTAGAAAAGCGGACGCTTCTCAAATTCTGAATTTCATACAAAATGAACACCCACAAACGATTGCTCTTGTCTTATCCTACTTGGAACCGACAAAGTCTGGACAAATTTTATCAGAGTTACCGCAAGAATTACAGGCAGATATTGCAAAGAGAATTGCAGTGATGGACAGTACATCTCCTGAGATCATAAATGAGGTAGAGCAAATTCTTGAAAGAAAGCTTTCTACTACCGTTACTCGCGATTATACAAACACAGGTGGAATTGATTCTGTCGTGGAAGTGTTAAATCAGGTGGACAGAAGTACAGAAAGAACCATCCTGGACTCATTAGAAATTCAAGATCCGGAATTGGCAGAAGAAATCAAGAAACGAATGTTCGTATTCGAAGACATTGTTACGCTTGATAACATGGCAATTCAGCGAGTAATTCGTGATGTGGAAAATGAAGACATGATGCTTGCACTGAAGGTTGCCAGTGAAGAGGTCAAAGAGATTGTGTTTAAGAACATGTCTAAACGAATGGTAGAAACCATGAAAGACGATATGGAATACATGGGTCCTGTTCGCTTAAAGGATGTTGAAGAGTCTCAATCTAGAATTGTAGGAATCATTAGAAAGCTTGAAGAAGCAGGGGAGATTGTCATTGCTCGTGGCGGAGGAGATGACATCATTGTCTAAGTTAATAAAATCTTTTTCTTTAATAGAAGGAAATACGGAATCTGTTTCTATAAAAGTTGCTCCTATTTTCAACAAAAAACAATCGGAAACGAAAGCGGAAACAGTACTTGGTCATAGTATAGAATCCATCAATCATGCCATAGAAAAAGCAAATCGGGAGGCCGCCTACATTTTGGAACAGGCAGCCTTAGAAAGACAAAAAGCCGTAAAGACAATTGAAGAGGATAAGAAAGCTTGGGAATCAGAGAAAGAGCTCTTTATGCAAAAAGCGTATAACGAAGGACATGAACAGGGATTTCAAGCAGGTGAAAAACAAGCACAAGCATTATATGAAGAGCGGCTTACTGAGGCTAACCGCATAATTGACCTGGCTAAATTGCAGTACCACGAAAAACTTGACAGCTCAATCGAGTCCATCGTCATGCTTAGTGTAAAAGTAGCAGAAAAAATTATTGGATCTTCCTTGAATTCAGATCCTTCCACTTTTACGAAATTGGTTCAGACAGCGCTTAAAGAAGTCAAAGAAAAAGAGGAAATAAAAATCTATGTAAGTCCTAGCCAATACCCAAATCTACTGATGAATAAACAAATATTGCAAAATATCATCAATAGCCAATATGAACTTATTATTTTTCCTGATGCGGAATTACAAGATGATGGATGCTGGATTGATTCTACTGCAGGACGAATTGATGTTTCTATTGATACGCAGTTGAAAGAAGTAAAAGAACATCTTTTGCAACTTGTGAGAGTGGAGTTGTAATCATGTTGACCGTAGAAGATTTGCTGAAAGAAATAGATACAATGAATACGTACAGGCGTTACGGAAAAGTAAAAAGAGTAATCGGTCTTATGATTGAATCTAAAGGGCCTGAAAGCTCCATTGGGGATGTATGCAATATCATCATCCATAAAAAGAAAAAAAGAATCGTTCAAGCAGAAGTTGTCGGCTTCAGGGACGACCACGTTATTTTAATGCCTTTTACAGATATTCAGGATATTGGGCCTGGGTGTATGGTGGAAGCGACAAATAACCCTTTAGAAATAAGAATCGGTGAAGAGTTAAGGGGCATGGTACTGGATGCAATGGGCAAACCATTAAATCCAGAAGAGGAATTACCTGTTGGCTTAGGTAAATACCCAACAGACCAGGCGCCACCAAATCCAATGACTCGGCCATCTATTACAGAAGAGTTGGAAGTGGGAGTAAAAGTCATAGACGGCCTGCTTACAGTCGGAAAAGGTCAGAGGGTAGGAATCTTTGCGGGTAGTGGGGTAGGAAAAAGTACACTTCTTGGCATGATTGCACGAAACACGCATGCAGACATTAATGTGATCGCACTCATTGGGGAACGAGGCAGAGAAGTTCGGGACTTTTTGGAACGTGACCTTGGGCCAGAAGGATTAAAAAGGTCCATTGTTATTGTAGCCACATCCGATCAACCAGCTCTTATGCGAATAAAAGGTGCATATACAGCAACCGCCATTTCAGAGTTTTTCCGAGATATGGGCTATAATGTCATGCTCATGATGGATTCTGTAACAAGGGTAGCAATGGCGCAGAGAGAGGTTGGCTTGGCTGTTGGAGAACCTCCGACTACCAAAGGTTATACCCCAAGCGTATTCTCCATGCTGCCTAAGTTGTTGGAAAGAACCGGTACAAACCAATTAGGCTCTATCACAGCATTTTATACTGTGTTAGTGGACGGTGATGACATGAATGAGCCAATAGCTGATACGGTGCGAGGTATTTTAGACGGCCATTTCGTATTAGATAGAGACCTAGCCAATAAGGGACAATATCCAGCTATTAACGTATTAAAAAGTGTGAGTCGAGTAATGAATCATATCGTCGATCATGAACATAAAAGAGCAGCCGAATCCATGCGGGAAAAGCTATCGAAATATTACCAAGCAGAAGATCTCATCAACATTGGTGCGTATAAGCGCGGCAGCTCCAGAGAAATTGATGATGCCATTCAAACCTACCCGGCCATCATTAACTATTTAAAACAAGAAGTTGATGACAGTTGGAAGTTTGCTGATACAAAAAAAGAACTAACAAACTTAATGAAGTAGGTGCTAGGCATGTCTGTTAGAAAAGGACGTTTAGAGAAACTGTTGGTAGTGAAAAAAGCCGAGAAAGATCAAGCGAGTTCTGAATATCAAACAGCCATTTCACAGTTTGAAACGGAAGGACAAGCCTTATACGAACTTTTAAAGAAAAAAGAGCAATTAGATGAATCACTTCAAGTCAGCCTTCAAAGCGGAATACCAATAGAAACACTTAAACAGCAACAATTTTTCATGGATAACTTGGAAAAAAACTTGCTACACCAACAAAAAAAAGTAAGTCATGCGAGAGCTTTCATGAATCTTAAAGAAGAAAAACTGAAAGAACAATCGGTGGAATGTAAAAAATATGAAGTGTTGGATACCAAAGAAAAACTTTACTGGAAGCAAAATGATCTTAAAGTGGAGGCAACATTTATAGACGAACTCTCCATTCTTCAATATTCGCAACACACGAATAGGTGAATAAACGATGAAAAAAGAAAAACAATCAGAAGAAGTAGAAGAAAAATATTCATTTCTGCAAAAGCTATTATACTTGTTTATCATTCCGCTCCTTTTCACTCTTGTCATTGTATTGGGTTATCTGACGTACGAAGGGAAAAATGTATTTGAAGTTGCCCAATCTTTTCTCCCAGCCAAGGAAGAAGTGATGACAACTGAGAAAGAAAAAAAGGAAGAAGAAGGGGCGTCACCAAAACAAAATGACAACTCCAATTCCTCTCAAGAAATCATTCTCTTAGAAAGGCAAGTAAGTGAAAAGGAGAGAGAGATTACAAAGCTTGTTGCAAGTCTTGAAGAAGCGAATAGTAGAATAGAAGATTTAGAGAAACAACAACAAGAAATAAAGTCTTCAACCAAAGAGCTGGCAAAGCTATATGAAGGTATGTCTACGAAAAAAGCGGCTCAAATCATGATGGAACTGGATGAAGAAATGGCACTTCTGATCTTAAATGAATTAAGCACATCGAAAACATCTTCTATATTAGGACAACTAGAACCAAAACAGGCAGCAAGATTTACGGAACTACTGGCCGATAATGAATAGGTTTTTAGAAAGGAATGAAAGAAGTGAACTTTTTTGTAACAGGTGAAGCTTCTGCTTCTGTCGGATCAAGCAATAAAATGACTATCGACGGAGTGAAAAAATCAGAGCAACTTACCGAAAACACATCGGACAGTTTCCGTTTTATTTTGTCTGAAAGTCTCCTTTCCACCATGTTGTCACTTTCAAAGCCTAATAGTGACATGGTAGAGGATGAAAATGCCACCATTGAGAAAATGATTAAAGAAATGGATGAAACCTTGACATTGCAGCTTGCGTTGCTAAATGAACTTCAAGAATGGCGAAATATGGAGTCAGATACACCTTATACAAAAGAACTTCCAAAAGAATACTTCCATCTATTAGAAGATGTAATGGCGATGATGTCACTCTTTGCTAATCTAGACGGTAATTCTCAAGGGAAAATAGATAAACAGTTGATTCAACCATTCACTCAAGTTTCAGAAAGAGTGATGATGTTTATAAAAAGCTACATGACGTCAGTTGATGAAAAGACAGAACTGCAATTAACTACTAAAGAACAGTCAAATGTACAGGATCTTTTAAAGGCAATAGACTCCAAATTGGGGAAGGTGGAACAGGTGATAAGGGCAACGCAACAAGCCTTACAACCAACCACATTTGATTCGTCTACTACCAAAACAGCTTTTGTGCCAAATAATGAAACGTTTCTACAAAACGGTCCTGTTACCATAAACATGTTGCAACAACCAAAACAGGCAACTATTCAATGGGTTGTAGATACAACAACAAATGAGGTTGCACGTGAACAGTTGATCCAAAAGCTAGAAGGTATTTTGTCTAAAACAACGACAAAACTAGTAAACGGTAACCAGTCGATGACAATAAGATTGGCCCCGGAACATCTTGGAACATTACATATTAAACTGCAAGAAACCCAAAACGGCTTAGTCACAAAATTGATTGTACATTCCAAGTCTGCTGCTTCGCTTCTTGAAAGTGGAATGACCAATTTAAAACAAACTCTTGCCCAAACGAATGCGAGTATTGACAGAATTGAAGTCGTGTTTTTAGATCATGATCAAAAACTAACTCAACAGCATAAAGGAACAAATGAAGAAAATGCTCAAGCTAAGCAATCTTTTAAGCAGGATAAGCAACAAGACGATTCCGATCAATCTTTTGAAGATGTCCTTTTAGAAGAATTAGAAATAATAATCCCTGAAGGTGAGAGAACATGACAAATACTATTTCATCTGATCTTTACATTCAGAACCGTCCGGTGGAATTATCCAAACAAAACAATGTAATGGGAAAAGACGATTTTCTTCGACTACTTATTGCCCAATTACAAAATCAAGATCCTTTAAATCCGATGGAAGACAGAGAATTTATAGCCCAGATGGCAAACTTCTCATCCCTTGAACAAATGGCGAACTTGAACAAGAGCATGGAAGGTTTTATAGATACCCAGAATAAAATGAACGTACTCTCCTTGCAACAGTATCTAGGGTCAGAGCTTACATGGCAGCACACATATATGGTGGAAGACGAACCATTTGTCGAAATGAAGAACGGTACGGTCACAAGTATCTCCATGCAAGATGGAAAAGCTAGATTAATTATGGACGATGGAAGTCAGATCACCGTAGAGCAAATCACAAAGGTGAATCAGTCTGGTGATGTTTCTCAAGGCGGAAACGCTTCTCTATTATCAGCAAGTCATCTGATAGGTAAAAAAGTTACCATAAGCTTAGGAGAAGAATCCTATGAAAACGTCTTGGTGAACTCTGTACTGACAAAGGATGGAAAAATCCATCTCACTGTCACTGATGAGCGCTTGTCAGATAAAAAGATACCTCTAGAAGCCATCCAACAAATTACACAATAAAGAATATTGGTAGAAAAGAAAGCAAAATAAGGGGGAAAAAACATGCTACGTTCCATGTATTCAAGTATCGGCGCACTAAGAAACTTTCAAACTAAATTAGATGTGATCGGAAACAACATCGCAAATGTAAATACCTACGGGTTTAAAAAAGGAAGAGCCACTTTTCAAGAGATGATGGTACAACAATTATCAGGTGCAAGTGGCCCAGCGGCAGGTAAAGGTGGAGTTAATGCGAAGCAAATCGGCTTAGGATCCATGATCAGTACAATAGATACTATCCAGACTCAAGGGTCTCTTCAAACTACTGCACGACCACTAGATTTGGCCTTATCCGGTGATGGTTTTTTTGCAGTAGCCTCCATTGCAGACGTGACAAGAGTGAATGTGGATAGCGATACTGCTTACGGGGACAACAAAATCTTAGGTGGGGCGATTAACAATGCAGTTGCTATGAACTATACAAGGTCAGGTAACTTCTACCTTGATAATAATGGCTACATCGTGAACGCTAACGGTATGTACATGATTGGCGAAACAGGGGAGAAGAGAATTCCAAATGATCAAATCATGGCTGCATCCAACGCTGCATTGAATTCTGGTGAGATTTTCTTCGATGAATACAGAGACTTCAGAAATGATACGAACAAATACCTTGATCTTGCAATGAAATTCCTGGAGGCACAAAGGACATTTGAAGATGCTGAAAAGGCGAATTTGGAATCTGGAGGTACTGATCCTCAGCTGGCAGCGGCCGCAACGGCAGCCGAAACTGCTAGAGATAATGCAGCAACCCAGTTCAATGATTTTAATAACGATATCTATGAAGGTCAAAGAGCCGCATTTACAATTTCAGCTCAAAACATGAACAATGGAATTGATAGTTTCATAGGTGCAACTGGCGAAATAGCATACAGAATGATAGACCCTGTTGTCCAGGATCCGACCATTCCAATTCCTAATGGGGCAACAGCCAATATCAATGACCTATCGAATCTCGTCAGCTATGCACAGTCTGTAAAAACCAGTCTTGACACAGCTTTCAAGACTTTCGAGAATTTCATCGCTAAAGCGGAAATGATCCAGCAACCTACATGGACAGATTCATTGAGCGGCAGTCCTGGGCTGATTCAAATTCCGCCTAATGCACGAAGCTTCAGTATTTCCGGTGATGGAAAAGTGAACTTTATCGATCAATTCGGAGACTTAAAAGTTGCAGGTCAGCTAATGTTAGCAAAGTTCCCAAATGATGCTGGATTAGAAAGAATCGGGGAAAACCTGTTTCAACAATCGAACAACTCAGGGACAATGGATAAAAACGGTGACGGAATTCAACTTGAAGAAATGTTCAGACCTGGTGACAATGGGGCTGCATCTATTATTTCCGGGACGCTCGAAATGTCCAATGTAGATTTATCTGAAGAATTCACGGAGATGATTACAGCTCAAAGAGGGTTCCAAGCGAACACGAGAATCATCACGACATCAGATGAAATACTTCAAGAGCTCGTCAACCTGAAACGATAAAGGGGGAAGGGCTAAGTGGGAATAACTTGGCCCGATAGATATGATAAAGCTAACTAAACTCAATGGTCGTCCATTTGCGGTCAATGTTTGGTTGATTGAACAGGTTGAAGAAACACCAGATACGATGATTACCTTAAATAACGGTAAAAAAGTGATAGTGAAAGAGAGTATGGAAGAAGTGATTCTGTATTGCAAGGAGTTCTATGCTCACATGCATCATGGAACACATTTGGAGGGTAAAAAAGATGTTTCGCAATAAATTACTAAATATCATGATCATTATCCTTCTTGGTATATCACTTATTGGAGTAGTTGCACTCGTTACAGTGGATAAATTTTATGCGGATAAATCAACAGAAGATCCCACCATTGATGAAATCATTAAATACTCCGTTGATTTTGAAGAAATAACAACAAATTTACAAAGTGGCGGCTATGTACGTTTGAAAATGAAAGTCCAAACGGATAGCAAAAAAGCAACGGAAGAACTATTGAAAAGAGATTTCCAGGTGCAAAACATCGTAATACACGAAATTGCCAACAAGACAGCTTCAGATTTTGAAGGTGGAAAAGGTCTGACTATACTGGAAGAGGAAATTCAACTAAAAATAAATGAAGTGATGCAGGACGGAGAAATCGTGAAAGTCTATACAACCTCCTTTCTTCTTCAAAACTAATCACCAAGAGAACGATGTAAATTAGGAGGTGATGGATATGTCGACAGAAGTGATGTCACAAAGTGAAATTGATGCGCTTCTTTCAGCCTTATCAACAGGGGAAATGAACGCCGAGGAGCTAAAAAAGGAAAATCAGGAGAAAAAGGTTAAAGTTTATGACTTTAAAAGGGCACTTCGTTTTTCCAAGGATCAAATCCGTAATTTAACGAGAATACATGAAAACTTTGCTCGATTATTAACGACCTACTTTTCTGCACAACTTAGAACTTACATACAAATCAGTGTTGCATCTGTTGATCAACTACCGTATGAAGAGTTCATTCGTTCGATACCTAAAATGACGATTCTGAATGTATTTGAAGTAGCTCCACTTGAAGGAAGGGTAGTCCTTGAAATAAACCCAACCATCACCTATGCAATGCTTGACAGGCAACTTGGGGGAAAAGGGACAGGAGTTAACAAAGTGGACAGTTTAACAGAAATAGAAACAAGACTTATGACAACCCTTTTTGAGGGAGCCATTGAGAATTTCGGCGAGGCTTGGGATACAGTAGCCGAAATACAGCCGTTTCTCTCGGATCTAGAAGTGAACCCACAGTTTTTGCAATTAGTTTCTCCGAATGAAACGGTAATAGTCATATCTATGAATATTACCATCGGTGAAGTAACCGGGATGATTAATATCTGTATTCCACATGTCGTTTTGGAACCGGTGATTCCGAAATTATCTGCTCACTATTGGATGGAAGAAAAAAATAAAGTGAGGCAAGATCACGAGATAGCAACTCTCGAAAAAGCAATCCGGGCAACCTCATTAACGATAACGACTGAATTGGGAAATTCAGAGATATCATTTTCTGATTTATTAAATATAACCATTGGCGATGTACTCCCATTACAACAGAAAATAGATGAGCCTATCATTGTCAAAGTGGACAATAAACCTAGTTTTTATGCACAGGTTGGTCAGGTAAAGAAAAACATGGCCGTACAAATATTAGAAAAAATCAAGGAGGGATATGAGGATGATGAGTGATGGAATGTTATCTCAAGATGAGATAGATGCGTTGCTTCGAGGAACAGATAACAACAATGAAGAACCCCTCTTTGTTGATCTAAATATTGAAGAATATCTATCTACAATGGAACAGGATGCGCTTGGTGAAATTGGAAATATATCATTTGGCAGTTCGGCAACCGCTTTATCTACTTTATTAAATCAAAAAGTCCAAATAACCACCCCAAAGGTGTCGCTGATAGAGAAAAGCAGCTTGGAAAGTGAATTTCCCGACCCATATGTAGCCATAAAAGTGAGTTATACAGAAGGTTTTTCAGGTTCTAATATACTAGTAGTAGAACAAAGAGACGCTGCAATCATCGCAGATCTAATGCTTGGAGGGACAGGTGAAAACCCCCAAAGTGACTTTGATGAAATTCATCTGAGTGCCGTTCATGAAGCGATGAATCAAATGATGGGGTCTGCAGCAACTTCCATGTCGACAGTATTCGCAAAAAAAATTGACATATCACCACCATCTGTTATGTTGATTGATTTTAAAGCTGGAGATGGAACTGCGGAGATGCCGGAGGATGAACTATTAATCAAAGTGGCATTTTCCATTAAGATTGGCAAATTAATTGATTCATCCATTATGCAAATACTTCCTTATCCTTTTGCAAAAAAGTTAGTGGAAGAGCTGTTACACCGTGATGATGACACGAATCAATCTCCACAAGTTAATCAGCAAGCAGAAACAGGAACAAATCAAGCGAGCGGAACCTCCTATGAACAGCGTGATCAATCAACAACGTCTGCTACAGCAGATTATTTTCATAAGGAGGAAGAACCCTACGTTGCAGCAACTCCACAAAGAGAACATGCATATGCAGGTGGGCATGAAAGACCTAGCAGTCCTGCACCAAGACCGCAGCCAGCTGTTAATGTGCAACCTGCAGTCTTCACTAGTTTTGAGACCACAGCTGTGGAGGAATCTGAACCTAATAACTTAAATATGCTACTGGATATACCTCTTCAGGTTACGGTTGAATTAGGAAGAACGAAGCGTTCTGTCAAAGACATCCTTGAATTGTCAACAGGCTCCATTATCGAACTGGATAAGCTTGCAGGGGAACCGGTGGACATCCTTGTCAATAATAAACTT
Organism: Bacillus sp. RO2; assembly: GCF_012911845.1. Classification (GTDB taxonomy): domain Bacteria; phylum Bacillota; class Bacilli; order Bacillales; family Bacillaceae_I; genus Sutcliffiella_A. The sequence continues at coordinate 48,345 of NZ_JAAXCU010000052.1, read as the reverse complement.
ATCGCGCAAGGTGAAGTGGTCGTGATAGATGAAAGTTTTGGAGTAAGAGTAACAGATATTGTAAGTCAATCAGATAGAATCAGAAAACTTCGATAGAATCTAGGGGGAAATAACATGAGTAAAAGAATTTTAATAGTTGATGATGCAGCATTTATGAGAATGATGATAAAGGATATCCTGACTAAAAATGGCTATGATGTTGTCGGTGAAGCGGCTGATGGAATGCAAGCTGTAGAAAAGTACAAAGAACACCACCCAGATTTAGTGACAATGGATATCACCATGCCAGAAATGGATGGTATTACTGCACTTAAGGAAATTAAATCGATCAATCCGAATGCAAAAGTCATCATGTGTTCTGCAATGGGGCAACAAGCAATGGTCATTGATGCAATCCAGGCGGGTGCGAAAGACTTCATCGTAAAACCTTTCCAAGCGGATCGAGTGATTGAAGCCATCCACAAAACTCTTTCCTAGAGGTGTCTGTTTTGTATGCCAACAAGATTTTACGTAGTTTACTAGTTGTGGTTTTTCTCTTCTTACAACCGATGTCAGTATTTGCAGAAGGAGAAGAAGGTCTGAAGAACAGTGTGTATGACCAGTTACAAGACCAAAAACCACATACTGATGAAACAGAAGGAGACCCAAAAGCTCCTTCTTCAAATCAACAAGAATTACTGGAACAAAAGCCGCCATCCGTTTCTATGTTTGATTTTATCCAAATGATATTCGCCCTGCTATTTGTACTGGCATTGCTTTATGGAGCTTTGAAACTAATCAATAACAGAAATAGGTTAGATAGTGGTCGTTCGGTTGAAAATATTGGTGGGACAAACCTCGGAAACAACAAATCTCTTCAACTTGTAAAAGTAGGAAACAGCGTGTTGGTTGTCGGGGTTGGAGACTCCATTAATCTTTTAAAAGAAATTACAGATGAACAAGAACGTGAACAACTGATTCAGTCCTATCGTGATCGCTCAGAGAATCTCGCAATTAATACCGATAGGCTATCAAGTTTGGTGGAAAAGCTTAAAGGAATGAAGAAAACTAAAAGTAAATCGAGTTTTTCATCAGTTTTACAAGATCAATTAGGGCAATTATCTAAAGATCGGAAAACGAAGTTGACGGAAATGGATGATAAGAAGGAGTATGGACAATGACGGAATTCGTGGAACTATTTAGTGGAAATGAAGCGTCGACCGTCTCCACATCCGTGCAACTATTATTATTACTGACTGTTTTCTCTTTAGCACCAGCGATACTTATACTGATGACGAGTTTCACGAGAATCATCATTGTATTATCGTTTGTCCGAACATCCCTTGCAACCCAATCGATGCCGCCAAACCAAGTCTTAATAGGCCTTGCTTTATTTTTGACGTTTTTTATTATGGCACCAACCTTTTCACAAGTGAATGATCAGGCACTTCAGCCTCTTTTCAACGAAGAAATTACGCTCGATGAAGCATATGAGAAAGCGAGTATCCCTTTAAAGGAATTCATGAGTAAACACACAAGACAAAAGGACCTGGCATTATTTATCGATTATGCAGGAATGGAAAGACCAGAAACTATTGAAGATATACCTCTTACCGTTCTAGTCCCTGCGTTTGCTATTAGTGAATTGAAAACCGCCTTTCAAATTGGCTTTATGATTTTTATTCCCTTTCTTGTGATCGACATGGTTGTCGCAAGTGTTTTAATGAGTATGGGGATGATGATGTTGCCTCCAGTTATGATTTCATTGCCGTTTAAAATTTTATTATTCGTCCTTGTTGATGGTTGGTATTTAATTGTTAAATCTTTATTGCAAACATTTTGAATGAGGTGTAAAAATGAGCCCGGAATTTGTAATATCTATGGCAGAGCGGGGAGTATATACGATTCTATTAATTAGCGCTCCTCTTCTGATACTGGCTTTAGTCGTGGGCTTGATTGTAAGTATTTTTCAAGCAACTACCCAAATCCAAGAACAGACGCTAGCATTTATACCTAAAATTGTAGCGGTATTGGTGGGATTGGTTGTTTTTGGTCCGTGGATGCTGTCCAATATGCTTTCCTATGCATTGGAAATTTTTAATAATATTCACAGGTATGTGAGTTAGTCCCATGCTAGAATGGGTGAACTATTTTCCGGCATTTTTATTAGTTTTAACAAGAGTGACAGCATTTTTTGTTACGCTTCCTCTCTTTTCTTATCGGAACGTTCCTTCTACTTTTAAAGTGGGTCTTGGATTTTTCTTTGCACTCGTCATGTCCTTTTCCATAGACCTTCCGATTGTCGGTATTGATGGAACGTATATTTTGCTGGTCATAAAAGAGTTGATGGTAGGTTTGCTGATAGGCCTGGTAGCTTATATGGTTTTATCTGCTATTCAAATAGCAGGTGGTTTTATCGACTTCCAAATGGGCTTTGCGATTGCCAATGTTATAGACCCGCAAACAGGCGTACAAAGTCCAATCATGGGACAGTTTTTCTATATTTTTGCCCTGCTGCTCCTTTTATCAGTAAACGGGCACCACTTAATGATGGATGGGATATTTTACAGCTATGAATTAATAGAGATCACGCAACCATGGATACCTCTTGGGGAATCACAAGTGTTTGAGTTTATCTTAAAAACAATTAACACGATGTTTGTCATTGCGCTTCAACTTGCCATTCCAATCGTCGGCGTTCTATTTCTCGTGGATGTGGCACTTGGGATCGTTGCTAGGACAGTTCCGCAACTTAACGTTTTCGTGGTGGGTCTTCCTTTAAAGATTGGAGTAAGTTTTATCACGATTATATTTTCTCTCACCATACTTTTCACACTGTTTTATAAGCTCTTTGAACTCATGCTTCATACGATGAGAGGCTTAATGGAATTGCTTGGGGGTTTTTAGATGACTAAATGGGTCAGGTTAGACCTGCAATATTTCAGTGGTGAAAAGACCGAGAAAGCTACACCGAAAAAGAAGCAGGATACAAGAAAAAAAGGACAGGTTGCTAAAAGTGCCGATGTGAATACTTCCTTCGTTTTAATTTCAGTCTTCCTCTGTCTGTTGGCTATTGGCCCATGGATGAAGGTAGAGATCTTAAAACTTTTTGAACATTCCTTCCGAGTTTATTTGCTTGAGGAAGTGACTGTCCAAAAAGTTCATATGATATTTTTGGAATTGATCATGCAATTGGTTTGGATCATCGGGCCGGTTATGCTTGCTGCTTTCCTTGGGGCTGTTATTGCTAATTATCTACAAGTTGGTCCTTTATTCTCAACAGAAGCAATTCATATGAAACTAAATAAGCTAGATCCTATTCAAGGTTTTAAACGGATCTATTCTGTACGGGCCATCGTCGAATTTGTTAAGTCTATGTTGAAAATAGTTTTTGTTGGGGTCATCACTTTTTCTATTTTGTGGATGAGTTTAGAAGAAGTGCTGATACTTTCCCAAAAGAATTTACATGAGGCGTTTTCCTTTTTAGGGAGCTTGACCGTACGAATGGGGTTATTTGCTGGAGGAGCTTTACTGTTTTTATCCATTTTCGATTATTTGTATCAAAAATATGATTATGAAAAGAACATCCGAATGTCCAAACATGATGTGAAGGATGAATATAAAAAAGCGGAAGGTGATCCGCTTATCAAATCTAAAATCAAGCAAAAACAACGGGAAATGGCGATGCAAAGGATGATGCAGGACGTTCCTCAGGCAGATGTTATCATTACAAATCCAACCCACTACGCTATTGCATTGAGATACGATGAAACTAAAGGAGATGCTCCAATCGTTCTTGCTAAAGGAGTAGACTTTGTCGCCAAAAAGATTAAAGAGAAAGCAAAAGAACATAACATTGCCACAGTAGAAAATAAACCGCTAGCAAGGTCTCTTTATGCACAAGTTGAAATAGGAGATGCCATTCCAGAAGAATTCTTTCAGGCGGTTGCAGAGATTCTGGCATATGTTTACCGATTACAAAATCAAGTGAAATGATGGTTGGAAGAAAAGGAGAGATAGAAGTCTATGTCAGCTAGAGATTTATCCGTATTACTTAGTGTCATTCTAATTATTGCCATGTTAATTATTCCTTTTTATCCATGGATGCTAAGTATTTTTATCATTATTAATATCTCCCTTGCTCTGATTGTTCTCTTAACAACCATGAATATCCAAGAGCCGTTGCAATTTTCGATATTTCCTTCCTTACTTTTACTACTAACACTGTACAGGTTAGGTCTAAACGTTTCTACGACAAGATCCATTCTGAGTGAAGGTACTGCGGGTACTGTTGTAGAAACGTTTGGAACATTCGTTGTAGGTGGCAATGTCGTCGTCGGACTTGTTGTTTTCATTATTTTGGTGGTCATACAGTTTGTGGTTATTACGAAAGGCGCAGAACGTGTCTCCGAGGTCGCTGCACGTTTTACGTTGGATGCAATGCCTGGTAAGCAGATGAGTATAGATGCAGACCTGAACGCAGGAATGATTTCGGAACAAGTTGCCAAAGAAAGACGTGAAAAAATTGCAAAAGAAGCGGACTTCTACGGAGCGATGGACGGAGCCAGTAAGTTTGTGAAGGGAGACGCCATTGCAGGGATCATCATCGTATTCATCAATGTTATCTTCGGTATTGTTATCGGTATGGCGCAGATGGGATTAAGTTTTGCAGAATCTGCCCAAAAGTTTACTCTTCTTACAGTCGGTGATGGAATTGTCTCTCAGATTCCTGCCCTTTTAATAGCAACTGCTACTGGTATCGTGGTGACAAGGGCAGCATCAGAGGGGAATCTTGGTGGAGATATTACTAAACAATTGTTTGCCTACCCGCAGATGCTTTATGTGGCTGGTACCACCATTCTTCTGCTGGGAATTGCCACTCCTATAGGGCCGTTGCTAACCGCACCAATTGCTTCTCTTATCATTGTTGGCGCATACATGATTAGTAAAAAGCAAAAAGAAGATATTGTGGTGGAAGAGGAAACAGAAGAGGAAGTTGTGACAGATGAGCTGAGAAGTCCAGACAGCGTAGTCAATCTTTTATCTGTCGACCCGGTTGAATTTGAATTCGGGTATGGGCTGATCCCATTAGCTGACTCCAAGCAGGGAGGAGACTTGTTGGATAGGATCGTCATGATAAGACGGCAACTAGCTCTTGAGCTGGGGTTAGTCATACCTGTTGTTCGCATAAGGGACAATATTCAGTTACAACCCAACGAGTATCGTTTGAAAATAAAAGGGAATGAAGTTGCTAAAGGCGAGCTATTGCTTGATCACTACCTTGCAATGAGCCCCGGAATGGACGATGACAGTATTGAAGGGATTGATACGATAGAACCCTCCTTTGGTCTTCCTGCTAAATGGATAAGCGAAGATATGAAAGATGAAGCAGAAATGTACGGCTACACCGTTGTTGATCCTCCTTCTGTGGTATCAACCCATATTACAGAAAAAATGAAACAACATGCCTATGAGCTACTTGGAAGGCAAGAAACAAAACAACTTGTCGACCATTTGAAGGAAAGCACCCCAATTTTAGTGGAAGAGGTAACACCATCACCACTTTCCATTGGGGACGTACAGAAAGTTCTTGCCAAACTATTGAAAGAAAATGTGTCGATCAGGAACCTGCCTATTATTTTTGAAACGTTGGCAGACTACGGAAAAATGTCAGCAGACACTGACCTTTTAACTGAGTATGTAAGACAAGCACTAAGTAAACAGATAACCAATCAATATGTTGTAGGAAATGAGACGTTTAAAGTCGTTACATTGGCAGGCAGGGTGGAAAAACTTATTGCTGATCACATACAACAAACAGAACATGGAAACTTCTTATCACTTGATCCAAACGTATCAATGGAAATTGTCCAAAAAGTGGGAGAGCAGATGGAACAGTTCTCTGTTTATGAGCAGTCGCCAATCCTTTTATGCTCGCCGGCTGTCAGAATGTATGTGAAGCAAATGTTAGATCGATATTTGCCGCAATTACCTGTTCTATCTTATAACGAGTTGGAAGCAAGCATAGAAGTACAAAGCATCGGGGTGGTGAATGTGGAAGGATGAAAGTAAAAAAATATAAAGCTGAGAATATGCAACAGGCAATGCAACTGGTTCGTCTTGAATTAGGAGATGATGCAGTCATCCTTAATTCAAAAGCAGTCAAAACATCAAGATTTTTTGGGCTCCTTTCCAAAAAAGGAGTGGAAGTGATTGCTGCAGTGGATGAAGAACCATCAAACCAAATGGTGAAAACTAAGAATGCAACCATGCGACCAAAGACGGAAATGCGCGATTCCAAGGAAACCATTTCTTCTCCAACATCAAAGGTAGAGCAGGATAAACTTTTTGACAGTATACAGGAAATGAAGAAGATGATGAAAAGCTTAACGAAAGAAAAGCAGAGGGATCCTTTGCTGCCAGACTTCTTCTTCCAATTGGAAGAAAAACTCTTAAAAACTGATATTAACGTAGTACAGGTTGAAGAGATAATGGATAGATTGCACGAGAAGTGGTTGGAAAATAGAACATTGTCTTATAAATCTATGTTGGAGCTAGTAGAAGCGGAAGTGTTTCAGTCATTGGAAGAGGTATCGTTTGACCATAATCCTTACAAAAAGAAATTCATCTGCCTCGTAGGCCCAACAGGTGTAGGAAAAACAACGACATTAGCCAAATTGGCTGCTAACGCTGCCCTTAAAAAAGGAAAATCCATCGGCTTCATTACAACAGATACATACCGTATCGCAGCAATTGAACAATTGAAAACATACGCTAGCATATTAGAAGCACCCATTGAAGTCTGTTATTCTGCAGAAGACTTTTCAGCTGCCAAAAACAAGCTATCCCATTTGGATGTCGTCTTCATAGATACAGCCGGAAGAAACTTTTTAAACGAACGTTTTGTAGAGGAATTGAAGGAAGTACTCCATTTTAAAGAAGAAATGACCACATTTTTGGTTTTATCTCTTACTTCTAAATTGTCTGATATGAAAAAAATAACGGATCAGTTTTGGAATGTAGGAATCCACCAATTTATTTTTACAAAAAAGGATGAAACAACCTCTGTAAGTTCCATGTATGAGATTTCTAGGGTTTATAAAAAAGGGGCTGCGTTTGTAACAGACGGCCAAAATGTTCCTGAAGACCTTATTCCATTCACAAAAGAACTGATGGTTCGCTCCATCATGGAGGAAATTCAAGAATGAACGATCAGGCAAGAGCATTAAGGGAACAAGTAAAAAAATCAAAGAGACAGCCTGAAGAAGAAATCTCGATAAAAAAAGAAACAAGAGCCATTGCAGTGATGAGCGGAAAAGGTGGGGTGGGCAAGTCGAACTTCTCTTTGAACTTTTCCTTAACCCTTCAGAAAAAAGGCTATAAGGTATTACTTTTTGACATGGACATAGGTATGGCCAACATAGACATACTGCTGGGAGTAACTCAAAGATATAGTATTCTGCACCTTTTTGAACGTAACCTTTCTCTAGAAGAAATTGTTCAGGAAGGTCCAGAAGGATTATCTTATATTGCCGGTGGTTCCGGCTTAAAGGAAATTTTCCATTTTGATGAACAAAAACGAAACCATTTTCTCTCTCAACTGCAACGATTGTCCTTTCAATTTGATTACATTATTTTTGATATGGGTGCAGGAATTACAAGTGAAAGTTTACAGTTAATCTTGGCATGTAATGAAATAATCCTGATTTCAACATGTGAACCTACTGCTATGACGGATGCTTACTCTGCCATGAAATTTATTCACAACCACGATCAAAGTATACCTTTTCAATTGGTTGTCAATCGTTCAGTAAGTCCTAAACATGCGATAAGTACCGCTCTAAGGCTACAATCTGTCACTCAACAATTCTTAAACAGAAACCTTTCCCATTTGGGGTCGTTGCCTGACGATAAATATGTGACGTTAGCTGTAATGGAACAAACTCCATTTGTATTAAGATTTCCCAACAGTCATGTAAGTCGTGCCGTCCGTGACATTGCGGTCAACTACTTACATGGACGTGATACAACTGTCATCAAGAATACGAACACATTTATACATAAGCTTCGACGACTGTTCGGTTAGGTTTATGGGAGAGGAAGGGTTGTAACATGAAAAAAGTGAGAGTACTTATTACAGATGACTCCATATTTATGAGAAAGCTGTTATCCGATCTGCTAGAGAAACATCCCGAGATAGAGGTAGTAGCTACCGCTAAAAACGGAAAAGAAGCTATTAAGAAAATAAAAGAGTATTCTCCAGATGTTGTCACCCTGGATGTAGAGATGCCCCAAATGAATGGCTTGCAAGCATTAGAGGTCATTATGAGGGAACATCCGGTTCCTACAATAATGCTATCAAGTACAACATCGGAGGGTTCCTTAAATACAATCATTGCAATGGAACAAGGCGCAGTTGATTTTGTTGCTAAACCATCCGGTGCCATTTCGCTAGATATACACAAAGTGAAAGAAGAACTCATCAACAAAATACTGTTGGCGTCCAAATCAAACCTGACACTTTTCAAGCAACCTATTAAAAAAGAGAAGGAAATACTTTCCTCCCATAATATTTATAGTAAAATAGACCTATTAGGAAGACAACGTAAGGTTGGGGATGCATTGGTCTGTATCGGGACCTCCACTGGTGGACCTCGGGCGTTGCAAACACTCCTTTCGACGCTTCCAAAATCTTTTCCAGCACCGCTTTTTATTGTGCAGCACATGCCAAGACATTTTACCAAGTCACTTGCTGATAGACTTAACACCATGTGCAATATCACAGTACTTGAAGCCGTACATAATCAAAAAGTAGAAATGGGAACCGCCTATATCGCACCTGGAGATTTTCATATGGAAGTGATAAAGCGTGCTGGAAGCCTCTTTATTCACCTTCATGATGCTCCGCCTAAAAGAGGTCATCGTCCTTCTGTAGACATGTTATTCCAATCTATTAGCACACTGGAAAACTACCAAAAAATTGCCGTGATACTTACAGGAATGGGGAATGATGGGACAGACGGATTAAAGCAGATAAAGGAAAGAGGGGCTACAGAAACTTTGGTACTTGCTGAGTCTGAAGAATCATGCATCGTATATGGTATGCCAAGGGCCGCAATACTATCAGGTATGGTAGATGAAGTACATCATTTGAAAGATATGTCAAAGAGAATTAACCAATATATTTTGTCATAGGGGTGCAATGAATGGACTTAAACCAATATTTAGATATTTTTCTAGAAGAGAGCAAAGAACATTTGCAAACTATTAATAATCAGCTATTAGAGTTGGAGAAACACCCAGCAAACATAGAGATTGTTAACGAGATATTCAGATCTGCTCATACTCTTAAAGGTATGTCTGCAACAATGGGGTATGAGGATCTGGCCAGTTTGACTCATCAAATGGAAAACGTACTTGATCTTATCCGTAATGAAAAATTGAACGTCACCACCAACCTGTTAGACATCGTATTTCGTTCCGTTGAATACTTAGAGGAGATGGTGCTTTCTATTTCAGAAGGCGGAGACGGTAAAAAAGATGTCAGTGAAGTGGTTTCCCTTCTTGTAAAAATTGAGAAGGGGGAAGCATTCTCCTTGCCAACAAAGTCTGCTGCTCAAACAACTTCAGAACATTCATATGATTCTTATGAAGTTACCATCTTGCAACAATCCGAGGACCAGGGATACACCCCATATGAAGTAACGATAACTTTAAGACCAGATTGTCTATTAAAAGCCGCAAGAGTGTTTATGGTTTTTGAAGTGGTAGAGGGTATGGGAGAAGTAATCAAATCTTACCCTTCCGTCGATCTTCTAGAGGAAGAGAAATTTGAAGAAAGCTTCCAAATTACAATGGTAACAAAAGAAGAAGTAAGTACTATAAAAGAAAAGATAATGAAGGTATCGGAGCTTGAAAAGGTAACGGTTAATAAGCTAGATACGCAACTTCTTGCCGCGTTCGACTCTGCAAGCTCAGTAGAAGTTGCAGTGGAAGAAGTGACAACAGCACAAGTAGAAGTGGCTGCAACAACAGCTGTATTGGAAAAAAAGGAAGACAAGCCGACACCAGTCAAGGCAACACCAGGATCCAATAAAACAATTCGAGTCAGTATTGACCGATTAGACGGATTAATGAATTTGTTTGAGGAACTTGTAATAGACAGAGGTAGATTAGAACAAATCTCTAAAGATCTGAATGAACCTGAATTAATTGAAACAGTGGAGAGAATGTCCCGAATCTCTAATGATTTACAAAATATTATCTTAAACATGCGTATGGTTCCAATAGAAACAGTCTTTAACCGTTTCCCTAGAATGGTAAGACAATTGGCGAGAGACCTTGGGAAAAAGGTAGACATTAATATTATTGGAGCGGAAACAGAACTTGATAGAACAGTGATGGATGAAATAGGAGATCCACTTGTTCATTTATTACGCAACGCAATTGACCATGGCATTGAGACACCTGAGGTTAGAAACCGTAATGGAAAGCCAGAAGAAGGAAAAATAACGCTCAAAGCATATCATAGCGGAAATCATGTTTTTATTGAAATCATGGACAATGGTGCCGGTATCTCGAAAGAAAAAGTTCTTAATAAAGCTATCAGTAAAGGGGTCATTTCTCAACAAGAAGGGGAAAGGTTAACCGAACAAGAAGTATATCAACTTATCCTTTCTTCTGGTTTTTCCACCGCAGAAGTAATTTCTGATATATCAGGTCGCGGCGTTGGACTTGATGTTGTGAAAAACACGATAGAGTCATTAGGCGGAAAAATCACCATTGATTCTCTTGAAGGTGTAGGCACAACATTTTCCATCCAGCTCCCGTTAACGCTCTCCATCATTTCCGTTTTATTAACGGAAATAGAGAATGAAAAATATGCAATTCCTTTATCTTCTATTATAGAGACTGCCATCATTAAAAAGGATGAGATCCTAACAGCACATAATCAGGAAGTCATTGACTTCAGAGGGAAAATCGTACCTGTCGTCTACTTAGAAAAAGTCTTCCAAGTGCCAAAAGAGCAAGTAGAACGTCCAGATTTTTATTCACTTGTTTTAGTGAAAAAAGGCGAAAAAATAGCCGCGCTAGTGGTTGATTCCTTCATCGGACAACAAGAAGTTGTACTGAAGGGTCTAGGACAATACCTAAACTCAACCTTCGCAATCAGCGGAGCAACCATCCTTGGCGACGGCCAAGTAGCCCTAATCGTAGACTGTAACGCCTTAATTAAATAAAAACCCTAGCTGTTGATTGGAGCAAATGGCGAAGACTCCTCGAAAATGCTACGCATTTTCTTCGTGCGAAGAATCGCTGTCGAAGCCTTCCTTGTCCTGCGGGAGAGAAGCGGCAATGTTGAGACCCCTGAAGCGTTGTGAGGAGTCTCAAGGTCGCCCCGCGGAAAGCGAAGCCATTTTCGGAAATCAACAGCGGTATTAAACGATACCATTTAATAAAATGAACAGGAGGCAACACTGATGGAGGCAACCGAAAAGAAATTAAAGCTAATCGTATTCGAACTCCAAAAAGAAGAATACGCAATACCAGTCCAACAAGTACGTTCCATTGAAAAACTTTTGCCAATCACACGTGTTCCCAACGTCCCTCCCCATATAAAAGGAGTCATTAACCTAAGGGGCGTCATCACTCCAATAGTGGACTTGCGCACAAGATTCAACCTTGAGGAAAAACTGGAAACAGATGCTTCTCGCATCATCATCACCGTAGTAGATGAGCATGAAGTAGGATTTATTGTAGATGCTGCCAATGACGTAGTGGATATCACAGAGGAGGCAATCGAACCTGCACCCGAAGTGGTAGGCTCTGTAGAAAATAAATACGTTCAAGGTGTAGTGAAAATCGACAAAAGACTATTCGTATGTCTAGATCTAAATGAAATACTGCAACTAGATCAACTCAAAGTTTGAGGCCGTATAGATGAATAAATTTAACGAATTAGATCTTTTAAAAGAGTTAGGAAATATAGGTGCAGGCAATGCAGCAACCGCATTATCCCAACTGCTTAATAAAGAGATAAATATGAATGTCCCCTTAGCAAAAATTGTTTCTTTTAATGAGATGATGGAATTGATGGGTGGATCAGACAGACCTGTAGCTGCAGTCTTTTTAAGGATGGAGGGCGAATTATCTGGAAGCTTGTTCTTTGTTTTATCTTTGGAAGATGCGACAAAACTGATAAACCAACTGATACCTGAGAAACAGATAAGTGTTGATGAACTTTCTTCACATGAACTCGGCCTTTCCGCTTTGCAAGAGTTGGGAAATATAGTATCTGCACATTATTTGACTGCGTTATCTGAGTGCATCGGGCTTAGTGTTACACCTTCTGTCCCAGAAGTCACCATTGATATGGTTGGAGCAATTGTCGTAACTGGACTTTTGGAAATCTCCCAAGTCAGTGACCATTCCATTTTTATTGATACAGAATTGACGGAAACAACAGATAGCCAAGTCGATAAGACGAAAGGCCATTTTTTCCTCATTCCTTATCCGGATTCATTTGAAAAAATAGTGGCAGCGTTGGGTGAAGGATAATGATGAGTGTAGAAGCAGTCATCAAAGTTGGTATTGCAGAAATGGGAATAGTGAAAGCTCCTCAACTAATTCGAACTGCCGGCCTTGGGTCATGTGTAGGAGTTGTGATATATGACACCACCACAAAGATTGCCGGAATGGTCCATATCATGCTTCCCGATTCAAATCTGACAAGACAGACACCTATCAATGCAGATAAATATGCAGATACAGGGATCTTGCATCTAGTTGAAACTCTTCTTCTCAAAGGTATCAAGTCCTACAGCATGAAAGCCAAGATTGCAGGCGGAGCTCAGATGTTCCAGTTTAGCAGTGCGAGCGCTGACATGATGAGAATTGGACCGAGAAATGTAGAAGCGGTAAAGGAGAAGCTAGCCGCCTTACATATTCCATTGATTAGTGAGGACTGTGGAGGAAACAATGGAAGAACCATTGAATTTAATCCTGAAAACGGGAAGTTAATGATAAAAACCGTTAATAAAGGAGTATGTTACATTTAACCGCTTTCGGTCTTAGGAGTATATTAGGAGGAAAGCCATGTCTACTTCAACTTCAAACAAAGATTCCCTCTATTGGGATCTTTGGAAAACAAAAAAAGATCCTGACGCAGGGGACTATTTAGTAAAAAAATATATGCCTCTTGTACATTATCATGTTCAGCGGATCTCAACAGGACTGCCTAAAAGTGTGAAAAGGGAAGAATTGAAAAGCTTGGCATTTGTAGGTTTATTTGATGCCATTGAAAAATTTGACCCGTCTCGCGATTTGAAATTTGATACGTATGCTTCTTTTAGAATCAGAGGATCAATTATAGACGGTTTACGAAAAGAGGACTGGCTCCCAAGAAGTGTAAGAGAGAAAGCAAAAAGAATTGAGTCTACTCTAGAAAAACTAGAACAGAAACTGATGAGAAATGCTACCTTGGAGGAAGTTGCAACACACCTGGGCATGCCGGAAGAAGAAGTCTCCACCGTTATGCATGAAGTCTTTTATTCAAACATACTGTCGATGGATGAGATGCCAAAGGAAAATGATGACCAATCCCATGGAGCATATGTTCTTAAAGATGAAAAGGTTATATCTCCAGAAGAAGAATTAATCAAATCAGAACTAGTCCATCTACTAGGTGAACAGATTGAGAATCTAACGGAAAACGAACAAATAGTGATTAGTTTATTCTACAAAGAAGAACTAACTTTAACAGAGATTGGACAAGTGTTGGGACTTACAACATCCCGGATATCCCAAATACACTCCAAGGCTATCTTTAAATTAAGAAAACAATTAAATCCTATACTGTAACATTTTTTTGGTCGCCTGTTGTCCAATCAGGGCAGCAGGCAAATGATAAAAGGGTTGTGAAGACATGTTAATAATTTTTACTATTGTAAATTTCGCACTTATACTTCTTGCGATTTTTTTTATTATTTTACTTTTTATCAAAATCTCCAAAGTTCAACAACTTGAACAAGAATACCGTACCTTGTTACAAGAAGCAGAAGATACCATCACGAGCTACGTATTGGAATTAAAAGAAGAAAACAACTCCTTTCTGCAAAAACTGTCTAAAAGCAATCCTGAAAAACCCCAATTAGACAAACAAGAAAACTTTGATACTAGGGAAGATGAGATTACAGAGGCAGATCTGAAGGACTTATTAACACAAGAGAACGTCAGAGAAGATGACATAGAAACTTTAAATGCAGAGAGACCATTTGAGGAATGGAACTACAAAGATCAGGTAAAGCATTTAAGCGAAAAAGGGCTTTCTTCATCTGAAATTGCCAAAAAACTTAATAAAGGGAAAACAGAAATAGAATTGTTGTTGAAATTTCGACAATGAAACCTATTTAAAACTTGATTGTCAAAAATGATTATGATATATTTATTTTCGGTGTTATAAATTCACACGTTTGCCGATCTGAGCATTGGTGCTGATTCGTCAGTTTTGCTTGGAGATGACGTTGACGGAGGAAAAAAAACCATTAGGAGGAATATAACATGTCAGTAATTTCTATGAAACAATTATTAGAAGCTGGTGTACACTTCGGTCACCAAACTCGTCGCTGGAACCCAAAAATGAAGAGATACATCTTCACTGAGCGTAACGGCATCTACATCATCGACCTTCAAAAAACTGTTAAAAAGGTTGAAGAAGCTTACAACTTCGTTAAAGAACTTGCAGGTAACGGCGGAACAGTATTATTCGTTGGTACTAAAAAGCAAGCTCAAGATTCTGTGAAGGAAGAAGCAGAACGTTCTGGAATGTACTATGTTAACCAACGTTGGTTAGGTGGAACTTTAACTAACTTTGAAACAATCCAAAAGCGTATCTCCCGTCTTAAAGCAATCGAAAAAATGCAAGAAGACGGTACTTTCGAAGTACTTCCTAAGAAAGAAGTTGTAATGTTGAAGAAAGAGCTTGAGCGTCTTGAGAAATTCTTAGGCGGAATCAAGGACATGAAAGGTCTTCCTGATGCATTGTTCATCATCGACCCTCGCAAAGAGCGTATCGCTGTTGCAGAAGCAAGAAAATTAAACATCCCTATCGTTGGTATCGTTGACACTAACTGTGATCCAGACGAAATCGATGTTGTAATCCCTGCAAACGATGATGCTATTCGCGCGGTTAAACTATTAACTGGTAAAATGGCAGACGCTATCTTAGAAGCTAAACAAGGCGAAGAGACAGCTACAACTACTGCATAATTTGATTGAAGAAAAGGTGATAAGAGGGGAAAGCCTTTTATCACTTTTTTTTGGAAAATATGACATTCGTAATAAAAAATACTTACATATCCTAAGGAGGAAATGAACAATGGCTGTTACTGCTCAAATGGTAAAAGAATTACGTGAAAAAACTGGCGCTGGCATGATGGATTGCAAAAAAGCGTTAACGGAAACAAACGGAGACATGGAAAAAGCAATCGATTTCTTGCGTGAAAAAGGTATTGCTAAAGCTGCTAAGAAAACAGACCGTATCGCTGCTGAAGGTCTAACTGCTATCGTAACGAAAGGAAACGAAGCGGTAATTCTTGAAGTAAACTCCGAGACAGACTTCGTTGCGAAAAACGAAGGCTTCAAAACACTTGTAAACGAACTAGGTGAATTCCTTATCTCCCACAAGCCTGAGTCTGTAGAAGCTGCTCTTGAAGCTAAAATGGACAACGGTGTTGCAGTTTCTGAACACATCAACTCTGCAATTGCTAAAATCGGTGAGAAATTAACTCTTCGTCGCTACACTATCGTTACAAAAACAGACGCTGACGCATTCGGTGCATACTTGCACATGGGCGGACGTATCGGAGTATTGACTCTTCTTGAAGGTACTACTGATGAAGCTACTGCAAAAGACGTTGCTATGCACATCGCTGCTATCAACCCTAAATACATCTCTCGTGACGAAGTTTCTCAAGAAGAAGCAGACCGCGAGCGCAAAGTATTAACTGAACAAGCTCTAAACGAAGGTAAGCCAGAGAACATCGTAGCTAAAATGGTAGAAGGCCGTCTTGGTAAGTACTTCGAAGATATCTGCCTACTTGACCAAACTTTCGTTAAGAACCCTGACATGAAAGTACGTCAATTCGTAGAAAGCAAAGGCGCTACTGTAAAATCCTTCATCCGTTACGAAGTTGGAGAAGGAATCGAAAAACGCCAAGACAACTTTGCTGAAGAAGTAATGAGCCAAGTTAAAAAATAAGAGGAACAACATATATAAAAGGGGAACACTTATGTGTTCCTCTTTTTAGGAAAATATTTTAAAATGATTCTGTTAAAGTTTAAGTATTAGTTCTTTAAATATCCTAGCTGTTGATTGGAGCAAAAGGCGAAGACTCCTAAGGGAGATAGCGCTAGGTGGAGACCCCGCAGGCTTGCCGAGGAGGCTCCAGCAGCGCCCCTAGGAAAGCGAGGCCATTTGCGTAAATCAACAGCGGCGTTTAACAGATTCCGAATTAAACCCTTTTATTAATGGAGGTTACTATGGCTCAAGCTAAATATCAACGTATCGTACTAAAACTAAGCGGAGAAGCCCTTGCAGGTGAACAAGGCTTCGGTATCAACCCTACTGTCATCAAATCTGTATCTCAACAAGTAAAAGAACTAACCGAACTAGGTGTAGAAGTAGCGGTTGTCGTAGGCGGCGGTAACATCTGGAGAGGAAAAGTCGGCAGCGAAATGGGGATGGACCGTGCATCAGCAGATTACATGGGCATGCTTGCAACTGTTATGAACTCCTTAGCACTTCAAGATAGTTTAGAGAACTCCGGTGTGCAAACACGAGTTCAAACATCTATTGAAATGCGTCAAGTTGCTGAACCTTACATTAGAAGAAAAGCAATTCGTCACTTAGAGAAAAAACGTGTAGTCATTTTCGCAGCAGGAACAGGAAACCCATACTTCTCCACAGATACAACTGCAGCCTTGCGTGCAGCAGAAATCGAAGCAGATGTCATCTTGATGGCGAAGAACAATGTGGATGGAGTGTACAGTGCAGATCCTACTATCGACGCGACTGCAACAAAGTATGATACATTATCTTACCTAGACGTATTACGTGAAGGACTAGCTGTTATGGACTCTACTGCGTCTTCATTATGTATGGACAATGATATCCCTATTATCGTTTTCTCCATCATGGAAGAAGGCAACATTAAGCGAGTAGTATTAGGTGAAAATATCGGAACGATTGTGAGGGGGAAATAATTATGGCAAATCAAGTTATTACTCAAACAAAAGACAGAATGGAAAAAGCGGTACAAGCTTACTCTAGAGAATTGGCAACAATCCGTGCAGGTCGCGCAAGTGCAGCTTTACTTGATAAAGTGACAGTTGACTACTATGGTGCACCGACTCCGGTAAACCAATTGGCTTCTTTAAATGTACCTGAAGCAAGACTGCTTGTGGTACAACCTTACGATAAAACATCATTAGGTGATATCGAAAAAGCAATCATCAAAGCAGACCTTGGATTAAACCCTTCCAATGATGGTACAGTAATTCGTATCTCTATTCCTGCATTGACAGAAGAGCGCCGTAAAGATCTAGTAAAACAAATCAAGAAAATTTCCGAAGAAGCGAAAGTAGGTATCCGCAATATTCGCCGTGATGGAAATGATGATTTGAAGAAACTAGAAAAGAACGGAGAAATCACGGAAGACGAGTTACGCGGCTATACGGATGACATCCAAAAGCAGACTGACGCGTTCATCGCCAAAGTTGATTCCGTTACAAAAGAAAAAGAAAAAGAAATCATGGAAGTATAAGCGATTTACATGTAAAATAGAAAGATGGAAAGACCCTCTAATGTTTACAGGGGGTTTTTTTGTTAATACTGTTACTATAAATGGATAGACCCTATAGGTACGTCTGTTTATTTTTAATGGAGGATTTTTATGCTGAAGAAAATACAAGAGTGGAGAGGCAAAGAAACCTCTAAATCGCTTAGCTTAAAAGAAGAAATAATGAACCATCCCATCCCAGAGCATATCGCCATTATCATGGACGGCAATGGAAGATGGGCCAAAAAACGTGCAATGCCGAGAATAGCGGGACATCACGAAGGAATGAAAACCGTAAGAAAAATCACCAAGGCTGCCAATAGCCTGGGGGTAAAAGTTCTGACTATGTATGCTTTCTCAACTGAAAATTGGAAACGACCAAAACTCGAAGTCGATTTTCTAATGAAATTGCCAGAAGAGTTCCTCGGTACATTCCTGCCAGAATTAATGGAAGAGAATGTACAAGTACGACTTATGGGGAATAAGTCTGATCTACCCGAACATACCCTTAGAGCTGTTAACAATGCAATGGAGAAAACGAAGGATAACACTGGACTTATTCTTAACTTTGCTTTAAATTATGGGGGACGCGATGAAATCCTCCGTGCTGTAAAGGATGTAGCGGCAGATATCAATGATAACGCACTTACAACCGATCAATTAACAGAAGAGATGTTCTCAGAATATCTTTTCAGCAATTTATTACCGGATCCAGATCTTTTAATTCGTACAAGTGGTGAAATACGATTAAGCAATTTTATGCTGTGGCAATTGGCGTATGCAGAATTTTATTTTACAGATGTACTATGGCCTGACTTTGAAGAAAATGATTTATATGAGGCAATTAATAGTTTTCAAATGCGCGGGAGAAGATTTGGTGGTATATAAGAAGGTGTTGGACATACAATGAAACAAAGAATTATTACAGCTGTTATTGCAGCAGCAGTTTTTTTACCAATCGTTATATACGGAAAGCTCCCATTTGTTGTCTTTATTTATTTTCTGGCGACAGTTGGACTATTTGAAGCAATGAGAATGAAGCGTATGTCTTTGGCAAGTGTACCAGGAGTGTTGGCATTGTTACTTCTATGGTTTCTGATGATACCTTCAAACATGTATGAGGCAGATTCGCTAATACTCTCGAAAATGGATTTTATCCTGCTTATCGTCCTTTTGCTATTATCGTACACGGTCCTATCTAAGAACAAGTTTACGTTCGATGATGTTGGATTCCTATTGATTTCGACTATCTATGTAGGTTTAGGCTTTTATTATTTCATAGAAATTAGAGAACTAGCGTTAGCGTTCGTGTTCTTTGCTTTATTCGTTATTTGGACGACAGATTCAGGAGCATATTTTATCGGCAAGTCAATGGGGAAGACCAAATTATGGCCTGAAATAAGTCCAAATAAAACAGTAGAGGGATCTCTTGGTGGGGTAGTATGTGCAATTGTCGTAGGAATAATTTTTCACTTTGTTGTGGATTTCGACCACACGCTCTTCATCACCATCTTAATTGCCATCCTATTATCGATTTTTGGACAAATTGGCGATTTGGTGGAATCTGCACTTAAAAGACATTACAAAATTAAGGATTCAGGTTCTATTTTACCTGGTCATGGTGGGATATTAGACCGCTTTGACAGCCTTCTTTTCGTATTACCGCTATTGCATTTTATACATATCTTTCTTTTCTGACACATTGTAGGAGAAGGCTTTTGGAGAGGTGAGTGTTGGTGAGGAAAATAAGTCTATTGGGAGCATCAGGCTCAATAGGAATACAAACAATAGAAGTAATTAGGCAACATAGCGACCAATTTCAGCTACTAGCTTTCAGTGTGGGTGGAAATATCAAAGTCGCACAAGAATTGATACAGGAATTTAATCCGCTAGTGGTCTCGGTGCAAACAAAAGAAGATTGTGAAGTGTTAAAAAGTCAATTCGCTTCCACAGATATTCGCTTTGTTTTTGGAGAGGATGGGTTAATTGAAGTGGCAACCCTCCACGAAGCAGATGTGTTGGTTAATGCAGTGATGGGGAGCGTAGGACTCGTCCCTACTTTGCATGCCATTGAAAATAAAAAGGTGATTGCACTTGCTAACAAGGAAACCCTCGTCACTGCTGGTCATATCGTGATGGAGGCAGCTAGAAAGCATCAAGTCCCTATACTTCCGGTAGACAGCGAGCATTCTGCGATTTACCAATGTCTTCAAGGGGAAAAAGAAAAAAACATTGAAACCATCATTCTCACAGCATCAGGAGGAAGCTTTCGCGACCGAACGAGACAACAGCTGGAAGGCGTAACAAGGGAAGATGCACTCAATCATCCAAACTGGTCGATGGGCGCCAAAATAACCATTGATTCTGCTACCATGATGAACAAGGGATTGGAAGTAATAGAAGCTCATTGGCTGTTTGATATTCCATATGAAGATATACAAGTTGTTTTGCACAGGGAAAGTGTCATCCATTCTATGGTAGAATTTCATGATACCAGTATCATCGCTCAGCTTGGAACACCAGATATGAGGGTACCCATCCAGTACGCACTGACATACCCGGATAGATTGCCTCATCCAACAGGCAAAAGGTTGAACTTTATGGATATTGGAAAGCTCCATTTCGAAAAAATGGACTTTGATCGTTTTCGATGTTTACAGTATGCATTTGATGCAGGAAAAGCAGGGGGGACCATGCCTACAGTGTTAAATGCAGCAAATGAGATTGCTGTCGATGCGTTCCTAAATGGAAAAATAGATTTCCTTGCCATCGAAACATTTATTGAAAAGGCTATGTCCAAGCATACCATACAGTTAAATCCTGATTTACAGACCATTAGGGAAGTGGATTTAGAAACTAGAAACTATGTTCGTTCACTAATAGATTAGAGGTGGATATCTAGTGAATACCGTAATCGCGTTTATTATTATTTTTGGAGTACTTGTTTTTGTCCATGAACTTGGACATCTTGTATTCGCCAAAAGAGCCGGTATACTTTGTAGAGAATTTGCAATAGGTTTTGGTCCAAAGGTGTTTTCTTTCAAGAAAAATGAAACAGTGTATACAATAAGGCTACTTCCTATTGGCGGATTTGTTCGTATGGCTGGTGAAGATCCCGAAACCATTGAAATCAAACCAGGCTATCATATTGGCCTCTTGTTCAACTCTATGGGAGAAGTCAACAAAGTAGTAGTCAATAATAAAGATAAACACCCTGATGCAAAAGTTATCGAGGTTGAATATGCAGACCTGGAGAAGGAACTTGTCATCAGAGGATATGAAATGAATGAAGAAGAAGTCTTAAAGGAATACAAAGTAAGCGAGGAATCGTATTTTGTCATGGACGGGCAGGAAATACAAAACGCCCCTTATAACAGGCAATTCGGATCCAAGACACTAGGTCAGCGTACGATGGCAATATTTGCCGGACCTATGATGAACTTTGTACTGGCATTTTTCATCTTCACATTCCTTGGGATGGTTCAAGGATACCCAATCAATGAGTCCGTTATCGGTGAATTAACTCCTGATGGAGCTGCACAGGCTGCTGGTCTGCAACAAGGTGATAAAGTGGTTGCAATTAACGATACAGAAGTTTCGACGTGGGAAGAAGTAGTCAAAATCATTCAAGTGAATCCTGGCGAGGAACTTGATTTCTTGATCGAAAGAGAAGGCCAATCCGAAACGATCGCAGTTACTCCTAAAGCAGAAACTATAGAAGGGGAAACTCGCGGAATTATCGGTGTTTACATGCCTATGGAACAGTCTTTCTGGGGATCTTTCCCGAAAGCTGCCTCTGAGACCTATAACTGGTCGAAAGAGATCGTAGTAGGATTGGGTAAATTGATCACGGGTCAATTCTCCCTAGACATGTTATCTGGTCCTGTAGGTATTTATAAATCGACAGAGGTTGTCGCAGAATCTGGCGTTTTCCTTTTAATGAGATGGGCTGCGGTCCTTAGCATCAATTTAGGTATCATCAACCTTCTGCCAATTCCGGCATTGGACGGTGGAAGATTGATGTTCTTCGCAGCAGAAGCAGTCAGAGGGAAACCGGTTGATCGCCATAAAGAAGGACTTGTCCACTTTATCGGCTTTGCACTGTTAATGCTGTTAATGCTTGTTGTAACATGGAATGACATTCAAAAGTTCTTCCTGTAAAATAGAAACATAAGCACATGGACTTGCATCATGAAATGTGGTGCAAGTTTTCTTTCATTTTAGGTTATGTTATACACCGCTGTTGATTTCCTCACAGGACTTCGCTTTCCGCGAGGCGCTTGTGGAGCCTCCTCGGCAAGCCTGCGGGGTCTCCCCAAAGCGCTACCTCCCGCAGGAGTCTTCGCCCTGTGCTCCAATCAACAGCTACGGTATCATCTTACTAGATAGTTTAATGTGAAAATTAATATTTATCAGTTTTTACCCTGTTGACTGAAGTGCAAGGTGTGAGACTCCTGCGTGGGGGTTTGAGACCCCACTAGGCCACTGAAAAGCTAAATTTTTATGTTCTAGTAATCTTTAGCTGTGGATTGGAGCAAAAGGCGAAGACTCCTGAGGGAGATAGCGGTAGGTTGAGACCCCGAAGCGGAGTGAGGAGGCTCAAGCACCGCCCCTAGGAAAGCGAAGCCATTTGCGGAAATCAACAGCGGTTTTCCAATCAGCAACCTTAATTCAGATAATTTTTCAGTAGCCTCTAACGAAGTGAGGAGGCTCAAGCATCGTCCCGCGGAAAGCGAACACCTGGAACGAAAGGAAACAGGGAGTTAAGTGTTATTCCAAAAATTACATAAATTTTATAGAAAAGGTTATGGGGTGCAAAAATGAAACAAAGTAACATGCTAATTCCAACACTAAGAGAAGTCCCAGCAGACGCGGAAGTTAAAAGCCACCAACTACTGCTAAGAGCCGGATACATCCGACAAAACACAAGCGGTATCTACAGCTTTCTGCCACTTGGGAAAAAAGTGTTAAAGAAAGTAGAAGACATCGTAAGAGAAGAAATGGAAAACGCAGGTGCAGTGGAATTACTAATGCCAGCAATGCAAGCTGCTGAACTATGGCAAGAATCAGGTAGATGGTACTCCTACGGTCCAGAATTAATGAGGCTAAATGACCGTCATAACCGTGAATTCGCCCTTGGAGCTACCCACGAAGAAATAATAACAACACTTGTCAGAGATGAAGTGAAATCTTATAAAAAGCTTCCGTTATCACTTTATCAAATTCAAACAAAATTCCGTGATGAAAAACGCCCGCGCTTCGGACTATTAAGAGGGCGAGAATTCCTTATGAAGGATGCGTATTCGTTTCATGCAAATGCAGAATCACTAGATGAAACATACGAAAAAATGTTCACTGCTTATTCCAACATCTTTACAAGGCTTGGACTAAACTTCCGTGCTGTAATTGCAGACTCAGGAGCGATGGGTGGAAAGGATACACATGAGTTTATGGTGCTATCTGAGATTGGTGAAGATACCATTGCTTATTCTACGGAATCTTCCTTTGCAGCAAATATTGAAATGGCTCCTGTCGTTGCAAATTATGAAAAGAAAACAGAAGCTGCACGTGAAATGGAAAAGGTGAATACTCCGGACCAAAAAACGATTGAAGAAGTGGCAAGCTACCTGCAAATGGAGAAATCTGACTTGATTAAATCCATCGTCTTTAAAGTAGATGAGAAATTTGTTCTTGTATTAGCAAGAGGTGACCACGAAATCAATGACGTAAAGGTCAAAAACTTCTATCAGGCTTCTGTCGTGGAGACGGCAACTGCTGAAGAAGTTCAAAAGGTGATGGGATGTGCTATAGGTTCACTAGGTCCAATAGGGGTACCTGAAAGTGTTGAAATCATTGCAGATACAGCTGTTGAGTATTTAGTTAACGCTGTAACAGGCGCCAATGAAGAAGGCGTTCATAACATCAACGTTAACCCAGGTAGGGACTTTAGCGCACAATATATGGACCTGCGATTTATTGAGGAAGGAGACCTGTCTCCTGATGGACAAGGCGTCATTAAATTTGCAAAAGGCATTGAAGTAGGTCACATTTTCAAACTTGGTACCCGTTACAGCGAAGCAATGGGAGCCAACTTCCTTGATGAAAACGGAAGAAACCAACCAATGATCATGGGTTGCTATGGTATTGGAGTATCACGTGTGCTTGCTGCAATCGTAGAGCAGTATCATGATGAAAACGGAATTGTTTGGCCAAAAGCGGTAACCCCGTTCGATGTTCACGTCATTCCTGTAAATGCAAAAAATGAAGCTCAATCTTCTTTGGCAGATGAAATCTACTCTGAACTAAAGAATTCCGGAATGGCTGTGCTGTTGGATGACCGCCAAGAACGACCTGGTGTTAAATTCACTGACGCAGACTTGATTGGACTTCCTGTCCGAGTGACAGTTGGTAAAAAAGCAGAGGAAAGAATCGTGGAAGTCAAGTGGAGAGAAACAGGGGAAATGGAAGAACTATCTATAGAAGAATTAATACAAAAACTACGTTAGAATATAGTACAATAGGTCATGTATTTTAAAAAGAAGGTACCCCATATTGGTGGTACCTTCCATTATGTCTTAACAGAATAAATAACAAAGATAGACTATGCAAGGGAAAGGGGACAGAATTTTGCTTGACCAGATGTCTCAAGAAAAAAAAGATAGATTGCGGC
Source organism: Bacillus sp. RO2 (assembly GCF_012911845.1). Lineage (GTDB taxonomy): Bacteria > Bacillota > Bacilli > Bacillales > Bacillaceae_I > Sutcliffiella_A. Next base: position 23,859 of record NZ_JAAXCU010000052.1, on the reverse strand, counting down.
TATTGCTACAACAGCTCGAAATGACAAGTGATGATATATTTCCTTACTTTGCAGAAGCTGGAATTGAAAAACTTACTGTAGAAAAAACAACAAAACGATGGCACTTTCATTTCGTTTTGGAAAAGATCTTACCTGCGAAAGTGTATATGCTGTTTTATGAAAAATTGACTAAAAGCTTTGCGCACATCGCAAATGTATCCTTCACTTTGACAGTGCAAGACCGCTCGTTTGAAGATTCCTATATCGCTGATTATTGGCCGATTTGCTTAAAGGAATTACAAGGCGGTTCTCCACCTCTCATGATGTTGCTGAACGGACAAACACCTGCCCTGCAAGGCAACAAGCTTATGTTAAAAGCAAGAAATGAAGCGGAAGCAATTGCTGTTAAGAAGAAATTGAGCTCAACCATATGCTCGATCTATGAAGGGTTTGGCTTCCCTACTTTCATATTAGACACAACTCTTTCTCATTCTGAGGAAGAATATCAGCAGTTTGTCGAACAAAAACAACAAGAAGATAAACAAAAAGCATTGGCTGCTGTCACAGAAATGCAGAAAAAAGAAACTTCTAAAGACGAAGGTTCCGTAAGTGGACCGGTTATGATCGGGTACACGATTAAAGACGATGCAGAAATTAAGACATTGGCGGAAATCGTGGAAGAAGAAAGACGTGTAGCAGTTCAGGGATACGTTTTTGATGCGGAAACAAAAGAGCTCCGCAGCGGAAGAACATTACTGACTTTTAAAATTACTGACTACACAAATTCTATCATGGTCAAGATGTTTTCACGTGATAAAGAAGATGTGCCTCTATTACAAGCGGTCAAAAAGGGAATGTGGCTGAAAGTAAGAGGAAGCATCCAAAATGATACATTTGTACGTGACCTTGTCATGATGGCAAATGATATCAATGAATTTCATGGAAAAGAAATATTGGATACAGCCCCTGAAGGTGAGAAAAGGGTAGAACTACATTTACACACTCCGATGAGTACCATGGATGCAGTTAGCTCCATATCCTCACTGGTGGCGCAAGCAAAAAAATGGGGACATGAAGCTATAGCGGTTACAGACCATGCAGTAGCCCAAGCTTATCCAGAAGCATATGCAGCAGGGAAAAAGAATGGTGTCAAAATACTGTACGGACTTGAGGCCAATCTTGTAGATGATGGTGTGCCGATCGCCTATAATCCTGCTCATCGTAATCTTGCAGATGAAACCTATGTGGTCTTTGACGTGGAAACGACAGGGTTGTCAGCCATGTATGATACTATTATCGAGCTTGCGGCAGTAAAGGTAAGAGGAGGCGAAATTATTGACCGCTTTGAATCTTTTGCCAACCCGCACCATGCTCTCTCAGCAACTACGATCAACCTAACAGGTATTACGGACGACATGGTACAAGACGCACCGGAAGTTGGGGATGTGTTAAAACGATTTTCCCATTGGATGGAAGATGACATTCTTGTAGCACATAATGCAAGCTTTGATATGGGCTTTTTGAATATTGGTTTCCAACGGATAGGATTAGGAAAAGCAAAGAATCCTGTCATTGACACGTTGGAATTGGGACGCCTTCTGTTCCCATCATTAAAAAATCACCGTCTAAATACATTATGTAAAAAGTTTGATATTGAATTGACCCAGCATCACCGTGCCATATATGATGCCGAGGCAACAGGTTATTTGCTAGTCAAGATGCTAAAAGATGCGTTGGAAAAAGGGATAACATTTCATGACGAATTGAATGAGCATTCCGGTACAACAGATGCCTACAAACGAGCGAGGCCCTCTCATGTCACTTTGCTTGCAGTCAATGATATAGGACTGAAGAATATATTTAAAATAGTATCCATTTCACATATGAACTATTTTTTCCGTGTTCCAAGAATTCCAAGGTCACAGTTGCAAAAGCTACGTGAAGGAATTATTGTCGGAACAGCATGCGATAAGGGGGAAGTCTTTGAAGGCATGATGCAAAAATCCCCAGATGAAGTGGAGGGTATTGCGGAATTCTACGACTATATCGAAGTACAGCCACCAAGCAATTATGCTCACTTGTTGGAGCTGGAATTAGTCAGGGATGAAAAAGCGTTAAAAGAGATCATTACCAACATTGTTAAGCTAGGTGAAAAACTTGAAAAACCTGTTGTGGCAACAGGTAATGTTCATTACTTAAAAGAAACGGATAAAATACACCGAGAGATTTTGGTTCGTTCTCAATCAGGTGCAAATCCTTTGAACAGGCATCAATTGCCAGACGTTCACTTTAAGACAACAGATGAAATGCTTGCTGCCTTCTCTTTTCTTGGCGAAGAAAAAGCAAAAGAAATTGTTGTAACCAACACCCAAAAAGTAGCGGGAATGATTGAGGAAATCAAGCCGATCAAAGATGATCTGTATACTCCTAAAATCGAAGGTGCAGATGAAGAAATCCGGGAGATGAGCTACTCCAGGGCGAGAAGTATCTACGGCGAGGATCTACCAGAGCTTGTCGAGAAGCGGATTGAAAAGGAATTAAAAAGTATTATCGGTCACGGATTTGCTGTTATCTATTTGATTTCTCATAAGCTAGTTAAAAAATCCCTAGACGATGGATACCTAGTAGGTTCCCGTGGTTCTGTCGGATCGTCCTTTGTCGCAACCATGACCGAAATCACAGAGGTAAATCCATTGCCTCCTCATTATGTATGTCCGTCATGTAAAAAATCAGAGTTCTTTGATGACGGATCAGTAGGTTCTGGTTTTGATTTGCCAAACAAAGACTGTCCAAATTGTGGCGAGGCCTACACAAAAGATGGCCATGATATCCCTTTCGAAACCTTCCTTGGCTTTAAAGGAGACAAGGTACCCGATATCGATTTGAACTTTTCGGGTGAATACCAGCCGAGAGCCCATAACTATACAAAGGTGCTGTTTGGAGAGGATTATGTATTCAGAGCGGGAACCATAGGTACAGTTGCCGACAAAACGGCCTATGGATATGTAAAAGGATATGCAAACGACCGCAATTTAATCTTGCGTGGAGCCGAAGTGGACAGACTGTCATCAGGTTGTACAGGGGTAAGAAGATCGACTGGGCAGCATCCAGGCGGGATAATCGTTGTTCCGGATTATATGGATATCTTTGATTTCTCCCCAATCCAATATCCCGCAGATGACCAGTCATCAGAATGGAAAACGACACATTTTGATTTCCACTCAATTCACGATAACTTGCTCAAGCTTGATATCCTTGGACACGATGACCCGACCGTAATCAGGATGCTTCAGGACCTTAGCGGAATTGATCCGAAGACCATTCCGACAGACGATCCGTATGTCATGAAGATTTTCAGTGGAACGGAATCACTTGGTGTTACAGAAGAACAGATTATGTGTAAAACAGGAACCCTAGGGATACCTGAGTTTGGTACTAGGTTTGTTAGACAGATGCTTGAAGATACAAAACCGTCGACATTCTCTGAGTTAGTACAGATCTCTGGTTTGTCCCATGGTACCGACGTTTGGCTTGGGAATGCTCAAGAGCTCATTCATAATAAGACTTGTACTCTAAGTGAAGTAATCGGTTGCCGTGATGACATCATGGTTTACCTTATCTATAAAGGGCTTGAACCTTCCATGGCCTTTAAAATCATGGAGTCCGTCCGTAAAGGAAAAGGGCTGTCAGACGAGTTTAAAGAGGAAATGATTAAAAACGATGTGCCAGCATGGTATATTGACTCCTGCTTGAAAATAAAATACATGTTCCCGAAAGCCCATGCTGCTGCTTATGTACTTATGGCAGTGCGTATTGCATATTTCAAAGTGCACTTCCCGCTAATGTATTATGCAGCGTATTTCACAGTCCGCGCAGATGACTTTGATATCGATACGATGGTGAAGGGATCTGCAGCCATCCGTAAGGTAGTAGAAGAAATCAATGCAAAGGGCTTAGAAGCATCGCCAAAAGAAAAGTCCTTACTCACTGTTATGGAACTGGCATTGGAAATGAGTGAACGTGGATACTCGTTCAAAAAGGTGGACTTATATAAATCAAGCGCCACTGATTTCCTTATTGAGGGAGATTCGCTTATCCCTCCATTTAACTCCATTCCGGGACTTGGAACAAACGCAGCAATCAACATCGTGAACTCAAGGGCAGACGGAGAGTTCTTATCCAAAGAAGACCTGCAACAAAGGGGCAGAATCTCCAAAACAATCCTAGAGTACCTAGACAATCACGGCTGCCTAACCGGCCTACCAGACCAAAACCAACTATCATTATTCTAATGTTCATGAAAAATGTCTGGTTCATTCAATCCACCCTGTTAACTGTAGTGCAAGGTGTGAGACTCCTGAGGGAGATAGCGGTAGGTCAAGCCCCCGAAACGAAGGCGGCCACTGGAAAAATGATATGATATAGTACTTGGTAATTTCCAGCTGTTGATTGGAGCAAAAGGCGAAGACTCCTCGAAAATGCTACGCATTTTCTTCGTGCGATGTTTCTCTGTCGAAGCCTTCCTTGTCCTGAGGGAGATAGTGCTAGGTGGAGACCCCGCAGGCGAAGCCGAGGAGGCTCCAGCACCGCCCCTAGGAAAGCGAAGCCATTTGCGGAAATACACAGCGGTGTTTAACAACTTCTAAAATCTAAGACTTTTTCAGTGACTTCCAACGCAGCGAGGAGGCTCCAGCACCGCCCCTAGGAAAGCGAACACCTGGAACGGAAGTTAACAGGGAGTTAAAAGCGGAAAGCGCCGTAACCCCCTGAAAACACTAGAAAGATTTGCATATTCCATACGGATATGATATATTTACATTGGAAATGCTATATACAGGTAATTAGCAGAGAGTGGGGAAACCCACTCTTTCGTATTGTATTCCCGTTTTTTCTGGCAACCTTGTTTTTTCATGACATTGAGAAAAAAGGGAATGTTAGATTTTCGTATCAGCTTTACATAAGCTTGCTTGTTTACGGTTCCCTGCTTATCGGCAGGGTCTTTTGTTCAGATTTTAAAGACATCGTCTCGCGCTTGCGAAGGAGGAAAATGATGAGCAAAAATGTTACAGAAACGGTGGAAGAACTAGCTCTTCCCATCGTAAAAGAAATGAATGTAGAATTAGTGGATATTGAGTATGTAAAAGAAGGGTCCTCTTGGTTTTTACGTGTATTCGTCGATAAAGAAGGCGGCATAGACATCGAGGATTGCGGAACTGTAAGTGAAAAGTTAAGTGAAAAACTTGATGAATTAGATCCTATTCCTCATAACTATTTCCTGGAAGTTTCCTCTCCTGGTGCTGAACGCCCTCTAAAGAAGAAGGAAGACATCGAAAAATCGGTTGGTAAATATGTCAACATTAAAACGTATGAACCTATCGACGGCTTAAAGTCCTTTGAAGGTGATCTTCTGGATTTTGATGGAGAAACAATCAAACTCTCCATGACTATAAAAACACGTAAAAAGGAAGTTTCCATTCCATATCCAAAAGTAGCGAAAGCACGTTTGGCAGTCAGGTTCTAGAAAGAACCAGACAAACCGATTACACCAGTGTAAACGTAATGGGTTAAAAATATTATGAATGATAGGTATATTAAGGGGGACATGGTTGTATGAGCAGCGAGTTATTTGATGCTTTAACCCTGATGGAAAAGGAAAAGGGCATTAGCAAAGATGTAATTATTGAAGCGATTGAGGCTGCACTTATATCTGCTTACAAAAGAAACTTTAATCAAGCACAAAATGTACGAGTAGATATGAACCTGGAAACAGGAACAATGCGCGTATTTGCAAGAAAAGATGTAGTAGATGAGGTTTTTGATTCTCGTCTTGAGATCTCTGTTCAAGAAGCGCGTCAAATCAATCCAAACTACCAAGAAAATGATGTACTTGAGATTGAAGTTACACCAAAAGACTTCGGTCGTATTGCAGCGCAAACAGCAAAGCAAGTAGTAACGCAGCGAGTAAGAGAAGCAGAACGAGGAGTCATCTACTCTGAATATATCGAACGTGAAGAAGATATCATGACAGGGATTGTTCAGCGCCTAGACTCTAAATTTATTTATGTGAGTCTTGGAAAAATTGAGGCATTGTTGCCAGTTAATGAGCAAATGCCTAATGAACATTACAAACCTCATGATAGAATTAAAGTGTTCCTAACTAAAGTGGAAAAAACCACAAAAGGGCCACAAATTTTTGTTTCCCGTTCTCATCCAGGTCTTTTAAAACGCCTTTTTGAACTTGAAGTTCCAGAAATTTATGATGGCACTGTAGAAATTAAATCCGTTGCACGTGAAGCAGGAGACCGTTCAAAGATTTCTGTTCACTGTGATAATCCGGAAATCGATCCGGTAGGAGCTTGTGTTGGACCGAAAGGACAGAGGGTGCAAGCGATTGTGAACGAATTAAAAGGAGAGAAAATTGACATTGTTAGATGGTCAAAAGATCCTGTAGAGTTCGTTGCTAATGCATTAAGTCCTTCTAAGGTACTGGAAGTTCAAGTTAATGAAGAAGAAAAGGCAACAACAGTCATCGTACCTGATTACCAACTATCTTTGGCAATTGGTAAACGAGGACAAAACGCGAGACTTGCTGCTAAGTTAACAGGTTGGAAAATCGACATTAAGAGTGAGTCTGAAGCGGAAGAACTAGGAATTTACCCAAATCTTTCTTTATCAAAAAATGATACAGAAGATATGGATAATGAATTCTACGACGATGACAATTTTGAAGACTGATTTTTAAAAGAAGGTGAATCAGGTGAACAATCGCAAAAAAGTCCCTATGCGGAAATGTGTGGCAAGTCAAGAACTAAAGCCTAAAAAGGAATTGATTCGTATCGTCCGTTCAAAAGAAGGCGAAGTTTCAATTGACCCTACAGGGAAAAAGTCAGGCCGAGGGGCATATCTTGCGAGAAACAAGGAGAGCATCCTCCTTGCCAAAAAGAAAAACATCCTAGCCCGTCACCTGGAAGTAGCGATTGATGATTCATTGTATGATGAATTACTTCAGCTGGTAGAAACGGAGAATAACTCAACACATGAATAATCAATGGCTATCCATTGTCGGTCTTGCAACTAGAGCAAGAAAGACCATAACAGGGGAAGAACTTGTCATTAAAGAAGTGAGGGCAGGCAAGGCGAAGTTGGTGCTATTGGCTAGCGATGCTTCTGCCAACACGATGAAAAAATTACAAGATAAATGTAAGTACTATAACGTACCGATTAGAACGGTAGACGATCGGTATGAGTTAGGTCGAGCGATAGGAAAAGATGCGAGAGTTTCGGTCGCCATTCTTGATGAAGGGTTCGCCAACAAACTACTCACCATGCTCGATTAATCTTTGGGGGTGAATGTATGACGAAATTACGCGTGTACGAATACGCTAAACAAAAGAACGTATCAAGTAAAGATGTCATTACAAAACTAAAAGAAATGAATATTGAGGTATCAAACCATATGGCAACATTAGACGACGACACGATCCAAAAACTGAACGGCACAAATAAAACGGAAGCACCAAAGAAAGCAGCAACACAAAACACTGCTTCTGCACCTAAGAAACAAAATAACAACCAATCTCAAGGTGGTAACCAAGGCGGAAAAGGCAAAAACACCTCTTCAGCTAAAAAGCCATTTAACAACAGCAATAACAATAACTCCTCTAAAGGGAAAAAGAAACAAAACAGTAAACAAAACCAAAACCGCGGACAACATCAAGCTCCGCCACAACCAGTAAAGAAAAAAGAAACTCCTTCCAAAATTACCTTCACAGGTTCCTTAACAGTTGGAGAACTAGCGAACAAACTGAACAAAGAGCCATCTGAAATTATCAAAAAGCTCTTAATGCTTGGTGTTATGGCGACTATCAACCAGGATTTAGATAAAGATTCCATTGAGTTGATCGCAGGCGAGTACAATGTGGAAGTGGAAGAGGAAATCATCTTTGAAGTAACGGATTTTGAGGGATACGATTCTGAAGATACAGAAGAAGTAATGGAAGAGCGTCCTCCAGTCGTTACGATTATGGGTCACGTTGACCACGGTAAAACAACGCTTCTTGACTCCATCCGTAATACAAAGGTAACTGCAGGTGAAGCGGGTGGTATCACTCAGCACATCGGTGCGTACCAAGTAGAAGTGGAACAAGGGAAAAAAATCACGTTCCTTGATACTCCTGGACATGCTGCGTTCACAACTATGCGTTCCCGTGGAGCACAAGTGACAGATATCACAATCCTTGTTGTGGCAGCAGATGACGGTGTAATGCCTCAAACAGTGGAAGCAATCAACCATGCTAAAGCTGCAGAAGTACCAATTATCGTTGCTGTAAACAAAATGGATAAAGAAGCTGCCAATCCTGACCGTGTTATGCAGGAATTAACAGAGCATGGCCTTGTGTCAGAAGCTTGGGGTGGAGATACTATCTTTGTACCACTTTCCGCTTTAAGTGGAGAAGGCATTGATACATTGCTTGAAATGATCCTACTTGTTTCTGAAGTAGAAGAATATAAAGCTAACTCTAAACGTGCTGCACAGGGTACAGTTATTGAAGCTCAGCTTGATAAAGGAAGAGGTTCTGTCGCTACCCTTCTAGTTCAAAAAGGTACGCTACGTGTCGGAGATCCAATCGTAGTAGGTAACACGTTCGGTCGTGTTCGTGCAATGGTTAATGATCTTGGACGCCGCGTAAAGGAAGCTGGTCCATCTACACCAGTTGAAATCACTGGACTAAATGAAGTACCACAAGCTGGAGACAACTTCATGGTCTTTGCTGATGAGAAAACAGCTCGTAACGTAGGGGAAGCGCGTGCTCAAAAGCAACTTCAAGAACAACGCAGCGAAAAGACACGTGTAACACTTGATGACTTGTTCGAACAAATCAAACAAGGTGAAATGAAAGAAATCAACTTGATTGTGAAAGCGGACGTTCAAGGTTCTGTAGAAGCAATGGCTGCGTCCCTACAGAAGATTGATGTAGAAGGCGCTAAAGTGAAAATCATTCACACGGGCGTTGGAGCCATCACAGAATCTGATATTATCCTTGCTTCTGCATCCAATGCGATTGTCATTGGTTTCAACGTTCGCCCTGATGCAGGTGCGAAACGTACAGCTGATGCTGAGAGTGTTGACATCCGTCTGCACCGTATCATCTATAAAGCGATTGAAGAAATTGAAGCGGCAATGAAAGGTATGCTTGATCCAGAATTTGAAGAAAAAGTCATCGGTCAAGTAGAAGTACGCCAGACATTTAAAGTTTCAAAAGTTGGAACGATCGCTGGTGCATACGTAACAGAAGGTAAGATCACGCGTGATTCCAGCATTCGTCTAATCCGTGACGGAATTGTTATTTTTGAAGGGGAACTTGATACACTCAAGCGTTTCAAAGATGATGTGAAAGAAGTTGCGACAAACTACGAATGTGGTGTAACAATCAAGAACTTTAACGACATTAAAGAAGGCGACATCATCGAAGCGTACGTAATGCAAGAAATTGAAAGAAAATGATTGGATATATAGAGTGTGACTGTATGATCTATGATGCTCAATCTTTGAAGGAAAAAAGAGCAGTCCTTCAGCGTGTAATGACAAGGCTGAAGCAAAAGTTCAACATTTCTATCTCAGAGATTGATCATCAAGACGTATGGCAACGGACGAAGATTGGCATAGTATCCATCTCTTCTTCTAAATCCATCACCGAAAAAGAATTGCAAAAAGTACTCGACTACCTGGATTCTTTTCCAGAGATAGAACGGGCAGAAACTTCGCTTGATTGGCTTTAAAGGGGTGAAAGGTATGACACTCAGATCAAACAGAGTTGGAGAGCAAATGAAAAAAGAGCTTTCTGATATCATTGGTCGTAAAATCAAAGACCCTCGTGTAGGCTTTGTAACAGTAACGGATGTACAGGTTACTGGAGATCTTCAACAAGCCAAGGTTTTCATCTCTGTACTTGGAGACGATGAAAAAAGACAAGACACTTTGATTGGCTTGGCAAAAGCAAAAGGCTTCATCCGCAGTGAAATTGGACGCAGAATTCGCCTAAGAAAAACTCCAGAGCTTTTCTTCGAGTTTGACGAATCCATCGCTTACGGAAACCACATCGAAAGCCTGATCCATGAATTGAATAAAAGAGACTCTGATTCTGATGATGAAGAGTAAAAGAAAAGGATAGGCAGCAGTTGTCTATCCTTTTTGTTGACTCTAATGATATTTCGTATTGACTCATTGACTCCCTGTTGATTTCCGTTCCAGGTGTTCGCTTTCCGCGGGACGATGCTTGAGCCTCCTCACTTCGTTGCGGGGTCTCAACCTACCGTTACCCCCCGCAGGACAAGGAAAGCTTCGGCAGCAATTCATCGCACGAAGAAAATGCATTAGCATTTTCGAGGAGTCTCACACCTTGCACTTCAATCTACAGGGGATTACTTATTATAAAATGAAAGGAGTGTCCTATATGGATGGCATTCTTATTCTAAACAAACCAAAAGGGTTCACTTCGCATGACTGCGTATTTAAAGTGAGAAAAATTTTGAAAACAAAAAAAGTCGGCCACACAGGTACACTAGATCCAGAAGTGACAGGAGTGCTACCTATCTGCATCGGCAGGGCAACCAAAGTGGTAGAATTCCTGACGGCAGAACAAAAAACATACGTGGCTGAAGTCACAATTGGCACCGCAACAACAACAGAAGACCAGACAGGAGAAGTAGTGGAAGAAAAACGGGTGGACAACCCTATACCAAAAGAAAAAATACTTTCCGTCCTTCAACAGCTAAAAGGAGAAATTGAACAAACACCTCCAATGTATTCCGCTGTAAAAATTAACGGAAAAAAACTTTATGAATATGCAAGAGAAGGAAAGGTCATTGACAGGCCATCTAGAAAAGTAACCATTCATGATATTTTTCTGACAAGCGATATTACTTATGAAGAAGAAAAGGGCCAAGTTCGTTTCTCCTTTCAAGTAAACTGTAGTAAAGGTACTTATGTCAGAACCCTTGCTGTACAAATAGGAGAGCTGCTCGGATATCCTGCACATATGTCCTATTTGACCCGTATAACTTCAGGTAACTTTACCATCGACCATGCAATTACCCTAGAACAGCTAAGTGAGTTGGCTGAGCAGGGAGCTGTAGAAGAACATTTGCTGCCAATGGAAGAAGCACTAAGTTCATTGCCTAAGTTGGAAATTAGTGATAAAGTAGCAGAGAAAGTGTATAATGGTGCGGTTTTACCATATCCGGATAATATCAGTGATACAAATGAATACTTTAGTGTTTTCTACGATAATAAATGCTTGGCCATTTATATGAAACATCCTTCAAAGCCAGGGCTGATGAAGCCGAAAAAAGTTTTTCACGGCTGATTGGCGTAAATTGGCCTTGCATGATTAATTGAGATTTAGGTGATAATTGATGAAAGTTACGTATTTGGAGCATCCCCATTCTCTTACAAAAGAAGAGTGTATCCCTGCGACAGTCGCTCTCGGTTTTTTCGATGGTATTCATCTTGGACATCAAAAAGTCATTAAGAGTGCGCTGGCAAAAGCGAAAGAACTAGGAACTGCAAGCGCAGTAATGACGTTGGATCCGCATCCATCAGTCGTTTTAAGAAGAACGGTCCAGCATGTCCGTTACATAACCCCTCTTTCCGAAAAGATAAGACTTCTTGAATCATTAGGGGTGGACATTCTTTATGTGGTTAAATTTGACATGTCCTTTGCATCGCTTGTACCCCAGGACTTTGTAGATCAATATATTATTGGGCTCAATATCAAACATGTAGTAGCTGGATTTGATTATTCCTACGGCAGTCTTGGAAAAGGCACAATGGAGACACTGCCGTTTCATTCCAGACAACAATTTGATCAGACTGTTGTGGAGAAATATACAACAAATGACTTGAAAGTAAGTTCCACCTTCATAAGAGAACAGTTGAAGGAAGGAAAAGTTAATGAATTGCCGGATACTTTGGGAAGGTTTTATCAAGTACGAGGAAAAGTCGGACACGGAGAAAAACGGGGCAGGACCATTGGATTCCCTACTGCCAATGTTGTGCTTGACGATGACTATGTTATTCCCAGAACCGGTGTCTACACCGTGCGAATGTATGTGAATGATCAATGGGTGAATGGCGTGTGCAATGTCGGCTATAAACCGACTTTCCACAAGCAAGAGAAAGAAAGCCTTCCTTCCATTGAAGTACATCTGTTAAATTTTGATCAGCAGATCTATGGAACTGAAGTAATAATAGAATGGCATAATTGTATAAGGGAAGAAAAGAAGTTTTCGGGTATTGATGAACTTGTTGCTCAGATTAGAAAAGACAAGGGAATTGCGGAAGACTATTTTCAAAAAAACCTACACGATACTTGCTTTTTGACTTAAAAAGAGGTATGCTATTAAACGTACTAAAACCATTGCTTGGCAAGTCGAATCACCAACGCTTGCTCGGTAATAGGGGTTTTTACTATTAAGGAGGTGAATAGGATGGCTATTACACAAGAGCGTAAGCAAGAACTTATCAACGAGTTCAGAACTCACGAATCTGACACTGGATCTCCAGAAGTTCAGATCGCTGTCCTAACAGAACAGATCAACAACCTGAACGAGCATTTACGTACTCACAAGAAAGATCACCACTCACGTCGTGGTCTATTGAAAATGGTTGGTAAGCGTCGTAACTTACTTACTTACCTACGTAACAAAGATGTAACTCGTTACCGTGAACTAATCAACAAATTAGGTTTACGTCGATAAGTTTGTCAGAAAAAGCGGGAGAATTCCCGCTTTTTTATTAGTATTTTAGAAGTTATTTTCAAAAATTGCTTATAATCCTATAAAAAAGCGATTTTTTTCCTATACATGCTGGAATTCTATTGATATGTAGTAGTTATTTCGTTCATACTATACATAATACTAAAACTTATTTTCACATAGACTGTCCTACTAATAACATTCCGTTGAATGGATGCAGGTAGGAGAAGAAGGTCAATACATATGAAAGCTAGAGAGGGGTTAAACGAACTCATGGGACAAGATAAACAAGTCTTTTCTATCGACTGGGCTGGAAGAAACCTGACGGTAGAAGTAGGACAATTAGCAAAGCAAGCAAACGGAGCAGTAATGGTCCGCTACGGAGATACGGCTGTGCTTAGCACTGCAACCGCTTCAAAAGAACCGAAGAAATTAGATTTCTTTCCATTAACAGTTAACTATGAAGAAAGATTATACGCAGTAGGTAAAATTCCAGGTGGATTCATCAAAAGAGAAGGGCGTCCAAGTGAAAAAGCTGTATTGGCTAGCCGCTTGATTGACCGTCCAATTCGTCCGCTTTTTGCTGATGGTTTCCGTAACGAAGTACAAGTTATCAGCATCGTGATGAGTGTGGATCAGAACTGTTCATCCGAGATGGCAGCGATGTTCGGTTCTTCTTTGGCGCTTTCTGTTTCCGATATTCCTTTCCAAGGTCCGATCGCAGGTGTAACAGTAGGAAGAATCAACGACGAGTTCGTTATTAACCCTAATGTTGAACAACTTGAAAAGAGTGATATCAACTTGGTTGTAGCTGGAACGAAGGATGCAATTAACATGGTGGAAGCTGGTGCTGATGAAGTTCCGGAAGAAGTAATGTTAGAAGCAATCATGTTTGGTCATAACGAAATCAAACGTTTAATTGCCTTCCAAGAAGAAATTGTACAAGCAGTAGGTAAAGAAAAAACAGAAGTTACTCTTTATGAAGTAGATAAAAACCTTGAACATGAAATTCGTGCGCTTGCTGAAGAGAAGATGACAAAAGCTGTTCAAGTCTTTGAAAAACACGCACGTGAAGCTGCTATCAAAGAAGTAAAAGCAGAAGTTCTTGTACGCTATGAAGAGCAAGAAGTAGAAGCTGATGTGCTGAAGCAGGTTAACGAAATCTTAAGCATGCTAGTAAAAGAAGAAGTAAGAAGGCTTATTACGGAAGATAAAGTACGCCCAGATGGACGTAAGAGTGACGAGATCCGTCCGCTTGCTTCTGAAGTTGGTCTGTTGCCACGTACTCACGGTTCCGGCCTGTTTACACGTGGTCAAACTCAAGCCTTAAGTATCTGTACACTTGGAGCACTTGGTGATGTTCAGATTCTTGACGGATTGGGAATTGAAGAAGAAAAACGCTTTATGCACCACTATAACTTCCCATTATTCAGTGTTGGAGAAACAGGACCTTCGAGAGGACCTGGACGTCGTGAAATCGGACATGGTGCACTTGGGGAACGCGCACTTGAACCAGTAATTCCTTCCGAGAAAGACTTCCCTTATACTGTACGTCTTGTCTCAGAAGTTCTTGAGTCTAATGGTTCCACTTCTCAAGCTAGTATCTGTGCAAGTACACTTGCGATGATGGATGCTGGTGTACCTATTAAAGCTCCTGTAGCGGGTATCGCAATGGGATTAATTAAAAAAGGCGAGCATTATACGGTTCTTTCCGATATCCAAGGGATGGAAGATCACCTTGGAGATATGGACTTTAAAGTTGCTGGTACTGCTAAGGGTGTAACAGCACTGCAAATGGACATCAAAATTGAAGGTCTTTCCCGTGCTATTCTAGAAGAAGCGCTTCAGCAAGCTAAAATTGGGCGTATGCATATACTTGATTCTATGCTTGCTACAATTGATGAGTCTCGTAAAGAGCTTTCTCCTTATGCACCAAAGATCTTGATGATGAGCATCAACCCAGATAAGATTCGCGATGTTATTGGACCAAGCGGTAAACAAATCAATAAGATTATTGAAGAAACCGGTGTGAAAATTGACATTGAACAAGATGGAACAGTATTTATCTCTTCTATTAATATGGAGATGAATGATAAAGCGAAAAAAATCATTGAAGATATCGTACGCGAAGTCCAAGTAGGCGAGATCTACATGGGTAAAGTAAAACGTATTGAAAAATTCGGTGCATTCGTTGAGCTATTCAGTGGTAAAGACGGACTAGTCCACATTTCCGAACTTGCAGAAGAACGCGTGAAACAAGTTGAAGATGTTGTGAAACTTGGGGAAGAAGTTCTTGTAAAAGTAATGGAAATTGACAAGCAGGGAAGAGTAAATCTTTCTAGAAAAGTCCTTCTGAAAGAGCAAAAAGAAAAAAACGAACAAATGTCCTAATATAGGAGCCTGGTTTGACCACCGGGCTTTTTGCAGTACCTCCCCCATTTAAAATTTATTTATTGGGGGATGGTATGAAGCATGCTTTATTTGTTCTACCTTGTCCACTTCCTACATAAATTTTAAGTAGGAAGGAGTGGGTAGAATGAAAAGAAGTACGTTTCAACTGTTGGCATTTGTTATTATTGCATTTTTTACATATAACACGGTGAGTCAACCGTTTCAGGGTGATATAGCTTCTGTCCTTTCTAACGATATTGCAGAAGTTGCCAAGAAAAAGGATGCACTCTATGTGGAGATTGAAGAAAAGGCGGCTGCTTATGAAGTTGCCCCACAAGATGCTAAGATAGATAAGATCTGGAAGGCTCAACCGGGACTTAACGGATTAAAAGTAGACCTCGAAGCATCATATAAGAACATGAAAAAGAGCGGTGAATTTGACGAGAAAAAGCTTGTCATGAAGCAAATACCGCCGAAGATTCATCTCTCTGATTTACCACCATCTCCGATTTATCGGGGACACCCTGAAAAGCCAATGGTTTCGTTCCTGATAAATGTCGCTTGGGGAAATGAGCATATTCCAGGGATGCTAGAAACATTGAAAAATCATGGGGTAAAAGCAACCTTTTTTCTTGAAGGAAGATGGGTTAAAGAAAACCCTTCGATGGCTAAAATGATTATAGATGCTGGGCATGAAGTAGGGAATCATTCCTACACTCATCCTAATATGAAAACATTAGGAAGTACCGCAGTCAGGGAACAGCTTTTAAAAACAAATGAAGTTATTGAGGCAATCTCTGGCAGTAAAGTTACTTGGTTTGCACCTCCTAGTGGAAGCTACCGTGACGAGGTAGTAAACATCGCCCATGACATGAAACTAGGGACCATCATGTGGAGCGTAGACACGATTGATTGGCAGAAGCCAGAGCCTAATGTTCTCATTAATCGAGTGATGGGCAAGATCCATCCAGGAGCAATGGTTCTTATGCATCCTACGCCATCAACAGCAAACAGTTTGGAAACTCTTATTACATCCATAAAAGATAAAGGGCTTGAACTAGGAACGGTTTCTACTCTTTTAAGCGAAGAAAGAATTGTTCATCTCAACTAGATTTGGCAAACTTGAATAGGAGGATTATCGTTGCTTACTAAACATACATGTTCAAACGGAGTTAGAATCGTTTTAGAAAATATTCCACATGTCCGCTCGGTTGCGATTGGCGTATGGATTGGTACAGGTTCACGGAATGAAGATAACGTTAACAATGGTGTATCGCATTTCCTTGAGCATATGTTTTTTAAAGGAACAGAAACAAAAAATGCCCGTGAAATTGCTGAGGCTTTCGATTCAATCGGAGGGCAGGTTAATGCATTCACTTCAAAGGAATACACATGTTATTATGCAAAAGTAATGGATGAACATTCTTCCTATGCACTTGGCGTTTTAGCAGATATGTTTTTCCATTCAATCTTTGATGAAGAAGAATTGAAAAAAGAAAAAAATGTTGTGTACGAAGAAATCAAAATGTATGAAGATGCACCAGATGATATCGTTCATGACGTATTGGCAAGGGCATCCTACGGAAATCATCCTTTAGGTTATCCTATATTAGGAACGGAAGAAACGTTATCTGCCTTTAACGGCGATACATTGCGTGAATATATGAAGGAAACCTATACTCCAGACAATGTGGTCATTTCAGTAGCTGGTAATATTGATGAGTCTTTTGTCAAAGAGATTGAAAACCTATTTGGAAGTTATGAAACTGGTCACTCTAAGCGTGAGTATGTAAAACCTTCCTTTGAAACCGGACGAATCGCAAAAAAGAAAACGACTGAACAGGCTCATCTCTGTATCGGTTACGACGGGCTTCAAATTGGGGATAAAGATATTTACAATTTGATTGTATTGAACAATGTCCTTGGAGGCAGTATGAGCAGTCGTCTTTTCCAGGATGTAAGGGAGGAACGCGGACTTGCATATTCCGTCTATTCCTACCACTCCACCTTCCAAGACAACGGAATGCTTACCATTTATGGTGGTACTGGCAGCAACCAATTAGATCTGTTGTTTGAAACCATACAACAAACACTTAACACGCTTAAACGCGACGGGATTACAAAAAAAGAGCTGGTTAACAGTAAAGAGCAAATTAAAGGCAGTCTAATGTTGAGTCTTGAGAGAACAAATAGTCGGATGAGCAGAAACGGAAAGAATGAGCTTCTCCTCGGAAGACATCGCTCCCTTGATGATATATTAGAAAGAATCAATAGTATTACAGAGGAATCTGTCAATAACTTGGCAACCAAGATTTTTACAGATGAATACTCGGTTGCTTTGATCAGTCCTAGCGGGGAAATGCCTAAATCAATTCAAGAAAAATAATATGATGCCTGCCATTTTCTAATGGCAGGTTTTTTTTTGGACGTCTTCTAATATAGATAATATAGGAGGTGTTTTTTAATATGAGGTTAAGTGAAATGAGCGGAAAGGAAATAGTCGATGTGAAACGGGCAGAACGTCTAGGCATACTCGGTCATACAGATCTTGAGATCAACGAAAATACCGGTGAAATACGTTCTCTCATTATTCCTTCATTGAAATGGTTTGGATTGAAGAAAGAAGGCAGTGATATTCGTGTACCGTGGAATCACATTAAAAAGATTGGTACAGATATGATTATTATTGATATTCCTGAAGAGGAAGAGTAAAATGACTCGGCGCGAGCTGGGTCTTTTTTGTTTTTAGAGTTCTATAAGCCCCGAAAGCAAGTATCACACGGCTTTCGGTAGTATAGAAGTGCTCTATATGCCCGAAAGATAAGGAGCTCAAGATCTTCGGTAGTATAGAAGCGCTCTATAAGCCCGAACGGCAAGGATTTCAAGAGCTTCGGTAATATAGAAGCGTTCTATAAGCCCGAACGGCAAGGATTTCAGGAGCTTCGGTAGTATAGAAGCGTTCTATAAGCCCGAACGGCAGGGTTTACGTGGATTTTGGTAGTATAGAAGCCCTCTATAAGCCCGAACGGCAGGGTTTACATGGATTTCGGTAGTATAGAAGCGTTCTATCTGCACCCAAATTATAAATCATGCCAATAGTTCAACAACCTCCATTCAAACTTCTCACTAAAGAACCCCCACTAGCAAACTCTTCCCTTTCTCCTTTGATTCAAGCACAGATTTTCCATAGGTTACATAAGATGTGGAAGTAAGAAAAACTTGAGCCAGATTTACAAACTTTCACGAAGTAGAAGAAGGTGAACGATATATGCTGACCGGTTTGCACATAGCTGTCATTGGCGGTGATGCAAGGCAGCTGGAAGTGATACGTAAGCTTATTGAGCTAGACGCGAAGCTTTCGCTTGTAGGATTTGACCAATTAGATCACGGCTTTACTGGTGCTTCAAAGGAGCAGATGAATGAAGTAGATTTTTCGACTGTCAATGCCATTATCCTTCCTGTACCCGGCACAAATTTAGAGGGGCAGGTTGATACAATTTTCTCAAACGAAAAAATTGTGCTGACGGAGGAAATAGTCAAAAATACACCTGATCACTGTACCATTTATTCAGGAATCACCAATCCGTATTTGAATCAACTGGTTGCAAGTACAAATAGGAAGTTGGTTCAATTGTTTGATCGTGATGATGTTGCCATCTATAATGCGATTCCGACTGTGGAAGGTACCATCATGATGGTGATTCAACATACAGATATTACGATCCATAACTCCAATGTAGCGGTGCTGGGATTAGGGAGAGTAGGAATGAGTGTAGCACGAACCTTTGCCGCACTCGGTGCCAATGTACGTGTAGGCGCTAGAAAGTCAGAACATATTGCCCGTATATTTGAGATGGGCGTGACTCCTTTTTATCTAAACGACTTGGCTGAGAATGTCACAGATGTCGATGTCTGTATAAATACTATTCCACACCAAATCGTTACATCGGATGTAATCTCTAAAATGCCTGCTCATACTCTCATTATCGATTTGGCATCCAAACCAGGAGGTACTGATTTCCGGTATGCAGAAAAAAGAGGAATTAAAGCATTATTAGCTCCAGGTCTTCCAGGAATTGTTGCTCCGAAAACTGCGGGGCAGATCGTGGCGAATGTTTTGTCACAATTACTTAAAGAAGAAATGGAAGGGAGAAAGGGGAATTAACCATGCAATTAAAAGGAAAACGGCTAGGTTTTGGTTTAACGGGGTCTCATTGTACGTATGATGCAGTTATACCGGAAATACAAAAACTACTTGATGCTGGTGCTGAAGTGAGGCCAGTAGTTACTTCGACCGTTCAACATACAAACACAAGATTCGGTCAAGGGGAAGATTGGATTAAATTGATTGAAGACATGACAGGATTTAAAGTGATAGATTCCATTGTAAAAGCAGAACCGCTTGGACCGAAGATTCCATTGGATTGTATGATCATTGCCCCTTTAACCGGGAACTCAATGAGTAAATTGGCTAATGCGCTAACAGATTCACCTGTACTAATGGCTGCAAAGGCAACACTGCGGAATCATAACCCTGTAGTCTTAGGGATATCAACCAATGATGCCCTTGGATTAAACGGATTAAATTTGATGAGATTAATGGCTACCAAAAATATATACTTTATTCCTTATGGGCAAGATGCGCCGGACAAAAAACCAAATTCCATGGTTGCAAGAATGAGCATGCTCATGCCAACAGTAGAGCATGCATTAGAGCATAAACAAATACAACCAGTCATCGTGGAAAGGTATAAAGACGATTTATAATAAAATTTGTTCAGAAGAGAAGAAAAGTAAGAATTTCTTCTCTTCTTTATTTCAGTAATATGATAAAATTAGAAACTATATATGAATATTTATTCTGAAAGCTCAGTGAAATATTAATAGAGCTATTTTTAAAATGGAGAGGTGCTTAATAGATGAGTGGTTTACATGTAGCAGTTGTAGGCGCAACAGGAGCAGTAGGACAGCAAATGCTTCATACATTAGAAGAGAGAAATTTCCCGGTTAAGAAGCTTACGCTATTATCTTCGGAGCGCTCTGCAGGTAAAAAAGTACTATTTAAAGGGGAAGAAGTGACAATTGAAGTTGCGACACCTGATAAATTTGAGGGTGTTCATATAGCATTGTTCAGTGCAGGAGGAAGTGTTTCCAAGGAGCTTGCGCCTGAAGCGGCGAAGCGTGGAGCAATAGTGGTTGATAACACTAGTTTCTTCCGTATGGATCCGAATGTACCATTAGTAGTTCCAGAAGTAAATGAAGAAGACATCAAATCCCATAATGGAATCATTGCCAACCCAAATTGCTCTACTATTCAAATGGTGGTTGCACTAGAGCCAATCAGGAAGTCATTTGGTCTAACTAAGGTTATTGTCAGCACTTATCAAGCAGTATCGGGAGCAGGTGCGGCGGCAATTGAAGAACTTGAATCCCAATCTCAGGCCATTTTAAATAATGAAGCATTCACACCAAGCATTCTACCTGTAAAAGGTGACAAGAAACATTATCAAATCGCGTTCAATGCCATTCCACAGATTGATAAGTTTGAAGAGAATGGTTTTACTTTTGAAGAATTAAAAATGATAAACGAAACGAAAAAAATTATGCACGACCAAAACTTACAGGTTGCAGCTACTTGTGTACGTCTTCCGGTTGTAACAGGACATTCTGAGTCTGTATATATTGAAGTAGAAGACGAAAATGTGACTGTTCAAGACTTAAAGGCGTTGCTTGAAAAAGCTCCTGGCGTTGTACTGCAAGACAATCCTGCAGAACAAGTTTACCCGATGCCTGCTGATTGTGTAGGTTCTAACGACGTGTTTGTCGGACGAATCAGGAAGGACTTAGATAACAAAAAAGGCTTCCATTTATGGATTGTATCTGACAACTTGTTAAAAGGTGCAGCTTGGAATTCCGTACAAATAGCAGAGAGCTTAGTGAAACTCGGCGTAATCAAACAATAACAAGATAAAGAAAAGGTCTTTAAGAGACCTTTTCTTTTCGGAAGAAAGTCCGGTTTCCACCCATCGCTATTCTTGAACAGTGTGCGCCTTCTTGGAAGGTACTATTTTCATCACATCTTTCGTATGTATTAAGGATGTTTCAAAACCGCGATGAGGTGTCAATATATGAAAATAATAGTTCAAAAGTTTGGTGGAACGTCAGTAAGGGATGAAGCCAGTAGACATGCTGCAGTCAACCATATAAAAAAGGCAGTGAACGATGGATACAAAGTGGTCGTCGTCGTATCCGCCATGGGAAGAAAAGGGGAGCCCTACGCAACTGACACCCTTTTAAACCTTGTGGAACCAGGTAAGAACAACGTGTCAAAGCGTGAAATAGATATGCTATTATCTTGTGGAGAAATTATCTCTTCCATTGTATTCAGTAGCCTGTTGCAAAAGGAAGGAATTTCTGCAACTGCATTAAACGGTCCACAGGCTGGGTTTCGAACCAATAACGACCACACAAATGCCCGTATCATTGAAATGAAATGTGAGAGACTTCTTGAAATGCTAGAATTGCACCAAGTGGTAGTTGTGGCAGGATTCCAAGGGGAAACGAAGAACGGAGATATTTCCACCATTGGGCGTGGAGGAAGTGATACTTCAGCTGCCGCATTAGGTGCAGCCCTTCATGCAGAATGGATTGATATTTTTACAGATGTGGAAGGGGTCATGACAGCAGATCCGCGCATTGTAAAAGATGCTTCTCCATTACCTGTTGTCACCTATAACGAAATATGTAACATGGCATACCAAGGGGCTAAAGTGATTCATCCGCGTGCCGTGGAAATTGCAATGCAAGCAAAGATTCCAATTCGTATAAGGTCTACTTATTCCAACTCAACTGGTACATTAGTGACCTCGCTAGATAGAATGGGAAAAGGTGCAGATGTAAAGGACCGCTTAATCACGGGAATAGCCCATGTACCTAATGTCACACAAATAAAGGTCTTTGCAAAAGAGGGCAATTATGGCATTCAAACCGAAGTCTTTCGCGCAATGGCCAATGAACAAATTAGCGTCGACTTTTTCAATATCTCACCTACTAGTGTGGTTTATACCGTTACTGATGAAATGAGTGAAAAAGCGATAAATGTACTGCAGAAATTGGGGTATGAACCAAAAGTAAATCGCCACTGTGCAAAAGTTGCAACAGTTGGAGCGGGGATGACAGGTGTACCAGGGGTAACGTCGAAAATAGTAACAGCACTCTCGGAACTCGGGATACAAATTCTTCAATCCGCAGATAGCCATACCACAATCTGGGTACTTGTAAAACAAGAAGATATGATTAAAGCGGTGAATGCTTTACACAAGGCTTTCAATTTAGCAAGAAAACAAATAACGATTATACATCCAACCGCTGAAGAAGGAGAGAAAACAGTTCATGATTAACTTTGGTAAAGTTTCAACAGCTATGGTGACTCCATTTGATAATAAAGGAAACATAGATTTCGAGAAAACAACACAATTGATCAACTATCTTATAAAAAACGGTACGGATTCCGTTGTTGTTGCCGGAACAACAGGAGAATCTCCTACACTATCAACAGAAGAAAAGCTTGCC
This sequence comes from Bacillus sp. RO2, assembly GCF_012911845.1. Taxonomy (GTDB): domain Bacteria; phylum Bacillota; class Bacilli; order Bacillales; family Bacillaceae_I; genus Sutcliffiella_A. The sequence goes on along the minus strand of NZ_JAAXCU010000052.1, from coordinate 1,161 downwards.
CTTTTCGCTCATGTTGTAAAGGTTGTCGACGGTAGAATCCCAGTAATTGCAGGCACGGGAAGCAATAACACCAGAGCATCCATTGACCTTACCAAAAAAGCGGAGGCAGCAGGTGTTGATGCCATCATGTTAGTAGCACCATACTACAATAAGCCAAGTCAAGAAGGGCTATATCAACATTTTAGTACCATAGCATCTGAAACTTCACTGCCTGTGATGTTATACAATATACCTGGTAGGTCAGTTGTTAATATGTCGGTTGAAACGATTGTTCGCCTTTCTGAGATTGATAACATCGTTGCTGTTAAAGAAGCAAGCGGAAATCTAGATGCTATGACGGAAATCATTGCAAATACACCGGATGAATTTGTCCTGTACAGTGGTGATGACGGCTTAACATTGCCGGTGCTTTCGATCGGAGGAAATGGTGTAGTATCTGTAGCGTCACATGTGTTAGGAAATGAAATGCAAGAGATGATTCGTTCTTTTGAGGCAGGAGAACTTGCGAGTGCTGCGAAACAGCATCAAACGTTGTTACCTGTCATGAAGGGATTATTCAGTGCACCAAGCCCTTCCCCTGTAAAAACAGCCCTTCAATTAAAAGGAATGGATGTCGGCGGTGTCAGACTTCCATTGGTGCCGTTAACAGAACAGGAAAGAAATACGTTAACCAAACTTATAGAAACTATCTAATATGCAAAAAAACCAAGGCTTAATAGGAAGCTTTGGTTTTTTTTTGAGAAAAATTTTGATAACTGTTGATTTCCGTTCCAGGCTCTTCGCTTGCCTGCGGGCGGTCCGTGAGCCTCCTCACTCCGTTGAGGGGTCTCACCTGTCCCTTCCTCCCGCGGGCGTCTACGCGCCTTCCACTACAATCAACTTGGCTACTGCATTTACCTAAAGGTTTATGAAGACTATGTACCTGAGTAAACTCAAAAAGCAGTAACGTTTCGTCATAGCAATCTATAGCTGTTGATTGGAGCAAAAGGCGGAGACTCCTGAGGGAGATAGTGCTAGGTGGAGACCCCGCAGGCGTACTCTGCACCCCTATTGTTGGACACACCATCTAACAATAGGAGGTGTAGTCCAAATGACTATATTCACCAAGGAGGAAAAACTCCTTGCCGCAAGACGTTACTTGGATGATTTATATAGTTACCG
>NZ_JAAXCU010000051.1 GCF_012911845.1 Bacillus sp. RO2 | reverse complement strand
CTTCATAATAACTAGCTCCTTCCGTAATGTAGCTCTGATTTGGTTTGGTTTTTCCAGTAAACATTCTAACCAAATTAACCTACGATTTTACGAGTAAGGAGCTAGTTTCGTTCATGATAACTCGGCTAGCGCCTGCGGGGTCTCACCTGTCCCTTCCTCCCGCGGGCGTCTACGCGCCTTCCACTCCAATCAACAAGGTGAGTTCATTCAATATAGGTTAAAAATTCCTTCTAAACAAATTATCTGAAAAAGCATTAACAAATCTTAACGTAATTTCTAGCTGTGGATTGGAGCAAATGGCGGAGACTCCAGCGGGGAAGTAACGGTAGCTTGAGACCCCACAGCGCAGCGAGGAGGCTCAAGCACCGTCCCGCGGAAAGCGAAGCCATTTGCGGAAAGGAACAGCGGCTATTATTCAAAAACAAATGGTTATTTCAAAAGGGTAGGACGGCTTTACCCGATTATTAAAATTCTGTATTAAACCCTCAAATTCTTTCATACATATGAAAGGAAAGGGGGTTTTTCCATGCTCAAGAAGTTTCGTTCCCGCATGAATAATTGGATCACCAACAATATGGAATTACCCGCAGATGTCATGATGGATCTGCCGCGAATTACAATGATTGGACAAATACATATATATATTGAAAATCACCGAGGTTTATTAACGTTTACCGATAAAGAAATTCGATTGTTATTGAAGCAAGGACAGCTGCTTGTTAAAGGAGAGTCTTTTGTTATCAGGACCATCTTACCAGAAGAAATTTTACTTGAAGGAAAAATTAGTCAAGTGATGTATCTGGAAGAATAATTTTAGGAGGATACGCATGAAGAATCAATGGATGAATTTTTTTTCTGGTACCGTAAAAATAATTATTCATGGTAAAGGGGTAGAGAGATTCCTTAACGACTGCACAAGAAGTGGGATACAGGTATGGCAAGTGAAGAAGATGGGAGAAGAGGCTTACACATGTCATGTGCTTCTGAAAGATGTCCGTAGACTGAGGAGATTAATCAAAAAACAGGATTGCAAATTCCGTTTTCTTACGAGAAAAGGATTGCCATTCTTAACTCAATACTCCCTAAAGAACAGTGGATTGATAGTTGGAATCATAGCCGCTTTCCTTACCGTTTTCTTATTATCTAATATGGTCTGGAGTATTGAAATCAAAGGAGCAGAGCCTGCAACAGAGCATAAGATTATGCAAGAATTAGACAAGCTTGGTGTCAAAAAGGGCAAATTTCAATTTTTCATAAAAGATGTGGAAAGTATTCAACGCTATTTAACGGACACAATAAGTGAAATAACTTGGATTGGCGTGGTATTAAATGGGACATCCTACCATTTTGAAGTGGTAGAGAAGAATGAACCAGAAAAGTTGGAAGCATTGTCCCCGAGAAGCTTGGTGGCAAAGAAAAAAGCAATGGTAGCAAAGATATACGTTGAAAAAGGACAACCACTCGTTCAAGTGAATGATTATGTGGACAAAGGGCAAGTGTTAGTCTCTGGATTGATTGGGAGAGAGGATAACAAAAGATCAATTGCGGCTGTTGGAGAGGTTTTTGGTGAAACATGGTATCTTACTAGTGTGGATGTACCAATTAAGACCACGCTCCCTGTATTGACTGGAGAAGCTTATAATAAGCATTTTCTGAGGGTGGGAAAAATGAATATACCGGTATGGGGTTTCTTCCAAGAGGATTTCGAGCGACAGGAGGAATATGAAGCGGAGCGTCCTTTCTATTTTTGGAAGTGGAAATTACCAATTTCCTATGTTGGAAAGACTGTCCACGAACAAGAGATTGTGGAACGGATTTATGATGACGAGGAAGTCATCGAGCAAGCTCTGGAGATCGGAAGAGATCAGGTCCTTTCCAATCTTGGTGAAGATGCAGAGATAAAAGGTGAAAAAGTTTTGCGCACTCATAAGGAGAATGGTAAAGTAAGTGTAGATATACATTACCAAGTCATTGAAAATATTGTAAAAATCGAACCAATTATTCAAGGAGACTAATGAATGTCAGAAGAACTAGTGATGATGAATCAACAACTAAATAATCCAAATGAAGCAATTGCTCTTTTTGGGAATCAAGATGTCAACCTGAAGAGAATTGAAGAAGAATTGAACGTATCTATAGTGACACGCGGAGAAACAGTCAATGTATCCGGTGATGTCAAACAAGTAGAAATGGTCGATAGCGTCATACAAAATTTATTAGAAGTTATACGTAAAGGCATTACAATCAGTGAGAGAGATGTCATCTATGCCGTTCAGCTTGCTAAGGAAGACAAGATGCACTCTTTTCAAGAACTATACGATGAAGAGTTAACAAAGAATGTAAAAGGGAAGTCTATACGCGTAAAGACATTAGGACAAAGACAGTATGTTTCTGCAATCAAGAAAAAAGATCTTGTTTTCGGAATTGGTCCTGCAGGAACAGGGAAAACATACTTAGCCGTGGTTATGGCAGTTACTGCTTTAAAAAACGGGCAGGTGAAACGGATTATTCTTACTCGCCCTGCTGTGGAAGCTGGGGAGAGCTTAGGTTTTCTGCCAGGAGACTTGAAAGAGAAAGTGGATCCATATTTACGACCGTTATATGATGCGCTGCACGATGTATTTGGTTCAGAACATACCCAGAGGTTAATAGAAAGAGGGACCATTGAAATTGCTCCCTTAGCTTATATGAGGGGCCGTACATTGGACGATGCATTTGTCATTCTCGATGAAGCGCAGAATACAACAGCAGCCCAGATGAAGATGTTCCTAACAAGACTTGGGTTTGGATCGAAAATGGTCATAACGGGTGACATATCCCAAGTGGATTTGCCGAAAGGAATGAAGTCAGGCCTCGCAGTAGTGAGGGATATCTTGAAAAATACATCAGGCATTCAATTTATCGAACTCGAACAATCAGATGTCGTCCGTCATCCTTTGGTTGCGAGAATTATTGATGCCTATGAAAAGTTGGAATCAAAATAAAGCCCCTTTATTGGGGCTATTTCACTTGTAAAGGATTTTATTTTTGGGGATGTCGTTTATGGAGGGAGTCAAAATACAGTGAAAAAGAAATCGAAATCCTGGAAAATTTCTTTTCAACACTTAAAGGCTTTTAAGTTTTACCATGTCATTATTTATGTGCTGTTGGGACTCATCATGTTTGGTATTATGTTTAGTAATGTTAAGCCTGAGAAGATAAATGTACAACTATTCAGCACTGCTGAAAAAACGATTGTGGCACCTCACAGTTTTGAAGATAGAGAAGCTACAGAATTATTAAGAAAAGAAGCAGCAGATAAAGTTCCTGATCAATTTATTAGAGACAAGGATAAAGTGTATCAGCAAATTGCAAGAGTTGAGAACTTTTTTGAAGTGCTGATCGATACGAAAAACCAGATTGCGGAGCTCGAAAAAGTTCCGGAAAGTTCACCTCCTCCTGAGGGAGAGACAGACTCCTCGGAGACCGAAGAAGTACCTGAGTCGATTACGCTGACAGATGCGGAAAAGTTAAAACTCCTAAAAGAAGCACTTGAAGGACAAGTCCCAGATCGTTGGGAGAAAGAGCTGGAAGATGAAAATCTACTCTTCCTGCTTGGTTCTAAGGAAGCTGATCTCACAAGATATAAAAACGCATCAGTTACAGCAATCAATAACGCCATGTCTAGGGATATACATACAACAGAAGACGCAAGTGAAGCAAAAAACCTTGCGAGAACGGAGCTCTCACAATCTGGCAATGTGCCAAGTGTTATTATTAATATTTCTAGCATTTCCGTTATCCAAAATGTAATTTATGATTCTGCGCAAACGCAGGAAAAAAAGCAACAGGCAATTGACGCTGTGGAGCCTGTACGAATTTCACAAGGTGATACACTTGTAAAAGCTGGCCAATTTATTGACCGTGAAACATATAGGCTTCTAACCGCAGCCGGATTTGTCAATCAATCTGACAATGTGGCACCGTATGCTGGATTATTAATCATAATTGGTTTAATGATTTTTGCGCTCGTGTATTTGTTTAAAAACATTGATACTTCAATCCACAGTAAAAATACGTATTTAACCATGTATTTATTGATTTTTTCTATAACGTTAATCTTATTGAAAATCTTTAGTTTCTTTCAAACCCTTAATACGACTGAAATTGGTTATATTGCCCCGGTTGCAATGGGTGCCATGCTGATAAAAATGCTGATTAACGATCGCATTGCTATATTTTCGAGTATTATTTTTGGGATTTGTGGAAGTTTTATTTTTAATATGGTTCCAGGAGCCATGAACTATACAGTAGGGTCATACCTGATTATTTCGGCTGTGGCATCAGTATTGTTCTTAAATCAGCATAACAGACGACTTACGATACTCCAGACAGGACTCTTTGTTTCATTCATTAACGTCGTTACGGTCATTGCGTTGATTTTATTGACAAACAGAGATCTAACTGGCATGAACGAATTATTAGAACTTGGTATTAATGGGACAATGGCAGTCGGTTCCGGAGTGGTTTCCGCTGTTCTTACTATCGGAATTCTCCCATTCTTTGAAGTGGGCTTTGGAATGCTATCAACCATGAAGTTGCTTGAGCTATCCAATCCGAATCATCCATTGCTGAGAAAAATTTTAATGGAAACTCCAGGCACGTATCACCATAGTGTGATGGTGGCCAATCTATCGGAATCTGCATGTGAAGCAGTTGGCGCTAACGGACTGCTTGCAAGGGTTGCATCTTATTATCATGATATAGGCAAAACAAAAAGGCCACATTATTTTATTGAAAATCAAATGGGAAGAGCGAATCCTCATGATAAGCTTCCCCCTCAGACAAGTAAGAATATTATTATTGCCCATGCAACGGACGGAGCTCAAATACTCAAGGATCATAATATGCCAAAAGAGATCGTCGATATTGCAGCACAGCATCATGGTACGACGCTATTGAAGTTCTTCTATCATAAAGCAAAAGAACAAAACGAAAATATTAAAGAAGAAGAGTATCGCTATCCAGGTCCAAAAGCTACCTCCAAGGAAGCAGCAATCGTTGGGACTGCCGACAGCATAGAAGCGGCGGTAAGGTCATTGAACAATCCGACACCCGATAAAATTGAAACAATTGTAAAGGCTATTATTAAAGACCGTCTTCAAGATGGACAATATAGTGACTGTGATTTGACATTCAAGGAACTTGAAGAAATCGGCAAGTCCTTCTGTGAAACATTGCAAGGAATTTTCCATTCAAGAATTGAGTACCCGAAAGGAGAGGAAGAGGAATCATGATAGAAATCGATATGTTAGATGAAACAACAAGACTGACAGATGAACAGTGGGCTGATATAAAAAATTTATTGATATTTGCTGCTGAAAAAGAGTCTATTCAAACCGGTGCTGAACTCTCCGTGACATTTGTGAATAATGACAGAATTCAGGAGATTAACCGAGAATATCGTGACAAGGACCGGCCTACAGATGTCATTTCTTTTGCGATGGAAGAGATGGGAGAGGGAGAAATCGAAATCCATTATGATGAAGATGCACCTCGTATGCTTGGAGATATCATCATCTCCATACCAAAAGCAGAAGAACAAGCAGAAGAATATGGCCATTCCGTAAAACGGGAGCTCGGATTTCTTGCCCTGCATGGCCTATTGCATTTGTTAGGTTATGATCATGAAAACGAAGCAGATGAAAAAGTTATGTTTGATAAACAAAAAGAAATCCTGGATGCCTATGGACTCACGCGATCGTAACCGAAAAGGATATCGAGGGTCATTTACTTCTAGTTTTTCCTATGCGTTTGAGGGGCTAATGTTTGTCCTTCGAACGGAAAGAAATATTAAGTTTCATGTTTTTATAGCTATTATAATGATTGGAATGTCATTATTTTTTCAGATTACAAAAGTGGAGTGGCTCATCCTGTTTCTTGTAATCGGTGGGATGTTTGTCATTGAAATTATTAATACGGCTATCGAAAATGTAGTGGATCTTGTGACAGAGGAGTATCATCCTCTTGCAAAAACTGCAAAAGATGTGGCTGCTTCTGCGGCCTTAGTTTTTGCTTGTATCTCTGTTATAATTGGTGTAATCTTATTTAGCCCTTATATTACAATTTTTTTGAATAAGTGAATTTACTATAACTCCTGTTTCCTTCCGTTCCAGGTGATCGCTTTCCGCGGGACGGTGCTTGAGCCTCCTCGGCTTTGCCTGCGGGGTCTCAAGACTACCGTTTCTCCCCCGCAGGAGTCTCTCACCTTGCACTGCAGTCAACAGATGGATAAGTATTCAATATTTGGTCAAAAATAAATTATCACAATCAAATCACTAAATAAATTGAAAATTTAAAATTTTTTAAAATTTAAGGGTGATTTAAAAAGCGATTTGAGGTAAAATATAAGTAACGCGCACCCGAAGCTTACAGAAGAAAGGAAGAGTAACTGTGAACATCGAAGCTTTAATCCAAGAAGCAAAAGCAGCAAGAGAAATGGCTTATGTACCCTACTCCAAGTTTAAAGTAGGCGCGGCATTATTAGGTAAAGACGGGAAAGTCTATCGCGGATGCAACATTGAAAATGCTGCATATAGTATGTGTAACTGTGCAGAAAGAACAGCGCTTTTTAAAGCGTATTCAGATGGTATCAAAGAATTTGATGCGATTGCTGTTGTAGCCGATACGAAACGACCTGTTCCACCTTGTGGAGCTTGCCGTCAAGTAATATCTGAGCTATGTGCACCTGAAACGAAAGTAATCCTGACAAACCTTCACGGTGATATACAGGAATTAACAGTAGCTGAATTACTGCCTGGAGCTTTTTCACCGGAGGATCTGAATGCATAACAATACAACTACCAATTATAAATCAGGGTTTGTCTCCATTATTGGCAGGCCAAATGTTGGAAAATCAACATTTTTGAACAGAGTAATCGGCCAAAAAATTGCGATAATGAGTGACAAACCACAAACAACTCGAAATAAAATTCAGGGCGTATATACGCAAAACGATGCACAAATTGTTTTCATCGATACACCAGGCATTCATAAACCAAAGCATAAACTTGGCGATTTTATGATGAAGGTGGCGCAAAATACGTTAAAAGAAGTTGATCTAGTTCTATTTATGATCAATGCAAAAGAAGGTCTAGGAAAAGGCGATGAATTTATTATTGAAAAATTGAAGGAAACTTCAACTCCGGTTTATTTGGTAATAAATAAAATTGACGAAGTACACCCAGATGACCTGTTACCCTTGATGGAAACCTATAAAGCGTTGTATCCTTTCAAAGAAATAGTTCCGATTTCTGCTTTACAAGGTAACAATGTAGAAGTTCTATTAGAACAAATTAAGCAATTCCTTCCAGAAGGCCCCCAATATTACCCGGCCGACCAAGTTACCGATCATCCTGAGCGTTTTATTGTTGCTGAGCTAATCAGGGAGAAAGTGCTTCATCTGACAAGAGAGGAAGTTCCACACTCCATTGCTGTAGCAATTGATTCCATGAAGAAGCGAGAAAACAAGGACATGGTCGATATCCAGGCTACTGTCGTAGTGGAACGCGATTCACAAAAAGGGATTGTCATCGGCAAGCAAGGAAAAGTCTTAAAAGAAGTGGGACAAAAAGCCAGAGTGGACATTGAAGCATTGCTAGGATCCAAGGTGTTTTTGGAACTGTGGGTGAAAGTCCAGAAGGATTGGCGTAATAAGCAGTCGCAACTTAGAGATTTTGGTTTTAATGAAGACGAATACTAATTCAGAAAGACGAGCGGAATTATAGTCAATTCGTAGCATTGAATTTACAAAATTTATCTAACATGTTTTGACCCTTCTACGGTCATCATAGTCATATAGGAATTGGATTAGGCATGCTGGTCTTTACTACAGAAAGGGTGGAGTTTACAATGTTGGATTTTACCTGGAAGGTCTTTAAAGAAACAGGTAATATTGATACCTATCTTCTTTTCAAAGAGCTTGAGAAAGATAATGGCGATTTACCCGAACAGACAGAAGAGCTAGCGAATCGTGACTTACCAATTTCATAATGACAGATGACCATTTAATAAGGCAGTTTACTCACGTAAGTGTTGTAGATTGCCTTTTTATTTTGTAGAACGTACAATTAATAAAACCCAAAAAAATGGACGGTGTACAATTTGCTACATAAATGTGAAGGCATTGTCATTCGAACAAATGCCTATGGTGAAAATAATAAGATTGTTACCATCTACTCAAAAGAGCTTGGAAAAGTAGGGGTAATGGCAAGAGGTGCCAACAAGCCTAGCAGCCGATTTACCGCTGTCTCCCAGTTATTTTCCCATGGGACCTTTGTCTTCCAAAGGGGAACAGGACTAGGAAGCCTCCAGCAAGGTGAAATCATGGAATCCATGAGATCTATTCGAGAGGATATCTTCCTGACAGCCTATGCTTCTTACATCGTAGAATTGATGGATAGAACCACAGATGAAGGGAAGCGGAATCCGGCACTTTATGAGCTTTTATACCAAGTGCTTCACTTTATTGATGATGGGTACGATGCAGAAATATTGACGTTCATTTTTGAAATGAAGATGTGTGATGTCATCGGAATTACGCCGGAATTAAATCGCTGTGCTTCTTGTGGTGCAACAGAAGGAACCTTTGCTTTTTCTATAAAAGAAGGAGGATTCCTTTGCAACAGATGCTTTCACAAGGACCCATACCTAATAAAAGTCTCTCCAGCTACCTTGAAACTATTACGGACATTTTACTATTATGAGCTGAATAGAATTGGAAACCTGTCGCTAAAAGAAGAAACGCGAAAAGAGCTGCGATTCATTATTGATGAATATTATGAAGCGTATTCTGGGATAATGTTAAAATCCAAGCGCTTTCTGAAGCAAATAGGTTCATTGAAAGCAAATCTTCCTGAAAAAAAAGAAAAACCTGATTGACTTTGCAAAAGAAATCATTTATTATCCAATTACATTCATAAAGATTGCGTTGAAAGAAAGTAGTACTTATCAAACTCGATTAAAGCGAACCTAGGGTGGTGTGAGCTAGGGAATCAAGAGATAAGGAAGGCGTTCTGGAGCAATACGGATAAAGTGGTAAAAAGGCATCCCTTTTTACAAATAGGGTGGAACCGCGGGAGAATCTCTCGTCCCTATGCTGACAACAACCGTTGGCATAGAGAGACAAGAGGTTCTCCCTTTTTGTCCTCCAGCCAACATCTGAAAATCTGAAGTAGTGGTGACTTAAAGATGAATAAGTTTCCCTGTAGATTGAAGTGCAAGGTGTGAGACTCCAGCGGGGGATTAACGGTTGCTTGAGACCCCTGAAGCGTTGTGAGGAGGCTCAAGCACCGTCCCGCGGAAAGCGAACACCTGGAACGGAAATCGAAAGGAGTCACCAGCAAAACTTAAAAAAGGAAGGTGTCAAAATGAACATCCAAAACATGATCCTGACCCTACAAAACCACTGGTCAGAACAAGGCTGTATCCTCATGCAAGCCTACGACGTAGAAAAAGGTGCAGGAACAATGAGCCCCTATACATTCCTAAGAAGCATCGGCCCAGAGCCATGGAACGTAGCATACGTTGAACCATCCAGAAGGCCTGTAGACGGCCGTTACGGCGAAAACCCAAACCGCTTATACCAACATCACCAATTCCAAGTAATCATGAAGCCATCACCAGACAACATCCAAGAACTATACTTGGAATCACTTAAGAAACTAGGAATTGACCCGCTTAAACATGATATCCGATTTGTAGAAGATAACTGGGAAGCTCCAACACTTGGAGCTGCAGGTCTTGGCTGGGAAGTTTGGCTAGATGGAATGGAAATTACGCAATTCACGTATTTCCAACAAGTTGGCGGAATTGAATGCAAACCGGTATCTGTAGAAATCACTTATGGTATCGAACGCCTTGCCTCCTATATTCAAGACAAAGAAAATGTATTTGACCTGGAATGGACAGAAGGTTTCACCGTTCGTGATATTTTCCTTCAACCAGAATATGAGCACTCTAAATATACATTTGAAACATCTGATCCTGATATGCTGTTCTCTTTGTTTGATATCTATGAAAAAGAAGCACACCGCCAGATGGACCACGGTCTTGTTCACCCGGCATACGATTATGTATTAAAATGCTCCCATACATTCAATCAATTGGACGCTCGCGGTGCTATTTCTGTTACCGAACGAACTGGTTATATCGGTCGAGTAAGAAACCTGGCACGTAAAGTGGCAAGAACTTTCTATGAGGAACGAGAAAAGCTAGGTTTTCCAATTTTGAAAAAGGAGGAGAGTACCAATGAGTAAGAGAGATTTTTTATTTGAAATCGGATTAGAAGAAATGCCGGCTCGCTTTGTAACGGATTCTATGAATCAGCTTCAAGATAAAGTGAAATCTTGGCTTGAAACGAACCAACTGGTCTATGATAATATCCAAGCTTACTCTACTCCAAGAAGGCTTGCAGTTCTGGTTGAAGGCCTAGTAGAAAAACAAGAAGATGTTACCATAGAAGCGAAGGGTCCTGCCAAAAAAGTTGCCCTTTCAGCTGATGGTGAATGGTCAAAGGCCGCTCAAGGTTTTACTAGAGGGCAAGGACTAACAGTTGAAGATATTTATTTTAAAGAAATCAATGGTGTGGAATATGTGCATGTTAAGAAGCATGTAAAAGGAAAAGAAACGAAAGAAATTCTTGGCAGCATTGCTTCTGTTGCTACTAGCCTGCACTTTCCGAAGAATATGCGCTGGGCTGATGAAGAACTAAGGTATGTTCGACCAATCAAATGGTTAATTGCTCTTTTTGGCGAAGAGATTATTCCGGTAGAGATTGCAAAGGTTAAGGCGGACAGAGTATCTACAGGGCATCGTTTTCTTGGTGGTCAAATCGAATTAAAAGATGCTGGTAGCTATGTGGAAGAGTTACTTTCTAACTATGTAATTGTTAATGCAGTGGAACGAAAAGAAGCGATTAGGAAACAACTATCCATCATAGGAGAAGAAAATGGTTGGAACATTCCTGTGGATGAAGACCTTCTAGAAGAAGTGAACAACTTAGTAGAGTATCCGACGGCATTGTTTGGAACGTTCGAATCTGACTATCTATCATTGCCTGAAGAAGTATTAATTACTTCAATGAAAGAACATCAACGTTATTTTCCGGTAAAAAGTGAAGCGGGAACGCTTTTGCCTTATTTTATAACTGTACGAAATGGTAACCACGAGAACTTAGATAATGTTGCAAGAGGAAATGAGAAAGTCCTGCGAGCAAGACTATCTGATGCTGCATTCTTCTCAAAGGAAGATGAAAAGCTTGTAATAGACGATGCGATTAAAAAGTTGGATAAAATTGTATTCCATGAAGAAATTGGAACAACCGGCGATAAAGTGAGACGTGTTCAAGCCATTGCAGCTGAGCTGGCGCAAATTGTGAATGTGAACAACGAAACGCAAAAACATGTTGAACGTGCATCATCTATCTATAAATTCGACCTCGTTTCCCATATGGTCTATGAATTCCCTGAGCTCCAAGGTATCATGGGGGAAAAGTATGCATTGGCTAAAGGGGAAAGTCCAATCGTTGCTAAGGCGATTAATGAGCACTATATGCCACGATCAGCAGATGACAAGACCCCATCTTCTGATGTAGGTGCAATCCTAAGCATCGCAGAAAAGATGGATACCATTGTTGGTTTCTTTGCTATAGGAGTTATTCCTACAGGGTCTCAGGATCCTTATGCATTAAGACGCCAAGCATCGGGAATTATCCAGACAATCTTGAACAAAGAGTGGACCTTCTCTTTGGAAACATTTATGCACACAGTTGTTGAACGCTATGTTGAAAAAGGTATTGCAAAGAAAGATGCAACTCTGATCATGGAGGACCTCTTAGTATTCTTCAAATTACGACTTAAGAACAATCTTTCCGAGCGTGGCGTAAGATATGACATTGTGGATGCGCTTTTAGAGCTGCCACTTGAGAATGTTTGTTCCACAGTAAAAAAAGCAGAAACGCTTGAATCAAAGAAAAACGAAGCAGACTTTAAAGAAACGATGGAATCATTAAGTCGTGTTTGCAACATTGCCAAGAAAGCAACTCTTTCTGCTGAAATTCAAGAAAACTTACTAAATCAAGAGCAAGAACAAGAGCTTTATAAACAATTTAACAACAAAAAAGATCTTGTGCTTCGTGCTGCAGCAGAACAGGATTTCTCCGTAGCATATGAGGAACTGGCTTCCTTAAAACCTGCTATTGATGCCTTCTTCGATAACATCATGGTTATGACAGATGATGAAGCAATTAAGACAAACCGCCTCGCCCTTATGGATGATATGGCAAAAGTTATATCCATTTTCGGAAATGTAAATGGCATCATTGTTAAGTGATAAAAAAAGACAAACATATAACCCTATGGTAAAATAGTTAAACACACAAAAGAGGCTGACTAATGCATTCCTCACAATATTTAGTCAGCCTCTTTCCAATTCTTCTGTTTATCAGTATAATTAGTATATAATATTTACATATACAGTATGTCACAAATAGAAAAGCGGAGGGCACCCGTACAGCGAAGTGCACCTTATAACCCATTAGGTGGTGAACAAAAATCGAACTGAATAAGCGGCAAGAAACTATTTTGCAAATAGTCAAAGAACAAGGACCGATTACCGGAGAAGCAATAGCAGATCAACTAAACTTGACCAGGGCAACCCTTCGTCCCGATTTAGCTATTTTGACCATGGCCGGATATTTAGATGCCCGTCCTCGAGTTGGTTATTTCTACACTGGAAAAACAGGATCGCAACTTTTATCCGATAAAATAAATAAAATCCAAGTGAATGACCATCAGTCCATACCGGTAGTTGTCCATGAAAGTGTTTCCGTTTATGACGCAATCTGCACCATGTTCCTAGAAGATGTGGGAACCCTTTTTGTAGTGGACAACTTCTCTATCATAGTGGGTGTGCTCTCAAGGAAGGATCTCTTAAGGGCCAGTATTGGTAAACAGGAGCTCACTTCTATACCGGTTAATATCATTATGACTAGAATGCCTAATGTAACGTACTGCTTTAAAGAAGACTTGATCATTGATGTAGCAAAAAAACTGATTGAAAAACAAATAGATGCTCTTCCAGTCGTTAAGCAAACGGATAAAGGTTATGAAGTAATCGGTAGAATTACAAAAACTAACATTACTAAAGTGCTGGTTGCCTTGGCACACGATGAAATTATCTAGATTGGAGGAGAATCATGGAGAAGCGTACCGTATATATCGTATCTGATTCAGTCGGAGAAACTGCAGAGTTGGCAGTTAAAGCGGCTATCAGCCAATTTAATGGGGCGAACTTCCATCTCAAACGAATACCTTATGTAGAAGACATTGCAACATTATCGGAAGTAGTCTCTATTGCAAAACTTAATCAAGGTATTATCGCCTTTACACTTGTTGTCCCTGAAATGAGGAAGCACCTTGTAGAATTAGCAAAAATGGAAGGCGTAAAGGTTTATGACATCATCGGACCTCTTGTGGACTTGATGGAGCAGGAATACGGAGTTAAACCTAAGTATCAACCTGGGTTGGTAAGGCAATTGGATGATGATTATTTCAAAAAAATCGAAGCAGTAGAATTTGCTGTGAAATATGATGATGGTAGAGATCCAAGAGGTATTATTAAAGCAGATATTGTATTAGTGGGGGTTTCTAGAACGTCTAAAACACCATTATCCCAATACCTTGCCCATAAACGCCTAAAAGTGGCAAATGTACCAATCGTTCCAGAGGTAGACCCACCAGAAGAACTTTTTAAAGTGAATCCTGAAAAATGTTTCGGACTTAAGATCTCGCCTGAAAAGTTAAATGATATCCGAAAAGAAAGGTTAAAAGCATTGGGGCTGAATGATAAAGCTGCCTATGCAAACCTTGAAAGAATAAAAGAAGAGTTGGCATTTTTTGAAACAATTGTAAATAAAATAGGTTGTGAAGTGATAGATGTTACGAATAAAGCCGTCGAAGAAACGGCCAACCTTATCTCGAACATTTATAATAACCGACTAAAGTAAAGAGCGCTTATAGGAGTGCTCTTTTTCTAAAGAGAAGAAAGTTATAATTCTGTTGATTTCCGTTTCAGGCGCTTCGCTTGCCTGCGGGAGATTGCGCAAGGTGTAGACCCCGCAGGCTTGCCGAGGAGGCTCTCGTCAGCCCTTAGGAAAGCGAAGCCATTTGCGGAAATCAACAGCGACGATTAAAGCAATCGACTATAAGGACCGGGCGGTTTTTTGCCCAGTTTTTTTATGATTTCACATTACTCATTATTCGATGTGAAACAGTAGTCAATTTGAAAAGTTTATATTATAATAAAAAATTGTGATAAAAAATTCCTCGATAGGGTTTAGAGTGGTGGATTATCGAATAAACTAAAAATAGCAATAAGTCAAGGGCAATATAACAGTTTCGTTCGACAACTACAAAAAAACATATCGAAAAAAGAAGGTTTTTGGGAAGGGATGTAGAAACCATTTAACATGCAAAATAATCGCAAACCTATTATTTTGGTGGACGCAGATGCGTGTCCTGTTAAAGAAGAAATAAGTAGAGTAAGTCATACATATAAAATTGATGTGTGCTACGTAGCTTCTTACTCCCATGTCATGACCAATCAAACAGAAGGAAATTGGGTCTATGTGGATGATGAAAAAGAATCTGCTGACCTTTATATTTTGAATCATGCAAAGAAGGATGATGTAGTAGTCACTCAAGATATTGGTCTAGCAAGCATGCTTGTGTCCAAAAACGTTTATGTTCTCACTCCTCGTGGAAAACAGTATGAAGAGAGTGAAATGGAATTGAGCTTGCATATGAGATTTTTATCTGCGAAAGAACGGAGAAAAGGGAACTATTCCAAGGGTCCAAAAGCTTTTTCAATGAAAGACAGAGAAAGATTTGTTCAATCACTTAAAAAAACTTTGTCGAAAATTGCAGGAATTTCCGAATTGAGATAGAAATAGTAAGTCACGGAGTGTTGTTATGAATTATCGAATTCCTGAACAAACCATTGATCAAATTAGACAATCTACTGACATTGTTGATGTAATAAGTGAATATGTGCAATTGAAAAAGCAAGGTCGCAACTATTTTGGACTTTGTCCCTTTCATGGGGAGAGTACTCCTTCTTTCTCTGTTGCCCCAGACAAACAAATCTATCACTGCTTTGGTTGTGGTGCCGGCGGTAATGCTTTCAATTTCGTCATGGAGATCGAGGGTGTCAGTTTTGTAGAAGCTGCCCAAAAACTTGCCAAGTCCTCCAATGTAGAAGTGGAAGTACCGGAATATACTGCAACAGAACAATCGGGCCAATCAAAAGAAACGAAATGGATGATGGATGCACATTTGCTTTTGCATAAATTTTACCATCATTTACTGTTAAATACAAAAGAGGGCCAAGAAGCATATGATTATGTGACAGGAAGAGGATTTACCGACGAAACGTTAAAGAAATTCGGCGTTGGCTATGCACTTAACAGTTGGGACTTTGCTTTAAAGTTTTTGACGAAAAGGGGCTACAACCAACAGCTGTTGGAGAAGGCCGGCCTTTTAATTGAAAAGGAGCATACAGCTGAATATTTTGATCGTTTCAGAAACCGTATTATGTTTCCGATCCACGATCATAAAGGGAATGTTATTGCCTTTTCTGGAAGAGTGCTTGGAGAAGGTGAACCGAAATATTTAAATTCACCAGAGACCCCACTATTTAATAAAAGTAAAATTCTTTACAACTTCCATCAGGCACGTCCTCATATAAGAAAGCAGGAACAGGTTATCCTTTTTGAAGGATTTGCCGACGTCATTGCTGCAGACTCAGCGGGATTACCTAATGGAATTGCAACGATGGGAACATCCTTGACTGAAGAGCAGGCCCGAATCATAAGAAGGCATGTTGAAAATGTCACCATCTGTTATGACGGAGACAATGCAGGAATTGAAGCAGCCTACAGGGCAGCGAACATCCTCATTCAACAAGGTTGTTATGTAAGAATTGCCATGATGCCAGATAAAATGGACCCTGATGACTATATCCGTAGTAAAGGATCAGACTCATTTAAGCAGGATATAATAGGGGCAAGTTTAACGTTCATGTCATTTAAGCTCAGGTACTTACGCAAGGGCAGGAATATGAAAGACGAAGGCGAACGGATGCGGTATGTGGAAGATGTTCTAAAAGAGATTAGCATGCTGTCTAAAGCGGTTGAAAGGGATCATTATCTTCGTCAGTTATCAGATGAATTTTCCATCTCTTTGGAAGCTTTAAAACAGCAGCAGTTTCAAGTATATAAATCTTTAATACAAAAAAAGGATTATAACGAACAGAATAGAATAAATATACCTAACAAACCCAAAATCTTTACGCAAGCGCTAAAACCGGCTTATTTAAATGCAGAACGCTATTTGCTGGCACATATGCTCAAAGATAGGGGAGTATCTGAAAAGGTGCAAGCTTCCATTGAAGGCTCCTTTATCATAGAAGAACATCGTGCGATTGCCACCTATCTATATGCTTTTTACGAAGAAGGGTATGAGCCAAATATCAGTATTTTCATGGAGCGTATACCTGAGCAATCGCTCAAGAAAATTGTTTCTGAACTAGGTATGCTAACACTTGAAGAAGAATTAAGTGATGCAGTGCTACATGATTATATGAAACAGGTGTTTAATTATCCAAAATTGTTAACAATAAAAGAAAAAGAACAAGAAAAGAAACAAGCAGAAGCACAAAACGATTATCTTGGTGCTGCACAAATCGCGATGGAAATAATCCAAATGAAAAAAGAGTTAAAACAATAAATATACCTCTTTATCGCGTTCAATGTTGGAAGGAGGGGACAGTTGATGGCTGAAAAATCAGCACAATCAAAAGAGATGGAAACAGAATTGACCATCGAACAAGTAAAAGAACAACTCACCGAAGTAGGTAAAAAGCGTGGTGTCCTAACGTATGAGGAGATAGCCGAAAAAATGGCTGGCTTTGAAATAGAGTCCGATCAAATGGACGAATACTACGAATATCTTGGTGAACAGGGTGTAGAAATCATCGGAGAAACAGAATCTGATGATGACCCGAACACTCAGCAACTTGCGAAGGAAGAAGAGTTTGACCTGAATGATCTAACTGTACCGCCTGGTGTGAAGATCAATGACCCTGTAAGAATGTACCTGAAAGAAATTGGCCGTGTGGATCTTCTCTCTGCTGAGGAAGAAATCAGTCTTGCAAACCGAATTGAAGAAGGTGACGAAGAGGCGAAACGTCGTCTGGCAGAAGCTAACCTTCGTCTAGTTGTAAGTATTGCTAAGCGTTATGTGGGCCGTGGAATGCTGTTCCTTGATTTGATCCAAGAAGGTAATATGGGTCTGATTAAGGCAGTAGAAAAATTTGATTATCGTAAAGGATTCAAGTTTTCTACATATGCGACATGGTGGATTCGTCAAGCGATTACCCGTGCAATTGCTGACCAAGCGAGAACAATTCGTATACCTGTGCATATGGTGGAAACCATCAACAAACTTATCCGTGTTCAACGCCAACTGTTACAAGATTTAGGCCGCGAACCATCTCCGGAAGAAATTGCAGAAGACATGGATCTGACACCGGACAAAGTACGTGAAATTCTCAAAATTGCCCAAGAGCCTGTTTCTCTTGAGACACCAATTGGTGAAGAGGATGATTCACATCTTGGAGACTTTATTGAAGACCAAGACGCAACATCTCCTTCTGATCATGCGGCATACGAATTATTGAAAGAACAATTGGAAGATGTTCTTGATACACTTACTGACCGTGAAGAAAATGTATTAAGACTAAGATTCGGCTTAGATGACGGACGCACTCGTACTCTAGAAGAAGTAGGAAAAGTATTTGGAGTAACCAGAGAGCGTATCCGACAAATTGAAGCAAAAGCTCTTCGTAAGCTGAGACATCCTAGCCGCAGCAAACGTCTGAAGGATTTTCTAGAATAGAATCAGGCATATGGAAATAGTTTGCTTTTTCTTGAAAAGAGTAAGCTATTTCTCTTTTTTTGCAATTCAATACTTTTACAATATTCAGTTTTTAATATCTACACCTGTAATGGGAGTGTTAACAAAAGTGAATAAACATCGAAAAGAAACCATTATTCAAGAAATTGACTATTGGAAAAGAAATCGTCTCCTACCAGATCAATATTGTGACTATCTGTTGGCGCTATATACAGAAGGAGAAGCTGTAAACCAAACCGTTAAAGGAAGCAAAAGGTTATTACCTCTCTTTTTTGCATGTCTAATTTTTCTACTCGTTCCGATAACATTTCTTGTCATTTATTTTACTGAAATGCCAGTTCATTTGCAAATGCTCCTGGTAACTTTTTTCGTTCTTCTTTCTATATTCGGATATTTTATTTTTCGAAAAGAAGAATCTTACATACATATACCAGTCTTTGTACTCGCAATACTCATGCTTATTCTTTCCATAAAATTAATTGAACTTTTATCTTTTCAATTGCCGTTAACCTTTATTATTATCACCTTCCAGACCCTTCTATGGTTTATTATAGGCTTTATAAAGAAATGGTACTATTTAAACATTTCTGCGATCATAACGGTGGTTTTACTAGTTGCAAATATTATTTTAATGTAACTTATTGATTATTTAGTTATTTTTAAAAGTTGTGAAAATTCCCTTATATCTATTATAATACAAATGAAAGCGTATTCAATGTATTGTAGGATGGAAGAAAAATACTAGCTCTTGCTAATGTTTTCCAAACAACAAGGGGGGAAAGATTTTGAACTTTGATTTAACGGCAGAACAAGCGATGATTAAGAAAACAATTAGAGAGTTTTCAGATGAAGTGGTTGCACCGGGGGCTCTCCAACGAGATCGGGATAAAAAATTCCCTGTTGAAGTGTTTCAACAGTTATCACAATTAGGCATGATGGGACTTCCTTTTCCAGAAAAATATGAGGGAGCGGGCGCGGATACAGTTAGTTTTGCCATTGTCGTTGAAGAATTGAGCAGAGCTTGTGGATCCACTGGTATCACTTATTCTGCTCACGTATCACTAGGTGGGGCACCATTAAACCTGTTTGGCACAGAAGAGCAAAAGCAAAAATATCTCGTACCAATTTGTACAGGAGAATCACTAGGTGCATTCGGGTTGACCGAACCTAATGCTGGTTCTGATGCAGGTGGTACCCAGACAACTGCTGTAGAAGATGGTGAGGATTTTATCATTAATGGTAACAAATGTTTCATTACCAATGCCTCCTACGCCAAGCATATGGCATTAACGGCTATCACCGATAAAAAAGGAAATGAAAAAGAAATCTCTGCTGTCATCGTTCCAACAGATGCTAAAGGGTTTCAAGTGATTGATAACTATGAAAAAATGGGGCTTAATGCTTCCAACACAACGGAACTTGTCCTTGAAGATGTTCGTGTACCCCAGGAAAACCTTTTAGGTAAACGCGGGGAAGGCTTCCGACAGTTCTTAATCACACTTGATGGTGGCCGCATCGGAATCGGTGCTATGGCTGTGGGGATTGCTCAGGCAGCTTTTGAGCGAGCGCTCGCTTACTCTCAAGAAAGAAAACAATTCGGCCGTTCTTTATCAAGCTTTCAGATTAACCAATTTAAACTGGCAGACATGGCCATGAAACTCGAACTTGCCAGAACGATGGTTTATAAAGCTGCCTGGTTAAAAGATCAGGGAAGACCATTCTCCAAAGAAGCATCCATGTGTAAACTATATGCATCAGAAGTGTGCATGGAAATTGCAGATCAGGCTGTACAACTACATGGGGGCTACGGGTACATGAAAGAATACCACGTAGAACGTTTTATGCGTGACGGAAAATTGCTAGAAATCGGAGAGGGAACCTCAGAAGTACAAAGAATGGTCATTGCAAGATCTTTGGGAATATAGTAAACGGGATTTCTAGCTGTTGATTGGAGTACAGGGCGTAGACTCCAGCGGGGGAGTAACGGTAGGTTGAGACCCCGCAGTGTAGCGAGGAGGCTCAAGCACCGTCCCGCGGAAAGCGAAGCCCGGTGCGGAAATCAACAGCGGCGTTTATCGTATTCAAAATTATTTTTCCAAAAACACATCACTTTTCCTATTTTGAGGTACAATATAAACATCAAATACAAAAACCTTCATCTATCCTGATGAAGGTTTTTGTCTAAACTGTGAATTTAAGAGAGAAGTTGGCATTTAAGTCTTTTCCTATAGTAAAATATAAAGTAAAATAGAGAGTGCTTGTATAAGATAAGAAACACGTACATGTACATAAGGAGGTTTGAATAGCATGAATCGTAATCCGCTTATTCCTTTTGCATTTATCGCGGTATTAGGTCTTGGACTAATGTTCCTATTATCTTTCGTTGGACTTGATCAGGCTGAAAAAATTGCATCCGGTGAAGACGAAACTGTAGAATTGTCTGCAGAAGAGCTTTACCAACAAAACTCTTGTATCGGCTGTCACGGCGGTAACTTAGAAGGAGCAGGCGCTGCACCTGCATTAACAGATGTTGGTGACCGTCTATCCCAAGAAGAGATTCAAAACGTTATTGTTAACGGACAAGGCGCTATGCCTGCTGGTCTAGCTACACCTAAAGAAGCTGAAGTTCTTGCTGAGTGGCTAGCAAACGGCGCTAAAAGTGAAGAAGAGGGCGAACATTAAGATTTGTTTTTTTAGAAAAATGATACACATATAAAAGATCCTTTGCATTTGTGAAGGATTTTTTTTTATACTTGTTACAAAGGAATTCAAATACATAAGTAAAGAGGAAAAAGACATGAATGAATTAAAACTCTCAAAACGTTTAGAAGCAGTTGCTTCTTTTATTCCCAAAGGCAGTGTATTGGCTGATATTGGTTCAGATCATGCTTACCTGCCTTGTTATGCCTATTTGCAGGGAATGATTGAAAGAGGTATTGCCGGAGAAGTGGTAGAAGGTCCCTTTCAATCTGCTATTCAGCAGGTTCGTAAAACGGAATTAGATAAGGTGATTGAAGTGAGAAAAGGGGATGGGTTGGAAGTAATCTCTCCAAATGAGGTTACATGCATCACCATTGCTGGAATGGGAGGGACTTTAATTCAGTCCATCCTTGAAAAAGGAAAGGATAAACTAGCGGGAGTTCAAACGCTTATTCTTCAACCTAATATAGGTGCAAAAAAGATCAGGGAGTGGCTTCTTGAAAATGGATGGGAACTTGTTGCAGAACAAATTCTGCTTGATGATGGTAGGATCTATGAGATTCTTGTGGCAGAACGTGGAGAAAGTGAAAAACCATACTCGGTAAAAAAAGAGACGTATCTGCTTGTTGGCCCGTTTCTTGCAAAGGAACGAAATGATGTATTTGTACAAAAGTGGACACATGAGCTTGCGCATTGGAAAAAAATAGTGGCGCAGCTCGATTCAGCTGGACACACGGAGGCGAATGAACAGAAAAGAAAAGAGCTTACGGAAAAAATTAGACTGGTAGAGGAGGAACTGGGTTTTGAAAACAGTTAATGGCTTGCAGATTATCGAATGGTTCGAACAGTTCTCCCCTAAAAAATATGCAGTCGAAGGGGATAAAATTGGGCTTCAGATTGGTACTTTGAATAAGCCGATTCAAAAAATAATGGTGACACTTGATGTGCTTGAAGAGGTGGTAGACGAGGCAATAGATCAGAATGTTGATTTGATTATAGCCCATCATCCGCCAATCTTCCGCGCGCTTCCTACTGTTACGGATAATTCAGCTGCCGGCAAAATTGTCACTAAATGCATCAAGCATGATATCAGCGTATATGTGGCACATACAAATCTTGATGTAGCTCAAGGTGGCGTGAATGACCTGCTAGCTGAAGCTCTAGAGCTTGAGGATGTAAACGTATTGGTACCGACTTTTCAAGAGGAACTTCGAAAACTGAGCGTGTTTGTTCCAGTTTCTCACGCAGAAACGCTTTTAGATGCTCTAGGGGAAGCTGGAGCAGGACACATAGGAAACTATAGTCATTGTTCCTTCACAACCGAGGGGGAAGGGCGTTTTATTCCTTTAGAAGGGACAGACCCTTTTATCGGGAAAAAAGGTCAGCTTGAAAAAGTAGAAGAGATGAAGGTTGAGACAATATACCCGATTTCAATTGAAAGGCGTGTTTTGAAGGCTTTGTTTAAAGCTCACCCATATGAGGAAGTAGCTTATGATATTTACAAGCTAGAAAACGAGATGAACTCCCTTGGTTTGGGGCGCGTTGGAAAGTTAAAGTCAGGAATGTCGCTTGCTGATTTTGCTTCTCATGTAAAAAAAGGGCTTGAAGTGGAACATGTCCGTGTGGTCGGTGATTTAAACAGTGAGATTAAGAAAGTAGCGGTATTAGGCGGAGACGGAAATAAATATATCCATGCTGCAAAGTACGCCGGAGCGGATGTATATGTGACGGGGGATCTATATTTCCATACCGCACATGATGCTATGGCAATTGGATTGAATGTGGTCGATCCTGGGCATTACGCGGAGAAGATTATGAAAAAAGGGGTCGCACAGCGATTAGCAGAGGTAGTGCAGGAGAAAAATTGGGAGCTTGAAGTTATAGTTTCTGAGACGAATACAGATCCGTTTAGATTTATGTGATGTTTGTTTAGAGAAACGATCCTTTGTGGTTCGTTTCTTTTTTTAGGGAATGGGGTTTCAATGTCCTAATAGTTTCAGTGAAGGGTGGAGAGAAGGAGTCTCTCTGCCCGAAAAGCTTTTGGGGGAGGGAAAACGGTAGGAGAGAAGGAGTCTCTCCGCCCGAAAAGCTCCTAGGAGAGGTAAAACGGTAGGAGAGAGGGTGTCTCTCCGCCCGAAAAGTTTTGGAGAAAGGAAAAATGGTAGGAGAGAAGGGGTCTCTCTGCCTGAAAAGTTCCGGGGAAATGTGTAACGGTAGGAGAGAAGGCGTCTCTCCGCCCGAAAAGTTTTGGGGAAAGGAAAAACGGTAGGAGAGAGGGAGTCTCTCCGCCCGAAAAGCTCCGGGGAGAGGAAAAACGGTAGGAGAGAAGGGGTCTCTCCGCCCGTAAAGTTTTGGGGAAAGGAAAAACGGTAGGAGAGAAAATACCCTCATGCCCGAAACTCCTTGGTAAAAGCAATAAAGGTAACATAGAACGGTTCTATACGCCCGAATCCCTTCGCCAAAAGCAGTAAAGGTAACATAGAACGGTTCTATACGCCCGAATCCCTTCGCCAAAAGCAGTAAAGGTAACATAGAACGGTTCTATACGCCCGAAACCCTTCGTAAAAAGCAGTAAAGGTAACATAGAACGGTTCTATACGCCCGAAACTCTTCCACAAAAGCATCAAAGGTAACATAGAAGCAATATAGTTTCAATTTACGTTCGGAATCTTAAGCCTCCAACCATCCTCCAAAAAAAACACCCTCCAAAAAGAGGGTGCTGTCAACCTTATGAAGTTTTCGCCTTCTTCACTTTCGGCAAAATCTTTTGCAAAGGTACATTCTTCGTTGTCTTCCAAGTATCTTTATTCAACGGATCAAATTGCTCCACAAACTGTATAACTTCCTTTGTGATCGGAGTTGGTGTAGAAGCACCTGCTGTAACTGCAACCGTACTAGCATTCATCAACCATTCTACATTTAACTCGCTGATATCGGAAATTCGGTAGGCAGGAGTTCCGGCAATTTCTTGAGAAACTTGAGCCAGTCTGTTGGAGTTGTTGCTTTTCGGATCTCCAACGACTATAGTTACATCGGCTTGTCCCGCTTGCTCTGCCACCGCTTCTTGTCTTACTTGTGTAGCAAGGCAAATTTCTTTATGTTGTTCGACATGTGGGTATTTCTCTTGAACCTTAACCATGATGTCGGCTACATCCCACTGACTCATAGTAGTTTGGTTGGTGACAATAATCTTCTCACTATCAATCGACAATGCTTCCACGTCATCAAGCGTCTCCACTAGATGCACGATGGAAGGAGCAACTCCTACAGCACCTTCTGGCTCAGGATGTCCTTTTTTACCGATGTAAATAACTTCGTAGCCTTGTGCTTCTTTCATGCGGATCAGGTCATGGGTACGGGTAACATCCGGGCAAGTCGCATCAATAGTGGTTAATCCTTTTTCCTTTGCACGAACCTTCACTTCCGGTGAGACACCATGGGCAGTGAAAATAACGGTACCTTCGTTAATCTGATCAAGGATTTCAAGGCGGTTCGCACCGTCCAATGTGATGATTCCTTCTTCTTCAAACGCGTCTGTAACATGTTTATTATGAACAATCATACCTAAAATATAGATTGGTCGTGGCAATGTTTTATCCAATGCTGCATTTCTTGCAATCACCATAGCATCGACTACACCATAGCAGTAGCCACGAGGGGCGATTTTAATAAGTTCCATATAGGGATAACCCTCCTTACATCAAATAAGAGAGTGATAAACACTCTCTCACTACTTACCATCTATTATAGTATAAATAAGAAGGTTAGTACAAAAGAAGATATTAGGAACTTCAGATATAAAGTTTAGGTGCGGAACCGCCTGCTGGTTTTTCCTTTTCCTCGGGCTCTGTGGGAGTGGAAGTGGAAATGGAAGTAGGCTCTTTTTTGGCCTTCTTCACTTTTTTCTTCTTATTGCTTTTCGGTGTACTCTCACTCTCACTTTCAACCTCTTCCGTTTTTGCTTCTTCCGTTGACTCGTTATCTGTATCACCGTCATCATCAACATTTTTCAGTTCGTTGTATAGCTTTAGCATGGCAGGCATATTCCTTACTAGAGGTCCATATTGCTGAACCATCGGCATGACACCTTCTGCCATTTTTAACGCTTTTTGAACATTTCCAAGCATGCCTGTCAGGTTGTTTGGATTGATGAGTTGCTGAAGGGTTCCTGCATTCGCAAGTTGACCTAGTCCTCCACCTGCGCCTGTATTGGCCAGTTGACCAAGTCCACCCATGTTTCCGATGCTTCTAGCTCCTGTTCTTCCAAAGAGTTTGGCAAGCAGTCCTCCGCCACCTCCACCGCTATTTCCGCCGCCTAATAAATCCATTCCTCTTCCTGCGCCGCCACCCATAAATGGTGAAGATGAATTTCTCAACATTTGAGTAGGCATATTGGACATGTTTGAATTGGGCATATTAAACATATTGAACATGTTATTCTGCGGCTGTTGCATTAACGAAGAGGGACCTGGACCCATGCGGAATGGGGAAGGCCGCATTTGTTGCTGCATAGGTGGCATTGATCGATTCGGTCCAAAAAACATGGTAATCCTCCTTTCTTTCGTGAAAAGTTATCATTTTTTAAAAATGCCGGAATTTAAGTAGCTTTTCTGGTCTCCTATAATTTATGCGGATAGTGCTTGGAATGTTTATTGTCTGGAAAGAATGGGCACAACCGTAGTGTAGCCAAAAAACCAAAACTCCTTTATAATAGTTGTTTGGGGTTAAACAGAACGTATCGGAACGCGAATAACTCATAAATGAAAATAGAAACTTTAAAATAATGACATAGATACATATTCCATGCATGATTTTAAAAATGGAGGTAAATACATGAATACTACGTTTGAAAAATTTAATTTAAAACCGTTCATACTAGAAGCGGTAAAAGAACTTAGATTTCAAAAGCCGACAGAAGTACAAGAAAGAATGATTCCTTCTTTATTAAACGGAGAAAGTGCCATTGGACAGTCTCAAACAGGAACAGGGAAAACACATGCTTACCTGATACCAATTTTGAGCAAAATCGACCCATCTGTACAGGAAGTACAAGCTGTTATTACAGCACCTACAAGAGAGCTTGCTAATCAAATTTACCAAGAAGTATTGAAGATCACTAAATTCTGTTCTGGTGAAGACATGATTACTGCACGTTGTTATATTGGGGGTACGGACAAACAACGGACGATTGATCGTCTAAAACAACAGCCGCACATTGTAGTCGGAACTCCTGGCCGTATTAAAGATTTAATGGTAGAGAATGCACTTTTAGTTCATACTGCCAGATCAATTGTAGTCGATGAAGCCGACCTTATGCTCGATATGGGTTTCATTGAAGATATTGACAAGGTTGCTGCTGCAATGCCGAAGAATCTTCAGATCATGGTATTCTCAGCGACGATTCCTGAAAAACTGAAGCCTTTCTTACGAAAATACATGGAAAACCCAAAGTACACACACGTTGCGCCAAAACAAGTGACTGCAGCGAAAATCAAACACCTGCTTATTCCGGTTAAATCTAAAAGCAAAACGAAATTATTGCATGATGTTCTAGTGCAATATAATCCATATCTAGCGATTGTCTTTACCAACACGAAGAAAAAAGCAGACGAAGTGGCAGATGCATTGCTTGAACAAGGGTTAAAGGTAGGTAGAATTCATGGGGACCTTAACCCACGTGAACGTAAAAAAATGATGAAGCAAATCAATGATTTGGAATATCAATATGTGGTAGCAACAGACCTGGCTGCAAGAGGAATTGATATTGAAGGAGTCAGTCATGTAATTAACTATGAACTTCCATCAGACCTTGATTTCTATGTACACCGCGTTGGACGTACAGCGCGAGCAGATTATTCCGGTAATGCTATTACACTATATGAACCAACAGATGAGAATGCATTATCCCAAATCGAAAAGTTGGGAATAGAGTTTACTCAGATGGACTTAAAAAACGGAGAGTTGGTGGAAATCGGCCAACGAAACAAACGTCAAAACCGTAAAAAACAAATTAATGAAATTGACGTTGCTGCGAAAACAGCTGTTAAAAAATCATCAAAAGTAAAACCAGGTTACAAAAAGAAACACAAATACGAGGTAGAGCAATATAAAAAGAGACACCGCCGCCTAAAGAAAAGATAATCATGAGCAACACGGTAACCTTTCATGGCATCCTTATGATAAAATAAAGGCTGATTGTTAAAAGAGGTGATGTTATGGAAAACTTACTAATTGGATCCCATGTATCCATGAGCGGTAAAAAAATGCTGCTTGCTGCAAGTGAAGAGGCTGCATCTTATGGATCAAATGTATTTATGATTTACACAGGGGCTCCTCAAAATACACGAAGAAAAAAAATTGAAGACCTTAACATAGAAGCAGGTCTTGCACATATGAAAGAGCATGGTTTGAAGGAAATTATTGTACATGCTCCATATATCATTAATATTGGTAACTCTCAGAAACCTGAAACTTACGAGCTTGGAGTGAATTTTCTAGCAGAAGAAGTTAGAAGAACGGAAGCTATCGGGGCAAAACAGATTGTCCTCCACCCAGGTGCACATATCGGTGCGGGAACGGAAGTTGGGATCAGCCAGATTATTAAAGGGTTGAATGAGGCACTGACCAAAGAGCAGAATGTTCAAATTGCATTAGAGACCATGGCAGGAAAGGGTTCTGAATGTGGTCGTACTTTTGAAGAACTTGCAGCCATTATTGACGGAGTTCATCTTAACGAAAAACTTTCCATTTGCCTGGACACATGTCACGTGCATGATGCTGGATACGATATTGTTAATGATTTTGATGGAGTCCTGAAGCAGTTTGACGATATTATTGGTTTAGACAGACTGAAGGTGCTTCATATAAATGATAGTAAGAATGCTTGCGGGGCTAGTAAAGACCGACATGAAAACATAGGTTTTGGTCATATTGGCTTTGATGCAATCAATTATATCGTTCATCATGATCAATTAAAACATATTCCTAAAATATTGGAGACGCCATACGTCGGTGAAGACAAGAAAGACCGTAAACCGCCATACAAACATGAAATCTCCATGCTCAAAAACAAGCAGTTTGATGAAGAACTATTAACGAAAATCGTGAATGACTAATTAGAAAGAAGCAAGGGCCAGAAAAATGCCCTTGCTTCTTTTTTTAAAGATAGGCTCTGTTAAACTCCGCTGTTGATTTACGCACTAGGCTTCGCTTTCCTAGGAGCGTTTGGGGAGCCTCCTCGGAAAAGCGCCTGCGGGGTCTCCCCTAAACGCTATCTCCCTCAGGAGTATTCGCCTATTGCTTCAATCAACAGCTAGGTTGCTGAAAAAATCAATAATATGCTTTAACAGAGCCAAAGGATAAGAAGCATTAAAACACAGTTGATTTCCGTTCCAGGCGTATCGCTTGCCTGCGGGCGGTCCGTGAGGCTTCTCGGCTTGCGCCTATGGGGTCTCACCTGTCCCTTCCTCCCGTGGGCGTCTGCACGCCTTGTACTTCAATCAACAAAGGGCTTCATTCAACGAGGGGTATATGGAAAGTATCTACCCGGGTTAAATGAATAAGCAAGAACGTACCTTTTACGAAATTTTTTAGCTGTGAATTGAAGCAAGCACCGTCCCGCGGAAAGCGAAGCCATTTGCGGAAAGGAACAGCGGTGATTATTCAACACCTAAAGTTCTTTTGTTCTTAGCTGATTTTCTTACTTTGTAAACTCCAAAAATAGCTGATTTACTTTTTTAGCGGTCTCGTGGCCAGTAATCTTCGCAACTTCTTTCATTAATTGAATTCTCTCGGACGTGTTAAATACATTCACTTTTTTGGACTGCAAAAGAGCAGATACCTTTTTTGCCTGATCCAGTGTCAAGGAGATATTATATTCCCCACTATACTTCATCAATTCTTCTGCCGTAATGTTATGAAGCTTCTTATTGACGATTTGCTGATATATGTTCATCATATTATCCCTCCCATTTTAGCCTATGTTGGAAAAACAAAAAGGCTACCTTTACGAAATAATATGACAACTGTTGGGAAATTATTGTATAATTAAAATATTCCATTAACAAATGATATTCGAAGGTAACGAGGGGGAGTCACCTTGTCGTTTATAATAGATAAAAAAGAACAAGATATTTTTCAATATTTAAGTTCAGACCTAAGGCTTATACTGAATGTGAATGGCTTTATTGAAGAATGGAATGAGAGAGCCAGCACATTTCTATCAGTGTTGGAAGAGAATCGTTCTTTTTTTCTCAGCTTCCCATCAAGCTATCGCCAAGAGGTCTATACATATTTGAAGGAAATTTCCGATTCGGGTGGGAAAGAAATTAAGAGGATTTTATTTCACCGGATAAACGGGAATTTCTATGAAGTCGTTTATACAGGAATACTTTCTGGAGAACGTATCTATCTGTCAGGACTTGTAATTGAAAATAAGGATAGTTCCGTTGTCTTGCCACTTCATTATGGTACGATTGAACAATCATTAAAGGTCAATGAGTTTATGACGAACTCATTAGATATTGCTATTTTAGTCCTTTCAAAAGGCGGTATGATAGAATACATCAACAACCGATGCTTAAAATTGTTGGAACTTGATGTTGGTGAAGACTATATAAACCTTGAGTTCGATGATTTATTGACTCCTGTCTTTCTGAAGGATAAGTTATATGAAATTTATGAAGAGGTTATCCATAATAAGAAGTTCAAAGAAAGAATTTGCTATGATGATGAAGTGTTATACCAGATTCAAGGGATTTTTTTTGAAAGTTCGGAGAAAGTATTCTTTATCATCCATGACCGCTCCTATCAGCAGAAATTTGAAAACCTTCTAGTATACAAACAACAAATGGAATCTGTTTCACAAATCTCTGCAGGAATGGCCCATGAATTGAGGAATCCTCTATCCGTTATCAAGGGATTCATTCAACTTTCTCAGATCACGAACAATTGGAGTAAATATTACGATACCATTATGGCAGAAATCAATCGAATGAATTCCATTATCGAGGACTTTTTATCGGTTTCCAGAAAAAAAGTGAAAAAGCAGTTTATCCAGCCGCAATATATCTTTCAGTCCTTGGTTTATATTTTTCAATCAGAATGTTTATTACATAATATAGATTTCGATTTCGAAATTGATGAAGTAGAAGAGCTGGTATTGGTCAATGAGGCAATGATCAAACAAGTTATGCTGAATTTCTTACGGAATGCGATTGAAGCGTACACACCGGAACAGAAAAACAAATTGTTTCTATTGCGAGCCAAAAAATCGGATACCTTTTATGAAATAACGGTTGTAGATAACGGAAAAGGCATGGCCGAAGATGTGTTGGATCGAATTGGTAAACCTTTTTTCACAACGAAGGAAAAGGGAAATGGCTTAGGCATTCCGCTATGTAAAAAAATAATAGAAGACCATGATGGTGAGCTATTTATCGATAGCAAATTAGGAGACGGTTCCACCTTTTGTTACCGCTTGCCTCTCATAAAGGAAAAGCCTGAATAGGGCTTTTTTTGTTTTGCAAAGCCTCTATATTTACTTTTGCCACCACCTGTTGTATACTAACTTATTGTTATAAAATCGTAATGATTCTTATCTTTTAAGGTGTGATGAAATTGGAAAAAGTACTCGATATCAAGGGACTATCCTATAAATATGAAAAACAAAATGTGATTGAAAATATAAATTTGAGCTTGCCAAAAGGTGCTTTTCTTGGACTTGTAGGACCTAATGGTTCAGGTAAATCAACACTTTTAAAGTGTATTCTTGGACTTTTGCGCCTACAAAAGGGAAGCATTGAACTGTTTGGTAAAGATATTCGAAAGTTTAAGGATTGGAGCAAGATTGGTTTTGTCTCCCAAAAGGCAAACAGTTTCAATTCCGGATTTCCTGCAACCGTCTTTGAAGTGGTCTCAACCGGACTTGTGTCAAAGGTTGGCCTATTGCGTTTCTTCAACAAACAACACAAAAAGCAAGTGCTAGAAGCCATTCGAGCGGTAGGGATGGAAGATTTCACCGACAGAAATATTGGAGATCTATCAGGGGGACAGCAGCAGCGTGTATTTATCGCAAGGGCTTTAGTGAGTGAACCGGAACTTCTGATTCTAGATGAGCCAACAGTTGGAGTAGATATTAAAAATGTGCAAAATTTTTACTCCATGCTTTCCCACTTGAACAAAGAGCTAGGCATCACGTTAATTCTGGTCACACATGACGTGGGAACGATTACGGAAAAAGTGACACATGTGGCATGCTTGAACAAAAATTTACATTTTCACGGTGTGACAGATGAGTTTGAAAAATTACGCACAAATGACCTTTCACAATTTTACGGTCATGATGTGCATGTTTTAAGTCATGATCACCATCACCATGATGGAGGGCATATGTAATGATATCAGCGTTTATGCAATTTGAATTTTTAAGAAATGCGTTTTATACAGGGATCTTAATTGGCTTTTTGGCACCGCTTTTAGGTGTTTTTGTCGTAGTAAGAAGACTTTCATTGATTGCAGATGCCTTGAGTCATGTGACCTTGGCCGGAATTGCAGCAAGCCTCCTTGTGGAAAAGCGATTCGGATTAATGGTCGGTGTGAGCCCAATCTATTTTGGAATGGCATTTTCTGTGACTGGTGCATTGTTTATTGAAAAGTTGCGAGGAGTTTATAAACACTACCAGGAGCTTGCTATCCCAATTATTTTATCATCTGGAATTGGTCTTGGAGTAATCTTTATTTCCCTTGCAGATGGCTTTAATACAGATCTATTCAATTTTTTATTCGGTAGTGTAAGTGCTGTGACATCATCTGATTTTTGGACAGTTTTTATCGTAACGATTGGCGTGCTGCTCACCATCGTTTTATTTTATAAAGAGTTTTTTGTCCTTTCCTTTGATGAAGAGCATGCAAAGGTATCAGGAGTAAATTCACGTGTGTTTCATTTGGTTTTTATCATCATGGTAGCCCTCGTCATTGCTGCTTCTATGCGCATTGTCGGGATACTATTAGTTTCCTCGCTTATGACATTGCCTGTAGCTGCAAGCATGAGGCTGAGCAGGGGCTTTAAGCAAACGATTGTTTTAGCTATCATTTTTGGGGAAATCGCAGTGATTGGTGGATTGATATCATCTTTTTATTTTGATCTTGCACCTGGAGGGACCATTGTAATCTTATCGGTTCTTATTTTAATTTTCACCATTCTTTGGAATAAAGTAAGGGGTGTAAAAAAATGAATGTAACGCAGGCGCTCTCTTTAATGAAAGATAAAGGATATAAATATACCGGGAAAAGACAGGAAATGCTTGAACTGTTTGCCAAAGAAGATAAGTATCTGACTGCAAAAGACGTGTTGGACGCAATGAAGGATAATTATCCTGGTTTAAGCTTTGATACCATTTACCGTAACCTTGCTGTGTTCGTGGAATTAGAAATTTTAGAGAGTACGGAGCTTTCTGGCGAAAAACATTTCCGATTTACCTGCTCGACAAAACATCATCATCATCATTTTATCTGCATGTTGTGCGGAAAGACAAAGGAAATTGAAACTTGTCCAATGCATGACCTTGAGGATAATCTGAAAGGTTATGACATCACTGGTCACAAATTTGAGATTTATGGTAAGTGTCCAGAATGCGTCTAAAGTAACAAATTTAGAATTATCTCATATATAGTAATTACCACCCATTTTACATGTGTGCCCTCTGAAAATGGGCGGTTATACACGAAACATGTTCTAAAAGATGCGTAAGGGTGTATGAGATGACAGCGAAGAGTGGACAGCTTTCCTCTTTAAAAAGAGAGGATCTTGTAGACATTATGATGATGATCCGCGATATGGGATCAAAAAGAACAGATATTAGCACAGAAGACTTTGTAAAGGCAATTGAAACCAAACTTCTGTTGGCGATGTCTAGGTCAAAATAAAAAGGAGAGTGGATGTTAATTTATCCACTCTCCTTTAATTTTACCTTGTAGCGCTAATTGCTTGTAGCAAAGATTGTACTTTTTGGTCTGCTTCTTTCCAACTGAAGACTCTGTGTACGTTTGCAGGAATCGGTTCCCTATTGTATGGGGTATCAAATAATATGACAGGTATGTCACATTCTTCACTTATATCACAGGCATTATCATGTTTATCTTCAAAGAAGAGTTCTATGTTATGTTTTTTTACTGCAGCAATTTTATTGTGTGTACCGATTAGTTCTAAGTGGTCGTAATCAATTTCTTGCTTTGAAAACCAGTTTTGCGTGACTCCCAAAAGATGGTTTCTGCGTGCGCTGATAAAATAGAGGTCAAATTCGTCTTTCCACCGTTGCACAACTGTTTTTGCTCCTTCGGCAAGTGGGGCATCTTTATAAATAATCGGTTCCATCTCGTCCATCCATTTCCAAAAACCTGCTTCATCTAAGCCCATAAGAGGAGTCAAATCGTATTGTATCATGTCTTCGAGGGTTATATTTTTATTTAGTGTTTGATTGATAAAAGGTACAAAAGTCGAAGGGCAGGTTAACGTCCCGTCAATGTCAATCCCAAATCTTTTTCTCATAATTGCCTCCAGTCCTATTGCTACACTTATTTTATCATATTTTGTCCTTTTTTCTGTTTATTTCTTAGTCAATTTACTGAAGTGAAGGTAACAAAACTTAACAAAGTTTGACACCCATGATTTTGCCTTGACTTGCTCATACTAATTAATGCTCCTAACTTCTTAAGAAAGCGAGGGATACGAATGGCAAGTGAATTTGAGAAAAACGAAGAGAAACTTGACCGTTTTGATTCAGACTTGGCTTATGAAGAACCTCATGTTTCTAGAGCGAAGGGACATCGGGACTTTCTAGAAGAGCATGCAGCTGAGGTTGCTGCAGTGCCTCCTGTTGTACAATCAGACAGAAGCAGAGAACGAGAAGCAATTTTTGAAGAAGAGCGCAGTGACGTAATGGGAATGAGTGGACGAGGGCTCGGGATTTTAGGGTTAGCCTTATCAATCCTGTCGTTGTTCTTCCTACCAATCATTATGGGAGCTGCCGGTATTATCGTCGGATTTATTGCTCGCAAGCGTGGGGCAACTGGGTTAGGAGCATGGGCAATCGGAATCGGTATCGTTTCCATTGTTGTTGGGATTTTTGTACTGCCATTGTTTTAACACCACCTAAATGGTTCATCCATTAAAAGGGCAAGAAAAAAGCTTGGCACCAATTGGTGTCAAGCTTTTGCCTTTTCTTCTTCTTGTTGTGCAAAGTACTCTTCTGCAATTTTATCGATTTCTTTCTTTAATTCTTCCACCATGGTAGCTTCAGGCACTTTGCGGACAATTTCTCCTTTACGGAAAAGTAATCCCTCGTTACGTGCGCCAGCGATACCAATATCAGCTTCGCGTGCTTCACCAGGGCCGTTTACAGCACAACCAAGTACTGCTACTTTAATTGGTGCCTTGATCGTAGAGATGTATTCCTCTACTTCATTTGCGATACTGATTAAATCAATTTCAATTCGTCCACATGTAGGACAAGAAATAAGTGTCGCTGCGTTAGATGATAGGCCAAAAGATTTCAATAGTTCACGTGCTACTTTTACTTCCTCCACTGGATCAGCGCTTAAGGAAATACGTAACGTGTTCCCGATGCCCTTGCTTAGAATCGCTCCAAGGCCGGCAGCACTTTTTACAGTACCAGCAAAAAGGGTGCCTGATTCTGTGATACCTAAATGAAGTGGATAATCAAAAGCTTTTGCTGCTTTTTCGTATGCTTCAATAGCAAGGTTCACATCAGATGCCTTCATGGAAACAATGATATCGTGGAAATCAAGGTCTTCTAATATTTTTATGTGGTGAAGAGCACTTTCCACCATGCCGTCTGCAGTAGGGTAACCATATTTTTCAATGATGCGCTTTTCCAAAGAACCAGCATTTACACCAATACGAATCGGAATGCCTTTTTCTTTACACGCTTTTACAACGGCTTCTACTTTTTCGCGGCGTCCGATGTTACCTGGGTTGATACGGATTTTATCCGCACCGCCTTCAATTGCTTTAAGAGCCAGTTTGTAATCAAAATGAATATCCACAACTAGCGGAATGTTAATTTGTTTTTTTATGTCAGCAATGGCATTAGCTGCGCGCTCGTCGGGACATGCCACACGGACTACCTGACAGCCTGCTTCTTCCAAGCGTTTAATTTCTGCAACCGTTGCTTCTACGTCATGTGTCTTGGTGGTTGTCATACTTTGGATGAATAGTTCGTTACTCCCGCCAATTGTAATGTCTCCAACTTTAACCGGACGGGTTTTTGTACGATGTATTATTTCATTCACGAGTGAATCGCTCCTTTAGGAATGATCTACAGATCAAAACATCTTTCTTTCATAAGAGTAGCTTGTAATGAGAAAAAAAGCTAGTATTATCCACTAACTCCCAACATATTTTAACAATCGTAATCACATCTGACAAGTGAAAAAGTTTCCTGACTCTCAGGAGACTGGAACTAACGGTTGATTTCCGTTGCGGGCGGTCCGGGAGCCTCCTCACTTCGTTGCGGGGTCTCCCCTGTCCCTTCCTGCCTGCTGGCGTCTGCGCGCCTTCCACTTCAATCAACAGGGTTGTCTATTTCAAATTATATATAATGTAAAAGTTTCCTGGCTGTTAGTAGACAGGAAACTTGTAGATTTTGCCGATTTGGATTTTTTCTGGGGTGATGCCGTCGTTTAGGTTTTGGAAGTCCTCTACTAGTTGTGTGATGGAGACAGGAATTGGTTTGTTTGCAATCTTTTCGGCGACAGTGAGTACGGTATCACCAGCTTTTATTTCTACTTCTATGTAAAGGTTGTTAGAAGGTGAGGATTGGGTGGAACTTTCTGATTCTGTATCAGGGTTTGTAATAGGAACAGGAGCTGCAACAGGAGAGGCAGGCTCTGGGATGGTACCGGATGATATATCATAATAGATGCTGTAGATAGTAACGAGAATTAGAGCTGCAACGAATAATCGGATCATTTTTAACTTCCCCCTCATTCAAGCATACTTAACTATATGCTTGTCCAAGAAAAAAATAACAAAAAAGCACCGACAAATTATGTGAAATTTGTCGGTGCATTTTTTTTAATTAATTGCAGTAGTCGACTTTTTAACTTTAACTTCCTTAATAACAAGATAGAGTATAAAAAGAGATACAGCAAAGCTTATTAATGAGGAAAACGGTAATACCAAACCGCTTGTCTGTAAAATCGTAAAGATCAATGTTGGAAGGGTGACAGCATACGCAGCCAAGACCCAAGTGTGGCGATACTGTAATTTATTTCTTTTTAACACATTCTTAAGGAGTAACCCAAACAAACCTAAAATAGAGATTTGAACGAATTTAGTAGCTGTAAAGAATAGATAACCTACTACTATTAAAACTGTAATGATGATAGGAAATGCGCTTCCTACAGAATCCATGAATTGAAGTAAGTCTTCTTTTGCTACTTCTGTACCCTGGAAATCACTTAATGGTACAAAATCGGTCTGGCCTGCTCCTTTAAAGATTATTTCCTTTGACTGGATGGCTACAACATCACCGTAAGAGCTGATCTCATTTAACGATAATTCGTTTTCAGGGTCCAAGATAATTGCAAAACCTTCTTCATCTACAATGAAAGGTTCCTGTACATCTGCAAAAAATTCTCCGTCCTTGATATAAAAGTCGGGTGTTTCGTTTTGTAGAAATTCTTCTGTACTATTAACTAAATTCACTGCACTAGTTCCAAAAGTGATAAACATGGGAATAGAAGATATAAGAACAAGAAAAAATACGTACAGGATGGTTTTACCTATTCCTTGAAAGCGGAAGGAGGCCATTGCTTTTGGGGAATACAAGCTTTTAACAAATTGAGAAAAAATATTCAATATCTATCAGTCCTTTTTATATGATATTCCAATTTTATGTTACCCTACATTGGGACATGAGAACAATATTTTATTACTTAACGGCCACTAATGTAAATTTCAAGTTACGGTTTGTAAAGATAATGTAAATTTATTAGTGAATCTATTTACATTAGAATAATATTAGGTTAATAATTGTATTTGGTTTTGTAGATTTTTGTCGATACTATATAGTTTTTGATTAAGGGGTTGAATGTATTGGACTTGGATGTTCAGAAGTTAATTTTTGAATTTATTGGTGGTCTGGGTATTTTCCTTTTCGGGATTAAATACATGGGTGACGGACTGCAAAAATCAGCTGGTGATAAGCTGAGAGATATTTTAGATCGTTTTACAACAAATCCGTTAATGGGTGTATTTGCGGGTATTCTTGTAACGGTCCTAATTCAATCAAGTTCTGGTACCACGGCACTGACAGTAGGTTTAGTTAGTGCAGGATTTATGACGTTGCGCCAAGCGATTGGAGTAATCATGGGTGCAAACGTGGGTACAACCGTAACAGCATTCATCATTGGTATTAAAATTGATGAGTATGCCTTGCCGATTATTGCTGTTGGTGCAATCTTGTTATTCTTCTTTAAAAATCATAAGATACAATACTTCGGTCAGATAGTATTTGGTTTTGGTACATTATTCTATGGTTTGAAAATCATGGGAGGTGGACTTAAACCACTACGAGAATTTCCTGCTTTCATTGATTTAACGGTTACTATGAGTGATAATCCAATACTTGGGGTAGTGGTTGGAACTGTCTTTACTGTTATTGTTCAGAGTTCAAGTGCTACTGTAGGGATTCTGCAAGAACTCTACGGACAAGGTGCTATGGATCTTAGAGCTGCATTACCTGTACTTTTTGGAGACAATATTGGTACAACGATTACAGCAGTTCTAGCTGCTCTTGGGGCAAGCGTTGCTGCAAGACGTGCTGCTTTATCGCATGTATTGTTTAACGTTTTAGGAACAGCTATTGTTTTAATATTGTTGATTCCATTCCAAATGTATGTGGAGTTTTTACAACAAAAGCTAGATCTTAACCCAGAAATGACCATTGCATTTGCACACGGTTCATTTAATATTGCCAATGTGATTATACAATTGCCGTTTATTGGACTTCTGGCATTAATTGTAACGAAAATCATTCCTGGTGAGGACAGCTTTGTAGAATACAAACCAAAGCATTTAGATCCAATCTTCATTGAACAATCACCATCATTGGCACTTGGACAAGCAAAAGAAGAAGTGCTTCGTATGGGTGAATATTCTGTTGTAGGACTTGAATCTACACACGAATATTTAAAGACTGGCGTTACAAAATATTCTGAACAAGCTTATCAAGTGGAAGAAGCGATTAATAACCTAGATAGAAAAATTACAGACTATCTTGTAAAATTATCTTCAAGCTCTTTATCAGATAATGAGTCAGAAGAACATTCTGTATTAATGGATACAGTAAGAGATATTGAAAGAATTGGTGACCACTTCGAAAATATCGTCGAGTTAGTGGATTATCAAATTGCAAACAAAGTAGAGTTAACAGAAGCTGCTGAGAAGGATTTAGAGGAAATGTTCTCACTAACAGTTTCCACTGTAAAAGAATCCATTGAAGCACTACGTACAAATGATAAAACACTTGCAAATGATGTTCGTATGAAAGAAGATCAAATTGACAAAATGGAGCGCTCACTTCGTAAGAAACATATCTTACGTATGAATGAGGGATTATGCTCCGGCCAAGCTGGAATTGTGTTTGTAGATATTATCAGTAACCTTGAGCGCATCGGAGACCACGCTGTAAATATCGCAGAGGCAGTTTTAGGCGAAGATCACGAAACTTTATAATAGGTAAGAACGTATAATTAAACCGGACTCTTATGGGTCTGGTTTTTTTAAAATTTATGAAAGAGGGTTTTGTAGTGGAAATCGTATATTGGGCAATAATTATTGCATTATTTGTCATTGCTTTTGTTGGATTGGTCTATCCAATCATTCCAAGTGTGCTCTTTTTAGTAGGTGGATTTCTTCTTTATGGTGTATTTTTCTCTTTCGAAGAGCTGACTTTTATATTCTGGACCATCACCGTATTATTTGTCATTTTACTATTTGTCGCGGACTACTTTGCAAATCTTTTAGGTGTTAAAAAGTTTGGCGGTAGCAACGCATCTATCTGGGGTAGTACCATAGGGTTATTGGTTGGCCCGTTTGTCATCCCGATTGCAGGTATTATTCTTGGGCCATTTTTGGGAGCGGTCATTGGTGAACTGATGTTTAACAGAAATGGATTAAAAGCCTCCATGAAAGCCGGATTCGGGTCTGTTGTTGGTCTCTTCAGCAGTGCATTGGTGAAAGGGATCATCCAGGGGATTATGATAATTGTGTTCTTTATTTTCATTTAAACAAGGTTATACTAGAAGTGTTTGAAAAGGATTCATTTGTGCTATAGCAATAATAGGTACGAAAAAGGAGTGAATGGATTGAAAACGATCGGAGTTTTAACAAGTGGCGGGGACTCGCCTGGAATGAATGCGGCTGTAAGGGCTGTTGTAAGAAAAGCAATATACCACAACTTAAATGTATATGGTATCTATCAGGGGTATGCAGGACTTATGGCTGGTAATATAAAAAAGTTGGAGCTTGGGTCTGTTGGAGATATCATCCACCGCGGCGGAACCGTTCTATATACAGCTAGAAGTGAAGAATTTAAAACCCTTGAAGGGCAGCAAAAAGGAATAGAACAATTGAAGAAACATGGAATTGAAGGGCTTGTGGTTATTGGTGGAGATGGGTCTTACCGTGGCGCACAAAAGCTAACAGAACATGGCTTTCCGTGTATCGGGTTGCCAGGAACCATTGACAATGACATTGCTGGAACAGATTATACCATAGGATTTAATACAGCACTTCACACAGTAATTGACGCTATTGATAAAATACGAGATACTGCAACTTCTCATGAACGTACATTTATTATTGAAGTGATGGGCCGCCATGCTGGGGATATCGCTTTATGGGCTGGTCTTGCAGGTGGAGCAGAGACCATTATCATCCCTGAGATAGGATTTAAACTTGAAGATGTAGTAGGACGTATAAAGAGTGGGCAAAAACGAGGCAAAAAACATACGATCATTGTCCTTGCAGAAGGCGTTAGCAGTGGAATGGATTTTGCTAAACTGATTGAAAAAGAAACACAATTAGAAACGCGGGTGTCGGTTCTTGGACATATTCAAAGAGGAGGAACACCAACTGCATTTGACCGTGTCCTATCAAGCCGCCTAGGCGGACGAGCTGTGGAGTTATTAATGGAAGGAAAAGCAGGTAGAGCAGTAGGGATGGAAAAAAATCAGATTGTTGATTATTCCTTTGATGAAGTATTCTCCATGCCTCATAAAATTGATGAAAGTATGTATCGCTTGTCTCAAGAGTTATCCATTTAATAGTTAATAATTATTTTAGGAAGGCAAGCAGATTAATTGAAAGATTGTACAAGTTTTGGTAATCTGAAACTAACGGATCAAAAGGGTCTTGCTTTTTTGGTTCAATTTTTTAATACATAACAATTAGGAGGAGATAATTATGGCATACGAACTACCACAATTACCTTATGCATACGACGCATTGGAGCCTCACATCGACAAAGAAACAATGAACATTCACCACACAAAGCATCACAATACTTACGTAACAGGTATTAACGCAGCACTTGAAGGACAAGCAGAACTTCAAGGTAAAAGTGTAGAGGAGCTAATTTCCAACATGGATGCAGTTCCTGAAAACATCAAAACTGCTGTTCGCAACCACGGTGGTGGACATGCGAACCACAGTCTTTTCTGGAACATCCTTACTCCAGGTGGCGCTACTTCTCCAAACGGTGAATTGGCTGACGCTTTAACTAGCAAATTTGGGAGCTTTGACAACTTCAAAGATGAGTTTGCAAAAGCTGCAGCTACTCGTTTCGGTTCTGGTTGGGCTTGGTTAGTAGTAAACAACGGTGAACTTGAAATTACAAGCACGCCAAACCAAGACTCTCCATTAATGGAAGGTAAGACTCCAGTTCTTGGCCTTGACGTTTGGGAGCACGCTTACTACCTAAACTACCAAAACCGCCGTCCTGACTACATCAACGCATTCTTCAACGTAATCAACTGGGATGTAGTAGGAAAACTTTACAACGAAGCAAAATAATTTCTAACCCATAAACTCTCATCCATAAGTGGATGGGAGTTTTAATTTTTTATGTGTTCTATAGCTGTTGATTGGAGCAAAAGGCGAAGACTCCTGTGGGAGATAGCGCTAGGTGGAGACCCCGCAGGCGAAGCCGAGGAGGCTCCAGCAGCGCCCCTAGGAAAGCGTAGCCATTTGCGGAAATCAACAGCGGAGTTAAACAGTTACTACAAGATGTTCAAAAATCAAAGTACATAACTCCCACTCCTTTAAGCCACAATAAACGTAGATAAAGGAGCGGGGTAATAATGGCAGCATTAAAAAAACTGATCGGCGATGTCGAAGTAAACAAAGACCTGATGCTACTCTTAATCATCGGTGGACTTTACTCTCTCAGCATCGCTCTATCCAATACATTTGTAAATGTGTACCTCTGGAAGCAATCAGGCGAATTCAGCGACCTAGGCTTCTACAATTTAGCAATAGTTATTTTTCAGCCATTAACATTTATATTGGCAGGTAGATGGGCCAAAAAAATCGATCGCGTCATTGTGCTACGTTTAGGAGTCGTATTCTTAGCACTTTTTTATTTGTTTGTTTTGTTCATTGGTGACAAGGCCTCCAACTATTTATTACTTTTAGGAGCACTGCTTGGCATAGGATATGGTTTCTACTGGCTTGCTTTCAACGTATTGACCTTTGAAATTACAGAGCCAGAAACCAGAGACTTTTTTAATGGATTTTTAGGTATTTTGACTTCAATCGGGGGAATGATAGGCCCCTTTGCGGCTGGCTATATTATCTCTACATTAGAAAAGTTTACAGGTTACACGGTGATCTTCACTATCTCCCTTATTCTTTTTTTTGCTGCAGTAATCTTAAGCCTCTTTTTAAAAAGGCGTGGGGCAGAAGGAAGCTTTGAATTAAGACGCATACTGCAGGAAAGAAAAAATAATGCAAACTGGGGATACATAACAAATGCACACTTCTTCCAAGGGTTACGT
The DNA here is from genome assembly GCF_012911845.1 of Bacillus sp. RO2. Taxonomy (GTDB): domain Bacteria; phylum Bacillota; class Bacilli; order Bacillales; family Bacillaceae_I; genus Sutcliffiella_A. The sequence goes on along the minus strand of NZ_JAAXCU010000051.1, from coordinate 25,461 downwards.
GAAGGTACTTTCCTTTTTGCAGTTTCTGTATTGGTTTTTATCACAACGAACAGTGAATTGGCACTAGGAACGTTTGGACTGTTAAACTCAGCTGTGGCATTTGTCTGTTACTATTTGGCAACGAGGCTTATTAAGAAAGAGTTCAGGAAGAAAGCGATCCTCTTTGGAGGACTAATATTATATGGAGCAATATTCTTTCTTATCTTTGAATTAACTTACGTCAAGTTGCTCATGTACGCAGTTACCATCGCAATTGCCTATCCGTTGTTGTTAGTTCCATATGTTTCCTTAACCTATGATGTGATTGGAAGAGGGTGGAAAGCAGCAGAAATGCGCATTGAATATATTGTTGTCAGGGAAATTTTCTTGAATTTAGGGCGTATTACTTCTATTATCTTATTTTTGATTGCTGTTATCTTTTTTGATACGCAAAAGAGTATTCCGATCCTATTGTGTGTAATTGGTGCCGGACACGCATTAATCTATCCGTTTGTACGGAAGGTAGAATTAGAGCCCATTCCTTCTCCAAAGGAAGAACCACATCCAATTGTGACAACTTTGCGAGACGGGGAGGGAGAATCAACTCCTTAAAAGGGATTTAATAATAGAAATTTATTGCGATTTCCTATACAATAGATAAAGACACAGACACCTATACAGACTAACGTAGGTGTCTCTTACTTTTTATAAACAAGTTGCTTATATTAGCCTCTCGAAATAATTAATGAAAAGGTGTAAAGGATGACCAATCAAAAACAAAAAAAGAAAAAGAAGAATTACGTCCCGTCTCGCTTAAACCTTTTGTTTTTTGCGGTTTTTTTACTGTTCTCAGCCCTCATTTTAAGACTTGGATTTGTCCAAATCGTTTTTGGGGAAGATTATCGTAAAGAGGTAGACCGGACTGAGAACGTAACGGTAAATACGTTAGTACCAAGAGGGAAAATTTACGATCGCAATGGTAATGTAGTTGTAGACAACACCCCATTAAATGCGATTACATATACGCGAATGCAATCTACCTCTTCAAAGGAACAGTTAGAGGTTGCAAAAAAGCTTTCTGAAATAATTACGATGGATACTGAGAACATTCAGGAGAGGGATAAGAAAGACTATTGGATTTTGACCCGACCTGAAGAGGCGGCAAAATTAATAACAGATGAAGATCGAAAAAAAGTTGCCGATGGGGATATAGAAGAAAGTGACTTATACGATTTGCAATTAGATAGAATCACGAAAGAGCAATTAGATGAGATTACAGAAGAAGAAAAAGAAGTACTAGCTATCTTCAGAGAGTTTAATAAAGGGTATGCACTGACCCCGCAAATTGTTAAGAACCAAGATGTGACGGCAAAGGAATTTGCAATGGTCAGTGAAATGCTGACAGACTTACCTGGTGTAGATATTACAACAGATTTCATCCGATCTTATGCTTATGGATCAACCTTAGATTCTGTTTTTGGCAAAGTTTCAACTTCAGAGTCAGGGATACCAAGTGAGAAGATTGATGAGTTCCTTGCACGTGGATATAGTAGAAATGATCGAATCGGTACCTCACAATTAGAAGCACAATACGAAAATGTTCTTCAAGGTCAAAAGGCAAGAGTGCGTAATGTAACTGATACAGGTGGAAACCTTCTTCGTCAAGAAAAGGTTTATGATGGACAGCGTGGGAAAGATTTAATTTTATCGATTGATATGGAATTCCAGCAAAAAGTAGAAGAAGTATTAATTGAAGAAATGCTTCAAACGAGAGCAACCCCAAGTGCCAAGGCGAGATTTCTAGACCGTGCTTTTGTTGTAGTCATGAATCCCAAAACTGGGGAAGTTCTTTCACTTGCAGGAAAACAATTAATTCGAGATGAAGAAGATGGGCAACTAAAAATATATGATAATGCATTGGGTGCCATTCAAGAAGCTTATGAACCTGGTTCAACGGTTAAAGGAGCGTCTGTATTAGCTGGTTATCAGCATGGTGTCATTCAACCTGGTTCCTATCTGTACGATGCCCCATTATATATTGGGCGAGGGTCAGATGCTCTGAAAAAGGCTTCTTATACGAATATGGGAAGTATAAATGATTTAACAGCTCTTGAAAGATCGTCCAACGTCTATATGTTCAGAATCGCGATGGCTATTGCAGGTGCTAATTACTCGCCAAGGCAGCCTTTGTATATACCACCAGACGCTTATGATACATTTAGATCCTATTTAGCTCAATTCGGTTTAGGAGTAGAAACTGGTATTGATCTTCCACGTGAGTCCGCGGGCTTTGAAGGAACAGATACTAGTCTGCCTGGTTTGCTTCTAGACTTATCCATCGGACAATATGATACGTACACTACTCTGCAACTGGCTCAATACGTATCTACCATTGCAAATGGCGGGTATAGAATGCAGCCGCAATTAGTGAAAGAAATTAGAGAGCCTAATAACGGGGAAGGTTTGGGTCGTGTAGTGGAACCATTTGAACCTAACGTATTGAACAGAGTAGACATGACAGATAGTCAAATTAAGCGTGTTCAAGACGGTTTTATTAGGGTTTACCATGGATCAAGGGGAACAGCAAGTAGTTCGAAAATGAAACAATATAAACCTGCAGGGAAGTCAGGAACAGCGCAGTCAAGGTATATAGAAACACTTCCTAATGGAGAAAGACGCTCCTATGAAACGCTAAACTTTAATCTTGTAGGTTATGCTCCTTATGACGATCCAGAGATTGCTTTTGCCATTATGGTACCTTATGCGTCTACTGACTTTAATGTAACAGGAGGAATAAGTACCCGAATCGGTGATGCGGTTATGGATGCTTACTTTAATCTAAAGAAAGAACGTGCTAAAGGAGAAAAATCCGAAGAAAATCAAGAACAAACAGAAGAAGTAGAACAGCAGAATAACGAAGAAGATACAGAATAATAGTAAAAAAGCACTCCAAATCGGGGTGCTTTTTTTGTGTCCTTATGCCCCTTTACATATTTTGCAATAGCGAACATTCACTAAATTCCTCCATTATTCCCGATAAAACAACAGAAAAAACGACATTTACAAAACCTTTACACTTGATTCATACAGAGTTAACACACAAGTTATATTCTATTATTCGTAGGGCAAGATATAAACAGAAACATCAAACAAAAACCTTAGGGGGAATTAAGAAATGAAAAGCTTCAAACGTTTTTTATTGCTAGCTATCGTTGCATCACTTGCAGTATTCGCTGCGGCATGTGGGAATGCAAACAATAACGGTGGTAACGAAGGGTCTTCAGCTGAAGGCGGAGAAGAACTTGAAGGTAGTGTAGTAATTGATGGGTCTGGAACAGTATTTCCTTTTATGTCTCTAATGGCTGAAAAATACATGACTGAAGCTCAAGAGGGCGTATCTGTTGAAGTAAGTCGTGCTGGTACATCTGCTGGATTCAAGAAGTTCCTAGTAGAAGACGGAACTGATTTCAATAACGCATCTCGTACAATTAAAGATGAAGAGAAAGCACAAGCTGATGAGCTTGGCATGGAAGTAAAAGAAATGAAAGTTGCACTTGACGGTTTGACAATCGTTATCAACAAAGAAAACGACTGGGCAACTGATTTGACTGAAGAAGACGTTAAAAAAATCTTCTTAGCTGAAGGTAATATTAAGAACTGGTCTGATATCAACCCGGATTTCCCTAATGAGCCAATCAAAGCTTACGGTCCAAATGAAAACCACGGAACATATGAGTTCTTCTGGGAAAAAATCCTTGAAGAAAAAGATTTAGTTGAAGGTGTAAACTTACAACAAGAATACTCTACACTTGTAGACCTTGTTTCTAAAGATAAAAACGCAATTGGATTCTTCGGTTACGGTTACTATGCGAGCAACACAGATAAATTAACTGCTGTAAAAGTTGACTTCGGTAACGGTCCTGTAGAACCATCTCTGGACACAATCGCTGAAGACGGTGAGTATGCAAACTTCACTCGTCCAGTATACACTTACTTGAATGTAGGTATGGCGAAAGAAAAGCCTCAAGTACTTGACTATGCAATCTACACAATGGAAAATGCACAAACTGTTGCAAGTGAAACAGGCTTTGCTCCATTGAAAGATGAAGAAATCAAAGCTGCAGTAGAAGAGCTTGAAGGTTTAAAGTAAGTTTTCAGGGAAGATGAGGGGCTCCTTGCTGCTCATCTTCCTCTATGTATTTTTTAAAATAGGCTTTGGATGGTCCTTGTTACGTTAGGGTAAAGGATGAAAGGGGATTTCAAATTGGCTAATCAGAAAGATAGCATCAATGTCAGAGAGTTAATCAATAAGAAAAAGACGACTCTGAACACAAATAGGTTTATTGAAGCGTTTGTGCCAAAGTTTCTTTTGGGTATCGCAACAATTTCTATTTTTACAACATTAGGTATTATTTTTACTTTATTATTTGAGACAGTAGAATTCTTTACTAGGATTCCGTTTCTGGATTTCTTTACTGGTACACAGTTAAAACCTTTAGGGGAAAATGCACAATTCGGTGTGCTTCCTTTATTGACAGGAACGATTATTTCATCTGTCATTGCAATGGTTGTAGCAATCCCTATCGGTTTAATGAGTGCAATTTTCTTAAGTGAATATGCATCAGATAGAGTACGAAGAATTTTAAAACCCATCTTAGAGGTGCTAGCAGGTATTCCTACAATCGTTTACGGATTTTTTGCATTCACTTTTGTAACACCTCTATTAAGACAAATCATTCCTGGTTTAGAACCAACCAATATCCTCAGTCCAGGAATAGTAATGGGAATTATGATTATTCCAATGGTTGCCTCATTATCGGAAGATGCGATGAGCTCGGTTCCCAATGCAATGAGAGAGGGAGCATTGGCGCTTGGATCAACGAAGCTTGAGGTAGCTTGGAAAGTGGTAGTTCCTGCAGCTATGTCTGGAATTGTCGCATCATTTGTTCTAGCTATTTCTCGTGCAATCGGTGAAACGATGATTGTAACGATTGCGAGTGGAAGTACAAAGAACTTTACGTTTGACGTTACACAATCTATGCAAACGATGACCGCATACATTGTGGAAGTAACCGGTGGAGATGCACCAGCTGGTTCAACTTTATATTATAGCTTGTATGCTGTTGCGATGACGTTGTTCGTGTTTACGCTTGTCATGAACCTGATCGCGCAGTATATCTCTCGCAAGTATAGGGAGGAATATTAAGATGAAGTATGTTGATGCAGCGCAAGTACAAAAGAAAATGAATTCAAGACTAACGGTGAACAAAATTGCTAAATCATTATTTTTAGCAGCAACACTAATTGGTCTTGTTGTACTGGTCATTCTTTTTTACCGTGTTATTTCACAAAGTATGGGTTGGATTGATCTTCAATTTATTACGAATAAACTTTCCACAATGGCAGATCGAGCTGGAATCATGGGTGCCATTATGGGTACTTTATGGCTGATGTTAGTCGTTGCACCAATCACTTTGTTTCTTGGAGTAGGAACGGCTATTTATTTAGAAGAGTATGCCAAAAAAGGACGCCTACAAAGATTTTTACAGACTAATATTTCTAACTTAGCAGGTGTACCTTCCATTGTATTTGGTATTTTGGGATTAACTATTTTTGTTAGGGCGGCTGGCCTTGGAAATATCGTTTTGGCTGGTGGTCTGACAATGGCATTATTAGTTCTTCCTATCGTTGTAGTAGCAAGTCAAGAAGCAATTCGCTCAGTTCCTGGTTACTTAAGGGAAGCATCTTACGGAATGGGTGCGACTAAATGGCAGACAATCAAGAATATCGTTTTGCCAGCTTCATTACCGGGTATCTTAACAGGAGTTATCCTTGCGTTATCCCGTGCCATCGGGGAAACGGCTCCACTAGTTGTATTGGGAATTCCAGCGTTGTTGATTCCGCTACCTGAGGGTATTTTTGACAAATTCACGGTGCTTCCAATGCAAATTTACTACTGGACAATTGACGCAGCTCTTGTTGCAGAATATGCGAATTTAGCAGCAGCTACTATCGTAGTCCTACTTTTCATTTTATTAGTCATGAATTCCATTGCAGTTATTATTCGAAATAAATTCCAAAGAAGATTTTAATCCTAGGAGGAATCATCTATGCAAATTACGGTGCCTGAACGTGAAACGAAGAACAATTCTTCTAAAACAATAACTCCAAAAGACAAAAGCATTGTGTATCATACAAAAGATTTGAACCTATGGTACGGCGAAAATTTGGCGTTGAAAAACATCAACTTGCCGATCTATGAAAACGAAGTTACGGCGATTATCGGGCCTTCCGGATGTGGGAAGTCCACTTATATCAAGACATTGAACCGTATGGTTGAATTAGTTCCAAGTGTAAAAGTTTCTGGTGATATCCTTTATCGTGAAAAGAATATCTTAGGTAAATCCTATAAAGTGGAAGAACTACGAACAAATGTTGGAATGGTATTCCAAAAACCTAATCCGTTCCCAAAATCCATTTATGACAATATTGCTTATGGACCAAGAATTCATGGAATTCGCAACAAAAAAGTCCTCGATGAAATTGTGGAAAAAAGCTTACGTGGAGCGGCTATCTGGGATGAAGTTAAGGACCGTCTAAAAGAAAATGCATATGGCCTATCTGGTGGACAACAGCAGCGTTTATGCATTGCACGTTGCTTGGCTATCGAGCCAGACGTTATCTTAATGGATGAACCAACATCAGCACTTGATCCTATCTCTACCCTGAAAGTGGAAGAACTCGTTCAAGAATTAAAGAAAGACTACAGTATTGTCATTGTAACGCATAATATGCAACAAGCTGCACGTATATCCGACAGAACAGCTTTCTTCTTAAATGGGGAAGTGATAGAATATTCTGAAACAGACAAATTATTCTCCAATCCGTCTGATAAGCGTACAGAAGACTATATTACTGGTCGTTTCGGATAATAAAGGTAGAGAGAGGAAGAGGTAGATGGTATTGCGTCAATTTCATGTGGATTTAGAAACGTTAAGAGATAAATTATTGGAACTTGGAAGTTTGGCTGAAATTGCAATGGGAAAATCCATTGACGCCTTAACAAACCAAAATGTGGACCTTGCGCTTCAGATTATTGAAGAGGACAACAAGGCAGACCGTTTAGATGAAGAGATTAATGACTTTGCCATTCTTCTTATTGCTAAACAGCAGCCAGTGGCGATTGATTTACGTAGAATCTTTGTCGCAATCAAAATTTCCACGGATGTAGAACGAATCGCAGATTTTGCTGTAAATATTGCAAAATCGACAATAAGAATCGGGAAAACAACTCAACCAATCATTCAGCTTGAGAAAATTGAGAAAATGCATAGCATTGCAACTGAAATGTTATCACTTGCTTTGAAAGCTTATTATGAAGAAGATGTAGTCTTGGCGAAGAAAGTAGCGGATATGGATGATCAAGTGGACGAGCTTTACGGTCAAAACATCCGTGAGTTACTTCAGTTGACAAAAGACCACCCGGATTTGATTCCTGAAATTACCCAATTGAGCTTCATCTGCCGATATATTGAACGTATGGCCGATCACACCACCAATATATCAGAAAATATATTTTACCTTGTAAAGGGTAGCCATTACGAATTGAATGACTAAAGGGAAGAGCTTTGTTCTTAATGAACAGAGCTTTCTTTATTGTTACATTGTCTATTTTTTTACAGATATACAAAAATGATAGATAAATAGAGGAAACCGAAGAAATAAAGAGATAATCTCGTATGTTCCCGTTTTCACGATGATTTTCACCCTAGAAAATATGTGGTATGATTCTTTCTGTTGCAAACGGACCAGACTTTCTTGAGAGTAGAAAGTCACAAAACTAAATAATATAGAAAGAGGTGTGCTATGAACGTAGCAAACTTAAAACAAGAATGGTTTGGCAACGTGCGTGGTGACGTACTTGCCGGGATGACCGTAGCATTAGCCCTCATTCCAGAAGCGATTGCATTTTCTATCATCGCGGGTGTTGACCCGATGGTAGGTCTTTATGCATCCTTCTGTATTGCCGTGGTTATTGCCTTCACTGGTGGACGACCAGGGATGATTTCAGCTGCAACGGGAGCAATGGCATTATTAATGATTACATTGGTTTCAGATCATGGAATCGAGTACCTGTTTGCAGCTACTGTGTTAACTGGTATCATACAGATCATAATGGGTGTATTTAAACTTGGGAAATTTATATCGTTCCTTCCTCAGGCAGTTATTATTGGATTCGTTAATGCTTTAGCAATCTTGATTTTCACCGCACAATTAGTCCATTTTACTCCAGAAAAAGGAGGATCATGGATAATGGTAGGGTTCGTCATTGCTACTCTTGCCATAATATATTTGCTTCCAAGAGTCACTAAAGCTTTACCATCTGCATTAGTGGCAATTGTTGTTATCACTGCAATAACGCTTTTTGGTGGAGGATTTGGACTAAGTACAGTAGGCGACCAAGGAGAAATTTCAAGAACCTTACCTTTCTTCCATATCCCAATGGTTGATTTGTCATGGGAGACATTTATGATTATCCTCCCTTATGCTTTTACACTTGCTATCGTAGGTAATCTTGAATCACTTTTAACTGCAACAATCGTAGACGAAATGACAGATACAAAGAGTGATAAGAACAGAGAAATGAAGGGACAAGGTATCGCAAATGTCGTAACCGGGTTCTTTGGTGGTATGGCTGGTTGTGCGATGATTGGACAGTCTGTAATAAACGTTAAATCAGGGGGACGTGGAAGGCTTTCTGCATTAGTTGCAGGTACATTCCTTCTATTCCTCATCATGGTGCTTGGAGATGTAGTGGTTCAGATTCCGATGGCTGCACTTGTTGGAGTAATGATTATGGTTTCTATTGGAACATTTGATTGGCAGTCGATTCGAGAACTACACAAAATTCCTCGCGCAGACGCAGTAGTAATGGTTGTAACGGTTGCTATTGTTGTTTATACGCACGACCTTGCAAAAGGTGTAGCAGCAGGGGTTATTCTAAGTGCACTAATCTTTGGATGGAAGATGGCGAAAATCAAAGCTACTATGACATTAAAAGAAGATGTCATGCATTATCAAATATCTGGACAAATGTTTTTTGGAACGATGAGTCACTTTGTAGATTTATTCGATTATAATAATGACCCAAAAGAAGTCATCATTGATTTTAGTAACACTCATATTTGGGATCAATCCGCAGTTACTGCCATATCCAAAACGGTACTGAAATATCAAAGGTTGGGTAAAAATGTGAGCATCGTCGGCCTTAATGATGAAAGCAAGACACTAATTGACCGAGTAGGTTTATCTGCTACTTCAGGTCATTAATAAATAGTTAATTAACGGGACAATTTTTTGTCTCGTTTTTTTGTTGCGCCATGACATACTGTTCTTTGTTTTGGTGGAGCGAAACTCCTTCTCCACCCGTTTTTCAGGTGTAGGGGCTGTTTCGGTAGTAGAGAGAGCTTCTCTCCACCCGTTTTTCAGGTGAAGGGGGTGTTTCGGTAGTAGAGAGAGTTTCTCTCCACCTGTTTTCCAGGTGAAGGGGGTGTTTCGGTAGTAGAGAGAGTTTCTCTCCACCCGTTTTTCAGGTGAAGGGGCTGTTTCGGTAGTAGAGAGTGTTTCTCTCCACCTGTTTTCCAGGTGAAGGGGCTGATTCGGTAGTAGAGAGTGTTTCTCTCCACCCGTTTTCCAGGTGAAGGGGCTGATTCGGTAGTAGAGAGTGTTTCTCTCCACCCGTTTTTTAGTTGAGATTCTTCTTTCGGTAGTAGAGGCATTGTCTCCTCCCGCATTCCTGTTTAAGCTCTTATTTTTGGTAGTAGAGGGCCCTCTCACTTCTCGTTTTGCTGTTACTTCTAATGTTTACTGATCTCAACAAAATTAGGTCCACCTAAACAGAAACATCACTTCAATTTTTTTGTAGATAAAAAGACATAATAAAAAGGAGCATAGAAGCTCCTTAAGATGTGTGATGAAAAAAGGAAAAGAACGCTGCTATGGAAGCCAACATCGATTTGGATTTTCTAACTTTTAGTTTTAGATCTTTCTTTGCTTCTTCTTGTTCCACATGTAGGTTTTGAAAAGCTCGTCGTCTGTACTGATAGTCCATCATAACACAGCATCACCTTTCCCACTCATATGATTTTGGAAGCGCTTTCTTAAGAATATTATAACGATTAACAGATAATTCTGCAATTCACCTTTACAAACAATTTACAAAAGAATAGTTGCAACATATATATAAGTGTTTTATTATATAAGCATGTTGTTATATAAGTATTTGATTATATTACTTATCTTTTCCAAAGGCAGGTGTGTGTATGCAACAAGTATTGAAAATGGAAGAAGCGGCAGTCACGCTAAAAATTTTAGGTGATAAAACGAGGCTTTCCATGTTGGCTCTTTTACAAGATCACGATTGCTGTGTATGTGAGTTTGTCGAGATTTTCCAAATGAGTCAGCCTTCTATTAGTCAGCATGTGAAAAAACTAAAAGAAGTGGGTCTGGTTAAAGAATCAAGAAAAGGTCAGTGGATCATGTATTCCATCAATACCGAACATCCGCACTATGGATTAATCACTTCTATATTAGTGCATGTTCCTTCACTAGAAGAAAAGTTGAAAGAGCTTGAGGAAAAAGGACTTAGAATTACTTGTTGTTAAGGGGGGAATATTTTGCTGGATATAATTTTGGCATCTGTGATTTTTTTACTTACATTAATTTTTGTTATCTGGCAACCTAAAGGATTATCCATAGGCTGGTCAGCATGCGGAGGAGCACTTCTTGCATTACTCTTCGGCGTTGTTACCTTTACTGATGTAATTGATGTAACAAGCATTGTTTGGAATGCAACATTAACGTTTGTGGCCTTGATCATCATCTCCCTCATTTTAGATGAAGTAGGATTTTTTGAATGGTCGGCTTTGCATATGGCTCGATTTGCAAAAGGAAGCGGCGTTAGGATGTTCATTTATATTACTTTGCTAGGAGCAGTGGTTGCTGCATTCTTCGCTAATGATGGTGCCGCTCTTATATTGACACCAATTGTTCTGGCTATGGTGAGGAACTTAGAGTTCAAAGAAAAAATGATTTTGCCATTCATCATGGCTAGTGGATTTATTGCAGACACTACTTCACTGCCATTAGTGGTTAGTAACTTAGTAAACATAGTGTCAGCGGACTTTTTTGAAATAGGGTTTGTCGAATATGCTTCACGTATGATTGTTCCAAACTTCTTTGCACTTGGGGCAAGTATCGTGGTGCTTTACTTGTTCTTCCGTAAAAGTATCCCGGAAAATTATGATATGTCCGTATTGAAGCCACCAAGAGAAGCGATTAAGGACGTGAAGCTCTTCAACTTATCATGGATTGTACTTGCGGTACTTCTTGTCGGATATTTTGCTAGTGAATTTGCCGGTATTCCTGTTTCATTCGTTGCAGCCAGTGTTGCTATCATCTTTCTTTTAATAAGTAGAAACAGCCAGGTAATTCACACGAAACAGATTCTGAAAAGTGCACCATGGGCCATCGTATTCTTTTCTATTGGGATGTATGTAGTAGTGTACGGTCTAAGAAATGTAGGGTTAACTAACCTCCTGACAGACGTCATTCAAATGGCTGCTGATGAAGGACTTTTCGTTGCAACGATTTCCATGGGGTTCATTGCAGCTATTCTTTCATCATTCATGAATAACATGCCGACTGTCATGATTGACGCACTGGCAATCAAAGACACAGCCACAACCGGAACAATCCGAGAAGCGTTAATCTATGCCAATGTTATCGGATCTGATCTTGGGCCAAAAATTACACCAATCGGTTCCTTGGCAACATTACTATGGCTACACGTTTTAAGCCTTAAAGGTGTAAAGATAAGTTGGGGATACTACTTCAAAGTAGGTATCATTCTAACCATCCCAACCCTATTCATCACGCTATTAGGCCTATATTTCTGGCTACTCATTATTGGTTAAGACACACCCTGTTGTTTGTAGTGCAGGCTAGGCTCAAGCACTGCCCAGCGGAAAGCGAATACCCGGAACGGAAATTAACAGGCGTTGAAACAAAAATCAAATTACAAAAAAGGAGTTTTTCATCATGACTAAAAAAACAATCTACTTCCTATGCACAGGTAACTCTTGCCGCAGCCAAATGGCAGAAGGCTGGGGGAAAAAATATCTTAGTGACGAATGGGATGTGTACTCAGCAGGAATCGAAGCACACGGTGTAAACCCAAACGCAGTAAAAGCAATGAACGAAGTGGATGTGGATATCACCAACCAAACTTCAGACACAATCGACGCTGAAATCTTGCAGAAAGCAGACCTAGTCGTAACACTTTGCGGTCATGCAGCAGATGTTTGCCCGGCAACACCACCAAACAAAGAGAGAGTACACTGGGGTTTTGATGATCCTGCCAAAGCAGAAGGAACGGAAGAAGAGAAATGGAAGTTCTTCCAACGTGTACGTGATGAAATTGGCGACAGAATCAAAACGTTTGCTGAGACTGGAAAATAATAAAAATGGCCGAGCGGAATATCTCGGCTATTTTTTCTATATCGGAAAGGGGAAGTGTGAAATGGCTAAAATTGAAATTTTTGATCCTGCAATGTGCTGTGCAACTGGCGTTTGTGGGCCAAGTGTGGACCCGGAACTAACAAGAATGGCAAGTGCTGTATTTTCTTTGCAACAAAAAGGTATCGAAATCACTCGATACAATTTAGGCTCAGAGCCTGAACCATTTGTAACGAACCAAAAGGTGAATGAATTGCTAATGGAAAAAGGACCGGAATGTCTTCCAGTTACTTTAGTAGATGGCGAAGTTGAAAAGATGGCAGATTACCCTACAAACGAGGAATTTGCTGAATGGACCGGTGTGAAAGTAGAGGAACTTGTTCATGAAAAACCAAAAAAGAAACTCAATATTACTCTAAATTCAATCAACTAGGAGGGCGGCTTTATGCTCCCAACATTCCAACCCAAAACAATGGTACAAGCACCATACTTATTTTTCACTGGTAAAGGCGGTGTTGGTAAAACGTCCACAGCATGTGCCACATCCATCGTGCTTGCCGAAGAAGGAAAGAGGGTATTGATTGTCAGCACCGATCCAGCCTCCAACCTGCAGGATGTGTTTCAAACGGAATTGACAAATGACATTTCTGAAGTGCCAGGTGTGGAAGGTCTTTTTGCCTGTAATCTTGATCCTGAGGAAGCGGCGAGAGATTACCGGGAAAGTGTGATTGGTCCTTATAAAGGAAAACTCCCAGAATCAGTATTGGCTACCATGGAAGAGCAGTTATCAGGAGCATGTACGGTTGAGATTGCAGCCTTTGACCAATTCTCCACTTTATTAACACAAAAAGAGGTAACTGGGCAATATGATGTGATTGTGTTTGATACTGCTCCAACAGGCCATACACTTAGACTGCTTTCCCTGCCGTCTGCGTGGAATAATTTCCTGGAGGAAAGTACCCACGGAGCTTCCTGTTTAGGACCACTTTCAGGGCTTGAGGCCAAAAAGGAACTGTATGAACAGACGGTAAAGGCATTGTCAGATCCCTCCCAAACTCAGTTGCTTCTGGTAACAAGACCTGATGAATCGCCAATCATGGAAGCTGCGCGTGCCTCTCAGGAGTTGCGTGAAATTGGCCTTCATAATCAGCAACTAATAATAAATGGATTAATGGAAAAGACAGTCATAGACGATGAGGTATCCTTGGCATTTTACGAAAAGCAACAGAAAGCGCTGGAAGATGCCGTGAGTACATTTGATGATATTCCCATGACGTACCTTCCTTATATTTCATATTCATTAACTGGTATCAGTCCGTTAAAGGCTTGGTTAAACGGAGAAACGATAAAAGTTGAGGAAACGAGTCAGGTAAATCCTGAAATACTTACCGAACTTGCTGATCTTGATCAAGTGGTAGGAGATGTTATAAACCATAATTTTCGTGTAGTATTTACGATGGGGAAGGGTGGCGTTGGTAAAACTACACTCGCAGCCAAACTGGCAATGAAGCTTGCAGAAAGAGATGTGAAAGTCCATCTCACTACAACGGATCCTGCTGCGCATCTGGAGCATGCGTTTAAAGATAAAACAAGAAAAGAGAATTTAACAATCAGTAAGGTGGACCCTAAGGCAGAAGTAGAATCATATAAAAAGCATGTTTTGGCACAAGCGGGAGAGGGGCTTAGCGAGGAGCAACTTGCATACCTTGAGGAAGATCTAAACTCACCTTGTACCGAAGAAATAGCGGTATTCCAGAAGTTTGCCAAGATAGTTGGTCAGGCGGATGAAGAAGTGGTCATCATCGATACTGCACCAACAGGTCATACATTGCTACTGCTTGAAGCAGCCCAATCGTATCAAAAGGAATTGTTGCGTTCAACGGGTGAGGTGCCAAAAGAAGTGCTAAACTTGCTTCCACGCCTTCGTAATGCCGAAGAAACATCAGTACTTATCGTTACCTTGCCGGAAGCAACCCCTGTACTGGAGGCTGAAAGATTACATGCTGACCTTGAGCGCGCTTCTATAACACCGCGTTGGTGGATCATCAATCAAAGTTTTGCTAATACAAATACAACAGACCAAGTACTATCAGGCAGAGGGAAACATGAACTACCCTGGATACAAAAAGTAAAGTCCACAAAAGAAAAATGTGCCATCCTGCCATGGGAAAAAGAGAACCTGTTGTAAGGAGTGAATGAAAATGACAAGCGAAAAAAACTATCAATCATTAATGGAAAATGTCTTTATTGGCGGTGCGGATCAAGCGAAAGAAGCACATACAAATGAAGGCCTGGATGTTATCATAGACTTGCGGGCGGAAACGGATAACGTGGAAGACGACCTTCCTAGAATCCATATGCCAATCGTGGATGATGCAGCCAAACAGGATGAATCAGTGAAAGCAGCTATTGAATATGTCGTACAAGCTCAACAAGAAGGAAAGAAAGTATACTTTCATTGCTCAGGTGGGCGTAATAGAACCGGAACGGTTGCCATGGGTACCCTTCTACAATTGGGGAAAGCTAGTACTGTTGAAGAAGCGGAAAGGCTTGCAACTTCCATCCGTCCTATTATTAATGTGAAGCCGGAGTTAAAAGAAGTGCTTCAAAACATGTACGAAAAAAACTAAGAATAAAACGAGCTTTTGAAAAATAATAAGAAGGCAGGTGACTGGCCGTGAAGGTTTCAAACGAAGCAAGAGACGTACTCACTGATATCCTGCGTGAAAACGGGGCAAGCAACATACGTGTTTACTTTGCAGGCTGGGGCTGAGGAAGCCCACAATTAGGATTGTCTCTGGATGAGGCAAAAGAAGAAGATAAAGTGGAAACATTAAATACAATAAAAGTGGCAATTGATCCGAAAATCCAAAGCATGACAACCGACCTTGTTCTGGATGTTCAGGAAACACCACAAGGCAAAGGGCTTGTGTTGTTGGGTATGAAAGATAGTGATTGTTGTTAAGGGGAGAGGGAGAGTAAGCGTGAAATTGAGCTTGCTCTTTTTTTCTTAAATAAAAAAATAGGTTAATACTGTAAATGAAGATCTTTGAAAGTGAGTAAGGTGATGTCTATATGAAGGCGGTCCAAGTAACAGGATATGGAGATGTTGATATGTTGGAATTAGTAGACATACCAATACCTGTTCCAAAACAAAATGAAGTGCTTGTAAAGGTGAAAGCCTGTGAGATAAATAATACGGAAATTTGGATGAGAGAAGGAGCATACGGTACCGATGCAAAGTCCGGTTGGAAGCCAGAAGGAGTACAATTCCCACGTACACCTGGTTCTGACATAACAGGAACAATTGTGAAAGTCGGAAATCAGGTGGAAGAATCTATGATTGGAAGAGATGTTGTTTTATTCCCTTTTACGTCTAGTGGGGAAGAAGGTAAGGAACATATTTCAGAAGATATGTCTTTTATAGGATCTGAATACGACGGTGGTTATGCGGAGTACGTGGTGTGGCCTGCTGATCTATGTTTCGATATGCCTCTTCCAAACTATTCGGAAAGTGCTGTATTTTCAGTAAGTGGATTAACAGCTTGGCATATGGTCCAACAGATTCAAATTCAACCTGGGCAAACGGTCATGGTAACAGGCGCTAATGGCGGGGTGGGGTCCCTAAATGTCCAAATTGCCTCTAAAGTCTTTGGTGCAAAGGTAATTGCAATTGTAGGGGACCTAAACGGAGAAGAAAGATTGAAGGGATTAGGAGCTAATCATGTATTATCTTACAAATCCGAAAATCTATCTGAAGAAATCCTACAGGTGAATGATGGGCCGATAGACTCGGTGTTAGATGTAGTAGGAGATGCTTTATTTTCTATATCTCTTCAAGTCTTAAAAAACGGAGGAAAGTTTTGTATTTCAGGATCAGCTGGCGGGCAGAAGACAAAATTGGATTTTAGAACGTTGTATCTTAAACATATTTCTATGTATGGTTCCGTGCTTGGGACAAGAGAAGAGTTTAAGGATATGCTTCAGGCAATAGCTGAAGGAAAAATAAAACCAGTCATTGATAAAACCTTTCCGTTAGACAAAGCGAGGGAAGCCCAACTTTATTTTAAGGAAAAGGGAAAGTTAGGGAAAATTTTGTTTTTGCCGGAAGAATAATAATACCTTTTTAGTGCTAATTAAAATAATTTGCACTAAAAACTAATAAGTAGTTGCAAAATGCAAATAAATAACTATAATAAAAGTAAGAGGTGAAAAAAATGGAAGATATAAGGGCGATTCTTCAAATCACGATGCGAAGGTTTGGAATGTTGAACAAAAATTGCTGCTCGGTAGAAGATTATGATATTTCGCAGGTGCAAAGCCATATTCTTTACGAACTGGCAAGAACGAAAGGCCCCTCCATGCAACAGGTAGCAGAAACAATTGGCATGGATATCACCACATTTAGCAGACAAATTCAAACACTGGTAAAACTGGAATTGGTGGAAAAAAGACAATCTGCTGAAGACAAAAGAATGTATCACTTATTCCTAACCGAGAAAGGCAAGGAAATGGAAGATGGTATCAATCAACAAATGCTTCATTATTTAGCGAATGTTTTTTCTAATTTAAGTGAAAAAGAGAGCACTGATGTTTTAGAATCTTTAACAATATTGAATGCAGCGATGAGTAAAAGTAACATGTGCTGTAAGCCGTTTTATTAAGTAAGTTGTGATACTTGCTTTTTTAAAAAGTAAATACTTGCAAAATGCAAATAAATAAAGGAGTGTTTTTTATGTGGAAAGAAGTAATAACAAGTTTTTTGTACATCGCATTGGAATTAACGGTCCTGTTTGTTCTCATTACGTTTTTGGTTTCGATCATCCAATCTTTTGTGCCATTTCAAAAAATGGAGAAGTGGCTAAATCAAGGTAATATTCTCCTAAGTTCTCTATTCGCTGTCTTGTTCGCTTTTATTACCCCATTTTGTTCCTGTTCCACCATACCAATGGTGGTCACATTATTAAGAAGAAAAATACCTTTTGGAATTGTGATGGTATTCCTTTTTGCATCACCAGTTTTGGATCCGACCATCCTGACTATTATGACAGCATTGCTAGGGTGGAAGGTAGCTCTAATATATACTCTAACCACAACGACTTTTTCAATTATGATTGGACTACTCTTGGGTAGATTAGGTTTTGAAAAGCAATTAAAAAATGTGTTGTTGAAGAACTATCAACCGAAAACCAAACGGTTCGACCTTAAACGTTCTTGGAAAGAAACACTTACACTAATGAAAACTGTTTATCCATTTTTATTGATTGGCGCAGCCATTGGTGCCTTCATTCATGGCGCTGTACCAACTTCATTGATTACACAATATCTTGGAGGAGAAAATTGGTGGCTTGTTCCCATTGCGGCGATATTAGGTATACCTCTATATATCAGACTTTCAACAATGATTCCCATATCCCAGATGATGATAGCCAAAGGCATGGCCTTGGGACCTGTTATGGCTTTGCTCATCAGTTCAGCTGGTGCGAGTCTGCCTGAAGTCGCATTATTAAATAGCATCTTTAAGAAAAAACTGGTGGTAGCGTTTGTCCTTTCTGTCATAAGTATGTCTACGATTTCAGGGTTCTTGTTTTATCTTCTATGATTGTAGCTGAATGTATTGACTATTTTAGCTAAGTTGGCATATACTAATATTCAAATGAATGTTTGAATGTGGAGGGGATCTTTTATGTCAACAAATTATAGTTCAGAAGTTTTGACAACACCGCAATGTCAAGAAGAATGTGCAAATGAAACAAAAGTTAAAAATGTGAAGAATCAAATAGATGAAATAATAACAAATGATGTGGCAAAAATATACCGGGCTTTATCTGATCCAACCAGGCTGAAAATAGCACAGGCACTCAATTTAGCAGAGGAACTCTGTGTGCATGATGTTGCAACGATTACTGAATCTACAGTTGCAACAGCATCTCATCACCTGAGGCTGTTAAGAGATCTCGGATTGGCAAAATTCAGGAAGGAAGGAAAGCTAGTATATTACTCCTTGGATGATAATCATGTTAGACAATTAATCGATATCGCCTTTACCCATCAAAAAGAGGTGAAGACACGTGAAAAATAACGAAGAGCAAGTATATAGAATTCAAGGATTATCATGTGCAAACTGCGCCCAAAAATTCGAGAACAATGTTAAAAAAATTGAAGGAGTCATGGATGCAAGAGTAAATTTCGGTGCATCGAAGGTTTCTGTAACTGGTGCTGCAAGTTTAAGTGAGATTGAGAAAGCCGGTGCATTTGACAAACTGAAAGTGTCTCCAGAACAAGAGGAATTACCTGAAGAACCTACTATTCCGTTTTACAAAAAGCCTGTTAATGTCCTCCTCTCATTTCTTTTTCTTGTGGCGGGCTGGGTGGCATTTTTTCAGCAGGGAGAAGGCCACCTTTCTACAACTATTCTTTTCGCTGCATCCATTTTGATAGGTGGATACAGATTGTTCTTTACAGGATTAAATAATCTAATTAGGCTTCAATTTGATATGAAGACATTAATGACCATTGCCATCATCGGTGCTGCGATTATCGGTGAATGGGGAGAGGGTGCCACTGTCGTCATTCTTTTTGCGATAAGTGAAGCTTTGGAATCATATTCGATGGAAAAGGCGCGAGCTTCGATAAGATCGCTAATGAATGTTTCTCCTAAACAGGCGACTATTTTAATAGAAGGAACAGAAAAGCAGATCTCTGTCAAAGATGTTAAAATTGGCGATCTGATGCTTGTAAAGCCGGGGCAAAAAATCGCAATGGATGGCGTCATTGTGAAAGGTGGAGCATCGATCAGTGAAGCTGCTATTACAGGTGAGAGTATTCCTGTATCTAAAGGTGTGAATGATGAGGTTTTTGCTGGGACCTTTAATGAAGATGGGCTGTTAGAAGTGGAAGTCACCAAGCGCGTCGAGGACACAACCATCTCTAAAATCATTCATCTCGTCGAGGAGGCACAAGCGGAAAGGGCACCTTCGCAGGCATTTGTTGATAAGTTCGCGAAGTATTATACACCGCTAATCATTGTTATTGCTTTTCTCGTAGCCACTGTCCCTCCCCTGTTCATGGGATTGGACTGGAATACATGGATCTATCAAGGCCTAGCGGTTCTCGTTGTTGGTTGTCCGTGTGCACTTGTTATTTCCACTCCGATTGCCATTGTAACAGCAATCGGGAATGCAGCTCGAAATGGAGTCCTGATCAAGGGTGGGGTTTTCCTTGAAGAAGTGGGTAGAATCAAAGCAATTGCCTTTGATAAAACGGGGACCCTCACTCGTGGAGCACCAGAAGTGACCGATGTTCAGGCCTTTCATTTAAATGAAGAAGAGCTGCTAAGAATCATTGCGACACTAGAAAGTGGTTCGACCCATCCGTTAGCTTCAGCAATCCTTCAAAAAGCGGAAGAGATTGGAGTAGCTGATACGGAATATACTATGGAGAATTTTGAGTCTGTTGCGGGTAAAGGGATAAAGGGGTCCATTAATGGTACCCTTTATCAAGCAGGAAGTCCGAATTGGTTCTTTGGTCAAAAGCATCCGGAAGTGGAGGGGCTAGCAGAAAGTATCCATCTATTACAAAATGCAGGAAAAACAGTGATAGTAGTCGGGACTTCTGACAAGATCTTTGGTGTTCTTGGAATCCGGGATGAGATTAGAGAAAGTAGTGCTTCAAGCGTGAAAAATTTGAAGGAAATAGGTATTCCTCATTTATACATGCTGACAGGTGATAATGATAGGACTGCCGAAGCAATTGGACACGAGGTGGAGATAGACCATGTTAAATCAAGTTTGCTTCCGGAAGATAAGCTTCGATATATTAAAGAGTTAAGAGAAAAGCACGGTAGCATTATGATGGTGGGGGACGGAATAAACGATGCACCTGCCCTTGCAGCTTCGTCAGTGGGAGTGGCAATGGGAGGAGCGGGAACTGATACCGCGCTGGAAACAGCAGATGTAGCATTGATGGGAGATGACCTCCGTAAGCTTCCATTCACCATCAGACTGAGCCGAAAAGCATTGACCATTATTAAGCAGAACATTACTTTCTCTTTGGGGCTGAAGGTTTTTGCGCTTCTGCTGGTGATTCCGGGCTGGCTCACCTTGTGGATTGCAATTTTTGCCGATATGGGAGCAACACTGCTTGTTACGTTAAATAGCTTGCGGCTTCTAAAGGTAAAAGATAAAGGTTAATGAAAAGAATAGGGTATCGTAGCAGTTTTCCTTCCCGTTGGAAAGTCGGACAGGGAGGACTGCTACTTTTTTATTGGAGTTAGTTTCAGTGGGTCTAGAAAAGTTTTGAAAAAGTCCGTTTATATGGAATCGCCCGATTTTTTAAATTATCGCCCGAAAAGTCGGATTTTTCGCCGGTAAATCTGAATAATCGCCCGTAATTTTCTATTTTCGCCCGATTCCTAAAAAAATCGCCCGTATTTTCAGATTATCGCCCGATTCGATTCAGGGGCTCAATTCTAGTGAACAGATTGTTCGTCTGATCGAGCGGTCCTACCGTTATCCTGCTGGAAGCTGTAGGTTAACTTTTCTTAATTTCATACAAAAAGCACCCCCTATGTCAACGAGGTGCTTCTTCATGTATATGACTATTTTATCAACACGTCTGCAGCTTCTTCATAGCTCATGCCCTTTTTCATGGTGAACGTTCCAGAACGTACTTTGGTAGCAATGTTTTTGTCTTCAAGGTATGCGTCAAACTTCTTGTCATCCTCGATGATTCCTTCACGTGCTAATAACGCGGTAATCTCGTAAGTTGCCATGCCGTCTGGTATCACGATTTCAAAAGGTTCATTCTCTTCTTCTTTTTCTTCGACTTCTTCTTTCTCTTCTTCTGTTGCCACTTCGTTGCTGTTACTCTCTTCTTTCACTTCTTCTTTTTGATCGTTTTTTGTTTCCTCTACCGGTTCTACTTTAGGTAATAACTCGTCATACTCTTCCTTTGACAACACGTGAAGGTCGTTTTCTGCGGCATACGCCTGAACACTTTCTTCATTTAATGTGGTTGCACCTGCACTTACAATAGAATAAGCAACTCCCATTACTCCTGTTGCAAAGAGGATGCCAATTGCGAATGCTCTAAGATTAGTTCTCATTGGCTACGTTTCCTTTTAGGTTGGCAGATTGAAGGATCTGTTCTACTTTTTCCATGGAAGTGGAAGTGAATTGAGAGATTTGAGAAGGAGTGTATCCTTTTTGGTAAAGAGATATAGCAACATCTTCTTCACTTACATTTTGGTGGCTTGCTTGTCTTTTTGTTTTAACCTTATGTATAGGAGTAGATCCACCCAAAAGTTCTTCTTCTAATACTTTCATTTTTCTTTCCAACTTATATTTGTCCTGAACAACATCAAAGGATAACTGTTCCATTTCCTTTTCTAGATCAGCAAATTTGTCATCCACAAAGAAGGAAATTACAATCACTGCGACTGCAATAATGATTAAACTTATACTTGCAATTAACATTTTTTCACCCCAGATAAAAGTTTCTCTCTTTTTTATATCATAGGAGTAGAGATGGAAAAATAGTCTTTCGACAAATTCCTCAGAAACATATGACGGTTTTGTGAACGTTTTTTGTCAACGGACATAAAAAATTTACGTTATAACACAAAAGACGACAAAAACCGGCTGTTGTGGAAAAGAAAATTCACGTGATAAGATGAAAGAAAAGATAGATTCGTGGGGGAAGAGGTTTGGACCATGTGCAACAATGGATCGGATAAGGAATTTATTAAGTTGATGTTGAATGAAGCTGGAGAAGCAAAAGTTGAATGGGTCGTGGATCAATGGAGGAAAGATTTTGTTAAGGCCTATCAGTCATTAAGGGAGGAAGGTTTGGTTATCAGGCTGATTGGTTGGAAAGGAAGCTCACAAGTTAGTAGAAACAATGTCTTCTTTTTAGATATACTAACCAAAATGAATAGTGGGAGTATAACTCTTCCAGAAATCAACGAATTCCATTTCATTCGAGCGGAAATTGGTGTAGGAAAAGCGGACGGATTTTTCCCTTTTTTTCAAAGCGACAAGTTAAAAATGAAGAGCGGTATTAAGGCGGACTTAGAAAACGCAGCTATTTGGACACCATTAAATATGGTTGATAAAAGAAAATGGCAACAGTTGAATGCAGCATATACTTTTTATGAAAAACCCTCATTTGAACTTCAAAAAGCACGTCAGTTAAATTCTGGAACATTTCAGGAAACTGTTACTTCTGATGTATTCTATTCTGTTCACTCATCACATAATCATTTGTTACAAGAAGAAATAAAAAATACCTATCATATTGTCATGTTATCCTGGGAGTTTCCACCTGCCATGTTAGGAGGACTGGGGCAGCATGTATGGCAATTATCCAGACAGTTGGTAAAAGCAGGCCATCATGTGTCGCTTGTGACCCCACATTGCCTTGGAGCACCCGAGGCGGAGACGGTGGAGGGAATAAAAGTTTACAGGGTAAAAGAAGTGGAATGTTCTTATGATGATTTTCATCTTTTTGTCGCGCAAACCAATATGAATTTGGTTGAACAGGTGCAGAACATAGCTAGTCAACAACAAATTACTATTATTCATGCCCATGATTGGCTTGTGGGATTTGCTGCAAGGGCACTGAAAGAAAGTATGAGACTTCCTATAGTGTCAACCATTCATGCACTTGAAGAAGGTAGAAGCAATCTAGATACCCAAATGCAGCTGCAAACTGCTAAATGGGAAAAGTTATTGATTCTACATTCTAATGTATTGATTGTTTGTAGCGCATATATGAAGAAAAAAGTGGAGAAATACATTAACCGGAAAAGGAAAATTTATGTTATCCCTAATGGTGTTGCCATTTCCGATGAGGGAAGTGACAGCGTCCAGGAATTTATCAGTCGAAGATCATTTTCACACCTGATTCTTTTTTTGGGCAGAATGGTGCCTGAAAAAGGAATAAAGACTTTGATAAATGCTGCAAAAAAAATAAAAGAATCTTATCCTGAATGTCTTTTTATACTAGCTGGTAAAGGGCCATATCTGTCGGATTATAAAGCATTAGTTAGGCAGGCTGGGTTGGAGAAACAAGTGCTGTTTATTGGATATGTAAATGAAAACGAAAAAGCTACCTTATTAGAGCGAAGTGACATGCTTGTTGTACCAAGCGTTTATGAGCCATTTGGGATAGTGGCCATAGAAGGAATGGCAGCTGGTAAACCTGTTATAGCGGCAAAGACTGGAGGACTTTCTTCTATCATTAAAGATGGAGAAAACGGTTTGTTGTTTGAGCCTGGAAATGGCATAGATCTTTGTGAAAAGATACATTCTTTAATCGAGAACCCAACGTTATGTTCACAACTCGGTAAAAAAGCATTTAATGAAGTGAACCAAAAATACAACTGGGAAGATGTAAGAGATCAGACAGAGGCGGTTTATGAGACAACAGTTACTACTTCTTCCGTCCAGTAGGAGGGATATAGCATATGAAAGCAGTCATATTGGCTGGGGGAAAGGGTACCCGGCTGTTGCCGTTAACACAAAAACTCCCAAAACCATTGGTGCCACTACTGAATAAACCTGTCATGGAATACAGCATTGAACTTCTGAAAGAGCATGGAATTACAGATATCATCATCACCCTTCAATATTTAAGCGATAAAATTAGGAATTACTTTGGGGATGGATCCCAATGGGGCGTAAAAATAACCTATCTCCAGGAAACGGTTCCTTTAGGTACTGCTGGAAGCGTGAAAAATGCCGAGCACCTTCTTGATGAACCTTTTCTAGTTATAAGCGGAGATGCTTTAACCGATTTTAACTTGATGGCAGGGGTGCGCTATCATGTCCAAAAACATTCTTTATTTACTATTTTTACAAAGGAAGTCAAAAAGCCTAATAAGTTCGGAGTTGTTGATACGGATGAAGAAGGGCATATTAGAAGGTTTGTGGAAAAACCACTGAAAGACGAGGAATTCAGTAAAATTGTAAATACCGGTATTTATGTAGTAGATCCGTTTGTATTATGTATGATGGAAAAAGGAAAAGCGTATGATTTCAGCAAGGACATTTTCCCAAGGCTTATTAAAAATGGCATGAGCCTATATGGCTACCATGCAAATGGATATTGGAAGGATATCGGTAGTCATGAGGATTACCGGCAGGCCCAATACGATATGCTGGATAAAAAAGTCCGAGTCAATATAGCTGCTGAAGAGGTATTGCCAAACTTATGGGTGGGATCAAATGTGAAAATGGAAGACAATGTGACCATCAATCGGCCTGCATATATCGGCAACGACTCTTATTTAGGTGACCATGTGGTAATTGGCAAATACACCATCATCGGTAAAAGTTCCAAAATAACAAAGGATTGTGAGTTAAGCAGGAGTATTGTCTGGGATGATGTAACCATTGAGCACACCTCTCCATCATCCATAAGGAATGTAACGATTGCTCCAAGGTATCAGATTAGCGAAGGATATAAAGCGGGTACTTCTGTGAAGGTCAAAAATAAAAAGAATATTAGCCCTGTAGAAGCAGGTTGATGGGCAAAAAAATAAGCAGACAGGAAAATCCTGCTGCTTATTTTGTTTCACGGTGTACAGTTACTTTTTTCAATCTTGGGCTGTATTTTTTAAGCTCAAGACGATCTGGGTTGTTACGTTTATTTTTAGTAGTGATATAGTTACGATCACCAGTTTCAGTACAAGCTAAAGTTACGTTTACGCGCATCGTTATCCCTCCAAACATATAGTGCATTCAATTCAGACCTTACTATAATATCATTATTTTTTTTATAATGCCAGTTTTTTTTCGGGATGGGAAAAATAAAGTTCAGTGAAGTAATAATAACACCCTGTTTCCTTCCGTTATGGGAGTTCGCTTTCCGCGGGGCGTGTGCTTGAGCCTCCTCGCTGCGCTGTGGGGTCTCAAGCTACCGCTACCTCCCGCAGGAGTCTCACCCCCTCCACTTCAGTCAACA
>NZ_JAAXCU010000050.1 GCF_012911845.1 Bacillus sp. RO2 | reverse complement strand
TGGCGCTCTATGAGGACAATGTTCCTCGCATTTCCCTTCTTGAGGGAGTCATTGGGACTCTATGTGGACAATGTTTCATGCATTTCCCTTCTTGAGGGAGTCATTGGCGCTCTATGAGGACAATGTTCCTCGCACTTCCCTTCATGAGGGAGTCATTGGCGCTCTATGAGGACAATGTTTCTCGTTTTTACCTTTACGAAGGAGTCATTGGCGCTCTATGGGGACAATGTTCCTCGCATTTCCCTTCTTGAGGGAGTCATTGGCGCTCTATGAGGACAATGTTTCTCGTTTTTACCTTTACGAAGGAGTCATTGAACCTCTATGAGGACATTGTTCCATGTATTTCCCTTCTTGAGGGAGTCATAGGGATTCTATGAGGACAATGTTTCACGTTTTTACCTTTACGAAGGAGTCATTGAACCTCTATGAGGACATTGTTCCATGTATTTTCCTTCTTGAGGGAGTCATTGGGATTTTGTGAGGACAGTGTTACCCGCATTTCCCTTCTTGAAGGAGTCATTGAACCTCTATGAGGACAATGTTTCTCGCATTTCCCTTAATGAGGGTGTCATAGGTGCTGCCCCTCCGTCACAATGAAATAGAAAACTAATCACCCTTAACTATCACTTACCTTACCAAACCTGCCCCCACCGCCAGATTTAAACGCCAACTTACCGCTTCGAGCAGCCACTATTAGAGATGCTACCTTTTCCCCAACAACTTCCACTAAATCGTCGTAACTTGCTTCATGCAGAATTCCCATCTCGGTTCCAAAAACTCCTCGTAACTTCGACAATGTTTTAGGGCCAACGCCTGGTATGAAATCTAACGGTACCTGGTGAATATATGGTGGGCGGTGTCTCAAGAGTCCCTCTTTATCAGCCAGCTCATCAATCCGATCAGAAACACCTTTAACAAATTTGGTGTGGTAACACCTGCTACATATGTCTTTCCCATGTAAAAAAGGAGTTAAGCACTTTTCACAAACTGTGGTATAGTATTTCCCTAACTGCGGACTCAACCCGTAATTTGCCACCACTCTTCGCCCATCCACTTCCTTCAAAGCAAGCCGCAACTCTTCAAAACTTGGTTCCTTCATGCGCACCTTTTGATACTCGCGGGCGATTTTCCCCACAGAGTGAGCATCAGAATTAGAAAGGAATGTGTACTTCTCCAATTCTTTTATCCGTTCAGCCATATAGGTGTCAGCACTTAACCCAAGCTCGATTGCATCAATCAGCTCTGATTCAAACACCTCGTTTAAACTCCATTTCACTCCTTTGCCATACAAACTCTTAAAAGGTGTAAAAACATGAGCAGGAATAAAAAGGCCACCTAATCGATGAACCTCATGCTGAATATCAACCGCATTTGCATAAACTCGCTGTGTGGACAAAGTGACATTTTTCATTCGCTTGCTTAGCCAGTTCGAGAACTCCACCATTCTCTCCACAGTCTTCATATAACAGAGAGCATGAATTACACCTTGACAGTTCTCATCATAAATCTCCACTTCCGCACCAAGGATCAACGTAATATCACCCATCTGTACACCGCCATCAACGAGTTCCCTTAGCTCACCAGATGCAATACGATTACGAAGACCAATAAGCACTTCAGGTACCTGGCAATCGATAACTCCGACCATGTCTAAACCCTTTTTAAAACTAGCCTCTTCCAAAACAGCCTCCAAAGTCAATTGATTGGAGGCTGTAATTTTGACTGGTTTACCACTTGCTGTCCGGCCTAAATGTATATGTAAATCGACAATATAATCTTGCATGGCCGTCCCCTACTTTCGAAGCAATGTTTGCATTTGCAAATACTGCACGGCATAAGCAGTCTTCGCATCATAAATTTCCTTCTTTTTAATAAGTTCAAGAGCCTCATCTATTGATACTTCCAACAGGTCCACAAACTCATCTTCATCTAGATGATGTTCTTCCGTGTCTTTGCGCAACCCTTTTGCAATGAATAAGTGTACCAATTCATCTGCAAAACCAGGTGAAGTATAAAAAGAAATCAATGGCTCCAATTCATCACATGTATAGCCAGTTTCCTCTTGAAGTTCCCTTTTTGCGGTTACAATAGGCTCTTCCCCATTTTCTAGCTTACCTGCCGGGATCTCTACTAATGTGCGCTCCATTGCCTTTCGGTATTGACGGACCATAATGATTTTGTTCTCTTCTGTTACTGCAATAACTGCCACCGCTCCTGGGTGTTTGATAATTTCCCTTTTACTTGTTTTACCGTTTGGAAGTTCTACGTCCTCTAAATATAAATCAATGATTCTTCCTGTGAATAATTTTTCACTATGTAACGTTTTTTCTTTTAAATGTTCCATCCCGACCGCTCCTTGTTCTTTAGTCATCCATTTCTTCATACATTCTACCATACAAGGGTTAGGAGGGAGTAAATTGAAGGTCTATGTCCGTCCAAACAATATCGTATTGGTAGGAAAGGCTTGGGAAATACGAAATAAGCTTAGGGAATATTCCCATCAACATGTGTATGTGAAAACATGGATCAACTCTATTAAAGATGAATAATTTGAAGCAGAGCCCTCCTTTTCGGTAAAATGAGGAAAAAAGGAGGGTTTTTTTTGATACCAAAAAATCGACTCGGCAAATCTGAACTATATGTAAGCCAACTTGGGCTTGGCTGTATGTCCCTTGGCACGGAAGAAACAAAAGCGATAGATATTGTAAAAAAAGCACTAGATTTAGGAATCAATTACCTAGATACTGCTGATCTGTATGATTTCGGACAAAATGAGGAACTGGTAGGAAAAGCTTTAAAAGGACAACGAGATAAGGTCATTCTTGCAACAAAAGCAGGGAACAAATGGACACAAGGAAAAGAAGGATGGGAATGGGATCCTTCTAAACAACATATCCAATCTGCAGTCAAAGACAGTCTTCACCGCCTTCAAACAGATTATATCGATCTCTACCAGCTTCACGGTGGAACGATAGATGACCCAACCGAAGAAACAATCGAGGCATTTGAGGAGTTAAAAAAAGAGGGGTACATCCGCGAATACGGGATATCTTCTATTAGACCGAACGTTATTAAACGGTTTGTAGAAAACTCCTCGATTGCTTCGGTAATGATGCAATACAGTCTGCTTGATACACGCCCAGAAGAATGGTTGGATTATCTTCACGAAAATAAAATTAGTGTAATAGCTCGAGGCCCACTTGCCAAAGGACTTTTATCGGACAATGGTCTTGATAAGCTACAGAATAAATTTAAAGGAAAAGATTTTCTTGATTATAGTTACGAGGAGTTGGAGAATCTCTTACCAAAGCTATTGAACATTCCTGGTGATAAGCCACTTCAAGCAACTGCCTTCCACTATTGTTTGGCACACCCTGCCGTAGCAGCGGTTATCCCAGGTGCAAGCTCCATTGAACAATTGGAAGCTAACGTCCATGCCATGAATGAAAAAACACTCTCAGAAAAAGAGTACGGAACAATTCAAGAACTCGTAAAACAATCTTACTACGACTCACATCGTGATTAATATCAAACAGCTTCCTTTTTAGGGAAGCTGTTTTTTATGTTTTAGAACAATGGTAAATTTCTAAAGGTTGATAGCTGTTGATTGAAGCCATTTGGGGAAATTAACAGCGGTGTTTGGCGGATATTCTAATCAATATTTTTGAAACTTATTCCATTTTTATACGTAGATTAATTTATCTACATATCAAGGAGGAAATATAATGGTCAAATATCTTATCACTTTACTCATTGTTCTTGCAGTAGAAATTGGTATTTTACTGGGAATCTCCACCTATTTTGACTTTAACCTCTTAAGCACCATGTTTTTCGGCTCTCTTGCTTTTGTCTTCCTTGCCTTCTTCACTAGTTCCTCCGGAGACATTTTCACTAAAAATTCAGAAGCAGCTGTTTTTGATTCCATGGCTGGTCGTTACACCCCGCAACAACAGAAACCAACATTAAACATCGGGCCATTTTTGCTAGGATCTCTTTTATGTTTAGCTGTCTACTTCGCCACGGCTTTTTTTCTCTCTTAACAAAAAAGAGAATGGTTATCTAGACGGACCATTCTCCCTTTTCTATTTTCCAAGCCAACCTCACTTGAATTCCTTCCAATTTTGATTGCTTTCTTCAAACAGTTCTTCAAACGATTTATTCTTCTCCTTTAATCGTTTTTCTTCTTTTTTTCTTTCAGCTTCTTCTGCTTTTTGTTTTTGTTCCGTTTGCACAAGTTGGTCTTTCATGGATTTTAATTTCGAATAAACATCGCTTTCTAATTGGTCCTTCAATGATACCTTCTCATCCATTTTATTCGTTGGATGCTTTTTTTTCACGGCAAGGCAACTCCTATCATTACGTTTTCTAGTAGTATAGCAAATTCCTAATCAACCATAAACAGACAAGTTTACTAAACCTATTGATTAAAGATAAATATTATTACTTTATAATAATTATAAAAAAGTATTGATTTTCGTCTGATAACTGTTATCATTATTCAAGTAATATATTTTTTTTATTGAGGTGAATGATTTTGACAACTAATAATAGACTCACAACAAGCTGGGGAGCTCCTGTGGGAGATAACCAGAATTCCATGACGGCGGGATCAAGGGGACCTACTCTCATACAAGATGTACACCTTTTAGAAAAACTCGCCCATTTCAACAGGGAACGTGTTCCTGAGCGTGTAGTGCACGCAAAAGGTGCTGGTGCGCATGGGTACTTCGAAGTAACGAATGATGTGACAAAATTCACGAAGGCAAAATTCCTTTCTGAAGTAGGAAAACGCACGCCACTTTTTGTCCGTTTTTCCACGGTAGCTGGTGAAAACGGTTCTGCTGATTCCGTTCGTGATCCACGTGGATTTGCCGTAAAATTCTATACAGAAGACGGGAACTATGATCTAGTCGGAAACAACACACCAGTGTTTTTCATAAGAGATGCCATCAAGTTTCCCGACTTTATTCATACTCAAAAGCGTCACCCTCAAACGCATCGAAAAAATCCTAACGCCGTTTGGGATTTCTGGTCCCTATCGCCTGAATCCCTTCATCAAGTGACCATCTTGATGTCTGATCGTGGAATCCCGGCTACATACCGTCATATGCATGGCTTCGGTAGTCACACTTTCAAATGGGTGAATGAGGAAGGCGAAGGTGTTTGGATTAAATATCATTTTAAAACTGAACAAGGTATTAAAAACTTGACTGAAGAGGTTGGAACAAAGATTGCAGGTGAGAACCCTGATTATCATACAGAGGATTTATTTAATGCCATCCAACAAGGTGATCACCCTTCATGGAGGGTTTATGTACAGGTTATGCCATTGGAAGATGCGGATACTTATCGCTTTGATCCATTCGATGTGACAAAAGTATGGTCACAAAAAGATTATCCGTTGATGGAAGTTGGGCGGATGGTATTGGATCGAAATCCGGAGAATTACTTTGCAGAGGTGGAGCAGGCAACTTTCTCTCCAGGAACACTTGTACCTGGAATTGACGTATCTCCAGACAAAATGCTGCAAGGGCGCCTTTTTGCTTATCATGATGCACAGCGTTACCGTGTTGGAGCGAATCACCAGGCGCTCCCCATTAACCGAGCACGAAATGAAGTTCACAACTATCAACGCGATGGGCAAATGAGGTTTGACAACAATGGTGGAGGTACCGTGTACTATGAACCCAATAGTTATAACGGACCAAAAGAAACTCCTGAAAACAAGCAAGCTGTTTACCCTGTTTCAGGTATAGCTGATAGCGTTGCCTATAATCAAAATGATCACTATACTCAAGCAGGTGATTTATATCGTTTGCTAAGTGTGGAAGAACGTACACGCTTAATAAAAAATATTGTTGCAGCAATGAAACCGGTAGAAAGCGAAGAAATCAAACTTCGTCAAATCAACCATTTTCATAAAGCGGATCCAGAATACGGCAAGTTAATTGCTGAGGGCCTTGGTTTGCAAGTTCCACAAGAAGTCCGCTAATTTCAATTTTCATATCTCTTTTATTCTCACTTCTGTCAAGCAGGCACCAGATTTTGGTGCCTGTTCCTGTTTGTTAGAAATATTTACACATAGTTACTTTTATTAGCACCAAAATCTTCATGTTTCTGCTATTATTAATGGGAATGGAAGTTGCAACAGAAGGGACGTTTAACCTCTTGATTGAAACATTATTATTGAATTTTCTGTTTCTGATATTACCTATTATCATCTATTTAGTATTTTTTGAAGACAAACATCATTCTTTTAATAGATGGATGTTCAGTTTACTTGCCACTATTTCCATGGTGCTATGTATGTCTTACCCTATTCATTTACAATTAGGGTTCATTTTCGATTTACGCTATATCCCTTTTTTTATTATTGCATTATATTCTGGTCATAAATTTGTTTTTCCACTTTACATAGTCTTAAATTTATACCGTTTTTATATCGGAGGAGAAGGAACTCTAAACTCTTTCCTTACTTCTACAATTATATTTTTATTCGTTCCTTTTCTAAGCAAAATGTTTTTGACATTTAAACCAAAGAATAGATTGATTTTTTCAGCTGGCATAATAACAGTGTTTATGGGAATCTACCTAACTCTTTTAAGTTTCTATTTCGATAAGTTAAATAGCGAATTTATCATGTTTAGTATATATGCAGTCACAACGCATGCAGCGTTAATGGGAATTATCGTCATACTAATAGAAAAAATCATACTAAATATTCGAAATCGCGAGCGCTATATCAGTGCAGAACGACTAAATGTGGTAAGTGAACTGTCTGCAAGTGTTTCTCATGAGATAAGGAACCCATTAACGGTTACGAGCGGTTTTCTTCAATTACTGGGTAAATCAAAGACAATTGGTGTTGAAGAAAAAAGATACTTAGATCTCTCCTTGCAAGAATTAAAACGCGCAGAGAAAATTGTGAGTGACTACTTATCTTTTTCAAAACCACAATCGGAAAATATGGTCTACTCTAATCTAGAAGAAGAGGCTGAATATACGAAAAACCTTATAGTCCCATACGCTGCCATGCACCAAGTCGAAGTTCAATATTCCTTTCACAACACTTTGAAAACGTCCTATGACCGCAACCAATTGCAACAATGTTTCATTAACCTTTTCAAAAACAGTATAGAGGCGATGAAGCCTAATGGTGGTATACTTTCTATCGCATTTACGGAGGTAAAGAACGACATCATTATTACAATAAAAGATTCAGGAGTTGGCATGACTTCCGACGAAATAAATCGGTTAGGTAAGCCGTATTTTTCAACAAAAGAAGAAGGTACCGGCCTTGGAATGCTGATGGTGTACAGTACAATCAATAAAGTCAAAGGAACCATAAATGTACAAAGTGAAAAAGGAAAAGGCACCACCTTTATCATCACCATTCCTACATAGAAAAAAGGTAGACTTCTAGAAGAAGAAGCTACCTTTTTCTTTATGTCAAAACGATTAATGAAACGACCGCCAAAACGCGCCTTTCTTGTCAATGATGTTATTAATTTGTTTGAATGGAATTTCAAATGTAGGGAATCCAGCTGCATATGGGGCTATCTCATACGGTGTAAAATATAGGAACAACGCATCACTAGATACATAGAACGGTTGATCTGGTTGAATCCCTGTAAAGGAATCTGGAAAGTAGTTATCAGGGTTTTCCTGTATTTGTTCTGCAACCAAATCACTTAACACTTTTACATAATCACTGTTGGGTTTGAACAAGTCTTTCAATTCGTATATTTTACCTATGCTGATATCTATTGGCACCATGATTTGTGTCGGCATGCCATGTGCTGCTCCAAAAGGATAGTTGTAGCCATTAAGCTCTAGTATTAGTAAGTTCTTATTATAAAACTGCACAGAAAAATCACCTGTGTAATTATAATCCAGCTGTTTATCCGGGGGAATAGGAATAATTTGAGATTGTGTACGTAATACTTCGTTGACTTTTTTCTCTGCTTCTTTATTTTTCATTCCCTGTAACTGTGGATAATACACGAGATAATCTTTGTTTGGCCGGTATTTTTCTTCGCGGATTGAGACATTCCTATTTACAAGAATGACCGAATTTTGAGCATACACTAGATTGCCAGCTTTATCATAGTAGGACAACCTCTGATCCACAAATGCCCTCACCAACTGCCCTTCGATAGAAAGCGTTCCAATGCCATCTATAACAGGAAGGTCTTTAGCCTGTCTGCCGCTTTTGTTGATAAAGAAACTTTTAAGACCTTGCGTCACAGAGCTATATTCCCCTTTGTAGTTGTTCACTGTATCATATTGGAAATCAGTCATTATCTGTCCACTCACCGTATCGGCTATTGCATAGATCGAGCCAACAAATGGCTCTTCAGGGTTAATGGCTCTTCCGATAGCCGCCCTGTTCCCACCAAGTTGATTGATATCATTATATCTTGGAGGAATGATGTAGTTCCCGCTCTTATCAATTAAACCGAATCTATTCTTATAATCATTGGAAGCATTGACAACAGCTCTTCCCCCCTGAAAAGGTAAAGCCATACCAAATTGGGGTTTTATGACCACATTCCCTGACTCATCTACATATCCCGCCTTATCCTGATAGGTTTTTTTGAAGGAAAGAAGTCCTTCACTTAATCCATTCATCAGTTCGTACGGATACGTTTGTAGTTGGGAGCCAGTAGAATTTAACAAAGCATATAAGCTATCTTTCACCTGTACGAGTGCTTTGCCGCTACTCATATCAAAGGCATACTGGTATTGAGCAGGAATAGCTACATTACCGTTCAGATCTAAGTATCCATAAAGTGTCGTTCCCCCATCTTGGGAATTATGGGAATCTTGGAAAACCGCACGCCCCCCTTGATAGGGACTAATAAACGAATACGCTTTTTGCGTCAATACTTTACCTTTCTCATTTAAGACTACTGAACCACCCTCATTTAACATAGCTATGGCACGGCCCTCTGTAAAAGGGAAAATGGAGCTGTACTTGGGGCGAACCACAAATTTACCGGTTTGTGTAATAACCCCTGCCCCACCCTTACGAACAATCGCCAGTCCGTTTTGCTGAAACTCCCCTGCATCTTCAAAGGTGGGCTTTAGCACAAACTTCCCCTTCTCATCTATATATCCCCATTTTGTTCCTTCAACCGTTCTTATCGATGCAGGAAACAAACGCGGTTTAATTATTCTTCCGAACATATATGTGGTCACCCCATTAGTTTTTGATATCTTATGGAATTATGTGGTGATAGGTGAAGGCCTAATATGAACGGTAGAACGATAAGGGGATACTTTGCTAGAAAAAATCAGGTATTTTGGGAAGTTCGTGCGAAAATGAAGGGAGTTGATGCCAAAACTGCTCCAGTTCGTGCTAAAACGATACGAGTTCGTGCCAAAATGACTTTTCTGTAAATACGGAACGGTCAAGATAGAATCCTGTTATTATAAACTTTGTAATCCCCATTATCAGACGAATATTTTAAAACACTATCTTTTCCGAGAGCTCCCTCTAAACAAGCCCCGATTACCCCAGTAGTACATCTATGACCTGCTATAAGAATGTTCATTCCATCAAATTTCTCATCCTCAAGGCTCTTTAAAAAACCAATTACCCTGTAAACAAATTGGTCCATCCCTTCCACTCCTTCATACTTGGTATGATCAGGAATCGCCCCGTTAAAAATCACCTCTTCTTTTTTCAATCCATCTGCCTCTCCAAGATCAAATACATCAAGGCGCTCATCAATTTTTGGTTTGTATCCTGAAATGATCTCAGCAGTTTGTACAGCCCTTTTTTGCGGGGAAGAAAACACATAATGAAACTCAACATCTTGTAATTTTTCTTTCAACACATTAGCCTGACGCAAACCTTCTTCGTTTAGAGGCAGCCCCTTTCTCCCTTGCATTCTTCCCTCTTTATTAAAATCTGTCTGACCGTGCCTGATGACGTAGATCATGTTATCATCCTTTCTTTTACAAACCTTCATCTTTTTTCAATACTCCGATAGCATTCATTTCGTGTGAAAAAACAGGCTTTCATCTGTCTCCGTTACTCCAGTGATATTCGTATATGGAATGGAATCACTTTGCATATCTTCTACTACTTCGCCTGATTCGTTAATTGCGATAACGTGCGAGTATCCTGCCCCTTTAGGCAACATTTTAGCTGGAAGACGCATTGCCATTTTCCTTAATATGGGCTTATCAGAACTGAATTCTAGAAAATCATTTCTCGGCATGATTAATCCAATCCAGATTCTGTCGTCATTTCCACGCATCATATTATCCGGTAGTCCAGGTAGGTTATCA
Source organism: Bacillus sp. RO2 (assembly GCF_012911845.1). Lineage (GTDB taxonomy): Bacteria > Bacillota > Bacilli > Bacillales > Bacillaceae_I > Sutcliffiella_A. Next base: position 26,570 of record NZ_JAAXCU010000050.1, on the reverse strand, counting down.
ATTAGAACTTCTAAAAATTCACTTTTATCCTTTGTACTTAATGTTTGATCTGATTCTAGATTTAATTTCCAGACGCGGTATCTTCCCGTTTCATTTATTAGGAGACTTTTCCCATCCATACTTAATGCTAATCCGTTTGCAAAACTAATATCTTTCATCAGAACTCTAGTTTGCTTTCTCGACGGATTATACTCCAATACTCTTCCTGTACTGCTATTTTCGAGAATATCTATTTCTCCCGCCCGTCCAACATCACCAATCTCTTTCGCTTTTGTTCTTTGAGAAGCATCAGTAAAATAAATAATTCCACTATCAGAAACTACTACTGCGTCAATAAAGTTTATGGGTTTTTCTTCAACGGTGTCTGTTAATAGATCAATTTCTGGATCACCTTCTTCATAGTTGCTTATTTTAAGTAATCCCCCATGATTACCATAAAGGGGGTCAGCAACTATGAGTGACCCTTCACTATCAAAATCAAAGCCTAAAGGTCTGCCATTCGTATTAGCGATTTCCTGTAATCCTGTACCATCCTCTCGTACACGAATGATTGCACCAGTTTTTGTAGCTGCGTACAACCAACCTTCACGATAGACGATATGCTCTGGCTCTTCATATTTTCCAATTGAAAGAAATTCCATTCCTTCTAATCTATTATTTTTTTCGTAAGCACCAATGTATCTCATAGATTTAGGAGATTCCCATGCAACAGGGTCAATCGAGACAGGCCACAATAATAGATACAAGATTAATACAAGACATAGAAATGCAAGAACTTTGATGATGGCGAGTTTCATAATTTCCCTATACCTCCAATAACTACCATATATTCCTTATTATCTCTCACAATTTTGCAACAGTCCATGCAAAATTGTAGAAGCTTTGAGTTTAGAGGTACAAGTTTGTCTGGGAAATGTAGAAGGTGACAGTTTAACGGTCGAAGCCAACGCTTTAATGGTAGTAGCTTCTTTTTTCCAACGGGGATTTAAAAAGCAGGTTCACTTTTCCATAGAGGTACACCCGACTTCCAACTTACACGTAGATCTATCCTCTAAGCATAAATTGTAGAAATTTTAAGTTTAAAGGTACAAGTTTGTCTGGGAAATGTAGAACCAGACAGTTTAACGGTCGAAGCTGACGCTGTAATGGTCGAAGCTCCTTTTTTCAACGGGGATTTAAAAAGCAGGTTCACTCTTCCATCGAGTTACACCCGATATCCTACTTCCACGAAGATCTATTCTCTAAGCATAAATTGTAGAAATTTTAAATTTAAAGGTACAAGTTTGTCTGGGAAATGTAGAAGCTAATCCGGGAAATGTAGAAGGTGACAGTTTAACGGTCGAAGCCAACGCTTTAATGGTCGAAGCTCCTTTTTTAACGGGGATTTCCATCGAATTACACCCGATTTCCTACTTCCACGTAGATCTATCCTCTAAGCATAAATTGTAGAAACTTTAAGTTTAAAGGTACAACTATGCTTGGGAAATGTAGAAGCTAATCCGGGAAATGTAGAACCAGTCAGTTTAACGGTCGAAGCCAACGCTTTAATGGTCGAAGCTCCATTTTTCCAACCAAAATACAAAAAGCAGGCGCACTCCAAATAGAGTTACACCTGCTTATCTTCTTCTCTAATCACTATATATCGATTTTGAACTAGTCCTGAAGGGAATGACTTACTCTCCAAAAGCTCCAGCTTATTTTCTTGTTCGGTTTCTTTAAATAATCTAATGCCATTCCCAATTAGGATTGGTATTGTGGATATGACATACTCGTCAATTAGGTCTTTTCTGACGAACTCTTTAATTACTTCCGCCCCGCCATCAACAAATATATGTTCTCCACCTGTTGAGCGGATGTTATCAATTAATTCTTTGACATCACCCGAGTAGTATTCAACATTGTTATCTGATCCTTTTTTAGAATTGGAAAGAACATAGGTTTTTCTATCTTTGTGTGGAAATTCCACGCCAAAAGACAATACTTTCTCATACGTTCTTCTACCCATGATAACTGTGTCCACACTTTCTACAAAAGCTACATACCCATAATCTTCTCCAGGGGTATCCACCATGGAAAGCCAGCCAATATCATCGTCTTTTTTGGCTATATACCCGTCCACACTTTGTGCGATGTATACAATTACTTTTCTTGAATGCACCATCATGCTTCCTCCTATAAAACTACATTTATTTTAATGATAGTAGCATGGAAATAAAACAGGAACAAGCACCATGTGCATTGCCCCTGTTTTCTCTCCACTATTGCTCTGACACTTCTAAAGGAAACATTCCTGCTTCCTTCAATGGTTCCAAATCTTCATCTTCCAAAGACATTTCGATGAAAATCCCATCCTCATCTGCTTCGAATAATTCAGTCAAGTGAGCTGCTGATTCTTCGAATTTCCCTAAAAGAGATAAATAGCATGCACGATTATAAAGTAGCATAGCGTCTTCTGAATCCTGTTCTAATGCTCTCTCCACCATTTCTAATGCCGCATGGAATTCACCATTTAACCTTAAGGCTATACTAGCTTCATTCATAATCTGCGTATCGTCCGGAGCAAGTTCTAATGCTTTCCAAATTGTTTCCTTCGCTTCTAAAACGCGGTTGGTTTCTCTGTAAAGGAGAGCCAACTGATAGTAAGCAGCCGGATCGTCTGATTCAAGTTCAATAACTTGTCGATAGATTGATTCTGCTTTACTAAACTCACCAAGTAGCTTGAGCACATAACCATACTGAGACAGATACCTAGAAGCTTCTTCTTCTGCCAGACATCTTTCTACCAGCTCTTTCGCTTGCACTAAATATTGTTGATGTTTTTTCGCTGGCGCTTCTTCATCAAGTAACTCCAGTATCGTAGAGGTTAGCTGATAGGCTACATCAGATTCCCAATGGTACTTTAAGAATTTTTCGTAGGACTTGATGGCATCCGTTTTCATATCAAGTTGCAGGTAAACATCTGCCAGCCAGAAAACCGCTGTGACATTTTCCCTATCCTGCTTGAGCGCGTTTTCGTAAAGACTGATCAGGACACCAAAGTCCACACTCGCTTTGCCAAAATTCTTCAACTTCTTGAACCAATTTCGTTCAGACAAATCGTACTCTTCGTTTTCCCTCCTCGCTATAAGCACTTTGTCGAAGGTCACCGCTGAGTACATGCTGACTTTACTCTTTTCTTGATCAGAAAGTTTAAGTCGATTTACGACTTTTTCCAAAGTCAGCATAGAACCCGCGCTGACATGAATTTCTACAAACAGCTCATACAAATTGCGGTTTTCGATGTCCTTACATATTAATTGAAGAATTTCTTTCTTGGCTTCTACAAATTTCTTCTTTCGCAGGAGGATTTGTATTTGATGCATAAGAAGTGGGATCTCCTCTGGTTCTAGAGCAAGGGCTTTTGAGACATACTCCTCTTCTGCGCCATAGTCTCCCAACGCTCCATAAACATATCCAAGGCTGTCATAAACAAAAGATGCATTTTTTTCATTTAAAAGACTATTTAATTTCTCTTTTAGTTCCAATAGTTCTTTTTCCTTTATAAGAGAGGCTAAGTACTGGATATTTACAGCATACGGGTTAAGAGCAAAAGCTTTACGGATATGAAAAAGCTCTTGTACCTTATGGTTAAGTCGATCACAGATATCAGCAATGTTAAGGTGGGCCTGAACATGAGTCGAATCAAGTTCAAGGACCATTTTGTAACATTTTCTTGCTTCCTTATCTTCCCCTAGCTTAACCAAAATTTCCCCAAGACGGTATAGAGGAAGTAGTTTGTAAGCTTTAGAAAGACCCAATTCATAACATTCCTTCGCTTGATACAAAAATCCGCTACTTTCATAAAGACAACCCATATATGAAGGAAAGAGATAATTTTCCACATCTTCTTCGTGTTTATTTTGCAAAAACGTGATTCCTCGAGCATTATAAGGAGTCTCTTCAATCAGATTGACATAGAGTTCCAATGCATCTTCCACGTTTGTAGGCGCGCAATTAATACCTTTTTCCAATAAGGACAATGCTTGTTCTAAATGTCCTGGGGGCGCATCCATTGCCAGTGCGGCTTCCCACATATATTTTCCTGCATTCACCAAATATTCGCTGTCATCTTGGAATCTCTCATAGTTCTCATTTAGCCATGCGAACGCGTCACTGAAATTCTCTTCTTCTTTTAATAAGTGACCAAGATTTACCCAGCCAGCAGGATCCTCAGGGTATTTCTCTGTTGCTCGTAAGTATAGAACTCTGGCATTCTCATACTCTTTATGGCGCTCATAGAAGTCACCAAGTTCAAGAAGTAGAAGAATCGCTTCGTCGGTTTCTTTTAATCCGGTCTGTAAAAGAGGTTCCACTTTCTCCGGTTGCATATAGACAAATTCGTACAGTTGGGCAAGATCACGATATGGTACAGCTATTTCTGGATCGAGTGAAATCGCTGTTCGGAATCCCCTTTCTGCATGATGGTACCGTTCTAGTTCATTGTCACATCTTGCTCTTTCAAACCAAGCATGACCATGCGACTTTTCTTCCTTTAAGACAGAACTGAATTGTTCTCTCGCCTCTGTATAAAACTTATTATCAAACAGAATCATTCCATGGTTGATTCTGGTGAATGTATCCAGATTATTAATATCCATTGCAATGGATGAGTAACGTAGCGCCTGTTCATCCAGCCCTCTGAAGGAAGTGGAAAGCGCCAGATAGGACCACAGAACAAAGTCATCCGTTTCAAAAGTGATGCCTTTTCGGAAGCATTGTGTTGCCTCATCATGTTCATTCTTCTCGTAATGAATTCTGCCTTTTAGATACCAGTAGGCAGATTGATAATAATGAGGTTTAACATTTGCAAGGTATTCCTCTGCCTTCCCCCATTTTTTTATACGAACATATGCCATTGCGATAATAAGATATTTATATTCTTTCTCAAAATTGGACTGTTCAACAGCGTCTGCAGCTTGTGACAACAGTTCTTCCTCATCTTGTTTAGCTAGGAATTTCAAGAAACTTGCAGCGACAATTATGTTTGTTATGTTTTCACGAATAAATGTTTTGTCTTCTTCGGAAAAGTCCTCATTACATTTTTCTCCGAGTACTTGTATTCTAGCAGCAATTTCATGTTCTTTTTCATCTAAAAAATGGAGAGAAGGTGCCTGTTGTGATGGAACGACTGCAATCGCCAACGCGTGGCTATTGCTGAATTCGTCTTGAAACTTTTCATATTCCAAATAGACAACATCTGTTAAGTTCGGATCCTGAATGATTAGGCACTGCAGATTATCATCATATCCAACCACGACCTGTACATGGGAAGAAGTAGGATACTCCAAGCTCATTATGACCGAGATGCCTGATTGTAACATCTGTTTGATGAGCTCCACATTGCTATAAAAATATCTACAATAATATCCCCTCTCCTCTAAGAAGGTAATAGCTTTAGAGATACTGGAACCTGAAATGGTAAAGATGGACTCAGCCACTTCCTCCTGTGAAACATGTTGGTTATACATGCTAAATACCATCTCAAGACTTGCTGGGACACAGTAGTTGCTTTTTTGAAGGGTCGGTTTATACTTCTTCAATAGTATAGATTCACTTTGAATTATCTCTGGGAGATGTCTAAAATGGGACTGGGTAGCAATCGTATCATTTTTTTGAAGAAAATCTCGCAAAGCGGAAATATCATGTTGATGGTACAAGCTCTCTGCCACCCACAAACTGTTGACCGTCTGATAGCAATGAAAAGGAGTAACATCCTGAAGCTCCTTAACTGCCTCCCTCAGTTCGGCCCACTCTTTTGTTTTATAAAGATAACGTAATTTTTCCATTTGCAGTCTCGGAAAATCAGGATATTGTAGGAGTGCACGGTCGATATACCTTTTCGCCTCCTCCCAATTACCTTGAAGCATATAATGCCTGATTAACATTCCAAAGGCGTAGGCACCGTCTTTCTTATCCTGTAACCCTTCAAGGAGTTGCTTTACTCCTTCCTCCCACTCACCTTTTTGGAGATAGTAGTAACCCCAGCGTGTTTTCATCGAATTGGGAGTGAGTTCTTCACATTTCATCATATAGTCATAGGCAGCGTGATATCGGCGCATACGGATACAAGCAATAGCCAGGTTATAGACAATTTTTTCTTCTTCTTTTTTTGATAGGTCTTCTTGTTGTAATAATGTTAATAACAATTCCTCTGCTTTAATAAATTCTCCAAGATCAATAAGTTCCTCACAATACCATATCGTGGATGTAACTGTTTTCTTTTTTCGGTAATTTGCTCTTATCAGCATTCCAGAAACATCATCCATCAGAGCAAGGTCCATCACCTGTAAAATCGGCCTTAGTTCCTCATCCGTAAGCGTTAGAACCTCGCGGAATGCTGATATTCTGGGCTTTTTCGTATATTCAGTAAAAGTACTAATAAAAAGTTGGAGTGCAGCTTGATAATTAGTCTCTTCCATTAATTGTGCCAACTGTTTGGTTTTCATCATAATTTCTCCTCTGATCCCTTTCGAAATTTTCACATAACTAAATTAAATATACGACGATACCTTACTCTTTACCATCTATTTTTAATAGGTGAAAAGAACTGTTAATATAATACAAGGGCTGCAACAAGAGATGTTGTTGGTTCACTAGCCTATTTCCTATATAATAAGTTTACAAGAAACAAAGGAGAAATTTGATATGGATAAAAAAGAATTGGAACATGCAATTATACAAAACTACCAAAAAGAGGAGAATATGATGATATTGGTTTTTGCGCAATGGTGTATTAACCATGAATTAGACCCATTTACTCTTTATACAAAAGCATACCCTGATCAGGCAAATAACCCCGCACTTGCTCAAGCTTTGGAATTGACAGTTTCTAAAGAAGAGGCCGGGGATATTTCAAACGATACGGTATTAGGGGTATTAGCTATGTTTGGTAATGATGACTTAGCTTTTGTTGTGTCTGAGGAAATAGGAAAGACAAAAGGAAAATAATGAAAAACGGCGTTTGCAGACGTTGCTGCTTACGCCGTTTTTTTATTTTTCCCCTGTTTAAGAGTTACGTTATCTCTACTTGCCCAGATAATTAAAGGCAATAATAAAAGAGATAAGAGACCACCACCTATAGAAAGTATGGCATAACTAGTTTGTGCCACTATCATACCTGACATGATGCCGCCTGTTGCTCCAGATAATGCGACCAGTACATCCATGGAACCTTGGACCTTTGCGCGTGTTAAAGGTGTTGTGGCATCCACGATTGTTGCCGTGCCGCTAATCAAGCCAAAGTTCCAACCTAATCCAAGTAGTGCCAATGCCAAAATTAGTACGAATAAATTATCACCAGGAGCAGTCGCCGCAACGATTCCCGCTAGGAGCAATGTTACACCTGCTGCTGAAGCCATAGCGGTACGCCCGACCTTATCAACTAGAACCCCGGTAACTAATGAAGGGAGATACATGGCACCAATATGAATCCCAATCACAAGACCAATAGCATCTAAGCCATGCCCATGATGCCCCATATGAATGGGGGTCATCGTCATGATTGCCACCATCACCATCTGAGTCAACACCATTACTGAACCACCGACAATGATTCCTCGGTTATTCTTTTTTGGACCAGTTAAAGGGAGGTTCTCCGTATCCAACCGTTTTTCATTTTCCAATGCTTTAGAAACCAGTAAAGGATCAGGTTTCATGAAAACAAGTAATACCAATCCAGCTAAAATAAATGCTGCTGCTCCTAAAATAAATGGCCCCGCTAATGACGGGACACCTATGGAAACTGCAAAATCTCCCATCACACCCACTAGATTGGGTCCAGCTACTGCCCCAAATGTAGTCGAAACAAGTGCAATACTAATTGCTTTCCCTCGTTGTTTGACAGATGCCAGGTCTGTTCCGGCATATCTTGCTTGAAGATTGGATGCCGTTCCTGCCCCGTAGAAAAGAAGAGAGAAAAACAGCAACCACACATTGTCGGTAACAGCTGCAAGCACCACACCTAGAGCACTAATTCCTCCGGTTAAAAAGCCGCCTGCCAATCCAACCCTTCGTCCATACTGTTGTGAAACACGCCCAATCAAATAAGCCGCTCCTGCTGAACCAAGTGTCAATAAAGCAACAGGAACTCCAGAATATGCATCGGTACCAAGCATATCTTGAGCCAACAAGGCTCCTACTGTGATACCTGCTGCCAGGCCAGCCCCACCAAATACTTGAGAAAGTACGACAATAAAAAGTGTTCGTTGATATAATTGTTGTAATTTCTCAGGGGAAGCGACTATCTCTTCCGAAGTTAATTTTTGACCTTTCAATTCTCTCTCCCCTTTGTTCAATTAAGACATTTCTTCCTATTTTAGCATGCTTCCATCATAAGAACTTATTGTTTTTAAACATATATTTCATCCAACTATCATAAAGAAATTTTAGAAGAACTTTCTAAGGGGTTGAAACAATGCGCACTGAATACAGGCGATGGTCTCAATATCCATATCAAGGAGAGCAATCACCACCTATTGGAAATCCTAATGCCGGCTTTTGGCCAATGTTTTTCATCAGGCGAGAAGGGACCGATAGATTCCTAGACCCATTTGGAAAAGAAATTACTTGGCAAATAAAAGAACCTTTATCTATAGACTGGAACAGTGAACTACAAATTGTCGAACAAACCATGAGTACCCTAACTCCTCAACAGATTCAAAACGCACAATATTGGGCTACCGGTGAGATTGCAGAAAGATTTTCAACCATGCTGTATGATTTTGCTGAGCAGTATCCGATGGGCTCCCCAAATTGTGCCCGCATGCAAGGATTTTTCCATGCAACCATGAATGACGTTTTTGTAGTTTGCTGGTATTTAAAATATTTATGGGATGTTGCCCGTCCCAATCAATATGGGAGAAACATCAGAAAAATTATTGATACACCACGATTTCCAGCCTATCCGTCTGCACACGCTAGCATAGCTGGAGCAGCTCAAGAAATAATGACCTATTATTTCCCGCAGGAACAAGCCCGGATTAAAGCTACAACCGATGCTTCCGCTCAATCTCGCTTGTATGCAGGCGTTCACTTTAAAGTAGATAACGATGAAGGATTACGGCTTGGGAAGCAAATCGGTAGGATGGTAGTGGAAGTGTTGAAGGTTCAGAATGTTAAACAGTAATAATTCACTATCATGAAAGCCTACTGACATGAAAGGTTAAGGTCAGTAGGCTTTAAGAAATTCACTAAAATGCTTAAAATTCTTTTGTTTTCTAGGTTTGAACCTCTAAACGGTCTACTCTTTCCATAATTCTTCTTTTCTGATACAGCATAGTTCCAGCTTCTGTCAAATCACTCACCATAGTACGATTGGCGAACGCTCCAAAAAGAATCCCTGCAACCGGTACCAATTGAAAAAGCTTTTTCCAACCAAAGGCCTCTGTGAATGTCACGGTTACTTCTCTCCAACCTTGGAGTTGGGAGAATACCTCTTTTGATTTCATTGCTTCATTCGAAAAATCAGCCAGCTCATTTAGGATTGCCTGCTTCCCAACAATATCTGCCGATGTAAATTGTAAGCATTTCAAGATGAATATCCTCTCCGTTTTCTCTTTTGGATCATATCCATGCAGAATCGCAATATCCTGTAATGTTTTTAGAGAAATAGCCAGGATTGCAGGAATATCAATTACTAACGTGAAGATTCCCCCGATACCAGTACTTGCTCCTTGGAAGGTAGCTGTATTTTTACGGGTTTTTCCTAATTCAAGAGAAGCTTTTTTCATTTCGACTACAGGTACATCTTGAAAATCTTTAAGCCTCGTAATAGTTCTGCCTGTTTTTTTCTCAAAATAATGGAATACACTTTTCTCGTTTGAAAGATAACTTCCTCCATTTTGAATAAAGCTCCCCAGTTCATCAAGAAGGCTTCCTATCTTCCCTTGAATAAATCTTGGAGTTAATCTATCAAGCAGTTTAAAGGGAATACGGCCGATCCGTTCCCATAACCATAGCTCCTTTTGATCTTCTTCCCATTTCTCTATTAATTTTAGTTCATTTTGCAGTGTTTCTTTTGTTTCCATGCGTGTTTCTCCTTTGGAATTATGAGGTTGAGATGTCTCTTCTGTTTATATGTGAAACTTTTCCTTTCTGCATACGTAAATAAATCACAACCATATTTAGGAGGCAACGATGAAAAAGGAATTATCCATGAAAAATTTATTATACATTATAGGGCTCTTTATCTTTTTAGGCATGATTATCATGGCAATAACTAACCCATTGACCATAGATCCCAACTTAGGAATCTATCAAACTGAAAAGGCTATTATCAAAGGGGAAAAACTATACAAGTTTGTCCTGTTTCTTCTTATTTCTAGTATTACATATTTTCTTCTCGTTCAATTATACTTTTCCACTCCAAAAGGACGAAAAGTATTTTTCACTATTCTTTCTGTTTTAGCCATCGCAGCCCCAATGGTTGCTATCTACCTTGAAAGGTGATCACTTGCTGTGTCACCTTTTTTGTCTATTTATGTAATCTAGTTTCATAGATAACTAGAATTGAAAGAAGTGGAGGCATACTTCCATCCTCCACTCTTATTAATAGCATCGTAACTGTGTAACCTACTCCTCCACTTCAAAAAACAGTTGCTGAATTCTATAGTAAGATTGTTTCAGCCGTTCATGATAAATTGGCATTTCCCATTGATCCCATGCATATAAGTAATAATCTTCCTGCCGGCTCTTCCCATTTACTGTTTTTGGAAAACTATCTACCACTTTTCCGTCAGAATTGGACACGGCAATTGCACCTATTCGGATTCCATCAACCCATGCACTGCTATTTAATCCATTACCTGTCCACATATCCCCCATCACTTCTCGTTGACTTGGATCCTTTACATTGAGCATCGCCCATGGAATACGAACTTCTAACAAGCCTTTCTCCTCATTTAAATAAAAATCTGTTAAAGAGTCGAAGTTTTCCGCGTTGGGATTGGAATTACCAGAACGGAATATACCAGTTTCATAGCTGTCAAACGGGACAATTATTTTCTCGTCATTCTCATTTTTATACGTTAATTCTTTGTTTAAAGTTAACCTTATCGGATGAAAAATACCATTATCTTTTTTGTCTGCATACTCCTGTTTCTCTACCATAGCTAGCTTATGGCCATACATGTAGTAGAAACTGTCATAATAACTATCTACAAGCATTCTAGCTTTCTTTTCATTCTCCACTTGAAGAATGAAATCTATGCCTTCTGTAATATAATCAGACCCAGGTACCACCTTTGACTGCCCTTGGTTATTCATTATATTAAACAATAAAGATATTTCATGTTCTTTAAATTTATCCGCCTTCAACTTTACATATAAGAACCCTTCATCATGAGTTATTTGCATCTCTTTTATGATAGAAGAAGAGCTGTACTCTGTTTCTTGGTCTAAAACTTTCCAGTCCTCTTCTTTTCCGTCAATAACTATCTTTTGTGCTTGGCCGGGTTCAAATGTCAGCATTCCGAACATCTGCTCATTTGTCTGGACGTTTTTCCAGTAAGGTCGCTGGTCCGGGTTATCGAAATCCATCGTATTCCAAGTCCGTTTGAACCATTCGTCATGCCATGAAAAGATTAATCCACCTGCCATATTTTCTTCCACAATATCTTCAAAGAGATGTGCTAAAATCTCTCCCTGCTCTTTTTCGGTATGACCGCCCTGGTTCCAACCGTAAATATTATTATGAGTATTCCCTCTTGAAGAAGGAATGCCAAACTCAGCAACTAATAGCGGCATGCTGTGTGCTTCTTTCATATGTTGTAAATACCCTGCGTAATTGTTCTTCTCTTCCCGGTGGTCAATATAATCCACATATCTCTCTTCAAAATTTAGGAAGTCTGGGTAATACGGATAGATGTGGTAGGAAGCGAACATTCCTGCTTCAAACTCATCTTTGGAAAATATCAAATTTGGATTGACGCTTACAAGGTCTTCCTGTTCTGACGGTTCGGATGGATGAGTAAGTAAATCAGTAGTCACCCAGTTCGTGAAGCTCATTGGTCTCTGCCATTGATAGATTTCTTGTTCATAAGCAATCGTATATTCCATCATTTCTGCAAGCCACACTTCAAATGGCTGTGCGCCTTTTGTGAAGAGAAATTCTCCATTGTACTCAGACATACCTGAATGTTTTCTATTTGTATTCAGTACTACTTGCGGATCCCACTCTACTCCGAGGACCCACCCAAGCACATAGGGTGAAACGTCTGCCGTGTAATTTCCATGGGCATGACCAGGACGCTCTTCTAGAACGGCATTTCCATGGATTAAATCAACTGTTTTTTGGATTTCTTCTTTGAAATCTTTGACATTTTCCTCAGCGAAAGCATCATTTGATTCAAGGAAGACCTCTTCATTTATCCAAATGCCATGAAATAGATAGATGGGTTCTTCTGCCCTACGATTGTATTCAGCCAAAGCCTCATAAAAGTGCGGCGGATGAATTGTATAAATACGTATAGCATTAGCATTCATGTCGCCAATCTGCTCGAACCAACGGTAGTACTCTTGCTTCGTTATAGCTGTTTCACCGGGCCACGTACCTGGTTTTGCTATTCCCATATTAACCCCTTTAATCAGAAAATCTTCCCATTTCCCGTCTTTTTGTATTTGTAAATAATCTTTGCCTACTCTGCCTGGGATATAGGATTCACCTACAAGATTAACATTAACTTCCTTTTTTACAGTGCTCTTATTTTTCTGTTGCTGCATAATTTCACTCATCATAGGATGATACACTCTCCAATAAAAGGATTTTAGATCATCTTTATTCCTTGACTGCCATTTCTTCAGTGCCGAATATCCTTTTGCCTGATAAAGGGATGGGAGGTCTGCCTGGTCAGCAAAATCACCTGAGAAATAGTAGCTTTCATGAGTAGGGTTTACATGATGTATGACGGCTGGAAATTTGACAGGAATCCCATTTTCTATCAATCTTTCTTCTGCTTCGTTTGTCAAAGAAAGCGAGAAGGATGCAAGCACCTCATCATCTTCTTTGGGTACGATAATATTAAACCAATAGTGATAGGCTGCTCTATCCTGAAGATTGAAATGTTCTTTGCCATTTTGCGTAAATTCAAACATTACATGCTGTTTTTCCATATCTTCCTCTGTCAAGACTAAGAGCTGATCACTATCATGAACGAATACCATCCCTTTACCACTAAAATCCCACTCTTTCCCGTACTGTTCAAGATAATTCTTTTTTGCCCAGACAGGAACTTCCGCCCCCTCAAGCTCTGTAAAGAATCTCCCTATCCATCCTGTCCACTCTAAATTATACAGTTGGTAAAATGACTCTTTTACCTCTTGAGGCGTAGGACTTCCAAATGTGTTAAACTCTCCAATTAATGTTGTACCATGTGAAAATACAGCTTCTCTTATATAGTCTACATCCTCTGATGTTATACCACCGTATATAAGTTCTGAACGTTGCCCTTGTGCATTACCTGTTGTAATATCCTCTTCATAAACACCGTATCCATCTGCAATATAAATTACATCATGCACCTTATTTTCAGGATATGCTCTAATCTTATTATCCACATCGCTTACAGGGTCATAACCGACGTAATCTGAATGCAGCTTATAATTACTTCCGTCCGTTTTCTGTATTTTTTGCTGGTTGAGTAACCACGTCAGTCCTAAATGTTCCCTGTAAGATTCATCTGGAACCGTTTTATCTACAATCAACACATCAAGTGGTGTAGAAGGCTTAAGCAGCCATCCTATTACTGGTGAACAAAACCCTAAAAATAAAAACACTATCAAGATTGACCACAGCCACAATCTTTTCTTTTCCATCATAACCATGCACCCACTTCTGCAATGGGATTGGTTTTGTCTTTTTCGTACATAGTCATATTAATAATCTCCTAAACACTTTATCTATTTATCACGGATGACAATACATTTTTCTTTAAAGTAAGATATTGTTCCAGATTTGTATCCTGAAATGCTTCTGCTCTGTCGGAAGGAGTATCGGAGTAATGAACTCCTTTATCAAATTGAGAGGATGTATAGTCATAACGAATACCATTTACCTTGTTATAGAAATGCCAACCTTTAGGCATTAAAGTCTTAACAATTTCCCCTCCCAAAAAATCTTGAACTACTAATGAAGTTACTCCACATTGCCCTTTAGCAGGATTCGCAGAACTCCACTTCGAACTTGTGGTCATAGACCAAGATTCAAAAAGGACATCTATTAAATTTTTCTCGTTAATCATTATCCGATCATTGGAATGATTAATGTTTGTTAAGGATTCGATAAATCTTATAATAATGTTTATTACCAGTTGCGGTTCATCTTTCTGAATGTAATGAGCACTATTTTCAGCAATTAAGAATTGTCCGTTTGATGTGAATCTTAGAATCTCCTCTTGCATCCTGTTCCATAAGGCTTGGGATTCCTTTGAATAATGATCTTTTTTCCCTGCCGACAAAACAATAGTGGGTGTATCTGAAACTCTATTACTTTTTTGAAGTTGTTTTAAACTCTCCATAAATTCTTGTAAGTTCCCTTCACGAGTGAACTGTTTTTTATAGGCCTCTTTGAATTCTTCAGACATCGTGGGGAGAAATCTTTCCGGGTATTCTTCTGGTGTAGAATCTATCAATACTAATCCAGCTACTTCTTGTGGGTACAAATTATTGAATAAACGCATGTTGACACCACCGTATGAATGACCTACAAGAATATAGGGTGGCAAGACATTCTTATCCTTTAAGAGTTCTCTTAATTCCTCCACCATAAATAGACTGGTCCTTGGATTAGAGCTTCTTTCACTTTTCCCAAGTCCAGCTCTGTCATATAGAATGACCTGAGTTAATTTCGATATTTCAGGATAGATTGATTCCCACGCTTTTGAGTAGTCTCCATATCCAGCATCCATGATTACAGTTGGAAATTCACTGGATTGCCCATATATTGTACAATCCAAGTGAAAACCGTTTATATTTGTCCAACTATCATTCATACCGATTCCCCTTACTTTACATAGCTAATATCCTGCTTTTGTTTCTCTATATTAATTTGGGGGTTATGTAACTCCACTATCTTTATAACCTCGTCTACTAATTGTTCCAAGCTTGCGAGACTTTCCTCCGGATTTCCAAGTAAAATACGATTCATCCTTGAAAGAAAATAATCTGGTTTTATATGCATTTGTTCTATTTTATGCGGCAACCACTTGTATGCAGGATGATGCACATACAGGGAATTCAAACCAAATAAAACACCCATTAACTTCTTTTGCACATCACAAAAAACATTGTATAACATTAGCCAATCCTCACGTTCTAGCAGGGCTTGACGGTTATTCCACCTGCCTCCGAAATCAAGATTTTCTAAAATCATCTTATTCGCAAGTTCACTTGGGTAATAAACCACACTTCTTTTAAACGTATCAATTAAACTTTTCCCAAGTAGCACTGTTCCATCTTGAATGGAAGCAACTACACATTGTTTATCAAAACTAACGTTAGATTTGACCACTACATCTTCTATTACGAATTCGATGGTTGAAGTAAGAAAATTACTAATCTCTAATTTGATTCCTTCACGAGTAACATATGACTCTGACCATTCTTCGTCTTCATATTGATAATAGTTTAAAATACTTCCTTTTACAGAATTAATGGGTCCTTTTCTATCTTCATCAGTAGGGGCTTCTTTCCAAAGAATATGTAATTCAATATCTGAAAACTCATCCTCCCACCCCAATGCAACTGATCCGGCTAAGAGGATAGCGTCTATCTTTGGGTTCGTTTTGTATATAGCTGCCATTTCTATGGCTTTTTGTTTTAAGTTCATTTTACTAACCTCTCGTATATGTTTTCCTATATCCATAAAATTCTCTAAAACCGTTTTCTTTATAGAAGTCCTTTGATTTGGAAGTGGCAAGCAAATCTAGTCGTGTTGATGGGTACATATCATGAACATATTGAAGCAAGAATTTTGCAATTCCTAAACCTCGATATTGTTTGGATATCAGAAGTTCACAAATAAATAATGTTATAGAGTAATCTGTAAGCCCCCGAACATAACCAATTAAAACATTTTCCTTCCAAACACAATAAGTAATATTTGAATTTTCCCAAGCTTGCTTTGTAAATGCTTCTTTAGATACAAGGTTGTTCCAATTTTCCTCTTTATTTAACTGATGAATATAGAGAAAATCATCGTTTTTATATTCTCTGACATATATGAATTCTCCATTTCTAAGTTGAAACTGCATTTAATTGTTCCCCTTGTTTAAATTTGATATGACTGATCCCTAACTACTACAGACTTAGGTTTAAACTTAATTAACACGTTAGATGCATCTAGGTTTTGAAACCTCTTATCCCATTTAGTGTCATCTTTTCCAAGATACTTCGAAATGATTTTATATGCAATAGCTGTATTAAAAGGCTCTACAGTACCATTTCCCCGAAACCCTGCATGGTGCACTTTACCTGTAGTACAATCGAAATCTACTATTCCAATAGCGCACTTTGAATTATTATGTATTCTATTTGGAAAGGTGTCTTTCGCAGTTCCAATAATCCATAATTCATTTCCCTCCCAATAAAACCAAACAGGCGAATCTTTTGGGGCATCCCCCTCAACTGTTGCCAGATGAGCAAACAATGGTTTCGCTAGCATAATTTCAAGATCAAAGCTTCTTTTTTTATCTCGGATAATTTGCAAAGCTTCCCACTCCTATTTTTCTATTAAATAGTCCTCCAAAAGGTGCTCCTCTAAAAATTCAACGTTTCGTTTATTCTCCACATAATCAAGAATGTGCTCCCTAATATTCGGATATAGAATCACTTTATCCAAATCGGTTAAAGGAATCCATTTCACTCCTGTCTGATTAGGATCTGGTTTCGTCGGCATTCTTGGAATACAGCCTTCTTTTATGTTACATTCGAACATTAGCCCCAAGGAGTGCGTTTCACCGTATTTGTTGTTATTTAAATGAGGGGCATATTCATAAACAACTGCTAAAGAACCCACTTCTACATCATTGGATGCTTCTTCTTTTGCTTCTCTTTTTACAGCTTCCTTTACCGTTTCGCCCTGCTCCGTACCTCCAGCCGGTAAATTATAATGCACCCCGTTTTTATCATGGAATTCTATTAATAATATTGAGTCGTTCTGTATGATTAATGCGCCAGCTCTTACTCTCATATGAAAAGACATGTATGTAGTACCTACCTTTTTTGGGTTTACTTTAAATCAGTTGGAATGGTTGCCTCTTTATTGTTTTGTATCACCCAGGAAACAATCGTTGTACTATCCCGTACATTTTTTGATTGAATATCTTCTAGTAGATTCCTAACTCCTACCTCACAAGTATCGACATTCTGAAACATAAGGTAAATATCTTTTCCATTGTTATATGAAGTATTCGGGCACTCCACTAATCCATCAGTCGTCATGATTATGTGGTTATCTCCAGTTCGCAATTCCTTCACACCCGTGCTATAGCAAGGAACTTTCTTGTTGAATGTACTTTCTTTACCGACCCATTCATAAAAACTGCGATGATTCTGTTGATATTCTCCTAACCTTTCAAGTTCAGGGTGTTCTAGAAGCAATAAACAATCTCCTATCGAGAAACACCATAAATAGTTGTCTTTGCGAAAAACAAGTAAACAGGCTGTCTCTCCCTGAACATTCTCACAATCCTGGATAAAACTTTCACTTTGAAAAATATCCAAGACCAAGCTATTTAAACTTGCAAACAAACTAACTACAGGTAATGTAAAAATGTCTAAAAACCTTGATTCGTTTTTCTCCATTGTTGAAGTGACCAACTCGGCACTTTCTGCTGTAAAATGGGCATCTAGCAAAATCACAAACTCCCAATCTTGTTTATCATCACACCAGATTAAACAACCATCCTCATTTTTATATTGTCCTGCAATGGAATTCCCGCCAAAACGACCGAGAACAACCTTTTCTCCGATTGTCATTACACTAATTTCGTCCACAAAATGTTTCTTGCTACCTACCCAACTTAGTTTGTTTACCACCGGTGCATTCCTCTCTTAACTCCCTAAATACTTTGTTGGAAGCTCTTCTTCAATAAGTTTTTTCTCGAAATAAACTTTGTATGCTTTAGCACTTGGCCTTGAGCTAACAATATGCTCAAGTTTGTCATTAGCATAATGGAGCGCAACACCATCATCGGTTGCAATACCTGGAATAATTTTATTACTTGCCACCAATTCTTGATAAGACGGTCTCCTTTTTACTTCCCCATCATAATGAGGACAATTGCTTCCTTTTATAAAACCCAAGCACTGAATAGGTTCTAATACATCACCAAAAGAGTCCGTTACACCTTCTTGAAACCAACATATGGACCCTGCACTAATACCGGCAAGTAAGACACCTTTGTCATAGGCCTTTTTCAGAATGACGTCTAGGCCCCATGCTCTCCAAAGTATTAATAGATTTCGAGTGTTGCCACCTCCGACATATATGATATCTTTTTCTAATAAAAATGTTTCAAAATCTCTCGTAGACGGGTTAAATAAAGAAAGATGGAATGGTTCACATTCTTGCTTCTCAAAGAACTGATAAAACCTAGCAATATAATTATCCGCGTCGCCGCTAGCAGTGGGAATAAAGCATATTTTAGGTTTGAGCTTACCAGATTGTTGAAGTATATAGCGATCTAACAATGGGTTCTCAGGTTCCATTGAAAATCCTCCCCCACCAAGGGCGATCAGTTGTTTCATTTTTCACTCTTTCCTTTCTGTTTTAATTGGTGCATAATGTTCGACTTAGGAATGATATCACCGAAATAAGTACCAATTTTCTTTACTTCATTCATTACCCGATTTATGCCCACGTCTGTCAAAAACCAGTTTTCCTTTGTTATTCCATATCTATCAACACAATGTGAGACCATGAACTCACAATCTTTTGGAAATTCAGCTTGATAACATAATAAGGAACGCCGAGCGTGCCCTGCTTTACAAACCACGATTGCTTTTCTCGGAACTATATTGTTCCTATGAAGAACTTCTAGCGAAAAACGGGCATTTTCCAATGTATGTTGCGCTTTGTCTTCTTTTAAAATTGCCTCTTCAGGTATTCCATTTTCCAAGGCAAGGTTTCGTAAATACTCCCACTCAGTCATTTCAACGTGTGATTTATATCCGCTAGATGGAAGTACATAAGGAGCCATTCCTTGCTTATACAAGTCAGCAGCCTTCTCCATTAATGGAGGATGATTGGCACCTGGCACCAAAATTACGTCTGCTGGGGAAACTGCAGTTTCTACAAAAATAAATTCAGTAATACAATCAAACGGGTTAACCATCTGAGTGCTCCTTTTATATTTTTTAGAGTTCTATATTCACTTTTTATTGAAAAACCTCACTGTATATATTAACATAAAATACCAGAATCTTTAGATTTATTGATTGTGTATTTAGAAAATATATTTTGTATTTAAGGTAGCAATGCGACTAGCCACGAATTTGAAAGACCTTCTCGATGAAGATTTAGAATATGGAAATCAAATGATAGAACGTATTCTAAAAGAGGTTGAGGAAAGGGATTTCCAAGAGAATTTCGAAATTGTCATGAGGTTAAATGTTCAGTTTATTGATTCTATGAATCAAGGTGTTGTTAAACAAATCAAAGAATTTGCTCTTGAAATGAATTTGATTTTGGAAGCATTAGAGAGCATGGAAGGTTAGCAGGGCTATCTTATTTATAACGAGAGCTTAACTTAAATAAGGGATAAGACACTTTTTTTGTTAAAAGAGGCTTTAGTTGAATAATTCCCTAATAAAAAACAGGAACTTTCATAAAATTGGAAGTTCCTCTTTTTTGTAAGCAATATCAACAATAAGCTTTAACAGGGCGATTGATTAAAGAGTGACTTTCTTAACTTGTTTTTCAAATCAAATCCCCTTTCGATTGTTCCATCATCCTACCCAATTCTTAAAAATAGAGCGATTCACTATGCAGGAATCTCTCTTATTTAGTATAATGAGATGGCTTATACAAACTAATCTGAATAAGTTCCTCCTGGTAAAGTAAATAAATAAAACCCGTTGTCTCCTCTTAACTGCCATCCTTCAAAATAATTACTGTCGTGAAACAACTCAAGAAAAATGCTTCCTTCAAATTCAACAACTAAATCAGATATTTCTTCAAAATGTAATATATTCTTTATACTCTTTCCTAATAGAATCTTTTCTACATTTTTATGTGAGTATTTGTCTGGTGCTTGAACACAGTCTGAATAACCAATTACAACTTCATTAGAAACTTGTAACCTCCAAGGGCATTCAATGATTAAACCTGCCGTTTCAAAACTCATCCCTAAAGGTAAGTTCTTTTCTGTATTTACTTCAGTAACCTTCTGACCAGTAAAATAATTAAAATCTATGCTACTTATTTTTCTATACACACTCATCCCTCCTCTCTCGATATAAACTTATTGAAAAGTTTTGTTTGTCGTGATTTTTTACTTCATTTGCAATGTTTTATATTGAAAAATCCTTTTCCTTGTTCAACTAGATTGTTACGATTGCTTTATTCCAATTATTTCATAATATAAAAATTTCTCTTTGACCACCCCAAAAATGGCGCTGATCCTTGTTCCTGGATCGCGCGGGATTGCTGAAGATCGTTGATTAAGGAATAGGCTGCATAAATCTTCCAGAAAAGTTCCTAGATAATTGAGTAAGAAATCATTTGCTTAATCTTGATTGTTCTTTCCATTATTTTGGAGGTATATCTTTAGTAAGGTAGAGTTGATATTATATAAAATTAAAAAAATAAACCATAACATTAAAAAAGTAACTATTTCACCAGTAAAAACGGACACTACTCCAATGATTATAAATGAAACCCTATACCACCAATCCATTTTCATTATTTAACTCCTTTAAAGATATAACATCTTTGTTATTATCAAGATGATTATTTAATCGCTTTTCAACAATGGTAACCAGTTCTTATGTAAGAAACGAAACACTTTGCTACAATCGCTCTCAGATTCTTGAATAAATATTATTCTTTATTTTCTTTTTAAATTATGTTCAAATAAAGCATCAATTTTTTTGTCAATCACTTCATTATCACTATTTTTAATATATATGATACAGAATTTATCTGAATATAACGACTTTGGTGGATATTCAAATTCCGTTTCTGCAAATATCTTTCTTAACTCTTCTGTTATTTTTTCTTTATTTGAATAACCATAAATGAGATAAATATTACCGCTTTCTACCTCGTATTGTTTTTCATTTGAACCAGAAAAGATAACTAACTCATTATATTTCTCTCTTTCCGTTAATGGAATTCCTGCCTTTTCAAATTCATTTAGAATTGGTTTTACCACTGCTTCTTCTTGTCCATTAGAACTACAAGCTGAAAGTAATATAATTGAAAGAGTCATAATATAACAATAAAATCTTTTAAGCATTCATTCCCCCCTATCTTCCATTATCTTGCCCTTTAATGAAATAACGCTTACTTTATATATTGTTATATTTTAACATAAAATTCCACTAACCTTTATGAAAAATTGTTATGCAATTTTACCTTCAAAAAATGCCTATTGTTAAGTTGCAAATAGAGGTACAAATTCACTTGCAAATCCCCCTATATCTGAATGGAAAACCTTTAATATAAACAAAAATCTCCTATTAAATTAGTTTACAAATTGATAGGCAATTTAATGCTTTTTTGTACTTAAGTAGATTTACATACTAGTGGCGGAGGAGTTAGGGGATTGGATCATAAGCTTTTCTGGAGGAAACTTTAAACTTCTGTATTTTTCTCTAACCTATTAACCCTAAATTCCAATTTGGGGTTTTTCTCAATAAGAAGATCTGTATCGAATTTAAATGAATTGAGTTTTTCGTTTGTGGCTTTAAGTCGTAAATCATTCTTTTCATATCACGTCGGTATTCAGCTTTAAATTGTTTGAACTGGAGTTTAAACGAATCTATATCACATTTTAATGTACTAATGTCTGCTTTCATCTCATTGATTCCTTGCAAGATTTGTTTTTAACATTTCATTTTCTACTTTACTCCACCTCCCTTTACCTTATTTTAGCATGTACAAATCATTGCCATTTAATAGGTAAAAAGACCCGTGTGTAACTTTCAGAATAATACAAGATTACATGAACATAGTTTTTTTATAAGGAGTTATTTCCGCTTAATTATTACACAAGCTTCAACTAAGGGGCTGACTGCTTTGTACCAGAATAAAAATAAACAATTGATCATATTATTAGGTATTTTGCTATTGCTATTTCTTGTTGTTAATATTGTCCGTCACGTACGGATCTATGTTGTTTATAGTTCGGGAGTAGGTCCATTCATTCTGGGAGGATTAATCATTTTGGCAATAGTTGTTCTGTATATTAGGAGGTAAAAATATAGTTCCCTATAAAAAAACAGGAAGGATAACTGCTCCCTCCTGTTAACTTTAAAGCTGAATCCTAAAATGCCTCTAACTTCACATGCTCATCCACAATTAACGTCGGCTCTGTCGAGTTCTGGATATCTTCCACTGTAAAGCCGCTTGCCACTTCCACAAGCTTTAAGCCCTGTTCTGTAACATCCATTACAGCACGATCTGTAATGATTCTGTCCACCACACCTTTACCCGTCAAAGGCAGGGTGCATGCTTTCAAGATTTTTGCTTCTCCTGCTTTATTTACGTGGTCCATAATGACGATGATACGTTCAGCACCGTGCACGAGATCCATCGCCCCGCCCATGCCCTTAATCATTTTGCCAGGGATCATCCAGTTGGCAAGGTCACCGTTTTCGCTAACTTCCATGCCACCTAAAATTGCGATATTTACATGACCGCCACGAATCATCGCGAATGATTCAGCGCTGTCAAAGTAGGCTGCTCCAGGGATAGCCGTTACAGTTTCTTTTCCGGCATTAATTAGGTCTGCATCCACATTCTCTTTTGTCGGGTATGGCCCGATGCCTAATAAGCCGTTTTCTGATTGTAGAACTACCTGTTTGTTATCGGATATGTAATTCGCCACAAGAGTGGGCATTCCGATTCCAAGGTTTACATAGTAGCCGTTCTCTATTTCTTTTTCTGCTCTTTTTGCTATTTTTTCGCGGTTATTTATAGTTGTCATCGTTTGTTCCCCTCCTTGCTAGTCTCTTGTGGTAACACGTTCGATTTTCTTTTCTTGCTGACCTACGATTAGTCGTTGAACATAGATGCTTGGTGTCTGAATCAGATTTGGATCTAAGTCACCAATTTCTACAAGCTCTTCCACTTCTGCAATGGTTACTTTACCAGCTGCAGCAATCATTGGGTTAAAGTTTCGAGCCGTTTTGTTGTAAATGAGGTTCCCCATTTTATCAGCCTTGGTTGCTCTTACCAAACTGAAATCCGCACTATAGGCCTCTTCAAGTAAGTATTCTTTTCCGTTAAATTCACGGACTTCCTTGCCTTCCGCGATCGGCGTTCCAACTCCTGCTGGTGTGTAAAATGCAGGAATACCCGCACCCCCTGCTCTGATTTTTTCAGCAAGAGTACCTTGTGGAGTTAACTCTACTTCAAGCTCACCAGATAAAACCTGGCGTTCAAATTCTTTGTTCTCTCCAACATAGGAACCGATCATTTTCTTTATTTGTTTGTTTTTCAATAGAAGTCCAAGACCCCATTCATCAACACCGCAATTATTAGAAATGACCGTTAAATCTTTTACGCCTGTTTCCACAAGTGCAAGAATTAAGTTTTCCGGAATGCCGCACAATCCAAATCCGCCAACCATGATGGTAGCTCCATCATGAATGTCTTTTACCGCTTCTGTAAAGGATGTATAAATTGGTTTCATCTTAAGTTGCACCTCTCTCTTTATATGTTTTCTACAATCGTAGCGACACCTTGTCCGCCACCAATACATAGTGTTGCAAGTCCTTTTTTTGCTTCACGGCGTTTCATTTCGTGGATAAGTGTTACTAAGATTCTAGTTCCACTCGCACCTATCGGGTGACCAAGTGCGATTGCACCCCCATTAACATTCAGCTTTTCAGGATCGAACTGCAATTCCCTGCCAACCGCAAGTGCCTGAGCGGCAAAAGCTTCGTTTGCTTCCACTAGATCCATTTCTTCCATGGACTGTCCGCCTTTTTCCATCGCTTTTTTCACAGCTGTAACAGGTCCGATTCCCATGATACTTGGATCTACTCCACTGCTGGCGTTGGCAACAATTTTCACAAGAGGTTTGATACCAAGCTCTTCCGCTTTTTCCTTACTCATTACCACTACCGCCGCAGCTCCATCGTTAATCCCTGAAGCGTTACCGGCTGTAACAGAACCATCCTTTTTAAAAGCTGGACGCAAGCCGCCAAGTTTCTCAGCTGTGGTTCCTTTTCTAGGGTATTCGTCTGTATCTATCGTCAGAATTTCTTTTTTCTTCTTCACTTCCACTGGTACAATTTCATCTTTGAACTTGCCGTCTTCGATTGCCTGTACTGCTTTTTGTTGACTGTTAGCAGCAAATTCATCTTGTTCTTCTCGAGTTAACTCGTATTTATCGCAAAGGTTTTCGGCAGTGACACCCATATGGTAGTCATTGAAAACACAAGTTAGCCCATCCGCTACCATGCTGTCCACTACCTTTTGGTCTCCCATTCGAAACCCGTCACGAGCACCTTTTAATAAATATGGAGCTTGAGACATATTTTCCATCCCACCGGCAACAACAATGTCTGCATCTCCAGCAAGGATGGCTTGTGTGGCAAGGTGAACTGCTTTTAGCCCTGATCCACAAACTTTATTAATTGTCATGGAAGATACTTCCTGAGGAAGGCCAGCAGCCATCGCCGCTTGTCTTGCAGGATTCTGTCCAAGTCCTGCCTGCAACACATTCCCCATGATTACTTCATCAACACTATCTGGTGCAAGCCCGGCTTTAGCGAGCGCTTCTTTAATCACAATGGACCCTAACTGTGGAGCGGAAACATCTTTAAATACTCCACCAAAACTTCCAATCGCTGTTCTGACAGCGCTTACAATGACTACTTCTTTATTCGACATATTTTCCTCTCCTCTCGACTGATTAATTTCTAGATTCATGTCGAAAATCCTTCTTTTTTTATAAAATTTCTATTATTCTTGCTTTTAGTCCCCTTTATTCCATAAAATTAGTGTTGGGAGAAATTATTCGTGAAGGGGGAAACAACGATGAAACTACCATCCAAAGCAACCATTATCGAAGTCGGACCACGTGATGGATTGCAAAATTTGAAAACATTTGTGCCAACAGATGCAAAAATTGATTTTATAAAAGAATTGCAGAAAGCCGGAATCCCGGAGATGGAGCTTACCTCATTTGTCTCACCAAGGTGGGTGCCACAAATGTCAGATGCAGCTACTATTATTGAAAGTTGTAATGACAGGGACTCTCGTAATTTTGTGTTAGTTCCAAATGAGAAGGGCATTGAAAGGTTACGTAGCACCTCTTGTAAAAATGCTGCTGTGTTCGTTGGAGTGAGCGATACATTTAACAAGAAAAATATTAATAAAACTACCGAGGAAAGCTTGGTGGAATTGGAACCTTTAGTAAAAGAATTAAAAAATCAGGGGTACTTTGTTCGTGCATGTATTTCAACTTCGTTTTATTGTCCATATGAAGGGAAAGTTGAGTTGAACGATGTCGTTTCATTATGTAAGCGTTTTGTTTCTTTTGGAGTGGATGAATTAAGTGTTGCAGATACTATTGGAATGGCAAATCCAAAGGAATCCTTTCAGCTATTCTCTGTTTTGAAAGAGGAACTAGTTGACGTAATGTTAACCGCCCATTTTCATAACACCCGTGGTATGGCCTTGGCAAATATTTTTGCTGCACTTCAAGCTGGTGTGGATAGATTTGACACTTCAGCAGGCGGTCTGGGGGGCTGTCCGTTTGCACCTGGTGCATCCGGAAATGTTGCAACAGAGGACGTTGTCTATATGCTTGAACAAATGGGTATTGATACAGGTATCAATTTGAAAAGGGTTGTTAGAGCATTGGAGAACCTCCTGCCTCATCTGGATAAACAATATGAAAGTCAATATTACAAACTTGTACAAGCGAATGGGACGGCTGTCCCTCCTGGTGTATAATTCATTGCTTCCTTACCCACATTAATTAGGGAGAATAAGGAAGGGAGAGACCTCTATGTCCAAGCATAATAACCATAATGGTCCCAGCCAAAAGGGACAGCCTAACGCTCAAAGCGTGAAGCAAGTAGTTTCCGCTGAAGAAGTGGAACGCGCAAGCCATCCGACGAAGCGTCAGAATTCAGAGCAATAATGTTTGATAGAAACTGCAGTGGTGCAGTTTCTTTCTTTTTTTGGGGTCTATGAATCCCAGTTCCTTGAGTTTCATGTTAACTTTGTCTTCATTGACTGTCTATGACTCCCGGGAACTAAGAAGTTATGTTAACATCGTCCTTATTGACCCTCTATGAACCCCGGCATCTCCTAATTTTGGCTAACATTGTCCTCATTGACCTTCTATGAACCCCGG
>NZ_JAAXCU010000005.1 GCF_012911845.1 Bacillus sp. RO2 | reverse complement strand
TCCCGGCAAAGGTCTACGCGATGAAGTAGACCTTTTCGTTTTTTGCTATAGATAGGCTCCCAAACCGCCCGTGGAAAGCGAACACCTGGAACGGAAGGTAGCAGGGTGTTATGGAGACACACTTTTTACAACCAGTTCCCCCTGCTGCCTGCAGTGCAAGGTGTGAGACTCCTGCGGGGGATAACGGTAGCTTGAGACCCCACAGGCGAAGCCGAGGAGGCTCAAGCACCGTCCCGCGGAAAGCGCACACCTGGAACGGAAGGTAGCAGGGTGTCATGGAGACACACTTTTTCACGACCAGTTCCCCCTGCTGCCTGCAGTGCAAGGTGTGAGACTCCTGCGGGGGAGTAACGGTAGCTTGAGACCCCACAGGCGAAGCCGAGGAGGCTCAAGCACCGCCCCTAGGAAAGCGAACACCTGGAACGGAAGGTAGCAGGGTGTTATTGGACAAAATTTTTTACAACTATTTTCCCCTGCTACCTGGAGTGCAAGGTGTGAGACTCCTGCGGGGGATAACGGTAGCTTGAGACCCCACAGGCGAAGCCGAGGAGGCTCAAGCACCGTCCCGCGGAAAGCGAACACCTGGAACGGAAGGCTGCAGGGTGTTATTGGACACAATTTTTTACAACTATTTTCCCCTGCTACCTGGAGTGCAAGGTGTGAGACTCCTGAGGGAGATAGCGGTAGCTTGAGACCCCGCAGCGAAGCGAGGAGGCTCAAGCACCGCCCCTAGGAAAGCGAACACCTGGAACGGAAGGTAGCAGGGTGTTATGGAGACACACTTTTTCAAACAATAATGGATGGTGACAAAAATGGAACAGTTCGCAGCATGGCTAATAGATACATACCCACTCAATAACGACAACAACAGAAACATCCTAAAAGCAGGCTTAAAACTGTTCCGCCAAGGCAACGTCATACACGCCTACCAAGAAGGCTCCACCATGACCGGAAAAGTCCAAGACAACGGCCAAAAACACGTCCTGCTTGACGAAGAAATCGGTGACCTCAGCAGATGCTCATGCGGCGCAACGACCCTCTGCACCCATCAGCTAGCCACCTTTCTATCCGTATGGTCACAATCCAAAACAATTGCCTCCCTTATCGACGGCTGGAAGGAACAAAGCGCGGAAAACATCCTTCCAAGCCTTACATCGGCAACTATTAAAAAGGAAGCAACAAGCTACGAGGAAAGTTCTCTTTCTAGCTGGCTTGATTTTGTAGACTATCAGCATCAGCAATATAAAAGCTCCATTCCTAGTAAACGAACCTATCTTACCGGCCTGACACACGCGTTCTTTCCTAAACTGCGAACCCAGGCTCCTAAGAAAGCGGAAATACGTCCATTATTTCTATTACACGCTTCCCTCTATTGTATGAAGCAGGTGATCAGCAGCTATGATAGCTCACAGCCATATCAATACATCGCAGATATTCTACATCGTTTTGTAGAGATGGTGGAAGAGGAATCAAAAGGCTTGTTTCATAGCGCCATCGCCTTCCAACTCGACTCTTTGCTGAAAGAAAGCAGGCAACTGATTCGAGAAACGTTGTTGCAACAAGAGGAGCCTTTTATAAGAGAAATGTTTTATGTCTATCAATTCACTTGGAATGATGTTTTCCAGCGTCGCAACTGGATGTCCTCAGAGCTAAAAGAGCTAGAGGATGACACTTCCCTTCAGGCTGAGTTGGCTAAAACACATTTATTATTTTTACAGAAAAAAGATGAAGAGGCATTGAAGCTGGTCAAAAAAAACAGCAGTCAGTACGCGCCTTATCTTTTCCATTGGTTACAATCATTGGTCTTCAACAAAACTAAGGACAGATTGGAGAGCTGGCTAGCTATTTCGTTGCCCATTGTTACCTCCTATATCCATTCAGAACCAACCTATGACCGGAAAAGGCAACTGACTAAGCACCTGCTGAAGTTATTGACGGAGTTCGCAATGGAAACAAGGCAAGATAAATTATATAAAGAAGCAATGCGCAAACTGATGCCATATAGTTACGGAGAATATGAATGGTATCTTTTTGAAACGAAGAATTACCGCCAGTGGGTCGAGTTACAGCTTTGGATGGGCTTTGAGCTAAGTGGTTTGGAAGCCTATAAGTTGAAAGAAATCAAAAAAACGGATGCCTATGCGCTTTTCCCACTCTATCATGTGGCGATAAACAAGGCATTGGAACAGCGCAATAAAACCGCTTATAAAGAAGCGACATCGCTGTTGAAAACATTACATAGTCTCTATAAAAAAGAGAAATTGGAAGACATCTGGCTTCAGTATTTACTGCAGCTAAAAGAAGGCACGAAGCGACTTCGCTCCTTCCAAGAAGAATTAAAAAAGGGAAGATTCAGTTATGATTAATGAGGCGTTATTTGCCAAATCAAATTATATGGAGGAACGGAATCAATTTTTTCTATATGTAAAAATCCGCTCCTCCGTTCTGCCACCGTCACGATTTATCCCCCTTCTCTTTACATGGCACGAAGGCTCCTATTTCGGTTCCATCCTAGAGGAATCGACCTATGATGGCATTTCCGGGATTTTCTTAAACCCTAGTGACGCGCTTGAACTATTTGCCAACAATACCGAGAACTCTTTTATTGAGTTGGAGTGGTGTGATCAGTCGGAACAATTTCGCCTAATTGCTCCTACAGTTGCTGACCTGTTGAACGAAAGAGCCTTTCAACCGAGTTTTGCAGCATGGCAGGAAGGCAAACTTTCCTTTTCTTTAACAAAGGAAGGACAGGAGATGATCGCACAAAATCCTCTCCTTCCTTCTTATGCCGGAAAAATGGAAGAATGGTTGGACGCCATCATGAAGGATTGGATGGAACGCAATGAGGATGGATATCTTCAGACATACTGGATGGATTACACAAAAGATCCGAGGCAATTAGCAGCAGAAGGTTCACTGGTGGAATATGTGGATGAAGAAGACTGGCTTCGAGACATTGGATGGACGAAAGATACCACCCCATTCAAGCTTGGCCTCCGCCTTTTAGAGCCTGAAAAAGGGGAACAAGACTGGAAATTGGAAACCCTGCTGAAGGACAAGAAAACGGATGAACTATATGTATGGGAACAGGATACCCTCCCTCCTTCCTATAAAAAATATAAAAAAGAAGTGAATCGCGGATTTAAAAAATGGCAGCAGCTGACTCCATCACTTTTTTCAAATGGACAGATCAGAAGTTATCTGACAGAAGAAGACGCTTGGCGTTTCCTTGTAGATGGCAGCGAGAGGCTGTTAGCAATTGGAAGCTTCATCTTTCTGCCGCCATGGTGGCAAGCCATTAAGGATTCTCGAATTAAAGTGAAAGCAAGAGTGAACGGCTCAAAGAAAGGCGGCGGCCATTCCCAATCTTTTGTTGGTTTGCAGTCCTTAGTTAATTTTGAATGGCGTTTTTCCACACGAAATACGGAGCTTTCCGAAGAGGAGTTCCTTGCACTTGTAGAAGAAAACCGCCGCCTTGTACAGATTAAAGGCGAATGGGTCGTGTTGGATCCAGGGTTTATTGAAGAGATAAAACGGATGATGAAGCATGCAGAAGAGAATGGTATCCGCATGGAGGATCTCTTGAAGAGCAATGCAGCTGGCATGGGCGGTGAGTTTCCGGATGAAGATGATGCGGGGGGAAGCTATTCGATTCAGGATATCTCCTATGAACTGACCGGATCTGCCGAGCGCTTAATCGAACAACTCTATCAAGGAAAGGACATACCGCCTTTTGAGGTACCTGAGACATTCAAAGGCGAGCTAAGACCTTACCAGGAGCAAGGTGCAGCATGGCTGACCTTTTTAAGGGATCATGGCTTTGGGGCTTGTCTTGCAGATGACATGGGACTAGGAAAAACCATTCAGCTTATCGCCTATTTCCTATCATGCAAGGAGAAAGAGCCGGAAGGTCCACCAGTTCTCATTATTTGTCCTACTTCTGTCCTTGGAAACTGGCAAAAAGAACTGGAAAAGTTCGCTCCCAGCTTGGATGTTATGTTGCATTACGGACCTAATCGTGGCAAGGGATCTATTTTCCGTGAATCCGTTTTGAATTCTGATGTCGTGTTGACCTCCTATGCGATTTCTCATCTTGATGAAGAGGAATTGGCAAGTGTCGGCTGGCGCACCATCTGCTTGGATGAAGCACAAAACATCAAGAACGCTGACACGAAGCAATCCCAAGCTGTTCGAAATTTAAGCGGTGGCCATCATATCGCCTTGACTGGTACCCCTATGGAAAACCGTCTGTCAGAACTATGGGCGATTTTTGATTTTATCAATCCAGGATACTTAGGGTCGCTAGGTTCCTTCCATAAACAATTTGTGTTGGCAATTGAGAAGGATCAGGACAAAAAGAAGATTCAGCAATTGCAAATGCTTATTCAACCGTTCCTATTGCGCCGCACGAAGCAAGATGAACAGGTGGCACTGAACCTCCCTGCCAAGCAGGAGCAAAAGGAATACTGTCCGCTAACCATCGAGCAAGCGTCCATCTATGAACAACTTGTTAAAGAGACCTTAGACAAGGTGGAGGAGTTAGGCGGTATCCAACGCCGCGGCCTGGTGTTGAAAATGCTAGGACAGTTGAAGCAAGTCTGCGATCATCCTGCACTTTATTTAAAAGAGGAAACTCCAGAGAATCTCTTGATGCGCTCCAGTAAAATGGAAAAGCTGGTGGAACTGGTCGAGCAAATTCGTTTACGCGGAGAAAGCTGCCTTATTTTCACCCAGTACATTTCAATGGGGAATATGATTATTGAAGCATTGGAATCCTCACTCGGGGAAAAAGGAAGATTTCTAAATGGAAGTGTCGTCAAGAAGGAACGTGATCAACTGATTCAAGATTTCCAGGACGGGGAATTTAATGTATTGGTCCTTTCATTGAAGGCTGGCGGAACCGGACTGAACCTGACAGCCGCCAATCATGTCATCCATTATGACCGCTGGTGGAATCCAGCCGTGGAGAACCAGGCAACCGACAGAGCATACCGAATCGGCCAGAGCCGTTTTGTACACGTTCATAAGTTTATTGCAACCGGCACGCTGGAGGAGAAAATTGATGCTATGATTGAATCCAAACAGGCACTGAACAATCAGATCATCACGAGCGAAGGCTGGATTACCGAGCTTGATAATGAGGAATTAAGGGATTTGTTGACGTTGAGATAATGGAATTGGAAAAAAAGCGCAGCCCATCTACATTGATGAGTCTGCGCTTTTTTGTTTTCCTTCTTTCTTACCCTTCTTAGTATAAGTGGACAGAAATCCGGTAATAATCCCCTTCAATCCGCCCATCGCATCCAACCCCACATCCGCCCAATGCCCGCTGCGGTCTGGGTGGTGAAATTGCAAGAACTCATCCAGCATGGCAATAACAAGGAGAATAGATAAACTGAACAGAAACACTCTCCAATACTTTCTCCCTAAGGAACTGGCAAAGTACCGGACAAGCAAATAACCAAGAACACTATAAAAAAACAGGTGAGCTCCTTTTCGAAAAAGGAATTCCACAAACTGATACGCTCCCATACTGTCCACACTAATTTGGTTATTCACATAAGGAATCTCCACTCCCGAGAACACAGCAGCAATATGTTCCTCTGCCACAAGCATTCGCAAATATGGCCTGATATCCTGTTCTGCATAGGACATGGAAGACAAATAGAACAATATGACAGTCCAGCCAAAGGCCAGAAACAGATAATATAGAATCCTCTTATTTCTCATATGAGCCACCACCGTAATTGAGTTAGAAGCTAAAAAATTCCACTTAATTACGGTGTGTCCTATCTAGGCATGCCTTATACCCTTCAACTAAAATTCTTACTGGTCACTTCCCGTTTTGATTGCTTTAAACTTAGATAGGCAGTTTTCCCTTTGTATTTGACAAAAATCCTTTGTAATAATCCTTCTACTAAATCCTGACAGACTTGCTCCGGGCATTCTAACTTAAGGAAGGCTTTACGCTGTCTATACCAGGCGTAAGAAGAAATATCAAGTTGGTAGCTTGGAAGGTTGATGGTTACGGAAATAATCCTTTTATCCGCATAAGAACGGAAGTGCAGTTCAACAGACTGGTTGGAACTCGTTGAAATGCAGCGCCAATTACCATTCTTAATCGATTCCTCCTTAGAGATTTCCAATGCATCAAAGAAAGAGGATCTGGGTGCTGATGAATAGTCATCCTTTGGTTCTTTTATATAAATAAAATAATCTTGTTCATCTTGATTCTGACCTTCCTTACTTGGAAAGAAACTTACCGTAGTTAACTTAAAATCAGCCACATCCATCACTCCCTCTTTCATCATTCACCCCTCCTAATTATAGATAATTTTACTTTTTATAGAAAATATAGGAAATTAGGCAATTCTTTGCGTTTCTCTGGGTATTCTTTCCTATTCTCAATCATTCTCTTTATTTTGCATTATTCGACATTGTTCCATTTAGGAACATAAAGTAATCTTGTTCCAGACGAGAACAACCACTCCCTCTCTTTTCCATTACGTTAAAAGAAATGCGGAAAAGAGGCAGGAGATATGATGAACACGTCCTTTTTAGCGAGAAACATTAAATACCTTCGTAATCAGAAGAACTGGTCGCAACAAGATCTTGCCGACCGCCTGAACAGGGTGCACGGTACCATCAGCAAATGGGAGACTGAAAAAGAAGTTCCACCCATTGAAACTCTCATTGAACTAAGTAAGCTTTTCGAGGTTTCTATTGATTACCTGGTAGGAAACCATTACGAACAAGAGCATTATGTAAAAGAATTCAACCAACTCTACCAAATTAACCAAGCTGATGAAGAACTGATGCAAATTGTGGACTATTTGAAGCAACACCCCAATTTTAAGGACTTCCTACATAAGTACACCAACATGAGCATCACTGATAGAAAAGTGATGGAAGATATAATGGGTATCTTTGTAAATAAGTAAGTTAGGGTAAAAAAAGCCAACCCTCAAAAAGGCTGGCACCAAGGAATGGAGAACAAAGAGGCATATCTTCTCTCTAGAGGAACCAAGAGGGCTTATCCTCTGCAAATTGCTGATAAGCAAAAAAAGAAAGGCAGCTTGTTTCCGCAAGTTGCCTTTTTCAGAAAGGCTAAAGCAAATATGGGAGGGGAGCCCTTTGCTTTATAGGTAAAATATAGATTGCTTGATACAAATGATTGTTCATTGGGATGACCTTACATGACTTTAGCTACACTCCCACCTTTTCAGGGGTCGAAGGTTGTGTCGGGAAGTCTGGGAATTCTGATGTTCTCTGAGTCGAGTGGTTAGCATGCGGTTGATTTTGGTGATTTTCAGTTTGCCTGTTTTCCTGTAAAGGTTGGGACTGCTCCCAACGCTGCACTTCTATACGGGCTTGGTTTGTTGTCGAATCCTGTTTTTCTGGATACGGTGGAATCGGTGGTGCAGAAGGTTTTTCCTCCTTCTTTTTTTCAAGAAAACGCACATTGTCCACCACCACATCGGTAACAAAGACTGTCGTTCCATCCTTTGATTCATATCGACTAGTCTGTATCCTACCTGTGACTGCCACAAGTGCACCTTTTCGACAATAATTTGCCGTCGTTTCCGCAATACCTCTCCATGCTGTGCAAGAGACAAAGTCAGCCTCATAAACACCTTCCTGGTTTTTAAAGTTGCGATTAACAGCAAGTCTAAAACTTGCCACAGGAGTCCCATCACTCGTATAACGCAAATCAGGATCCTTCACCATCCGACCAATCAGCACCACTTCGTTAATCACGTTTCACCCTCCTTTTTTCTACAAATTTCGTGTTGCTCCGTTATCATAACTGCTTAATTAAGGTAGGTAAAATGGAGGTTTTCCGATTTCAAGGCGGTTATTAGAAGTAAAATTGGATTTTGTTCTAAGGGAATAATCTTGTTTTAGTGAGTGGGCTAGTTGTCGAAAAATGAAATTAGGGATATGAGAGATTTTTTTCTCGTCTTGTCTTAGTAGAGGGTATCTTTCCTTGGGCTTATGTTATAATAAGACAAAATATTGGTACAGGTTATGGCGTACCACGTTGATGACTTGGCAAGGAACCGAAATTATACCCGTTGGAGGAAAATCATGAAAACGTTCAAACTTATTGCACTATCCCTCGTACATGACGAAGAAGTTGAACAGCTGGATTTACAAGACGGATTGATTATCAATAGAGAGTACGGAAAAGAAAATTGGCTGATTGAAGCATTGCTGCCCAAAAGCGAGCCAGAAAAATATGAAGGATTTCGCGATAATGAAGATATGCTTCATGTGCAAGCGACAATTTCTAAACCGACAAATGACCCAGCTTCCTTTGAGGTCGTCGTCCGCCAAGTGGCAGTGATGGAAGACAAAATGAGCATCCTGTTTGAAGGCGAGCTCTTCCGAAAAAACACCAACTACCACGAAAAGCTTCTTGAACGTCTTGTGGGAGAAGGCTACACCGGCGACGAACTTGTAAATGCCTTCAAAAACAAAGTAAAAGAAAAACCAGTGCTTGAGAAGAGTAAGTGATGATGGCGGCGCGATTTGATTTAGTTTGATAAAGCGATAAAGAGGGGTCTGACCCGCTGTGCGTTAATGCACTAAAGAGGGGTCTGACCCCTTTCACGTTTAGCCTCTAATTCCGGTGCCATCTTAGGTGGTTTTGAGGCAAATGTCCGAAGTTTTGCTGATTTTGACCGAAGTTTTTCGAAAGTTGACCGAAGATTTTGCAAAGTTGACCGAAGTTTTCTAATAGTTGACCGAACGTATACTACCTCCGAACGAAGTTTTCAAATGGCCGGACCCTACCTGGAATTTGACCGAACAAGCTGAATGGTTGTCCGAACACTTTTTGAAGCACGGAAAGTCATCCAAAACCCACTCATTTAAGCTTAATTTCACACAAAAAACGCCACCTCGACCTCTCTGCTCACCTACTTGGCGCTTTCTCTCCCACTACCGCCTCATCTACCCTCCCAATAAACTCCGCCTCCAACACATAACGCTTAGGCGCTCTCCCAATAAACGTAAAAGGATAGCAAGTTGTTATCGTCAATACTTCCCGAGGCCGCGGGACCACGACCGAAGTATCATCTTTGTCTACCACCCTAATTGTGCCGATCTTATATGTGTACAAACTACCGTCAAACCTAACCAGAACCTTATCACCTACCTCAAGTTCCCTAAGTCTGCGAAAAACCGTATCCCTATGACC
The DNA here is from genome assembly GCF_012911845.1 of Bacillus sp. RO2. Taxonomy (GTDB): domain Bacteria; phylum Bacillota; class Bacilli; order Bacillales; family Bacillaceae_I; genus Sutcliffiella_A. The sequence goes on along the minus strand of NZ_JAAXCU010000005.1, from coordinate 11,574 downwards.
TGACAGCAAGATGTTCCCCCCACCCCCAGGTAAAAGCGTCCCGGGAACATGCCCAACACCTTTTACAAGCTCCTCCTCTGACACTCCATGAAATACTGGAATACTTATTTCCAAAGCAGGAAAATTCACTTCGCCAATTTCCTCACCTATGGTGATTGCCGCTGTCTTAAGCTCTGTATAATCCTTACGTTCACGTAAAGTCAACTCTTCAACAGTTTCCTGCTCCAACACCGCCCTATCCTCCACTGCCGCAACTCCTTGCCAATACAAAAGGCCGCTTCCAACAAACAAAGCAGCCCCCGTCACCATCACCATCCAAAGTACAACCACCAAATAACGTTCCCGCATGCCTACGCCCTGCGGACCCTTCTCACACCAAGCATCAAACCAGCCAATCCTACTAAGCACAATCCTACCAGCATCCCCAGTCCATAAATAGAAGCGGTATCAGGCATTCTATTGTTATAAAGCTCATCACTCATTTTCACTCCAACCTGCCCTAAATGAATGAGCTCCTTTCCTGTAGACTGCACATAGGAAGGCGATACAATTTGCTCATCCATCACTGCTGAAGCCAGAAGCGAACCCTCTCCATCAAAAATGTCCAAATGGACTTCCTTTCCTTCCAACCATCCAGGCTGCATAAGCGCCTCCTGTGACACCTTAACCCGGCTGCCGTCCTCTACATGAAGATCAGCTTCCACCTGAAATACTTCCATGAACTCTGTCCAAAGGGAAAACACTTTTTCAACGGAATTGGGTTCTTCATTCAACATCCCTTGCAATCTTTCAAGCTCTTCCGCTAACACATCTTTCGGTAGACTCAAAATATGCTGGAAAATTTGCCGTGCTTCTTCAGCTTCGAATCCCATAGATACTAGAAAGTCCTCCGCGCGAGCCACTTCTTCTTCGTGGGTCATATAGAAGTCAACCGCAATTTCCAAGTCCTCAATGAACGTATAATCCTGCACCTTTTCCCCAAAACGAGACAAAAGGACTTCTAACTCTTCTTTTGTCAAATCATAGGTTTCAAGCATAACAAGAAGGTTCTCCTCATTGATTGGAGTTCCAAGCTCATCACGCAGATGTTCAATATCCTTGAAATCATCCAAACTGACCTCATAAAACGCCAAATACTTATCAAGATCTTTCCTTGTCCAACCAATTTCCTTCAAGTATGAATCCACCTCTTCCTCTTTTGGTGCCGCCGTTGCATCAAGTGGGGAAAAGAATAGTGTCGAGCCTATTAAAAACACACAAACAACCAATATAAACCGCTGCATTTTTCATGCCTCCCATTTATCGTTACACTTTTCTAGTAGCATGCGCATTCACGGAAAATTTATGCAGGAAACCAAATGAAAAAAGCACCTAATCTCCCCGCAATAAATCGAGAAAATCAGATACTTTTTCCATTAAGAAGCGCCCTGCAAGGCTGCTTCGATATCTTCTTCAAAAGTTTGGATAACTGGCTGTAATACCTCATCCAGCTTACGGAACGTCGACGAAACACTTCCCGCTGATATACCAAACTCTTCCGCTAACGCTTTCTGTGTTTCCTGTTGTTCTTTCATAAAATGTGTGTCTAAAAAGTAAATCAATGCAGCAGCGTAATTCTGCTCATTGCGGATCATTGGACTCTCTTTCATGCAATAGATGGACCAGAGCATAGAAGCAAACTCCAAAAATCTTTCTGGATATCCGCGTTTTTCCGCTCCGGCTGCAAACAATCCCAACACACGCTCCTGCGCCTCATCTTGGACAGGTAACTGCTGCACATCCTCTTCACTTAATTCAAACTCTACCATTTTACCAGCAAGATCCGGGAATTCCGCTCGTATATAGGCTGAATCAATGGCAACCTCTGAAAATTCCTCCATAAACTTCTCTTCTAGACGAATTGTCTCTAGTACCCCACGTTCAAAGGTGGACATGAACACAACTTTTGCCTGCTTGAAAGGGACAAACATGCCAATAACCAGCTCATTTTTACTTAAACTGTCTTCTCTGCCAATGTAAGTGACTTTTTCTTTCTCTTTTGTGAAAAAGTCCTCCATGGTGTAAGTCTCCCCACGCACATTTGCCACTTTATAGACAGAAGGGTATGCAATTTGCCAGTTTTCTGCCCATTCTTTTACCTGTGGACGCGAGAACTTGCCTTCTTGAACGGATACAAACTCTTCCACAATCGTCAAACCATTATCCCGCTTTACTGTGAACATATACCATAGATGGAGTAGCTCGTTAAATGCCTCACTCTTCATCTCATCCATTGAAAATTTATGTAGATACTTGGAGCTTACCGTTTCAAGTTCACTTGAGAACTTTTCATATGCAAAGCGCATCATATCAATTTGTAAAGCCATCACTTCTGTTTCTAGCACTTTATCCAAGCCATTTTGCTTTTTTTCACAACACTTTTTATATTTCTTTCCACTGCCACAAGGACACGGTTCATTTCTTCCAATCATTCTATCACCTTAAACCTTTTGTTTTTTCTAAGCTGTTCTCATTTGAGATTTACAGACAACGAGTTTAATTCTAACATATTTCTCCCTCACGTGTAGCCGACCCATGCCTGGATAACTTATCCAATCATCTTTTTAACAAAACAAAAACACCTCCAAACGTTTACGGGAAGGTGTTATCTAGTAATCTATCTTATTTATTTTATAAGCAACTGCAGCTTTTCTTTCATTTCATCTATAAGTTCCATCATGGAGATATTTTCTCTCTCTGTACCTTGTTGATAGGCATATTGAAGGACTTTGATAATCTCGTCTTTGCTTTCAATACTTTTATAGTCGTTCATCAACCGAATTTCACCGCCTAATTAATTACAAAATATACTACAATTCTACTACTTTCTACCAAAAAAACAAGAAAAATTTTGTTGAGTTTTATTGAATTACTAGATTTTCGTCGGTTTTTGTTTCTTATCATTTACCCTTTCTTGCTAACCTCAAACTTCTTTCTTTGAAATTTGCTTTCAGCATCCATAGTTATATATAGTTAAGTGGAAAGAAGGTGTCCAAAATGAAATTTATCAAAGGAATAATCATTACAGCCCTTATCTTAGGAATCCTTGGATATGCAGGCTATTATTTTATCAATAAATTCTTGGAAGATCAGGCAGTTGAATATGTGGAAAAAGACCTGGTGGAAAATAATGATGTGGCGATGGCTCGGGAATATGTAGACAGATCTCCTGCCTTGAAGAGCTATATTGCAGAGGGGGCAGAAGCCAACCTCGAAGAGCTGCCAGTCCAAACACGTGAAGAGGCTACAAGGATGGTCATGCAAAAGCTCAGTTTTCAAGAAATGCAGCAGATACAGTCAAAGGCAGCAAACGGCATGACGGAACAGGAAGTGCTGGAGTTGGTGGAAACATTCGAGGAGAAATTGACAGAGGAAGAGCTGCTGGCATTGAAGGCGATTGTGTATAGGGAATTGTATGAATGACTAATTAGAGTCCATAAACCTTAATTGCTAGGTTTATGGGCTTTTTATTTTTATTCTTCAAGGCTCCTACCCTCGCCAATCAGCGCTGACAAGCATATGTTATGGAATGGATAGTATGTCTAAAGGAGGCATTATTCAATGTCCTTATATTTTGAATGGAGAAAAAGTTGCGGCTGCAGGGTGCCGTGTAATTGTGACGTGCAACCTAGGGTCATGGAACCAAGGTATTATTTTAATCAGAGCGATGAAATGTTGGGGATTGAAGCGGACATGCCAACACAAGCCCTTGAGTTGAAGGTGAAGACCCATTTTCCGAATGAAGTGGTAAAGTTGGATGCGATGATCGAAGCTTTTATCCTGACGGAAAACAATCCTGCATATAGTTTTATTGTGGAGTTTTCTTTGTTGCGTGAGAAGACTCCGTTAACAAGTGAAAGTTTTGCAATGATCAATCAATTTGGCCAAAATGATTGTGAAAAAACAATTATCAACACAACAAAGATTACTTGGACCGACATCATTCCACTTCCTGGAACTTATACGTATTATATAGAGGTGAACCACATCACTCTCCCTAATCAGAATATTGCCAGTGTGGAGGTTCAGGATCGTTCACTTACAGCCATTGCGTTCCCCACAGGCAAGCAAAAACCCGAAAAAAGAGAATAGTAATTTTTAAACAAACGTTGGTATAAGCAGAAATGGAAATGTAGGTTTCCCAAGGGGTACAGCGGTTGGGTTTCGGATTAACTTTTGAAAAAGTTATGCAAAGAAAATTTTATTGAGGGTGTCGAATAGGGAATGTTTGTGTTGGTTTGTGCGTATTCATTGAATTAGAATAGCTTTTTTTAAACAAACGTTGGTTTAAGCGGAAATAGAAATTTAGGATTCCCATAGGGTTCAGCGGTTGAGTTTCGGATTAACTTTTGAAAAAGCTATTTCTGTAAAACAAAAAAGACCTAGGATATAGGTCTTTTTTTGTATCTGGTTATTGTTCAGCTCGCACTTGGTATTTCTTCTTAAAAACCCACTCCCGCTGGATCACATAACTTGCTAAAAAGAGCAGTCCATCGAATACAACTTTGATGCCTACCTCCCCAAAACCAACCAGTTCATAGATGAGATACACACCGCCAGCGGATGCCAGCATTTGCGCGATGCTGAGGGAAAAATATTTTACAATAGCATAGGAGCTGGAAGATTTGAATACTACCTTCCTGTTTACAGTAAAATTAAACAAGGAAGACAAAATCCTCGATAGAACGGTTGCTAGAATGATGTAAGATTCAACGAAAACACCTTTTAGCATCATAACAAATAATGCGAATAATAGAATATCCAAGCCAAATGAAAGTACAGAAGATAAAGCGAATTTTAGAAAGGTGGCGTAGATCTTAATGGAATCCCTTATGGGTTGGAAGTGAGAAGATTTATTGTCTTCAAGATAGATGGTTTGGATCTTGACCTCTTCTATTTCAATATTATTTGGTTTGCATTCCATTAGCATGTTCATCTCGAATTCATAACGTTGGCCGGCAACATGAATCAATTTTTCAATAAATTGTGCCGGTATTCCCCTGAGACCTGTTTGGGTATCAGAGATCTTCATGCCACAAGCAAAGAGGGCTATGTTCTTCGTTAAGACATTTCCGAATTTGCTTCGGAAGGGAATGTCATTTGTGGAGAAATTTCGAACTCCGAGGACTAGACTTTCAGGACGCTCGCAAAGTCTGATTGCCACTTTTTTCATATCCTCCACTGCATGCTGGCCATCTGCATCCAGTGTAACAAGCCCCACAGAATCAGGATTAGTGTTTATGAAGTGGGAAAAAGCAGTCTTTAACGCCTGCCCTTTTCCTTTGTTCACAGGATGCTCCAGTAAGGTGCATTCTTTCCTTTCTTTTATTTTTTTGAAGATAGACTCGCACTCAGGTTTGCTCCCATCATTAACAACTAAGATCTGCTTGAAGCCTTCTTTTACAATGTCACTAATAAGTCTGATCAGTTGTTCATCTGGATTATAGGCTGGAATCAGGATGGTAACTCCATTTGGACTTGTCATACTATACCCCCAGTTCCTTTTATTTTAATAAAATATGTAGTTCCGTTTTTTCTTAGATACTAATATATGTTTTGTATGTCTTAAGTAGTAAGTCATATGTAATTATTTTCCCTATTTGGACGTTTCTCTAACGTAAAAAGGGGGCATTTTTTGAATTATATTCTAGGTTGGTTTACCCTTTTTACTCTTCTGGGTATAAGAAGCTTATTACAGCACTCTAAGGAGGAAGTTGCATGATAGAGCAACGTAAAGAGGTTATTGGTTCTTATTTACTGGAAGAAGAGGCACTTGCGAAGATTGATTGGCTGCAATCGGAAGGCTACCAACCGGAGGAAATCTGGATTATTCGTGATAACCGTGGGATTGTAGAACAATTTGGGAACGGTGCATTCTCACGTGGTCATAATGAAAGGGAAGCTCAACTTAATGAGTATTCAAGTATCAATCCAAGCAGCTCCATCGTCACACCAAAAAGCCTTTTCACTCCTGAAAATAAAAGCGTTGCAATCACGTTGATGGAAATGGGCATTGCAAAAGAGGAAGCATACCGCTATGAGTTTGATGTAAAAGTTGGGAAGGTGCTTGTACTTGCAGAACCGATTTCGAGCAAGAAATTGCGCCAAGAAGCTTTGACAGAGAGCCGAATGGAGAGATATGCGACGGAGAAGTCTGCTTTGCATTTCGACGATGATACAGAATCGTTAAAAGCGGAGGAACCTGTAGTTTCAGAGGACGAAAGAATAGCAGAATCAAGCACCTCCATTAATCGTCCAGTGCCTGATTCCAACATAGATGGAAGCATTCCGCTAGATGAGCAACTCTTGAGCCGGGATCCTGTTGAAATCGAAAAAGATTACGCTCGTGAGGAGGTTACTGCGCTCCATGACCAGGCAAGTGTGACGAATGAAGCAACCACACTGGAACGCAGAGTGGATTCTGATTTGGCTGGCGAGCAGCCTGCTACAACAAATAACGGAAAGCGCTATGCTGAAAATAGTTCAGAGGAAGACGTGGACAAAGCATTACTCTATGAACATGGACAACCGTTCCCGATGGAAAAGCCGTATGAGGAAGATGTCTATGACCAACGTGTAGTCTCAGATGGCCCATTAGGTGTAAAGTTGGAAGAAACAGCCGGGGATATGAGCCGCAGTCAGGACGAAAAGCCGCTCTTCAGTTCGAGGGATACAGGAGGAGGTTATTCTACTAGACCTGTAGATTCTAAGACTGCAGATGGTCGTGATGAGCAATTATCACAGACAGGAGATTCAGGAGATAAAGGACCTATTCTCTTTGAAGATACATTAAAGGAAATCGAGAAAGATGAGCCATTGATGGATAGCTATGGTCCTACACACTATGAAACAGAACAACCTGGTGACATATATACTCCCGAAGAGGAGACGTCCGTCCACATAGACGAAGAAACGTACATGCAAGAGGGAAATGTACGCTACAATGAAGCAAATGAAGGCCCACTATTTGAAGAAGACAGCTCAGAAGGCCCATTCTCCGACCGCAAAAAAGAAAGAATGACCCAAAAACGCAACAACCTTTTCAATGAAGGCCGAGACGACGACCTTTTTAGAAGATAATAAGAATAAAATGAAAAAGCAGTCCGGGAATTCGGTAGAATTCTTGGACTGCTTTTTTATAGAAAAGGGGTCAGACCCTCAAAGGAATTTCCCCTTCGACGTCGAAACCCCCTTTTTCCAATTATAAACTCACACTTTTGCCGGTCTCGCTGCTGCGGTAGATGGCGTCGATGATGAGGGAGACTTGCATGGCTTGTTGTGGTTTGACGATTAGTTCTTCTAGTCCGAGGCAGCTGTTTACAAAGTTTTCTGCTTGCGGGAGACTTGGGTCGTCTTCACCTGGTACCCAGTCCGCTTCTGTATTCAAGAGCATGCCGTGCTTCATTTGATTAACGTGGAATGGAAACAAATCCACTCCCCCACTAATTCCGGATATACTTACACTCTCTTCGTCCCCTTTTACATTAGCTGACCAAGAAGTTTCAAACAGCAAGGAAGCTCCGCCTTCAAATTTTATGTAAGCTGTCACGTGGTCATCCACTTCAAACGTTTCATGATCAAAACTGCCCCATTGATTCACCTGCCCTGGGATTTTACTCAACTCATTATATGCAGATCCCATCACTTCCACAGGTTTCGGATTTCCAAGCAACCACAAAGATAAATCCAACAAGTGGCAACCATAGTCAATCAAGCTACCTCCGCCCTGTAATTCCTTGTTCGTAAATACACCCCATCCAGGCACTTTACGGCGACGCATACCGCGAGCCCTTGCAACAATCGGTCGACCAATTTCATCTGCATCCATCAAACGTTTCGCTGCAACCGACTCTTTCATGAATCGGTAATGATACGCAATCGCAAGCTGCTTGCCTGATTTCTCAGCCGCAGCAACCATTGCTTCACATTCATCCGGTCGCATTGCCATGGGTTTTTCACAGAACACATGCAGACCTGCCTCTAAAGCTGCAATCGTTATTTCAGCATGAAACTTGTTTGGTGTACAAATGGTTACTGCATCCACATGTTCAAACATATCCGCATAGTGGGCATACACATTGCTGATTCCAAACTTCTCGCCTACCGTCTTTGCCGTCTCTTCATTCACATCACTGATTGCCGTGATTGTCACTTTCTCTTCCATCTTCAAAAATGTCGGGATATGGCGGTTCTGCGCAATACCCCCAACCCCAATAATCCCCATACGTAACTTACTCATACCTGCACCTCATTTATCATTTATATGTATTCTTAAAAATTAGTAATGCATAAGGATACCCTGGCTGTTGCTTGGAGCACAGGGCAAGAACTCCCTCGGGAGGAAGGGACAGGGGAGACCCCGCAGGCTTGCGGAGGCGGCTCCCGGACCGCCCGCAGGAAAGCGAAGCCCAGTGCGGAAAGCAACAGTGGTGGTACCTATTTCACTAAACTACCTCTATACTCATTTGGCGTCACACCAAAAAACTTCTTAAACACCTTGCTAAAATACTTCTCATTCTGATAACCAATATGATACGCAATCTCATAAATTTTCAAGTTAGGATTCGCCAGCAATTCCTTCGCCTTCTCCATCCTGATCCGCGTAACATAATCCGTAATGGTTTCATGATATTCTTGCTTGAACTTGCGGGAAATATGCTCACGGCTCAAATAAAAACGATCGGCAATTTCCTGAAGGGTGATATCCTGTTGATAGTTGGCCCGAAGGTATTCCTCAATCTTATCCATACTTGAAACGGAAGCAGCTTCAAAAGTCCGTGCAGGAATCGTTTCCACATCGCTCGCAGAACCCATAGTCCTTTTGACCAAAGCATCTTCTTTCCACTTTTTCACGGCCCGTTCCAACGTCTCATTTAACAGGTCCGGATCTATCGGCTTTAAAATATAGTCAAAACTTTTATAATAAATGGCATTTCGCATGAATGTGTAATCATCATACCCGCTAACCACAATGGTCACGCTCGGCAAATCTGATTCTGCAATCCATTTAAGGAGGCTTATTCCATCCTTTTTCGGCATGGCCATATCAGTGAAGATGATTTCGGGGCGATGCTGCTTGATGAGCATGATCGCCTCGTCCCCATCCTCTGCTTCATAAATAGTATCAATCCCGTTTTCCTTCCAATTTCCCAACAACTGCAGTCCGTCCCGCACATGCTTTTCATCATCCACGATAATTGCTTTCACTCTTTTCACCCCCAACTTCTAGCGGAAGCTTCAATGTCACCATAAAACCACCATTATAATGATTTTCTAAATGAAGCGATGCTAAGTTATTGTAGTAAAGCTGCAAGCGTGTATGAATATTTTTCAATCCTATATTAGTCTCTTCTCCGTCAGAGGCTGGTTTCCCTTCTGTTAACAGGCGATAAATTTCCGTCAATCTGCTGTCACTCACGCCGGCACCGTTATCCCAAATGGCGAGATGAAGATACTCATCTGCTATATTTCCATGAATGTCAATCTTTCCAACCCCTTCTCGAATATCAAATCCATGTTTAAAATAGTTCTCGATAATCGGTTGGAGAATCATTTTGGGGACTTCTATTTCCAACGCTTTCTCTTCTATTCCCATCTCATATTCGAAATGCTCCCCGAAACGCTCCTTTTGCAGTAAAAGAAATGCCTTTAAATAATTGATTTCTTTCTTTAACGGTACCATATCCTCCTCCATATTCATCCCATATCTCATGATTTTCGAGAGGTGGGTCAAGAGGGTATAGATTTGCGGCACATTATTCTTCAAGGCAAGCGTTCCAATTGATTGCAAGGCATTATATAAAAAATGCGGGTTCAGCTGCGATTGAAGCACCTTTAACTGATTTGTTTTATTTTCAATCTCCAACTTGTATTCCCTGTTGATTAAGAGATTAATTCGTTCCATCATCTGCTTAAAACGATATCCTAATATACCAATCTCATCATTTCCGAGTGATGGGAACTGCACGTTCATGTTCCCTTCTTTTACTTGCTGAATATTTTGGAGCAACACCCTGATAGGAGATGTAATTTTAAAAGAAACAATTAGCGAGGCAAAAATGACCAAGCACAACCCGATGACACCAAAGAGTATATTGATTTTCGTGACAACAAAGGCATTGTCATAAAGGGTGGTGTAAGGGACCCGCTTCACCAAAATCCATCCACCTACCGCGAGGTCCGTCTGGTCATACATCATGACTCCTTGAAATTGCCCGTTGTCCCATTCCATCGTTCCCTGCGTTGATTCCGATTTCATAATCTCCGGAATCCATAGTTGCTCTTCCTTTTTGGAGGCAACCATTGGATTGGAGCTATAGATCAACTCTCCTGTTGCCGAGAGGATGAATAATTCTTCCTTTTCCTTATTGTAAAGGTTCTCACTTAACTCCAATATTTTTTCCGAACCCACTTCAAGGGTAATATAAGCAAGCACCTTATCAGATGGTACATTCGTCAAGGCACGGTGAACATACAGGACATTTCGCCCCTCTTGTAGCTGAGTGGTGTCAATATTGTAGTTGTAAGGACTGAGTTGAGCCCGTTTATATGCGTCTTCGTAGGCATTGGAGATGCGGTCAGAGAAAACGACCGTGGACCGTTTGGAGGCGGTTATCCCCCTATTTTCCTCTGCAAAAGAGATCTGCACCCTCGTGATGTTTTCTTCCGCGTATAGAATAGTCTGCAGTACGTTTCTGACAATTCCTATCGTTAAATAGTTATTTTCATTGTCAGGTGTCCGCATGTAGTTGATGAAATCAGGATTGTTGTAGAGTGATAGTGTGAGATTATTGAGCTCTTCAAGATAGTTTTCGAGATTTATTTTCCCTTGGTAGAGAAGGTTGCTGCTTTCTTGGACGACAAGGTCTTTGAATGCTTCTTTTGTTTGGTAGTATGTAATGATGATCGACGTTCCGAATGGGAGGATCGTGATGATTAAAAGGAGTGCGATCAGTTTGTTGCGTATGCTTTTTTTAAACATGGATCCACCACCTCCGAAGCGCTTACATTTTAAGAGTCTGATATACTTCTTGTTTCCCTGCGTTTCAGGTGTTCGCTTTCCGCGGGACGGTGCTTGAGCCTCCTCGGCTTCGCCTGTGGAGTCTCAATCTACCGTTACTCCCCCGCTGGAGTCTCACACCTTGCACTACAGTCAACAAGGGGATTCTAAGGTATTAAAAGGTCTTTTATTTCTAAAATAATTCAAAAACGATCGGGTGGCAGGCACGCAGACTTCCGCGGGAGAAAGGGACAGGGAGACCCCGCAGGCTTTGGTAGCTACTGATAAATTTAATTTTTTTGTATCTAGTAATCTTTAGCTGTTGATTGGAGCAAAGGGCGAAGACTCCTGAGGGAGATAGCGGTAGCTTGAGACCCCACAGCGTAGCGAGGAGGCTCAAGCACCGCCCCTAGGAAAGCGAAGCCATTTGCGGAAATCAACAGCGGTGTCTATTCAGATACCTATCTATACCTTTTCAGTCGCCGCAGGAAAGCGAAGCGCCTGGAACGGAGATCAACAGTTCATAGTAACTACTA
>NZ_JAAXCU010000049.1 GCF_012911845.1 Bacillus sp. RO2 | reverse complement strand
AAACAATGACAAAATTCTTTGGAAAGGGGAGGTTTTGGCATTGTAGAGGCGGAACGATGCCAAAACAGGGGAGAAGAAGGTAGTTTTGTCATTGCAGAGGCAGAACGGTGCCAAAACAGGGGAGAAGAAGGTGGTTTTGTCATCGCAGAGGCAGAACGATTCCAAAACAGCGGAGGAAAAGGTAGTACTGTCATTGTAGAGCGAGAACTGTGCCAAAAAACAAGAAACGGAGCTAACTTTGTCACCGTTTAGCAAATGCAAATTCGATAAGTGAGTTGCACCCCATAGACCATAAGTTGGATGGGCCCTTCAGAAACAGAAATTCCTAACCAAGAGGTCTTGACCCCCTCTATAAAGACCATCTAACGCAAGATTCCCCATCACAGAGGTCTTTATAGCTAACTTTAAAGACCTCTAACATAAATACCCGGCCGCACTCTGTCATAAAAGGCATCAACATTCCTATCTAAGGAACAAGCAATACCCCCAATACCCCCTATGCCCCTAAGCCTCACAATCAATCCCAAACGTACTCAACAAATACCCATGCAAGTAAAAAGGAATTTTCACCGCCGCAACATTAAGAAAGTGATTAATGAGAGATAAATCACTGCTATTAAAAGTATGCAGTAGCTCACCCCACCATTCTGTTTCATACCGGCAGATCATGCTTAAATTATATAGAAGCAGGTAGTGGGAAAGTATTTCTGGAAAAAAGGCTAACTGTTCTTTTTTTCTTGGAATGTACAGGGTGCTTTTTTCATGGTTGTACAACAAAGGTGAGTAATGACATGATCTAGGTTGTTTGATTTCATTAAAATGAAAAGCTTCTTCTTTCATGGTGTTATACACAAAGGAAGTCTGTTTTTGAAAATGCTGTATGAAGCGGTCTTTGGTCATTTTATAATCATCTAAAATGGACTGCGGCACCTGAATGAATGTATCCCCCACCTTTCCAACTGCTAAAAATGGGGATTTATTTTTGGTAATTTTTATGCTTGTTTCAAGTTCGGGAATAGAGAACAGTAAATCTCTCATGGAATACTTTGTTCCTTCTATTTGTTTCACATGGAACATTTTGTCGCTAAAGTGTGAAAAGAGTCCGTTTTTCTGGACTTTTACTTCATCTTGTAAAAATTCATAGCTTTGTTTTTTACGTTTTCTAGTGGAAACACCATGTGCTAAAACAGATGTGGATTCTGGATAGCAAGGATCGACAGTTAATAAACAGGCCTTGATTAGTTGAACCATCCCATAAAACATGAGAACAGGTTTAATTGACGTAGGAGTATTGCTGGATTGCTGTAGATATGTCAATCCATGCTCCACATAGTAAATAAAACTATATGCATTGTTGTAGCTTTTTTGTTCGAATTGATCTATTTGTTGTTTTTGGTAACAGGCCTTGAGTAGTTTCTGGGCGGTCTCAACTGATTGAAATGGGTAAAATAAGTGTAAGTATGGAGCAGTCAAAGAATCCACGTCCTCATAATAAATAGTATAGTTAGAATAATTAGAAAAAATAAACTTATGTTACCGTCCTTGACAGTATTTTGTCCAGTTGATACTCTACTATAAATATTATCGAGTTTAAGAAGGGGGAAAATTTTGTCATGTGGGAAAATAAATTTGCTAAAGAAGGCTTAACATTTGATGATGTTCTTTTGGTTCCATCCAAGTCTGAGGTTTTACCAAGGGATGTAGATTTGAAAGTAAAGTTGACGGAAACATTGCAACTAAACATTCCGATTATCAGTGCAGGGATGGATACAGTGACTGAAGCAGAGATGGCGATTGCGATGGCTCGTCAAGGAGGCTTAGGAATTATTCATAAGAACATGTCCATAGAACAGCAAGCGGAACAAGTGGATAAAGTGAAGCGTTCTGAACGTGGCGTTATTACTGATCCGTTCTTCTTAACACCTGAGCATCAAGTGTTTGATGCGGAGCACTTAATGGGAAAATACAGAATCTCCGGTGTTCCAATCGTCAATAACAACGAGGAGCTCAAACTTGTTGGTATCCTGACTAACCGAGATCTGCGATTCATTCAAGATTTCTCAATTCCCATTTCAGATGTCATGACAAAAGAAAACCTTGTAACAGCTTCTGTAGGAACAACTTTAGAAGAAGCAGAGAGTATCCTGCAAAAGTACAAAATTGAAAAGCTCCCTCTTGTAGATGAAGCTGGAGTATTAAAAGGGCTTATTACCATTAAAGATATAGAGAAAGTTATTGAGTTCCCACACTCTGCTAAAGATAACCAAGGGCGTCTTTTAGTTGGTGCAGCAGTGGGCGTAACAGGGGATACCATGCTTCGAGTTGAGAAGCTGGTACAAAAAAGCGTGGATGCTATCGTAGTGGATACAGCACATGGTCATTCTCAAGGTGTCCTTGATACAGTAAGAAAAATAAGAGACAAATATCCAAACTTAAACATTATCGCTGGGAATGTTGCAACAGCAGAAGCTACACGAGATTTGGTGGAAGCTGGAGCGAATGTAGTGAAGGTAGGTATCGGGCCGGGCTCCATTTGTACGACTCGAGTAGTGGCCGGTGTCGGTGTACCGCAAATCACTGCAGTGTATGATTGCGCTACAGAAGCACGTAAGCTAGGAGTTTCCATCATTGCAGATGGCGGCATTAAGTATTCTGGTGACATTGTAAAAGCTCTTGCTGCTGGTGGCCATGCTGTTATGCTTGGAAGTATGTTGGGAGGTACTTCTGAAAGTCCTGGAGAAACAGAAATCTTCCAAGGCAGACGCTTTAAAGTGTACCGCGGCATGGGTTCAGTTGGAGCGATGGAAAAAGGAAGTAAAGATCGCTATTTCCAAGAAGATAATAAAAAGTTTGTACCAGAAGGAATTGAAGGGCGCATTGCCTATAAAGGCCCTGTTGCAGACACTATTTACCAAATGGTGGGCGGCCTGCGTTCCGGCATGGGGTATTGTGGTACAAAAGACTTACAAGCATTAAGAGAAAATGCACAATTTGTGAAAATGACGGGAGCGGGGCTTCGTGAAAGCCATCCGCACGATGTACAAATCACAAAAGAATCCCCTAACTATTCCGTTTAAGAAAGTTGTCATAGGAGTTTAGTCTTATAAAATGACAGAGAAAGAAGTAGTCTTTCTCTGTCTATTTTTTTTGGACATAGTGTGATAAAATAACGACTATGTGAAAAAATTCTGGAGGTAAGACAAGGTGAAAAGAAGCTTTAAACAATTGTTCGTCGGTTTATTAGTACTTACGCTTATGGTTTCAATATTTCCTGGTAAATCTGCTAAAGCAGAAGAAAATGATTTCCTGAATATAAATGCGAAAGCTGCTATATTAATAGAATTTAGTACAGGAAAAATTATCTATCAGAAAAACGTAGATGAAGCACTTCCTGTTGCAAGTATGACAAAGATGATGACAGAATACTTACTTCTTGAAGCAATTGAAGATGGAAAATTGGATTGGTCAAAAGAAGTGATTCTAAGTGACTACGCACAATCGATATCTCAAAAGTATCCAGAGCTATCCAATGTCCCTATGAGAAAGCAAGAACCTTATACGATTAAAGAACTTTATGAAGCAATGGCAATCTATTCTGCAAACGGAGCAACCATTGCACTAGCTGAGGCTATTGCAGGTTCGGAAACGAAATTTGTAGAAATGATGAATGCGAAAGCGGAAGAAATAGGATTAGAAAATTATAATTTTGTTAACTCTACAGGATTAAACAATGAAGACTTAGTAGTAGGTGGAGTTCCTATGTACCCTGAGGGAACTGCAGCAGATGCAGAAACAACTCTCTCAGCCAAGGATACTGCAAGATTAGCACACCGTCTACTTACCGATTATCCTGAGATCTTAGAAACAGCAAGCATTCCATTCAAAGTGTTCAGAGAAGGTACACCTGATGCAATTGATATGCCAAACTGGAATAAGATGTTGTTCACAGAAGAGTTAAAGGTACAATTTGAAGGTATTGACGGATTGAAAACAGGTTCCACAGATGCAGCTGGGTTCAACTTCACCGGTACTGCGGAAAGAGATGGAATGAGAGTAGTATCTGTCGTAATGAATACAACAAACGATGAAGGTGTCTCCACAGAGATATCCCGTTTTATTGAAACAAAAAAATTAATGACTCATGCATTCGGTAGTTACTCTGTACAAGAATTGTTTCCTGGCGAGTATCAAATTGAAGGCGAGTCCATCCTTCCTGTAACAAAAGGAAAAGAAGACAAAGTAGAAATTCATACAAAAGAACCATTTAAGACACTTGTCAAAGATGGTAATAAAGATAACTTTAAACCTCAATTTGAAATCAACGAAAAGATCCTGAACGAAGAAGGGGAATTAACAGCTCCGGTAAAAGAAGGAGATAGCGTTGGTGTAATGAAAGTGACACAAGAAGGCGGCCAAGATTATGGCTATCTTTTTGAAAACGAAGGTGCAACAGTAGAATTGGTAACAAAAGAAGGCGTGGAAAAAGCAAACTGGTTTGTATTATCCATACGTGCAGTTGGCGGATTTTTCTCTGATCTTTGGTCCACAGTAGCTGGAGCGGTTAAAGGATTATTTTAAATGAATCAATGAAAAATGCTTGAAGGTCCATCTTCACAGAGGATGGACTTTCAGGCATTTTCCGTATAGACGACTTATGGGTAATTTCGTTGAACAGGGAAATACTACACCAATTAGAAAGGTTTCTTAAAAACCGAATCTTTCTAAATAGTGGCAGGTTAATCTTTCGATATTTTATTAGGATTTTTCTAAAATTTAAGGTAAAATAAAGAGCGTGTTAGTAAATTATATGGACTTGCTCCATTTTATGAAAAAATTATTTTATACATATAGGGGGACTTATCGATGACACATCAAACAGGTACAGATCGTGTAAAACGTGGAATGGCAGAAATGCAAAAAGGCGGCGTTATCATGGACGTTGTCAATGCTGAACAGGCGAAAATTGCAGAAGAAGCTGGTGCAGTTGCTGTAATGGCATTAGAACGTGTTCCTGCTGATATCCGTGCAGCTGGTGGAGTTGCCCGTATGGCAGATCCAACAATTGTGGAAGAAGTAATGAAAGCTGTATCTATCCCGGTAATGGCTAAAGCTCGTATTGGCCATATCGTAGAAGCTCGCGTATTGGAAGCAATGGGTGTGGATTACATCGATGAGAGTGAAGTATTGACTCCAGCAGATGAGGAGTATCACTTGGACAAGCGTCAATACAAAGTACCATTCGTATGTGGTTGCCGTGATCTTGGAGAAGCTGCACGCCGCATTGGTGAAGGAGCATCTATGCTTCGTACAAAAGGTGAGCCAGGAACAGGAAACATCGTGGAAGCGGTTCGTCACATTCGTAAAGTGAACGCACAAGTTCGCAAAGTGGTTGGAATGAACGAAGATGAATTGATGACAGAAGCAAAGTTATTAGGAGCTCCTTTTGAGTTACTTCTTGAAATCAAGCGTACTGGTAAACTTCCAGTAGTAAACTTCGCAGCAGGCGGAATTGCGACTCCAGCTGATGCAGCGTTGATGATGCAATTGGGTTCTGACGGAGTATTTGTTGGATCTGGTATCTTCAAATCCGAAAACCCTGCGAAATTTGCTCGTGCTATCGTGGAAGCGACTACTCATTACCAAGATTATGAACTAATTGCAAGCCTGTCCAAAGGATTGGGTACAGCGATGAAAGGCATCGAAATTTCTACACTATTACCTGAAAATCGCATGCAAGAGCGTGGCTGGTAAGTAAAGGAGTTTTAACGTATGGTGAAAGTTGGGGTCTTAGGACTTCAAGGTGCAGTTCGGGAACATGTTAGATCCATCGAGGCATCTGGAGCAGAAGCGGTTATAGTAAAAAAAGCAGAACAGCTTTCTGAAATAGACGGCTTAATCATACCGGGCGGCGAAAGCACGACAATGCGCCGACTGATTGACAAGTATTCATTCATGGAGCCGTTGCGCGAATTTGGTGCAAGCGGCAAGCCTGTATTTGGTACATGTGCCGGTCTTATTTTGATCGCAAAAGAAATTGTTGGCTATAATGAGCCACACTTGGCATTTATGGATGCTAAGGTGGAGCGTAACTCATTTGGACGCCAGGTGGACAGTTTTGAAGCAGAACTGGATATAGCAGGGATAGCAGAAGATTTCATCGGCGTATTCATCCGTGCTCCGCATATTGTGGAAGTGGGAGAAGATGTTGAGGTTCTTTGTAAGCATAATGGCCGTATCGTGGCTGCTCGTCAAGGGCAGTTCTTAGGCTGTTCGTTCCATCCAGAATTGACAGATGACCACCGTATTACACAGTATTTTGTCAATATGGTCAAAGAAGCCAAATAATCTAGGTATAAATCTATTGCATGTTTGAGAAACTTGTAGTAGATTATCTAATAAGAAAATATTGTTAAAGCGTTGATAGGAAAAAGTAGCAGGCGGCACATACTTTTAGAGAGTCGGTGGTTGGTGAGAACCGATGTATGACATCTGCGAATCCATCCTTGAGCACTTGGCCGAATTGCCATTATTGGTATAGTAAGTCAAATCGGTAAGATTATTACCGTTATCGAATGAAGTGGGAGAAGGCGTTTGGTCTTTTTCAACAAGGGTGGCAACACGGGAATATAAACTCTCGTCCCTATTTAGGGGACGGGGGTTTTTTGTGTTCTCGGGATTTCTGCGGAACTCCCTGTTGATCTCCGTTCCAGGTATTCGCTTATCCAGAGGGCGTGTGCTTGAGCCTCCTCATTTCATTACGGGGTCTCAACCTACCGCGCTCCTCCCGCCGGAGTCTCATACCTTGCACTACGATCACCAGGGGGATATCCCTACTTATTTGTTATTTAGGAAAAATAAAAAGGAGGAATAGACATGTTGGATTTAAAGTTATTGCGTGCGAATTTTGAGGAGATAAAGGGTAAGCTTCAGCATAGAGGGGAAGACTTGTCTGATTTGGACCGCTTTGAAGAGTTGGATGCGAAAAGAAGGGATCTTCTTGTTCAAACGGAGCAATTGAAAAGCAAGCGTAATGAAGTTTCTCAGCAGATTGCTGCCATGAAACGCGAAAAGCAGGATGCTGATCACCTAATTAAGGAAATGCGTGAAGTAGGAGACAGTGTAAAGGAATTGGATGAGGAATTAAGAGGAGTGGAAGAAGCACTTGAGCTACTACTACTATCTATCCCTAATATCCCTCATGAAAGTGTTCCTGTTGGGGAAACAGAGGACGATAATGTCGAGGTTCGTAAATGGGGCGAGGTTCCAAACTTTGGCTTTGAAGCAAAAGCCCATTGGGATATCGCGGATGAGCTCGGTATCTTAGATTTTGAACGAGCAGGTAAAGTAACTGGCAGCCGTTTTGTATTCTACCGTGGCTTAGGAGCGAGACTTGAGAGAGCATTATTCAACTTCATGTTAGACTTGCATGTAGATGAACATGGTTATACAGAAGTGCTACCGCCATACTTGGTAAACCGTGCGAGCATGACCGGGACAGGGCAGCTGCCTAAGTTTGAAGAAGATGCTTTCTTGATTGAGAAAGAAGACTACTTCTTGGTTCCGACTGCAGAGGTTCCAATTACAAACATGCACCGTGAAGAGATCTTAAGTGGCGAACAGTTGCCGATTAATTATGCGGCATTCAGTGCTTGCTTCCGTTCTGAGGCAGGATCTGCTGGTCGTGATACACGTGGATTGATTCGTCAGCATCAATTCAATAAAGTGGAGCTTGTGAAATTTGTAAAGCCGGAAGAATCTTATGAAGAGCTGGAAAAATTGACAGGTAATGCGGAGAAAGTATTGCAGTTGCTTGGACTACCATACCGTGTGTTGAGCATGTGTACAGCAGATCTAGGATTCACTGCAGCTAAGAAATATGACATTGAAGTATGGATTCCAAGTGCGGAAACATACCGTGAGATTTCTTCTTGCAGTAACTTTGAGAGCTTCCAAGCTCGCCGTGCAAACATCCGTTTCCGTCGCGATCCAAAAGGTAAGCCAGAGCATGTGCATACATTGAACGGTTCTGGACTTGCAATTGGACGTACAGTGGCAGCTATCATTGAAAATTATCAGCAGGAAGATGGTTCTGTTGTAATTCCGGAAGTTTTGCGTCCTTACATGGGTGGCAAAGAAATTTTGACTAAATAGTGAACAATGGAAGGATAGAGTGAAAAATCTCTATCCTTCTCTTATATCGTGTTGACATCCTTTTTAGAAATATGATATATTACTTTTTGTCGATACGGAGGAATACCCAAGTCCGGCTGAAGGGATCGGTCTTGAAAACCGACAGGGGTGTCAAAGCCCGCGGGGGTTCGAATCCCTCTTCCTCCGCCATTGATTTTTAAAAAAGGTTTTTACCAATAGCGCATAAACTGGAGTATGTTCGTTACATTATGGAGAAGTAACGACTTTTTTATTGCCTGAGATGAAGCGACGTCATCTTTTGCAATCTGTAAGCTGCCCGTCTGGGGTGGCTTATTTTTTTTTGAAGAAAGTTATAAACAGTTGATTTTCTTTGCAGGTGCTTCGCTTTCCCGCGGACGGTCGGGGAGCCTCCTCGGCTACGCCTGCGGGTTCTCCACCTAGCGCTAATTCCCTCAGGAGTCTTCGCCATTTGCTACAATCACCAGCTAGGAAACATAAAAAATTTTACGTTATCAGTTTTTCAGTGGCTTCGGCAAGCCTGGGGGTCTCCCCTGTCCTTTCCTCCCGCGGGAGTCTGCGCACCTTCCACTTCAATCAACAGAGTTTTCCATTCAACTAGGGTTTACAAAAAAGACCGGGGCAAATAGCCTCGGTCTTTTGTTGTTTTATTTATTTTTTTAGTAGCTGTGATTGTTTCATGTGATGGGAGATCTTTTCGATGATTGGTTCGATAGAATCACCATTGCTTAGCACGTCGTATTCGTTGATGTTCAGGCGCAATACTGGGCACGCGTGGAAGTTGTTGATCCATCGTTCGTAGCGCTCATGCATTTCCTCCCAATAGGAAATGGGAGTCTGCTGCTCCATTGGGCGTCCGCGTTCTTGAATGCGGCCAAGGATATCATCCAGGCTTCCTTCCAAATAAATTAAAAGGTCAGGATGAGGGAAGTACGGTGTCATCACCATCGCTTCAAACAGGCTGGTGTACGTATCATAGTCTACCTGAGTCATCGTTCCCTTTTCGTAATGCATATTGGCAAAGATGCCAGTGTCTTCATAGATAGAGCGGTCTTGAATAAAGCCGCCGCCATATTCAAAGATTTTTTTCTGATCTTTAAAACGTTCAGCCAAAAAGTAGATTTGTAAATGAAAGCTCCAACGCTCAAAATCAGCGTAAAATTTATCTAGGTATGGATTGGTGTCCACTTTTTCAAAAGATGTACGAAAACCAAGGGCGTTTGCCAAAGCATTCGTCATCGTAGATTTACCGACTCCCACTGTTCCGGCAATCGTAATGACCGCGTTAGAGGGAATGCCGTATTTTTGACGTAAATTCATTATACGTTAACTCCTTTATTCAAGGTATCTTTCAACTGTTGAAAAATACGCTGTAGATCTTCATCTCGTTGTACAAAGTCAACCTCGTCTCCGTTAAAGCGCAGGATTGGTAAGGAAGGATATTGTTCTTCAAGGCGATCCATTTCTTCATCATAGTCCAGGCTAAGCTGTTGAAGATATAGCGGATCTATTTTCTTTTCGATATCACGGCCACGCTTTTCAATTCTTGTTAGTAGCGTGTCCAGACTTGCATTTAAATAAATGATGACATTTGGTTTTGGCATGTCTTCCGTTAAAATATCGTATATTTTTAGGTATTTATCGTACTGCTTGTCCTTTAGTGTGCGTTTAGCGAAAATAAGGTTTTTCAAGATATGATAATCAGCCACTACCGGTTTGTGTTGCTTTAGGTGGTGCTGATCAATGTCTTCAAGTTGTTTGTATCTATTACATAGGAAAAACATTTCTGTTTGGAAACTCCACTCGTCGATGTTCTCGTAGAATTTTCCCAGAAATGGATTTTCGTCTACTATTTCTTTTAATAATTGATATTGGAACTCTTCTGCAATTTTTTTTGCAAGTGAGGTCTTTCCAACACCAATGGGTCCTTCGACTGTTATAAATGGTGTTGCTTGCACCAGGATGCCCCCTTTGATAAGCATGTGACTACATCAATATTTTGACAGACAATAATTATTCTATCATAGATATGGGGCTTGTGGAGGAACAATTTGAGAGAGGTAGGATAGATAAGGACTGGGGATTACCCCAGTCCTTAGTAGTAGTAATAGTAACGCTCGGTTGGGTTTTTTACTACGTTGAAGTTATCGGTGATCAGAAGCCAGTTTTGTGGAAAAGGTAGACCTAGTTTCCAATAGCTGATACCTCGTAAGTTAAGTTCTTTTATGAGGTCAAATTTTGCCTGTATGGATCTTGCATCTTCAAACCAGACCTCATGTTCCTTGCCTTCCTTTGTATAGTTGAAGTGGGGAGCCTGTGCCTCTTCATCGTAAGATATAGCAACATTGTTGTTAGCAGCAAGTTCTATAGCAGCTTGTGGGCTTATCGCTTTCGCAAATTCTCCGCCTTGGACGAAAGGAAGTGTCCAGTCATAACCATAGAGATTTTGGCCCATCATAATTTTTTCACTTGGCATTTCCGTGATGGCATACTCCAGCACTTCTCGAACAGGTCCAATTGGAGAGACTGCCATTGGTGGACCTCCGCTATATCCCCACTCATACGTCATAATGACGACAAAATCGACAATTTCCCCATGTGCTTTATAGTCATGGGCCTCATACCACTTTCCTTTTTGATCGGCTTTTGTTTTGGGGGCGAGGGCAGTGGAGATAAGCCAGCCTTCTTTTTTAAACCGATCCCTGGCTTTTCGTAAAAAGGTATTGTAAGCTTCCTTATCTGCAGGTCGTAAATACTCAAAGTCAAAATGAATGTCTTTAAAATTATATTTTTTAGCAGTGGCAACAACATTATCCAGAAATTTGTTTTGGACTTGCATGTCTGTTAGGATGATGCGACCAAGCTCGTCACTGAATCCGTCCTCTTCTAAATTGGTAAGCACCATCATCAAGATGACATTGTCTTCTCCAGCAATGGCAGGCAGATTGGTAAGCGGCGGTTCCTTCAGTGATCCGTCCCTCAGCACCTGAAAGCTAAACGGGGCAAGATAGGTTAAATAGGGAGCGGCATTACGTGAACTTTGTTGCAGTTCTTCTGATACTGTGTTTCCGCGGGGCTCGACATACGCGTTGATCTCCGCTTCTCGTTTTGGTTGTGGAGGAATATAAAGGCGCAGCCCTACGCGTAGTGGGGTGGCAGGATTCAATTGGTTTATTTCAATCAACTGTTCAGGTGTGGTATTGTACCTCCTTGCTATAGAAAAAATCGTATCTCCTTGCTGAACAAAATAAAAACGCCCCACAATGGGGATTACCAGTGACTGACCGACAACAAGCCTATCAGGGTTGGGAAGATCGTTCGCTTCAATAATATCCTGTGGCGTTGTGGCGTATGCCTGAGCAATCCCAGTGAGTGTCTGTCCTTGGCTTACGACATGAATTTGCATGGTTCGTCCCTCCTATTCATTATCCTTTACCAATGTATGAATGGGTGGGAGGATTCATGCAAGCAACCTACTGTTGGTGGAGAAACTTCGTTGTTGGAATTACATCCGCCTTCAGCACATTTTCCATCATGCGCAATGCGTACTTATGATCGTCATCATCTGCAGAAGCGATGGCATCGCTCGGTATTATTAGCTCAAACTCCCGCATGTAAGCGTCATTTGCGGTAAAAAGAACACATATATTCCCCGCGAGTCCTGTAAGAATCAGTTTTTTTATATGAAGTTGGGAGAGCAGGGTATGCAATGCTGTCCCATAGAAAGCGGAATGCTTCGGCTTGATGAGAAAAAAGTCATCACCACTGGGATACAATGCTTGCATGATCGGTTCGCTCCATTTGTTCGAGCATTTATCGATGATTTTATCGTAATCAGCCTGCCATAAGTTATAATGGTCATTAATATAGATAACCGGTAGTTCTTCCTTGTGCATGTATTCCTTGATTGCTTTAATATTAGGAACGATCCTGGATGTTTTTTCTGCCAAGATGCTTCCGTGCTTAAATTGAAAGTCGTTGATTATATCAATAATTAAAAGAGCGGTTTGTTTCATTAAGTAAAATCACCTCGTAGAGATTAGTCTATGGAAAAGAGGTGGAGAATATAAATATGCAAGGAAAAGAAGGGGAAGGTCCAAAATGCAAGATGAACATTTTATGATGTTGGCGATAGAAGAGGCGAAAAAAGCGGAGTCACTTAAGGAGGTTCCAATTGGTGCCGTTCTTGTACATGATGGAAAAGTTATAGCAAAGGGGTATAATCTCAGGGAAACCACCCAAAGATCGATTACACATGCAGAAATCATGGTGATTGATCAAGCGTGTGAAGCCTTGCAAACATGGCGGTTAGAGGAAGCGATCCTTTATGTAACGTTGGAACCGTGTCCCATGTGTGCAGGAGCGATCATCCAATCACGAATCAAAAAAGTGGTATACGGTGCCAAGGATCCAAAAGCGGGATGTGCAGGGACCCTGATGAATATCTTGCAAGATGAGCGCTTTAATCACCAGACAGAAGTGGTGAGTGGTATAATGGAAGAAGAATGTGGTGAACTGCTGTCCTCTTTTTTCAGGAAGCTTCGTCAGCAGAAAAAAGAGAAGAAGCAACTTCGGCAGTCTAACTCCTAATAATTTACAGTATCGGACGGTTGCATTTTTTTCACTTACCCGTTATACTAAATTATGCGTCGAGTTAATGACGCAACCAACTTATGGTTTTAATTTTGTCGTGCTAAGCGGGGAGGTAGCGGTGCCCTGAACTCGCAATCCGCTCTAGCGAGGCTGAATCCCTTCTCGAGGTTAGTAGACTGTAGGGTCTGCCTCAAGTAAGTGGTGTTGACACCTGGGTCCTGCGCAATGGGAACCCGTGAACCATGTCAGGTCCGGAAGGAAGCAGCATTAAGCGGACTCTCTCATGTGCCGCAGGGTTGCCTGGGTCGAGCTAACTGCTTGAGTAACGCTTATGGTGACTAATCGACAGAAGGTGCACGGCAGTTTAATAATACTAATCAAGCTCACTCCAATTTCTGGGGTGAGTTTTTTCATGTTTAACATGTTAAACAGATTAGTGGATTGGAGCGGAAGGCGAAGACTTCCTTGTCCTGAGGGAGATAGCGCTAGGTGGAGACCCCGCAGGCGAAGCCGAGGAGGCACAAGCATAGCCCCGCGGAAAGCGAGTGTCTGCAGAGGAAAGAAACGATCATTCTATAGAGTCAATTAATAATGATAGACATGGAACAAACATTTTATTTTCCACAACCCATACGGTATAATGGAAGAGGATAAAAAAGAAGGAGGGCATATTGGTGGCATATCAAGCTTTATATCGTGTTTTTCGACCACAAACCTTTGCAGATGTCGTGGGACAAGAACATATAACCCAAACCTTACAAAACGCCCTGCTTCAACAAAAGTTTTCTCACGCCTACTTGTTCTCCGGTCCAAGAGGAACAGGAAAAACAAGTGCGGCCAAAATACTAGCAAAAGCAGTAAACTGCGAACATGCACCAGTTGCGGAACCATGCAACGAATGTTCTGCCTGTAAAGGAATAACGGACGGTTCCATTTCTGATGTCATTGAAATAGATGCAGCTTCCAATAATGGAGTAGACGAGATCCGAGACATTCGCGACAAAGTCAAATATGCTCCAAGCTCTGTAAAATATAAGGTATATATTATTGATGAAGTACATATGCTTTCTATCGGTGCGTTTAATGCGTTACTAAAAACGTTAGAAGAACCGCCAAAGCACGTAATCTTTATATTGGCTACAACCGAACCTCACAAGATTCCACTGACCATCATCTCGCGTTGTCAGCGCTTTGATTTCAAAAGGATAACAGGGGAGTCAATTGTCGGAAGGCTTTCTACTGTTTTACAAGCACAAGAAATAGAAGCAGAGCCCCAAGCATTGGCTATCATTGCCCGAGCGGCAGAGGGTGGGATGCGTGATGCCCTCAGTTTGATGGACCAAGCCATCTCTTTCAGTAGTGGTACGCTAACTGTACAAGATGCACTGGCCATAACAGGATCTGTCTCACAAAGCTTTATGACAGATATCGTAAACGGCCTGTATCATAAAAACGTGGCACAGGCGCTAGATTCGTTGAACCAGGTTTTCCAATCAGGTAAAGATCCTGCAAGGTTTCTGGAAGATCTCATTTTCTATTACCGGGATATGCTCCTATATAAGACGGCACCAAATTTGGAACAAATTTTGGACAGAGTACAGGTGGATGAAGCTTTTCAACGGTTTGCAGAAGAAATCCCTGCAGAAACAATCTATGAGACAATCGATATTTTGAATAAGAGTCAACAGGAAATGAAGTGGACGAACCATCCGCGAATTTACTTAGAAGTAGCGATTGTGAAGCTATGTCAGCTTGAAGTCCAGGCTAAGGAATCAGCGAATCAAGACCAGGTAAATCTTTTGCAAAAGAAGATTGCTATGCTGGAGAGCAAGGTGAAAGAGCTTGCGGCAGGAAGTGCAGGGGGAGCGGCAAAAGCGAATGCACCAAGCAAGGCCCCTGCAAGAAGTGGCGGCGGTGCCAGAAATGGCTTCAAACCAGCAACAGGTCGAATTCAGGAAGTGCTGAAGCAGGCAACAAGAGGAGACTTGGAAAGCATCAAAGGCAGCTGGGCGCAGTTGCTAGAGGCACTCCGTAAGCAAAATAAAGTTTCCCATGCTGCATTATTGACCGACAGTGAACCTGTAGCTGCAGCAAGCAGTGCTTTTGTGTTAAAGTTTAAATATGAGATACATTGCAAGATGGCATCTGATGAACCGGTAAAGCAAAATCTTGAACAAATCATTTTGGACCTTACCGGAAAATCTTATGACATGCTGGCCGTTCCAGAAGAAGAATGGCTGAAGATCCGAGAAGGCTTTATCCGCGGACAAAAAAATGATGAAGAGGGCAGCGAAACCCAAGATGACCCATTCATTGAAGAAGCGAAGAAACTTGTCGGCCCTGATCTTGTAGAAATTAAAGAATAAATTATAAAACCATATTAGGAGGAATTTATTATGATGCGTGGCGGCGGAATGGGTAACATGCAAAAAATGATGAAACAAATGCAAAAGATGCAAAAGGATATGGCTAAAGCACAGGAAGAATTAGCTGAAAAGACAATGGAAGGTACAGCTGGCGGCGGAATGGTCACAGTAGTAGTTAATGGCCAAAAAGAAATCATTGAAGTAAATATCAAAGAAGAAGTAGTAGACCCGGAAGATATCGAAATGCTACAAGACTTAGTTCTAGCTGCTACAAACGATGCCCTTAAGAAAATGGATGAGCTGACAAATGATACAATGGGCCAATTCACTAAAGGGTTAAACATGCCAGGACTATTCTAGGAGGACCTTTATGCATTATCCTGAGCCTATATCAAAGCTGATTGACAGCTTTATGAAATTGCCAGGTATCGGCCCGAAAACGGCCGCTCGTCTGGCTTTTTTCGTACTTAACATGAAAGAAGATACCGTATTGGACTTTGCAAAAGCACTAGTGAATGCAAAGAGAAACCTTTTTTATTGTTCGGTTTGCGGACATATCACCGATAGGGATCCTTGCTATATTTGTGAGGATAATAGAAGAGACAGAACTGTTATCTGTGTGGTACAGGAAACAAAAGATGTAATTGCGATGGAAAAAATGCGGGACTATAACGGCCTCTACCATGTCCTTCACGGTGCAATATCTCCAATGGATGGAATCGGTCCGGAGGATATCAAAATACCTGAACTTATTAAACGATTGCAAGATGATGAAGTCCAAGAACTCATCCTTGCAACCAACCCCAATATAGAAGGTGAAGCAACAGCTATGTATATTTCTAGGCTATTAAAACCATCTGGGATAAAAATGACCCGTATTGCTCATGGACTTCCTGTTGGAGGAGATCTAGAATATGCAGATGAAGTAACGTTATCAAAAGCCCTTGAAGGTAGAAGAGAAATATAAGTTTAGTTAAATGAAAGAAGACGATCTATGATCTCAGACAAAGGGGTTATCATCACCTATGTTTTTTCGAAAAAAAGACCGCTTAAAAAAACAGTATGATGCCAAATTAATGGAAACAACGGAAGATTGTAAGAATCGATGGGCCAAACAAAAAAGTTTGGTAGATAAAAGCGTCGATCCTTCAGAAGAAGTCATCTGTCAATTAAAGATAGCAGAAGCAAAATACCTCTTCCTTTTAAGGGAAGTCCGAACTCGTATGGTAAAGAAGTAGCTGGGGAAATCCTTAGCTGCTTTTTTTATGCCTTCTTAAATTTCTTATTTAAGTAGCGAGTTCTTAATTGAGACTGTCATTCATATAGTTTAGTACAAGCTGGCAAGAGGAGGGGTTATAATGGAACCGTTACTAGTAATAGGAGTCATCTGCGGATTGATCCTGCTTGTTCTATTGGTGGGGACACCGATAAAACCGTTGCGCTTTGCAGGTCAAGCGCTAATAAAGGTAATGATTGGTGCACTCTTTTTATTCTTTTTAAATGCATTTGGAAACTCTATGGGGATTCATGTGCCAATTAATCCTGCTACCGCTGCAGTATCAGGTTTATTAGGCATACCAGGGGTAATATCATTAGTAATCATTCAGAAGTATATCGTATAAGAAGAAAAGATTACGTGTTTTTAGTGATTGCTTCCATCCAATATACTAATAATACCGCCCTCCAAAAAAAAAGAGGGTTTTTTTTGATATTTTCGTTGACTTATCTTTATTAAAAATGGTATATTATATTTCGTTGTCACAAACGACTACATACATGAATTGAAAATAACTTATAAAAAGTTGTTGACTTCAATTTAGAGTATGTGGTAAGATAATAAAGTCGCTTCGAGAGAACGACGAAAAAGAGTTCTTTGAAAACTAAACAAAACAACAGCGTCATAACGTCGGTTCTACGGAACACGACAAAATGATTTAAGTAATACAAGCTAGCAAATTTTGAGCAAAAGCTCAGACTCTTTATTGGAGAGTTTGATCCTGGCTCAGGACGAACGCTGGCGGCGTGCCTAATACATGCAAGTCGAGCGGATCTTTTAAAAGCTTGCTTTTGAAAGGTCAGCGGCGGACGGGTGAGTAACACGTGGGCAACCTGCCTGTAAGACTGGGATAACTTCGGGAAACCGGAGCTAATACCGGATAATATAAGGAACCTCCTGGTTCTTTATTGAA
>NZ_JAAXCU010000048.1 GCF_012911845.1 Bacillus sp. RO2 | reverse complement strand
CATCAAACGCATAAAAGAAAAAGAAGTAGAATCGGCTTCTCTTCTTAGAGTTGCACAAAAACAAAACATAAACACCTAGTTGAGTGGGGGCCTTGACAGTTTCGTTCATATCAGGAGGCTCCAGCAGCGCCCCTAGGAAAGCGAAGCCATTTGCGGAAATCCACAGCGGTGTTTATAAAAATACTAAAATCAAGACTTTTTCAGTGGCCTCCAACGAAGGGAGGCTCCGGTACTGTCCGCGGAAAGCGAAGCACCTGAAACGTAGATCAACAATAAATGCAACTTTTAGGCAGGACCTACTTTGGTTACTGTCTTTTTTCCACCAGAGAACTAGACAAATCAATGGGAACATGATATTTTTTGGGAACATAGGAAAATTCTTAGGGGGTATACATATTGAGTAATCTTCACACAAACATGGAAAAATACGCAGAGCTTGCCGTAAAAGTTGGCGTTAATGTACAAAAAGGCCAAACCCTAATTGTAAACGCTGACATCGGTACAGCACCTTTCGTTAGACTTGTTACAAAAAAAGCATATGAAGCAGGAGCAAAACTTGTTCAGATTGAATGGACCGATGAGCAGGTGACTAGAATCCGTTACGATGAAGCACCTGATGAGTCCTTTGAGTATTTCCCTAGCTGGAGAGCGGAAATGTTTGAGAAGGCATACGAAGAAGGAGCAGCAATGCTTGCTATCACGTCCGTAAACCCAGATTTGTTAAAAGGGGTAGATGCTTCAAAAATTGCAAACTTACAAAAAGCAGCAGGTGAAGCAACCAAAGGCTATCGTAATATGGTCATGGCTGATAAAATCAGCTGGTCTATTGTTGCAGTTCCCTCTAAAGGCTGGTCCGCAAAAGTATTCCCAGATATGACAGAGCAAGAACAGGAAGAAAAATTGTGGGAAGCTATTTTCTACGCAACAAGAGCAAATCTTGAGGATCCTGTCAAAGCGTGGATGGAACACAAAGAAAAACTTAGTGAGAAAGTGGAATTCCTAAATAACAAAAAGTTTAAATCACTACACTATAAAGCTGAAGGTACAGATTTGACAATTGATTTAGCTGAGAAACATGTATGGATAGGACCGGAAAGCATTAACGAAAATGGTGTAGCCTTTATAGCCAACATGCCAACCGAGGAAGTCTTTACTACTCCACTAAAAACAGGGGTTAACGGTACGGTGAGAAGTTCCAAGCCATTGAACTATGGCGGAAACATGATTGATAATTTTTCCATCACTTTTGAAAACGGAAGAATCGTCTCATTTGAAGCGGAAGAAGGCTATGAAACACTTCAAAAATTGATTGAAACAGATGAGGGATCACACTATTTAGGTGAAGTTGCACTTGTGCCACATGATTCTCCAATTTCCAATACCAATCTTATTTTCTATAACACATTGTTTGATGAAAATGCTTCGCATCATTTGGCGATTGGAAATGCATATTCTTTCGCACTAGAAGGCGGAAAACAGATGTCAGAAGAAGAACTTGAAGCAGCTGGGGCGAATTCAAGCATTACCCATGTTGATTTCATGATTGGATCAAGTGACATGGATATTGACGGTATTACTAAGGACGGTGAAAGAGTACCGTTATTCCGCCAAGGTAATTGGGCATAAACCACTATAGAACATTCCTTGCCTAAAAAAACATTCCATAGCCTATACGTAGTACAAGTATCATGCATAAATTGTATTGTAGTCTACGTGAAGGAGGGAATTATATGTCAGGTGGAAATTATGGTGGAGGCTTTGCACTAATTGTAGTGCTTTTCATTATCTTGATTATCGCAGGTGCTGGTGCGTTAAGATACTAATTTAACATATAGAGTGAATGGTTGGAGTGTTATTCCAACCATTTTTTCATATCCTTGTTAGGACAAGCGTAGGGAGGTAAAAGAATGGCACAGTTACATGACAAGTTGGTACTGCCAAATGGGGTTGAAATAAAAAACAGATTTTTTAAAGCAGCAATGAGCGAAGGGATGGCTGACGAACACAATAAACCCACACAAAAACTGGTTCATCTATATGAAACCTGGGCAGAAAGTGAAGCAGGCATTGTTGTGACAGGCAATGTCATGGTCGACAAACGTGCCCTAGGTGAACCTAGAAACGTTGTTGTGGAAAATGAAAAAGAGTTAGATTTGTTAAAGGGTTGGGCAAAGGCGGGAACAAAAAATGGAACTCACCTTTGGATGCAAATCAATCATCCGGGGAAACAAGTATTTAAAGGAATCGTAAAAGAAGCTGTTGCCCCGTCCAAAGTAGAATTTGATCCAAAACTTCAACGCTACTTCCCTGTAGCGAGGGAGCTGCAAGAAGATGAGATAATTAACATCATCCAACGGTTTGCCAATACTGCTAAAATTGCCAAAAGATCAGGATTTACTGGCGTTCAGCTCCATGGTGCCCATGGTTATCTCATCAGTCAGTTTTTATCACCCAGACATAATAAACGGACAGACCAATGGGGAGGTTCGATCGAAAACCGTATGAGATTTCTGCTGGAAATCTATAAAGAGGTTCGAGAACAAGTCGGTGACTCTTTTCCGATCGGAGTTAAACTTAATTCTGCAGACTTTATGAAGGCCGGATTTTCTGAGGACGAAGCATTACAGGTTATTCAGACATTGGACCAACTGGGAATAGACTTGATTGAAATTTCAGGAGGATCCTATGAAAGTCCACAAATGACAGGGATGAATGTAAAAGAGAGCACCAAAAGAAGGGAAGCGTACTTTCTTGAATTTGCAGCAGAAGCTAGGAAGGTATCAAAAGCACCCCTTGTTGTAACAGGAGGATTCAGAACGTTAAGCGGAATGAAGGATGCAGTACTTGAAGGAGCAACATCCATGGTGGGATTAGCTCGTCCAATGGCAGTATATCCTTACCTTCCTAAAGAACTTCTACAAGGGAAAAGGGAAACTATCGAACTATTACCAAGAAAGACAGGGATCAAACTAGTGGATCAAACCGCTATGCTAGAATTGACCTGGTATAGTAATCAGTTAGAGCGTATTGGAAAGGGCAAGGAACCAAAACCAGAACTTTCCCCAAAGGTGGCTCTACTGCAGACGATATGGAAAAATGGTTTGGATGTTTTTCAAATGAGAAGAGTATAAGGAAGAGGGAGCTTCTATTATGTGGAGAGCTCCCTTTGCTTTTTGGAGGCAAATAATTATTATTTGAAGAAACTTCATGTTAATATATTTCCATTCACTAAATAATTGTCCAAAGGGGATTAATAAATGAAGCAGATCATAACAGATTTCCTTGATTCACATAAAAATGATTTTTTTGAGATTAGTACATATATAGGTGAAAACCCTGAACTTGGACATGAGGAATACAAATCAGCCAAAGTTCTTTCTGATAAACTTTCAGAACACGGATTTGATGTTCAAATGGGGATTTGTGGGCTGTCAACTGCATTTGAGGCTGTTTTTGACAGTGGGAGACCGGGTCCAACTATCGGATTTATGTGTGAATATGACGCCCTCCCTGAGATTGGACATGCTTGCGGCCATAATTTAATAGGCACGATGGGTATCGCAGCCGGCATTGCCACAAGTAAAGTATTACAAGAAACTGGAGGCAGAGTTATTGTTTATGGTACTCCTGCCGAAGAGACCAAAGGCGGCAAGGTGACAATGGCTGAGCAGGGAGTCTTTGATAATTTAGATGTTGCCATGATGGTTCATCCACTGCATTCCTATGTGAAGAGCGGGTCTTCACTCGCGATGGATGCTATCCAATTTGAATTCTTTGGGAAGCCTGCCCATGCAGCAGCAAACCCTGAAAAAGGAATTAATGCATTGGATGCGGTGATCCAGACTTTTAACGGTATTAATGCATTAAGACAACATGTTACGAGTGATACACGCATTCATGGGATTATTCCTGAAGGCGGAAAAGCTGCCAACGTGGTGCCAGATTATGCTGTCGCTCAATTTTACGTACGTGCCAAAACACGAAGCTATGTGAATGAATTGGTAGAAAAAGTGAAATCAATAGCAGAAGGCGCAGCGATGATGACCGGTGCAACAATGAAAATGTCCAACTATGAATTATCCTACGATAACATGGTTACAAATGAAACACTGTCCGATGTCTTTACCGACCAGCTTATATCACTAGGAGTGCCATCTGAAGAGGTTATTGAAAATAGAGATGGATCTGGTTCACTAGATATGGGAAATGTAAGTCTAGTAGTTCCGTCTATTCATCCATACATTAAAATTTGTAATGAATTATATAGTTGCCATACAACTGAATTCCGCGATGCGGCATTGAGTGACCAAGGAAAAGAGGCGATGATCCTTGGAGCTAAAGCAATGGCATCAACCGCTTACGAACTTTTAACCAAACAAGAGCTGTTAACGAAGATAAAAGAAGAGTTCGAGAAGGCCCCTAAGTAAGAAAGGAGAATATATGATGACCGTAAGAAATAATCAGGTACCATTATCTGTCTTGGATCTGGCCCCAATTGTAGAGGGAAGTACTGCTCAAACATCTTTTCAAAATAGTGTAGAACTTGCACAGCATGTGGAAAGCCTAGGATATACCCGTTATTGGCTTGCCGAGCACCATAATATGAGGGGGATCGCGAGCTCTGCAACTTCTGTCGTGATTGGGCATATAGCAGGGGCAACAAAGAAGATAAGGGTGGGATCCGGGGGCATTATGCTTCCCAATCATGCACCGCTTGTCATTGCGGAACAGTTTGGAACGTTGGAATCCTTGTATCCTGGCAGAATCGACCTTGGCCTCGGCCGGGCACCTGGAAGTGACCAACTGACTGCAGCGGCACTTAGACGGGAGCGCAAAACAGGGGGAGAGGATTTCCCTAATCAGTTAGCGGAGTTACGTTCTTATTTTCACCCTGATGGAACCACAAGAGTAAAAGCCGTTCCTGGAGAAGGACTGGATGTTCCAATTTGGTTGCTCGGCTCAAGCGGATTCAGCGCAAAGCTTTCTGCAGAACAAGGACTGCCATTTGCATTTGCCAGTCATTTTTCACCAGACTATACGCTGCCTGCACTTCAAATCTATCGCAGTTCCTTTAAACCATCTGAGCATTTGGACAAGCCGTATGCCATGATTGGCGTGAACGTAATTGCTGCAGAAAGTGATGAGGAAGCGGAATTTTTAGCGACCTCCATTCAGCAACAATTCCTTAATTTGATCCGTGGAAATCCAGGCCAACTGAAACCACCAGTGGAAGATATGGACTCCCTTTGGAGTGAGTATGAGAAACATGTGGTTGCACAACAGTTGAAATATACCGTTACAGGAAATGCAGAAACAGTTAGGAAAAAGCTTTTCGCAATACTAGAAGAAACACAAGCAGACGAACTCATTGTGAATACTCATGTATATGATCAGCAGGCAAGGTTGAAATCTTATCAGATTTTGGCAGATGCCTGGTTTGGACAATAAAAGACAGATATTTATATTTTGACCTCTACTTTTTTGAGTAGGGGTTTTTGTTTTATTAGGAACAAGTAGTTATTGAAATTCGTCTGAATTTTTGTTTGCTTTGATCATGTAGATTTAGAAATGGAGTCTATCATAAGCGGATTTTTAAGTTGAGATTGTCACACTAAGGTGGATGAAGACAATCATGAGCAAATTTTTAAGTTGAGACTGTTATCATAGCGAGAAGTCTACATGAAGAATTAACAACAAGACGTAACTCTTAAAAGGTAAGGGGGTTGGCTATTCCAAGAAACAATAGAATCATTTTCCTTTTATCAAATTGGAAATTCATGTATCCTTAAACTAAACGGTCAAGAGAGGGTGGGGGCTTCAATGAAAAAGATATTTTTTATGATAGTCATGTTGATGATACTAGCTGGGTGTCAAAAAGAACCCGTCAATCCTTATGATGTGTTAAACGATTACATAACAACTTGGGAGGAACAAGATTTCTCTAACATGTATGAAGAATATCTTCAATTGGAGTCAAAAGAAAACGTACCACTGCAACTTTTTGAAGAAAAGCATAAAGAGGTTTATGACCTTTTTGAAATGGAAAATTTAAAAATAGAAGTGTTGGATCAAGAAGTTGAGTGGGAAGAACAAGAAACCGTCACTATTCCAGGTAAGATCACATATGACACATTTGCTAGAAAAATAGATTACGAAGTGAATTTTGTCATGGATAAAGTGCTAGATGAAGAAGAAAACGAACAGTGGTATATTCAGTGGGAACCAAGTTTTATTTTTCCAGAATATGATTTGACAGATGAATTTGTGATCGAGTATACGAAAGCAACACGGGGTGAAATCTTAGACAGCAAGGGGAACAAACTTGCTGCTAATGAGGAAGTCATGAATCTACAAATTGTTCCAGGTGAGTTTAATGCAGAAAGAGATTTAACAAAACTTGCTGAGATGATTGATATGTCAGAAGAAGAAATAACAGGTCTTTATACATTAAGCTGGGCACAGCCTCATTATGCCATGCCAATCAAAAATTTCCGAAAAGAAAAGAGGGATTTAGTTTTACAATTAATAGAAATTGAAGGAGTTACAAATGGAAAGTCGATAGAACGTGTTTATCCATTTGCAGAAGCAACAGCTCATTTAGTAGGCTATATAGCTGAGGCTACTGCGCAAGATTTAGAAGACTTTGAGGGATACGCGCAGGGTGATAGATTAGGTGTTAACGGGATTGAAGGATTATTTGAAAAGGAATTAAAAGGCAAGAAAGGCATGGAAGTAACCCAAGTAAAAGAAGACGGCACAGAAAAAACAATTGCAAGAACAGAGCCAGAACGTGGTAAAGACATTACATTGACTATAGATGCGGACATGCAACAGAAATTGTATGATGTCATGAAAGATGATGCAGGGCAAGCAGCTACCATTGACCCTAGTACCGGAAAGGTATTAAGTCTTGTAAGTACCCCGGCATATGACCCAAACACTGTTACTATGGGAACTTCACTGAGCAAGAAAAAGAGGCTGGATGAATTAAAGGAAGCAGGGATCATGGCTAGTGAAAATCGCTTCCGTGCTACGTACTCCCCAGGCTCCACCATGAAACTCCTTACTTCAATAATCGGTCTGGAAAGCGGAAAGCTTGACCCGAACCACCAATATGACATCCCTGACAAGCAATGGGATATCGGGGGTAGTAAAGTAACCAGAGTGTATGTAGACGATACAAAAGTAGATTTAAAAAGTGGATTGAACAACTCAGACAATATTTATTTTGCTAAGGCAGCAATTGACATTGGGATAGAGGATTTTGAGGAAGGGTTAGCGAAATTAGGAATTGGGGAAGAACTTCCTTTCGCGTATCCTCCAGTAAGCGATTCTCAAATTTCCAACTCGGGATCTTTCGACAATGAAGTCCTATTGGCCCATACCGCTTATGGACAAGGCGAAATCTTATTGAACATCGTACACCTGGCAAGCATTTATGGAGGGGTAGTAAATGACGGGTCAATGATGAAGCCATTGCTGCTGGAAGAAGAAACTTCTGAAGTATGGAAGGATATCGTGTCGCCTGAGAACGCAAAACTCCTTCAGGACAATCTTAGAAAGACTGTTACGGAAGGAAAATCCAGTGTAGCAAATATACCAGGACGAGAGATTGCAGGGAAGACAGGAACTGCTGAGATTAAAAAAGCAGAAAGATTGGAAAACGGATTATGGGTTTCTTACGATCAAAAGGACCCGACATTTTTGACAGCTATGTTGATTGAGGATGTGATTGAAAGAGGTGGAAGCAGATACACAATAGAATTGACGAACAAATTATATGAAGCTCTTTCAAACTAATTAGGGCAGGTGTTATAGATGGAAAGTTTTATTGGTGTGTCTAAGATAAAAAAACAAGAAATCGTCATTCAGATTATCAATGAATGGGATCCGATGGACCTTCTTGCGATGGGTGCGGGGGAAGATAGGTACCAAAATCAAATTGATAAAATTGTAGATGCGCTAGATGAAGTTGATTCAGTAGACGAATTAGCAAGGCATATTAAACACTATATGGACGCTTCTTTTTCCACTGATTTCCCCTCTATAACCTGCTTGCAAGTAGCGGTTTTAATTTGGGAAGAAATAAAAAAATAAACAATAAAGGGAATTGCCTTTGCCTTTTAGCAATTCCCTTTTTATTTTATTTATCCCTTAGCAGCTTGTAATTGTAATGCGATCTTAATTTGATCCCCAACAAGTACACCACCGGCTTCTAGTGGAGCATTCCAAGTCAAGCCAAAGTCACTTCTCTTGATTTTTCCTTCTACTGCAAAACCTGCTTTCTCATTTCCCCAAGGGTCTTGACCAGTTCCTTCAAACACAACGGAAAATGTTTCTGATTTTGTTGTACCACGAAGAGTAAGATCTCCTGTTACGTTGTATTCGTTTTCGTCAGTTTTCTCGATGGTTGTAGCTTTGAAAGTCATTTTTGGATGGTTATCTACATCAAAGAAATCTCCAGAGCGAAGGTGAGCATCACGGTCGCTACTGCGTGTATCAATACTTGCTACATCCACAACAAACTCGATATCAGCAGTAGTTAAATCTGTTGGATCTGCAACGACTGTTGCATCATATTCATGAAATCCACCTTTTACTGTAGCGAACATCATGTGCTTTACCGAAAAGTCCACTGTACTGTGGGATTTGTCAACATTCCAAACTGTTTTAGTCATAATAATATTCCTCCTAATTTCCCTTTTAGTAAAATATCTTTAATTCGAGATTTATAACTTCAAGATAAAGTATATGCTCGGTATGTTAAAATGTCAACAACTATTTTTTCCTATTATTTACTCTGTTTTAAAAATATGAGATACAACTCGTGACAAGGGAATATTCTTATGATATGTTGCAGGAAACATTAGATTTTTGTTTAAAACCAATGAATTATCAAAAGATATTAAAAACCACAAGACTAGAGCTTTTAGACATAGATTAAGACAAACATCTAAAGTCTCTAAACATACACTAAAGGAGACTTCGTTATGGACAAATTAAACATTATTCATTCAATATCTGCCGATCGAACAAAATATAAGATAGAAGAGGATATTCAACAGTATTTCGAAACAAAAGAAGACCTGCCTACATTTGAGGAATACATAGAAGAGCGTAAGCATTACGTGGAACAGATTTGGTACAATGTATGGCTTAATAAGGTAACTAATGACGTTGCCCGAAAAGAGAAAAAACACATTTTGAGTGAACGCGGGTTTGAAATAGAAGGGGTTGACAAAAAAATTATCAACCAACTGTTTAAAAATGAAATGCGGGAATATGAACCTTTTCATGCAGAAGAGTGGTTACGGAATTCCTCGTATACGAACCCGTCAGTATGGGCAGAAAAATACATTCAGGCCCGTAAAAATTTCCAAAAAAGAATGGAAGAAAAACGTCTGCAACTTCGCATCGATGCTGTTACAGATGCGGTTGATCAGGTAGCGCACAAGATAGTGGAAATAAATCAAGCGAATTACTTCTTGTATGTCAGACACTTTGTTGCAAAGAAGGTAAGGGAGGACCTACAGAACAACCCGAAATTTGAAGAAACAGACTCCTACAGAAGAGAAGATGTGTTAAAAGAGTCTGGCCCTATGGATGCATCCGACTATCACACTTTGAAGGACTTTTTTGGTGAGCTGACAGGTGCTGTTCATCAAACCTTTGATTATTATGAGGAATACTTGGAATATGAAACATATTATTTTTTCTATGAAAAGAGAATTACGGATTATCTGTTCGGTTTTCTTCCCGGCCTGATAATGAAAGAACTTCCTGAAAAAATTTTAAAAGATTACGGTACCGTGACTTCTGAAGAGTTTAATGTATCTAAGCTTAGGAAGTTACTTGCAAACTCTTTCTACTTACTGGTCAATGATTATTTGGAACAACTACAAGATGAATTTGTTACGGATCTGCTTGAACTTGCTGAACAACCTTTTGACTTAGCAGTACATGAGCACTATTTGCAAAGAGATATCAATGATCGGAAACGAAAAGAAGAAGAGATATTGGAAGAAATCCGCCGTAAACAAGAAGAAGAGGAGAGGATGTTAGAAGATATTTTTGGAAGGGAATATATTCCTTCCAGTGGCAGAAGCACACGGTATGTGATACATATTGGGGAAACAAACACAGGAAAGACTTTTCAAGCCTTACAGAGAATGAAAGAAGCAAAAAGCGGGTTATATCTTGCACCATTGCGGTTATTGGCGTTGGAAGTCTACGATACATTAAATTCAGATGGAGTACCCTGCTCATTAAAAACAGGGGAAGAAGAGAAGTTGTCTCCAGGAGCTACCCATTTCTCTAGCACGGTCGAAATGTTCTATGAAAAAGATCATTATGAAGTTATCGTGATTGATGAAGCACAAATGATTGCAGATAAGGATCGGGGTTTTTCTTGGTACAAAGCCATTACGAAGGCTAATGCGGATGAAGTGCATATTGTAGGAAGCTTTAGTATGCGAGAAATGGTATTGCAGCTACTTGGGAGTGCGAATATTGAAATTAACGAATATACAAGGGACACTCCTCTTCAAGTTGAAGATCGGCCAT
Source organism: Bacillus sp. RO2 (assembly GCF_012911845.1). Lineage (GTDB taxonomy): Bacteria > Bacillota > Bacilli > Bacillales > Bacillaceae_I > Sutcliffiella_A. The sequence continues at coordinate 234,432 of NZ_JAAXCU010000048.1, read as the reverse complement.
TTACTCTTAGGGATACAAAAAGAGGGGATGCACTTGTCTGTTTTTCTCGTAAACGGGTTTTAGAAACGGCATCGATTCTTCAGAACAACGGTCATCAAGTCAGCATGATATATGGAAGCATGCCTCCTGAAACAAGAAAAAAGCAGATGCAACGTTTTATAGATGGAGAAACAACAGTTATTGTCGCGACAGATGCTATCGGGATGGGCTTGAATTTGCCAATTAGAAGAGTAGTCTTCTTGCAAAATGAAAAGTTTGATGGGACACGACGAAGACGACTGACTTCACAAGAAGTAAAGCAGATTGCGGGTCGGGCTGGCCGTAAAGGAATGTATGACGTTGGAAAGGTTGCATTTATAGGAGACATAAAAGCAATGGAAAAACTACTAGGTGGGAAAGATCGTCAGGTACATACTTTTGCAATTGCTCCAACCAGTTCGATATTAGAGCGATTTCAAAAGTACTCAAACAAGCTTGGTCATTTCTTTGACCTGTGGGATAAGTTCGAAAGTCCTGCGGGTACAGAGAAGGCCACCCTTAGCGAGGAACAAATTTTATATGAGACAATCGAGGACACCATCATTGAAGCTAGACTGACGGTTAACGATTTGTATGGCTTTTTACATCTACCATTTTCTACAAAAGAGCAGACCCTTATAAACCAATGGCAGCAAACAATGGAAGCGATTGTAACAAGAGAAGAACTGCCGGAGCCGTTCATGAATAAGGATAGCCTGGAGAATGTGGAGTTATCCTATAAATCCATCGGTCTTCACTTGTTGTTTTTATATAGATTGGACAGAAGAACGGAAGCAACATATTGGGAAAGAATAAGGGAATCATTTAGTGATGAAGTGCATGAGCGATTGCAAACAGATGTAAAAATGCGGACGAAGCAGTGTAACAAATGTGGGAAGAAGTTGGATCCTGATTTCAAATATGCAGTATGTGATGCTTGTCACTTTTCCAAACTTCGGAAAAAGCACAAGAACTTTTCTATAAAGCGTCCATTTTAGGCTATATTCTAAATGTAAAAAGAGAGGTGCTACCGGCTAGCAGCTCTTTTTTTGAATGTTTTATAAAAACTGTAATACAGTATACAAAGGAGCAACTGCGTGAGAGGAGTGTTCATCGTGTCTACTTGGATTTTACGTGGTGATTCAAAGAATGTACAGTCAAACATCATTACTTATCATTTAGATATGTATGAACTAATTCATATAAATCAAATGAGGCAAGGGGACAAAGTATACTATTGTGATCATACTGATTTTATCTGCATTTGCAAGGTAAATACGATTACCATGTACAATCAAATTATCATTACATTAGATGTAATAGAGCAGGGAGAGCCACTGCCATTAAACTTTGTAAGAAAGCTCTGGGGTTTGAAGAATCTGGATATTTTTAAAATAGAGGATATTAAGGTACTGGCACTTCAAAAAGATGAGGATGAAATATTAAGTTCTTATTTGAAAACACCAGGCTCAGTGGAAGGTTTGGTGAAATATGATTACTTGGATATACATTTGTTTTTGTATAGTCGAGTGGCAGAGGTTTGGATAGGAGACATTGAAAACCAAACATCCAGATATCAGTTCTTCCATGCTTTTAGAAAAGAAGAATATTTATCGATTATGAACTGGGAGGATTTCCAAAAATTTAGAGAGCAATCGTCATTTTCTGAAACAACTCTGCCAGTGGAAAGTTTCTTTTCTGAACAAAAAGCACCGATTGAACGCTATAGACAATATTTTATAGATTTTCTTTTTGGTGATGATAGTATTGATAAGCGTTTAGACAGCTTCTACAAAGACCCTGTTCGACGGTTAATTGGTTTTGGTCATAAAGAAATTGGTGAGCTGATTCATTATCTTTTCCCTAACTTCTTTTGCCGATTTACAAATAAAGAGATTATGGCAATAGAAAGATTGTTTAAAGAAGCATCGTCATTGCAGAATACATATACTATTGGCTCTAAAATTTACTATTACCAAAAATTAATCAACGAAAGTTATTTATTAAATAAATATATAAATATTGTAGGTAGGAAGACAGAATTGCCGATCTATTATGAGATCAACTGTTTTTTACAATATATATATGATACACACTCTGAAAAGGAAAACGGTATAAAAAAAGAAGCTTATAAGGCGAAAGAAAAAAAGAAATATTGGATTTACACTATTCAAACTGGAGTTGATACCGATTCTTTTTTTGAAGAAGGTATGCTTACTTTTAATCATGGCAAGCTTGGGAATGTAAAAAACTATTCATCTCGAAAAGAAATATGGAATAGTTACCGGCAAATTTATAGCGCAAAAAAAGTACCTTATTTAGAGACTTCTGCTTTATATCAATTTTGTCATGAGATGGAAGAGGACGATTATGTTTTTGTTAAGAATGATAAAGAGCAGATCATTGGCTTGGGAAGGGTGAGCACCCCTTACATGTTTCCGAAATTCCCTAACTCTCCATCTTTCCGAAAAATAGAATGGATCCGAACTGGAACCTGGACTATAAGCGGGATGCTATTTTCTAAAAAGCCTCTTGTTAACATTACAGCCAATCAAATCTCATTATCATATCTGCTTGATATAATTCTTGAAAGATAATAAAGCACCTCACTAAATTCCAGTGAGGTGTTTTTTGATGTGCTTATTTAGTGCTTCCGGCACATTGAATTATTAATCAACAACATGCTACTTTCCACCTAGTTTATGACCTGATAATAAAAGTAGCGTGTATTTAGTACGAATTTTCAGAAATCTATATTGACAACGCTTTCACTCATTAGTAATCTTTTCTTGTATACATAGAAAGAGGGAGGAATTAGGGTGAATTCTGTTTGGTTGGCAATCACCGGTTTTATCGTATTTGCTCTAGGCTATCGTTATTATTCCAAATTCATCGCAGAAAAAATTTATCGCCTGGATCCTGATTATGTAACACCTGCCCATAAGTATAATGATGGGGTGGATTTTGTACCAACGAAGAAGGTAGTCCTTTGGGGACATCACTTTTCCTCAGTGGCGGGGGCTTCGCCAATTTTAGGTCCTGCAATAGCACTTTATTGGGGATGGGGACCTGCTTTCCTATGGGTCATACTTGGTACTGTCTTTGCAGCTGGTGTTCATGATTTTGGTACACTTGTGCTTTCTGTCCGAAATAAAGGACAATCTATTGGCACTTTAACAGACCGTCTAATTGGAAAACGCGCAAAAATGCTCTTTTTATTTATCATTTTAATCTTAGTTCTCATGGTAAATGCCGTGTTTGCTTGGGTTATCTCAAACTTGTTCATTAAGTTCCCGGCTGCAGTAATTCCAATATTTATTGAGATCCCGATTGCGATTTGGATTGGATATGCAGTTTACAAAAGAAAGGCAAAAATGCTGGTTCCCTCTTTGATTGCACTTGCCGTTATGTACGGTTCAGCAGTTTTGACAAGCAAGGTTCAGTTCCTCCAAATTGACTTGGTCCGTTATTTTGGCGGTGCCGATAACACGGTTATCTTCGGATTAGATGGAGTATCCATGTCATTTTTCATTTGGATCATGGTTCTATTGATTTATTGTTATTTTGCATCAACTTTACCTGTATGGAAATTACTGCAGCCACGTGACTATATCAATTCTCACCAATTAGTCGTCGGCTTATTCATGCTTTACGCAGGTTTACTAGTACTCAGACCTGAACTGACTGCCCCGATGACAAATGAAGTAAGTGATGTTTCTTGGTTCCCATTGTTATTTATCACTATTGCCTGTGGGGCGATTTCTGGATTCCATGGACTAGTTGCATCGGGTACTACTTCGAAACAACTCGATAAAGAAACAGACGCACGTTTTGTTGGTTATTTGGGATCGGTAGGAGAGGGGATCCTTGCTTTGATCTCCATTATTGCGGTTGCGACTTTGTTTGCCAATGCTGGTGATTTTAGGGCAGCTTACTCCGACTTTGGTGCAGCAAGCCTAGGGGGGATGTCCAATTTTATTAACGGTGCGGCCCAACTAGCTACAGGTATTGCGATTCCTGCGGATATTGCCAGAACTATTGTAACCGTGATTGTTGTGAGTTTTGCAGCAACTAGCTTGGATACATCCTTACGTCTCATGAGATACATCATTTCTGAAATCGGAAGTGAATATAACTTTAAACCTTTAACAAACATGCATGTCGCAACTTCTGTTGCTGTTGTTTCGAGTGCTGCATTAGTATTGATTCCAAAAGGTCCGAATGGATTTGGTTCAGGAGGTTACTTACTCTGGCCGCTGTTTGGTACAAGCAATCAGCTTTTGGCAGGAGTAAGTTTACTGCTAATATCCGTTTGGTTAAAGAAGCAGGGTAGAAACTTCTTCTATACTTTTGTTCCGATGATTTTCATATTCTCTATGACTCTTTATGCTATGTTTGTACAAGTCGTCTTTCAATGGTCAGGACTCGGAGAAACAGATGCGAACATGTTACTTTTCATTTTAGGTGGAATTATTTTCGTGTTTGCATTTTGGATTATTTTGGAGGCATTCAGAGTATTCTTTAAAACTGACAAGTCCCCTCCAATAGATCCGTCCATGTAACATTTAGCGAGAGGATGTAGCATGTTGCTCATCCTCTCCTTTTATAAAAGCAGAAAGGGGTTTCCTTAATAATGGATATTCTGGAAAAATTCAAGAAAGTCATCACTATTTATGATGAAATACTTCAACAACCCCACCGAACTGAGATTGCAAGAGAGTTGAGGGAAGAAGAGGATTTGTTTACTTTATTATGTTTTTCTGAAATGCTCGGTCTCCCTAATCCTGCATTTTACTATACGTTGGAGCTTTACCCACTTGTCATTGAGAGGTTTCATGATTGGCACCTAAGAATGGGGATGGAGAAATCACCACTAAATGGAATACGCTGTTGTTAGGAGGTAGAAGAATGAGCAAGCTATTTAACTGCAAAATTATATTTATTGGTGGCAAAGGGGGAGTTGGAAAATCAACCACAGCTTCTGCTATTGCACATCTATTATCGGAAGAAGGCAAAAAGGTTTTATTAGTATCAACGGATCCAGCCCACAATATTGGAGACATCTTTCATGTAAAGCCGAAAGATAAGATATTGTCGATCGACACATACCTGCATCTCTTGGAAATTAACCCTCAATCTGAATCAAAGAGATACATCGAGGAGGTAAAAACTAATCTAAAGGGATTAGTAAAAGCAACCATGGTGGAAGAGGTACATAGGCAAATTGATCTGGCAAGCGCATCACCAGGAGCAGATGAAGCAGCACTATTTGATAAAATTACTTCCTTAGTGCTGGAAGAATACAATTTTTTCGACCATATCATATTTGACACTGCTCCAACTGGACACACCATTCGGCTTTTAACATTACCTGAATTGATGAATGTCTGGATAAGCGGCTTGTTGGAAAAGAGAAAAAAGGTTCAGCAAAACTATAGCCAGTTATTAAACGATGGAGAGCCGGTGGAAGACCCGATATTTGAAAAATTACAGTCTAGAAAGCAAAAGTTTGTAAAGGTACGGGATATTCTCCTTGATCAGAAGAAGACAGGTTATGCTTTTGTCCTTAATGCCGAACGACTTCCTATACTAGAAACAAAAAAAGCGATAGATATGTTAGAAAAGCAAAACATGGACGTTTCCACAGTTTTTGTTAATAAGGTCATCCCAGACCATGCAGATGGTGTCTTTATGAATAATCGAAGAGAAAATGAAAGACCATATATAAAGCAGATTCATGAAATTTTTCATAAGCAAGAAATAATTAAAACTCCACTTTTTGAACATGACATTTCTAATATTGGCCATTTGAGGAAGTATGCATATACTCTAACATATCATTTTACAATGAAGAACTCCTAAGAAAGGAACAAATTCCTCCTTTTCTTAGGAGTTTTTTCTTGGTTGAAGGAAAGCCTAAAAGGAAATGAGTACGGGAGATAGGTACATGAAAATGTTATGTCTTGATGGGGGAGGAATTCGGGGAGTATTTGCCGTTTCTATTCTTCAGGAGATGGAGAAAGATTTCAACCAACCAATAGCTGACCTAGTAGACCTTGTTGCAGGAACAAGTACGGGCTCTATTATCGCCTCCTCGATTTCCATCAAAAAGCCAATGAATGAGGTATTATCAGGTTATAAAAAATACGGAAAACAAATATTTACCCGCCAAGCAAAAGTAGGCCTTTTTAAAAGCATCTATAGTGACCGTCAACTTAGACAGTTTATCATGCAAGCGTTTGGGAATCGAAAATTGAAGGATATAATAAGTCCTTTGTTAATACCAGCTGTTGATTTAACACATGGTCGCCCATTTGTGCATCGTTCCAATTATGGAAACAAGGCAGCAAAGGATTTGACCATTCACTTATGGGATGCCGTGCTTTCCTCTTGTTCTGCACCAGTTTATTTTCCCCCAAACAATATCGGCAACGACTATCTTTCCATTGATGGAGGACTGTGGGCAAATAATCCATCTCTGGTTTGTATGACAGAGGGGGTGGAATATTTTAAGTTGAAATTGGAAGATATAGAAATTCTCTCTATCGGGACTGGACTTCAAAAAATCGACTTTACCATTCAAAAGGATAAATATTGGGGGGTAAAACAGTGGCTACCGTTTCAATTCCCTTCCATGAAAGTTACGCCAAAATTATTAGACCTTGCGTTGCAATTATCATCTGAATCTGTGTCCTATCAATGCAGGCATCTATTAGGAAGTAATTACATCCGTCTTAATAAGGAACTGGGAGAGGAAGTGCCATTTGATGATGTAACCTATATGGACGAGCTGATTCGACTGGGGCAATCCGTTTATTGGGAACAGAAAAAAGTGATAAGTGAATTCTTAAGTACCTGAGTTGTTTTTTTCTATATCAGAAGGGGTACTATAACTGTAGAAAATAAATGAAGGGGGAATTTTGATTTGTCTTCGGAAAATAGAATCACGCTACATGAGTTTAATAATTTAACAAAATCCCTGAGTTTCAATATGTATGATATCTGTTATACAAAGACAAAAGAGGAAAGGGAATCCTATATCGATTATATCGACGAACAATATAATGCTGACCGGTTAACAAAGATTTTAAAGAACGTCGCCGACCTAATCGGTGCACATGTGCTGAATGTCGCAAAACAGGATTATGTTCCACAAGGAGCAAGTGTGACGGTACTCGTTTCGGAAGGACCCGTAGTTGAAGTTCCAACAGAGTCTTATGAAGAATCTCCAGGACCTCTTCCAGATTCCGTGGTATGTCAGCTTGATAAGAGTCATATTACGGTACATACCTATCCAGAATATCATCCAGTTGAAGGAATAAGCACATTTCGGGCGGATATAGACGTATCCACTTGCGGAGAGATTTCACCGTTGAAAGCTTTAAACTATCTGATCCACTCTTTTGAAACAGATATTATGACCATGGATTACCGAGTACGTGGCTTTACAAGAGATATTAACGGTAACAAGCTGTTTATTGACCATGACATCAATTCGATCCAAAACTACATACCCAATGATGTAAAAAGGCTTTATGATATGATTGATGTAAATATTTATCAGGAAAATATTTTTCACACAAAGTGCCGCCTAAAGGAGTTTGATTTAAACAATTATCTATTCGGATACTCAAAAGACAAACTATCTGATGAAGAAAGATATGAAATTACAAACAAGCTAACAAACGAAATGGACGAAATATTTTATGGCAAAAACATTAACTTTGGACACAGGGAAGAAGAATGAATAATGATTAATCTGAAAAAGCGATGAGTCCAAGACTTATTGCTTTTTTGTTGGAATGAATTCCCCTTTAGAAGAATAACACCTAATAATAGGGTTAAAAAGGGGAGAGCATTATGGGACAACATAATCATGATCCAAATTTAAGCGGTTCCGATAAACTTATTTTAGCGATTTCTATGACACTTCTTTTTGCATTTGCCCTGCTTATTGTTGGTGGAGCCTTTTTGTTTGGTTTTGCCGGCCTTTTTCAACTCTTCAGTGTCCAATATGAGACAAAAAGTTCGTTGATTTCCTATATTGTATTACTGATACCATTAACCTTGATTTTTGAAATAGCAACCATGACCTTTCTAATTAGAGTTTTGCCTCGAATAAGGAGGAAGTGGATTATTCCAATTTCGCAAATAGGGATTACCTTTCTTTTTTTATGGATTCCTTTATATCTTACAGATGAATGGATAAAGGGGATCACAGTTCCATTGTATACAGAATTGGTTGCAGCTAGTTTGTTGCTTGTTTTAGATAGTTTGGTAGAAAAAAGCATTCCTAAGAATGAATTGGGACCTTAAAAACCAAAACCCTATTACTTTATTGCAATTGATAATCATTATCATATATAATAGGAGAATCTTAGAGAATGTAAGTAAGGGGAAATCGTATGTACACAATTACACATCACTTATTAGAGGAAGGAGAAGAGCTAATTGCACCTCCTTCCATTATTTATGTTGCAGCTAATTCAGCTGCTGTTAAAAACCAAAATTTGTCTGATGTACAGGAACTAACCGAGGGAAAAGCATATTGGATGAAAAACAGCTCTATCGTGTCACCTGCAAACAACTATTTAAAAATATATATAATTGATATTAAGGATATGAACCAAGAAAGTATTTACTTCACCGCTACGGAACCATGTAAAATAAGTCCTATTTTAGATGAGCTGATTATCCTTCAAAAAAGTAAATCGTTTTTGGACCGTTGCAATTTCCAAGCAAAGCTGTGGAAATTGATTGGTAGTATGACAGAAGTGCAACAGTTAGATGATATAGAACAAACCATAACTTATATTTACAAGAACGCTCATAAACATATTACGGTTCAGGATCTTGCTGCTAAAGCTCGTATGACGCCAGTTTCCTTTGCGAGGGTTTTTAAGAAGAAAACAGGAATTCCACCAAAAGAATTTGTTCTTGATACTAAAATAAAAAAAGCCAAGGAAATAATTGTGCAAAATAAAGGTATAAATATTAAAGATGTGGCACTTCAAATAGGCATTCAAGACGAGTTTTACTTTAGCCGTTTATTTAAAAAACGTGAAGGGTTATCGCCAACTATTTACATAAAAAAAATTCAAGATCGAGTGGCAGTGGTCAGTCAATTATTTTTACAAGACCACCTACTATCATTAGGCATTCAACCGGTGGCAGCTCCTGTGTATCCTAGTATTTATCCAAAATCAAATGGAATTCCTTCTTATCTAGAAAAGTCTTTAGAGGGTACTTTACTTTTAAACGCAGAAAAAACTATTAATTCCAAAGATATTATGACAGTGGATCCTGATTGTATTATAAAAACCTCTCTTCACCATGGGGAACAACAGACACTTACATGGATGAAAAATAAGGAGGTTCATTTGATAGATTTTCAGAAGACATGGGATGATTATTTAGATCAAATTGCTCATTTTTTTGGTAGAGAAGAGGCGGTAGCTAACATCAAGAAAGAAATGGTGCAATTGGAGAAGCGCGCAAAAGAGATGCTTAAAGGCGTGGCCAAAAGTGGGGAATGGGCAGTAGTGTGGGTAAGAAATGAGGAAATTAGACTTTATGGTGCATCTAATCATGCTTGCATGGATCTGTTGTATCAAACACTAGATTTTACACCCCATCAAGGTTTACCCAAAAGTGGGTATATTACGATAACTGTAAATGATTTATTGGAACTTAACCCGGATAAAATTCTATTCTTATGGAGTACGAAAGCAGCGGTAGATAAGGTTGCAAAGGATCCTGTTTGGGACAAACTAAGAGCAGTTGAGAATAAGGAAATTTATATACCAAGCAGTCATGAATGGGATCCTTGGGGACCATTGGGAAGAAAACATATGATAGAAGGCCTAGTTAGCTATTTTAACTTAGATAAAAAACTTCTTTATATGTGATAAATATATTTTGTCTATGTCGAAAGTTAGATTTGTGCATGGATACTTCGATTGATAATAGTTATCATTGAGAATGAATTTCAACAAGAGATTCATTCTTTTTTAATTAGAAATGATAATCATTATCATTAAAGTGGTAAAAAATTAGAAAGGGTGGCATTATGCATAATTCAACTAAAAAAATTGCAGAAAAAGCCTCCTACGAAGCCTTCATGAATTGTTATATTCGTGAGGTTGGAGATGAGAAGTGGGTAAACAAAAACGACTTGCTTAAGCTGTTTAAACTGCCCTACATATTCACTAGTGAGGAAGCTTTGGAACTGGTGCTTCCTTTACAACATATAAGATTGCTAATTGAAGTCAATTATCGTTCCTTAGTAGGTAAACATAAACTAGGGAGAGTCTACAAATTCCATGATAAGGAATTAGAATGGAAGGAAGAAGAACCTTTAAATTGTATGATTTCATGCATTCAAGAATTGAACCTTCAAGCAAATAAAAATAATTGCCATGAGATGACATCTCATTATGATGAACTTATATTACGGTTGATCGATAGCTATCATACCATTTGTACATATATGGAAAAATCAGTTTTTATAAATAATGATAAGAAAGTAGAAGAATACAGCTTTTTAGAATCAGAACAATCGATTTTATTTGGTCATTGGTTGCATCCAACCCCAAAAAGTAGACAAGGGATGGCCGCTTGGCAGCATGATCTATATGCTCCCGAACTAAAAGGAACTTTTCAGTTACATTATTTTGAAGTAGACCAATCGATTTTGAAAGAAAACTTCTATACTGGAGAAGATTTTTCGTTAATGAAGAATGAGATTCTGAAGATGACAAGGGACGGTAAATACCTTTTCCCAATGCACCCATTACAATCTCAGTGGCTTTTGCAACAGGACTATGTACAAAAAGCAACGCAGGCTAACCTAGTGAAATATATAGGCCCTATGGGAGACACGTTCAGTGCCACTTCTTCTATAAGAACAGTTTACAACGAAAAAGATAACTGGATGTACAAGTTCTCCATCCCTGTAAAAGTGACAAATTCCATGAGAGTAAACAAAGTGCATGAGCTCGAAGCGGGAGTTGTCATGGCGGAATTATTCAATAGGATAGACTTCCTACAAAAGTACAAATGTTTCCGAGTATTAAATGATCCGATTTCCTTGTCTCTAAACCTTCCCGGGAAAATAGAAAATGGTTTTGAAGTTATTCTTAGGTCAAATCCATTTAAAGATGGTGAAGGAAAAGGGGTTCATTCCATTGCAGCATTGGTGCAAGATCCACTCCCTGGAGAAGCATCATTAATGGAAAAATTGATTCATAGCATTTCCGCCACATATCAACTAAACACAGAAGAAGCAAGTTTTCGATGGTTTCAAAAATATTGGCACTGTTCGGTCGAGCCAATGATTTCTTTGTATGATGAATTTGGATTGGCATTAGAGGCACACCAGCAAAATAGTTTGGTGGATGTATCAAACGGATTTCCTACACATTATTACTTTAGAGATAATCAAGGCTATTATTTATCAAATTCAAAGAAGGAAAAGCTTGAGAGAATGGTTGTTAATTTGAAGAATACACCCGAACTATTCTTCGAAGAAGAAATGATCCAACATCGTTTTACCTATTATCTTTTTATTAACCATATCTTTTCCATCATATACAGAATGGGAGAGGATGACTTAATTGCAGAAGAAAAATTAGTCCATTGGATGATGAAAGAATTGAATAATCTTAAACAGAGATTGTCTGGGGAAGGAAAAAGATTTGTGCATTTTATATTGAATAACAAGGTACTGCCGTGCAAAGCAAACCTTTTGACACGTTTTCATGATGTGGATGAACTTTTGACTGATTTGGAACAAGCAGTCTATACTTCCATGCCAAATCCATTTTACTTGATGCTTTCCATGGAAAAAAAGGAGAAACATTATGCCACAGCAAGTAGCGTCTAATACGGAAAAAAGGGTAATAAAGCAGTTGTTAGAGGCGGTAGTTTTTGAAAAATTGCTCCCTTTTGAAATGATGGAGGAAGGTTATAAAACTCATATCATCATATTTGGTAATAATTTTCGAATTCACTCAGAAGCGACACGCTCTTCTTTTGGAAGAATTCGACTACATGAATCCACTATTAAAATTACAGACCTACAAGGTCATCAAATACCTGAACCAATATGGGAGATTGTCTCACAGCTATCAAATGATCATAAAATACAAGATAGCTTGATAGAGGAGTTACACCAAACCATTTTGCTTGGTGACTGGAATGAGAAAAATCTTGAGCAACCATGTAGGCGTGAACTTTCCTATGAAGAAATGGAGTCAGCCATCATGGAAGGGCACCCCTACCATCCTTGTTTTAAGGCAAGGACTGGTTTTAATACATACGATCATGAAATGTATGGTCCAGAGGCGCGTCAGTCTTTTCAGTTATTCTGGGTTGCAGTCAAACGGAACTATGTGAACACCTCTCTTCCAAACTCTGAAGAAGCATTCTTACAAAATGAAGTCGGTGAAAGAACTTATTCCTTACTCCTTGATCGTCTGACAATGGCAGGAGGTACAATCAAAGATTACTCACTGTTTCCTGTACATCCTTGGCAATGGGAGAACAAGATTCAGCAAGAAATAAAATTTCTAAGACAAGATGATATTATCCCACTTGGATCTGCTGGTGATTTTTATCGAGCGACCCAATCTGTTAGAACATTGTGGAATGAGACACATCCTGAAAAGGCACATATTAAATTACCAATAAACATGGTAAACACTTCTTCTTTAAGACTGATAGAACCTCACTCAGTATGTACAGCTCCGGCACTTTCGAACTGGTTGGCAAATTTGATAGAGACTGATAGCTATCTAACAGAGAGTCTTACTATTTTGCATGAATATGCCGGTATGGTGGCTATGGAGGAATTTCCAAACCTTTCCGGACACCTAGCAGCTATTTGGAGAATCAGTCCAACTAGTTCCGTTACGGGATTGGAAAGCGCCGTACCAATGAATGCAATGTCATTACTAGAAAAAGACGGGAAGCCCTTCATCCTTCCTTGGCTTGAGCGTTATGGTATGAAGAAATGGATGGAGCAATTTGTAAAAGTTACGGTTGTCCCAGTATGGCACTTGCTCGTATCAGAAGGAGTGGCACTAGAAGCACATGCTCAGAATATGATTCTTGTACATGAAAATGGCTGGCCGAAAAGAGTGATTTTGCGGGATTTCCATGAAAGTTTGGAATATGTGAATGAATTCCTGAAACAGCCTGAGTTGGCGCCTAATTTTTCAGAACTACATCCATGCTACGAACATGCACCGAATGATGAGTATTATTGGATGTCCTCGGTAGAAGGATTACGGGAATTGATCATGGATACTTTGTTTGTTTTTCACTTAAGTGAACTATCCTTTCTACTAAGTCATCACATGGATCTTGCAGAAGAGGATTTCTGGAAAGAAGTTCGAGTTGCAATACTAACTCATTTTTTAAATCACCCTCCCTTACAGGAAAGAAATAAACAACTTGGAGCAGACAAAGAAGAAATATTCACAGAATCTCTTTTTACTAGAAAAGTTGGAATGGATAAAAGGGAATATTGTCATCTTGTTTACAACAGCTTATTTAATGAAGGGAAGTAATTATAGATGTTCTATATTAACGACCAGTATTATTCAAAGAATGACCTTATAAAACAATTTGAACACTTTGATCAAATGAACGTGCTGCATGACTGCAGTAAAAAAAGAATCGCAGTTTGTACAAAAAACGCCTTTGAGGGCTTGGCACTTTGTTTATATATGAAAGAAAAAGGCGGATCTGTTGTACCTATTCATGCTGCTACCCCAAGAGATGCGGCAATACGCATAGCACACAAAAGCTCTAGTCATATTTTAATGTATGATACCTTTCAAGCTCCTATTTTAATGATAAATGACAGGGAAGAAAAGCAAGGTGTACTTGTCCAAATGAGCTCAGGCACAACTGGTGAACCAAAATGTTTGGAACGTCCATGGGAAGACATTGAGGAAGAGATAGAAAACTATAATGAGAGTTTGCCAGTGGATGCAGAAACTGTACCCATTATTGCATGCCCTATCTCCCATTCCTACGGCTTTATCAGTGGGGTGCTTACTGCTTTAGAGCGACATATAGCTCCTATCATTCTTAGTAACCTCAATCCCAAATATGTTTTAAAGAAATTATTGGAAACGCCAAACCATATCTTATATGCTTCACCTGCATTTTTACATACGTTAAGCAAGCTCTCGCCTCAAGGTTTTTCCTTTCAATATGTCATGACATCAGGCATGTTGATGTCTGCTGTTTGTCTGGACGACTTGAAAAGAAAATCTAATCGAGTTCTGCAACAGTATGGGTGTTCAGAAGCCGGATGCATTGCCATTAATCCGAATGTACAGAGTCCTAGTGAGATGGGATTTCCGCTGGGACATTTTAAAGTAAGAGCAGGAAAAGATAAGGACCATCCCCAAGAGGTGATACTGCAAGGAAGTACAAAATCTATCCATACGAATGATATAGGTTATTTTAACGAAGTAGGGTCTTTATGCCTCCTTGGAAGAATGGATGACATGATTAACGTAGCGGGACTTAACGTGTATCCACAAGAGGTAGAAGAAATAATTCTGAAGGAACCAAACATCGAAGAAGTGCTTGCCTATAAAAAACCAGATGCATTTGCAGGGGAGAGAGTATGTGTTCAATTTGTGGCTTCATCGTTTGTGGAAGAGTCCCAGTTAAGGGATTGGTGCGTGAGGCAATTGGCCCCACATCAAGTTCCTGTTGAATTTATACAGGTTGAAAAAATTCCAACACTGCCAAATGGAAAGATTAGTCGAAAGCTAGTAGGAGAGATGATGGGATGAAAGAGTGTCTAAGCAGAGAAGAGCTATATCAAGCTATTTATGATATTTTGAAACATAAACTAACTATACCAACATGGAAATCTTTTAAGGAGTCCGCGAGATTGAATGAAGATCTCTATATGGATTCCATTATGATATTACAACTTATTTTATATGTAGAGTTAGATCTGGGATTGAGCATTCCAGACGATATGCTTGTACCCAAAGACTTCCATACCGTTGAATCATTATTGAATTTTTTGGAAAAATTGAGTTCCGATAAGTCCCAAGAAAAGGAGGGGCAAGTATGATAAAAGTTCATTGCTTCGTAAGCTGTGTATGTGAAGTAATTAAAAAAACGGAAGGCGTGGACCATCGCCCCTTTTACTTTGGTGTATGGGATGCAGATTTTGATGTTACACAGGATGGCACCTTAAGCTACCATTCTGAAAATATCGATCACGACTTTTTTAAAACGTGGTATGAATTGCTTTATGGTATAAAAATTCATAAATGGTATGACGAGACAAAGTCAAAATCTACTAATATGAAGACTTTGCTCGAATTGATGAAAAATAAACCAAGTTACCGTTCCATTATGGTGATGCTCGACCTTTCCATGCTTCCTGAACGTGAAAATAAGTTTCATCAAAGTCCATTCCCACATTATGTGATGTTAGAGGAAACAGAAGATACAGATGAATGGTTTATGTTTGATCCTGATTTTAGGTGGGAAGGTAGATTGTCTAAACAAAAAATAATGGATGCTATTATGGCTCCTGCAGTAAAGGGCGGGTATTACTTTGATACGGAGCATATTAATCCGACTAGCCCTGAAACTATAGAGGCTTATTTTCAAACATGTATGAAATTGAATGAAAATCCCATGTCAGAAGCAATCCGCCAAATAGTAGACTTATTTTCAAAAGGCTCTGAAAAGGATAGAAGAACTGAACTATCTGATGCCCTTAAGCAAATTCCTGTCTTGGCAATCAGAAAATATGCCTATGAACATGCCTTCGCATTTTTCTGGGAGGCTAACGGTTACTCAGAGGAATGGTTTGAAGAGTGGTGCGATGAAATAGAAAAGCTTGTAAAAGGGTTTACAACCATACATTATCGTGCGATGAAATATGCGATAACAGGTGATCTAAACGTGTTAAAAGAAGTCCATATGAAATTAACAGAACAACAAAAACTGGAATATTCAATCAAGGGCAGCCTTAAAGATTGTTTTGAAGCCTGGATGATCATGAATCAAACTAAAGTACTAGCTTGAAGGAGGGAATGCATTTGAATTTATCTTTTTGTACCATTTCATTTCGACACCATCTTCATTCTATAAAAGAGATAGCAGAATGGGCACAGTCAAATTATTTTCAAGGTATAGAAATTTGGGGCATTCATGCTAAGAATTTGAAAGATGACCCTTACTATCATAATGATTGGTTAGCGTCCTACAACCTTTATACAAGTATGTTAAGCGACTATCTTCCTCTTCACTTGTCAGATAAGGAACTTCTTCGTGCAACGATGGAATTGAGCGACCTTGGGCACCGTTGGGGAACACATAAATTAAGGACGTTTGCCGGGCAGCGTGCGAGTGCCTCGATGAATATACAAGAGCGTAAATCAATAGTTGAGAAATTAAAAATGATTTGTCAGGAGCTAGAAAGAGAAAATCAATTTCTACTTTTAGAAACCCATCCCAATACCCTGACCGACACGTTACCATCTACTTTAAAACTATTAGAGGAAGTAGATCATCCTGCTTTAAAAATTAACTTTGATGTATTACATATATGGGAATCAGGAGCGGATCCAATAGATGCTTTATTAAAACTAAAACCATTTATTGAGCACTTTCATTTTAAAAATATATCATCTAAAAGCAAACTAGATGTATTTAATCCGCAAAATGTATATGCCGCAGCAGGCTCAAGGGAAGGGATGACTCCTCTATTTGAAGGAATCCTTGATTATGAGGCATTTATAAAAACCGCTTCCTGCATGACAGAGATTGATGCGTCTCTAGAATGGTTTGGTGGCAATGTAAAAGAGGTGCTAGAGAAAGATGCAAAAAGAATCCTGCATTTAACAAAAGAGGTCAATACATTGTTTGTTAGCTAAACAATTTCTTAACTCTATATTTACACTTGATACCATTAAGTAATGAATTTTAGCACTTATTTCACTTGCGCTATTATAGAGGACTATATTTATATTCCGACGAATCTTATATTAGTAGAATTTACCCTTATTTTTGTAAAATAGCTTTAATAGAATCTTCATTCCTCCTTTACTTTTACTTGTTAACCTGAGCAGGTAGCAAAATTGCTGAGGAGGAAAAAGTCATGTTCAAAAAAGTCGCAAGTGTTGCAGTCGCAGCAGGATTAGTATTTTCAGGTGTGCAAGTAAGTGTGGTAATGGATAAAGCGGAAGCAAAAAAAGAAGATGTCAACATGGAACAGAAACAAGGCAAAGTCAAAAATGTCATTTATATGATTCCAGATGGATACAATGCCGGTTATGCAACAAACTATCGATGGTATAAAGGCGAGGAATCTTCTTTCGATCAACATGTAAAAGGATTAATCAAAACGCATTCAGCAGACACCGAAGTAACGGATTCTGCAGCAGCAGGTACCGCAATGGCAACTGGCGTAAAGACAAATAATGGGATGGTGGGTGTGACTCCTGATGGCGAAGAAGTAGATTCCATTTTAGATGCCGCAGAAGCGTCCAAAAAATCTACCGGACTAGTTGCAACATCTACTATTACTCATGCAACTCCAGCAGTTTTTGGAGCAAGTGTCGCTTCTCGTTCAGATGAATCCTCTATTGCACCGCAATATTTTGATAACGGCGTAGATGTCATACTTGGCGGCGGAAGAGACTATTTTCTCAGTAAAGAAAATGGTGGAAAGCAACCTAAGAGAGACTTGATTGAGCAAGCAAAAAAGAACGGCTATCAATATGCTTCGAACAAAGAAGAGTTGAAAAATGCAAAAGGAGATAAGTTACTAGGTTTGTTTGCCGACGATGCGATGTCTCCTGAGATGCACCGTGACGAAACGGATGAACCGAGCCTAGCTGAAATGACCAACACAGCAATTGATACGTTGAGCAAAAATAAACAAGGCTTCTTTTTAATGGTAGAAGGATCTCAAATTGATTGGGCAGGACATGCTCATGACTCAGCATGGGCCATGACTGATTCCGAAGCATTTGACAAAGCTGTGGAAGCGGCATTAAAATATGCAAAAAAAGATGGAAATACATTGGTTGTTGTAGCAGGTGATCATGAAACAGGTGGAATGTCCGTTGGTGCAAACGGTGAATATGACTTGAAAATGGATGTCCTAGATAGCGTAACAGCAACAGGTAACAAAATGGCAAGCGAACTTAATAACGATAAAAGTAATATCAAAGAAGTGGTAAAGAAATATACTTCCTTGGATTTAACTGAAGATGAAGTTGAGAAAATCAAAATGGCAGAAAAGCCTTCGATTGCAATTAATGAAGTAGTAAGTGACCGTGCTCTTATCGGATGGACAACTACGGCACATACAGGAACAGACTTACCGGTTTATGCCTATGGACCACAATCAGATAAATTTAGTGGGTTATTGGACAACACCGATCTTCCTAAGTTAATGGCGAAAGCAATGAAAATTAAGTTTAATAGGTAATTTGCGAACCCTTTTCTTGTATAAGAAAAGGGTTTTTCTGAAGAGAAAATTGAGCGCGGATTAAAAATCCTGTACACTTAAAAACAAACATAATAGAAAAGGTGCTATTTAATAATGAAAAATATCGTAATTATCGGGGCTGGAATTCTTGGGGCATCCACCGCTTATCATTTAGCAAAAGCTGGCGAGAATGTAACGGTAATTGACCGTTTTGATAAAGGACAGGCAACAGATGCCGCAGCAGGAATCATCTGTCCTTGGATATCGCAGCGCCGTAATAAAGCCTGGTATAACATGGTCAAAAACGGTGCGAAGTACTATCCAGCTCTAATTGATCAGCTAGAAAAAGATGGAGAAACAGATACGGGATATAACCGTGTTGGGGCAATTAGCTTACATAATGATAAAGAAAAACTCGAGAAGATGGCGGAAAGAGCCATTAAAAGAAGAGCTGAAGCTCCTGAAATTGGCGAGGTGACAATCTTAAGTCCTGAACAAACAAAAGAGCTTTTCCCCGTGTTGTCAGACGAGTTCGGTTCTGTCCATATTACCGGTGGGGCAAAGGTGAATGGCCGTGCCCTGCGCAACGCGCTCATAAGTGCCGCCAAGAAACATGGCGCAACTTTCCTTAATGGTGATGCAATTCTTGATGTTCAGGGTAATCAAGTTAAAGGAGTAATCTTGGGTGAAGAGATAGTAGAGGCAGATCTATTTATCGTAACAGGTGGAGCTTGGTCACAGAAAATATTTCAAGAGTTAGGGATGATTTTTGATGTGGTCCCACAAAAAGCCCAGATTGTTCACTTGGAAATTGACAATGAACAAACCCAAGATTGGCCTGTTGTTATGCCACCGAATAATCAGTATATCCTTAGCTTTGAAAACGGCCGGATTGTGGTTGGGGCCACACATGAAGATGATGCTGGTTTTAATTCTAGGGTTACTGCAGGTGGAATGAATGAGATCTTGAGTAAGGCATTGGAAATTGCACCAGGTTTGACAGATGGGACCTTACTAGAAACAAGGGTAGGATTCCGTCCGTTTACGCCAGGTTTTCTGCCGGTAATCGGCAAGCTACCAAATCATGATAATGTTTTAATTGCCAATGGTCTCGGAGCATCAGGTTTAACAAGCGGACCTTTTTTAGGAGCCGATTTAGCTAGGCTAGCTATGGGACAACAAACGGTTCTTGATATCAGTAACTATGATGTAGCAGGAGCCATTAAATCTCTTGGATAAAAACAATTATAGCTATTATCCATACGTTGTGTTACCATGAATCTCTACTGATAAAGAGGACGTGAACTACAATGATAAAAATAACTATACCTAATACTAATGTCTCCATTACGGAACGACAGCAGATTCGCACA
The DNA here is from genome assembly GCF_012911845.1 of Bacillus sp. RO2. Classification (GTDB taxonomy): domain Bacteria; phylum Bacillota; class Bacilli; order Bacillales; family Bacillaceae_I; genus Sutcliffiella_A. The sequence continues at coordinate 214,554 of NZ_JAAXCU010000048.1, read as the reverse complement.
AATGATGAACCAATTATTACACCAATCAATGGCTTTATTGATTTTCATAAAATCCCACGAGATCAAGGCGGGATCTTTATGTTTTTTAATATCAATGAAGATTTGTTGTTTGTCGGAAAAGCGAGAAAGCTTCGCCAACGAATTAAAAAACACTTTGAGGACAATGTATCCCCAATTAAAAACCACCGCGATGAAGTATATCGTATAGACGTGTGTATCGTAGAAGACCCTATGGAAAGAGAAATTTATGAAACATACATCGCAAACACACTTCATGCAAAGTATAATGTTGAAAAAGTTTTCAACAAATAATAAATTAAATCTAAGAGCCGTTTTCCTCACAGGAGAACGGCTTTTCGTATTTTTTAAATCTGCACATTTTCGCAATTTATTACTCGAATTTTGATAGATTAATGGTAAAATAGTCGATATGACAACATTTGGAATAGTTATAAGGGAGGAAAAGGAATGAACAGCAATCTTAATAAACCAAAAGGGTTCGGGGAGATTCTAGATCAGACGTTTAAAATCAGTAAATACAAATTCAAGGATTTTTTCTTCATTTTATTACTTCTGGTTGGTCCCATTTATCTTCTGCAAGCAATTATTGAATTAGCGGCAGGGAAAAGCCTCATTAAACAAGAAGGCGGCGGGGGAGCTTGGTATGAAGAGATCATTAGGAATTTTGAAATGACGGAAGAAGCCTCTTTAACTTCTAATCTTGCAGCTGACCTTGGAATATTATTTGTTTCATTATTGGTATTGTTTACATATCCTGTCGCTCAAGCTGCGATCATCTTCGGCGTTAATCATGTCAACCATAACCGAGAGTTTACTGTCCGTACTATAGTCAAACAAGCGTTTGGACGTTTTTTTCCAATGATTGGATCCTCTCTGTTATATGGACTTATTGCGTTTGGAATTATATTTGGATTTACTATGGCAGGGATATTTACTTCGGTTCTTGTCTTTGCAATAGATGTAATTGCAGGAATCATTGTATCCATAATAATGACTGCTAGTTTATTGCTCATCGCAGCATTTCTCCTTACAAGATGGAGTTTCTTCTTCGGCTCTGTAGTATTGGATAAGAACTCTCCGGGGTTAACAAGAAGTTGGCGTTTATCAAAAGGTAGAACATTTAAGTTGATGGGTCTATACATCATTTTCTTTTTGATAACTTCCTCCATAGGGGTAGCAATAGAATTAACTTTCTCAGCTTTGCTTGGTAACAGTGTACTTCTTGGGTTAATTGTCAGTTTTACCACTCTTTTTACAACACTCATTATGGCAGTAGGGTACGCTGTCATGTATCTGGATTTGAAAGTTCGTCATGATGCAGATGATTTGAGAGATCTCATTGATGATTATCATATTGAATAAACCCCGACTCCTTTGGAAAAGGACAGGTGATAGATCGTGCTTAAAGAACCAAAAGCAAGAGAACAAATAGAAGAAATCCTAGATCAACAGGAATACCAGGCATTTTATACTGATTCGAGAAATACCTTGCAAATTTGGTGGGATGAATTAAAAGCATGGCTAGCAGATTTGCTTTCACGACTTTTCCCTTCCATGGAAAATACAAGCGGAACAGCAGGGAATATATTGATTTTTGTCATCACCCTTGTAATCGTAATATTAGCGGCTTGGATCATTACTTACCTTATAAAGAGGAACCGAAATAGTCGTAATAAAGTATCGAAGCCTTTTCAATCAGGTGAGGAGCTAGAATGGTCATTTCACCAACATATAGCGGAGGCAAAGAAATACGAAGACATGGAAGACTATTCACTTGCAACTAGACATCTATTTTTGGGCCTATTACTCAATTTCCATAAACGGAATTGGCTCGTAGCAAAAATATGGAAAACGAATTGGGAGTATTATGATGAGTTAAGAAGAGAACAAAGAGAACTGGCTGAATTTTTCTTTAATTTTGCCCTTTTGTTCGACAGAGGAACTTATGGCAAACAAAAAATTGGAAAAGATGACTATTTATCTTACCGTGATACCGCATTGAAGTGGATAAATGATACAGATCAAGATCTATAAAAGGAAGGAGGGTGGGACTTGAACGGAATAACCACAAAGAAAAAAGGATGGATATGGCTTGGAACTCTACTCGTTCTTTTTGCAATCTGCTCCTACCTTGTTCTATCCCAAAAGCCGGAAGAATTCTCACCATATGACTCAGAATCTCCTTCACCTACCGGATTGAAAGCTTTCTACACTTATCTGGAAAACGAAATAGGGATGGTGAATAGATGGGAACAATCCCCTGATTTGTTGCCTGATAAAGAAAGACGACAGGTATTGTTGATGGTTGAACCATACTTTACTCCTGATACAAAAACGATGGAATCTTATATTGATTTCTTGGAAAAAGGGAACAGCATCCTCTTATTTAAAAATAACCCAAAAGGATTTTTTGATATCCGCACGACCTTTGTTGAGTCGATGTTCCCTGAGCAAACCTTTGATGATGCGAGCCAAACCAACTTTGTAGGGGATATTTATTCTCCTGTAAGGTTAGAACCGGGAAGAGAAGATGAAATACTTCTTTCCGATCAACTCGGTGATGTTGCTGTTAAGCGGAAGTATGGTGATGGAACACTCATCGTAGCTTTGACGCCTCATTGGCTAACAAACCAAGAAATTTTAAAGAAGGATCATCTCTCCCTTTTATTTAGCCTTATACAAGAAGAAGGTATAAATAATGACACAATCATTCTCTTTGATGAGTACAACCATGGGGATACTGGCACATCTTCTATAGATGTCTATCAAGACTGGTTTTTGTTGTTACTCTTCCAGGGAATGCTAGTAGCGATATTACTTCTTTGGAAGCAAGGCAAGAGATTCGGTCCGATATTACATCCTCGTGAGGAAACAGTCAGGTATAGTGATGAAAGTCTTCGAGCTTTAGCTGCATGGTACTTAAAAGGAAATGCTTATCAGGATTCTCTGAGCAATCAGGCGGAATATGTAAAATATTTGCTGCAAGAAAGATGGGGTATTCCATATAACAGGGACTGGAAAGAGTGTGCCGTCTTCCTCCATAAGAGATGGAAAACAAAAGAGGATGGAAAAATAGATTTATTTACTTATCAATTAACACAGGTGTTAGCAAAAAAGAAAATTACAAAACAAGAATATCTTGAATGGTCAAAACAATTAGATACCTTAAGGAAAGAGGTGGAAGAAGGATGAAAGTAGAATTAGCATCTCTTCTTGAGCAATATGAGGAAAGAATACTAGGTCAACATTTGAATTTGAAACTTTTACTTTCTTCCGTACTGGCAGGCGGCCACGTTCTATTAGAAGGGGTGCCGGGCACCGGGAAAACGCAAATGGTGCGAACCCTTGCCAGCCTGTTGGGCGGAAAATTCAATCGCATTCAATTTACTCCAGACCTTTTACCAAGTGATATTACGGGAAGTTCCATTTACAATATGAAAGAAGGCAACTTTGAAACGTTGAAGGGACCTATTTTTAGTAACATTCTCCTTGCAGATGAGATTAATAGGACCCCTGCAAAAACGCAGGCTGCCCTGCTTGAGGCGATGGAAGAGAAACAGGTTACGATTCATGGCGAGACATTTCCTTTAGCCGATGTGTTTTTTGTGGTTGCTACCCAAAATCCAATTGAATTTGAAGGAACATATCCGCTCCCGGAGGCACAGCAAGACCGCTTTCTTTTCAAGCTGCGTATCGATTTTCCTAGCCTGGAAGAAGAAACGGCAGTACTGAAACAAGTGATGGAAAGTAAATTTAATCATACAGATACCAAGCCAGTATTAGATATGGAAACCTTTCTAAACATTAGAAAAGAGATTCAGCAAGTTACCCTAAGTGAAAGTATCCTTGATTATGTTATGCAAATTGTCCGTAACACCCGTGAGTCGGATTCTATCAGGTTCGGAGCGAGCACTCGTGCAGGTATTTCCATTGGAAAAGCAGCACAGGCCTGGGCTTACTTGAGCAACCGTAACTACGTAACTCCGGATGATATTAAAATGGTGACAAAACCCGCGCTTCGTCACCGGATTCAATTATCTCCTCATATGGAATTGGAGGGAGCGACTGTTGAACAAATCATTGAAGAACTTGTGGGGTCGATTCCTGTTCCGAGATAAAGGGATTCTTCCAACTAGTAGACTAGTTCTCTTACTTTCTATACTTTCTTTGACTTTTATTCTATTGAGTCTTTTTGTAAACATTTCTTGGCCAATTATTTTCCTAATAAATGTATTTGTTATTCTTTTTAGTTTGGTGGACCTTGTACTTACACCAAATAAAAAAGCACTCAGTTTGACGAGAATTATTCCTAGCGAGATGGAAAGGGGAATTAGTTATCACGTTAACATAGTGCTAGAGAATCCAACAGAAAATGATATGAGGGTTGAATTAAGAGATGGTATTCCTCAGTCCTTTTCTCGGCCGTTTCCTTTTACCGGTATGGTAGAAAAAAACACTAGAAAGCAATTTACCTACCACACCACAGCGCCTGTTAGAGGTGAGTATCTTGTTTCACAGCTGTATTTACGATATCAAAGTAGGATTGGTCTTTGGCAAAAGCAAATGATTTTTGCAAAGGAAGATACGATAAAAGTCATTCCGGATATGACGGAAACTAAACAGTACTTGGAGAACGCTCAAAAATTTCTGATTCATGAAGGAGTAACTATTAGAAAGCAGAAAAGCGGCGTTGGGGAATTTTCTAAAATACGTTCTTACGTGGTGGGGGATGATCCAAGGAAAATTAACTGGCGTCAAACGGCCAAATTACAGGAAGTCATGACAAATGAGTATGAACCAGAGCACGGTAAATACATCACCATACTTATCGATTGTGGAAGAATGATGGGGGCAGAACTAAAAAAGGGCAACCGTTTGGAGCGGTCATTAGAAGCAGCCTTGACCGTTGCTGCAGCTGCATTGCAAAAAGGGGATTATGTCGCGGTACTTGCTTTTTCTAAAAAGGTAAAGGCATATATCCCGCCTGCAAAAGGGTTGCCCCACTTGCAAACTATCCTGAAAACTATCTATAACGTTCAAGTCGATGCAGCAGAATCCAACTATGCTGAAGTCTTTCAATACTTACAGCTTGTTCAAAAGAAGCGAAGCCTTATCCTATTATTTAGCGACGTTAAAACATTTCTGCATGAGGAAAGCGCCCTAATTTACCTTAAGAGGGTAAGGCAAAGGCATCTCTTTTTCATGATAGGAGTTGAAGACGAGATATTGGGAAAAAGAGCAGCAAGCCCTGTAACGTCTTTAGAAGAAACGATGATTAAAGGGGTTGCCCAGCAACAAATTTTAACGAAGAAACGGGAGAAAGCAAGGTGGGAAAAGCAAGGCCTCATGATGATGGAGGCCCGTGAAGAACGGCTTGCTATAACCGCTGTTTCCCATTATATCGATACCATGAACAGAGGTTTATTGTAACTGGGCTTTACGAAGCTTAAGACTGCCTAAAGTTACATAAAGTATTAATCCCATAACAGTCAGTCCAGCAACAAAATACTTGGTTTCCAACGATATGGCAGCAGGGGTAATGAATCCTTCAATTATCCCTGCTATGATAAACAACGGAATCGTTCCAAGTAACAATTGCACAGATCGTTTAGCATTCCACTTCAACTGATAGCCTCGTGAATATTCACCAGGTACAAAAAGCTTGTACCCCATTAATAACCCAGCGCCGCCGGCAATAAAAATCGCTGTCAGTTCAATCATCCCATGTGGAACAATATAAGCCCAAAACTCGTATGTTTTATCATAATGCCAAAACAGGGCAGCGATCGCGCCCACAATAATTCCATTGTAGATTAATACATAGACTGTCAACAATCCAAAGGTTATCCCGCCGGCAAATGCAAGGATGGCAACTTGAATATTATTAGTCAGTATACTTGCAGACATAACAGGGGCATCCACCATCCCGTCACTGTCACCAAGTTTTTCAGGATCAAAGTTTTGTGCCATGTCTCCTGGTAGAATGGAATACAGATAGAGTGGATCATACAGGACGGCAAAATAACTTCCAAGTCCCCCAATCGTAAAAAGAAGCATAGCTACCAAGACAAACTTCCATTGTTCGAGAAGGAGTCCAATAAACTTATGGCCCAAAAAGTCGCTTGCTTGCTTCCAACTCGTTATCTGATCTTTGTATAAAAGATTATGTGCCTTGGATACAAGACCATTTAGGTAAGATGTGACTTCTTCTTCTGGAAAATAAGTTTGACTATAAGATAAGTTCTGTGCCGCCTTTTGGTAAAGACTGTGAAATCGCTCAAGGTTCTTTCCGGTAATATTCTTTCGCTTATGTAAATCAGATGCTAGTTTTTCTAGCTCCTTCCACTGGCCGCGGTGTTGTTTAATAAATTGTTTGACATTCATCTTTTACACCTCGTGTCTCATTTTCATCTATCTTCTATATTATAGTAATATTATAGATAAATAGAAACACCCTAAAGTAAAATTTATCCATAGAAAGTGGGAATCACCTTGAAGACTGAACAAGTGGATATTAAAACACCCGAATATGTTTCATTACAGTTTCACGCTGCAGGCTTAGGAAGCCGTGCAGCAGCCTTTATTCTTGATACTATTTTGTTGGTTATAATAAACATTTTAATTGTTATTGCTCTAATTTTTGGATTGAATGCCAGTATATTTGAGTACGTTGAAACAGACATTCCATCCTATATGTTTGCAGGAGTCCTTATATTAATGTTTTTACTAAATTGGGGCTATTATGTCGTGCTTGAGTACTTTACAGGTGGTCGAACATTAGGGAAAAAAATGGTTGGAATACGTGTCATTCAAGAAAATGGGCACAGTATCACCTTGCTTGCTAGCATCATTCGTAATTTCCTTCGAATCATCGATATTTTGCCAGCAAACTACCTTGTGGGGATGCTGATGATCTTTTTTCACTCCAAGCATAAGCGATTAGGGGACCTTGTTGCAGGTACCATTGTTGTGCATGAAAGAAGGGGGAAGAAGAAAAAGATAGGTTCCAAGCTGGATAAACGTATTGCTGAAAAAGATCTTAGTTCTGAGGGAGGCCTTGTAGAAGAATGGGCGTTGAAGTCCCTTGGAGCTAAAGAGTGGAGGCTTTTGAAGACATACGCAGAGCGATTGGATACTTTAAATGCTGATGACCGCATCGTTTTGACTCGAAAAATGGCTGATATCTTGTTTCCAAAAATAGGGCTAGACCCGTCTAGTAAGCATTATGATGAGTTAGAGGATATGCTGCTGGTGCTGTATTTGCAGATGAAGGAAGAGTGGGAGTATGAGTTGTAGACGGGCTTTTCCTTTTGGACTGGCGGGATGATGGTTTGCGGATTCCGGCTTTGACTTTGGGGCGAGGAATAAATTGAGGCGGGCGGGCGGTTTTTACCTATTATTGGGATTCGCCCGATTTCTTGTTATTTTCGCCCGTAAAGTTGAATTATCGCCCGTAAATCCTAAAAATCGCCCGAATACTCTGATTTATCGCCCGTATTTTCAAAAAATCGCCCGTAAATTGAAATTATCGCCCGATTCCAAAAACCACTCACTTTTGAGCGACATTCCACTGTATAAGTGGTATAATTTACTAATAAATTTGCTTGGGAGGTTAAAAATGATAGTAAAAGAGAGAGATTACCCTGTTAATATACTATTTTTGCAGGCTATTGAGAGACGCCTTGATGAAGAGCACCCCTCAATGCCGCGAGTAAAGGAATTGATAGCCAAGCAAATTAAAGGCTATAAAGGCGAAAGTGCCATTGACTACCCCCTTAGCATCCTTCCTAATCAAGACTATCACATTCTCCATTCCGTCAGTTTACAATTCCAAAATCAAAACTTCCATATTGATACGTTACTCCTGTCGGCTAACTTTATATCCCTATTAGAAGTGAAAAATATGGGTGGGACCATTTATTTTGACAGGAAATTCAATCAGCTGACTCAGACGTATATGGGCAATGTGAAATATTATCAGTGTCCCATCATACAGGTCAGTAATCAAGAAAGGCTGCTGAAGCAATGGATTGAACAGTTTGATATTCCATCACTACCACTTACCTCATTCGTAGTCATCTCGAATCCTTCTTGCATGATTCAAGTCGATCCTGGAGATAAATCAACAAACCAAAAGGTCATTCATGGTCATTTTCTCCCCACAAAAATCGAACAACAACAAACAATCTCCAATAAACAGATTCTTTCCAATAAAGAAATTTATAACCTTGCACGCACCATTATTAAGCACCATAAAGTTAAACCAACCCTCACTTTAAAACAGTTAAACATTAACCCAAGTGAGCTTTTATTAGGTGTACTATGTTCAACCTGCTTGGCTATCCCTATGCAGAGGACTCATTCTTATTGGTATTGTACTAAGTGCAACAAAAAATCAAAAGACGCACACATACGCGCGTTAAGAGATTATTGTTTGTTATTCAACGAGACCATTTCCAATAAAGAGGCTAGAGAGTTCCTAAGTGTACCATCTGCTGATGTAATGAAAAGAATCCTAACTTCCATGGGACTTCAAACAGTTGGAAACACCAGGTCTATAAAATACAACCTATATCCACTTATCAATTTGACATCTCCATCCAACCACGATATAATTATCTCGAATTCAAGATAAATAACACAATAACATTTATATAAAAAAGGGGAGATCCTTATGATAAACGGCTTAAAAGGTATTCATCACGTAACAGCGATAACTAGCAGCGCAGAAAAGAACTACGAATTTTTCACATATGTACTCGGCATGAGGCTAGTAAAAAAGACAGTCAATCAAGATGATATCCAAACATACCATCTGTTTTTTGCGGATGATACAGGTAGTCCGGGAACAGATATGACATTCTTTGATTTTCCAGGCATTCCAAAAGGAAGCCACGGAACAAATGAAATTTTCAGAACTGGCTTCAGAGTACCATCCGACAAAGCATTAACTTATTGGGTAGATCGTTTTGACCGCCTAAACGTAAAGCATGAAGGCATCAAGGATCAGTTCGGGACAAAGACCCTGTCATTTGTAGATTTTGATGATCAACAGTACCAATTAGTTTCTGATGAAAATAACAAAGGGGTGGAGCCGGGCACGCCATGGCAGAAGGGGCCGATTCCTTTAGAATATGCCATTACGGGACTAGGGCCTCTCCACATTCGTGTTGCAAATTTTGACTTTTTTAAGGAAGTTTTAGAGAAAGTCTTACTCTTCAAAGAAATAGACCAAAATAAAGACACATATTTATTTGAGGTAGGAGAAGGAGGCAATGGTGCCCGGCTGGTTGTTGAACATAACGATACACTTCCTCAGGCCCAGCAAGGATTCGGCACCGTACATCATGCCGCATTCCGAGTAGACAATCGAGCTGTCATTGATGAATGGGATGCAAGATTGAAAGGGTTTGGCTTTAACACATCAGGACATGTGGACCGTTATTTCTTTGAATCCTTATACGCACGAGTTGCTCCTCAAATTTTATTTGAGTTCGCAACGGACGGTCCAGGATTCATGGGGGATGAGCCATATGAAACGTTAGGAGAGAAACTCTCTTTGCCTCCGTTCCTTGAACCGAAACGCGAGCAAATTGAACAGCTTGTAAGACCAATTGATACTGTAAGAAGCACAAAAGAAATTATAAAAGAATGATCTTTGATTAAGCCTGTTTCTTTTTTTGAAGAAATAGGCTTTTTTATATGTTCTAAATTAAACCAATCATTACAACGTACATTCCCAGTAAAAATGAATAGGATAATTTAATGAATTTTATAAAGGAGATGAAGGAATGTATTATCCGACAAATAGATATCCATATCCTTATGCTGCAAATCCGTATGCATACAATTATGCAAGAAACAGTTTCTGGGCACATCCAGCTATGTATAATACTTATTATTTGAACAACAACTCTAGGGCTATTGAGTTAACAGACTATGGTCCAAACCCATTTGTTACAGACATCAACCAGGCTACTTTACAAAACAATACGTTTCGAACTGCATTATGGACCGGAACACAATTTCAAATAACATTGATGAGCTTAAATCCAGGAGAGGATATCGGATTAGAAATGCACCCTGATGTTGATCAATTTCTCCGTTTAGAACAGGGGCAAGGGATTGTGCAGATGGGAGAAGATAAAAATAATCTTAATTTTGAAAGAATGGTTGCAGACGATTATGCGATAGTAATCCCAGCCGGCACTTGGCATAACCTGACCAATACTGGCAATACTCCTTTAAAGCTTTATTCGATTTATGCTCCCCCTAATCATCCGTTTGGAACAGTTCATCCTACCAAAGCGGATGCCGAGGCTGCTGAAGAATACGGTTCTTAAAGCAAAGTAAGTAGAGGAAAACAGCACTACCGTATTGATAGTGCTGTTTTCCATGTAAAATCTGAAAGACAATGACTGAAAACTCTTAATCAATCACAGTCAATCAGATCATCCAAGCGGCGGGCTACTCTTTTGATTACTTTCTTGGCCATTTTTGTTCTTCTTTCCAAGTAATCTTCGCCCTCTTCAATTAGAACTTCGCCTAATCTTGTGACATAACGGTAATAACGCAACATGGTGTCACCCCCTTTGTTTCTATCATATGAGAGATGATAGAATCGGACAGGGTATATACCTTTTTACTATTATCTTTTTCAAAACTATTAAAACCTAAAAAGGTTTGCTAGTAAGAACCGAAGAATACTATCTTCAACAACACTCCGAAAATGATTGCAAATAGGAAGGAAGTAAGGGTCCCCAGTAAAAAATACTCCGCCCAATCTCGATCATCCATCTGTTTGAATCGTGTAAGGGATTTGGCTGCGACAATAAATCCAACTGCAGAAAAAGAACCCATTAAAATTAGTGCCACTACTAACAGTCTTTCTAGATACCCAATTACTTTTCCCCGTGATAGGTCCTGGTGTTTCATCACCATATATGTATATTCCTCAGACATATTTTTTTCACTATTAGGACTGACGGCAAGATCTTTCAATGTGTATTTCCCTTCAAAAAGGGAAATATGTTTAGTTAGGGAACCAAGCATGATTCTTATGAGATGGCCTGTCACAGATGTACATAGTATTAACATAATAAGTAAAAACAAGATACCCTCAAGCAATCCAATCTCTGGTCGTAAGCCTTCCTTTAAGTTGAATAGCAATAAAATGGTATAGAATGTAGACTTTAAATCTACTTGTAAAGTAAAATAACAGACTGACAAAATAGTAATAACATGCAATAGTTGATCTATGATAAATAAGCCAAGATTCCAGGCATTTTTCTGTACTAAGTTATCTGTCTTTTCCTGTAAGAAAATCTTTAAGTAATCAATGCCTCCGTGAATGGCCACTAACAGGATTGTGGGCAACAAGACCTCTATAATTAAATCATTTCCTTGATAAAAATATATGAGGAGTAGAGTAATAAACATGATAGCAGCATGGTGAAATAAATGGAGCTTTAAGAACTTTCGTTTTTCCTTCACCATGTGCTCTGTCTGAAAATAAAAATCGGCTATTAAATGGGCTAAGATAAGGGAAAGGATTATCATTTCAACGCTCCTTGCTATAGATAATCATATAGAAATAATCGCATCGATATTTTTAAGAAGCTCATTTTTAATCGTTTGGATCAACTCTTTCGTAATATGATGTGGATTGTTCCCCAAACCGTTTGCTTCTAATTTGTCCAAGGTTTCTTGAAGCGTGTATAAGGTATTCAATATTATCTCACAATTCCCTTTCTTATAGTGACTGGAGATAGTAGAAGGCGACTTATTTACTAGCCTTGCTATGGCTTTTTGCTCATCAAGGATGGCGTACAGCCTGGAGATTAATTGCTGCAAGGACGTTTGGTCTCTCATAAATTTATGCTGATAAGATAAAAGCAAATTGGCCATTTCTAATGACGTATTTTCTAGAGATTCCTCACCTGGGAGGAATATCATGGACGAACGCTGAGTGGAGTGCTTAATTTTTTCATTAGCTAGCCGAGCCTGACGCATGAGTGGATGATTCCATTTATCTAAATTAATTTGTTTTAAGCTTGTGTCAACCGTTCCAAATGTGATTCCGAAGTAGGGAGGCTGTTCTTTGTATTTCCATATTTGGCTTATATAAAATGCTACTGTATATGCTGTAGAGTAATGATCAAATAGCCCGACAATTTCGTCCCCAAGTCGGTGTTTAACCTGTGCATGAGGGAGACCTCTTGTCCACCTTTTCACATGCTCTTCAATCTCTCCTAAATACGCAGTTATTTCATTCCAATTTTTTGATGAGTTTGTCACATCCATCATAAAAATGGATATTGGGTGCTTCATCTTTTCTCACTCCTTCCAAAAAGAATTCCACATTAGTTTAATTCAATTCGACTAAATAATCAACTTGCAAAGATTTCGATAGATTAATCGAATTATAGATAAGTAGATGAATAACTCAAACTTTTAGAGAAATATAGAATACAAGCAGAAAGGTTTACAAGTAGTTGGAAAGAAGTTATCATGTGAACAATAAATAATTCCGATAAAAACAATACGAAAAGGTGTGATTGGCTTGGCAGAAACAACTTATAATACTTTTCAACCAGTAAAGCAGCCAACAACTATTGTTGCTAAATTGAATCCTATACAAAAACCTTTCTTAACGATTGGTGTATTAGCAAGCATCATACTTTTAATAACGATAGTCGCTTCAACTGATTGGATTCAAGGGACATTATATATTATTGGCTTGGCACTCGGTCTAACACTACTGCATGCACGCTTTGGATTTACATCTGCATTCAGGCGCTTGATGTCTGTAGGGAATGTACAAGGGCTGCAAGCGCACATGGTGATGCTTGCGGTCGCAACTACATTGTTTGCCATCATTCTAAGTACTGGCTTCAGTTTTACTGGTAGTACACCGACAGGGTATGTATCACCTGTAGGAGTCAGTGTGTTAGTCGGAGCTTTTATGTTTGGCATCGGGATGCAGCTCGGAAGTGGTTGCGCATCTGGAACCCTTTATTCGGTGGGGGGAGGCTCTTCTTCGATGATTTTGACGCTACTATCCTTCATCGTTGGGTCTGTCATTGGAGCCTACCACTTTACGTTTTGGATGGAAGAAACACCAGCTTTGCCGCCAATCTCCATCGCCGAATCGACTGGGCTGGGCTTCTTTGGAGGATGGGTGGTTCAAATGGCGTTGTTTGCAGGCATTTACTGGTTAACAGTCCAAATAGCTAAGCGAAAAAACCCGCCAAGTATGAAACCATTGGCAACAACGACCGGTTGGAAAAAGGTAATACGAGGTTCATGGCCTTTATTTACCGCTGCTATCATTTTGGCCCTTCTAAACGCTCTAACGTTAGCAGTTCGAGGAAACCCTTGGGGAATTACTTCTGCATTTGCCCTTTGGGGAGGTAAGGCATTAATGTTAGTAGGAATAGATGTTTCCGGCTGGGGATATTTTACCGGAGCAAACGGAGAAGCTCTAACTCAGACGGTTCTTGCTGATTCCACTAGTGTAATGAACTTTGGAATCATCTTAGGAGCATTTATTGCAGCTAGTGCACAAGGTACTTTTAAACCTAAGAAAATCAAACCTGGTATTGCAGGAGCTTCCATTATGGGTGGTATATTAATGGGCTACGGTGCCAGACTAGCCTTTGGTTGTAATATTGGAGCATACTTTGGAGGAATCGCATCCTTCAGTTTACATGGTTGGGTTTGGATGGTCATGGCAATGCTTGGGACACTGTTAGCATTATTTATACGTCCACTTTTCGGGTTGAAAAATCCAAAACCAACTGATTCAGTATGTTAAGAACACAAAATAAAAGCGATCCTTCAAAGGGATCGCTTTTCTTATGTAAATACAAAACGGGAAATAATTATTGGAATTAAAGCTATTGCTATCTTAGCATAACTGATAAGGATAATAATTCACAGTGGAGGTGTTATATTACAAAAATGTATTTTTCACTATATCAAAATCATTTCCCGAATTCGCGAAAATTAATATAAGTTGATAGATTGCCAATATATTAGCTATTGTTAGAGGGAGAAATTAATGAATCAGTTTCGTAGAATAAGTTAGTAACAGTTAGGAGTTGAAGGTGGTAGTGGGAGAACTGGAGCAATTTAAAGTTTTTACCAAACAAAGGGAATATGTTGGAATCGCTTCAAGGGAGGAGGTTCACCAGAAAGGGTATTGGCATGAAACGTTTCATTTTTGGCTGGTTGCAGAAATAGAAGGGGAAAATTATCTTTACTTCCAACTCAGAAGCGAAGATAAAAAAGACTATCCTGGACTATTAGATATAACAGCAGCAGGGCACCTGTTACATAACGAAAATATAGAAGACGGGATAAGGGAAGTGAAAGAAGAAATAGGTCTGACTGTAGCGATAGAAGAATTAAATTATCTTGGGGTTTTTCCATATGAGAAAGTATTGGAGGACTTTATTGATAAAGAGCATGCGCATGTCTTTTTACTGAAAAGAGTGATTCCGCTTCAAGAGTTTACGCTCCAGCAGGAAGAAGTGAGTGGAATGTACCTCGTTCCTATAGATGGTTTTATGGATTTATGGTTTAAAGATTATCAAGATACAATACTAATAGAAGGATTGTTTGAGAACAAAGAAGGCAAGATGGAAGCGAGTAAATGGAAGATAAATAAAGCAAATTTTGTTCCGCATAGCGACGATTTTTACAGAGATGTACTAAATGCAATCATTAATAAGATTTCTTAACTCGAAAAAACTGCTTTCCCCATTATCAGGAAAGCAGTTTTTAATGTTATTTGTATTTTTCTTTCCCCTTAGCTCCCCAAAAGAATAGAACGAAGATACCTGAAGCCACTATCAATGGTGAAGCATACATAATCAAGAAGTTTTCCATGGAATGAACCTCCTTATTTTTTTCCTTGCACGTACTTGTTATCGAATAAAAACAAGCGCATCAATAGATATAATGAAGGAATCAGTAGGCAAAGACCGGCAATGAATGCTGTAATCAACGCGACAGCCATTGCCTCATTAGTAAATCCATCATAGATCGTCAAATATGGATACAGAAGGTATGGCATATGAGATGCCCCGTAACCAAAGAATGCCGTTGCAAACTGAAGCATCACCAAGATAAAAGCTACTCCAAGGTGTTTCTTTTTCCACATCAGATAAACCGCTCCAAGGAAAAAGAGGAACGATAGACTGAACATCCAGGAAAGCTCCAACATTTTATCAAAGTGTTCTGGGTTATGATCACTTAAAGCGAAGAAGACGAGAACACTTGCTAGAATGGTTGGAAGACTCCAGTTTAATGCATATTTTCTTAATACTTCAAATGCTTTTTCGTCACGTGCTGCTTTAGCATAAAATGCTAAGAAATAAGCAGAGATGTAGAGGACACTTACTAACGCCAAGATGACCACTGCCCAAGAATAAAAACTAGTGAACAGTGCTCCGTAATCAAGCCATACGGAGTCTTCATACTTGTAAATGAAGCCACCCTCTGAAATGGTGAGCACAACAGATAAGGAAGCAGGAATTAAAAGTCCTGTGGCTCCATATAAAGCTTGGTAAAAGTTGTTTCCTTTTTCACCATAGTGATGAAAAGCATAATATGATCCGCGTATGGCCAATAATACAATGGCGATACTTCCCGGAACTAACAGTGTTGTTCCATAATAATAGGCAGTAGAAGGGAAGAAGCCTACTATTCCTATAAAGAAGAAAACAAGGAACACATTCGTTACCTCCCAAACCGGGGAGAGGTAACGGACAATCACTTTGTTGATTAGATGATTTTTCTTTGTAATGGTGGAATAATAACTAAAGAAACCAGCGCCAAAGTCAATGGATGCCACAATTAGATACCCGTACAAAAACGTCCACAGGACAGTAATTCCTATTACTTCATAAGTCATTCCTCATCCCCCTTACTCCATGCCCCTATCGTGGAGCTCTTTCTCCACAGGGTTATTTTTAAACATTTTCCGTAATACAGTCGCACAAGTTGTCAGAAGAACGATGTAAAGTAGAACAAATAGTACAATCATTAAATCAACATGTTCCGAGGTTGTTGCCCCTTGTTCGACGGTCATATAGCCTACAAGCAACCAAGGCTGCCTTCCAAGTTCCGCAAAGAACCAACCCATCTCGATGGCTAGGACAGCGAGCGGTCCACCCGCAACTATTGCCCATAACAAAGGCTTGTTCCATTCGTTCCATTTCCGGACTTTTGCAAACAAGACGTACAATATTGATATAAACGCCAGGAACATACCAATTCCAACCATCAAATCAAAGAAGTAATGGACGATTAATGGAGGTAGCTCCTCTTCAGGAAATTCTTCTAAGCCGATTACTTCCGCATCAGGGTTACCGTGAGCCAAAATACTTAAGGCATATGGAATTTCCAATGCGTATTTTACTTCATTATCTCCTTGAAGCACACCACCCAATATTAACGGAGCCTCTGATGAAGTTTCAAAGTGCCATTCTGCTGCCGCAAGTTTTTCAGGTTGATATTTTGCCAAATACTTACCTGAGAAATCACCGATGATCGCAGTGGATATCGCAAAGATTGCAGCTGCTGTCATAGTGAGGTGCAATGCTTTTTTATGATAAACATGATCTTTTCCTCTAAGTATTGCAAATGCTGCTATAGCAGCTAAAACAAAAGCTGTTGTTAAATACGCCGAAGATAAAACGTGAGCAACTTTTGTAGGGGTTGCAGGATTAAACATTGCTTCTAATGGACGGATATTGGTCAGAACGCCGTTTTCAAGGTCAAATCCTCTAGGTGCATTCATAAAGCCGTTCACTGTTGTGATAAAGAAGCCAGAAGCCATCGCTCCTAGTGCTACAGGGATCAAAATAAAAAAGTGATAAATTTTCTTTTTAAATCGGTCCCACGTATATAAATAGATTCCGAGGAAAATAGCTTCAAAGAAGAACGCAAAGGTTTCCATGAATAATGGAAGACTAATAACATGGCCTGCCATCTGCATAAAGTTTGGCCACAGCAGACTTAATTGCAAACCAATAGCGGTACCGGTCACTACCCCAATTGCCACGGTAATGACAAATCCACGTGCCCATCTTCTCGCAAGCAGGCGGTAATGCTCATCATTCCTTTTGATCCCCATCCACTCTGCCAAAGCTATCATTAGGGGTACTCCCACCCCGACAGTGGCGAAGATCACGTGTACAGCCAACGTAATACCTGTTAGAATTCGGCTTAATAAAACCGGATCGTATTCAAACATCCCAAACATCCAAATTCCACTCCTTCTCTAACACAAAATTTCTGTCTTCAAGATTCATTTTTATTATACAATAGATTGCTCAATACTTCACAAAATAAACATCAAGCAAACTCTCTTTCTAGTATATTCCCTTTAAACTAGAAGCAAAACAGGGGGAAAGCGCTTGAATATGACATCTTTATGGCAAAGATTCGGCTAATTTGTGACAACCAACGAAGTTAATCCAAGTAAACAAATGAAAGAGCTCTATCTTGTACGGAATAAAGGCGTAGATGGTGAATTTTCAGGAAAAAACAAAAAACTGATGGAATGTTGTATAAATATGTAGAAGAAGGTGGTAAAATATTCTTATAATTCACACAAAGGGTGTATTTGATGAGCAATTTAAAATATCATATTAATAGGCTTTCTAGAGACAGTTTCTCTCTAAACTATAATCTAGATCAAGGAATCGTTGGCACCTTCGAATTATCAGAAGGACACAAAGATAGTGTGAAAGTTCATGAGAAACTAAAATTTAATACACCAGTGGAAGAACTACTATACACAATTTATGATTTTACAGTGCTCCAAAATAAGAAAGCAGCAAGGGAAAAGTTCCAATACTTAAATGATGAGTTTGATACGGATAATTTATTATCAGACCCCAATATAAACTTACTTTATCTAGTGGTAAAACTTAAATACTTTATATTAAATAATGATAGAAAGTTATACAATCCAATATATAATCAAATTAGAAATTTACCTACCAGCATAAATCCCACGGTTGAATATATACATCATAAAACATTAGGTATTTATTATTATCGAACTAATAATTTTTTACAATCCACTTTAGCGCTTGATAATGCCCTATCCTTAGCGAAAAAACTACCTTATATTTCTGAAAATGATAAAGCAGAACTGTATTATCAAGTGGCATTAACAAAATTAAAAACTTGTGATACGTTTGAATCCATCTTTTTTGCAGAAAAGGCACTTTCTCTCTACCAAAGTCTCTATAACAATAAACGTTCGGCAGAGTGTCATATTATTTTAGGCATCAACTTTAACCATTCCAAGAGACAAGATTTAGCAGAAAAACATTATCTGTCAGCAAAAAATATTGGAGAAACCATTGAAGATGCATATCTGGAATCGATGGCCTTACATAATCTTGGTTGCATCAAGTCCTATCAGAAACAGTCAGAGGAAGCAATCTATTATTATTTAGAATCGTTAAAAAGGAAAAGAGAAGAAGAGAGAAGTGTATATTCCATACTAGGTCTAGTCGAAGAGTATTACTTTTTGAATCAAACAGAATTTTCAAAAGAATGGGCAGAACAAGGGTTGAGATTGGCTGTGAGAACTGATTCAAAAGAATATATTCTTCACTTCACTGCACATATCTATTTATTGGATAAAGATCCAGAGTTAGAGCAATACATCCAACAAGAAGTGATTCCTTATTTTAAGAATGCTGGAAATGAACGTTACACGATTAAGTATACGGAGATGTTAGCGAAATACTATTACGTAAACCAACAATACAAGTTGGCAAGTGAGTTTTTTAACAGTTGTTTGCAAAATATTAAATCCAAAACCTCTTATTAAGAGAAATTAGAAAATCCCACACTATAAATGCAGGTGTGGGATTTTCCAATAAAAAACGGGTAAATTGGTTTAGTGAAATTTTTTTAAAAATTCATGTTTGATTAACCAATATAGGGTATGTAAGCATTATTTAATCTTTTTAATAAGGAAGGTAGTGTTTACATTGTTTGGGATTAATGATTTGTGGAAATTCTTTTTCTCCTTTTTTCTTGTGCTACCTATCGTGACAACCATTCATGAAATGGGGCATTATTTCTTTGCTAAGCTTTTTGGTGGTAAGGTGATCGTTCATATAGGAACAGGAAATATCCTATTCAAGTTTGGTTCTATTCGCATAAGGAAGTTATATTTTTATGATGGTTGGTGTGAATATATATCGTTAAGCAAAAAAGCGTCTAAACTTGATAAAATTTTAGTTTATTTAGGGGGATCACTTTTCAATATCTTATCCATTTTTATCTTGAACACATTAATCTTAAATGACTTTTTAGAGCCAAGCATTTTCTTTTATCAGTTTACCTATTTCTCCTTTTACTTTTTATTCTTTTCATTATTTCCAATTAACCACCTAAATGGCTGTCCAAGCGATGGGATGGCAGTTCTAAATTTATTAACGAATAAAAAGTTCAGTAAAAATCCATCTAATTGATGAGATATATGACATTTGTCATAACATGTTCATGACACGTATGACTATGCCAAGTCTCATTATAATAGTAAAATGAGGGTAAAAGACGAAGAGTATTTTACAAAACTTTCCTAATAATATTTGTTATAATGAGATTATACAAGATATGTAAAGGTAAATGAGGTTTCAACTATGAAAAAAAGATACTTAATGTTTCAAAAAGGTTCTGGAATATCCCCATACATCTGGAGCGTATTTAGCATCCTGCCGTTTTATTTTATTTTTCAATCATCATCCACACCTGAAATAATAGTGGGTATCTTCTTAACGATTCTATTTTTTATTGCTTATAGATTTGCGTTCATCTCCAATCAGTGGCCGGTTTATCTCTGGACTTGTTTACTGATAGGGATTTCCATTACGATGACTATACTGTTTCATTTCATCTATTTTGCTTTCTATATTGCATTTTACAATGGGAAAATTAAGAATAAAATTGCCTTTATCGTGCTATATATCATTCATCTAATTGCAACTACAGTAGCAATTAACATAAATGTTGTCATGAGAGACGAGTTATTCCTAAAGCAAATCCCTTTTGTAGTGATTATTTGGATTGCCGTGATCTTATTGCCATTTAATCTTTACAATAAGCGAAAACAGGATCAGTTAGAAGAGCAGTTGGATGTAGCCAATAAAAGAATTTCTGAGCTTATCATCCAAGAAGAAAGGCAACGAATCGCAAGAGACCTGCATGATACACTTGGACAAAAACTCTCATTAATCGGCTTAAAGAGTGATCTTGCAAGGAAGGTAATGAATAAAAACCCTGATCAGGCAAAATCAGAGCTAAAAGATGTCCAACAAACAGCGAGGACAGCGTTAAATGAAGTGAGACAAATGGTGTCTCACATGAGAGGAATTCGATTAAAAGAGGAGTTTGTAAGAATAAAACAAATTCTTGACGCTGCAGAGATAGAACTAAAATTGAAACACGATTTACCTTTAAAGAACAATTCATTGTTCTTGGAGAACATTTTGAGTATGTGTTTGAAAGAAGCGGTCACCAATGTGGTAAAACATAGTAAAGCATCCAAATGTATGGTCCGTATGGAACAATTAGGAGACGAAATTAGGCTGACCATCCAAGACAACGGGGTTGGTATGACAGAGCAGGATGATATAGGAAAAGGCAGCGGACTGCTCGGTATTAAGGAACGACTGGAATTTGTAAATGGCTTAATGGAGATTAGTGGGGAACAGGGAACAACGCTCCGTATCAAGGTGCCTAAAATGGTCAATCAAAGGGAACAGGGGGAGAATGCATGATAAGGATAGTAATAGCAGAGGACCAACGAATGATGTTAGGCGCCTTAGGTTCATTACTAGATTTGGAAGACGATATGGAAGTGGTCGGAATGGCCGGGAACGGGGAAGAGGCTGTAGCTTTATACCATAAATATAAGCCTGATGTATGTATCATGGATATTGAGATGCCAGAAAAAACAGGCTTGGAGGCAGCGGAAGAGTTAAAAGGGTTAGGTTGCAAAGTAATCATATTGACCACATTTGCAAGAACAGGATATTTCCAAAGAGCCTTAAAAGCGGGTGTTACAGGTTACTTACTAAAAGACAGTCCAAGTGAAGAGCTGGCCAATTCCATTCGGAGCATCATGTCAGGAAGACGTGTCTATGCCCCTGAATTGATGGATGACTTCTACGGAGAGGAAAATCCGCTGACAGAAAGGGAAAAAGCAGTTCTAGAATTGGTGGCAGATGGGAAAAATACACAGGAGATAGCTGATGAATTACGCATCAAATCAGGTACCGTTAGAAACTACATTTCTACCATACTCGATAAGCTGGAAGTGAAAAACCGAATTGAAGCTATTACCCAATCCAAGGAAAAAGGTTGGTTTAAATAAAATTGGATATAATGTTTAAAAACCGATCTATGAGTAAGATCGGTTTTTTGTTTATGCTCTACTTTAATATGTGATATAGTTATGAAAGCTATTTCAAGGCCATATTTAGAAAAGAGACGTGATAAGAGTGACTGATTTTTTAAAATTAGGGATTCGTAAGGCAGTAAACCACTCCTTAAAATCCATGGGAATAAATTCCCCAACCCCCATACAGGAACAAACCATTCCTACAGTTCTTGAGGGACATGATGTAATTGCACAGGCGCAGACAGGCACGGGTAAGACTTTAGCTTTTGTCCTTCCTATTCTGGAAAAAGTGGATGTTAATAGCCCTGATACACAAGCATTGATATTAACACCAACCAGAGAGCTTGCTCACCAAATAACAAAAGAGATAAAGAAATTAAAGGAAAACATAGATGATTTAAACGTTCTTGCAGTATATGGTGGACAGGATGTTAATTCCCAGCTGAAAAAGCTTAAAGGAGCACAACATATTATCGTGGCAACACCTGGACGCTTGCTAGATCATGTGAGAAGAGGGACAATTGACCTTTCCACTATCTCTATGCTTGTCATCGATGAAGCAGATCAGATGCTATTAATGGGGTTTTTACCGGATATAGATACCATCACCGGAGAAACATTTTCTTCTCGGCAGACAATGTTATTTTCTGCAACCATACCAAATGAGATCCATTCTTTAGCTCAAAAATATATGAAGCAGCCTAAACACATTCAAATTGTGGAAAAGCAAGTGACTGTAGAGACGATCAACCATTATGCCGTGGAAACGACTGATCGCCGTAAAGAAGGCACTATGCTTCATCTTATAAAAGAACATAATCCCTATTTAGCCATTATCTTCTGCCGTACAAAGGCTAGGGTACAAAAATTGACCGAAGTGCTAAAACACGAGGGCATAGAATGTGAAGCATTACACGGTGATATCCCACAATCCAAACGGAACAGAGCAATGAAATGGTTCCGGGAGGCTAAACTTCAATACCTGGTTGCAACAGATGTAGCTGCTCGTGGGCTTGATGTAGAAGGTGTTACACATGTCTATAATTATGACATTCCAGAAGACTTAGAGACATACATCCATCGTACCGGCCGCACAGGGCGAGCGAGCGGAACAGGAGAAGCATACACCCTTTACGCTCCTAGAGATGTGGATTTCCTACAAATGATAGAAAAGGGAATAGATATGCCACTTGAGAAGCTCGTTTTTAAAGGCATTAGTATTCCTGACCGCGAAGATTACGAGGAAGAACGCAATATAAATATTGCAAAAGCGAGAAAAGAAAAAGCAAAGAAAAAAGATTTTACTAACAGGAATTTTAAGAGATAGAAAGGAAGATTTAACAATGAATATTAAAGGTCATGAAGCGGAAAAGCTCAAAGATCCGACGGGAATTATCGAGGGGGATAGATATGAATTTTTTCTAGATCTGGAAATTGATGAAGAAGATGAATTATATTCCGAGCAGGGTGTATATATAAAAGTGATCCTTGCCGTAGATAGTAATGGACATAGGATTGCTCAATATCAATTCTACGAAGAAAATACCAACAAGGCGTTGGATTTCGAAATGGAAGAAGAAGAAGAGCAGGCAGTGCTAACATACTGCGGGGAACATTTCAAGACAGTGTTATAACTAAAACCATTTGCATTTTTTCTCGTTCTCCTGTACTATAGGGAAACAAGCTACGATGTACGTAACCATAACAAAGTTTTAACCTTTATACTTAGCTAGGGAGTTTTATATAAAAGCAGGAATGTCATGCCTCCATGGATAGAGGACGACAGGAATGGTTTTGCGAACACCCACTTTCAGGAGTGGTGGTTTAAAACTTTCTTATACTAAGTTACGGCAGTTGTGGCTTGTTCCTTTAAAAACACACTAAAAAACGAGCTTCCATCTTTATGTGGAGGCTCGTTTTTATTTGCTTCCTAGACCAATTGAGTAACACAGTGTGTTAAGATAAGTAAGTTCTATATCGTGTATAGAATAACGAGTACTAGGAAAATACTTACAAGAGCACTAAGTAAAGTAACTGAAGGGAGAAAAGAAAAATGGAAAAGATAGAAGTTGGAGATATTTTTATTGTGACCGATGAGAATGATCAGGAACAAGAACTTGAGGTTCTTGGAACGATGGACGTGGAAGGCGCTGTATACGTAGCAGTCGGTTTTGTAGAAGAGATTGAAAAAGACACGACTGGCGACGTCGATATTTTCTTCTTGAAAGTGGAAGAAGACGGAGAATTATCCGAAATTGAAACAGACGAAGAGTTTAATAAAGTTTCCGCAGCATTCGAAACGATGGTAGACAAAGAACAATAATACTATGGAGGTTGTCCTGTAAAAAAGGACAGCCTCTTTTTTTGTTTAATGGCATGTATGAGAATAAGCTCCATACATTATATCAAAGAATGATTTTCCCTTGGAAAATTATTCTTCCATATCCAATTCCTACTTGACAGGGTTGTTTTAGTGGATTAAAGTATTTTAGTAAGAAAGAAGGGGGAGATAGTATGGAAACTTTGTTTATTGTACTTAATATTATTTTATTACTTTTACTTTGCTTTGGGCTTTATACGATGCAAAAGAAAGGCGTTTCTTTTTCTAAGCGCGTTTTCTCTGCATTGGGGATAGGGATTCTTTTCGGTCTTGGACTTCAGTTTGTTTATGGATCAGGTTCGGAAGTTTTGACAGGTTCTATCGACTGGTTCAATATTGTCGGTTCTGGCTATGTAAAATTTCTGCAGATGATTGTAATGCCATTAGTGTTCATCAGTATCATTGCAGCATTCACCAGACTTACATTAAAGAGTAACATTGGAAAGATCAGCGGGTTGATCCTTGGTATCTTAATCGGTACGACAGCTGTAGCAGCAGCCGTTGGTATCGGTACCACACTTGTCTTTGATCTAGAAGCAATCCAAATTGAGCAAGGAGAAGCGGAAACAGCTAGAGGAGAGCAGATGGAACAGCGAGCAGGGGACCTTGCATCTAAAACATTTCCGCAACAGATGCTAGATTTCATCCCTTCCAATGTATTCCTTGACTTTACAGGTGCACGTTCGACTTCGACAATAGCTGTGGTTATATTTGCCGCATTTATTGGGATTGCTTATTTAGGAGTTAGACGCAAAAACCCTGAACAGGCGGAATCCTTCGCAAAAATAGTGGATACCTTTTATACCATCATTATGAGAGTTGTGACCTTGATTCTTCGTTTAACTCCATATGGGGTACTGGCGTTAATGACCAAGGTTACTGCAACAAGTGATTACGGAGCCATTGCCAAGCTTGGGCAGTTTGTAGCAGCATCTTATGTGGCACTGGCAATTGTGTTCGGTATCCATTTAGTTCTTTTAGCGATTGCCGGTTTAAATCCATTGACATATGTTCGTAAGGCGATACCAGTTCTATCATTTGCCTTTACTTCTCGAACAAGTGCTGGAGCTTTACCATTAAACATCAAGACACAGACGAAAGAATTCGGTGTATCAGATGGTATTGCCAATTTCGCAGGTTCTTTTGGGTTATCTATTGGCCAAAACGGTTGTGCAGGTGTCTATCCGGCCATGCTGGCAGTGATGATTGCACCGACTGTGGGAATAAATCCGTTAGATCCCTCTTTCTTATTCATGTTGATTGTTATTGTAGCTATCAGTTCATTTGGGGTTGCGGGAGTAGGAGGCGGAGCAACTTTCGCTGCAATTCTCGTGCTTTCCGCAATGGACTTACCAATTGCACTGGCAGGTTTATTGATATCTGTAGAACCTCTAATTGATATGGGACGTACAGCAGTGAATGTTAGTGGTAGTATGACCGCAGGTGTGCTGACGAGTAAGGTGACGAATGACCTTGATACTTCTGTATTTAACAGTAAAGCATCTACGGATATGGAGTTGGATGTTTAATAAGTTTTTGAATGAGGAGAGAGAGCAGCTTAGGTGCTGCTCTCTTTTTTGTGGTGTTTTTAATGCGAAATCCGAAATGTCACAATGACCGGTGTAAAAGTCACAATAACCTTAGAGAAAGTTACAATAACTAAAGAAATAGTTACAATAAGCCTTAGAAAAGTTAAAATCCCTACTACTGAGGGTTGGAAGTAAAAATAAATGCGTTTAAACGTAATTTTTATTGCTTTTAAACAGAATATCAATTACTCTATAAAGTAACAGGAGGTGAAAATAATGGAAAATGTAAGATTGAATGTCGCTTTATTGCGTAGAAAGGTACCAAACTTGACGAGTGCGGCTAAATCTGTGGGCTTAAGACCAGCAACCGTTTCAAATCTGTGCACAGGCAAAATTCCAGTTGGGAGAGCAGAGGTACGCACCATTATCGCGCTAGCTGATTTAGCAGAGTGTAGCTTGGATGAGTTGATATTGAGAGGGGAGAAAGTCGATATGATTGAAACAAAAATTAAAGCTATTGATTTATTGGCTCCATTGACTAAAGGAGGTACTAACGGTCTTGTGGCAAGACCAGGCATGGGGCAACTTGTGGTTCTAGCAGAGTTGTATTACCGTCTTAAAAGAGAAGGGTACACTTCAATTTTGCTATCACCTAAGGGGGAGCATCCTGAGGTCACGGACATTCTTGATCATGTGGATTTGGCTGTAAGCACAATAGAAGAAGCCTACCAAAAAATCATGGAACTTGGACCAAATAAAGAGATAATTTTCACTGCTGACCGTGGTCATGTAGCGAATGGGAACATTCAAGACCTTCACAACAAACTAGAAAAGGTTGGAATGAATACAGTTACAACATTCCTTCTTGATTTAAGTGGTCAGGTTGTGGATGAAGACCTGCCTTATGGACCATTAGAAACGTTATGGCAATTTGATGCAGATCTTGCAGCTAGACATAAATATCCAGCTATTAATCCTTTACATTCCACTTCATCTGTTTTAGAAGGTGCTCACCTAGATCAACACCACTTATCCATACAACAACGCTCACAAAAACTTCTTAGACGGTACCGTGAGTTACGCTCACTTGTTCAAGTAAGAGGAATGGATCAACTCCCCGAATCTGAAATACAAACATATAAGAGAGGGGAAAGATTGGAGGCATATCTAACCCAACCTTTCTATGTTGCTGAACCCTTCTCTGGTAAACAAGGAGAAGATGTTGACCTCCCGACGATGCTTGAAGATATTAGAAAAATACTAGAAGGTTCCTATGATTCTGCTGAAGTAAATTCTTTATCATATATTGGTTCTATAAAATAACATTTCTATAGAATAATAAAAAGAGCCGCCAAACAGTGGCTCTTTTTGAATTTAATCCCTGATACCGAAATCCTCCACTTCCAATAGATGTTCCGGCTTTTTGCCAATCGGATCCTGATGAAAATAATCCCTGATGACACCTTTCTTTAAATAATTGGTGATAGAGGCTAAAATCATTCCCTGGTCCAAAGAAAGATACGTATGGGCAACTTCCCCTGTTTCAAGATTGACTGTGTCATAATAGCCATAATCTTCTCCATAGACTCCCATATCCCGAAGCTTTTTAAGGTTGTCATAAACTTCTTCAGGAGCATGCTCTAATGCAAGAAAGCTCGCATGTGGTGTAACTGTCGCTTTATCTTCATAACCTTCAGTTCCTAATACAGGAGCTCCAAACTCTCCATAATTATTTCGGATTGCTGCAGGAGAAAAGCCCCAAGCCTCCAATTCATTTACTTCCGCATAGCGGATTTGACCTTTTACATGCTGTAGATTATTTAAGCCTAAACCATTCACACCAAGTTCATTTTCCTTTAACACTAAGCTTGGCATCAGCGCTTCAAACATACTGCCTCCCCAGCTTGGTACAAACTTAATGTTGTCATATTCGTACACACCTTGAAACACACTTACACCGTTATACTCCTTCATCTCACCTGAAGGAGATTGAGATTGCCAATCAAATTCTGGCGGAAAAGTTCGGTACAACTTCCACCAATGTTCCTCAGGTACATCTCCTTTACCAATAGCGAGGTAACTTGCCACTCGCGGCTCCGTATATAACATCCCGTAATGATGAGAAGTAAGACTTTCTTGTTCCTTATCATATCCTCCATGTAGATGACCAACAGATGGGTCATAAAGAGTGGAATAATTCATTTGCTCCACGAGGGGATCTGTTAAATCTTTCAGACCTTCAAAATACTGCCCGGTAACGATTAACCCTGCAGTCAACCAACCATTGTCAACACTAGAGATAAACTGTCCCCAATCTTTTTTTTGCGTACCATCCTTCGTATAGTACCAATTGTAATAAAGCCCATTCCGCGTTTCCATATCTTCTAGTGACTGCAAGGTTTTTTCAAGCTTTTGCTCGGCTTCATTTTTTGATATAAAGCCAAGTTCCACACCAGAAACCATCCCTATCATATACATGGCAATATTAGTAGGGGAGGTATGTTCGGCTTTCGTTTCATCCTGCTCAAAGTCAACACGGTCCATGGTAAGACCTGTTTCAAGATCGGTATAATCTTCAAAAAATCGAAACGTTTTTTCAGCAGTGTCTAATAGTTCTTTCTCCATATCATTTTTCGGCTGAACAACTGTTTTTTCTGGAATGCTAGTAAAATAGAGAATTGTACCAACACCCACCATGGTTATTAAAAATAACCCAAGCAACTTTTTCAAATTCTAACAACCCCTCTTAACATATTTAGTGAAACGTTTCGAAAAAAACAACTGAAAACGCCTTCATTTGTGTAAAATATACCCTTTAACCAAATGTTTATCAATACATTTTCACCAAAAATAATGAAATGACACTCACTTCTTTCCGTTATCGTAATAAAAGCTTGTCACAATCCCATCATTTTTGATATAGTAATATGTTGTAACTTCTTATATAAAAAAAATTATGTCAACTATGTAAATAGATAAATTTAATAAAGGTATTGGTGATAATGATGAGTCAAGACTATAGAGTATTATTGTATTATAAATATGTAGATATCGAGAATCCTGAAGAGGTAACTCAAGAACATCTGGAATTCTGTAAAGAGTTAGAATTGAAAGGCCGCGTATTAATTGCAAAAGAAGGGATTAACGGTACAGTTTCAGGAACGATCGAGCAAACAGACGCTTATATTGAGCATATGAATGCACATCCTCTGTTCTCAGATATCATCTATAAAGTAGATGAAGTAACGGAACATGCATTTCCTAAAATGAAGGTTCGTTATCGTCCGGAATTGGTAACATTACGCCTGGAAGATGATATCGATCCCCGCAAAACAACAGGGAAGCATTTAAAACCAAAAGAATGGTTAGAAGCATTACAAAGCGAAGATACAGTGGTAATTGATGCTCGTAATGATTATGAGTACGACCTTGGACATTTCCGTGGTGCAGTGAAACCGGACATCAATACGTTCAAAGAACTTCCTCAATGGATTAAAGAAAACAAAAAGAATTTTGAAGGCAAAAAGATTTTAACGTATTGTACTGGCGGAGTACGTTGTGAAAAGTTCTCTGGATGGCTGCTTGAAGAAGGTTTTGAGGATGTTTCCCAGCTGGATGGAGGAATTGTCACTTACGGGAAAGACCCTGAAGTGCAAGGAGAACTATGGGATGGACAATGCTATGTGTTTGATGAGCGTATCAGTGTTCCAATTAATCAAAAGGAACATGTAGTTGTCGGGAAAGATCATTTTTCCGGTGAACCTTGCGAGCGCTATGTAAACTGTGCAAACCCTGAGTGTAACAAGAAGATCTTGAGCTCTGAGGAAAACGAACACAAATACTTGCGTAGTTGTTCCCACGAATGCCGAGTACACCCAAGAAATCGTTATATCACAGAACACGGATTAACAGAAGAAGAAGTAAGCAAAAGAATGGATGCAATAAAAGAAGAAGTTACAAACTAATTTAGCTAACCTGTTTCTCAAATGAGAGACAGGTTATTTTTGTGCGCTTAAAGAAATACTTATCTGAAAAGACTACGTTTTTCTTTTAACAATAGAGGTAAATAGTAAGTAATGAAAAGAAAGGAGACTACATACATGGAATACCGTATTGAAAAAGATACAATGGGAGAAATAAAAGTTCCAAAGAATAAGCTATGGGGAGCACAAACGCAAAGAAGCATCGAAAATTTCGCTATTGGTGCGGAGAAGATGCCAATAGAGATCATTCACGGCTTTGCACTATTAAAAAAAGCAGCGGCAAAAAGTAATCATAAATTGAGCAAACTCTCTTCCGAAAAAGCAGAGGCAATTACAGCCGCTGCCCAAGAGGTAATAACAGGAAAATGGGATGAGCATTTTCCACTAGTTGTGTGGCAAACAGGTAGTGGTACACAATCCAATATGAATGTAAACGAAGTGATTGCCAATAGGGCAAACCAACTGTTAACTGACAGCGGAGGAGAGGACCGGATTCATCCAAACGATGATGTAAACATGTCTCAAAGCTCCAATGACACGTTTCCGACTGCCTTACACATTGCTGGAGTGTTAGCAGTGGAGGAAAGACTTCTTCCGGCATTAACGAGACTAAAAGAGACTTTGCTACAAAAGTCCGACAAATTCAATGATGTTATTAAAATTGGAAGAACCCACCTTCAAGATGCTACCCCGCTTACACTGGGCCAAGAAATCAGCGGATGGCATCATATGCTTGAAAAAGGGGAGAAAATGATTACAGAAAGCCTACCCTATATGAAAGAACTGGCCATAGGGGGAACGGCAGTAGGTACAGGGATAAATGCGCATCCAGATTTTGGGCGGATGGTAGCGGAAGAGATTACACAACTGACAGGGAAAAATTTCATTTCTGCAGCGAA
Organism: Bacillus sp. RO2; assembly: GCF_012911845.1. GTDB lineage: Bacteria > Bacillota > Bacilli > Bacillales > Bacillaceae_I > Sutcliffiella_A. The sequence continues at coordinate 184,303 of NZ_JAAXCU010000048.1, read as the reverse complement.
TAAATTTCATGCATTAACCAGTCATGATCAGGTTGTATATGTACATGGAGCAATAAAAGCACTTGCTGCAGATTTAATGAAAATTGCCAATGACGTAAGGTGGCTTGCCAGTGGTCCAAGAAGCGGGATAGGTGAGATAACTATACCTGAAAATGAACCTGGAAGCTCTATTATGCCCGGCAAAGTCAACCCAACCCAAAGTGAGGCATTAACAATGGTGGCAACGCAAGTTATGGGCAATGATGTAACCATTGGTATTGCTGCAAGTCAGGGTAACTTTGAACTGAATGTGTTCAAACCCGTCATTATCTATAATTTTTTACAATCTGTTACACTTTTGACTGACAGCATGAACAGTTTTAACGACAAATGCGTCAGCGGAATGGAACCTAATCTTGAAAAAATAGCCTTAAACCTTCAAAACTCTTTGATGTTAGTAACATCCTTAAACCCTCATATAGGATATGAAAAAGCAGCATCCATTGCTAAGCTTGCACACAAAGAAGGGACCACGTTAAAAGAAGCCGCACTAAAACTGGAACTGCTAACAGAAGAAGAATTTGATGCCTTTGTTGATCCGAGTAAAATGGTAAGTCCACAATAAACAAGCTGGCCAGGTGGGAATCCTACTTGATTTTCCACCTGGCCAAGTTATTCTATTTCTCCATCATCTCAGTTTCACTGACTTTATCTATTTTGTCCACAAACATTTGAAACACTTTTCTTTTTTCATCTAACTCTTTTATGTATTGTTTAAGTTCATTGAATTTCTCTTCAAATGGTTTGTGATATGAATCTTTAATGTTGTCGATGATTTCATCATTAATCGTGGACTGTATTACTTGTTTCGTAATACTGAACTTAATAGAATATAACTGAAGATCAGATTTCACTTTTTCATATTCATCATCAATTTCTTTCTTCTGCTTTAACATTTCTTCTTTCCATTCTAATAAAGAATCCTTTACATATGTCTGCATAGTTACCTCCCATGAACATACTGATACTAAGGTTTTGTATTGTATCTATAATATTAAAGAAAATGCTCAGATTTGTGGGGGTATTTTTCTTTACAGTCTGTTTACATATTACATACTTAAAAAAAATATAAAGTAACCCGTATCTTCAGGGGCTAATAATTCGTTTAGATAATAGAGTGGAGTAAAGGAGTGTTGCTCATTGAAAAAAGCAGATAAAAAATTGGCAAGTGAAAACGCCTTGTCCCAGGAAGAGCGCATACAGGACCATTATCATCAATTACTCCGATATTGCCTGTTTCTTACGAAAAACGAATGGGATGGTTGTGACCTTGCACAAGAAACCATGGCAAAGACCATTAAGCATTACTCTCATGCTTCTGTTATTAGTCAAGCTCTTCTTAAGAAAGTTGCTTACAACAAGTGGATTGATGTTGTACGGAGAAGACAAAAAGAAATATTGCAGGATGTTTTTAAGGAAGAGGCGCATCATCATCATTTGGAGAAAGCCCTCGTTATTACAGATACATTACTTACACATACTACACCAAAACAAGCAGTGATTTTCTTTCTTACAGAGGCATTTGATTATCAATCTGCTGAAATTGCCGACATGCTTGGAACAACAGAAGGAGCGGTAAAAGCAGCTTTACATCGCTCTAGAAAAAGACTAAACAAAAAAGAGCCACCTAACTTGGAACTCATAGACAGTTTTTGGAGCGAGGAGGAAAAGCATCTATTGCCACCATTATTCCAGCAAAGTCTTCAGGAAGAAGATCCAAGAGTTCTCATTGATGCACTGCCGACAATCTTCCGTCATAACGTCATGATGTACACACCTTCTACTCACACTCCGACCAATGCATTTACATCCGTTGCATAACGAAGGAGGAAAAGGACATGAATACAATACCATATGTCATTGAACAATCAACTAGAGGAGAACGTTCATACGATATTTATTCTCGCTTGCTGAAGGACCGTATTATTATGATCGGTGATGAAATCAATGATCAGATTGCAAGTAGTGTCGTTGCTCAATTGCTTTTTCTAGCTGCTGATGACCCAAATAAAGACATTTCCATCTATATAAACAGCCCAGGCGGCTCTACTACTGCTGGGTTTGCCATTCTTGATACGATGCACTATATCAAACCAGACGTTCGAACAATCTGTATTGGGATGGCCGCATCTTTTGGGGCAATGCTGTTAATGGCCGGAACGAAGGGGAAGAGGCTTGCATTGCCAAACAGCGAAATTATGATTCATCAGCCACTAGGTGGTGCTAGAGGTCAGGCGACGGAAATCGAAATATCAGCTCGTAGAATCCTGAAGTTAAAAGATGACCTTCATAAAATGATTGCTGACTATACTGGACAGCCAATTGAAAAGATTGCGCGTGATACTGACAGAGATAATTTTATGACGGCAAGTGAAGCAAAGGAATACGGAATTATCGATGAAGTAATTAAAAAAGGCTAATAAATAACAGGCACCTCACTAGAGGAAGCCTGTTTTTATTCTTTTTTACCAATAATCCCGTAAAAAAAGATATTCGTAATGTCTTCCGTCAACGGAAGCACTTTTTGATAAACTTCTTCTCTTTGCATATAATCTTTCAGCATCTGTACATAGAAAAGAATGGCTTCTTGCGAAAGATTTGGATCGACATAGCCTTGTTCCTTTCCTTCCTCAAACAATTTCGCAAAATAAGGAAGTGCTTTTTCCACATAGATTTTCTCAATGATATTACCTTCTGTTGTATATTCTTTCATCATGAAGTGATAAAATTCTTCATGAATCTGTTTAGAAATCTCTTTTTTATTGAAAATTATTTGTTTGATTTTCTCTGGGAATGGGATATCGCTATGAATGAGCCTTTCAAAATCGTCTGAAGTTTTATTTATGTAATAACCAAAGACATCGCTTGTTAATTTATGTTTGCTCTCAAAGTAATTATAGATTGTTACTTGGGAAACATTGGCCTTTTGCGCTATTTCAGAAATGGAAACTTTCTGGACTCCATATTCCATAAAAAGAGTCAAGGCAGCTTCTAGGATATCTTGTTTCTTTTGTTCTCTCCGTCGTTGAAAACCGTCCATCATTTTTCACCTCGCTTATATTTTAATCAAAATTATGTAATAAAACAAATGAAATAGTTCATAAACTCTTGTCAAAGGATTATTTTATATATATTATGAACTATGTAAGTTAAAATATTTCATATTTTGCTTTTCTGTATGATTTATCATGTAGATGGAGGGAGGGTCTTTCATGACCATATTAGAGACAAAAAATTTATCTAAAACATTCGGTAAATTCTCTGCGTTGGACGGAGTAAATCTAAATGTTAACAGTGGAGAGGTCTACGGATTCATTGGACCGAATGGAGCGGGGAAATCCACCACCATACGTATATTATTAGGCATTCTAAAAGCTTCAAAAGGCGAGGCAAAGATATTTGGTCTAGATGCTTGGAAGGATGCTGTAGAAATTCATAAGCGCATTGCCTATGTACCAGGTGATGTGACATTATGGCCAAACCTAACAGGAGGAGAGGTCATTGATCTATTCATGAAACTTCGTGGAGGGAGCAACACTGGAAAGAGAGAAGATCTGATTGAAAGATTTAAACTAGATCCTTCAAAAAAATGCAGAACTTATTCTAAAGGAAATCGGCAAAAAGTAGCGTTAGTTGCGGCATTTGCTTCAAATGCAGATTTATATATATTAGATGAACCTACTTCAGGACTTGATCCATTAATGGAGATGATTTTCCAGGAATGCGTAATGGAGGCTAAACTTGCAGGAAAGAGTGTGCTTCTCTCAAGTCATATACTTTCTGAGGTTGAAAAGCTATGTGACCGTGTTGGAATCATTCGACAAGGGATGATTATAGAAACAGGAACATTACAAGAACTGAGACATCTCACAAGAACACATCTGCTGGTTGAAACAAAACAGCCTTTAGTGGATATCAGTTCATTGAAAGGTGTACATGAAGTAGAACAAAAAGATGCTGCGGTTTCTTTTCAAGTTGACGCTGAGGAACTGGCTAATGTCATGAAGCATGTGAGCGGGTACGGTCTAATTAAATTAGAAAGTTCTCCTCCTACCTTAGAGGATTTGTTTATGCGACATTATGATAGTGGCAATACTTCCAATGCAGGAGCGGGAGGGGAAGCCTAATGTGGAAGCAACGTTTTACTAATACGGGTAGCCTCATACTTTTCACTTTGAAACGGGATAAGATTCGTATCCCAATTTGGTTGCTGTCCATTACTATGATGACAATATTAACTGCTACGTCTTTTTCTGGTCTGTATGCGAATGACCAGGAAAGACAAGCAATCGCTGAAACAATGAAGAACCCTGCCATGACGGCAATGGTCGGTAAGGGATATGGGTTGGAAAACTATACAGAAGGGCCCATGATGGCACATCAAATGCTTCTGTTTACAGCGATAGTGGTGGCAATCATGAGTATTATGTTAGTTACGCGTCATACAAGAAATGATGAAGAGGAGGGACGCGTCGAGTTAATCCGCTCCTTGCCTGTAGGTCGTTTAGCTACTGTTACTTCTACACTGGTCGTTGTGATAGCTACCAATGTATGTTTAAGTCTCTTCGTAGCTTTTAGCTTATTTTCACTAGGAATTGAAAGCATTGATCTGAACGGTTCCCTTTTATACGGTGCAGCATTAGGTGTTACGGGGGTATTTTTCACAAGCATTACGCTACTTTTTGCACAACTTTCTTCAAACTCTCGTAGTACCATTGGGTTGTCATTTACTGTGCTTGCAGTCTCTTATATCATTCGTGCGATAGGTGATGTAAGTAATGAAGGCTTGTCTTGGGTATCACCGCTCGGATGGATATTGAGAACAGAGGTTTATGTGAACAATTATTGGTGGCCAGTTTTTCTTACAATAAGCAGCTCTATAATTATTGCCGTGACTGCGCTTTATTTACATGCATTGCGTGATCTTGGGTCTGGTTTCATCCCGACAAAGCCAGGTAAAAGATTTGCGTCTCGTTTCTTAAAAAGTCCTTTCGGATTGGCCTTCAGGCTCCAACGTACAGGGATTATCGCTTGGGCGATCGGAATGTTTATCTTAGGAGCGTCGTATGGATCCGTGCTTGGGGACCTAGAAACGTTCTTTTCTAGCAATGATATGTTAACTCAAATGTTACCACCTGTGGAAGGATACACGTTAACGGAACAATTTATGACCATGCTTATGGCTATTATTTCGATGCTTTGTACGATTCCCCCCATCATGTTTTTGTTGAAGTTAAAAGGGGAGGAGAAGAGGGGGCACCTGGAGCCAATACTTGCGAGAAGCGTGTCACGATCAAAGTTACTGGGTAGTTATATGTTGTTGTCTCTCATCTTCGGCTTTATTATGCTAACTTTGGCCATTTTAGGCTTATGGGTGGCAGCAGATTCCGTCATGGATGATCCTATCTCTTTACAGTCGTTTTTAAAAGCAGGCTTAGTCTATTTGCCCGCTTTGTGGATCATGACCGGAATTGGAGTTGCTATCATTGGATTAAAACCTAAACTGACAGGTCTCACTTGGCTTGTACTAGGCTATTCGTTTTTTGTTGTATATCTTGGGGGGATGCTAAAGCTTCCTGACTGGATGGCAAATTTATCGCCATACGGACACATACCACAGATTCCGGTGGAAGAAATCAATTATTTAACGCTAGCGACCCTTTCACTTATTGCAATCATTCTTATGATTGTAGGTTTTTTCGGATTTCGTAATCGTGATATCACAGGATAATGTTGCCCCCTCGTTATAATAAGAGGCTACTGAAAAACTGAAAAAGTAAAGTTGTTAATGATTCCAAGCTGTTGATTTCAGTGGCCTCATTTATTAACGAGGGGGTTTACCTGAATAAAACACCTTTTCATCGAGCAATCTACAAGGGAAAAGGAGTGAAAAACATGAAGCATGTTATGCCGATATTAATTAAATTCATCGCCAGCTTTTTAATCCTATCCTTTTTCTTGAATCAGTTTGCTGAAATATCTTTCCTCGATATTCTTTTGACAACTGTTCTTCTCGTTACTTTTTCGTACTTTGTAGTGGATGATATGGTCTTGCCACGAACAAATTACACATTCGCTGCTGTTTTTGACTTTGTATTTAATTTTGCGGTTATTGCTTTTATGGCATATATTCTGACCAATTTAAGTGGCGGATTCCTGATACCATCAGCTATTGCAGCATTAACTATTATTGTATTTGAAGTGTTCTTTCATCTATATCTTGTCAAAAGTGTTTTCCCGGATCACCCAAGAAAGAAAGCGAAGAGGGAAGCTCGACCGATGGAACTCCAAACAGAGTTCTCAGAAGAGTTAAGTGTTCATGAAAAGAAGAAGAGAGAAGACTAAACCCAATATTTCTGTTGGGTTTTTGTTTTTGTTTGCTATACTTTTATATATTCGGATTTAATTGGGGAAGGAGTCTATGAGCAATTATGAGTCTTGATAAAGTGAAAGATTGGGTAGAGGCATTAGGGCTTGAAGCACATCCAGAAGGTGGCTTTTACAAACAAACATATATATCAGGGGAAAACATCACTGATAATGAACTATCTGTTTCTTTCGATGGTAAGCGAAAGCTATATTCAAGCATCTATTTTTTACTTACAGATAAAAACATTTCACACTTTCATCGGTTAAAATCAGATGAATTATGGTATTTTCATGGGGGCAGTTCATTAACCGTCCACGTCATTACAGAAGCAGGGAAGTATGAACAACACAAGTTAGGTTTAAATTTACGTGAAGGGGAAAGACCACAAGTATTAGTTTCGAAAAACTCTATTTTTGGTTCAAGTGTCGATACTTTAGATAGTTATGCTCTGGTTGGTTGCATGGTGTCACCTGGGTTTGAATTCAAGGATTTTGAAATGTTCACACAAACGGATTTAATGGCAAAGTATCCCGAACACGAGGAAATTATTCGGAAGATGGCTTATGAAGTGTTGCCGATTTGAAGTAACCCCCTTTCAAAGTAGTGGAAAGGGGGTTTACTTAGTTTTCATTTGTATCCATTAAAACTAACTCTTTATCTGGGTAAGTTTTCTCTATATGATGCTCACCCCATGAACAAAGCATGTCCAATGCAGGCTTTAGGGACCAGCCGTAATTAGTTAATTCATACTCTACTTTAGGAGGTACCTGATTATAAATAATGCGATTGACAACACCATCAGCCTCAAGCTCTCTAAGTTGCTGAGTGAGCATTTTTTGCGTAATAGTAGGCATGAGTCTTTTAAGTTCGCTAGTGCGCCTTTTACTTTTAATTAGGTGACATAAAATCACTACTTTCCACTTTCCACCGATAACTTCCAATGCAGCTTCCACTGGAATATTGTATTTCTTCATAAAGTATCCCTTCTTTGTAAGGTATTTATTTCACTCATTATACCACCATGTTCTTAAAGGTAAATAGGGTACTTCCAGGTGCCTACCTCACTTTAAAGTGCGTACTTACATTTAATAACTAATGCCTTCATAATAAGAACTCGAAAGGTTACCAAATGGCGCCAAAGGTAATCTCCATATTATGAAGGAGGCATTTATGATGAGTTCACAAGCAATTTCTATAGATCAAACTAAAGCAAACAGACGAAATAGTACGTTAGCATTGTTAGCACTAGCAATTAGTGCTTTTGGAATTGGGACAACAGAATTCGTTCCAGTTGGCTTATTGTCAACCATATCAAATGATTTAAACATCTCCATCACAATGGCGGGATTGTTAATCTCGGGTTATGCGATGGGTGTTGCCATTGGTGCACCAGTTTTAACCGCACTTACAAATAAGATGAATCGAAAGACGTTACTTATCTCCCTAATGATTGTATTTATTATTGGTAATACGGTAGCAGCTTTATCCAGCAATTATGAATTACTATTGGCAGCAAGGTTTATCACCGCTTTTTCACACGGAATCTTCTTTTCAATAGGGGCAACAATCGCTGCAGATCTTGTTCCTGCTGACAAAAGAGCAAGCGCCATTGCATTGATGTTTACAGGATTGACTGTGGCGACAGTAACAGGTGTACCACTAGGAACCTTTATTGGACAAATGTTTGGCTGGAGAGCAACGTTTTGGGGTGTTGCTCTCTTGGGAGTGATTGGAGCAGCAGCAAGTGCAATTCTAATTCCCAGCAATTTGAAAGAGGCACCACCATCAACGTTACGCGAGCAACTTGATGTGTTGAAAAACAGTAAACTTTTGATGGCTTTTGCGATAACCGCTTTAGGATATGGTGGGACTTTCGTGGCATTCACTTACTTGACACCACTTTTAGAAACCGTTACAGGATTTAGTGCAAAGTGGGTAAGTGGTATCTTACTTGTTTATGGAATCGCTGTTGCAGTAGGGAATGTAATTGGTGGTAAAGCATCAGATAAGAACCCTTTGAAGGCACTAATGTGGATGTTTATAATGCAAGCTGTCATTTTGGTTGTGTTGACATTTGCAGCACCATTTAAAGTTGTAGGGCTGATCGTGATCTTCTTAATGGGGATGTTTGCATTTATGAATGTACCTGGACTTCAGGTGTTGGTCGTGAATCTTGCGGAAAAATATGTACCTTCTGCAGTAAACGTGGCTTCTGCGCTCAATATTGCAGCATTTAACGTAGGGATAGCGATTGGATCGTTGTTAGGTGGTATTATTGTGGATTCTATAGGTCTGATCCATACTCCATGGATTGGGGGAGTCATGGTGATGGGGGCAGTTGGGTTGACGTTTAAATTAATGAAAATGGAAGGGAAAACTGCTCAGTAATGGGCGGTTTTTTCTTTTTTTAAGGGAGGGAAGTGCTATTTTTTGCACATAAGAACAAATGTTCGTATAATAAAAATGTAGGTAATCGAAAATATGAAGCAGATACGAAATAGAAAAATCACCTTTGACCTCCCAGAAATTATTAAAATGTATAATGATGGTATGAGTACCACAAATTCTAAAGAAAAATAATGTGGAATTGCGTCCTAGGGGACATTGGAAAAGGAAGTATCATATAAATGAGGATTATTTTAAGCACTGGTCACCGAACATGGCATATATATTAGGCTTTTTCTTAGCGGATGGAGTAGTAAGTGGAGAAGGACAAACAGTAAGTTTTGCACAAAAAGAAATTGAAATTCTTGATGAAATAAGACATGAAATGAAATCTAATCATCCAATTGGGGAATATAAAAATGGGTATATTTCCTTAATATAAACAGCAAAATTATTAAAGATGACCTAATAAATATCCATGGTTTAACACCAAACAAGTCTAGAACTGTAGAATTTCCTTATGTTCCAGAAGGATATATGCATCATTTTGTAAGAGGTTATTTTGATGGAGATGGAAGTATATAAAAAAGGAAATATGATAAACTTTGTTGGAGGGTCATATTTCTTTATAGATTTAAGAAATATACTCGATTCCAAAGGATACGACCCAATAATTACAAGTAAAGATAATCACTTCAGAATTTACATTACCGGCAGAAAGACCATAAAACAATTTGGTGATCGGATATACAATGATAAGAGATTATATCTGAAAAGAAAATTTGATATTTACAATAAAGAAGAATTATCAGCTGAGAAGTTAATAAACAAAGCTGCAAAAAAAACGACTAAGCAAAGAGTATTCCTTAAAGAGTTCGAGTTTCACAACTCCATAGAAAAAGCACGTTTACATGCAAATATTTCTGTTGAGTAGTTAGAGAATTGGATAAAAACTGATGATCAATTTGCAAGTATTCAACTCATAACAAAAATATAAATACTCGAGAGCAGAGGAGTAACTTAATACTCCTCTAATCTTGTATTTTCTTCGGGGTCTACATAATATGTATTATAGGAAGTTATAAAAAAATAGCTATTTTGTATCAAAAACAAAGTAAACTTATGATAGTGAGACGAAATTAATAAAAATGATTAAAATGCATCGTTTAATTATTTATTAATTTTAATTGGATTTGTTCAATAAACTACAATCATTATTATCAAACCTAAAACCTTAAACCAATCTAGTATTTCTGGCTAATCAGATTTAGTTATTTTTTGATCTATTATCCCTAATATCATTTATTATAAATCTTCATATACAGTCATCTCTTTTCATTACGGTTTACATAATAGTATTACCGCAATCATTTTATAATTTTGTCCCTCCATTGCTGCCAATAATATTTACATGTATTTATTGCTCAAGCGTATTAACTCTAAAGGAATGCAATAAGATGTTAGAAATCCCTTTCTGTGGAGGTGTTTCTTTGGAAAAGCATATGCATGCATTCTTTCTTCACCGCGCCATTGACTTGGCTGTACAAAATGTTAAAGAAAATGGCGGTCCATTTGGCGCAGTTATTACAAAAAACAATCAAATTATTGCTGAAGGTGTCAACAAAGTGACCAGTAACCTCGATCCAACGGCTCATGCTGAAGTTATGGCTATACGGAAGGCTTGCTATAGTTTACAAACCTTTGAGCTTAGAGATTGTATACTTTATAGCAGCTGTGAGCCTTGTCCGATGTGTCTAGGAGCTATATATTGGGCACGAATTCCCACCGTATATTTTGCTGCAGATCGAAAAGACGCTGCCGCCATTCATTTTGATGATGAATTTATCTACCGTGAAGTTCAACTTGATCCTGCAAATCGAACCCTCCCTTTTATTCATTTACCTCTAGTAAACTCCTTGCAGCCATTTATAAATTGGAGTAAAAAAGTTGATCGGACTCATTATTGAAAAACAACGCCACGTTGCAATGGCGTTGTTTTTATTAATTCTTTATTGTTTTTTGTTGAAACAATTTTTTTACTTCTTGAGTTGTAATAACCTCTGCAAATTCTTGGTGTAATGCGGATAAGGCGTGGCGATGCACTTCTTCTGCAGGTAGCTTCAAACCGTCATAGGAAACAGCCTCATATGCTGCTGTTGCGTCACTGCAAACATACGTTCTGTACCCGAGATTTCCAGCCATTCTTACAGTAGTCGATATACAATGATTGGAGGTTAATCCAATAACAATTAGTGTTTGATAGCCATTTTTCTTTAGGTAACTGTCCAATTCTGTTCCGATAAAACAACTGTTCACATTTTTACGGATAAAATATTCATCTTCCATCGGCTCAAATCCCGGTTTTAAAGCAAATCCAGGGTTGCTGGGATGAAGTTTAGAATTTGGGTCTTGGGATACGTGTTGAACATGAATAATAGGAAACTCATTTTGTCTCCATGATTTCATCAGTTCTAGCATTCTATCTTCTGCATCCAGGTTATTGCGTTGCCCCCAAGCTGGATCATCAAATCCTTTTTGTACATCTACTACTAGTAATACCGGCTTCATAATACATCCCCTCTCTTTCCTCCACTATATTATTAGACCTTTACTATAGATATGCTTGAATAAAGGCTTGGATTAACTTTTCTTGGTGCATTAATTATTCCATATTATATCAGGAATTGCATTCTCTTCTGTTACAGAAACAATTTTTAACTGGAGAGTTCGGTCATTTTTAAGCTGTTCTACCTTTTTATACTGATCTTCTACTTTAAAACTACCACCTTCTACATTTCCCGGATTTACTTCTACATTTCCCAAGCTTACTTCTACCTTTAAATTTTAATGTTATACAATTAGCCATTCAAAACACTTATATAGTTTACATAATATAAATCCTGTAAACCTAATTTTACTTCCTACGTAACACTCTTCTCCAAACATATACAAAAAAACCGCCCCTCCACGCCAAAACCCAACGCAGAAAAGCGGTCCCAACTATCTTTATCCTATTTTTCCTTACCTTCTACTTCCTCTTCCGTCTCTACCCACATCTCCACTACATCTCCTGCTTCCTGTTGATCCAGGACGAAGGATCCGTTTGAATAGCGGTCATTGTTGCGGTAAGAGGCAGCTGCAAGCTTCTCCACCATGCCTTTTTCTGTTTGTACATAAATGAAACTGGAAGGCTCCACCAGATCAACTGCTGCTATCTGATGTGGATTATTTTTCACTTCACGAAGCATAACCAGCCCACGCTTAGCACGTGTGGCTTTATCAAACTCGGTAATTTTTAATTTCTTCACGGCACCGCGATGGGTGGCGATAAACAGCATGGCTTTTGATTCCTTTTCGAATACTAAGCCGCTCACAACAAAATCTTTATCTTTCAAGTTTATACCTTTTACACCTGCTGCACGGGCACCTACGACGTTGATTTCCTCTTCTGTAAACCATAGTCCGTACCCGCTTCTTGTCGCCAAAAAGATATCCTGATTGCCATCTGTAAGGTGAACATCCACTACTTGGTCATCCCCTTTAAGGTTTACGGCCATCAGTGGCTTAGAGTAACGTTGTGCTTTATAGGCGCTCAACTCTGTTTTCTTGACCATTCCGTTATGTGTTACGAACAACAAGAATTTAGGATCTTCGAAATTGCTGACAGGTATTGCTTTTATGATGGACTCATCTCGGTCTATTGGAACAATGTTTGCTACATGTTGGCCCATATCCTTCCAGCGGATGTCAGGAAGTTCATGGACTGGCAGGAACAAATAATTACCCTTGTTGGTGAACAATAGCAACGTTTGGGTTGTATTAATGTCCAACTTGGAAATAATTCTGTCCGTTTCTTTCATACCGAAATCTTGTCCATTGGAAGCAGAGAAAGAACGTAAACTTGTACGCTTTACATATCCGTCTTTTGTAACGGTAACGATAACGTCTTCTGAAGGAATCATTACTTCCAGGTTGATCTTAATCTCTTCGATTTGATCTTGGATTTTTGAACGACGCTCATTTGTATAGAGTTTCTTCACGCGTTTTAAATCTGACTTAATAACAGAAAGTAATTTTTTCTCGCTTGCTAGAATTGCTTCTAACTCAGCAACTTTTTTAGCTAGTTCATCTGCTTCTGCCTGCAAAGCCGTAATATCCGTATTGGTTAAACGGTAAAGCTGCAAGGAAACAATGGCTTCCGCTTGTGGCTCTGTAAAAGTGAACTTGGCAATCAAATTATCTTTTGCATCGCGTTTGTCTTTGGAAGCACGGATGGTAGCAATTACTTCGTCTAAAATAGAGAGTGCTTTCATTAAGCCTTCTACTACATGTTGACGTTCTTTTGCTCTGTTCAACTCAAAACGTGAACGGTTTGAGATTACTTCTTTCTGGTGATCTATGTATGCATCCAAAAAGTGTGGCAATCCCATTAATGTTGGGCGTTTTTTATAGATGGCAACCATGTTGAAGTTGAAAGTGATTTGCAGGTCGGTATTTTTATAAAGGTAATTTAATATACCGTTTGCATCTGCTTCTTTTTTCAGTTCAATGACAACACGCAGGCCTGTCCGGTCGGTTTCGTCACGCACCTCTGAGATCCCGTCTACTTTTTTGTCATAGCGAAGTTCATCAATTTTCTTTACTAGATTTGCTTTGTTTACTTCGTAGGGAACCTCTGTGATAACAATCTGTTGCTTTCCGCCACGGATATCTTCCACTTCAGCCAATCCACGAACGATGATTTTGCCTTTTCCAGTTTCGTAGGCTTTCTTGATTCCTTCTACTCCTTGAATGATCCCTCCGGTAGGGAAATCCGGTCCTTTGACAACAGTCATAAGCTCATCCACTGTCACATAAGGGTTATCAATACGCATGATGGTTGCATCAATGACTTCTCCAAGATGATGTGGAGGAATGTCCGTTGCATAACCGGCAGATATTCCTGTAGAACCATTTACTAAAAGATTAGGATACATGGCAGGAAGAACAACCGGCTCTTGGGATGTATCATCAAAGTTAGGAATGAATTCTACGGTTTTTTTATCAAGATCACGTAAAAGCTCGGAAGCGATTGGTGATAATCTTGCTTCCGTGTAACGCATTGCCGCTGGCGGGTCACCATCAATGCTACCGTTGTTACCATGCATCTCGATAAGCATATTGCGTACTTTCCAGTCCTGACTCATACGAACCATTGCATCGTACACAGAGGAATCTCCATGTGGATGATAATTACCGATTACGTTACCGACTGTTTTTGCAGACTTACGGAATGCTTTATCATGCACATTTCCTTCTGCATACATTGCATATAAAATTCGTCGTTGTACTGGTTTAAGTCCATCACGTGCATCTGGTAATGCACGCTCCTGGATAATGTATTTACTATAACGTCCAAATCGGTCGCCTAAAACTTCCTCTAGGGGTAAGTCGTGAAATTTCTCTATCTGTGTCATCTGTTATACCTCCTCTGCTGCGACCAACAAGTTATCATTTTCAAGTATATTAGGATCCTCTTCCAGTCCAAAGGCAACATGGCTTTCAATCCACTTACGTCTTGGTTCCACTTTGTCACCCATTAGTGTGGTTACACGTCGTTCTGCACGGGCTGCATCGTCGATTCGTACACGTATTAAGGTACGAGTATCCGGGTTCATGGTTGTTTCCCACAATTGATCTGCGTTCATTTCCCCTAGACCTTTATAACGTTGGATAGTATAGCCGCGACCAATCTTCTGGATAGCTCCTTGCAACTCTTCATCAGACCAAGCGTATTCTAATACTTCTTTCTTCCCGGTCCCTTTGCTTACTTTGTAAAGAGGTGGAAGTGCGATAAACACTTTTCCAGCTTCAATAAGCGGCTTCATGTAGCGATAAAAGAAGGTCAACAGCAATACTTGAATGTGTGCACCATCTGTATCGGCATCGGTCATGATTACCACTTTATCGTAGTTGATGTCTTCTACTGAAAAGTCCGGTCCGACTCCACCGCCTATTGCATGGATAATCGTATTAATCTCTTCGTTTTTAAAAATGTCTGCAAGCTTGGCTTTTTCGGTATTAATTACTTTCCCTCTAAGTGGCAAGACTGCTTGGAAACGGCGATCACGACCTTGTTTAGCCGAACCTCCTGCAGAGTCCCCCTCGACCAGGTAAATTTCATTTTTCTGAGGATTGCGTGACTGTGCTGGAGTCAATTTACCGCTAAGCATCGCATCAGATCGTTTTCTCTTTTTCCCGCTCCGGGCATCCTCTCTTGCTTTTCGAGCCGCTTCTCTGGCTTGGAAAGCTTTAATGGATTTTTTAACAAGCATCGAACTTGTTTCTGGATTTTCCTCCAGGAAGTAGGCAAGATGTTCTGACACCACACTGTCTACCGCAGAACGTGCCTCACTTGTGCCAAGTTTCCCTTTCGTTTGCCCTTCAAACTGCAAGAGTTCCTCTGGGATACGAACGGAAATAATGGCAGATAGTCCTTCTCTTATATCTGATCCATCTAAATTTTTGTCTTTTTCCTTTAGAAGATTCACTTTTCTAGCGTATTCGTTAAAAATACGGGTCATTGCTGTTTTAGCACCAGCTTCATGTGTCCCGCCATCTTTCGTTCTCACGTTATTAACAAAAGACAAGATGGTTTCTGAATATCCATCATTGAATTGAAAAGCGAAATCTATTTCAATCCCGTTTTGGGCTCCTTCGAAGGAAACAACATTGTGAAGCGAATCCTTTTCCTCATTCAGGTAAGTAACGAATGCCTCAATCCCGCTTTCATAATGAAATACCTCTTTTACAGAATTTCTTTCATCATTCAACTCTATTTTTAATCCTTTTAACAAAAAGGCAGATTCTCGTAGACGTTCACATAATGTCTCAAAGTTGTATGTTGTGGTGCTAAAGATGGTTGTATCCGGCTTGAAATGGATAGTCGTACCTGTTTGATTGGTTGTGCCAATCTTTTCGAGTGTTGTAACTGGCTTACCTCCATTTTCAAAACGTTGCTCGTATACAATACCGTCTCGCTTGATCGTTACGGTCAACCATTCGGATAATGCATTGACGACTGAGGCACCTACACCATGTAGTCCTCCACTCGTTTTGTATCCGCCTTGACCAAACTTTCCACCTGCATGTAATACCGTTAAAATTACTTCGGGGGTAGGTTTTCCCATTTTATGCATTCCGGTAGGCATTCCACGGCCCTTATCCTTCACGCTTATGCTGTTATCTTTATGTATCGTCACAATGATATGATCCCCGTATCCACCCAACGCTTCGTCGACGGAATTATCAAGGATTTCGTATACCAGGTGATGAAGACCTCTGCTGTCCGTGCTTCCAATGTACATACCAGGACGTTTTCGTACAGCTTCAAGACCTTCCAATACCTGTATCGCATCATCGTTATATTCAATCGTATTTTTTGCCACCAAAAACATACCCCTTTCACTACTACCAATAAATCTCTTTATGTATGAATTTCCTTTTATCTATACGGATTTGTCGTTTGTTCACAACAAATATTCGTTTATATATTATCATACATTTGAAACTTGTCTATGTTCTATTGTATAGGGTTCTTAGACTTTAGCCAATATCATCTGGCGTAAATTGTCATAAAATGAATAAAAATCCTTGTT
Organism: Bacillus sp. RO2; assembly: GCF_012911845.1. GTDB lineage: Bacteria > Bacillota > Bacilli > Bacillales > Bacillaceae_I > Sutcliffiella_A. The sequence goes on along the minus strand of NZ_JAAXCU010000048.1, from coordinate 167,872 downwards.
TTTTCTACAAAAACAAGGACGAATTTGACCTATTTGGTTAAAGCGTGTTCCACTTTAATGCAACGATCCATAATAACAGTATAGCCCTTTTCTTTCAACAGTTCATAGGTTTTTTCATCAGCAAGCCCGAGTTGTGCCCAATAAACGTCTGCATCTACTTGTAAAAATTCCTCAGCAACTCCATATAAATGCTCAGAACGACGGAAAACATTAACGATATCAATATGCCCTTCCACTTCTTTTAAAGTAGAAACAGCCTTCACCCCAAGGACTTCGTCTACAGTAGGATTAACAGGAATAATCTCATATCCTGCATCTTGCATCGCTTTAGAAACCATATAAGATGTACGCGCAGGATTATCAGACAATCCAACAACAGCAATTCGCTTGCTCTTTTTTAATATCTTTCCAATTTCTTCTCTGCTAGGAATATTCATATTTTTTGTCCCCTTTACCATTTTTTAAGTTAAATAACATTAATTCTTACTGTTATACCCGTTTAGAATAGTTTTAACAACTAATAATAACCTGATATTAGTACTTACTCATAAAAAATTCGCTATAATTGTAATAAACCCTTTGCATCCTGTTAAATTTAACATATATTAAAGATAGGGATTATTACATAAAGGGGTTTAATGAATGACTGAACTACTAATTATTATACTTGCATACCTCATCGGTTCCATACCTTTCGCACTTGTTGTGGGAAAAGTAGGCTATGGAATCGACATCCGAGAACACGGAAGCGGGAACTTAGGCGGTACAAACACATTTCGTACATTAGGTGTAAAGGCAGGAATGATAGTAACTATATGCGACATCTTAAAAGGGACACTCGCTGCCTCGTTGCCTATCTTACTTGGAGCTGACATTCATCCGCTTCTTGCAGGTGCTTGTGCCGTTGTTGGACATGTTTATCCGATTTTTGCAAAATTCAAAGGCGGTAAAGCAGTAGCAACTTCAGGTGGAGTACTATTGTTCGCCAGTCCGCTTCTGTTCGGCTTAATGTTATTCTGCTTTTTTCTTTTCTTATTTTTGACGAAGTATGTATCTCTATCATCTATGCTTACTGGAGTAGTCACCACCATTTATAGCATTGCATTTGGAGATCTTCCGCTTATTATTGCGGTGTCACTACTTACGGCATTTGTGATTTTTAAACATCGGGCAAATATCGGCCGAATCATCCAGAAAACGGAGCCAAAGATCACTTGGTTAAGTTTAAAAAAGAAGAGGGTATCGTAGAGCATTCGAGTTTTCTCGGATGTTTTTTTATTTGTCATTAATGCTTTGTTACCACTTCTTTTACAGCTTTTTTGACCCCATCATCCCATACTACATGCTTCTCAAAAGTTCCCTCTTCAAAAAATAGCGGAAACCTTTTCTTGAACCAGTCTTGCATAGGGAGCTCTAAGGCCTCCGATATTGCTACCCATTTTAATTCCCCTTCAGGTGGAAAAGGTAAGAGTTGTCCACGGAACGTATATGTCACATAGTTAAACACCATATATCTCTCATTTTCCAACTCATTTACATATTCATCTAAACCTTTATAAATTAAGTTACTAACTTCCAAACCAGTTTCTTCAAGAACTTCTCTTATTGCACCTTCTGTTAGACTTTCGGGAAATTCTACTTTCCCGCCTGGTCCTATATAGCCTGGAAACCCTTTATGGGATGGTCGATTAACTAATAGAACTTTATCTCCGTCCACTACTAGACACATCGTGTACATGCTGATCTTAGTCATTTTATTTTCATCCTTTGAAAGACATTATTCAGAAGGAGCCACAAGCTCTACTTTAATCCGGTCAGGATCTTCAAAAAATGCCGCATAGTAGTTTTCCCCGCCGGCATATGGATGTTTGTCAGTATATAACATATTTACTCCACGAGCCTTCAGTTTTTTTGTTAAGTCGTCAACCTGATCTCGTGATGCTGCATGAAAAGCAAGATGATTAAGGCCTACTCTGCAACGATGATAAGGAACATCCAAAAATCTTTCTTCCGCTTGTACAAATACTATATAGGTATTTTCTATTTTCCAACTCTGGCCACTTTCCCACTCTTGATAGGACCTATACCCCAATTCATCGAGAAGCCACCCCCAGAATTCTTTAGTTTTCTTCAAGTCCGACACGTACAATTCTATATGATGTAGCATTCCTGTCATGAACTAACACCTTCCACTTGTGAAATAGTGATATTTGGCCATAATGCCTGCCAATTTTTCTGTTTTATACGGTTTTCATAAATGCTGGCATGCTCTGCAGTTTTTTTAAAGAGAGCAGTGGGCTTAACCTTTAAATTTAACAGATCTTGAATACCGCAAGGAGCAGCTAATTCCAGCTCATTCTCTTGGTTTAATTTTATGCCTATTGCTGTCGCCGTTTCTGGAAAATTAGACATTGCTTCCGTTGAATTAGCATATGGAGGTAAATTATTAATGACATGCATTCTTGCTTGGTTTTTCACCGACCAGGGTGCACCTGGGTAGAGTTCTAGCAATCTTTGTTCAAGAAATTTTTCCTTTCCCTCTGTTATATCATTTTTATCAAAAAAGATAACATCGATATCAGGCAAAGAAGTTCTACTATTATATCCGTGTAATGCGTCCCAAACTTTTGTTCTGACAAATCCAGCACATACCCACCAATCAGGTAGGTTAAGGGATTTTGCCGCTCTCAAAATATCCATCATCCATTCGTCTGATTCAATCAATTTCATTACTTCTTTTTCATTGTATAACAAAAAATGCCTCCTTTTACGGTATACGAACATACATTCTCATTATACAAAAGAAAGCACTATTTTAGCAAGACTTTCCAATCAGATACTTTGTTTATGAACTGTACACCCATGTCAATGGAAGTCTCGATATAGCCAATGATCATTTCCATCGTGAAAACTTGTAACGGCTCTTCAGTTTGTGTGAGCATCATATCATGTTCAACATAAGGGATAAAAGATGATACTTGAGTAAGGGATACTTCCTCTAACTCCATTGGATCCGCTGCACCTAGAATTCCCTTTAATAAATCAGGTTCAATCTGATAATGAAACATCAATTTAGAATTTAGGAGCTTAAAGTCATGATGGTATCTTTCTAATATAGTAGAATCATTTTCCAACCTGTTTTTTAACCATGGTAAAAAGAATCCTTTAAGCCAAATATCATCTGCTATTAAATGTGTATAATAGCCTAGAATATAAGGATGATCCTTGTAATTACTGTATTTTTGTAGGAAAGCTTCATAATCAATGGACCTACTGTGGTCATTTGGATTTCCTTTGTAGAAATGAGACAGATCCTTAGGAGCAACAGCGTCTGGTGCAACGGCTCCTAATATAAAGGAAGAAATATCAACTACTTTAATACGGGAAGCAATTTCATGAGCAATAATGGTATGCATTAATCGAGAACCCATCTTCTACTTCCCTCCTAAATGCTTCGTACAATTATATAATTCGCACTCCCACAGTCCCTCACGAATTTTTACAGTGGAAACAGAGGTATTTTCAAGATGATCATCCATCTTAAGGTCTTTCACCAATTCTCTTAAAATATGTCTAATATAGGAACCGTGACTGACCACTAGTACATTCTGGCCTTTATATTTTTCTGTTACCTCTTCAATAAATGAAAGGGCGCGTTTTATTACCATTTCCCTAGGTTCTATTCCCAAGTCGAGTTCTCGCCAATTTTCTCCCCATTTTTCTATTCGTTCTGGTTCTGTTGTACCTTCAATTTGACCTCCGTTTACTTCTTGAAGTCTAGAGTCTAAAAACACCTCATTAACATTCAGGTTCCTTGCCACAATTTCAGCAGTTTGCATGGCTCTTACTAGATCACTAGAGTAAATTACATCCCACTCTTCATTTTTTATTCTTTCTGCTAAACTTTCTGCATCTCTAATTCCATCTTGGTCAAGTGGAATATTAGCACTTCCTTGTGCTCTTCGTTCTTTATTCCAAGCAGTACTTCCGTGACGGATGAGTCCAAGTTTTGTCATGACAACGCACTCCTCTAAAATTAATAGAATGAATTTTTAGTTTAATTTAAATTATTTGAAATAACAACTTTTACATAAAAAAGAACACCGTAACAGGTGTCCTCGTTAAAACATATTCTTAGCAATAACGACGAATGGTACTTTCTAATTGCTCTTTAAAGCGCGGAAGGTCCTGGGTTGTTACACGCAGCTTTACAAACGTCTCATCCATTTCCAGTGCTTCCGATAGAAAACTGCCAAGACCTCTAACTTTACGATCTACTTGCAGAACCAATTCTACTGAATTTCCAGTATTATTTGAAAAGATCATTTCAATTTCATCCAGTTTACCTCTAAACGGACCGGACGTTGGAACAAATTCAAACTCTTGAATGAACGGATAATGAGTTTTCCATCTATAAGGAGCAGCTTCACATTCTACTTTTCTTAAACGAAAACCTAATTGCTCAGCGGCACTCATGATTGTTGAGACAAGGGGAGAAGGTTGAACATGAACCACATCATTATCTGAAGGATCTACTGCATTTTTTATATCCAATCCTGTTTGTAACCAAACTTTTGTGTTGCCCATACTTACAGGTGTTTCATATGGCAATGTCAATGTAAACGGAATTTCTTTCTTTTCATTAACACCAATTACAAACGAATCCACAATTTTCGTTTTTTCTAAAACCGCTTGTTTATTAACCTTCGTATCATTCGATTCTTTTATATAATTTGTTAATAAAGTTAAGTAGATTTCATCAATCTTCTGCTCTATAGAACCACCAGTGATTTCAACAATCCCTTTGATTTCCTCACCACATACAAAACTTGATTCAGCGAGTTTTGTATCTACCTTTGCAGCTCCAATTCCCACACTAGCTAATGCTTTGTTAAAAAAAGACATCCATACTCCTCCATTCATCATGAAAATTTAATAGACATTGATAATACGATTGAAATAAGGATAAGGTTTCAAAAGATATGAAATAAAATTAATTAGTAAGTTCCATCAACCAACAATCTCTGTATTCCCCTTCATGTAAAATATGCTCACGTAATTCTCTTATCTTTTTAAAGCCACATTTTTCATAACATTTTATTGCTCTTCCATTGGATATCATTGGGTCCATCACTATCCGGTTGCCCCTTATTTTAGTTAATAGGAAATTTACTGTGGATGTAATGAGCAGGGTTCCTATCCCTTTGTTCCAGTAGTCGGAATTCCCAATAAACTGATCTAAGCCATAAACCCTTTCCATCTCAAAGTATTCTGCAAGGGTGCTAGTAGCCTTATTTATAGGGTAAAATTGAATATAACCAATGTTTTTTCCATCATAGACGACCATACACCTAAATACTTCATCATCTCTATTGAAGAATTTCCTTAGGATATCTTCCATGTTGAATATAGCATCTCGCCCCTCATAGAACTCCAACACTTTGGGATCGGTCAACCATTTAAGTAAATATTCTTCGTCCCTGCCTTGTTGTAGCTTCCTTATAAGTAATTTTTCATTATGAAAGTTCATAACAGCATCTACCCTTGACTATAAGATTCTTTGAACCAGTAATAAATTTCATGTTCTATACAGTCTAGTAGTTCCAAATCAGGATTCAAAAGCTTCATTCTAAAGTAAAGGGATTTCAAAAAAATAGTCACATTCATTTTATTTTGGTAAAAGGGCTTTGTTTGACCATGATTTATGTATTCTTTTTTCAAAATATATGAGAGGTCTTTTATCCAGCTTATAAGCACCTGTGTCTCCATCCCTTGTTCTAACAGGGCTACTATAGCAAAAATAAGCCTCTCATCTTCCTCATCTTGGTACACTACTTCTTTTAGAAGGCAAGTTTTTATAGCTTTAAGTACATCAGTAAGTAGATTGATTTCAAAATGAGCGTGACTTACCAGGGCTGACAACATATCAGCTCCATGAGCAATACTGTGCGCCCACCCCTTATTCTTAACGAATCCGCGGGTATCCATCTCTTTATCTAGATATTCTAATATTACTGTCTTTATTTCTAGCAATCTAATAGAATCGATATATCTCCCATCGTCGTTCGCTAAAATTAATGCAACAACCAAAGAAGAGAAGGATCTAGTGAAAACAGAGTCCGTCCTTTCTTCTCCAATTTTATAGAACAGGTGCCTCTCATCCAAACATATTTCTAACATATTATGAACCTTACTTTGCGGGATGAATCCACTGTTAATAAATTTTGCAAAGTTAGAGTAAATCAGATTATCACGAAGGATGGGGTCTGTTGAACCGATATGCTTCATCATGGAATCTATCAGGGTATCCCGAAAAGTTTCGTCTTCTAATATCTTTTTTTCTTCGATTGTTAAAAGCTCATGCTTTAGGGTTTCTTCTTTAAAAACCATACTCTCTTCCTTCCTTCTCATTAATAGATTTGACAATAGCAGGCAAACAACCGAGATCCTCTATAATAAAGTCTGCATCCACTTCATTCCAATATAAGTCTCTCTTCCAAACTGTGGTCATACCGACAGCTTTAGCAGCAGTCACATCATTCTTGGGATGATCCCCAACAAAAAGACATTCGTCTATTGATACTTGTAGAAATTCAGCTGATCTGCGGAAAATTTCCGGATTAGGTTTCTTTATTCCTTCCCGCTCTGAGACAAGAATGGATTGGAAAAATGGTTCGATCCCCAGTGCTTTTAAATTATTCATTTGGAAAACTTCAAAACCGTTCGTTATCATTCCTAATGAAAGGTTGTCTTCAGAAAGTCGCTTAAGTGTGTTTTCTACATTATCAAAAGGGGTACAGTGCAATGGAAAGTAATGGATATAATCATCCAAAAGTTCTTTCCAAGTCAGTCCCTCTATTAGAAATTCAGCAATAAGCTGCTGATAGACTTTATCCTTCCAAACATACCCGCGAGCATCCAACTCGATAAATCTATCAATATAGGCATTTTTTTGAATATGCCTAAAAGCTTCCTTACACCTTTCATACTGATCATCAACGAACTTCTCTAAGGAAACATCCCTATTCAAAAGTGTACCATCAAGATCAAATATAACTGCCCTAATCAAATTTTTGCTCTTCGCTTGATTCTAGTTCAACTATCTTTTCAGTGATCAAATTTGCCAATATCTCATATCCAGCATCACCAAAATGCAAACCATCATTTAATATGCCAACTAGTAGTTCATTATAATTCGGTCTAGAGTACAATTCTGTGTAGAAGTCAATCAAATAGCTACCGGTTTCCTTTGAAACACGTTTAACTGCATCTGCATATTTAGCCAGTTCGTTATTTTTCCTGTTTGGTTGTAATGCTTCATCCACTGGAGGCGGAGTGATGAGTATCGTTTTATCTGATCCAATTTGTCGGGTGATCTCTAACAAGTTCTCTTCATAAGTGTTAAGTGCCACCTTTTTATGAACAGCAGCATCATTCGAGCCGAATAAAACAGTTACTAAATCGGGGCTATGAGTTAATACATCCTTTTCCATTCTTCTTAATGCGTCCTTCGTGGTATTAGCAGATACACCTGCGTTGACAACTCTGAACTGAGGGAGTTGTAAAGTAAGTTTTTCAGTAAGTTGAGGGTTATCCTTTCCTTCATGCCTTGCAGTTAAACTATCACCAAAACAGACTAGTGTTTTCATATGAATAAAGACCACCTTTGAAAATTTATTAATAGTTTATATGTTACCATATAATAGAAAAAACTAAAGCGAAGGGGTTATATAATGGATAATGAATTAATTGCAAATCTATCAATGGAAAGCTTGATGATCAATTTAGTTATTGGTATTGTGGTTGGATTAATTGTGAGTTTTATTTTGAAGAGGGTTTACAGAAATAAGAAAAAAGTAGATAAAGGATTTGCCCTAAGCTATTACAAGCTCAGTTATAGACGTAAACTGATTCGAAACCTATGGCAACTCCCGCCGTTTTTCGTAGCATTGATTGCTATCATAATAATTTTTGATATCCACACCACTGCTTCCGTTTTTTTATTGTCCCTATTCATCTTAGCTGGTCTTACCCACTGCCTTCTTCTTTATCGAAAATGGAAACAAGAAGAAAGAAACACTGAAATGTAGTGCTTGAACATAAAATAAGAAACAAGCACCCCTTATCACTTAGACAATGGATGCTTGCTTTTCATTAACCTGCTTTTTTAGCTGGAGTGACTTCTTTGCCGTTATTTTTGTTTCGATTGAAAATTTTACGGATACCCACTCCAAGATCATGGAAAAGCATGTAGACAGAAGGAATCAGTACCAATGTTATTAAAGTTGAAAACAATAGGCCGGCAATGACCACTGTGGCTAATGGTGCCTGATAGTTGCTTGCTGCCCCTGTTGAAATGGCAAGCGGCAACATTCCGCCAACTGTCGTCAACGTCGTCATGAAGATTGGGCGTATTCTATTCATACCCGCTTCTACCATTGCTTCCCCTACAGCATAATTTTCTGCTCTCAGCTGTTTGGCTCTGTCAATCAATAAGATTGCGTTATTTAAAACAATCCCAATTAACATAATGACACCCATCCCTGACATAATACTCAATTCACGCTGCGTTAAAAGTAAGCCTAGAATAACCCCAGTGAATGTCATTGGAATAATCGTCATAACAATGATTGGATGAAGCAAATGGTTGAATTGGACAGCCATCACAACATATACCAAGAAGATGGCAATGGCTAAGATGACTAACATATCTTGTATCGCTTCTTGTTGTTGCTCTAAACTTCCGCCAACAGAAATGGTATAACCATCTGGTGTATTAAATTCCTCGACCATTTTTTGAACATCTCTGTTTACCGAACCTAAATCACGACTCTCGATATTCGCAAGAACCTTGACAACCCGCTCCCCGTCTTTATGATCAATTTGCCCAGGTGCTTTCACTTGCTCAAATGAAACATAAGTAGAAAGGTTTTTAGGTCCGTCCTGTGTGTTCACCTCAAGATCTAATAACTGCTTTTTGTTTGAAATTACTTCATCTGGGGCAACTAAAATAGGTGTTGCTTCTTCATCTTGCAAGGCACCTATTGGAACAGAAGAAGATAAATCATTTAATTGTCCTAAAATTTGTAAAGGAGTTATTCCGTCCTTTGTCATCTCTTCTTCATTTAGAACAATTAGTTCTTCGTCCATTAGTGTTCCGAGTGATGTAGTGGTTCCAATGATTCCATCTATCCCATTTAATTCTTTTACCATATTAGAGGAAAGCGACGTCAGACCATCAAGATTCTCACCACTTAACTCAATTTGAACCGGATAACTTGCTCCAGCGCTCATAACAGAAGTAACATCCACAACAGGATAATCTTCTTTTAGTTCAAGCAATCCCGAGAGAATTTGCTCGTTTACATCTTTTTGCTCTAAGGTGGCTTCTTCTTCTGGAGTCATATTAATCAAAACAAACATAAATTCTATCTGATCGAGTACAAAACCTTCCTTAACATCCGGAGTATCAACAAGCTTGGCATGTATTGCTTCTGCTATTTCATTTTTCTGGTCTGGTGTGACTCCTTTATCTAAGGTAACCATTATTTCCGAATAACGATTATACATGTCAGGCATGATGGTCATAGGAACTTTTGTTACTAACGCTAAAGAACCAATAAACATGACGAAAAATAGAAAGATGACACCGTAGCGTCTGCGCTTTTTACCTGTCAGCCAACTGATGAACCTACCATAAGACAAGATAACCTTACTTTCTTTTTTATTTTGTTGCCTTTTGTTCAATTTCAAGAAATTTTCAGAAAGGGATGGGATGAGTGTAAAAGAAACGATCACTGAACTAACGAGTGTCACAATCACCACAACAGATAATATGATCATGAACTTCCCTGCTTCTCCACCTAACAAACCGATTGGTAAGAAAACAACAATGGTGGTTAGCATCGAGGCAAATACCGCAGAGGCAACTTCCTTTACCCCAATTAATACAGCTTCCCGGTTCTGTAAACCTTGTTCTTTTTTACGATAAATGGATTCTAAAATAACGATGGAAGCGTCCACCATCATACCAATTCCTAACCCTAGAGCTATTAAACTCAGCATATTAATGCTGTATCCTAATAACCACATACTTGCAAAAGTAAGTAAGATAGATAATGGAATAGAGATACCAATGATCATGGTTGCTCTTACATTTCGAAGGAACAGGAAAAGCACCACAATGGCCAGTAATCCTCCGATTAAAATGTTGTTTGAAACACCATCCACTGCTTCGCTAACATAATCTGCTTGAGCTACTACTTCTTCAAATTCAAATTCAGAAACAAGCCCTTCTTGCCTTATTTTCTCCACTTCCGCACGGACCGCTTCTGCCATTTCGATTTGTGTAACCTCAGATACACGCCCTATTTGTACCATTACCACATCCTGACTACCGTCTTTCCACACACCTGAAGAAGTTTGGCGAACCTGTAGATTAATTTCTGCAAGTTCATTAAGTTCTTTCACACCAGACATTGTCGGTATAAGAATACCTTTAATATCCTCCACATTTGTCAAAGAGGTATTCCACCTGACAGTCGGTTCGTTTGCTTCCTCCGTTAGTTCTCCGAATGACGTTATCAGATTAGACTGTTGGATCGTTTGAATGATCTGCTGTGAGTCAACACCAGCTTCTTGTAATTCATCATTCTTTAATTGAATGATCACTTCATTCTCTTCTAATCCATCAAACTTCACATCTCTTACTTCAGGCAAAGCTTCCAGTCTAGGCTCTACTACATTTTTAGCAAATGCCGAAATGTCTTGCATGTTACCATTAAAAATATCCATATAAAACTCATATTCCTGACTGGTAGTCATTTGAAAACTATTAATATACTGAACACCAGGGATTTGCGTGGACAAAGGGGCAACTGCGGCCTCAATATTTTTATGTACTTCATCCCCTCTTCCCTCTTCTATCATGACAGTGATAGAAGACTTTCCTACATATGTTGCAGAAGTATGTGATTCCACACCATCCAATCCGCTTAGAATTTGTTCAATTGGTTTCGTCACTTTATCTTCTACATCCAATACCGGCATTTGGCCTGCGTCTACCTGGACAATTGTCATGTCAAAGGAAATAGGTGGCATCAATTCCTGATCTAATTTATTCAGCGAATAGAAGCCAATCATAAAGACGAACACAACTAAAAGTCCAACAGCGATTTTCCTTTTTAAAATAAAATCCATCATCGACATCCTTAAAGTCTCCTCTCCATTAATAAAAATAAGAATAAATTTCCAACACCCAAAATTGATTATATGCTCTACAAAATCAAATAAAAAGCGTTTTTTGGAAAATACTTCTTGAGACGTAGAAGAGGCTACGACTAGAGCTCCATTCTTTGTCAATAAAAAAAGAACCCGGAAAAACCCGAGTCCTACACAATCTGTAAATAATTATTTATGTTTTTCTAAAAAGTTCAAGATAGCCCTGAATACCTTAATTTCATTTTCCTTTTTTGAGAACCCATGTCCTTCATCTTCTAGTACAAGGTACTCTACATCTCGGCCCTTTTCTTTTAACGCATCGACTATTTGATCCGACTCTTTTTTGACCACTCGGGGGTCGTTAGCACCTTGAATAATTAGCATTGGCTTAGTCATGGTATCAAGATAGGTAATAGGGGAATCAATTGTCAGACGGTCTTTATCCTCAACTGGGTCGCCCACCCATTGTTTCATGACCGGTTTCCAGTGTTCTGGCACGGAATCAATGAAGGAAAACAGATTGCTGACACCAAAAATATCAATAACAGCCTTAAAATACTCTGGATGTCGACCATGTAGCAGTAAAGCCATGTATCCACCATAGCTGCCGCCCATCAAGAATATCTTATCTCTGTCTGCAAACCCTTTTTCAATGATCCATTCCAACCCATGTATATTGTCAAGGCGAGGTCCATGTCCCCAGTCTCCCTCCACCATTTTCATATAGGCTAATCCGTAGTTGGAAGATCCACGGAAATTTGGAGCAAAGATACTATATCCTCTATTAACAAGGAATTGGAAATAGGAGCGGAAAAACTTTCGTTCAGAAGACTGCGGACCACCGTGCGGCCAAAGTATCACATGACCATTTGAAACCTCTTCTTTTGCCTTAAAAAATAAAGCTTCAATCTCAAGTCCATCAAAGGATGGATACGAGAGAATTTCAGGTTCACATAGATCTTCATCCGACACTGCCGGGACACGGTTATTTGTTAAAGGAACCCAGCCTCCATCTTCTTTTTTAAATATGTTTGCTGGTTTTGAAGCATTTTTTCCTAGTAAAAAGACCGAACCACTTTTACCGATTACTACTTTTTCAATAATAGACACCGGGCTGTTAACTTCATCCAGTACTTTGTTCTCCAAACAATAGGTATAGAGCTTATCTTCCACGCCTTTGGCTGAAACAAGATATAACTTATTTCCTGTTTTGTCTAAGTACATATCATTGAAATGCATGTCACTTTTCGATACTCTTGTAAATTTCTTCGTTTCCAGATCAAAATGTGCGAGGTAACCATTATCATCCTCATAGTCCGTTACAAGATAAATGGAGTTTGTCCCAGTAAATACCGCACTGTCAACGGTGTGCTGACTCTCTGTTTCTGGAGTTAGTTTTGTTGATGTGCCTCCTTGATGTACATACGCTTGTGTGTACGTATTTGCATAATGTCTTAAGGTAATGAAGCTTTCTTCATCCTCTGAGACGGCTATTAAGTAGGTAGACGCATCTGTCCCTTCTACCAATAACTTCTCTTCTTCTGTTTTTAAGTCGTAACAATAACAGTTTAAATATGTTTCGTTGCCTTTGGTGCTTGTATAGTATATTCGGTTCCCATCTTTAGAAAAACTTGGAGACATGTGACGATGCTCCAGTTCCACTCTCACATCCTGCAATTCACCGCCGCTGCTTGGTAGAGCATAAATTTGCGTCAGTTCATTCCCATCCTGGTCGAAGCTTGCTAATATGTATTTTCCGTTTGGGTCGTACTTTAAGCCATGACAGCTTTGGTTATTAAATGTGAGCGGGTATGGGTATTGATTCGGCAAATCCATTGCCCAAACATTATAGTGGCCTGTGAGATTCGTACTGTACACTAACTGTTTTTCATCGGGACTCAATGTAAAATCTTCAATATTAAATACTTTAAAGAACTGTTCCACTTCCGGTTTTTTGAACGTAAGCAATTGACTTCCCCCTTTATCTGTTTTCCCTTACTATTTCGAGATACAAAACAGAAACCCTTTAATTTTTTGAAATTTCGACATATTATGGTGATTTTCACAAAAACTATGTTATATTGTGGAGTAAAGAAATAGATATAAGGGGTCATAATCAATGAATGCAAAAGTAAAATATCTCCTCCCAATTCTTATCATATTACTATTGGGAACCATTTTTTCTGTATTGTCTTTTAAACATTTTGACAGTTTTTTGGGGAGCGATAATCAAGAAGAGCTCGTTGTACAACCGGTTAAATTACATCATTCAACGAAGTCATTAAAAGAAGATAAAGGTTTTCGTACTGAAGCAACCATTTCCGCTGTAGGAGACTTACTAATCCATAGTACGGTCTATAATGCTGCAAAAACAGGGGAAAACAGCTATGATTTTAATCCGATGCTAGACAAGGTGAAATCATACCTACTTGAAACCGATATTTCCATTGCAAATCAAGAAACGATCATAGGGGGAACGGAAATAGGGTTATCTAACTATCCTAGTTTTAACAGTCCATTTGAAGTTGCTGATGCTCTTCAAGAAGCTGGCGTTGATATCGTCAGCATCGCCAACAACCACACATTGGACCGCGGCGAAAAAGCCATCATGAATGCCATTAACCATTACGAAACCATCGGGATGGAATATGTCGGTGGCTATAAGAGCAATGAAGATAAAGCACGATTACGGACCATATCTAAAAATGGCATTGAATTCTCCTTCCTGTCTTATACATACGGAACAAACGGTATTCCCGTTCCGGAAGGTAAAGAGTTCTTTGTAAACCTGATTGATCGTGAGGCGATAAAAAGAGATGTGAAAGAAGCGAAAGAAAATTCAGATGTAGTTGTAGTTGCCATGCACTGGGGGGTAGAATACATCCTTTTTCCTAACTCCGAACAAGAGGAACTAGCAGACTTTCTGGCTGATATTGGTGTCGACATTGTGATCGGACATCACCCTCATGTTTTGCAGCCAATGAAGTTTATGGACAGGCCCGACGGTGGTAAAATGTTTGTCGTGTATTCATTGGGTAATTTCCTTTCTGGTCAAAAAGATGACTATAAAGATATTGGCGGTATCCTTCAACTCCATGTGGAAAAGACGGTAAATGGTCAGGAGAGCAAAATCGATATTAAAGTAAATAATTTTATCCCTACGTATGTTTCACAGATCAATCCTACTAAATATCATGTGGTTCCATTAAAGGACGCAGCTTCATTTGGTTTTCCACAGGCAGAAGCCAAGAACGAAGAAATGATGAAGCATATGTATCAATGGTTACAAGAAGATGAAATAAGAAACTAAGATCTCAAGCATCGGACCAATAATTGGGGCCGGTGCTTTTATTTTCTCTAAAGTTGTTTCATTTGGTTGCATATGTGGAATTCAGGTATAATAAGGATGTATATACATATTGCGTTCATGCGAAAGCATCTTTCCTTTTTTCAAGGCAACGTAATACAATCAAAGAGACAAAAGGAGTTGCTGTTATGAATATTCACATGTCAGATCAAGCTTTAGAATGGTATAAAAAAGAGCTGCACTTAGAAAAGGGAGATAATATAAAATTTCAAGTGCGCTATGGAGGATGCAGTACTGTCCAGAAGGGATTTTCTTTAGGAATTGTAAAAGAAGAGCCAGATCAAGCTGTTGCTACCACTGAAAGGGACGGCATTACGTTCTTTGTGGAAGAAAAAGATGCTTGGTACTTTGATGGTCATGATCTTCATATTAAGTTCGATGAAGAATTGAATGAACCTAAATTTGACTATGAGTGAGCATAAAAAAGAATTAGGGCGAAAAAGTCCTAATTCTTTATTTATCGTCAAAAAAGCGATTAATTTGGTTCCATTGACCTTCTTTTTTCAAAATCTCAAGCTGGGTATCTCCAATTAGATCAAAATGAGGATACTCATTCCTTTTATGTATCCATTCTTCCTTTAACCCATATTGATGACCCCATTTAATGAGTTTATTTACATCAGAGCAACCGGCTTTTGTAACGGTTGTAATGCCATCATAACGTGGGTGAATCCAATAGTGTGTTAGGAAGGCAATCTCCCCGCTTTTTACTTTCTCTTTCCATTCTTGGAGTTCCCCGCGATTGATTCCAAAAGCCATGTTTTATTCTCCTTGCTTTTTAGCGTTCTCATAGGCAGCATGCCACTCTGGGTATTTTTTTCGAATAATTATTGGCTTGAAGTTATCCTTTTTCACACAAACATGTGAGGAACTTCCAATAAGCGCGATTTCCTCATCTGGTGTAAGTATTTGATAACCATAAACTACTCGGAAGCCATCATAGGTTTCAATCCATGTATGTATCGACGCCACTTCCCCGTAACGCAGCGGTTTCTTATATGTAACATTTATGTCTATTACAGGTGAAATCACTCCGTCCTGCTCCATTTCTGCGTAGGAAAAGCCTAAATCTTTGATAAGTTGTGTTCTGCCGAGTTCCATCCAAACCAGGTAATTGGCATGATACACAACCCCCATTTGATCTGTCTCCGCATAACGTACTTCAATCTCTTTTTTAGAAACCAGCATCTCTACTCCCCCATTTACTTGGCTGTATTTGATAATGATAACATAAAAGAATATTTTTCCACATTAAAAGGGTCTAAAAAAAGACGGGCATGAACGCTGCCCGTCTTCCTCTGTTACTTAAAACCGTTTTCGCGAGCACTCGCTTCGTCTTTAATCTCAGATCTAAAAGCTGCAATGCTTTCTTCGCGACGGTGGTTTTTTGCTTCAATGCGAGCTCTTTCCTCTTCATTGGCAAATTGCATGGAGTCATGTGCTTCCTCAATATTCTCTATTGTGTTTTGCACCATGCTTTGTAGTTTTTCTACATTATCACTGCGATCATCCGGGTTTGCACGATGTTGTTTGTTTTGGTCCATAACAAAACGCCTCCCTTTATCGAATGAATGGTACTACAAGCTATATTCTTTACTCTTAAAGCATAAATAACACTTGAAAAAGTTGGATGCGTTATTCACCCTTTGTTTGAATTACTTGAGCATGTTTACCTGATGTATCTTGCATTTGCTTGCCTTTATTTCCGCCAGCTTCACGTGATTTTGTACCAATATGTGTTGGTTCCATACGTTTGCTGACTCTTTTTGGATTACTCATAAAAACATCCCTCCTACCTTTACTATCTCAAGGTGGAGGGATATTCATAACAAGAAATATTTGAAAGTTATTCTGCTGCTTTGTTTAACATTTTTTCTTCTAAGCGGTCTTCAATTTTACGGAGTGCCTCTTCGTCTTTTAATAACAGCTGTTTGTTCTCTAAAACAAGTTCTTCAAATGAACGTTTACGAATTCTTCTCATCGTCTCACCTACTTATTTATTATTGTAATAGTATTAATGTCCAAAATACTCAAAAATTATGATAACTTTCTGCGAAATTAACTAAAATCTCATGAAAATTAGAAGATGTCAGTGAAATAGAGATTTCTTAGAAAACTAGCTATTGTTTATATAACCGTTTTCAGAAAATTAAAAACTGGTATAAAAACCCACTTAAACGAATATATGTTCTTGTTTTACTTTCCTAGTTACTGTACACTTAAAAGTAAGAAAATTATAAAAAGTGGGGATATTTATATGAAATTGACAATTTCACCTTATCAAGCTTATCGAAATAATATGGAATTCTTTTATTCATTTTCAACCAAGGTGGAAGGCGAACTAAACCAACCAATACAAAAAGGAAAATGGTCTATCAAGGAAACCATCGGTCATATTTACTTTTGGGATTTATTTTTATTGAAAAATATGGTACCTGTAATGAAAGACAGCGGTGTTCTACCAAACTTTCCAGACCATGATGATTACAATAATAAAGCCATTCACTTCATAAAGTCTTTTTCCAGTACTAAAGATTTATTAGAGGAATTTGTTATTACTAGAAAGAAGTTATTAAGTAATATGGAAAAATTGAATCAAGAAGTAAGGTTCAGCATTGGAGATAATAAACGCAATTTTACTCCCCAATCATTCCTTAGCATGTTTGTGGAACACGATAGACACCATATGGAACAAATTAAAAGCATGGCTGACTGACTTGGAGGTGAGACATGAAGAAGAAAGCGTGGATTTTTATCGCATGTATCCTAATCTTCCTTTTATGCTTTACCTTTCTTTTTAAGGAAGGCATCATTTGGGACTATCTTGGAATCAATGTGTCTCTTCCTTTTACGAAAACGATAGATATCCCTTCCACTTTATCTGGCTCAGATCAAAATAATAATGGAATACCAGATCAGTTAGACATCGTTTATACTGCAAGAAAAGAGGTAGAGCAGCGTACACCTTATAAAAGTGTATATTATGACGGTGGTTATCCACCAGATACAGAAGGTGTTTGTACGGACGTGGTCTGGCGTGGTCTATTAGGAGCAGCAATAAACTTAAAGTATCTTATGGATAAAGACATTGCCGAAAACACAGAATTGTATCCCAGAGTCGGCGGTTCACCTGACCCTAATATTGATTTTAGGCGTGTCCCAAACCAATCTGTCTTTTTTGAAAGTATGCAGAATCATTGACCACTGCAGTTAAAAAAGGTGATATAGACAATTTAGAGCAATGGCAACCTGGTGACATCGTCGTGTTTCTTGGTGGAGATTTTGATCATGTTGGCATTGTTTCTGATAAACGTACGAAAGATGGTATACCATACATTATTCATAATACTTACCCCTTTGCATCTGAAATTAAGTTAACATCTTTTAAATCTCCGATAACCGGTCATTTTCGCTGGAAATTTTAAAAGAGGTTGCACAGAATTTTCACTGTACAACCTCCCTCATTAATTCATTTTCGCAACCTGTTCTTCCATCAATTCATATGTCATCGGTCCTAAATGCATATAGGAAATGACACCCTCTGAATCGATAAAGAAAGTAGATGGCATAGTCAAGACTTGATAGTGCCTAAAGATATCTTCCTCATCAAGAAGAATTGGAAAAGTATATCCACCCTCTTCTACATATTTCTTAACTGAATCTATACTTGGCTCGCTAGTAGTCAAGTTAACTGCAAGCATCACGACATCCTCATTGTCTGTGTGGAACTTTTGCATTTCTGGCATTTCAGCTCTGCACGGTCCACACCACGTAGCCCAGAAGTTCACAATGACCTTTTTTCCTTCATAATCAGAAAGTTGTGCTGTTTTTCCATCTAATGTACTAAGTTCAAAGTCCATTGCTTTGTCCCCTGGTTGTGTACCAGTGGCCGGATCTTTTTCTCCAAAAACCTGAAAGATAGCATAGCCACTTAATGCAACAAGAAAGGCAATTGCTATTATTTTTTTTACCATCTACATTCCCACCTTTATAATATTGCCATTATTCCGTAATAGCTAGAGATGATGATTATAATACTTGGAATCAAAATGATTGTTGAAGTTCTAATATGTAAGTTGGATTGATGAAGTTTCCAAAATAAGAACGCTGTTGTTACAAATGTTGCTAGATAAAAACCCCTTGTCCCCCCTGTGAAAAAGAGCAGTCCAAAAGGATTTGTCCATATAATGGACGGCCTGAATATAATAATACTGAATTTAAAGAAAAGGATCCATATCAGTAAACCAGTTATTAAATGATTCTCCACTGTTGTAACCAATTCCGGTTTCTCTCTAAGGTATATAGCAATATAAAGATATGCTAATAGACATGAAAAAAGAAGAACCAGATAAGACTTCTTTATTAGCAGCGGACCTAATTGAATGGCATCCATACTTTACTCCTTTACGGTGTATTACTATCATTTAACCATTTATATGAGTGTACGCTAGTTTAACCTATGTCAATTTTATAACATTTAATTCAAAAGAAAAAGCCGGCCTCGTGTTAAGAGACCAGCTTATGAATTGTTGAATTATGCTTTTAGCTTATCGCGCAATACCATACGCAGGATACCACCGTGACGGTAGTAGTCAATTTCTACTTCGCTGTCAAAACGAACAAGTGCTTCAAATTCTTTCTTGTTTCCTTCTTCGTCTGTAGCCGTAACTTTTACAAAGTCACGTGGTTTAACTGTTTCGTCAACAGCTACTTCAAACGTTTCTTTACCAGTCAAGCCAAGTACTTCTGCACTTTCGCCATCTTTGAATTGTAAAGGTAAAACTCCCATTAGAACAAGGTTACTACGGTGGATTCTTTCGAAGCTTTCCGCGATAACTGTTTTAATTCCAAGTAAGTTTGTTCCTTTAGCAGCCCAGTCACGAGAGCTTCCCATACCGTAGTCTTTTCCAGCGATGACCATAAGGCCAGTGCCTTCTTCTTTGTACTTCATGCAAGCATCATAAATGCTCATTACATCGCCCGTTGGCCAGTAAGTCGTCCAGCCGCCTTCTGTACCTGGAGCGATTTGGTTACGGATACGGATGTTCGCAAATGTACCACGCATCATTACTTCATGGTTACCACGACGGGAACCATAAGAGTTGAACTCGCGAGGAGTTACACCGTTTGCTTGTAGGTATTTACCTGCAGGCGTATCTTTTCCGATGGAACCAGCTGGAGAGATGTGGTCAGTTGTTACAGAATCTGCAAACTTACCAACTACACGTAGTCCAGAAAGTGGCTCTACAGTACCTGCTTCAGCAGTTAACCCTTCAAAGAATGGCGGGTTTTGAATGTAAGTGGAATCATTATCCCATGAGTACAACGCCTCATCGGAAGTCTGGATTTCATTCCAGCGCTTGTTGTCATCAAATACATGCTCATATTCTCTACGGAATAGCTCTGGAGTTACCGTTGATTTAACAACTTCTTTTACTTCTGTCATAGAAGGCCAGATATCCTTGAAGAATACATCGTTTCCATCTTTGTCTTTTCCGATAACATCGTTTTGAAGGTCAACATCGACATTACCAGCTAACGCATAAGCCACAACTAAAGGTGGAGATGCAAGGTAGTTACCTTTTACAAGCGGGTGAATACGTCCTTCAAAGTTACGGTTACCAGAAAGTACAGAAGTAACAAGCAAGTCATTTTCTGCTACTGCTTCTTCAATTTCGTCAGCTAGAGGACCGGAGTTACCGATACATGTCGCACAACCGTAACCTACGATGTTGAAACCTAATTGATCAAGATATGGTTGAAGTCCGGAATCGTGAAGATAACCTGTAACAACCTTTGAACCAGGTGCTAAAGATGTTTTCACGAAGCTTGGTACTTCCAATCCTAATTCCACCGCTTTTTTCGCAACTAAACCAGCAGCGATCAATACGTATGGGTTGGATGTATTTGTACAGGAAGTAATGGATGCAATCGCAATAGATCCTGTTTTCATTGTTGTTTTCTCACCAGAAGCCAATGTCACTTCTACCTCTTTAGCAATGTCAGTAGGAGTTAAACCATAGCCTTGGTTCCCTTGTGGAGCTACTAATGCATTGCGGAAAGTTTCCTGCATCATGGATAATGGCACAAGGTCTTGTGGACGTTTAGGTCCGGAAAGGTTTGGTTCGATTTCCCCAAGGTCGATATCTACTACATCTGTGTAGATAGGATCAGCGTCAGGGCTGAAGAATAATCCGTTTGCTTTAGAATACTCTTCTACCAATTTGATTTGCTCTTCGCTGCGTCCAGTTAAACGCATGTAATCAAGAGACTCTTCATCAACCGGGAAGAATCCACAAGTTGCACCATACTCAGGTGCCATGTTAGCGATCGTTGCACGGTCAGCTAGTGGTAATTCAGATACACCAGGTCCGAAGAACTCAACGAACTTACCAACTACACCATGTTTACGCAATACTTGCGTTACTTTTAATGCTAAGTCAGTTGCAGTTGTTCCGTTAGGTAGTGCACCTGTCAATTTAACCCCAACAACTTCAGGAACCGGGAAGTATGAAGGTTGGCCAAGCATACCTGCTTCTGCTTCGATACCACCTACACCCCATCCAAGAACACCGATACCATTGATCATCGTTGTATGAGAGTCAGTACCAACAAGCGTGTCAGGGAAGGCAACATACTCGCCATTCTCTTCTACAGCGTGAACAACGTTTGCTAAATACTCAAGGTTAACTTGGTGAACGATACCAGTTGCTGGTGGAACTGCACGATAGTTGTCAAAAGATTTCTTCGCCCAGCTAAGGAACTTGTAACGTTCTGCATTACGTTCAAACTCAAGCTTCATGTTAAAGTCTAAAGAGTCTGCTGTACCAGCTTTATCAACTTGTACAGAGTGGTCAATGACAAGATCAACCGGGATTTCAGGATTGATTTTCTGAGGATCTCCACCAACGTCAGCCATTGCTTTACGTAAAGACGCAAGGTCAACTACAGCTGGAACTCCTGTGAAATCTTGAAGAATAACACGGGAAGGCTTGAATGGTACATCCACGTCCTTCTGCTCGTCTGTTCCCCATTTTGCTAAGTTTTCAACGTGCTCTTTTGTGATAACACGGCCGTCTACTTGGCGTAGAACGGATTCTAATAATACTTTAATGGAGTATGGTAATCGGGATACGTTACCAATGTTTGCTTTTTCAAGCGCTTGCAAAGAATAGTAATGATACGTTTTGCCGTTCACATCAAAAGACGTGCGGGCATTAAAAACATCTTGCTTCGTCATATGTATTACCCCCTGCTACTCATAGTTTAATAGGACCTCGCTATGAACAATTAATAGGCATTGAAAAACAAGCTTTCTTTGATTCGGAAAGCGTTTGCGAATGTTTTTCTTTGAGACAAATTTCGAGTTGTTTCTCCCACCGAATAGTCCTTACAATATTATCTTAATACAACATTTCTCATAAGTAAATATCAATAAAGTTATCAAATCACATAAGTTACACTTATCTTTCATAATATTCCACAAATACATGACGTTCAAACCTCAGGAGAAACTATAAATGGAGGTGAAGCAAAGTGGCAAAAAGAAAATCGAACCATGTCATTGAAGGGATGAATAGTGCTAGCGGACAGGGCAAGGGTGCCGGGTACAATGAGGAACTTTCCAATGAGCCTTTGACAGAAGCACAAAAGCAGAATAATAAAAAACGTAAGAAGAATCAGTAATAGTAGTACTTATTGTTGTGAAATCAACTCCGATTGGTGGGGTTGATTTTTTGTATTTGTTATTTGCTGATCTCACTCCGTCAGTATGGGGTAAATAGTAGTTGCAAAATACAAATGTCCGAAATTTTTGGATATTTGACCGAAGTTTTGGTAAAAGTGACCGAAGATTCTGCGAAGTTGTCCAAAGTTTTTCGAAAAGTGACCGAACCAAATTTCTAATTGGCCGAACACCCAGCAAAAAATGTCCAAACTACCCCTATTAATTGTCCGAACTTCTCAAAATTCCATCGTTTTTTGACCGAAGATAGAACAAAAGTGACCGAACCATTTTCAACACCAAAAAAGCCAGACGTTTTTTCGCCCATTACAAGCATTTTCTCCTCGATTCCTAACAAAAGACCTTCAACAACCTATCTGTATTAACAACCACTCCACATCAGCACCAAAAAAACCAACCTAGAACCCAAACTACCGGTTCAAGGTTGGCCTAAACATGACCTCACACAATACAGCCTTCTACTCCAACGTATTCCCTTCCCCTTGCTGCATCAGACGTTGCAGATCCGCTTGAAATTGCATTAGTTGAGGGCGTTGTGTTTCAGATGCTACCTCTAGGGCATTGTTGATCTGTTCCATCGCTTCGTTCACTTCATTTTCTAATCGCTTGAAATCGTGCCCGTAATTTGGATCATTTCTGACAATTGCTTCGAAAACATCTCTTGCTTGTTCTGTTCCTTGTTGCGCTGCTTGGAAAGCTTGTTGTTTATCTTTATGATATGGCATATCTTTTCGCTCCTTTAGGTCAAAGTAAATAATAGCTCTACCTATACTGCCCGTCTAAAAGAAAAATATACCTCAGACAGTGGAGCATAAACCTGTCCGTTTTTCAAAAACTATAAGCAAAGGAGGAGATAAACCATGAACAAAAACAGTCACAAAGATATGGTCAGAAATCAGCCTAAAGATAATCAATCAGGCCAACCCGCACCTTTAAGCGGATCTCATAAAGTGAAAAACCGTCAGCATACCCGCCAAAAGCATAATTCTAGCCACGATATGTAAGCTCTATTTCACGAAAAGCTTTCGCAAGCTTGGGTATCTCCCCTTGTGTAATAGTTCGGAAATCCAGAATTACGTGTTGATCTTGGACACGAACAACTACACTTGGGGTACCTTTTCTTAATTCGTCTGCTAGAGCCTGCGCAGAAAGGGGCTCAAAGTTCACCTTAACCGCAATGGATGGCAGAGTCACATCAGGCATGGTACCCCCGCCTACCATTGACTCGACATCATAAATATCCCATTTAAATAATTCCAACTCTTTCACGGAATCTAGGAATATCATGGCTTTTTCGTGAACCTCTTCTGGCGTGAGAAGCATATCTCTAACAGCAGGAATACTTTCCGCTTTGTTATTAGCGTATGCCTGCATCGTCGCTTCTAAAGCAGCAAAGCTCATTTTATCCACCCTAAGCACCCGAGCTAATTGATGGCTTTTAAGTTGTTCAATCAGTTCTTTCTTGCCGGCAATAATTCCTACTTGAGGGCCGCCTAATAGCTTATCTCCACTAAAGGATACTAGATCAACTCCGGTTTGCACTACCTTTTTCACGACAGGCTCTTCTCCGATTCCCTTTGTCGAAAAATCAAAAAGCACACCGCTTCCTAAGTCTTCATAGACAATTAATTCTGCTTGGCTTTGTTTTAAACCGACAAGCTCCTCCGTTGAAACAGATCGAGTAAAACCAATTATCTTAAAATTGCTTGTATGTACTTTTAATACCATCGCTGTCTCGTCACTCAAAGCTTGTTCATAGTCTTTTAAATGAGTTTTATTAGTGGTCCCTACCTCTATAAGTTTGGCACCACTCTCCTCCATAATGGAACTAATCCGAAAAGACCCTCCTATTTCCACCAGTTGGCCTCTTGAAACAATCACTTCTTTTCCTTTACCAAAAGCATTCAGAATTAGAAATACAGCCGCTGCGTTATTGTTCACCACGATCGCCGCTTCTGCACCTGTTACTTCTTTTATTAACTCCTCCACGAGATCGTGCCTAGAGCCGCGCTTACCAGAATCTATATCAAACTCAAGATTGGAATAGTTCTCTGCAACTTCTACCACCCGGTTTATTGCCTCTTTGCTTAACCGAGCACGTCCTAAATTGGTGTGTAGGATGGTACCTGTCGCATTGATAACAGAGTGAAGGCTTGGTTTACTCTTTGTTTTCAATATCTCTTCTATTTCATCCCAAATGACACGAGTGAGATCTTTATCTATGAACAAACCATTTTTCACTTTATTTCTTACCGACTCTAATGCCTGTCTGATTACTGAAGTAAGTACGGTTTCATCTAGATTGTATTTTTTGCCTAGGAGCACAAATGAATGTTGGTTTTTTAATTCATGAACTGAAGGAATATTACGTAAAATTTCTTTCATATATCTCACCTTTTCCGTTGGATCCTTTTACTATTATACCGTAAGGAAAACGTAAAAGAGAAGGGTCGCCCCTTCCCTCTTACTTGTTCTCCAATTGTGCAATAATGTCTTCCGCTTTTGGGAACACACCTGTTTCTTTTTTCGAATAGATGTTTTCTCCATTAACCGATACTTCAAACTTTCCACCTGAACTAGGAATTAGTTCCATGGATGAGATGTCAGTTCGGAAATGAGTGAATAGTGATTCCGCGAAACTCGCGGCTTTTGGCGCGTAGTTTCACTGCATGCAAAATTCGATTGATACCTTGAAATTGCTCATGGTTATTCCTCCTATGCAAGTTTTCACTACGATGACCAAGATATTCCTTCTCAGTCATTAGTACTATCATAGTACAACTACTATCTTTTCGCAAAATTCAAATCTTTATCACTGGATAAGTGTTAAAAGTAAGAATATACTTTAATATAGACAGGAGGTGGGTAATATGACTGAACACGAAAAAGTTCGTTTAACATCACTATCGACGAAAGCTGGTTGAGGATGCAAACTTGGTCCTAGTGACCTCGCGCAAGTTTTGCGTGACTTACCTGCAAATAACCATGATCCTAATTTATTGGTTGGCTTTAGCACTTCTGATGATGCCGGAGTTTATAAAATTACCGATGAAATAGCCATGATTCAAACGCTCGATTATTTTACACCGGTTGTGGATGATCCTTACATGTTTGGACAGATTGCTGGTGCCAATGCATTAAGTGATGTTTATGCGATGGGAGGCACTCCAAAAACAGCTTTAAATATTGTCGGATATCCCATTAAGAAATTGGGTCCAGATATTTTACAAGCCATCCTTTCAGGTGCATTGGACAAAGTGAAGGAAGCTGGTGCAGTCATAGTTGGCGGACATTCCATTGACGATCAGGAGCCAAAATTCGGCTTATCCGTTACAGGTTTTGCCCATCCAGAACAGATATGGAAAAATACAGGTGCACGTCCTGGGGACGCACTAGTATTGACAAAGCCAATCGGGGTAGGCATTATAACTACCGCAATCAAAAGGGAAAAAGCAACGGATGCTCAAATTACTCTTGTAACGGAGACCATGGCGTCCCTAAACAAACATGCTGCTGAAACGTTGAAAGAATTCAGCCCGAATGCTGTGACAGACGTTACAGGCTTTGGCCTTTTAGGTCATGCGAGTGAAATCGCTCGCGGAAGCGGCGTAAGCTTACATATCGACCTGAAAAAGGTACCTGTGTTGACTGGAACATATGAGTTGGCAGAAGAGGGTGTCATACCAGGAGGATCTAAATCAAATCATCAATGGCTAAATAGCGATGTCCATTACCATGATTCCGTCACTCTACATGAACAACTTGTATTGTGTGACGCGATTACTTCAGGAGGCTTGCTTGTAAGCATGCCAGTAGCTGAAGCATATCAATATGTAAGTAAACTGAAAGAGCAGGATGTCCATGCTGCAATTATTGGATCTGTTTCAGAAAAAAGAGAAAAATGTATTTATGTAAACAACAACGGAGCTAACTGAATACTTCAGTAGCTCCGTTTTCCATTATATCCAATACCTAACAGAGTCCTCTCTTTTCGTGATCTGTAACGTATCTAATAATTCCATAAAAGGTATTAAATATTTGCGCGACAAACCGAGTACCTCTTTTACCCCGCTCAGTTCTAATTTTTCTGGATATACCATCTTTAACTTCGTTATGGAATCGTCTACATGTTGCACACTAACTACATGTTTGTCATCCAACGCATACATCCTTTTCTGCTTGATGAGGTAGTGTTGGAGTTCACGCAGCTCTTTTTCAGGAAGTCCCGCCTCATGTCCATATTCCAAATATGGCTGGGGAGTAAGACCGTCTCCTTCCAAACGCGACACTACTTGTTCCATCCTTTTTTTCCAAGAAGCTGGGAAGTGAGGTTTAAAGTCCGCATCAAACAACAAACTTTCGTGTCGCATAATCTTCCGGTCATCTTGAAGTGCTTGGAGAACATATGCTACTAGATCTTTAGGTACAGAATTTGAAAAATGTGAAAGTAATTCCGCTTTTGCAACTCCTGTTTTTAAAGGGTTGTGTTTATGAAAATCACGGATATAGTTTAATACTTGTTGTAAAGTAGCTTTTACATCTTCTAGACCTGAAAAGTAATGTTCTGTGATTTGAATCAGTTTTCCAGCTTCTAATAAAGAGTCTAACTCCTTTTTACTTAAGCCGGTTTCTTGTTGTAATACATTAATTTCTAACAACTTATTTTTACTTAGTGCTTGGTAGACTCTTTCTTCTGGGCTTCCTTCTTTCACTTTTTGAAGTGTTCGTATCGTGTTTTGGCCGAATTTATATTTAGAGCCTTTTGTTTGAATAACCCAACCACCGCCGACTGTCTCAACTGGAGTTGGTCTTCTTATAATTAACTTGTCTCCTCTTTTTGCTGTAATTTTTTCTTCTAATCGCAACTGACACAATACTTCTTCATGCGAATCTTGATAATCATTTCGATCAAAAAAGATGATTTTTCCCATTACTTCGGCTGTTCCAATATGTACTTTTAATACGCTTCTTTGCTTGATTGGATATTGAAGCTTCTTAATAAATGTTAAACATACATCAATGGTATCTGTTGGTTCATATGTTTGAGAATGAACAAGCACATCTCCTCGATTGATATCTTCAGCACTTATATTAGGAAGATTCACGGCAACTCGCTGACCCGCCATTGCTTTACCAACCATTTTACTGTGCACTTGCAACTGCCTTGCTTTTACAGGTACTCCTGAAGGAAGAATTTGAAGTTCGTCATCTGTGCGAATCAACCCTTCCATAATTGTTCCCCGGACAATCGTCCCTTGTCCTTTTATAGTAAATACCTGGTCGATCGGCAAACGGAACTCTCCACTTTCCTGCTTGACTGTTATGTTCTTTACTTGATCTAAAATCGTGTCCTTCAACTCATCGATGCCTATATTTTTTGTACTGTCTATAAAGACAACTGGCGCATGTTGAAATACGGAACCCTCTAACTCGTCCATGATTTCTTCTTTAACAAGCTCCAGAAATTCTTCTTCCACTTTATCTTTTTTGGTTATAGCGATAATACCTTTTTGAATCTGCAGGAATTTAACAATTTCCAAATGTTCTCTCGTTTGTGGCATTACTCCTTCATCTGCAGCGACAACCAATATGACCAGATCGATTCCAGAAACCCCTGCAATCATCTGCCGAACGAATCGTTCATGCCCTGGCACATCAATAATTGATAAAAGGGAGCCATCAGCCATCTTTAGAGGCGCATACCCCAGCTCAATGGATATCTGCCTCTCCTTCTCTTCTTTAAGCCTATCCGTATCCACACCGGTCAGAGCTTTCGTCAACGTAGTTTTGCCATGGTCAATATGCCCTGCCATTCCAATTGTATAGTGCTTATCAGTCAAACCCCTCACCTATTTCATCATTTATTTCTACATTTTTCTTGCCACACACATTAACGACACTAATCTTCGTAAAAGTTTTGATGCATTGTCCAAGATTTCCTGATCCCGACCCTGTTACACCAGTTTCTTCCGCTATTGGACAAGCTTTAAAGATATTGCCAAAGTTTACAACCCCACCGTTTACATTCTTTATCACTACTTTTTTTATACAACAACCCATCTACGCCACCCCTTTTTGATAGCGTATGACAGCATGTTTATGCTTGTATAGGTGGACGTCCTATTTTTTATAGTGTTGTTTCAAATATTGTTGCCACTCTTCTTCCGTCCAAGGTGTATGCTTGTTGTCTTGCAAAAAGCCCTTTTTCCATTGTCTTTTGATGTTTGCTACCTCATTCGCCTGGATGCTGCTTTGATTGAGCGCTTTCGCACGGATATCGTCCCAGTCAGGTTTTCGATCTTCAGGGGGAAGTGAAAGAAACGGGTCGAAAATCAGCTTCATGGCTAAAAGTAATAACATGAAACAAAGGGTAACCTTCACAAAAGTATGTATCGGGATAAAAAGAATGATTAGAGCGCACAAAACTAAAATTGTCCATATTTTTCCACTCAAATTCTTCATTATCTTTCTATTAACCTGACTGCTGTTCTGCACTTGAGTTTCGTATTTACTTTCTATTTCACAATCCACACAATACACTTCAATTTCTTGAGTGTCTCTATGATAACGCTCAACGAGAGCTTTTTTATGCTTTGTACAATACTGGTCCAAATTGTTCCTCCATTAAAACCGTCTTTGTTTATGATTATACCAATCAATTAGGGAAACTTGAAATGAAACTGAGGTAGAACGCAAAAGAAGCGTAACCAATAGTAGTTACGCTTCTCCCTTCTTGCTTTTCCATTATGTAGAATTGCAAGATACTTGTTTCGTTGTTAGAAATTTAATTTTACTGGATTAACTAATGCAGGTAAGGTCTCTGTTGAATCAGAAACATTCACTTCGATCACTTTAAAATCTGTTGCATATGTCTCTACTTTGTAGTCTGCAATTACCATTTGATCTTTTAAAATTAATTCCTTCATTTGTCATACTTCCTTTCAAAATTTTTATCACACAATGGAAAGTATATGCGCTTTGTTAAAAAATGTGACAGGGAAGTGTAAATATAGGTTGGGGCAGGTTTAAGGCGATGATACCTAAGGAAGGGGTTGGCTCAAAATGGTATGAAAATGGTCCCAAAAAGGGCTTTTTTAATGCAAATATCCCTGTTTTTTGTTGTGAATTTTTGGTTCGGTCACTTTTCTCAATAGTTCGGTCAATTTTGCTACCTTATAGTGGTTGGTTCAGACAATTCAATGCCCTTGTTCGGTCACAAAATTCTCGCCTTCGGTCAATTGAAAATTTTGTTCGGCCAAATTCATGAAATCTTCGGTCAACTTTCCAAAAACTTCGGTCAAATCTGTAAAATCTTCGGACATTTCCAAATCTCAGACGAAAATTAATAAGTTCTTTTTAGGGTTGTTCCATCGACAAAAGAGCATATGTTAAATAATAACTAATGTATCTAAGGGGGAGCATAATTGGAGACTTTCGGTAGAGGCTGTTTATATATCATCATTGGAATCGGTGTATTATTGCTTTTAGCTATTGTGACACAAAGTCACATCAATATACCTTTCTTTATAGCAATCCCACTGGTTATACTGGCTTTTTATATCGCAAAAAAGAGAACAGACGAGAAAAACAATTAACCCAGCATGAATGTACGACTCATGCTGGGTTTACTCTATTTTACTTCATCAACAAAAATTTTGTCTTGATCCCAGATTACATCAACATCCTTTGGTATCTTGATGTAAATGATGGGGCTACTCTGGGCACTGCCAGAACCTTGTACTTCCCAACGTTCCCCACTAAATTGTGTAAATGGAAACTCTGGGGTGAAAAATGCTAGATTTTTTTCAAAATATGGGGCGTTCTCCACTTCTATTATGTTACTAGTATAGTTAATCACTGGAAGGGGAAGTTCTTGTGAAAAATCATACTCATTTAATTCAAACTGCCCTTTATAAATTTGAATCTCTATTTCCTCCTGTAACTCCTCTGTTTTTTGGAATAATACACTATACTCTGCAAATCCAGCTTTATTTTTTATTTCAAGTTCTATGTCTTCAAGTGGATAAACATCAACACTTGCAAGGTACTTTTCGTCCACGTCTTCTTTATTCATTAGGTTCTCAAAAAGAAGAAATCCACTTTGGTTTTCTCCTTTCCTCTGAACCTCCATAAACTTCTCACCTGGAATCATAAAGTAGATAAACATTGAGACAAGCAAAGCAAATGCATATCCTCCCAATACATAAACGTTTTTCTTGATCGAAGTAGTAAATTTAACTCTTTTCATTCCTTTGGAGAAGAGAATATAGATGGCTACTATAACCCCGATAAATATCATAATGTTTATTATTAACATGTTTCCTATACTACTCATTGTCTGACCTCCATTCTGTTAAAGATGGCAACGGCGCTTGTGAACAAGAGAACCACAGTGAAAAATGCTTTAAGTACAAATGTAACTAGAGAAGATTCAAAGTAAAAGAATTCAACAACTGTAGCTAGACCGCTCACTTCACTGAACATATCTCCAATGAATAAATAGCCCACAATCACAACAGGAACCAATATTTTGAAAAGTGAAGACAGCCTAACCAACGTTCCTATAAAATATCCTGCTGCTCCGCATAGAAAAATGTAACAAAATGCTGTCACCAATCCAAAAAACAAAAAGCTATCCATACTCATTGAAATTGGAGAATAATAGAACAAATCAAATCTGGGGAGAAATAACAGAATCACTTTTAACAAAAATGTCGATAATAGAGCTGTAAAAGTTCCGATAAGACTGACCAAAACAATAAATAATATATTTGATAAATCACTACTCATTCTATTGCTAACAAAAGAAAAATCCTCATCCCTGTAAGTCTTTGATGTGATGATAATGGATACAATAAACACCCATAACATGGTAAAAACAAAAACTATATTGCCAGAATAATAGTGAAGATTGTAGCTTATTAGTTCAGAACCCCAACTTGAGTTTCCTACTCCATTTAGAGAGAACACTATAGCAATAAGCTGTAGAACGATTAAAGATATGAATACTCCAGAATAAGCGCCTATTTTATAAATAAATTGGTTTCTTACTACTTGTTCCAGAGTTACTTTATTTAAAGACATCATCAATCCCCCCTTTGTCATTACTTGTTAGATAGATGCATACGTCATTGGATGAAACTGGTGTTAGTTCAAACCCCAACTTATTTGCATCTTGGTTGATTTTTTCTGAGTAAACGTTTTTTATTACAACATAAATCATGGAAGCCCCGATTTCTTTTTTGTATAGCACTTCTTTGTCATCCAACCACTCTGTAAGTGCATTTGCGCTTCCTCTTACGCCAATTGCGTATTCTTTCAGTTCAGAAACAGAGACATGTAATAACTTCTGACCATTTTTCAAGAGAAGGATATCCTCAAGTAGATCCTCCATCTCTTCCAGATGATGACTAGATATGATGATACTTCTTGGGTTAGCGATATAATCTTTAAGCAACGCCCTGTAAAAATCTTTTCTGACGGAAGCGTCCATTCCTGTAGTTGGTTCATCAAACAATGTAAGCGAGCACTGTGATGCCAACCCAACAATCATGTTAAAAGTACTCTTCATTCCTTTGGACAAATCACTATGTCTCTGATTGCTCCTGAAAGAAAAATAGTCAAACAGCCGCTTTGCCAATACCCCATCCCAATTCGGGTAAAATTTTGCAGCTGCATCCAACACCTCTTCCAAACTTAATGCAGTTGGAAACGCCATTTGATCATCTACAAGTATGCTGTTGGCTGAGGCAAACAAGCTATTATATGGCTGTTCATCAAACACTCTCATCTCTCCTGAAGACTGCTTCTGAAAACCAGCCATTATTTTTAAGAGCGTCGTTTTTCCAGCACCATTTCTCCCAATCAACCCTGTTATTTTATTTTCATTGATTTGGAAACTCAAATCATTTAGTGCTCTTGATCGACCATATTCCTTTACCAATCCCTCACATTCCACTACTTTCATCTATTACTCCCCCTTGCTTTGTTTGCCTTCTTTTCTAACCATCTCAAGCAGTTCATCCATGCCTACATCTAGTTGTTCCGCCTCTGATACCAATTCAGTAACCAGTCTTTTTAACGTGTGTTCTCGCCTCTTTGTCAGAATGATAGCTTGTGCTGCTTCTGTCACAAACATGCCGAGCCCCCTTTTTTTGTATAAGACTTCCTCTTCGACTAATAATGTTAGACCCTTTGCTGCAGTTGCAGGGTTTATATTAAAGATTTCAGCTAATTGATATTGCGAATATACTTTTTGGTGCTGAAGGAAATTTCCGTTAAGGATTTCCGTCTCAAGCCATTCGGCAATTTGCACATATATCGGCTTTGTACCATCCGTGTTTAAGATCAAAGTTCCACCTCCATCCAACCATAGTGCATTAGTGTTGTAATGTAGTATATTATATTTACCAAAATAATGCAACGGCTAAAGAGGAAGATTTTTACACAAAAAAACGACACCAGCTAGTGGCATCGTTTTCTATTCATGATTTTAATTCAATTGGAATAAGGATTTCAAAATGTGGATCTTCTAGATCTCTATCGACAGGATACCTTTCATGTTTAATTGGAAGATCATCAAAATATTCTATACCTTTTTCCTTTAAAGGTTGATAGTCACACTCTTTCAACCATTGATATATTTCTGTATATGTCATACCGATATCTTTTCCTTTAGGGTGCGCAACCTTTAAATAACTCATCTCCGGAACAGTAACTTCAACCATTCCAGGTAGTAACTCCTGTTTTTCATCCACTTCAAAACCAGAGTAATGGATAAATCCATCTGACCTTAGGTGATAAGATAACCCTAATTGCGTATCTGGATTTTTTACATAACTTAGTTCGTTAACTCTGTTACTCATCTGTATAATTAGTTCTTTTAATTTTGGAACTTCCGCATAAGAACCTTCCCACTTAAGACCCATCGCGCGATAAGAAGGAATGGTTACTATTTCACCAACTAGTGTTTTCATTAAAGCATCCCCCTCTTTTAATCAATAATAGGAATATATAATTCTACTATTTCTTCTTCTACATCGTCTTCAAAATAAAAAACTTCCATTGGAAAAGCTTTCTCAAGACTTTCTTGACGAAATCCGTTACCCTTCATCCAGGAAAAGATTTTCTCATAGCCTTTATCTACCGTTTTGTTTGAGCAGCTTATTTTTGCGTATGTTGTCATGGGTATATTTATAGCCATCATTCCATTAGGTATGGAAGAAAATTCATTCACTTCCACACAGGCAAAATATGTTGCAACCAGACTGTTTGCCAGGTACGGACAATAAATTACATCACGATTTACTACATGCCTCACTTCGTCTCTTCTATTTTCGAAATCTTGTTGTACAGTCATGGCGACTTCAGGAAATGACTTTGGAAAATTACCTGTCGCACATTGACCAACTAATTGAAGTTTTCTTTGAACCACTTCACACTTAAATGTAGCAATAGAATTCTGAATCATACAGACACCAGCTCCTTTTTGGATAAATTCACCATTAATTAAATTCGATGTGAAAGAGAAATATCCTTTTCAAACATTGCATTTAACAACAATAATCATAAGGATGTAAAGGAGGTTGCGCAGAAAATATCCATTGTGGTTTTAGTGAGTGATCCGCCCAGTGCCATGCTGCCAATGCTGCTGCACAAGAATCGATGGAGTGACTTTCATTTTCTACCCCATTTGGCAGACCGATGACGTTTTGTTGTTCAAACCAGTTCTTAAGATATTTTCGTGATGAAGGATTTTGCTTATATGTAAGAACGTATTCTAATTCTTTTTCCATTACTCTTGTCCCCATCGCCGCTCCAGGATGTACTTCAACTATAGAAACGGGGAAAGTCGTACGGAGTTTCTCTATCTCTCTGGTGAGTTTGATCCCTCTTAATGTAAGGTATACCATTCTGGAGTATGTGGGGGGCATAATCGAACCTGACTTCATTCCAATGGAAACGATAAATTTTCGTAACTGTTTATCACTTATCCTGTCTCCACCACCATCCTGATAGGATAATGGCGCATCTATTCCGATGACGAGCTCATCAAATCTGCTTAAGTTTATAATTTCGTTTAGTATTTCTTTGTCGCTGATGTTAGAGATCATTTTTTGGAACATTAAATGATTTTCATTCTGTTTAAAAACGGTAAGCACAGTATCCTTATGATTACTTGGACCAGCCAAGTCCAGTCCGATTAAAATCATTTGACTACCTCCCTTTATAACTCATTCAGGCTGAAACAAGTGATGCAACATCCTATCCCTATCATCAAAAAACTGCTTCATAATCGTATAGTGTGGAGTTTCTTTCAAAGAGGTTTCACACATTCCGTCTTGAGTCAGTTCAAGAATTTTCGCATCAGGGTAAGCCATGACAATTGGAGAGTGAGTAGAGATGATGAATTGTGATCCTTCTTGCACCAGCTCGTTAATTCTGGCTAGCATAGACATCTGCCTGAGCGGAGATAAGGCTGCTTCCGGTTCATCCAGGATATATAAACCCTTTCCTTGAAAACGCTCCACAAATGCAGCAAAAAAAGATTCTCCATGCGATTGTTGGTGCAGTGATTTTCCTCCAAAAGAATCTATGATCCTTCTTCCGCCTCCTAGTTCCCGGTCCAATTCCTCAATATTAGTTGCGACATTATAAAAAGTCTCCGCTCTAAAGAAAAAGCTGTCTTCTGGTCTCTCTGCACCTTTTATAACACGTAAATAATTGTCTAATTCTGAATGGGAGTCATAGCTTGTAAAGTTAAAATTCAACGTTCCACCCTCAGGGTTAAAGCCCAAAGCAATAGCAATTCCTTCAAGCAACGTGGATTTACCCATTCCATTTTCTCCGATGATGTAGGTGACATTAGGATGAAGATGAAGTGTGTTCAAGTCTTTTATTACTGGAAGGTTGAAAGGGAAGTGACCGAATGAAGGAATGGATTCTCTTTTCAATGTGATACCTCTTATGTATTGCGTATCTTTCATTAATTTCAACTTTTTCTCCCTCCTTTTTGCAAATTAGATTTCTTGGTAAATAATGTACCACAACCGAACAAATGTTTCCACCATTGTGAGGAAGATTCCTATTGCATTCTTCCATAGCAAAAAGTAAAATGGTACTATCCACAGTATGGGGCTGATTGCAATGCTGGTGCTTGTCTCGGTCTTCAAAACCGCTTGTGAGGCGCGTGCCGTCTCAGGTGGGTTCGATTCCCACGCAGTCCCGCCATACATAATCTTCAAGTACTCATTACACCTATCGAGAAATATTTTTCTCACATAAAAAATGACAGGAACAAGTCCTGCCATTTTTTTAAGGGGTAATGTTACTCTGCATAGCCATTTCAGGATTTCTCCCAAACATTACATAGTCCGTGGAAATTGGTAAAATGTCGATAATGCTATTAAAGTTCAATAGATTATCAAACTGAGTTCCTCTCACTGTAACAATTTGAGTTTTACTGTAAATATCGCCATTGAAATTAGTAGACATCACAATACCATTCAAGAACGGATTTTCTTCACTTCCGTAGAAAATGGTTCTTGTCTGTCCTGGAGCTAATGTGAATACCACTTCTCCTGCAAAATTAGCTGGATTGCTTCCCTGACGGACTAGGAGGACTATTTGCAAGCTGGCTGCACTACGGTTGTTAAATGTTTTTTCTGCCATTTTTTTCACCCCCTTTTCTTTGTAATTACTATATATTATTCTAGTAATTTCAAATTGCTAGGGTAAATATAATAGTCAAATCTATTAAATTTCAAAAAAAATAAAAGAACACCATCGCATTCTAAATTCAGAATACAAAGGTGTTTCTTAAATTATTAATCTTTATTATTCTCAAACCAACCTACCAATTCTTCTGGCCACTTATCTTCATTTATTATCTTCGGTGTAAAGCCGCCCATTTCAATTAGGATATACCTTGCTGAAGTCTTTATTATAAAGAAATCTTCCTTTGGAGTCGGAATGATCTTTTCTATTTCAACATCATGTTTTTGTAGAAAACCCTTGATATCATCTTCTTCCTTCGTGCTCATCGGCTGTGAAGGTGAATCAAAAAGTGTATCGTTTGAACTCCGTGCCATTTTTCTACGTCTTTTTGGTATGTTCTCGTTGATTACTTCTAAAATTCGAATGATTTCAGACAGCCCAATTAAAACCATTCCTGTAACAAGTGAACCAAGAAAAGTAGTAACAAAAAATAAAAAACTGTTGGTTTGTGATCCACCAATAATCCCTAACAACAATCCTAGTGCTATTACTATACTACCAACTACTTTAAGTACTGCACCTATCTGATTTTGCATAATATCTCCCCTTTTCTCTCTATACACTATGTATTCCACTTTCGACAAAAAAATCCTCTTTTGGCGAAAAATGTTTATTAAAAAGAGCCCTGCCCATATAGGCAAGACTCTTGTAAAAACATTATTATCTAATTTGACCGTCACCAGTCATTTGGTATTTAACCGTTGTTAATGCAGGTAATCCCATCGGACCACGAGCATGAAGTTTTTGGGTTGAAATACCAATTTCAGCACCGAATCCTAAAGCTCCACCGTCTGTGAAACGTGTGGAAGCGTTATGGTAAACAGCTGCTGCATCTACAAGCTTCATGAACTTGTTGGCAGTTTCTTTGTTTTCTGTGATGATAGCTTCGGAATGCTTCGTACCATATTCATCAATATGTGCGATTGCCTCGTCGATATCAGAAACCACTTTCACTGCAATGTCCAAGCTTAAATACTCGTTTGTCCAATCTTCTTCCCCAGCCTTAACTGCTCCAGGAATTGTTTCAACAACTGTGTTGTCTCCATGAACCGTGATGCCATTTTCTTTAAACATATTGATTAGTGAAGATTTGTTCGCGTGGAACCAAGACTCATGCACAATTAGTGTCTCTGCTGCGTTACAAACCGCCGGACGGTCCGTTTTGGCATTAACCACAATAGATAATGCTTTCTCCAAATCCGCATCCTTGTCAATATAAAGGTGGCAATTTCCTACACCTGTCTCTAGAACAGGTACTGTAGCATTTTCTACGACTGCATTAATTAGAGACGCTCCTCCACGAGGGATTAAGACATCAATATGCTCTTTCATCGTGAACAACTCTTGAGTTGCTTTGCGGTCCGTACTTGCAATAAATTGCACCGCTTCTTCTGGGATAGAAGTGGTCTTTAACGCTTTGTGAATTACATCTACAATAGCCTGGTTGGAGTTGATCGCAGATGATCCGCCTTTTAATACAATCGCATTACCGGATTTCAACGCAAGTCCAGTCGCATCAACTGTTACGTTTGGACGTGCTTCATAGATCATGCCGATAACTCCAAGTGGTACGCGGACTTTTTCTACTTGCAAGCCGTTATCCAAAGTCCAGTCCGAAAGGATGTCACCAACAGGATCTTCAAGTTCAGCAACTTCTCTTAGGCCATTAGCAAAATCTGCAATTCGGTCTTCGGATAGTGCCAAGCGGTCCATATAAGCATCTGTATAGCCTTTTTCGCGTCCTTTGTCCAAATCCTTATTATTGGCTTCAAGGATATGGGATACGTTGCTTTCCAAAGTGTTAGCAATATGCTTAAGAATATCGTTCTTTTCTTCTGTTGTCAGTAGGCTTACTACCTTTGCTGCTTTCTTCGCTTCCTTTGCTTGTGATTCTACATTTGTCTCTACTAATAAAGACATCAAATTCCTCCTAATTTTTATTTCCATACTTAAACCGCTGTTGATTGGCGAACCGGGCTTCGCTTTCCACCAGGCGCTTGTGGAACCTCCTCGGCTTTACCCGAGGCCACTGAAAAAGTCTTGATTTTAGTTATTTTATAAACACCGCTGTTGATTTCCGCAAATGGCTTCGCTTTCCTAGGGGTACTGCTGGAGCCTCCTCGGCTACGCCTGCGGGGTCTCCACCTAGCACTTGCTCCCTCAGGAGTCTTCGCCTTTTGCTCCAATCACCAGCTAGGAATCATATAAAACTTTACGTTATCAGTTTTCCAGTGGCCTCGCTTTACCTGCGGGGTCTCCGCTCACCTCTACCTAACGTAGGAGTCAACGCCCGTTGCTCCAATCATCAGCTACGATTTCTAAATC
Source organism: Bacillus sp. RO2 (assembly GCF_012911845.1). Taxonomy (GTDB): domain Bacteria; phylum Bacillota; class Bacilli; order Bacillales; family Bacillaceae_I; genus Sutcliffiella_A. The sequence continues at coordinate 129,440 of NZ_JAAXCU010000048.1, read as the reverse complement.
CCAACCGGAATGGATGCTTCTAAATGACATACTAAATCGTCATTTTTTACAACTTCTTCTGCATATTTATCTTGAGTTTGATCATACTCTCTTAATTGTTCGGAGGAGTAGTTAACCACTCCAAGTCCGATTCTATTTCCATCAAAGTCCAGAATTCTTACCACAGAGCCTTCTTGGAAGTAGCCTTTCACTTTACTGATGCTTGATGGTAATAATCGCTTTTTGCCTAGCATGGAAACGTCGGCACCTTCTGCTAGTACTACTTCTCCCTCAGGTCCTGAGTTAAACGCAATCCATTGCTTCTTGTGATTTAAATTCACTGCAGAATCCTTCGATTCAAAATACGTTCCAGTTGCTTCTTTTTCCACTGCTTGAAGTAGAATGTTTGGTACTCCTGCTTTTCCTAAGAAGGCAGGGATTCCGGATGCCATGGCAATCTTCACGGCATCAATTTTTGATTTCATTCCGCCTGTACCTACGGAGCTTCCAGGATCTCCTGCTGCCTCTTCGATTTCAGGGGTGATTTCTTCCACCTTGCGTAAAAGAGTGGCATCCGGATTTTTGCGCGGATCTGCATCATACAATCCGTCGATATCAGATAAAATTAACAACATATCTGCATCTACAAGTCCTGCCACTTTAGCAGAAAGTGTATCGTTATCCCCGAATTTCAGACGGTTTACCGTGACGGTGTCATTTTCATTGACGATCGGTACAATACCACGCTCTAAAAGAACATTCGCGGTGTTGCGCGCGTTATTGTAGCGATTTTCATCCGAAAAATCTTCTCTTGTAATAAGAATTTGAGAGGCTACGTACCCGTTAGATAAAAACAGTTCGCTATAAGCCTCCATCAACAAGCCCTGTCCAATGGACGCTGCCGCTTGTTTTTCCGGTAAACTTGTTGGTCGATCCAGGCAGCCTAGTTTTCTATATCCGGCTGCTACTGCACCTGAAGAAACCAATAAGACTTCATAGCCTTGATCCTTCAGTTGAGCAACTTCATCAACAAGCCTTTCTAGTTTTCTTCTGCTAATTTCACCATGTGAACTTGTCAATGAACTGCTTCCAATTTTTATTACTACCCGTTTTGTCTTATTATCGGGGGTCATTCAATCACTCCTGTTATAACATAGTTGTAAAACTTACTGTAAAATCAATTCTTTTTCTTTTTCTGCACTGATTTCTTTAGAACGTTCTGCTGCACCTTTAATGGCTGCTGAGATAGCTTTACCGCCACCGTTATCACTTAATGCTTCCAAGCCTGCTGCAGTAGTACCGTTAGGTGAAGTAACCTTTTTGCGAAGAGAGGAAGGTTCTTCATTGTTTGTCTGCATCATTTTTGCTGCTCCCAGAATCGTTTGAGCAACTACATCACGTGTTACTTCTTCATCTAGACCTGCAGCCTTCGCTGTTTTTTCCATGTGCTCCATTAAATAGTAGAAATATGCTGGACCACTTCCGGCTACTCCTGTGAAAACGTCCATTTGCTCTTCTTCAATGGTGTAAACTTTACCGATTGTTTCAAGGATGACTTTTGTGTCTACCATATGATCCATCCCAACATGCTTTCCTGCTGAAATCGCTGTTGCCGATTCACCGATCATGCTTGACGTGTTTGGCATTACGCGAATAACAGGCTGCCCTGGATTCAAACCTTCTTCCATATAACCAGTGGATACACCTGCTAATACGGAAAGCAGTAATTGTGAAGAATTTAGTTGATCTTTTAATGAAGCTAGTGCAATTTCTATATCTTTCGGTTTCATGGCCAATACAATAATGTCAAGTTCACTCATATTCAAATCCTGCTTCATGACGCCACGAACGCCGTATTTATTTTCAAGTTCTATTAATCTGTCGATGTTAGATCTGTTGCTTACTACAACATTAGTTGCAGGGATAATTTCACTTGCTACAATACCTGAAATCATTGCCTCTGCCATTGATCCTGCTCCAATAAATCCAATCACTTTTTCTTTCAGCATCTAATCGCTCCCGTCTGTCCGTTCGTTTTTAACAACGTTTATAATCGTAACATGTAGAGGATGTATATCAAGGGTGTTTGGGCAATTAGTCCGTATGAGAGCCAGATAGTGAGTGTAAGCGCTACCAATAATATCGACCTTCGTGTAATTCCAGTAGAAGCGTAATAATCGCTGATTATGGGCAAATACGGCGGAATTTGATGACGGATAATTGTATGGTACTTGTCCAGAGCTTCATTCCAATGGGTTTTCACATAAAAAAACAGTGTACCCAGAATAGGGTACACTGCAGTAATAAATATCTAACTAGCTTTTTTCCACTGCTTCATCACTTTTCGAATTTCCTCTGCCATCGTCCTGCATGCTTCTACTTCCGATGGGGAGAGTTTCATTTCCCCATAACGCACTTTCGCATACAACTCCATGAAGCTTTCCTTAAATGAGGTCTCCCGTTTTAACCATTCCTCCAATGTTTCATTTGGAAGACGGCCACGGTTCTTTTTCAATGCCAACTGCTCTAACTCAAACATAAGCTTCCTTACTTCGTTTTCCGGTGGCTTTTGCTTTCTTCTACCAGCGAAGAATCCACCGCCACTCTTTTTGGTCATCGTAGAAGTAAATTGCTGTTCAGTCTGTATTTCTCTTTTTTGGTTGTTCACTTTTTTCTTATTTAATAGGAGGTAAAGGACAGATAAGAAAACAATGACACCAACTGCTATTACTACAGGGCTATCAAATAAGCTTTCTGATGGTAAAAGCTCAGCGGTTTCCGCTTCTTCCTCCTCCCCCATCTCAATGCCTCCCTCATCCTGTGGCCCGCCGCTTTTGGGCGTCCAATCAAGCATCCCAAACAAAGCAAACACAGGCCTTGCCAAGACATCAAAAATAAAGCTAACACCAAAGCCGAATATCGAAAGTCCCGCTGTTATCAGGTATTTACCTATTGTTGCAAAGACGGCAGAAACAGCAACGATGCTTAAAAAGACGGCCGCTGCCGCACTAACCACCCTTTTCTGCATATAAGGGTTCCCATTTAATTGAATCACAGCATTTCCACTATACAATAAAATAACAAGTGCCAGTTGAGCCCCAAATAGTATCATTAACGTAAGACCATGAGGATAATCTACCAACGTTCCTGCACCGTATACAAAAGGCATCCAGATGAATGACATAATTAACAGTGCAAAAGTAGAAATAAACCTTTCCTCCACAAAATACATGAATGCCCGGAAACTAATGATAGACCCGATAACAAGAGAAAGCCCGATGCTATAGGAAGAAAGATAAGCAAAAAGAGCTAACAAAGGTGCCACAAGCATGATGGCAACATAGCTATTTGGAAGTTTGTTGCTTAAAAAGGCAAAGATCGCGATCGCAAATCCATATGGCAACAAGACACCTGCAAAAGAAGGCAGATTTCCGGAATCTAAGTACAAGAGCAAAATAAAAAAATAAAGTATATTGAGCTCAATCAATAAGTGAATGCTGTTTCTCCATAGATTAGCCATTTACTGCCTCCTTCCTTGCTTCTGAACGCCATGGTAGTAATGTACAACTATCTTCCTTTACATTAAGGAGGTTTACATTAGTCCCAGTAGGCATCCTCCATCCTCGCAAACGCTCTTCCTCGCCACAAAGAATCACATATGGGGCATGTGCAGCATGTTGAAAGGTTATCCTTTCAAAAGTAGTCATGCTTATGGACACACTGTTTCCTTGCAATCTTGCCAACATAGTTAAGGCAGTTTGAAGATGGCGTTTCCCTTCCCCATAAGGTAGTTCCAAGTAACTTGGAGTCCCCACCCTCTTGATGTTAACAAGTAAGGAATAGGGAATATTGAATTTGGTCGCATGATGTAACAAATGGGTAATCCCTTTTATTCTCTCTTCTAAATTACCTGATCTAATATCGAAAACAATTAACCAAGAAAATTGAGAAGTCTTTTCATACATTTTCGTTTGAAGGCTAGTTACCTTAGCAGAAGCCTTCCAATGGATTCTATTAAAAGAATCCCCGGCTGCATAATCTCGGGTCCCTATAATCGTGCTAACATCTTCAAAGAGGGACGACCGAGTCGGATAAGTGCCCTGATTCTTTGGCATGATTCTTTCCAAACCGGTTACAGGCGTCTGTTCAGAGTAAACCAGAGCTTCAAATTTCGTCAGATCATTCTTTTGCAGATACACTTTTCCAAAATCAATGAAATGAGAAATTTGCAGCTCAATATGATGTAATTTAGCCACTCCTCGTTCTTTCGCAGTAAAAGGAATTTCAATGACTAATTCACTTTTACCCATTAAAGAAAACGGCAGACTGATTTGGCTGATCCGCGTTCTTCTATCTCCGTTTTGAAACACAATATTATTATCTGCAACAAGTTGGATTCGTCCAGAGAAAATTGGTAACCAAGATGGTTGTTCCACTTTCAATTTGATGATCCCTGTTTCACCGGGGAAAACTTTCACTTGTCCGTCAACAATGGTAAGCTTCAGTTTATTCCCTACTCTGGCTAAATAATAATAGGAGATAACGAAGTACATAAAATACAAGCTACCTATAAAAAATAAAATGGGATGCCCGGTAAAGAATCCTATTGCAATAATGACAAATGCGCAGGCACGGAAATAAATATGGTGAGTCAGGTTATCTATTTGTTGATTCCACCTAGTCATTCCTATATAGTCGCCTCCACAGGCACTACAACTCTTGCTAACACTTCTGTCACAACTTGTTTGTTGGTCTTCTTTAATGACCCTTCCATTGTAAGTACTAATCGATGACTTAATACATATGGTGCCATTTTCTTTACATCTTCTGGTGTGACGTATTCACGACCATTCACAAATGCTGCTCCTTGTGCTGCCCGCATTAATGCCAATGTCCCACGTGGGCTTATCCCAAGCTCTATTTCTTCATGATTTCTCGTCATGTGGACGATTTCAAGTATGTAATCCTCTACAACAGAAGATACTTTCACCTGTTTCACTTGTTCCTGCAGTTCCAATACTTCCTCCTTGCTAAAGAAAGGAGTCAATTGTTTTATCGGCTCGTCTAACCGGTATGTATTCATCATTTCCTTTTCTTCTTCCAGTGTTGGATAGCCGAGGTCGATTTGAATAAAGAAACGATCCATCTGTGCTTCGGGCAAAGGAAACGTACCTTGCTGGGATTCAATTGGATTTTGTGTTGCAAGCACCATAAACGGACCTGGAATAGCTAATGTTTCTCCATCAATGGTAACTTGTCGCTCTTCCATTACTTCAAGTAAACTTGATTGCGTTCTTGGAGTTGCACGGTTAATCTCATCTGCTAACAAGATATTTGTCATGATTGGGCCTGGTCTTAGTTCGAAATTTTGTTCCTTTGGATTAAAAAACTGAATTCCTGTAACATCACTTGGCAGCACATCTGGTGTAAATTGAATTCGTTTAAAGCCTGCATCCATAGTCTTGGCAAAACTTTTTGCCAACATCGTTTTACCTGTACCTGGAACACTCTCTAATAACACATGCCCTTTATTAAGTAACGAGATAAATAACAGTTCTACTACTTCGTCTTTTCCGATGATTACTTTAGACAATTCTTTCTTTAATTGCTGTATTTGTTTCACTATCAGACACCCCTTTTTGATTTTTCTTTCTATTTAGAATTATTTTACCATTATTTCACATAAAAGAATAGACAAATTTTAGCATCTAGTTCTCCATGAAAAAACCCATAGCAATAGTTTGCTATGGGCATTGAAAATAAAAATTATTATATTAGTCTTTGAACATCGTTAAATCTTTGGTTCGATAGCTCTCCGGTGTCACAATGGAAATCAACTGATTTTGACTCATTTTATTTTTAATACGATCTGCAATCCGTTCACCATATCGTTTCGTCAAATCACCTGGGTGAATATTCGATGTAAACACGATACTCTTTCCTTGTCTTTGGTTCAGTATAGAATAGATGGTTTGGTCAACCCACTCACTTACCCTCTCTACACCAAGGTCATCAAGAATTAGTACATCCACTTCCGCGATCGCCTTCATAAATTTACTTTCCGAATATCCCGAATCATTATCCCAGGAAGCAACAATGGTATCCATTAATTTCGGTACATCAAAAAACATCGCAGTAATATTATTCTCCTTAAAATATTTATACAAGCCTACCGCTAAATGAGTTTTACCTCTACCAGTTCGACCAAAATAATATAAGTTCTCTCTACCTGTAAATTGATCGAAAAAGTCTATCGTGCTCGCTAAAGCCTCGCCCTGACTGGAATAGTCGACTTTAAAGTTCTCAAGAGTAGCATCCTCGAGCTCCCTTGGAATAATACAAAACTGTTCAAAGTACTTATGTTTTCTACGCTTTTCCGCTTGCATTGTTTCAGCAGCCAATCGACAATCACATTCATTTTCATACTCTTGCCATTGTCCTTTATTTTCCCCGCCGATAATTTGCATGCGGACGCGTTTTACTTCTCTATTACATTTCGGGCAGACTCTTTGGGAAAGTATCTCGGTTTTCCCCATGCTGCCAATTACGGCACCAATCTTTTTCATCGTCGCCACCTCCGTCAAAACTTTGTCATTTTTTCTATATCAATTGAGTAGGATTTTTCATTTACTAGTGCAATTATAATAGTTTCGGTTATAATAATACAAGAATGTTAACGAGTTCGGAGGGAAAAAGAACATGTTAACCGGATGGTTTTTATGGTTAATTTTATTTTGGGTCGTCACAATGATAGGATTATTGGCCATTGGCGGATTCTTTATGTTTCGTAAATTTCTTAAAAGGATGCCAAAAGAAGACGGCAAATCGGAATTGGATTGGCAGGACTTCTATTTAGAAAAAACTCGTCACCTCTGGCCGAATGATTTGAAACAGCTATTAGAGGAGCTAGTTTCTCCTGTACCGGAGTTGTTCAGAGATATTGCCAGACAAAAGATAGCCGGGAAAATCGGCGAAATTGCCTATAAAGAAAATGCGAAAGTAATAACTAGAGAACATGTCATTCGTGGCTATATTCTCGCTACACCTAAACGGGATCATAAGTTCCTAATAAAGAAATTGGAACACCTTAAGATTGATCATACCCCGTACCAACACCTATTTTGAAGGACATAACGGAAAAACCTCGGTTTTTATACCGAGGTTTTTATCGTTGGTGTAATAGAACCACTCTCTAACTTCTTATATTTAATATACATCGCTATTCTCCATGGTACAATCATGCCGAAAGCAAGAAGCCAAAACATTCCGGTTAGTTCTCCAATATCAATCTGCGTACTAAGAACTAGCTTCATGACAACTCTTATTGCCAATAATCCCAGCAAGATGAAAACAAACGCCTTTGATCTTTTTAAATATATATCATTATCCTTCATTTCAAACTTGGAAGTCTTAATCAGGAATATAGAAAATATCGCACCAACTGATAGAGCCTCTACTATTTGCAATGAGGAAACGCGAAATTCAGGAAACAAGAACATTAATGCCCCAGTACTCATGAAAATGGGAGGTAATACAATTTTTTTCACTGATGAAGGTTTTTTCGCAGCTTTCATTCGGATAAACAAAACAAGCAATGCCATACAAACTGCAAAAATCGTAGATAGAACTGTATACAAATTAATCATCCTCTGTATTCACAACTTTTAACCTCTTACTATTATACCGAAAAAGAGAAATATTAAAAGTGATATCTAAGGTTTTTGTAAGGCATGATACTTCTTAATGGAAACAATCATCAAAAATGTAACAAGTGTCAAATAAAGTGTATCCAATACCCACCATTTCACCGGTAATGTGGAAGAGTGGACAATTAGGTCACCTATAATAAAAAACAATGAAAAAACTACCGCCGTAGAGAAACTGAAGATATATAAAAGCAACATACCTTTTTTATAGGCCGTAAACTCCTTGCCACTTTTCACAAAAAAGTAAAGGATAACTGTTCCAATAATAAATAACTGAACGGTACTCCAAGTCTCGTCCATCATAATTCCCTCATGGTCATCAACCAACAATAGATTTACATAATTCTCTATCTGTAATACGAGATTGATGAAGACAAAGTAGACGAGAATGAAGCCTTCTGCAATTCTAGCTATAATAAATATAAATCTCCCCCCTAACGAAAAAAACTATCGCACATAAAGACGATAGTTTTTACCATTATCCTAAAACTCTCTTAACAGCTTCCAAAACCCTGCCTTCATCAAAAGGCTTTACAATGAAGTCTTTCGCACCTGCTTCAATTGCTTCTACGATCAGGCGCTGCTGTCCCATGGCGGAGCACATAATGATTTTGGCTTTCGGATAGTCTTTCACTATTTCACGAACAGCTTCAATACCGTTCATTTCAGGCATCGTAATATCCATTGTTACGAGATCGGGCTGGTGATCGCGATAAAGCGAAACCGCATCTCTTCCATTCTCTGCTTCACCTATCACAGCGTGGTTAGATTTAGTTAAAATGTTTCCAATTGTTAGTCTCATAAACTTTGCATCATCCACTACTAAAACGTTAGCCACCGCAGAGTCCTCCTTATGTCCTATAAAAAAGTTGTAATTTTCCTTTATTCCCAATTTTAACTTTACTCTTTTCGGACAGAAGAATCAACTAAAATATCACACAATTTAAAATCCTTGGAATCCTCCGGTAATGGCAGTGAGCCATACAATGATTTTAGTCATCCAATTAAAGAAAAGCATGACTCCCATGATAATCATCGCATAACCGCCAATTTTCATAATTAGCGTATGATTTCGTTTAATCCACCCCATTTTTCCAATGAAAAACGAAAGCATAAAGAATGGAATAGCAAACCCTAATACATAGGCTAGCATGTAATACATACCAGATGATGGATTATTTATAGACATCGCAATCACTGCCCCAAGAATCGGCCCGGAGCAAGGTGTCCAACCAGCAGCAAAAGCCATTCCTATCAAAACAGTCCCAACATAACCGGAAGGACGGTTTTTAAATGCAAACTTTTTATCTTGCATTAAAAATTTTGGTTGGAATACTCCCAAAATAACCAAACCAAAAAAGATGATTAAGATGGCACCAACTTGCCTAATTAAGTCCTGGTAATGCACAAAAAATTTACCTAAAAAAGTTGTACTAAATCCTAAAGCAATAAAAATTAAAGAAAATCCAACTAAAAAGAATAGTGTATGTAAAATACTTCTCTTTTGCAGCATTCCCTTTTCTTCTCTTAATTCTCCTACTGATACCCCTGTAATATAAGAGAGAAAAGCAGGGTAGATTGGCAAAGTACATGGAGATATGAAAGAAAGTACTCCAGCCCCAAATGCCAAGAATAACGTAAGGTCACCAGACATAAAATCACTTCTCCTACAAAAGTATATATTTAATAGTAACAAAAAATCAGTTAAAACAAACCATATCTTTTCAACATTCTATGTCGAAACCGTGACAGTATTCCTTAGTTATTTTTCACTAGTTTAACAATTATTAAAGTACCATTAACTTGCAATTTTTCTTTGTATTGCCTCCTAAATTCTTGTATAATGATGTTACGAATTGGAAGAAGGAAGGGTACTCAACATTGGCTACTAAACATGAATTAATGGAACTAATTGAAAAAAAGCGATCCGAACTAATCGATATTGTTGCAAAGTACGGAATGTCCTCTTCTAAAACATTAAAGCTCAGCCAGGAACTCGATACATTACTAAACAAGTATAACCATATCATCGTCCCTAAATAATACATAGATTCTATATGAGCTTTGACATTAATGAAACCCCTTCTCAAAAATGAGGAGGGGTTTGTTTTGGGATGGTTACAACGATTGCACTTCAAGATGGGTGCGCTTGTAATTTGTGGCCAACAAATAACTTGTTTTATTATTCTTTCTCAATTTTTATGAATCCTAAGTTCATGTTTTGTATGCTCTCCCATGTATGAAGGTGAGTTCACCTGAATACTATGTTCAATGGAGGTGACAATTCATGGATCAAAACCATAATAAGAAGATGGAGGCGGAATTCACCCCTTTTCCCAAAGATGCTACGAAGAAAACAAAAAAAATTAATGAATTAATAAAAGAGAACCTGCCCTGGGAAAGACTAAAAATTGAACAGGAGTGGGCAACGAGAAATGTCCTGAAAAGCGTCTCTCTCCCCGTTATCAAACCAGATGACTCGTTTTTCCCTGTTTGGGATTTAAAACGCTATGAATTCCTGTTGAAAGACAAACTTCCTTCATCCGTTAACCCGAAACTATGGTACCAGGGAAAATTAAATTTACATGCCGGCCTTTTTCAAGTAACAGAAAACATTTACCAGGTTAGAGGATTTGATCTTGCTAACTTAAGTATTATTCGCGGAAAGACAGGCTGGATTGTTATCGATTGTCTCACAAGCAGAGAAACAGCAGAAGCAGCTTTTGAATTAATTGACAGCTATTTCGGCAAGATCCCGATTAGTGCCATCATCTTTTCTCATTCACACGTTGATCATTATGGGGGCGTTGATGGAGTCCTTAATAGTGGAACTACGGATGCAGTGAAGATATATGCACCAAGCGGATTTTTAAGTGCAGCCTTGGAAGAAAATGTGACAGCAGGTGTTGCCATGTCAAGGCGAGGATTTTACATGTATGGTGAGGTGCTACCTCGAGAAGAAAAAGGTCAAGTAGACAGCGGCATTGGAAAGTATGTATCCACTGGTGTTGTGACTTTAATCAATTCTGCTGAAGAAATTTCAGCTTCCACGGATGAATCCTATGTCGAGAAAGTTATTGATGGTGTAAGAATGCAATTTCAAATCACCCCGGATACAGAAGCTCCGGCTGAAATGAACATGTTTATCCCGGGAGAAAAAAGTCTATGTATTGCAGAGAACTGTACAGCTTCGCTTCATAATATCTATACTCTACGTGGAGCTGAAGTGAGGGACCCAGTCGCCTGGGCCAAATACATCCAACAGGCCATTGAGTTATTTGGAGAACAATTAACTTCTGTATTTGAAGTGCATAATTGGCCAAGGCACGGAAAAGAATACTGCATCGAATATATGGAAAAACAGCGAGACATGTACCAATATATCAATGATCAGACACTAAGGTTGATAAATCAAGGCTACACGATTGATCAAGTAGGAAGAATGGTAACCTTTCCTGACAGTTTAAAAGACGAATGGTTTAACGGATCTTTTTATGGAACTGTCAACCATAATTCTAAAGCGGTATACCAAAAATATATGGGATGGTATAACGGAAACCCTGTCGACTTAAACAAGCTGCTTCCGGAAGAGTCATCCAAAAAATATGTGGACTATATGGGGGGCGAGGATGAAGTCATCAAAAAAGCAAAAGAATGCTTTAAAGAAGGTGATTACCAATGGGTAGCTGAAGTCACCAAGCACGTCATCTTCGCAAATCCATCCAATAAAAAAGCCAAATACCTATGTGCGGATGCTCTTGAGCAGCTTGGCTATATCGCAGAATCCGGGCCATGGCGTAATGAATATTTAATGGGCGCTCAAGAACTTCGTTACGGAATTATTCCAATACAGCGTTCTACCATCACAACAGAAGTATTAGATATAATGACATTCGAACAAGTGTTGAACATGTTGAGTATCCGTATCAACGGATTGATTGCTGGGGACTATGACTTAAAATTGAACTTTATTATTCCGGATCGAAAAGAAAAAGCCTTAACAGAGGTCAAACGTGGTATCTTTCGTTATTTATCTGATGAACTAAAAGAGGATCAAGTTACGGTCATCATGAGTAAAGAATCCTTATATGAGTTAGCCACCACCAACAACCGTCCTTCTCCTTCTTCAATTAAAGTGATTGGAGATATCAAAAAATGGCATCATTTTTTATGGGCTCTTGATCAGATAGACACAGACTTTCCTATTATGTTGCCATTGAGTAAAAAAAGAACGAATGATTACTAAACAAAATTTTCATAGAATGGTTCTTTACATTGTTTTTGATATAAATTCCGGTCCGAGTCCATATACACAAGTACCAACGCTCTTTCCATAACTTAAGTCTTGAATAAATGTAAAATGTGTATATAATGTAAAGTAATTGCATAAGTAAAATGTTTTCTAGGGTTCCGCAATTAATTATTGGTCTGGTCCGAGAGAAAACTCACAGCTTTGCTGTGTCACGGAAGGATAAAAGCCTGGGAGATACTGTTTTACAGTTATCTCCCAGGCTTTTTTGTATTTTGGTAATAATAAACTTGGAGGTGTCTTTAGATGAATAAAGACTGGATGAAAGTATTTATCGCTGCATTCTTTGAGGTTTTTTGGGTAATTGGATTGAAACACGCTGAGGACTTTTGGACTTGGACTGGAACTGTTATTGCTATCTTCATTAGCTTTTACTTAATGATTATGGCGGGACGAAAACTTCCTGTAGGAACTGTCTATGCAGTTTTTGTTGGTCTAGGTACAGCAGGAACTGTCTTTTCTGAAATCCTATTCTTCGGAGAACCATTTAAAGTTGATAAAGCACTCTTGATTTTGTTTTTATTAGCAGGAGTAATTGGGTTGAAATTAGTTACAACAGATAAAGTTAAAGAAGGCGGTGAATTCTGATGGCTTGGTTTTCTTTAATCTTAGCAGGCTTATTTGAAATGTTTGGTGTTGCAATGATCAATAAACTTCATAATGATCGAAGTTGGAAATCCATTGCTTTATTAGTTCTTGGTTTTGGTGCTAGCTTCATATTCCTAGCTTATGCAATGGAGACCCTGCCTATGGGTACAGCTTATGCAATCTGGACAGGTATTGGTGCTTCTGGTGGTGCACTATTAGGAATGTTCTTATATGGGGAATCCAAGGATTGGAAAAGATTAATTTTTATAGCCATGGTTTTAAGTGCAGCGGTGGGATTAAAACTTGTTTCATAAAATATTATTTATTTGTAAAGGAAAATTATGATTGGAATTTATCTTATATCTTAATCTTATTATTCACATAAATTGCTGGACAAAGTAGTAGCAGAAAAACAAAGTATTATAAGGTCAACCTGATAAGAAATTATATCTGGTTGACCAATTTATTTCATTAATACTTTTTCTTTTAATTCCACCCAACAAGAATATCCCCAAGAATAGGAAAAATACAATTCCTTCTTTATTATTTTGATAAACGCGTTGTGTAAAATGAATGGTTTCATACTAAAAGTCCATCACTTCACTTGTTCCTTCATTCCATGCCAAACATAGTAAACTTCATTTGCTAGTTTTGCGGCATCTTGCGAGATCCATCCCGCAATGTCACGGAGGCTTCTTTCCTGTTTATTCAGTGGGACAATTCCCCTGCCCATTTCCAACATAATCAGAATTATTTCTTTCCCCTTCTTTCGTTCCTCTTCTTTTAACTCCAAAAAATAGGAATAAAAAAATTGTCGAATGGAGTCATCATCATGTTCTAATTGTAGAGCATCCATTATCCATTTTTCCCAACCTTCTAAAACAATAGCGGTATCATCCTCCCGGTATGATCTCCAGTCGGTAAAATTATTATTATAATAGGAAGAAACCCAGCATAATTCACCAGAATGAATGGCTTTCACTATCTTTCTTTTTCCGCAATAGGCACCACCGATAAAGAGTTGCACACCCAGTCCCCCTCTCTGTTCTCTAATTTCAATAGTAATCCTTTTCCATGCGGTACAGCAGGTGATTCCCAAAAAGAATTTGTAGCTTTAAACTGGCTAAGCATGTACCTAATCACTCCACCGTGGGTCATGACCAAAATGGTAGATTTTCCTCGGGATAGCCTGAATCTATCCAACATATCCGAAACAAATGCATCCACCCTTCGTTGGAACATTTGACCGCTCTCACCAGAGGGGGTGCTATGTAATTCCCAATTATCAAGCCATCTTTGGTAACAAGGATCTTCCTTCAACTCTTCGTATTTCTTCCCTTCCCAATCACCAAAATTCATTTCTCTTAATCTAGGATCAAGATTTGGAGAGTGACACAGGCTTAAGAACTTCAATGTGTTTTGACATCTTAGTAGATCGCTTGAATAAATGCTATCAAAAGAAAGATCTTCAAACTCTGTTTTTAGTAAATCCAACTCATCAAGCCCATCCATTAAGATATTCTGATCCGTATGTCCAAGATAACGTTTCTCCCTGTTCCAATCGGTTATCCAATGACGTATGAGATATAGGTCCACATAACGATTAACCCGCATAGTTCTCCTCCTTCTATCGCAGTCCCCATCAGATCACCATTACTTCCTTTGAATTGTTTCATCATCCATTTACCATACCACCATGTGAACAAGGCATACGCTGGCAAAAGTACAAGGTACTGCGGAAGAAATAAAAACAATACAGCAATAGGCAGGAATGCTAGTACCAGGTCCCTCCCAGTCAGGTTCTTCTTCCATTCAAACGCTAACCCATGCTGTTGAGCAGTTGGGAAAAGATGCATCAGATAAACCGCAATTCCTCTTGAACAGGCAAGGATGACCAAGAAACACATGGTAGATTGATAGGATTCGTTCAATAGTAAATAGATGAAAACGGCTTTCCATACTAGCAGGAACAATACACTTAATATTCCAAAGCTTCCAACCCGTGGGTCTTTCATAATTTCCCATTTTTTCTCAAGGGTTGCATTGGAACCAACCGCATCCGCTACATCCATCCAGCCATCCAAATGCAGCCCTCCTGTCATCCAAATCCAGATGGTCAAAATAAGAAGTGCTAACATCCAAGTTGGCAGGACACCATGCAAAAATGAGATAATAAATACTAGAATCCCGCCCAACACCATGCCTATTAGCGGATAACATCTTAACGCCCACCTACTAGTCTCCTTGTTCCAAGGGCACTCCACAGGTACTGGTATCCTGGTTAAAAATTGAAGAGATAAGGCTAATCCATACAAGCTATTTTTCATTGTAACACCCCTCTCCCTTTCCAATATTTTGGAATTCCAACTCTGACCTGTACCGCCACATCAGCTTGTTTCACGATATGTTGATGAAGTAATTCCAACATATATATATAGGAAGTGACCGTTTTATAAAAGGAAGGCGGTTCTTCGTTCAGGTCATTTGAAACAATTAATAAACTCACCCCCTTCTTTCTTGCAAGAGTCAACCACTTATCAACTTCTGCAACTATCTCTTCTTCTTTCCTTACAATTCCATGAAATATCATGTTACTAAGCCAAATGGTCAGGCAATCCAACAGTACCACATCACCTATATTTGCTCGCATGATACTTCTTGCAACCTCAACCGGTACTTCTTCCACCTTCCACTCCTTACCACGCTGAGCCTTGTGCATCGCTATTCGGCGCTCCATTTCTTTATCACTTTTTTGGGAAGTAGCTAAATATATTAGATGATTAGTGGGTTCTTTTTTATGAAGGGATAAAGCCAACCTTTCTGCAAAATGACTCTTCCCTGATCGAGCCCCCCCGGAGATAAAAATGATCACACTCTCTCCCTCCATTTTTTAAGAATGGTCAACAATTTAGCATTCTCATCCTCAGATCTTATAGCAAGCCGTAAATGACTGCCTTCCAACCCTTTGAAATTATATGTATGTCTTGCTAAAATACCGTGTTGGAACAAGAAAGTGAAAAGTGCCTCCGTTTTTTCTGGATGTCTATTATCCTGAAGAAGATAGAAATTCACCGAGGTGTTAGATAGATAAAAGTCATTATTTTCTGCAAAGGTTCGCAATGTCCTTTTTTGTTCATCAAGCCAACTGACGGTATTGGTCACAAAGCTTTTATCCCTTAACAAACACGGAGCGATAGCACTTGCCAAAGCATTCACACTCCACGGTACCTGAAAGCTTCTTATTTCATTTATAACAGCTTCTCTGGCCATCATATAACCTAACCGAAGGCCAGGAATTGTGTACATTTTTGTCAGAGAGCGGAGTAGAATCAGGTTAGGATATTCCTTTAGCATCGGGGTCAGCGACTCGGATGGAACAAAATCCACAAACGCTTCATCTATAACCAGGAAAGTTTGATCATGTAGTCCCTGTTTTAGTAACATTTTTATTTCTGCTTTCGGAATGACCACCCCTGTCGGATTGTTGGGACGACAAAGGAAAAGGACATCCAAATCAGGCAGTGCTTCAAGCAGCTGATTCATCGGCAATCGAAAATCATTCAGAGGTGAAGTCATAATGCCTTTCACCTGTAGATGATAATGCCTACATGCCCGTTCATATTCCGAAAAAGCAGGATGGACGATCCCAGCTCTTTTCCCTTCAAAATATTTAGCCGCGAGAAAAATAGCTTCTGCGCCCCCATTTGTAAGAAGGATTTCCTCATTATAAATTCTTTCCATCCATGCCAATAAACTAGTGCAATAAGAATAATTTGGGTCAGGATAACACAACAGCTTCTTCCACTGTTTCTCCAATTCCCCCCGCAACCATTCAGGTGGCCCCAATGGGTTAAGATTCGCACTAAAGTCCAAGACTTCCAGCTCTTCTGCCTGAAAGAGCTTCTTCATCATATCTGGCTGACCGCCATGTTCTGGCCAATTCATTCTCAACCCTCATTTCTGTCCTAATAAAAATAGAAATAAAATTTCTAATCCAAAAAACACACCCCAACCACCATGCATATATATAATGGATCTTGGAATATCCCCTGCCACTAGTTTTCTATGAAAATCCCCCATCGTTTTACGGTTAGATACAATCCCTATATAATAATTCACCCCACCTAACTGGATCCCCATCAAGCCTGCTGTCATTGCTTCCGGCCAACCGCTATTGGGGCTGGGATGTTTCTTCGCATCACGCATAGTAATGAGCCATCCCGCTTTTCTATTAGAGCCTTTAATAAAAACAGAAGATAACCATATGGATAGAGCTGTCAGCCTTGCCGGAATAAAGTTAGCTATATCATCCAGCCTTGCAGAGGCCCATCCAAAATCCAGAAACCTTTCATTCTTATAACCTACCATGGAATCCAAAGTATTGATGGCTCGGTATGCCATGGCAAGAGGGGCTCCGCCTATCATTGCCCAGAACAAAGGGGCGGTAATGCCATCTACTGTATTCTCCGCTATGGTTTCTACGGTTCCTCTGACCACTTCACTCTCAGACAAGTTCTCTGTGTCTCTCCCCACAATCATGCTAAGGGATCTTCTAGCTTCTTCCAAGTTTCCTTTTAGAAGCGGAATCCATACACTTTTTCCTGCATCCGCTAATCCCTTGATAGCGATGGTTGTCCATATAAAGTAGATTTCCAATAATACGCCTACATAAAAATGAATCTTATAGGATAGCGTTATGACTAGGAATACACTTCCATAAACAGAGAGAACTACGATGAATGCCAGAAGAACACCCTTTCTCCTTCGCTTCTGACCGTTGTTCAAGGTCTTCTCCAAAAAAGATATGAGTTTCCCCATTTGAACCACCGGATGTGGCAGCCATCGCGGATCCCCCGAGATTACATCCAACACAACCGCTGCTCCCAAAATAAACATACTTATATAAAACACATTATCTAACATACATGCTGACCTATTCTTTTTCTGTATTTTTGAATGGCTTTTATTACCCCTTCATAGACAAGATGACCAATCCCCTTTCCAATAAGGGTACCAGACCCAGCATAAGGAGTTTTTTCCCCTTGTTGGGTAACGGCGAGAACCATGGCATCAGTGGAAGTCCCAGTTGCAATCGTGCGGGATTTTGGATCTTGTATCTTCATATCATGAAGGGCTTTCACCTTTGCCTCGGTCGCTGACATCAATCCATTAACAAGTCCACCATCCGTCAAATGTGCATCAATAAAAAGCATGATGTTAATGGTGCCAATAGTCATTGGTGTCTGACACATTTCTGTGTTTGTGATATCAACCGCATTCCCAACCCCGGCTGTAACCACTGCCATGAACTCTATGCCTTTAATTTCCTTCTTGGATATCACAACATCCGAGAGCTTTACAGCCGTCATCATCCCGACTGACTGCTCAGTCGGAATTCCCTTTTTATGCAGCCATTCCCCGATATCTTTTACAGGATTATCACAGTTATAGTCCTTATTCACATGAAAGTTGCAGAAATGTTTATGCCACTGGATTCCCTCACCTTTCACTCCATTAGAGATGGTTCTTAACGGTCTGATGGATTGGACATGGATGCACCTCTCATCCCTGTTCAATTCGAGATCGGCCAAGCCTTGAACTTCATTCCTTGCTTCCCACTTTGGCGTCATTAATAGCTGAGGTTTAGGGACAACTGGATGAGGTCCTGCTTTTATAAGCACATCATATACTCTTTCAAGCTGCTCCTCTTTTCTGAGGGTGTCAGAATCCCCCACCTCCAGAAAATTTCCATTATGTAAAAGTGCCAATCGGTCTGCGTACAAAGACGCCACATTTAAATCATGCAGGATGGCAAAAACGGTCAGCCCTTTCGTGTGTTGCCAATCCTTGATAAGATCCAACATATGAAAGGTATGCTTTATATCAAGATGGTTGGTCGGCTCATCCAACAAAAGGATCTCCGGTTCCTGGGCAAGGGACTTTGCAAGAAGGACACGTTGCTTCTCTCCCCCGCTTAATTTACGGAACTGCTTATGTTTGTGCACGGCCACCCCGGTAATATCCATCACTTGCTGCATGATTTCTTTATCATTTTTAGTGAGGCTCCTAAGTAAACCTTTTTGATGCGGATACCGTCCAAGACTGATGATTTCTTCGACAGTATAATCAAATGAAACCTGAATTTCCTGTGTAAGCACCGCAATTTGCTGGGCTTTTTCCAACTTTGTAAAAGAAGAGAGCGGTCTGCCTGAAAGCAACAGTTCCCCCGATACCACAGGTAGCTGACCTGTTACAAGTTTGAAAAGGGTTGTCTTACCACTCCCGTTCGGTCCGAGTAATGCGAAAAACTCCCCTTTCCTTATAGCCAGGTCCACCCCGTTTATTATTGGTGTTTCCGGCTGGTAACCACCGACAAGCTGCTTTAATTCAATCATTTCTCTTCCCCTTCCCTATCCTTTCTTTGATAAGCAGACCAGCAAAGACTGGCGCACCGATCAAGGCGGTTATTACACCAATCGGCAGTTCCTTCGGTGCAATGATGGTTCTTGCGAATAAGTCCGCAAATACCAGGAATCCCCCGCCAATTAGCATAGATAAAGGTAGGACGTAGCGATGATTGGGCCCAATCATTAGCCTTACCAAATGAGGAATCACAAGGCCCACAAATCCGATAGATCCAGATACGGCTACTGCGGAACCTGTCAGAAGCGAAGCACCAAACAAGATCAGTACCTTCCCTCTTTTCACATTCACGCCGATATGATCTGCGGCCTCTTCCCCAAGCGCCATTGCATTCAATTCACGATAATGCATGATCAAAAGGATGGATCCTGCCATCGTAAACGGGAAAATAAGCTGTACATGCCCCCAACTCCTCATTCCCACACTTCCGTATAGCCAGTAAATAATTTGGGTCATAGATTCTTTATCACCTAGGGCAATGATCAATGAAATAATAGAGCTGATAAACGCGCTGACAATGATTCCCGCCAGGATGATGGTTTCTATTGCCAGTCCCCTGTTACTCAATTTGACTAGTCCAAATACAAGGAGCAAACACAACAATCCGCTGAGAATGGCAACAACAGGGAGGGTGAAGCTTCCAAGACCAATTATAGAGATGTTGAAGAAAAGTACGGCTACCGCCCCCAATGCAGCTCCGGAAGAAACCCCAATGGTGTAGGGATCAGCAAGGGGGTTCCTTAACAACCCCTGAAATGCCGCGCCAGCAATCGCAAGGGATGCCCCAACAAACATGGCGAGCAACACACGCGGAAAGCGGATGTGCCAAATGATCATTTCTTCATTCTTGGGAATGTCATGCAGCCAACCCTTCCCAAGTGTATTTTCTGATAAGACATGCAAGATGGTTGGTATCGGAATCGAGACACTGCTGTTTAATAAACCAAGGAGGGCTGCAACAAGTACAAACCCTCCGCTCCCCAGATACAACCAAATGACCCTATTACTCAAAAATCTCCGGATAGATAAGTTTTGCAAGATGCTCCACTCCTTCAATCAAACGGGGTCCAGGCCTTGTTACCGTATCACTGTCCACATCATGGACATTTCCATCCTTAATGGCAGGAACTTCCTCCCAACCAGAACGAGCCATGACCCCCTCTTTTGGGTTGTCCACATAATAGCCATAGGTAGTAATGATCACATCTGGATTTAACTGGACAATTTCCTCTTCCGTAAGTTTCACCCAGCCTTCCTGATTGCCTGCAGCATTTTCCGCTTGGATGGTCTCAAGCATCTCATGCATGAAAGTCCCTTGACCTGTCGTGAAAATGTCCGGAGCAGGAGAAACCTCTACCCAAACTTTTTTCTTTGCGGTCACTTGCTTAGCTTTTTCTTCCACAGTAAGTAGTCGTTCCTTCATATCGTCAACTAATTTATCTGCTTCCACTGTTGTACCAGTAGCTTTTCCAATCAATTCGATTGTTTCATATACATCCGCAAACGAGGATTCGCTGCCAATGACAATAACACTTATTCCAGCTTCCTTATACTGTTTGAGAATTGCCTCATGATTCTGATGATGATAATCTGTTACAAAAATTATATCCGGCATTAATGTCAAAATCATTTCCGCATTCATGTCTTGGCCGCCTACTTTTTCCACATCGGCAGTTTCCGCTGGATAGTTACAATAATCGGACACTCCGATCATTTTATTTCCAAGACCAAGAGCATAAGCGATTTCTGTATTACTTGGTTGCATAGAAATAATGCTTTCTGGTTCTTTTTCAATGGTGATTTCCTGACCGGAATCGTCTGTTATGGTAATAGGAAAGGCTGCATTTTCCGATTGCTCATCACTGCTTGTATTTTCACCGATTGCCTCATCATTTACATTTCCGTTTGTTTCTTGTGAGGTTGACCCACATCCAGTTATTATTCCAATGAATAACATTAAAACAAGACCTAAAATTCCCCACTTTTGTTTAGTTTGTTTCATCTCTTTTTCTCCTCTACTAATAGATGTAATTTTTTATATTTTTTCTGCTACTCCTGCTGATTTAAAGGTTGCCATCTCTTTCACGATGTTTGTTGCCGCCTTTAGAATTGGAAAGGCGAGAGCCGCTCCTGTCCCTTCTCCAAGTCGGAGACCGAGATTTAGGATTGGCGTTTTATCTAGCATTTTAATCGCATGCTTATGGCCAGCCTCCATGGATTGATGCCCTATGAAAAGGTACCCTCTGACTTCAGGGTATAACCTTTGCGCAAGTAGAGCCGCCACCGTGCTGATGAAACCGTCCACCAGAACCGGTATATTCAGCTCCGCTGCTTTCAAAATGGCGCCAACCATTCCAGCAATCTCAAGGCCACCGACCTTAGATAGTACATCAATTGGATCATTCCGGTCAGGGTTTCGTTCTTGAAGCGACTTACGGATAACTTGCTTTTTCCATTTCAATTGGTCAGAATTTATCCCAGTCCCAGTACCGATGACATCACTTACATCCAACCCACTTAAGCCAGACAGGATTGCACTACTGCTCGTCGTGTTGGCAATCCCCATTTCTCCAACGATCAGACATTTCGCCCCCCTTTCGATGACACTGGTTGCCATGTCGCTTCCCACTTCAATTGCATCCCAAGCCTCTTCTCTGGTCATGGCATCCCCCTCGAGGAAGTTACTTGTCCCATGACGGATTTTTTTTATGTGAAGTCCTGCCCGGCTCACATCTGCCGCCACCCCTATGTCAACAATTTCTACTTTTGCGCCAATCTGATTTCCCAATACATTTATCGCGGCTCCCCCGTCAAGGAAATTATGAACCATTTGTACAGTCACTTCCTGAGGGTATGCGGACACTCCCTCGCTAGCTACACCATGATCAGCAGCAAAAACAATAATTCCTGGTGGTGTTACCTCAGGAAAATCCTCCCCTGTAATCTGCGAAAGCTGAATTGCGATTTCCTCCACAACCCCTAAACTGCCTTGAGGCTTGGTTAAAGAGTTTAAATACTCCTCCATCTTTTCGCCTTGCTTTAGGTTAACAGGCTTTATGTTATACACGCTCCTCATTTCCTTTCCCTGCCTCCTTTTTGCTTATTTCCTGAAATTCAAGCATCTTCTTCTTAATCATTTCTATAGAAAGATACATGCTCACAACATCTGCCAATCTATCAAACGACTCTTCTCTTTTTCTATCAAAAGAGGATCTACTTATTATCGGAGAGAGGCCTTTCTTCCGTCTTAATGTGTTCAACAGTTCCTCTCTAAAACTGTCATTATGGAAGAGCCCGTGGAAGTATGTACCTATGATATTTCCCATTTGCACTCCATCTTTTCGGTCTGCTAACACGACAAACGGCATGACATCTTTTCTATCAGAGACGGTTGATACTCCCATATGGATTTCATAACCTTTTATAAAAAATTGTTTTCCGTTAAACGTAAGAATGCCCTCTGAAAGAACTGTCTTCTTCTCCTTTGCCAGGTGTGTTTTCATAGGGATGAGATCAAGTCCGGGACCCACCTTTAACGAAGATTCAACTTCATACTCATCCACTATTACCTCACCGAGCATTTGATATCCACCACATATCCCAATTAAATTTGTTCCTAGTTCTACCAAAGTCTGCAGCCGGTTCGCAAGGCCACTTTCATGCAAAAATTGCAAATCACCTAACGTATTTTTGCTGCCAGGGAGGATGACCAAGTCCGGTGCACCGAGATCTTCCGCCTTCTGCACATATCTTACATGGCAATCCACCTCGGAAAAGAGTGGGTCCATATCAGTGAAGTTCGAGATATAAGGGAAGCGGATTACTGCAATATCCAAAGCTTTCGTATCGTCTTTTTCTTTGGAAAAGCTATCAAGGACGACAGAGTCTTCCGCTTCAATATGTAAGCCGGAAACATAAGGTATCACACCTAATACCGGAATGCCGGTATATGCTTCAAACCATTTAAGCCCAGGCTCAAGCAGAGACACATCTCCCCTGAATTTATTGATGACAACGCCAATGACTCTTTTGCGGTCCTCCTCTTCTAAGAGCTGCAATGTTCCGACAAGGCTTGCAAATACGCCGCCCTTTTCTATATCACCTACAAGAATGACGGGTGCATTGGTCAACCTGGCAATCCGCATGTTCACAAGCTCACGATCATTGAGGTTCACCTCGGCAGGACTTCCCGCCCCTTCTATCACGATGCAGTCAAACTCCTTTTTGAGCCGATGATAACTCTCTGTAATTATCAGTAGACCTAACTCGTAGAAATCTTGACGATACACACCCGCTTTCATATTGCGGTAAGGACTTCCATGAACGACAATTTGCGATTGATAGTCGCCGGTAGGCTTAATCAGGATGGGGTTCATATCGGTCGTCGCCTCCACACCAGCTGCTTCCGCCTGAACGCCCTGAGCCCTGCCAATTTCCTTGCCATTCTTGGTAATATAGGAATTCAGCGCCATGTTTTGCGATTTAAACGGTGCAGTTTTATAACCCTCTCTTGCAAAAACCCTGCACAATGCTGTTACGACAGCGCTTTTTCCAGCATCGGAATGCGTTCCTTGGATCATCAGTGGCGTCCCTTTAAACATGCAACTTTACCTCCAGACATTGTTGGATCCAGTTTTCCACGACCATTGGGTTGGAGGCAAAATGAATATGAGTGTAACCAGCAACAAGGTTCTTGCAGATATACCCGTCTGTCCCATTGCCTCTCATTCCTTTTGTTTCAAATGCGGCCGGTAGCTCTGTCTGGTGATGAAAGGTGGAATAGTGGAACTCA
This sequence comes from Bacillus sp. RO2, assembly GCF_012911845.1. Taxonomy (GTDB): domain Bacteria; phylum Bacillota; class Bacilli; order Bacillales; family Bacillaceae_I; genus Sutcliffiella_A. The sequence goes on along the minus strand of NZ_JAAXCU010000048.1, from coordinate 105,643 downwards.
TGGCCTCTTGCCACCTCTCCCTCCTTCAAGAGAAAATTCCCGTTTAACCCTTTAATCTCCCTGTATCCAAGGGCAGCGAGCTTGGTTTGCATGTGCACTTTACCAGGAATGATCCCAACCATGGGATAAGCATCTCCACCTGTGGTCACAAGTTCCTTGCATAAATACATATAGCCTCCACATTCTGCAAAGGTAGGAATTCCCCTTATCACTACTGCCTGGTAGACGCTATCCTTGCTTTTTGTATTGGTAGAGAGTCTTGGTGCAAATTCCTCCGGGAAGCCTCCACCAAGATACAACCCGTCCACATCATGTGGGATCTCCTCATTTTCCAAGGGAGAGAAAAAGATTAATTCCGCCCCTCTGTTTTGTAGAAGTTCCAAGTTCTCTTCATAATAAAAATGGAAGGCAGAATCATAGGCGACGGCTATACGAACCTTTTTATTGGGGGATGAGTTGAAAATGGAAGGCTTACTCTCGGTAGGAAGCTCGGAAGCTTCATCCGCAAGCTCATAAAAACGATCAACATCCACCGTGTTTGCAACATGCTCACCCAATGCATCAAAAAACCCTTCCAGCTCTCCTCGTTCAATAGATGGAACAAGCCCTAAATGTCGCTCTTGCATCTCGAATTCAGAATCCCTTGCCATATATCCAATAACTGGAATCTTACATTCCATTTCGACCGCTGCCTTAATTAGATGAAAATGACCATCGCTTCCCACTTTATTCGCTATCACTCCTACAATGTTCACCTTTCCTGACAGTTCCTGATACCCCTTGACCATTGCAGCCGCACTCCTTGCCATGCCGGAGCAGTCCACCACAAGTACAACAGGACTGCCGGTGAGGATGCTTATTTCTGCACTGCTTCCCTCATCGGAAAGCGGATCTTTCCCATCATAGAATCCCATCACCCCTTCTATGATGGAGATATCGGCTCCATCACTTCCACCAACCAAGACTTCTCTCACACAGTCAGATGAAAGCATCCAACTATCCAGATTCCGCGACTTTCTACCTGTTACAGCAGTATGGTATGAGGTGTCGATGTAATCCGGTCCACACTTGAACCCTTGGACACTAAGTCCCTTTTTCCTCATCGCCGCCATCAAACCGATGGTAATGGTTGTTTTTCCTACCCCACTGCCTGTACCCGCTATCAGGATTCTTCTTTTTCCCATATTCCTCACCACCTCCTTCTTAAAATTCCACCCCTTTAACTGCTGGAATTCCCTTGTCGTAATAATGCTTATCGGCATGGACGACTGAGACAAGATCGGCAGCCTCCTGTATTTCTTCCGGTGCATCTCTACCTGTAATGACAAGATGAACGTGCTCAGGCTTGTTCTTAATAAGTGCCAGAACTTCGTTTAATGGAAGAACATCATCTACCGGAAACCCTTGAATGCTTAGAGCATTATTTAACTCGTCCAAGACAACTATGTCATAATCACCACTCATGACAGCGTCCTTTGCTTTTGGCCAACCTTTGCGAAGCGCTTCTCGATGCTCTTCTGGTGTCTTTGTCCAAGTGAAACCAATTCCCAGCTGCTCCATCTCCACTCCTAGTTTCCTCAGAGAAATCTGTTCACCATAGGTACGTTCAGGTGATTTGATGAACTGATAGATCTTCACCTTCATCCCCCTGCCTACTGCTCGAACTGCCAAACCAATTGCCGAAGTTGTTTTGCCTTTTCCATCTCCGGTGTACACCAGTGTTAAGCCCCTTTGTTTCGTCTTTTTACTCATAAACATACCTCCTGTTTTTTTGCATGAAAAAAACGCCTTTCTGCTAGTTGCAAAAAGACGTTTAAAGGTCCACTCAATCCAGATAATTTTTAAAACTCTTCCACAAAGATTCGCTTTAAAACGTTAAAAACTGGAAAAATAAATGAATGTCACTTTAAGCATTCTTTCCTCGCAGAATCCTTAAAAACAAATAGGCAGGTCTCCTGACTTGCGTTTCAAACACATCACCGACCCTTCCCATGCTGTTGCACAGTGGATAATCTCGGCAATATTCAACGCTTACAGTGGCGGGGTCCGTGCTGGATTTTCACCAGCTTCCCTTTTAACCTTTCTTCACAAAGGCACCTAAATGTTGTAATGTATCAAATAATTATGCAATTTTTTATTTATTGTTCTTAAACTAAACTAGCTTAAGCATAGATTAACAACGCTTTTTATTGTAGCCTATTTTCTTTCGAATGTCTTTAGTGAATATTGCTGATTTTGAAAAAATTTCATCAACCCGCTCCATAATTAGTAGTTGACGCTGCGATCTATATAGAAAAACCCATATCTGTACAAGAAAGGACAACTAATTGTAAAACTTCATATAACTTTTATCTTTCCTATAATAATCCAATCTTTCTTGCAAAGTGCCTGTATGAAATTCAAACTTATGACCATCTGGGTCTGTGAAGTAAATGGATTTCTTATCTTTTTCGTTTCTAGGACGCCCGGGAAGAATGTTCACATTTAAAACATTTAATTTATTATACATCTCATCATAATCTTGTTCTTCTATTGAAAAAGCTATATGCGTATACGAGTGGGTTATTTCAATTCGAGGAATATCTTTTTCTTCGTTAAGTGCAAGCCACATACCATTTAAGTCAAAGTAAGCAGTTTTTCGCCCTTTCAATAGTAGCTTAGCATTGAAAACATTTTGATAAAACTCAATAGAATTTTCTAAATTAGATACGGAAAATAAAAAATGATTTAATCCTTTAATGTCCACTACTATACCTCATTCCTGGCTTCGTTATTAAAGATTAATGATTAGTTTCTAAAAGAAAAGCCCTCTTCCCTTAATGCAGCCTTTAATTTAGGTAAAGAAGCTGGTCCCATACCGTGTAATTGCAAAATCTCTTTCTCCATATATTTAGATAGTTGCTCTAAAGTCTTAATGTCATTGTTTTCTAAAGCCCGTCTTGCTGGTGCTCCAAGTATTGAAAGAAAGACAGCGTTGGTTTTATGTTCTTTCTCACAAACAGGAAAGATTGGACAATCACTACTTTTATAATATTGGTGCCCTTTGTCGCAAGTTCGCAAAGATTTTGAAGTAGTTATTAATCCACGGCTCCTTCTTTTGGAAATAAATATTAACTATCAATTATGTTATCAAATCTTTGTAGAAAAACATCCCTTAGAAAACAAAGAGAATTTTTGGCAAGGAGAGTAAAAATTTTTGGATAGCAAATATTAATATTGATTTCACTTTAAACCAACAAGGAGGTTTCATAAAAATGAAGAAATCAATGCTTTTACTTGCGTCTATTCTTTTCTCATTAAGTGTACTTACTGCATGTAATATGGGGAACAACGAGCCTGATAATGGACCAGAGGATGTAAACTACCGCCCTGTCCGCTATGACCGTGATCTTGATCGTGACATGAACAGGGGTCTTGATATCGACACAGACCCAAGAGATGTGAGAGAACCTGGTGAGCGTGATACTCCGTATAACATGGATGAAGAAGAGCCGGACTTGGACGAAGAGCCGTCCGAAGAGCGACGCGGAAGATAATTTCAGAAAAAGCCCCATCAACAGGGGCTTTTTCCAAGATAAAAAAAGTAGAACGAGAACCGTCCTCATACTACTTTCCACTTTATATCTTAATAATGGTCCTTCCTAAATGCTGACCATTTTTAACCGCTTCAATGATATCAGGTAACTCATTTAGTGTAATTTCATTCACTAAAGATGTTTTTGAAATGTTCCATTCGTTAGCTATTTTCTCCCAAATATAACCACGTTTATGAATAGGCACATTTACTGAATCGATTCCTAAAAGGTTTATACCTCTAAGAATAAACGGCAACACTGTTGAAGTTAGTTTAATACCCCCAGCATTTCCGCACATGCTCATACTTCCGCCATAAGCAATATGCGGAATCAATCTAGAAGCTACCTCTCCTCCGACAGTATCCAACACGAAATCATACCTTTGTTTATCAAGTGGCTTTTTTTGCTCTCCTAACTCACTTGCGAAAATGACATCTGTAGCTCCTAATGACTTTGCTACTTCTTCTTGATGTTCTTTTCGAACCAACGCAGAGATTTCTTTGTAGCCAATTTTAGAAAGAATTTGGAGTGCAATGCTTCCGACTCCGCCAGTTGAACCCGTGACTAAAATTCTTGGATTATTATTTATATCCATACCGTTCTTTTCTAGAGTCATGATGGAGAGTGCTGCAGTAAATCCTGCTGTTCCAAAAACCATCGCATCTTTTTGTGTTAAGTTGTCTGGTAAAGGAACAATCCAATTAGAAGGAACTCTAGCATATTCCGCAAAACCTCCAGTATGACTCATCCCCATTTTAAAACCTGTAACGACAACTTTCTGTCCTTCCGTGTAACGGTTATCAGAAGACTGAACAATCGTACCACTTAGATCAATGCCAGGAATCATTGGATAATTTCTTATAACGCCCCCATTTTTTTGAACAGCAAGCATATCCTTGTAATTGATGGAAGAATATTCCACCTTAATCAAAACCTCACCGGTAGAAAGACTAATAAGATTAACATTTTCTACACCATAATTTACTTGATCTTCGTTTTCTTTTACTACAATAGCCTTGAAACTATCCACAACTATCCTCTCCCTTTACTTTGTCACAAAATATTTTTGCACCAAAAGTATTTCACAACAAAAACTAACATGCTATTATAGTAATTGTCAATTGGAGGAGATTATATGGAATTAAAAGATTGTATGAACTTCTTACTCAGTGTAAGCCAGAATAAAGTGTTCAAATATTTCAGCAAGCTCTTAGAGGTACATGGCGTAACCCCTGCTCAATATGGTGTATTGAATTGTTTATGGAAAGAAGGACAATTATCCCCTAAACAAATTGGAGCTATGGTTTATTTGGAAGCCCCTACTATATCAGGGATATTAGACAAAATGCAAAAAGCAAATCTGATAGAACGGTCGGTAGATCCAAACAATCGTAGAAATGTTTTAGTAACTGCTACTCCAAAATCATATGAAATTAAAGAAAAAGTGGAATCTGCAACAAGTGACATGAATAATAAGGTTCTGCAAAACTTATCAGATAAGGAACAGGACGGACTAAAAAAAGGATTAGAAACCATCATAAATGCTGATTTCTAATCTTCATACGTTTACGGTTAGGCATTTGAGCCCATGAAAGGATAAGGCGACAGAGACTGGTCCTGACTTTCAGGCAGAACTCATGAAAGAATCTCCTTTCTCCTTTCTTATATTTATACTTCCTTCTTCAGTTGTTGAATTATCTCAAAGTATTGTGTATCACCTAATCCATATTGTTTAAAATTCTTAAGAAGTGAAGCTACAAGTTTTTTTTCTGGAGTATCCAAATGATTTTGAATGTAAACCATCAATTCACTATTTTTATTTAGAAAATGTAAGTATCTTTCAATCCCCTTTTTAAAACCTCTGGATAGACCGTGGTTGGCATTTTTTTGTTAATGAAAACTTGTTTATAAAGTTGAAAATATCCCTTAGCCTTAAGGGAATAATCCGATTGTTCATCAACTACATGAAGGTCAATTGGACCATTATATTCTTTTTGATCTAGCAAAGCTAAAACAGTAAGTACATTCATTTGACAAAACATATCAGCATCAAACCATAACTCAATGTGTGTAAAACTCCCGTTAAAGAGGACCTCCAATGGTCTTAATGTTATTTCTCTATATTGAGCTTCCGTTACATGATGAGCTTTCGCGCGCATGTTGTTGAATTTCTCTGAAAACAAATTTTCGCATACATTTCCAAAACACATGGCCTCGTTAAAGGGAATCATCATCTCGTTATTCAGAAAATTTCTTTTTTCAAAATCATTGTACATCTCTTGCCCATTAAGTATATGTAACCTTTTAAGATTCTCCATCTCGCCAACTCCTCCTCTTCTTATTTCCTTGAAGACGGATATTTAATTTTTCCAAGCTCCTGATAGCCTGTCAATTTATCTCTAGAAGGTACGGATACTATCATTTCAAACAATAGATTAAAGTCCATGATGTACTTAATCTAATATATAAATTATGTAGATTTAAAGTTTATGTATATTATTTCTTACCTTTTCGTTCTAAAAATATAGGCGCTATATTTAGTAAGATAGAAACAATAGTCAGAAACCATAATGCCCTTTCCATACCAGGTACTACATCCATTAAAGCTGCCCAATCTTCCACTTCTACCCACATCGATACAAGGCTGTATTCTGCACAAAGTGTTAATGCTGTAAACGATAACCCTAACGCCATTGCGATCTTATAATCCTTTCCTACTGCATACATATAAAGATTTATAAAAGTTACTACTATTGCAATGACCCCTAATATTACCCACATAACTATTCCTCCATATATATTTTTGATGAAAGCATTTTTTAATAGTTTTATTACTGTTGAAAAAACCTTTGATCTATTGCTTAATACCAATTATTTCATAATCTAAAAATTCCTACAATATGTAATTCTTAATCTTTTCCAAAATAAAATAAGCGCTGATCCTTGTTACAGGATCGCGCCCTTTTCTTGAATAAACAGAATAAATTACTTAAAACTTTATCCCAGTACTTTCGGAAAAATCATCACTAATTATTCCAACGCCTTTTATCTTTCCGTTTTTTACATCTGGTTGAACAGAGGGGTTTAATGGATAAGTTTCACCATTGAACGTTAACTCTTTATAACTTGGTGTAATACCACCACCTGCAACATACATGATAAGGTCATTTTTTATAAACGCCCCTCCTGTATCGGCAGCACAGTCGAATCCTTAATCTCCCTTAGTGCTAAACTTGTCTGTATTTTGGTAATCCCCAATTCATTCAACCTTCTAATGAACATCTCTAGCCCCTTACGATCCTTGCAGGCTACTTTTAATAAATAATCGTACTCCCCTGTTAAACAATGGCACTCCAGAACTTCCTCCATTGATTCCAATGTTTTCTCAAGAAATTCCAGTTTTTCAGCCAGATGCAGATTGGTGCTCATAAAAACGAAGCACAATAGATCAAAGCCCAGCTTTTCATGACTTAAAATGGCGACCTGCTTTTTTATGTATCCTTCCGCCTCTAACCGCTTGATTCTTGCATGTACAGCTGGCGCCGATAAATTTACCCGTTTTGAAAGCTCCAGATTGCTTAGCTGAGCATCATTTTGCAGTAAATCCAAGATTTTAATATCCACATTGTCCAAAACTTTGCTTACAATCGATTCCACAATTAATTCCACCTTTTCAATTATTCCAACAATACACAAATCCACAATCTTAAAATGAATTATTTAAACTAATAATCTTTTATTCTTTCATTTATTTTGAGTTTATTTAATTATACAAATTGTTCTTTTGTTTTTGAAGGTAAATGATAAGATATTTCATATAGACTCTGTCATTGTGCATTTAGCTCTATCACTTAATATAAAAAAACTTTTTTAGCTGGTCTGTTGATTTGCGCTCCAGGCTACAAGAATGCAAAAACAACCTCTAAGCATAAACACATCCTATAGAAACAAAAAGGGGCTAAACGATTTGAAATATTATTCTATATTGCTATTAACCAGCTTTCTTTGGGGCGGAAATTTTATAGTGGGAAAAACACTTGTAGATCATGCTTCCCCTGGAACCTTGACCATTTTAAGATGGGGGATTGCGATTATTTGCCTGGTCCCGCTTGTTTGGCGAAAAGAAAGAAAGCTGTTCCCATCAAAAGAAGCCCTATTGCCCCTGTTTTTAATGGGCGTTACCGGTGTAGCCCTATTTCAGGCACTGCAATTCATGGCTCTAGAAAAAACATCTGCAACGAATGTTGGGTTAATCTCTACTTTAAATATGTTTTCAATTGCTGCTTTCTCATTCTTTTTTCTAAAGGAAAAAATGAATCCACTTCAGTTCCTTTCCATGTTCGTCTCATTATTTGGAGTTATGCTTGTCCTTTCAAAGGGGAACTATGAAATGTTATTATTGATGAAATTTAATGTGGGGGACTTCTATATGATGGTAGCTGTGGGAATGTGGGGAATTTATTCGGTCTGCAGCAAATGGGCGATGACCACCGTCACACCGATGATGTCGATTCTTTACTCCGGGATATTCGGACTTATTGTCCTGCTTCCTTTTAACATATCAAGCTTCAAGGTAACGAACATAGATACATCATTTATTCAATCCATTTTGTATACTGGCCTGGTCTCAACCGTCCTGTGTATGGTCCTTTGGAATATCGGAGTGAATAAACTGGGACCCAATACTTCAGGATTGTTCTTGAATTTCAATCCCGTTTTTACAGCCGTTTTAGCCTTTGCTTTTCTAGGAGAGAAAATGACATTGATTCAAGCTGTCGGCAGTGTCATTGTTATTGCAGGCTGCTTGTTATTTACAGTTCTAAAAGACAATCCTGTTAAAATACCCAAAAGCACACCCAATCCCTTCATACCTAGAGAGTCGGTAAAACAAAGCCATTAAAAGTTGTAAAAGTGACTGTCTGGTCATGCACTTTAGAGACGGGCATATTTACATAAGATACAATCTTGCTCCTTAGTAACGGGTTTACTTGTGAGGTGCAAACAGAAAAATATCATGTATAATCTCATAATGTAATCACCAATAAGAGGCTTGCTAATTCACAAGGAGATTCGCACAAAAAGACCGACTTTACAAAGAGTCGGTCTTTTTATTAGTGAATAATAGGCTTATTCAATAAAAGCTCCAGATTGTTGAATAAAGAACTATTATTGTAGATTTTTAGTTCTTGTTAAAAGCCGAAACACTAAGGTGGAATGTCCGACTTATCACCAAGCTTATCTATTTACTAAAGTTAAAGAATTTCCAATCTTAATCAATTCTTCTTGTGAATACAGTTCTTTTCCTTCTTGATGAGTAAAAACAATGATGTTGTAGTTTAATCCTTCGTCGTTTAAGGATAGAGTTTGTCTGTTGTTATCGTATGAGTAAAACCCTTCTCTATTACCACTTAATGCAACTTGTTTTAAATTTGGATGATTTGAATTTCTATTGTTCAAAGGTGGTGTCATTTCTATAAAGATAAGTTCCTCCGAATTACCACCAATGCCAATTGATAAAGCAAAATCATTGGTTTTGGCATCCGCTAATTTTTCAGGCAACTCTTCTATAACTTGAAAGTAATCATATATCCTTACTTCTTTTACATCATAAGGTAAATAAGTAGGTAGTTTAAAATCATATGGGAATTTTTCAATGCCCTCTAAACTATGGACTATTGGGTGTTGAGAAACCTCCTGATTACAACCTGATACTATTAATTCCAAGGCTATTATAATTTTTATTCGCATATATACCCCCTAAAAAACTCTTTTTCTTCAACAAAACTGCCCAATCCTTATGTAAGGAGGGAGGAGCGAACCATTGAACTGTAATCACTCCCAGATAGTTGAAGAATCATTTATAGATGATCACATTTTTTACGAGCAATTCAGCTTATCTCTTTTACACCATCTTCTCTTATAGTTCTAATAATTTCCTCAAGTTCTTTTTTTGTATCAGGGTGTAAAATAATTTTGTTGGTAAGATCTAAGGTAGAGTTTTTGACCTTTCTTCCCCAGTTTCTTGAGAACGAACGCCAATCACATACCATTTCAATAAGATATTTTCTGGGGATAGGCAAAGCCTTTTTATTATTTGGATCGACAACCCAATATTCCCAATGATGTTTATTTTTATGTTGATGGTGCAGCCAGGCATATCTCCATTTCAATTCATCATCAGCACTTTTGTCTCCATTATAAAAAAACTTCTTTGCATATGGAAAAAACTCTTTTGGTGAGAATTTTGACAAATCATGAATAATGCCTTGTATGTATAATCCTTCTTTCCAGCATTCAATAAGCACATTTAGTTTATGATTCAGGATATAAAGGAAGTACTTCCAACAAGCCTTTAACATAAAAGTCCCCTATCGTGTAACTGTTAGATTTATATTCTATTTGGATATTATAATTCCTTTGGGTTTAGTTAAATAAAGCCACCTAAAATTGCAGCCTAATCTATAATTCTTCCTCCCAGTTTGCTAAATTTCCATTCAGATTCCTTCAAACACAGAACTACGTCTCAATTATAGCGTCAGCATTATTTATTGGGTTAAAGGTATTAATATAATATTCTTCTGCTTTCCAGTATCTTATTTCAAATTTTTCGCGATTAAGCCTTGTTTCTTCTGATTCACGATCGAATCTTTTTTGTCGCGAACAGTCCAAAAATAATACTTTGTCGTAGATGTCTTTCCACTCCTTACGTTGGAGAAAAACTCCTTCTATAATAATCAGTCCCCCTTGAGGTAACTTAATTTTTCTAGTATCATGTTCATCAGTTTCATTATCATAAAACTGTAGTTCAACATGATGTCTTTCTTTAAGTCTTTCAAATAAGTTCTTCCTTAATTTTTCCACATCTCACTGCAAATAAAAATACTCATACCACTCTTCAAATCCAGTATTATAACGCTGACTTCGCTTAACGATGTGATTATCAATATGAATGGTAGTGAAATCAATACTTACTTTTTTCAAGTGATCACTTAAATGTTCTACAAAAGTCGTTTTTCCCGAACGGCTTAGTCCATCAATTGCAAGAATGTAACTTTGACTAGATTTAGTTGATGCAATTAAATTACTAATATCATAATTATTAATCAACATGCTAACTTTCCCCCTTTTATGCTCCCACGCTAACTAATCCTTCCCTTTTCTTAAATAAGGGGCTAGGCACTGTGCTACAATCGCCCCCGATTGTTTAAGACTTAATCTCGAGATATCCAATAGTCAAGGCCCTCAAAATACAATTAATTACTCTGATTAAAACCACTCTCTACCATGTTCACGAATGAATTCAATATCCTTTTGATAATGCTCAAGGTGTCCGTCTTTTATCATTTTTTGAAAAAGGTTTATCTCCGGTAACCCACGCAAATAGGTAACCGATAAATACTATTATTAAAAACAGTACTATCTTTGTGACCTTTAATATTTTATTAATTAATAAATTAAGCCTTGTTTGTTATTTAATTTAAAAATATCTAAAGATATAAAATAATTGATTAGTGATAGAAAAGTAAACATTATTTACAACCTCCAGGGGAGTCTTTTTCCTTACTTCACATTCAATAATCATTGCCAGAAACAAATTTAAGGAGCTTCTGCTTCGTAGCAATTGCTCATGTAGGAGCATTAACACTCCTAAACACAAGTATTAAATAATCTTTTTCCGATAAATGTTCATTTCATATTCCTTCCATTCTTCAATTAATTGATTTAAGTGAGTGACTTTCCAAGGATTGAAGAAAGTCTGTCCGTCTTTATTGAAGAATAGGTGATTTGAAATATGATACGATGCGTGCTGAATAACATTTTTAGGATTTACCCAAGTAATTACGTCTCCATTAGATATTCCCTCCACACTTTTTATCAGGGAATAACCTACTCTTTCTAATGCAAGTTCAAAAGTTTTTTGATGTACCCACTCCTTAATAACCCAATCCTGTTTTGTGACTGCGAATAATGTAGAGGATAAACAGTTACTACCTGAAATGGTTGAAAACTTATTAGTGTATTTTTTGATATGTAAAGGAGTATCTTCAGGGACTTCAAAGCAAGACCCGTTATCCCACCTTTTTGCGTAGGAACATAATAAACTTTCTTTTAACTCATATGACATATTTCCCCACATATCTTGTTGAAGGACAAGAAAGAATTCTTCATTTTTAGATACGACATATTCTTTAGGAACGCTTTTAGTAAAAGAAAGACTATCAATCGGTAATACTAAACCCCTTCTCATATTACTTTGGGCTTGTAATATTCTTTTTCTTTTTAGTAAAGGTAATTTTGTAACCCATTGAGAATCTGCCACAATGACATTGTTAGCCTTATTTGATATGTTCCAATACATAAAACTATTAATAAGGTCAATTTGCTTGTAGGAAGAATGATGAAAAAATTCCTCTCTTGGAATTAATAACACATCAGCTAAATATTCTTCCAGATCAGTTAAGGCACTTTCATCAATAAAAAAGAAATCTTTATCAGGGACAAATTTCCTAATCCACATATTTATTTGTTCTTTAGAAGGTTCAATTTGAATACTCATTCCTATCCTAGCTCCCTAAATGTAAGTAAATTCCTATCACAAACCTGCCCTGTTCCTAAGTAAGAAGCGATAGAACATGCTTCAATCGCTTTAATTGAATAAACAATTAATCTATTCGTTACCACTAATGACAACAATGTCACCTACTATTTGTACTTTATTATCTTCAACAATAATTCCGTCTCCATCATTTCCAGCATAAACTGTTGTTCCACTAGTTTTAGCATAATTATGAACTTCTGTTTTATATTTATCATTCCAGCGGTTGTAGTGTGGCAGAAACTCAAATTCAACTAGTTGTAATGTCGATTTTCCAATTCCTTTATCCCCTATAAATATCTGAAATAATTTCGTAGATATTCCAAGTGTACTGCTCCACCACTTACCCCTACTATTGTTCCTCCTTGTTTATAATAATTATTTAAAACTATTTCCATATTACGTTGTTTGATAGCTTCGCTAAATTTAATTGAATCTCCCGCAGAAAGATGAATAATGTCGCACTGAATTAGTTCATTAATCTTTACTGAATTAAATTCATCATAAAGGTCAAAATACATAATATTTGTGATTCCGTAATTTCGGTAATACTTTACTTTAGTATTGAAAAAAATCTTTTCCTTGTCATCAGTAGAAGGAATATAACCAATTTTGATACTCTTTAAATCCTTATTCGTCAAAAGAATGTTGTCTAACCTTCGATTACCCGGAGATTCAACTACTTGGTCACTATAAAAAAATAACTTCCCCATTTTAACACCTTCTTTATTTCACTCTTCAATAAACCTGGACGTTTGCTTAATTCCAATTATTTCATAATCTAAAAACTCCTACAATATGTATTTTTTCCTCTAAAAAGAAAACAAGCGCTAATCCTTGTTTTAGGATTGCGCTCGTTTGCTGAATATTTAAACATGCGAAATAGCTACAAAGTTAATCATTAGTTTTTTTCTAAAGTACCCTTTCACTTAATACACCCAAATTTTAGTTACATTAACCAAATAATAAAATGAGAATTCCCAACATGATAATAACTAAACCGAATAAAATCAAAACTCCTCTCATTAACCAAAATGGGATATATTTAAATAATAAAGTAAGCAAAAATAATACAACAGATTCGACTATTCCTACATTATATATAGCAGTACCATTAATATATTTTTCTTCTTTATAATTAGCTTTAGTAAGTTTAAACCCTTGGATAATAAGAATACTACCAATAAAGATAATAATTGATACTCCAACATACATCCAAATCATACTTTCACCTAGCTTCATTCAACCTATTTTTTGAAAATTAATTTGTAAAAAGTATATTTCTCTTTTTAATATTAAACACCATTGAGCCTGATTGCTGAAGATTCTTCAATAAATTCCGTTAACTGTGAGCAAGTTTACGTAATAAATTTGACATCTCTAACTCCACCTTCAACACCACAACCTAAAATAAATAGACGCGTTTTTAGAAAAACGCGCCCTATATTTGAGTACTAAAAATATTATCTTTCAATTAAAGGATAACCAATGTTTACTAGAAAGTCTGTTATTCTCTCATTCAATATTAACAAGCAGTGTCATCACCTGCACGCCACATATCAACGGTTTTATGTATAAATTGTTCCAGTTCTGTATCTTCAATTTTTATCGATTTTTTAACGCGAATGCAGCCTTTTCCATAGTTATAGCCTGCTAATAACGTGTCTGCATCTCCTATCTTTTCTATTGAACCGACATAGAGGCTGACATAATGTTTTTGCGCGTTTAATGCAAAGACATAGTTATCATCTTTCCCATAATTCAACATCTTATAGCGAATCACCTCTTCTAATTCGGGTGCATATGTGAAGATCATGTGTCGTATCAAGAGAAGTTTCTCTTTTCGCCAATCTTCTTCAAGCAATTCTAAATATTCTTCAGAATTCTTTACATCATATTGCATGTTACACCTCACTCCTGCATTTTTTTAATTTACATACATAATGCTTCTTTTCAGTTCTTCTATTATATTTTAAAGCACAAAAAAAATTGTTACCAGCACTCTCACTGGATCTCAAAGCATTATCTTATTTGCAAAATCAATAATATTACAGAGTTTCCAGTGAAGTTAAAACTACTATTAAATCTAATTTTCCCACATAGGCAAACCATAAGAGGTATTTAAGTATTGCATTGAAGGACATTTTTTCATAACCAGCAAAATAGATATTTAGCAAAGTTTTTTTTCTAATATGTTTTGTAATCGATTTAAACCTTAATTGGTACTCCACTTTCTTCTATTCCCATGCCATATATCTCTTCCCCAAATGTGTCACCATCACTAAATATTCTTAGTAACATTTAATGTTTATTTTGCAACAAAAATTAATTCGTCTAGTATCTAACCATTTAAATCTCCCTTTTCTGTATGCTAGTCTATACATTCAAACGCCTTTAAAGTATTCATAGTTAATCAACCAGTCATTATGTACGGAACAATCCCAATGTACTACAATCTCTCCTATTTACTTCAAGACCTTAATTTCACAAACTGAATAATCTAATTACTTAATTTATAAGTTAGGTATTCCTTTTGCTTTTCTTTTTTCAATATCTTTTGTTTCTAATTGTAATGAGAATTGATGCTTAAAAACGAATACCTACTCATCTTTATATCAAAAGCGAGTAAAACGGATGAAACTGTTCATAATAAGGATAAAAGTACTACGGGGTAAGCAATGAAACCAGATAATAAGATTAATTCATCAGAAGAAACAGACAAACAAACAGAAATTGAACTCAGTAAAGATCATATCATTTCACAATTTCATAATTGCTCTGACCTTACGCATAGAAAGTTTACAAATACATCTTTGGAGCTTCTATATTTTAAAAATATGATTGATGAACAAATTCTCGATAGACATATTATCTCTAAAATTAGAGATTTATCTGAAAATCAAATCGAGTCCCTAATTACGCAGTTAGATACCAAGAAAATTTCATCCAATAAAGAAGGAGTTAAAGAAGTTCTAAATGGAAACATAGTTATTTTCTATAAGTGTGAAGCATTCACTATTGTTGCAACGAGCTCTGAAACAAGAACTATTGAAGAATCAGAAACAGAGTCAATTATTCTCGGACCACATGTAGCTTTTATTGAATCGTCAGATAAAAATATTTCTCTTATTCGAAAACGAGTAAAAAGTTCTCATTTAAAATCGATTGTCCTCTCTGTTGGAGAGATATCCAAGACAAATGTAACCATCATGTATATTGAGGATATTGTAAATGTTGAATTTGTAGAATTATTAAAGGAGAGAATAAACTCTATTGAGGTTCAAGGGGTGCTGGATACAAACGTATTAGTACAGCTTATGGATGATAACCCATACTCGCCTTTTCCCCAATTTTTTGTAACGGAACGACCAGACGTAGTTGCCTCCAAGCTATTTGCTGGTAAGGTAATCGGAATCGTTGATGAAAGTCCATATGTATTTTGTAGCCCTTCTAGTTTTTTTGATTTTATGCAATCACCTGATGATTATAATCAAAGGTGGATTACTTCGACATTTATAAGATTATTAAGATACTTAGCGCTTTTTATTACGCTAACGTTTTCTGCATTTTATGTAGGTATTTTAACATATCATTATGAAATGATTCCTCAAAAGCTGCTACCTAGTATTATCGAATCCAGAAGCAAGGTGCCTTTTCCACCTATTTATGAAGCCTTGTTTTTAGAATTCGTTATAGAATTTTTACGGGAGGCAGGAGCAAGGCTCCCAACTAAGATAGGACAAACGATTGGAATTGTCGGGGGAATCGTTATTGGGCAAGCTGCTGTAGAAGCTGGTATTACAAGTAACATCTTAATTATTGTAGTCGCTACTTCTGCTATTGCGTCCTTTGTAATACCAAGCTATTTAATGAGTGGTTCCATTAGAATCATTCGTTTTTGTTTTATTTTGATAGCTGCTCTTTGGGGAAATATCGGTTTAGCATTTGGTATGGGTTTATTTATTATTCACATAAATGGGATAACGAACTTGAAAGCTCCATATTTCATTCCGGTCTCCCCTACATATCTTGGTGATTGGATTGACACGATTATTCGCGCTCCATTTAGTTTTATAAAAGAGAGACCTGTCCAATCTAGATCTAAAAATAAAGATATTAACAAAATGAAGAAATAGGTGAGGAATATGAATGAGAGGCTCCACCCGTTTCAAATAGCAATATTAATATATATGACCCAATCAGGCGTTACTCTATTTAGTATTCCACGGTTAACGGCAGAAGCATTTGGTACAAACGGGTGGGCTGGTTTAATTATTGTGTTTATCATTATAAACATTAATATATTATTAATATCTCTCTGCTATAAATTCGGACATGGACGTTCAATTTTTGAAATTCTAGAGTCGAATATTTTTAGATGGTTTCTTATTCCATTTTATTTAGCTGTATCTATAGTGTTTATTGTCCTTGCTGTATTAGTTACCAAAAAATATATCATTTTATTAAAGATTTTGTTTTATCAAGAAACACCTTTCTTCGTCTTTTTCGGTATGGCACTTCTTCTATCGTTTATGCTGTTAACAGGAGGTATTTATCATATAGGTAAAACTACAACTGCTTTGTTTTTTATCACCATATGGACTGTTTTCCTATTAGCGTTTCCAATTAAAGAGTTTGAGTTGATTAGGTTGACACCATTCCTGTTTCAAGGTGAAAAATCTATATTTAAAGACGGTATGAATGTTTATACTGCTTTTCTTGGCTTTGAGCTATCATTATTGCTGTTCCCATACGTACAAAAAAAGTGGACTAAAAGTATTTTTATTGGTAATGCAATAACAACCATTATTTATTTAGGTGTATCCTTCGTAAGCTTTGGTTTTTTCAGTTTTGAACAATTGAAGATGGAAATGTATCCTGTCATTACAATTTTAGAGTCTATCGATATTCCTTTTATTGAACGAGTGGAAAATGCCATCTTTTCCTTGTTTTCTTTAAAAGTTTTAATAACGATTGTTATGTATTTTTGGGCAGCCACAGTAATGATTAAACAAGTGAATCATAATGTAAATTCAAAAATTATTAATATTGTTGTATTATTGGTAGGATATTTTATTTCTCTCATTCCAAAAGTATTAAGAGATGTGGATTTATGGTTAAAGTGGTTTACTTACATCCTTTCTAGTCTCGCAATGATAATCCCTATCCTTCTTCTACTAATAATTTTTATCGAAAATTTCTTAAAATCAAGGAGAAAGATTTCCCAATGAGGATAATATTAATTTTACTTGTATTGCTTCTAAGCGCTTGTGGAGAAAGAAAGCAAATTGTAGAAGAACTAGCATTAATTAATGTGATTTCTTACGATTTATCTGAAAATGAGGAAGAACCTTTACAGGTGACTATAAACTATCCAATCATAAATAATGAAGGGGAATTAACTAACGATATATTAAGCGTTCAATCAAAATCAAGTAAAGATGCACGTATGAAATTTACTAACTTATCTAACCTCCAAGTAGTTAGTGGACAGGTTCATTTAGCATTATTAGGAAGAGAATTAGCTGAAAAAGGAATCCTCCAGATTCTAGATACTTTTAAACGAGATCCTAATATTGGGTCGCATGTCAACCTAGCAATTGCGGAAGACAATGGTTTTGATTTGTTAACATTTGAATCAAAGGAAGGGGATTCAAGTGCTTCTTATTTATTATCCATGTTCAATAAATTAAAAGCTGAAAAAGAGTCAGTAAACTACCATACATTTCAATTCTTTCGTGATTATTATGACGATGGCATAGATCCTTTTCTTCCAATAATATCAATTCAAAATAAAAAACAAGCGATTGTTGGGTACGGTTTATTTAAGAAGGATAAATACGTAGAAAAGATCAATATGGGTCAATCCCTAATCTTATTTTACTTAAGGGATGATATAAATAAGGGGATTATTAATCTAAATGTGTCTGTTGGCGAGGAGGAGGAAGATGACAAACTTTTACAAAGCAGAGTAACGTTCAATTACAAAAAAAGTGACTCGAATACAAGTGTAAAAATGAAAAATGACACGGTTGAACTGAAGAAAAATGTAGAGTTAGAGATTAGTTTATTAGAGTATACTGGTTCAATGAACTTAAGCGAGGAAAAAAATCAAAAGATAATTGAAAAAAAAATTGAAGAATATTTAAATAATCGTACAAATGAATTTATGGGGCAGCTACAAGAATTTGGTTGTGATCCTATAGGTATAGGTAAATATGTAAGAAACAATATGACCTATCAACAATGGCAGGAAACAAACTGGGATCAATTATACAGCTCAATGGATATTAATATAAAATCGAAGGTTAAGATTATGGATTTTGGAAAAGCCAAGTAAAAATAACACTTCAATTCATACTTTCGACTGAAGTGTTATCAGAGTGTTTTTCACCATTCATTGATTCATCTACTTTATAACCATAATCCCTCTCAGCCTGCCAACTGCCTAATAGCTCATAGAAGTATCCTTTATTGGCACACTTAAGAGATGAAGCGAATATGTTCTCTACCTGATACTATAACATCACATCTGCGTTCATCGTATTATTAATAGATGGATTAATGCAGATATACAACGATAAGGAAATGTTAAATAAAAAAGCTCAACTTCTCTACAAATAAGCTAAAAAGAGAAATTGAGTTTTTTCAGTTACGTCATTTATTAATGGATTTCATTAACTGGAAGAAGTATTCAGGTTTATGAGTCTTATTTAGGTTATACCATGAATGTAATGTATCTGGAGTAAAAATTTCTATTTTTTTTAGTACCTCCATTGCAAATTCCAAGGGAGCTATTCCAGATGCAGTAATTAAATTCCCATCATATATCGCAGATTTCAACTCATAGGACTTTTCTCCTTTATAGTTAGGACATACCATTTTTGTATATTCTAAGTTATTACTTGTATGCTTTCTAGTATCTAAGTATCCCATATTTGCGAGGGCCTCAACTGCACCACAAATTGCAGCAACAATAGTCCCAAGCTTTAAAGCTTGATCAATTCTCTCTAAGATAGGTTGATGAATATCTTCTGCCCAAGTAGTCCCTCCTGGTAAAATTAAAAGATCTTTACTCTCAAAAGTACAGTCATCAAGGGAAATATCTGGTTTTATGCTCAGTCCTCCCATAGTAGTAATCATTTTTTTATTAGCTCCTACTGTAATTACTTTTAAAGGTGCTAAATCTTTTTTGATATATCTTCCTGAGTTTAGTTCAGCAATTAAATATCCATATTCCCAGTCCGACATTGTAGTAAATACATATAGAAAAACTTTTTTGGTTTGCATCTTATAACACTCCAATCACAATTGATATAGCTATTATAAAATAACTTCCCTGACACTTAACGTCAGGGAAGTTATCATACTTGATGAAATTTTATTAAATCTGACAGAACTTCAATGAGTTTTTGCTTAAGACTTATTGGCTCAATAACTTTAATAGATTTATTGTACGGTAAAAGTAAATAAGGTACATATGTATGTATCACATCTTTTTCAAGAAGAAAAACAGCTTGATATGAAGTCCGTTCTTGTAAATAATGTCCTAAAAACCAATGTTGGCATATATCAGATAATACACTTTTATCTCCATTAATAACTAAAGAAATAACCCCTTCCTTATCTTCTATAGTTGGAAGAAGGCTTTTTATGAAGAAGTCACGTGCTGGAAAATTTTCTGGTTGGTTAAACCTATTTTCCGTTAGCATTAGACTTTCCATTCGATCTACTCTAAAACTACGGATATCATTCCTAAGATGACAAAATCCAATTACATACCACTTATTATTCCAATAAATAATTCTGTACAGATCGACCAATCTATAATTTAATTGCTTTTCGCCACTTTTTTGGTAAAGAATTTTTACTGAGTACCCGTCAGCTACGGCCTGCTCCAACTCCTTCAAGAAATGTTCCATAGAGAACGAACTTAATCGACTTATTACTTCAAGACTAGTTAATTGTTGGTTTATCTTTGATTCCTGCTCTTTATTTGAGTGTTTACTGAGTTTTGAAATGGCCCTATTTAGTGCGTCACCTCCATAATATCCTGCTTCTTCTGCAAAAACAGCCGCGTGAACTAGTGAAGTTTGTTCCTCAAAATCAAAAAAAAGAGGAGCCTCAATAAAATTGTTCAATAAAGTGTATCCACCGTTATGTCCTGGTTCTGAAATGATAGGTACGCCACTTGTTGAAATTGTATCAATATAACGATACACAGTCCTTATATTTATTTCTAACTTTTCTGAAATTTGTTTCGCAGTTATTTTTTTCCCTGAACGAAGCATCCATAAAATGGCTAACATATTATCAATTTTAGGCATATTATTCCACCTCTAAATTCCTAGAAATATAATTAAGAATCATTTTACTATACCAATTATTTCAAACATTAAAATATTGAGCAATCCCCCTCTTCCATTGAATGGCCCAAAGCAAAAAAAGAGCGCGTATTAAAGATTTGCCCACGATAGCTAAAGACTTTTAAAAACTGTTTTTCTAAGTAAGTATGGTACGGAAGCTTTACTTTTAATTAATCCCTTTGTACCGGTTATATGTATGTAATCTTCTGCTTTCTCAGGATCCATCCAAGTAATTTCTTCAATTTCTTCAGGCAATGATATATTGATTTCTCCACCAGTAATTTTCCCTCTAAAAGTAAAGAAAATAGCATGATGTCCCCTTTCTTCAAAGAATGCTTCACTCACAGAAAATACACCGTATATCTCCACATCTAAACCCGTTTCTTCTTTTACTTCACGGATTGCAGCTTCTTCAAGTGTTTCTCCTGGCTCAACTGCACCTCCAGGAAGTGTATAATAAGAAGAGTTTTTTCCTTTATTTTTTACCATTAATACATTCTCGCCCTGCTCATCAAAGAGAAGTACGTATGTTACATCTACCCGTTTCATAAATTAATTTCTCCCTTTAAGAATGAAATTTTTAATGCTAAACATGAATGGCGCCTGATTACTAAATTTTCTAAATCGCACACCTTGGTTTCTAAGTATTTTAAATGTTCTTGAAACTTAAATGAGTTGCTTCCATCTGGAAAAATATTATTTAAATTCCATACTTGGCTATCTTTAGTTACTCTCACTAGTACCCCCTAAAATTTACGAGATTAAACCTAAATCGAACGTATATTCTTATTTTATCATATCGTAGAAATTTATAGGGATTATATTTACTACTTGAATCTATATTTGAAATGTGAAGCTAAAAATGTAAAAAAGCGCTAATCCTTTGTTCTAGGATTGCGCTCGATGGGGAATATATAAATAAGTAACAAGCGTTATAAAACTCGCATTAATACTTAGTATGTTAATATGGGCCTGGTCATACAGTTATTGTCTTTAAAACCAAACTTTTTGTAAAAGTTATGGGCATCAGAAGTAGCCAATGCGAATGCCGTGTATTGTATTTCCGGATGTTCAAATATACAATTCATTAACCATTGACCCAACCCTTTCCTCTGTAATTATCATCAATTACCACATCCATAATCCAAGAGAATACTGCTTTATCTGTAACAACCCTGGCAAATCCAATTTGTCTGCCGCTTATGTACATCCCAAATGAGAGCGAATTATCAATACTTTTTCAATAGTTTCCATTGTTCTATTAGTCGCCCATTAAGTATCTGAAAGTAACTGTGTAACAACATTAATATCTATGAGCTCTTTATTGTCACTAATCATAAGTTCTTTATTTAACCACTACATCAAGTATACTCCCATAATTGTGTAAGTAAGAGTCCACTCTACTTGTTGCTGCGCAATACTAAGTACATAAAAAGCAATAACTTATCCAGCTATCGCTCCCATTTAACGAAAGATCATAAACCAAATATAATTAAGGGAAAGCAGCACAATTCTTATATAAGTAGCGACCCCTATGCAGCAATCGTTCCAGATTGGTTAAAAGCAGTAGTTAATCACTTTTGCTTATTACTTAAAGAATACTCAACCCATACAATTCCAATAGATATTGAACCTGTCGTGAGTATTGTAGATATAATATCACTAATATTTAAAGGCACAGGTAAAAGAACTGTTTTAAGAATTAGGTTACAGGCTGTAAAAACTATAAAGTAAAGTAAAAACTTTAATATTGCTTTTTTAAAACTCATACTATCACCTCATAAGTTATTACATTTCCAAAACTTTCTTTACATAATTATTATTCAATAAAACTGCCAGTTCTTAAGTAAGAAGCGACCCACTCTGCAGCAATCGCTCCATTTAATGCAGGTAGCACCTTTTTAATTACTGGTAAATCCTTTCCCAAGAACTGTTTTTTTATCTAAACCAACATATACTACAAGATTTCCAGTAGCTTCTGTCGCAGTGTTATTAAAAGTAACAGCATACACTTGATCTTTATCATAATTGGTATCTATTATTTCTTGAATATCATTATTAACAAGAACTTGTTTTACATTTGAATCCTTCGGGCTTACTGGTATTAAATTACTTTCCTGACCAGATAAACTATTGAAAGCTACCATCTCAATTGGTATTTGGTCCTCGGTCTTGGAGGCGTTATAGAAAGAAATTAATCCTATAATCATAAATATTAAGAGTACCCCTAGAATCCCTAAAATGAGAAGTTTTATTATTTTCTTCATAATTCCCCCCTGGTACAAATGATTTCCATAGAAATCATCACAACAGAATAATAACCCTTACTAAACAATCCTGCCCAATTCACAAGTAAGTCTATCCCACTATACTGATAAATTTTAAGGGCTATTCAATAAACTATTCATTTTAACCAATGCATCACGTACTTCTTTTCTTAATTGTTGTTCGGATATTTCAAAAGCAGTTTCTTGTCCAGGAAGACATTCGTGCCAATAACAATCTACTGCTTCAAACACTCTGTTTAAGATTTCGAATAGTGTGTAATCGATTCTTTCCGTCTCATTTTTTAATGTTTTTAAATAGTCACGTTCAAAATCCTCAACAGTTATTACTTCATCTATAAAATCTTTCATTAACTTTTTATACTTATTAGCAAACATTCCTTTACCTCTTTAATTGATTTCTTTCAACCCATTTAATCATATTCCTTCTTCCACGAACTGCCCTATTGCTTAATACCAATTATTTCAAATATCCTTAAGATCTGACAATCATTATTGTTTTTTGTAATTGTAAACACTTTTCTAAGTATTAGAAGAAAAAACGTCAAAAGTAGAACTTTCAACCCTTTACTTAGGTATTATAAAATATGCTTATTCGCTTTTTAAAAAATTGATCCATCTTAATTATAGACACTTACATTTTTATAATGGTTTTACAGCATCGACTATGAGTGAAACAAAACCCAAGTTGCCATTTTGGTTTCGGTGGTCAAAACGCTTTGAACGATAGATGAATCCTTTCTTTTCATCCCAATTATTGAAGTGAAATTTACCGTTCCCATCACAATATTCCAGTAAAGTAACGTTAAAACCAGCTTCTTCAAACATAGAACTAATTGTCTTATAATTATGTACAATTTTATGACTTGCTGCAGGGTGATCTTTAGGTCCAGGTCCTCCTACTTTAACCCCTTCTTGGTATTCTTCATTTGGAAAAAATCCATCAGGAACGGCACAACGTATATATCCACCAGGCTTTAAAAAATCAAAACAAATCTTTGCAGCTTCTGTTCCTTCTTCATAAGTTAGGTGTTCCCAAACGTGTTCTGCTAAAACAGCTTCTAGTGAGTTAGGTAAAAACTTATCCTCCCAATCAACTCTTCTTAACAAATTTAGTTCATTTTCTTGCGTTTGAAGCCATTCTGGATTGTTATTGTGTTCACCTGCACCAATGACGACTTTTAGATTTTCTTTTAAATCCATATTACCCCATCCTCTTCTCAAAATAGAATTTTGTTTCTTATTTAATTAATAACTTCTTATTGAAAATTCCCGCACAAGTACTTCTATGTATTCCATTAACCCCTCCCCATGATGAATCATTATTTATCTTGTTGTATTTAGTAAATAGTTCTTGGATTAAAATGGTCATCCACTCTAATTTTTCAAATCAACAACTCCTCTCTAACGCCTATAATTCAACAATGTTACTTAATACCAATTATTTCATAATCTAAAAATTCCTACAATAAGTTGTTCTACATTAAGACCAAAATAAAATGAGCGCTGATCCATACTACAGGATTGCGCCCTAAATATATAATCCCTTTCAGAGTGGTTAATGCAAGTAATATTATTTATAGAGACATCTGAAAATGATGACAGGAGATATCTAGTCCACCTTTGAGGTAAAACCTGTGTGCATCATGTCTGTGAACGCCAGAATCTAAATGAAATTGCGCACAACCGTCTAATTTTGCCTGAGTTATCAACCAACTCCATAAAATAGAGGCATATCCTTTACGCCGACTTGTTTCATTTGTTATCAGATCGTCCACATAAAAGTAGTTGCCCCATGCCAGGGATTCCGTAATTCTATAACCGGCAGCTGCTTTAACTTTGTCGCCGCCTACAATTACTGCTACTAATTGGAATCCATTATTTTTCTTAAGGCGAATAATTTTTTCTAGAAAATCTTTTTCGTTTAAATGTGGACGTAATTGTTTAAACGTACTAAATGTAGACATAATTTCTGCTTCGGAACTCATTTTTTTAACGATTGTCTGCATTAATTCAACCTCCTTTGTATGTTTTCGACTGAAGCAATTTATCTTCAAAATTCTTTTTCACAACTTCCCATTCTTCTTTTACAATACTATATAAGACAGTATGTCGGATGGCCCCTTCTTTTCGTAACATATGGTTGCGAAGGACCCCCTCTTTTACTGCTCCAATCCTCTCAATCGCTTTTTGGGAACGGAAATTTTCATGGCCGGTTTTGATTTGGACTCGATTTAATTGTAGAACTTCAAAGCAATATTGTAGTAATAGATATTTACAATTTGTATTGATGTTTGACCGCCAATAAATTGGATTAATCCAGGTTGATCCAATCTCTAATCGTTTGTGATTCTCCGACATTTCAAGAAACCAAGTAGCACCAATTATTTTTCCTGTTTGCTTATCAATTATCACAAAAGCGTTATCAGTGTTGTTCTTGCGCTTTCGCACAGCATCATTTACATATTCAAGCACATGAAATTTTTCAGTTAAATTAACGGTCATATGTTCCCATATTCGGTTATCTTGAGCAGCTTTATAAATTCCATCAACATGTTCCAACTCCATTGGTATTAATTGGACCACATCATTTTCTATTTTTTGCATTTTTTCACTCCTTTTCATTTATTAAACCTTTTTTCTGGTATCATAAAAATAACCAAATACAAATTTTTTTATATAACCAAGGAATGATGAAATGGAAATACAGATTTTGTTAAATAATGATAGAACAAAGTACAGTCAAATATACGAACAACTAAAGCAAGCTATTTTGGAAAGAAAACTTGTAGCTCATACTAAGCTTGCCTCCAAAAGACGATTGGCTGAAATGTTAAACATAAGTGTGATAACCGTTCAAATTGCTTATGAACAACTTCAGAGTGAAGGGTATTGTTATACGATAGAACGGCAGGGATATTTTGTCTCTGAAATAGAAGATGATTGGAATTATAAAATAAAAGAGGATATTATTACGAGGAAAGACACCCATAAACCTGAGCAATTAATTAATTTTAAAAATGGTCAGGTGGATGCAGCTGTCTTCCCTTATAAACTCTGGAACCGTTTATATCGAAGAGAGCTTATTGAAACAAATGTAAACAGTGCAACTTGGCAAGGGGAGTATTTGTTACGTGAGCAAATTGCCTCCTATTTGCAACAAGCTAGAGGGTTAACTTGCGCCCCAGAACAAGTGTATATCTTTAGTGGTTTTCAACAACAGTTAATAAATGTTTGCCTATTTTTTAACCGGACCACTATTGGAATGGAAGAACCCGGATTCATTCGAGCAAAATCTGTTTTTGAGCAGTTACAAATCCCCAATCAAGCCATTCCTTTGGATGAGGAAGGCTGCTGTGTGCCAAATGTCCAAATGAAGTTACTATATACTACACCAGCCCATCAATATCCAACCGGAACAATTATGTCCGTTACAAGAAGAATTGAATTAATACAATGGGCTCTGAAGCAGGATGCTTATATCATAGAGGATGACTATGATTCTGAGTTTCGCTATAAAGGAGCGCCAATTGCTACTTTGTCCCATCTAGATTCATCAGACAGAATCATTTATTTTGGTACATTTTCCAAAACCTTAATACCATCACTTAGGATAAGCTATATTGTTATCCCAAAATCCCTTCGATCAGATTTTGAAAAATTCAACACCTTTCATAAGTCAACAGTTTCAAAGATTGACCAGTTAGTAGTGGCAAAATTTATACAAGAAGGCCATTATAGTTCCCACATAGCAAAAATGAGGACGCTTTACCGTAACAAAAGAAGCTGTTTAATAGAAGCTATAAACAAATATCTAGGAGAAGAATATGAGGTGATTGGAGATGCTTCAGGCTTACATATTATCCTTCAATTACCACAGAGATTAAACGAATCTATTGCAATAAAACTAGCAAAGTCAATAGGAGTAGAAATCGATGCCATCTCACCTATGTATCAATTTCAAAAGCCAAGTAATCAAGTAATAATTGGATATGGTGAACCAAGTATGGAAAAAATTCAGAAGGGAATAAACTTATTAGCTTCTGTTTGGAACAACGTTAAAGAATAAAGATAATGGATCATAATGTTTCTTAATAAATTTTGATCCTCTATTTACAAGAATTCAAAAAAAAGAAGCTCATATTCCAAATCTAAGGTGACTAAATGAAAATTCAAAAATTAGTAGACTCTATTCATTATTGGGACTCTAAGGTCTTAGCCTTTGACATTAAGTATTTTGCAGATGAAATAATTTTAAAATGTGAAGCAGGGATTTATATTTTTAAGAGATGTTATCATTTAGAAATTAAACATACTCCTAAATTTGAAAAAGGGATCCCTCCTGAAAAATGGACATTTGCTCAATTACCCTATACCATTCATGACATATCAGTTAATGAAAATAATCTAGATTCAACCAGCAGATATAAAGTTAATATTACTATGCCTCCTATGTTTGTTGAACTTAGTTGTAATGAGGTTACAGTAAATCCTACTTCCAATTAATCAATTAAAGGCAGTACTGTTCAAATAACCCGAATAGCACGAATAAAAATGAGCGCTGATCTTTGTTAAAGGATAGCGCCATTTTGCTGAAGATTCATGATTAAGGTAAAGGATACACAGGTCTTCCAGAAAAGCTTCCAATCTTATTAAGATAGCCTACTTATTGACTGTCTTTCTTTGTTTTTTCAAGAAATTTTACAGCTTCGTCTATATCATAAGTTTTTAAAATTAATTGTTTCAGCTCTCCACCACCAGTTTCAAAGATAAATACTGCTGGAGCTTTTTCTATTTCATATTTAGGATACTTTTCTTTAGCTGTTGCTAAGTTTGGTAAATACTCTGATTTGACAACAGAATAATCATTACTGATGAATTTACTAAACTTGTCACTTATATTTTCTTCACCTTCAACTATAAGCAAAAAGTATTTCGGATCAGTATTTTCACTAGAAGAACAACCTAGAATGAAAGCTAATAGTAAAAAAGAACATATTAGAATTAAACGTTTCATCATACCCCCATAGCTTTCATATGTTTCTTTAAATAAACTTAAACAATTATCTTATATTGCAATAGCTCCTATATGGTTGAAGACCTTTAATTATTATATTATTAAAGAAAAGCTCCTAGATTATTGAGGTGCATATTGTTTAGTTCAAGTGTTATCTTTAAACTTTTTTTGAAAACCAAACTCAGGAATCTCATTCTTTACAATCAACTTTATAAATTCTTCATAGGGTTTATGTACCACTCTCTGCTCTACGTCTGTCCTTAAAATTGTAAAGTTTTCTCTATCTGAATATTTTTCGGATAAAGACATATTTTGAATGAATTGTTTCGTATATTTAATTACCTTTTCATACTCAATGTTATTTTTATTAATTAAATATATGAGATTTTTATGTTTATTTGTTTCAAAATCAATGTAGATTACAGCATAACCTAAGACATCTATAAGTCTTCCATCCCAGAATTCATCGAAATTATCTGATTCATTTATTCCTAGAATAAAAAAGAATTCAATATTTCGATCTAGAAACAATCGAGTAAATGAATAACTTTCGTGTTTAAGCATAATAAACTCCCCATCCAAGTTTAATAAACACCTGAGCTACTTAGTATGTTTCAATCTCTCCTAGATTGCGGAAGATGCTTATCAATTATGAATAGTACCATTCCTTTTGATATTTTAGATTTAAACAATCACCAAATCTAAATGCAAAATCAATAAAAGCAGTACCTCTCGCAGTAATAATATTATCATCTACTACCACTTGAGAATTTTCAAAGTTACCTTCTGTAAATGTTCCTAAAAATTTTCTTTGTTCTTTTGTTAGTCCTGTCGTGAATTTTTTGTCGGCTAAAACGCCACTCATAGATAATAAGTATGGAGCACTAGAGATTGCTCCAATTAACAGTCTATGTTCGTTAACTTTGAATAAAAAAGATGCAAGCTCTTTGTGGTTAACAAGGTGCTCAAAATCATCAACTCCAGGCAACACTATACTATCAAGATTTTCTAAATTAATATCCTTGATAGTTGTTTCAGGTATACAGGGTAACCCTGCCTCCCCCTTTATAACCTGATTATCTAATCCGACATATACAGTCTGTTTTCCACCTTGTTGTAATACTGACAGCAGCACTGAAAGTTCATACTCACTAAATCTGGGATATAGCATAATACCAGTAAATTTAGGTTTATTCAAGTTACCCCGCCTTTCTCTATACTTCTAATACGTAATCCTACCCAATTCTTAAATAAGGAGCGATCCACAATGCTACAATCGCTCCTAGATAATGGAGGAATAATTTAAGTTAAAATATAAGATTACGAAGGTACAAAATACCGTATAACAAAACCCCAGCAACTAGAATTAACAGTGCAACCATAACAAAACCATAGACTAATCCTTTCCCCATTGCAGATATATCTAAAAACATGTTCTTTGTTCCATCAACTAATTTCTTCATAGAACCCCCTCAAACATAACTATTATTTCTTTAGCTATTCAATAAACTTTACGAAAGCCTTCCTTAAAAATGCTACTTTCTACTTTCTACTTTCTACTTTCTACTTTCTACTTTCTACTTCCTACTTCCTACTTTTAACATTAATATCAGGGATTTGTATCCTTTTCTTTAATTACTGTAAAAGGTTTTTCTACTCTATTAATTACTTTAATATATAAGACACTATTCACTTCTCTATTAGATTTAAAAGTCCCAGGTCCATCATTAAAAACTGTATTCACCCTAACTTCGTTATTAAATTCTTGGATTTGACTTATCATCCTGTTAGGCTCAAAAAGCATTAAATATGTTTTATTGTCTAAGTGATATGTATGTAAACCGCCGTCACCTAACTGTATTTTTTCTTGAAAATACTTCTTAACATTTTCAGGAGTACCATTATGAAGATGTATTAAATCTTGTTCAACCAATACTTCAACATTTGGTTGTTGACTACAACCAATAATCAATAAGCTTAGCATTATAACAACAAATCTAACTCTCTTCAATTTTCCAACCCCTTTTTGTTTATAATACTCTTCCAAATGATAAACTCCTGTCTAAGGAGCTACGCACTATGCTGCAATCGCCCTAGATTGCTGAAGATTGTTGTTGAACTAAAGCATCCTTTAGTTTAATAAAGAAGCAGTATTCATAGAAGAATTTAATTCATTTTCTAACATTTGATAATCAAAACTCCAGTAATAACCATTGCTACCTTGGACAATGTTTTCTCCCATCATAAATAGATTTCCACCATAATTAGTGTTATCTTTTGTACGGATAAGAATTTTTGTGTAATCACCAGAAGTGTTTATAGAATAGGAGTCAGAAACCTCCACTTTTGAGTGTTTTTTCATTGATGAAATTTCCTTCGCAATTGCTAACACACTCTCTTTATCGGTAATCAAATAAGATGTATTTTCAGTTTGAACGATTACATCTTTAATGTCTTTTTTGGCAATGTTAAATCCCCATATTGATATATGAGTTTGTTGGTAAAAAAACAAATGGTAAAGTTACTATTAAACTGATGGAAATTAAAATACTCCACCCCTTTTATTCATAAACTCTACTCTCCTTTTTATAAATACGCCTTACATTATATTAACCCCTCTTGTTCAACTCTTCTGCTTCTTTAGCACAAGAGGCGACTGTGCTAGTTGAACAAACGCTCCTAGTTTATGGAACAACATAAACTCAATGGGGTATTAAGATTTTTGTGTCAATTTTGGGCACTCCATTCTTTCAGGAGTGAATCTAAGTCATCACCGTGTATTTCTTCGGCAGTCTTTCCATCTAATGAATAACCCCAACCATTAACGCCTTCACCGACAGGGTATGAAGTACCTCCAATTACCTCATCATTGTAGATAAACACCCTTACTTCAACTTTCCCAGTAAAACCTTCCTGATGTCCGTACATTTCACTTAAAGGGTGATTCTTCACGACAAATACTTCCTGGACTATTTCCTTTCCTATATATAATTCAGGCGAAATGGTTTGAACAGCCCATATTGAATTGTGTGGCATATCCCCTAGTTCTGCTCTGGTAAAAGAGTAATCTTGGTTACCTTTGTAAGATTCTATATCATAACCTTTGTCTAAAAGATATTGCTTCGCCAACTCACCGTCAGAATCCATCGCCAACTCATCGTCGGAATCCATTTGGGGTCCACAGCCAACAAGAAAAAAGATAACAGCAAGAAATACTATTCGCTTCATATTTATTCCCCCTTTAAGAGTTAGACGAATACCAAAATAATTAAGTTTCTGATATTCCATTATCCTGCCCAATTGCTTAATACCAATTATTTCATAATCTATAAATTCCAACAATTGATATTCTACACCCTGATTAATAAAAAATGAGTGTTGATCCTTGTAACAGGTTCGCGCACTTTAATGAAATAACTTTGAATTTACTACGCAATGAAAGACGGAATCAAGTTTATCTTACGTTACACATTTCGATCTAAGCAAAAAATGCATACCATTGGAGACACTAAATAATATAAGGAAATAGATATGACTACGGAGGGATTTGAATAAATTGTCATTTATTTGTTAGGCTAATTAGTAAGAAGTTACATTAGGAGGCAGTTGTCTTGGATTTAGATTGGATTTGGAAAGCGGTACTAATTGTGATTGTTGGGTTTCTTATTTTGCGATTAGCTGGAAGAAAATCCATTTCTCAGCTGACAGTTGCACAAACAGTCCTCATGATATCTATAGGGAATTTAATTATTCAGCCAGTAACCGAAAAAAACATTTGGATAACCTTTTTAATCGCATTATTACTAGTATTAGTCTTAATAACAATAGAACGATTGCAGATCAAATTTGATAGGTTCGAAACCTTCATAACTGGAAAAGGAATAGATGTTATAGAGAATGGAGAAATAATTGAAAAGAATCTAAAAAAATTGCGAATCACCGTTGACCAATTAGAAATGCGGTTACGCCAAGATAGCGTCTCTAGGATTAGTGATGTGAAAACAGCAACCATCGAACCTAGTGGACAATTAGGGTATGTGCTAAAAGAGTATGCCCAATATGCCACTAAAGAAGATATTAAGGTTATATTAGATTATATTCATAATAAATTTCCTACGGGTCAACAGCCCCCAGATATCACTAAAGAAATAGATATTCATTCTATTTTTTCAGAGGTAAATAGGCATGAGCATGTTATACCCTCCCCTAAGCATTTAGAGTAACCAACTACTTTGCCAGAAGACCTTTTTACAACAACCAAGGTTAACAGGGGTTCAGATTTCGAGAAAATGCAGATTATTCGTCCGATTAAGTACGCATTTACCAAATTATGGTTGGGAAGTACCTATCTAATTTTGAGTTGAAATTAACACCATTTAGACTTTAAGAAATGAAAATTCATATTGTTAATTGGAAAGTATCTAATTTAGTATTTTATAGGCACTTATTATTTACGCTATTCCATTAACTAGGGAGATTGCCCCTCAAGAGACAGTTGCTTGTTCTTGGCCTAATATTTGCTCTCCTTTTATTCCATCAAAGCCCTATTTAATGGAATAACTACAATATGCCTCTGTCATAAAAATGTTCACTTAACTCACAATTCTTCTTTAACTAAACGCACCCCGTTAGCTTAAGTACACTTTTTTAAAACTAACTTACATTATCAAATAGACAAATTTTACAAGTAGCGGATAATTTTCTTTCATCCATTTGGAAAAATTAACTAATTTATTCCATTGCAAAGTAGCGTTTAATCTTTAAACTTTTATTTCGAATCATAGAATTATAATCAAGTGTTGGAGGGAAATTTGTTAATATTTCAAATAGTTCTTCCGTTTGTGGATAATTGTTAAAGTCTACTTTCTTCTTTCGAATAACATCAATTATAATATCTAAATAGCAATCAATTGTAAAAGTGTCTTCGAATGGATGTATTTCCATCATTCGTTTAATAGAATCGAGCAATTGTGTTAAAAACCAATTTAAATCCTCATCGAGTAGTCCAAAATAATGTAAACCAGCTGTCATATTATATTTATGCGACCCATTTAAAAGTGCTTCTTCTACAACGTCTCTTGCAAAGTCTTCATAATCGTCGCCTATATCATATCGTTGACTTTGCTCTTCTAAAACAGTCAGCCTGCTTATAAATTCCGTAAAATCTTCAGCAATTCGTATTTTTACCTTTGTATCCGTATCAATATAAACAACTGGTGGATTATCCCCTATGTATCTACGATAATCTAAGGCTATCCAATTATGACTATCTCCATTTATATAGACAAATTTGTTCGATAACCCCCATTCCTTACGTATATAGGTATCTATTAGTATCCCTTCTCCGCCTTTTTGACCAATACCGTATATATAATCAATTTCAATAAAACCATCTTCAAAAACACTATGTATATACTTTTTTAGTTTAATTTCTCCTCCGTTTTGTTCATTAAGCAAATTAATATAAGCTGATGGGAGTTTAACCTTTAACTTCTTTTCTGCATCATCAACTACCTCACTTGTTATATCCTCTAATCGATAATTGTCAAAGTACTCCCCTGTAAATATCTTCATATTATCCTCCTGGTAATTATTTCATCGGAATAACAGTAGCATTCTTTGGTTAACCTGTTTTGCACTTTAAGCAGACTGCCCTTATTACAGGAATGCTGCCCAATTCTTATGTAAGGAGCGATCCTCTATGCAACAATCGCTCCTAGATTCTTTAATAAGTCCTATTGAAAAGACTATCCCATCTTGACCACCCCGTTCCCGATCCTTTGAATGAAAAATGAAAGTTCTTTTTGAAAGAGGATTTAACATTATAAAAGTGTGGTCCTTTATAAACTATTAATATAATATCCTATAGCCATAAACAAAAAGAAACTAAATGTCATAACTAGATTAAGGAAAGCAAATATATAATTCTTACCATAGAAGCTGAAAGCAATTCCTATTGGACCTATAATAAATGTGCACATCCAAAAAGGACTAGCAATATGAAAAAATATATTAGGAATCCAGAGCAATAGACAAATAATAAAGCAAACTATAGACCATCTTTTCAAAAAGATTACTCCTTTCAAGCTTATCCTATTAATATAAGATGTTTAGTTGTAATTTATTTATAATACAAAATCCTTCTTCAACAATCCTGCCCGTTTGCTTAATACCAATTATTTCAAACTAGTGTAACTTCTACAAGAAAAATATTTACAAAAAAATGCTTACCCTGCCTTGGATAAGCGCCTTCCCCTTTATGACATAAGAGATTTATAAATTTCTCCTATAATCCCTTCCATTTGATGAACACCTAATTCTGCATTCGTCATGATGACTGCCCCTTTCTCTAAATAGGGAAACGCCACCATCATACATTGAAAACCTACTCCCCAACCAAGTGAAGTAACTTCTAGTTCTTTCTCAGAACCATCTAGAAACACACCTAATCCAGTCCAATTTTTGCTTCTTTGTTGGGATATCATTTCCTTTGCTATACTTGCCGGAATACCAACTTTACTTTCTCCTTTTACAGCATTGATTAACTCAAGGACTAATTTGGCTAGATCTAAAGAGGTTGTCCAAAGTCCAGAAGCAGCTGGATATGGATATATAGGATATTTTCCATCCACCAATTCACCGTTTTTGTTATGACCACAAGAGAAACCTTTTCGCTCCATTTCTAACATTGTTGTGTTTAAACGGCTATTATCCATTCTTAATGGTTCAAGTATAAGTTCGTTCATAACTCGATGATACGGTCTTTCAGTTACATCTTCTATTAATTGCTGGATAATACAATAATCTGCATCTGAATATTGGAATTCACTCTCAGGTTCATATGTTACTTTAATAGGATTACAATAAGGAGTTTTTCCTTCCAATAATTCAACCATCGAAGGGAATTCTGTATCCACATTAAGCTCAGAGAAACTATTTTCAGGATCACTAATCCCAGATTGGTGACTAAGCAAATTTCGTAAGGTAACTCTTTTATACTTAGTGAAATTATTTTCAGGTACTTTCCACAACACAAGCCTTTGGTTTACATCCTCATCTAAATCAAGAAGCCCTTGTTCTGTTAGTTTCATAACAAGCATACCTGTTAGAAACTTGCTAATTGAACAAGCACTAAAAATAGAATCTTTAATTACTTTTTTATCACTTTTCACCTCTAGTAAGCCGTAATCATATGTACCACTGATTTGACCTTGGTTAATTAATGTAATACTTAAACCTGGTACATTATAATGTTCCATTCGTTCTTTAATATCTATATTTTTGAATTTCAAATTTTCCCACCTCGAATGAGATATATTGCCCCAGATTGAAAACGAGCGCAAGTTCTTGTTATAAGATTGCGCCCGATAATTGAAGATTCGACTTAACATTGAGTAGTTATTGAAACTGAATTATTCGCCTTTATCAAAGCCGAGATGAACAGAGTCTGCAATCCTTTCATAGCCAATTTCCCTATAAATCTTATTTGATGTCGGATTCATCAAATCTGTGTACAGGACGCAAAAGTTGAAGTCTTTAAGTAGTTCTTTTGATACCGCCGTTACAAGCGTCCGAGCATATCCTTTTTTGCGTTCTTCCTTTGGAGTAAAAACCAAACTAACGGTTACACCGTTCTTTGTAGGACGTGACTTCTTCATCATAGACACTATCTTTCCTTTGTCCTCCCAAATAAAGATCTCTTGTTTATTTAGAAACATTGCAACACGTTTTTTCACTTGTTCGATTGGCGAAGTCGACAGTCCGGCATCATTTTCAAATGAGTTGAACCACTTCTCGATAAGTGCAGAATCACTTTCTTCTGCATAACGCCAAGAACCTGGACTATGTACAAGCATTTCATTGACTGTATTTAAACGATACAATCCCTGGTCCATAAGCAATTGATGAGCCTTACCTGTTTTATCTTCCCACTTCTCCGCAACTTTGTATGCCCACTCTTTCAAACTGATGATTGAGGAAAATTCAATTTTAAGTTCGACAATATTTTTTATGAAAAAATCAATTATTTCATCTAAACGGTTTTCATCGACAAAAATAATATTTAACGGATGCGGTGGTGTCATTTGGAAAAAGGCTAACACATTTCCGTCTTCCTCAATTGTTGCCATAAATGGATTCTCATAATTACCAGCTTTAATCGCTTGCAGTACACCATAAAAAAGACTGAATACATCTTCCTTTTCCAATAAAAAAGACTCTATCTTCTTCTCAAAATCATGAGCATTCTCATAAACTTTAAATTTCATTTTCAACACCCTTTGAATTATTTCTAAATCTTCAGGATACATATGTATCAAATTAACTAATTCTAATAAAGTCTTCCAAGCAGCTTCAATTATTGTTTTATCAGGGTCATTTATCCCTACGCTCTCTCCTATTTTCTCTACTTTAAAGTAATGAGTGTTTACATTTATCCCCTTTATTACACTCTCTTTTACAAACAAACTTTCTATAATTCTAACCTCATATCCTGTTTCTTCTTTTACTTCTCTTATGCAACATTCTTCAGGTGTCTCGCCTATTTCAATTCCTCCAGATGGGACACTCCACCCAATAGAATCATTACTTCTTACCATAAGAACTTCATTATTTTCATTAAAACAAATCGCTGCAGATCCATGCCATTCTTTTATATAAATCGCTCCCCACTTTTTTTACATCCCTCAACATATCAATTCCCCAAAATACTTACCTTTGTTTAATTCCAATTATTTCATAATCTAAAAATTCCTTCAATAAGATATTTCCTTTGGCCAATATGAAAAACGAGCGCTGAACCTTGTTGTTACAGGATAGCGCCCGATTCCGGAATACGTAATAATTTCTGCTCATCCATTATCCTTTAAGAGGTTTATATTTTGAAATATTTACTTACCAGTTTTTACAGAAATATAAAAAAATTATCAACCATCATTTTCATGCTACATGATACTATATGTTTACAGGAATAGTGATAGAAATGTGGTGTGCATATGTCGGTCATTTTCAATATTAGTGACTATTCCGTTATGATTGACGGAGAAGAGTTAAAGCTTTTACGAAAAGAATTTTTACTCCTTGAGTACCTTTATCAAAATGGAAACAAGGCTTTATCTCGACATCAGCTCTTGGATGCAGTTTGGCCTTTACAGGAACCATCCGACCGGACCGTCGATGATCATGTTTATCGTCTTCGTAAAAAGCTAAAGAAGTGGGAGCATGCTTTGAAACTGGAGACGGTTAAAGGCTTTGGGTATAAATTAACGGTATTTCAACAAAAAGAGTTTATGTCGTTTCCGTTTGTAGAGGACCAGGAGTTTCAACAACTTACCATTAATCTAATTAGTAAATATCATCTATTTGGGCATGGAGAAGCCATTGAGAAGTTACTAACTAGTCATACTTTTGGAATAGAAATAGATGAAAAGTTGCTACTAGTAATGAAGTTATTACGTGGTGATTTTAAAGCATTTTTACATTCTCCATTACCTTTTAAGGAAAAAGTATTGCCGTTGCTTTTCCTATACTCGACAGTGGAAGAAGACATCCACGCAATAAATTACTATTATCGTATATTTGAAGACAAACAGCTTTTTGAAAATGAGGGTAAGGAAGAGCTTGATTTATTCAAAATTCTTCTTTGTTTAAGAGAAAAAGATTTTCGTCATGCTTTTGAAATTCTGGAAGCAACTGAAAGGACTATTTCTCTCGATGTACCTGGCTTCTATGGATTTTTTCAAGTTAATTGGCTAGCCTATGCAATTGGTCGGAAAGATTGGAAATTAGCAGAAGATAAAATAAAGTGCCTACATTCTTTCTTTAAGGATAAACCTTATCAAAGGGAATACGGCTTGTTTTTAATGTTAAAGGGTATTTACTTTCTCCATCAGAAAAAAAAATCGCTCGGTGTGGATTTAATTTCTCAATCTTTTCATGTTCTTGAAAAAACAAAGTTTGTCATGCACATTTTAATTTCTATTTTGGTAGCTGAATTATTGCAGGCTGATGTTCACTGTAAAGAAGCCAAAGAAATAATTTTCCTTAAAAAGGACGAAGTTTTCGATAAATATCAATTAATTCCGCTTAAAAAACAAATTAAAACGTTATTTGATTCCGTACTCTGATATTGCTCTGACATGCATTCGATATCCTTAAAACAAATAATAAGTTGTTTTGAAAGGATGTCTTATTAATGACAATTGTAAATATAAAGAAAGAATCGATTTGGCAAAACTCCATTTTTATGAAGCTATTTGCCTCGTATTCTGTATCGATGCTTGGGCATTGGTTTGATATGGTGGCAATTATTATTTTGTTTGGATACGTTTGGCAAGCAAATCCAATGATGATTGCTCTTATCCCTGTTGCATATGCACTTCCTCACGTCTTGCTTGGACAATTTGCAGGTGTATTAAGCGATAAATTTCATAAAGTGAAAATTATGATGTATGCCGACTTTATTACCGCTGTCTTAACTGTATGTCTACTGTTTACGAATACACCATGGATGGCACTAGTCATCATTTCATTAAGAGCAACAGTGAATGTCGTGCACACCCCTGCTCAGCAAGGACTTATTAAACTAGTCGTAAAAGAAAACCTCATTATGAAAGCAGTCACTCTTAACGGCACAGTGAATCAATTAGCCAAAATTATAGGCCCTTTTATTGGGGCTACCTTAATTGGCCTCGTGTCACCAAAGTTTTGCATTCTAATTAATGCCATCGCGTTTACTATTTCGGCTTTTATCCTATTATTTGTTTATTTAGATAAAGAAATGAAAAGGATGACTACCGTACCAAAGAATGAAACAGCATTGATTGAAGAAAGCTTTTAGGGAGCTTGGAGACAGGGCTGGCTCATTATTTTTAAAAGAAGAGTAATAGTTGTTAGTTTCGTCGCAACCTTCTTAGGTTTGACTGTCATTCAAATGGTGGACATTCAATTCCCTGTACTTTTCCGTGAACTTGCACCACATTTTCCTGAGCTCACTGGTTGGTTAATGGGCGGATCAGGACTTGGAGCAGTGGTAATGATTATCTTTTTAAATCGCTTTGAAACATTAAAGCATTATGGATGGTTAATTGGTGCTGGCATGCTGTTAGTAGGCGGCGGCTTTGGCGGAGTGGGCTTCCTAAAGGAAGGTTTTAATGTTCTCTATCCCGTCTTCCTTTGCTTTATTGGTGGATTAGGGGTGGGGTTATTAACTATCACGCCCCAATACATTATACAAAAAGAAACGAAAGAACACGAAATCGGGCGTGTCTCCGGGATTTTTAGTTCGATTATTAGCTTTACCGTATTAGCCTCTCCGCTAATGGGTGGTTTTCTCGTACAGCTTTTCGGTGTCATCCTTTTGTACCTATCCTCTGGCGCGGTTTTACTTCTTATTGGAACTGTGTTAGTTACCTTCAACACGTTCCTCTTTCCAGAACAGAAGGCAGAGAAAGAAATCCCTGCAGTAGATGCCAAATAGGAATAACTGGAGTCGTGGATTAGGGAGTTTTGGGAAAAACGTGGTGAATAATAATTGAGTAGGAGGGAGTAAAATACTCCCGTCCTCTCACACCACCGCACCACGAGACTCGTATATGGAGGTTCAATCTATTAAGTACCTACGCTCTTAAATTTGGAAGATTTTCTAAAGTCTTATTCAATTATAAGGCCCTAAAATACAAATTGAGCACCTTTTCTTCTTCAAGAATGGCGCCCGATTGCCGAAGACTCAATTTCGAGATACCTTGTAAATGTCTTCGATTAAAGCTCCAATTTGTTGAATATCTCTAATTAAATTTGACGAAAATATCTCAATGATACATAGTCCTGATTCTCATTTCCATAACTCTTTTGTTCGTGTTCGTAAACAAATCCTTTAGCTTCATAAAATGGAATACCTTTTAAGTTGCCTTTCTGTACAGATACCCATTGCTTATTTGCATTAAATTCTTCTTTCTGTTGTTTAGTGATAGCATCTAACAAAATAGTACCTATTCCCTCATTACGTCTTTCAGGGTCTAGATATAAGACAAAAATCTCTCCTTCAGTCTCACCA
Organism: Bacillus sp. RO2; assembly: GCF_012911845.1. Taxonomy (GTDB): domain Bacteria; phylum Bacillota; class Bacilli; order Bacillales; family Bacillaceae_I; genus Sutcliffiella_A. The sequence continues at coordinate 65,752 of NZ_JAAXCU010000048.1, read as the reverse complement.
ATCATTCCTCCCCCACCAGCACCAATTACTTCCCCATTTTCAATTGCTACAAAATAACCTCCCCAATGTCTATTAGTTTTTGTCACTTCATCTAGTATTCTTTCATTGTTATAAAACTCTTTTATCACTTTCTCAATATATTCCTTTGAATAGATATCTTCATAAGTTGCCCAATAACCTTCAGAGCAGACTTTTTTTATACCATCTATGTGACATGACTCTGCTTTATATACGTTTATTATGATGAACCCTCCATTCTATTCTAAACATTTATTAAATTAAACTCCCAATTCTAATATAAGAAGCGATCCATTTGTGCTGCAATCGCCCTCGTTAATGCAATAAGAAATTAACTTCTAGTTGTTGGTTTAGCTCAGTAAGAACTATTTAAAAAGTTGCTCGTTAAATACACTAATTGAGTATATTTTTTCTTCTAATAAGTTATCAACTATCTGCTTTATTACATGCGGTTCTCGTAAATCTTGGTTTTCAAATGTTAATAGGTCATTAACTTTTAACCACTTACTGTCAGTAATTTCATCTTCTTCGAGATTTAATGTACCTCCAGTAACCTCACCAATAAAATGAAATTTAATTACTTGATTGTTTGTACTACTGATAAAATTATATACTCCAGTCGTTCCAATCGGTATTACATCTAACCCAGTTTCTTCTTTTACTTCCCTCCGAGCTGAATAAAGAATGTCCTCACCATACTCTATATGTCCACTTGGAAATTTTCCACTTATCGATAGCAGAAGGTTTATTCTCTTTTAGAATTAAGACTTTATCATTAACGAAGATTGATACACTTGCTACTATTACAATTCTATCTTGAGACATCCATTTATCCTCAATTCTATTTTAAGATGATTTATCTTTATATATAAATAACTTCTTTCTTCACTAAACCGATTACTTAATTCCAATTATTTCATAATCTAATAATTCCTACAATATGAACTTATCTCTATCCACGACAAAAATGGCGCAGATCCTTGTTCCTGGATCGCGCCCTTTTCTTGAAGACTTGATATCAAGATAATATTTAAATCTGCATTTGCCACTTTATCTATAACAACTTATTTACTGCTAGTAGACCCATAAGAAGAGAGCCTATTCCAAACAACCTGTTCCAATAGCACCTAAATAAGTATAAACCGTTGCACTATAGACTTTTGTGTCTTTTTTTGACACAAAAGTCCTAACAATGCTAATATCTATTCTTTTGAAGTAAAAGTAAATCCATAAGTATCTTTTAGTTCTAGAAGCATTATTCTTAGCTGTTGTACCTCCTGATGATTATCAATAATCATGGTTTGATTATCTTTGTAATGAAACTCCAAACTATCTTTTTTCGTTTCATCATTGGTAATTAAGTATACTTTCTCTACATCTTCCCAGCTGTAAAGAATTTTTTCGTCAAAAGGCGCATCTACCATTGTAAATCCTGCTGAACCAACAATAGTTATGGGTTTTACTCCAATGTACATGAGTGGTAGGGCTATGATGACTGCTAGTAAACAAATACCTACTTTCCATCTGTAAAAAAAATAAGATGCAATGGAAGCCGAAAGTAAAAAGAACCAAGCTACAGCAAAGTAAGCGTAAGTAATACTTGGCGTCTCCAACATCCATATGGAGCTTTGGTTAAAGGTACTTCTTTGTAGAATATATGGAAGTAACCAGATGACTAATGGAGAAAGAACTAATAAAGCAATGGTGCTTACAATAAAGTAATGTCTTTTTTCATAATTTTTGCTCAATCAAAATACCTCCTTTTATTTTGTATGAGATTTATTTTCGTGTCTTCTTTTTACTAAGCACAAAATAACCGATGACCACTAAAAAGATAGACAGTCCTGAAAGTACAAGGCATCCATGTAATACATTGATTTTTGCGTTATCCATCACAATAGATAGTTCACCGTTTATCACTTTAGGAAAATCAAAGTATGTGAATGGAAGTAAATGAGCTATGTCCATCCCTATTTTAGTTGTGGCGTAATATCCAGAGACGCTAAGAAGGATAGAAACCGAAAAAACGGTCAATGCATTGTTTAAAAAAATCGACAAAACCATGGTAAGTGCCAGGACAAAAAGTAAGCATAAAACAAACAAGATTATACTGTAGATAAGGTACTCCCCTAAAGTGATGAAATGATAGCCATTTCCACTTGAAATCAAGCCAGAGTAGTTGGAAGAATTCACGATGTCTTCATGGTTATAATATAAAATCGGGTAAAACCAATCCCCAAAACGATTGAATAAGCTTCCAAACAAAATAATGATTAAAAATAACCCTAACCCAGTGAAAATCGATAAAATACTACTTGTCATTATTTTTCCTAAGAAAAGGCTACTTAACGTTAGTGGTTGCGTTTGTAATAAATGTAACGTTTGTTTTTTTCCTCTCTCTGAAGCCAAGCCCCCTCCAAACAAGAAGAAACATAAGAGAATAGGAATAAAGTAAAGATAGTACTTGTTAAATAAATATAAAGAAAACAGACCGCTACTATCTAGTTTTCTATTTTCTTCTTTGAATGTCTGATGGAGTTCCTCATCTGAAAATTGATGATAGATGGTCGGGATAAAGGTACCTGTAAAAATAGGTTGAATATTGTTTTTCATCAACCATTCCTTTTCTGTAATACTGGCTTCCACAGTGAATTTTCCGAGAGTATCCATTCTGTTATCCAGATAAAAACCACCTGTATCTATCTCTCCAGCTGCAGTATGATTATCAAAGAGTTGATAATGATAAAATGCTGTCCAATTTTTTTGTTCGTATTCCTTAGCTGCTTCTATACCTTTTTCTCTTCTCTCTTTAAAGAAATCGATGGATTTATAGACATCAGCAATGAGGTCATCATATATCGTTTCTCCTGATTGCTTTTTTACATCTTCGTACCTATCTATGGATTCTTCAGAAAGTGCAATCAAATTTTCTGTTTCTTCCATCTTTGATAAATCTTCTAGATACTGTGTTTCTTGGTCACTAGATTGTTGAAAAAGAATAAAATAACTAACCGTCACAAATAACAATAATAAAATATTGATCTGTACATACAGCTTTTTTCTAATTACTTTTCTCCCTTCAAAAAACATTAACCTATTTAAAATCGATCCATTTTTACTCTTAAAAGGTTGAATGTGGGAAGACTGTTGGAAGAACGACAAAATTCTTATTTCAGGATTAAAATTTGCACAAAGTATCAGTATCGAACCCCAGATAATCGATACACAGGGATAAATCCAATCATCTCCAGTAGGTATGGTCGCTGATAAAGCGGAAATACGAAAGAGTTGAAACGGATTTCCTATTACCTGCAACGGGTCATTTAGTTCCGTTAAACTATAACCTACCATGATAATAAAAGAAGTTAGTATAATTGTTATAAACGTATTTTTTAGTAAGCTACTTAAAATCGTTACCACTGCAAAAAGAAAAATAGCCGCACTGACAAAGAAGATTGTGATTCTAATAATGTAAGTAATGACTGGTAGTATATAGAAAGTTTGGGTATCTTGTAACAAAATCGGATATTGTCCACTAAAGGAGTATTCCGTAAAAATAGTAGTAACGGCTATTCCAACAACGATGAATAAAGCCGTGAAGATTAAGGTGGCACCTAACAGACTAATATATTTGGAAATTAGCAACTCCCACTTTCTTATCGGTTGAGTTTGTAAAGTCAACCATGTTCGTTGCTCCCTCTCACTAGTGTATATATTCCCAAATAGCAACATCAATACAAAAAGGCCAGCTAAACTGAATGCCGAGTCACTTAATTCCTTTACGATTAAATGGGGAGAAACAGGATACTCTTCATCTTCATAGCTAAGATTGTGTGAAATAAACCACTCTGCTATAGCTTTTTCCATGCTTAATTCTTGCCCGGTTAAGATAGGGAAAGTTTCTCCATATGCTTCGTATTGCTCTACCAATTCTAGAAACGAATGCTTTAATGGGTAAACATTTTCCCATTCTTCTCTTTCCATCACTCTATTTAACTGCATTAATATTAAGTTCATTTCTTTTGTAAGGTTTAATTGATTTTGTTGAATTTCTGGTAGCTCCTGTTGCCTATCTAATTCTGAAAGATCCCTTTGGACTCCATTGACAATTTCTTGGTGTAATATTAGTTCCTCTTGTGCTCTTTCCATCATTTCCTCTTGTTCATTAGCGTTGGATTGAAAGATAGCTACGGTACAAAGTAGGCAAATAATAGATACCCAGAGGAATTTCTTTTGTCTCCATAATTTTTTTAGCTCAAATAGGAATATCTTCATGGTCTGCATCCTTTTCTCCAAAGATATTTTGATAACGGTCCTCTGAGCCAAAAATTATTTTTTCCATTTCAACTATCTTAGTCCCACTTTGCATAAGCAAAGACAGAGGAATATGTAGGGGAGTGTCTTTCAGGAACAGGGAGATTTTCTGGTTTGATATAATTTCTACTTCATATAATTCCTTAGTTAATTGCTTATGTGCATCTGAAACGTCATTTACAGTAAGGTGGTAACATATCCTTTCATATTGGGAGATATCTTCTTTTATAATTGCTCCCTTTTTCAGAAATAAAATTTCTGAGGTAATTCGGTCAATCTCCGATAAATTATGAGAGGATAATAGAACAGAGGTGCCTTCTTTATGTAACTCTAACAACAGGTTGCGCACTTTAATGGCACTTGTGGGGTCAAGTCCATTCAATGGTTCATCCAATATTAACAATTTGGGCTTATTGAGGATTGCCATTGCGAGTAGAAGGTGTTGCTTCATACCTAAGGAATATTTACCAATACGTTTATTCAAGTATCTAGTAATACCAATGCGCTCTGCGGTTTCTACAATTTGGCTTTTAGATAAAGACTGTACATCCGCAATAAATTGCATGTGATCATATCCAGTTAAATAGTCATATAAAACGGTATTGTCTTGCATGAAAGAAACCTCTCTAAATAGACTCACATCAGTATTTTCTTTATCTAAGATGCTTATTTCTCCACTATCTGCCCGTTGTAGATTGGTGATGATACTTAGTAGGGTTGATTTACCCGAACCATTTGGGCCAACTAAAGCGATAATAGACGGGCGCTCGATTTTAAACGTAACCTCTTTTAGAATCTTTTCTTTTCCGAATGATTTATTTACGTTATCGACTGTAAGTATCATGTGTGTAGTCTCCCTCGTATTTTTTATAAGAAGTGGCTTTTATGTATAATAATTTTACACTATTTATTTATTTTATATGTAATAAAGGCGGTCCTTAGGCATTAGTGGATAACAAACAATTATCAATAACCATTTTGCTCACCGTTGTAGAATCATTTCAGAAGCTGATATGGCCAGGAAATGAAACCAGCTCAAACTTACTTTTATCTACTTTTGCTTATTCATTAATCCTCCCGATTGCTTAATTCCAATTATTTCATAATATAAAAATTCCTACAATATGAAATTCTCTTTGGCCACGACAAAAATTGCGCTGATCCTTGTCTCTGGAACGGCGCCCGATAATGGAAGGTCTTATTTAAGATAAGCATTCGTTATAAGAATGGTTTTTATTTGATATGTTTAATTTTCAATCACAATTTCTCCTTCACCTCTTGGTATTTCGAAACCATTAAGGTAGGAAGTTAAAACTTCTTCTGTAATAGGGAAGGCATTAGCATCAAAGCGTTTGTTTCGTTTCTTAAGCCGTTCACTCAAATCATCAGGATGAACTTTTAAATAAATAAGTTTCCATTTACCTCCGGACTTATTAATAAGTTGTTTATATTGGTTCCTTCTAATACGATCCCAAAAACTGAAGTCAACTACCACCTGTTGTTTATCGTGAATTAACTTTATTAAATGCTTGCGTAATTTTCTTTCTGCATCTTTCTTGTATTCCTCAATCTTTTCCATGGGGAATCAATCCCATAACGACCATTAGTAGCCCATATTTCTTCATCAATAGAAAGACGTACAAAACCTTCTTTTTCTAATTGTTGTGAGAATGTAGTTTTTCCAGAACCAGCCACACCACACATCAACCACTAGAGGGGTGAAAGCATCTCGTTCACGATAAATTATGTCAAAATTAAAGTTTTCAAACATCTGTATTCTACCCTCCATATTTTTGATATGAATGCCTACATAATCCTAAAAAGTTTCAATCGCCTTTTAAACTATACAGACCAATTCTTAAGTAACGAGCGACTAATAATTATGTTGCAATAGCCCTAGTTTGTTTAACCAGGTAATTCCTAAAAAGAATATTTTTCTTTCTTTTCAATAAAGTCTTCTTCACTTATCTCACTCTTATCAGTAACTAAGAGAGATTGGAATGCTTTGAATAGTTCTTGTATTTCTTCTTGTTCATTAATCATATCCATACTTTTTTGATACTCATTTTCATCCTTATATCTTGAAATTTCTATCCATTTCGTAGCATCATCCTTACTATTTAGATACATTGTGTGAAAATCTAAATGTCTCCCGTAAATTTCTGATGCTTTTTCTTGAATTGCTAAATATTCGTCTACTTTATTTTTTTGAATATGATACTGATAAACTTTAACAAACATGAACTCACCCCAATTTTATTTCTTCTTACATTAAACTCCCTCTCCCAATTCTTAAGTAAGAAGCGACCCACTATGCAGCAATCGCCCTATACTACACGTGCTCCGTTATTCCACAATCTGGCCCGTTTGTTGAATAAGCTACATATAAAATCACACCCAAAAAACAGACTAGTTCCTATGAAGAAACTAGTCTGCTATTTACTCTGTTATCTAAGGGTGAGCTAGTACATCTTCCACCTTATCTGGCTTTCCATTTTGTAGAAGATACATTTTGTAATACAAGCCTTCTATATTCAAAAGCTCTTGATGTGTGCCTCTTTCTACTATCTCTCCCTGGTGCAGGACAAGAATTTGGTCTGCATCTTGAATGGTGGATAGACGGTGGGCAATTGCGATGGTTGTGCGACCTTTTCTCATTTTTTTGAGGGCTGTCTGGATTGCCTCTTCAGTTTCGGTGTCGATGTTGGCTGTTGCCTCGTCTAGAACCAGGATCTTTGGTTTGGTTGCGATGGTTCGTGCGAATGCCACAAGCTGCCTTTGCCCGCTAGAGAAAGTCGCTCCTCTTTCCACTACCAGCTGCTCATATTGGTCAGGAAGTTTTTTGATAAATGAGTCTGCCTGCACGAATTCAGCCGCTGCTTTTATCTCTTGATCTGAGATGGATGGATCATGCAAACGGATATTATGATTGATGGTTCCATAGAAAAGAAATGGATCTTGTAGTACAAGCCCCATATTCTTGCGAAGCTCCTGATCTTCAAAATACTTCAGTGGGAACCCGTCAATAAGCACTTCCCCTTTTTCAATCTGATAGAATCTCATTAAAAGATTAATGATGGAGCTTTTTCCACTCCCGGTATGGCCAACCAATGCAACTGTTTCCCCAGGCTTTGCTGTAAAAGATATGTCCTTTAATACATCTCGTTTTCCATCATAAGAGAAGGTTACGTTTTTAAATTCTATTTCCCCAGATGTTATAGTTGGTGAGCTTAGCGATTTTTCCGCAGTTGGTGCTAGTTCTTTTTCATCAAGCAAAGAGAAGACCCTTGAGGCGGAGACAATAGCTTGTTGGTACATAGATAGTCTCATCATCATTTGATTCACGGGCTCAAAAAATCTCCCGAGATAATTAACAAACGCATAAAGAACACCTATCTCAATAACATTGCCAATAGAAGATATGCCAAAATAGCTCAAAACTAATATGAGAGACAGAACATAAACAAAATCAATCGCTGGTCGTAGCAAAAGTCCGTCAAGCTTAATATTTTTCACTCCAGCTTGGTAGTGTGCCTCATTTATTTCTGCGAATTCTTTGCGAAGGCGTTTCTCTTGTCGAAACACTTGAATGATAGACATCCCTTGTAAGGATTCATTTAATTTCGCATTCAACTGGCTTAACCTTTCCCTCATATCCGCATAAAATCGGGAGCTGAAATGGCGATAAGTCGCCATTATTGCAAAGATGATCGGGATGATAAGCATACAAAAAATCGCGAGTTGCACGTTTAAAAGAAACATCGCAATAAAGATACCTATCAAGAATACCCCGTTTTGGACGAATGTCGAAATAACACTTACAAACATATCTTTAATGGCCTCTGTATCATTTGTGACTCTTGATACGATACTGCCACCTGGCGTTTTATCAAAAAACTTCAAACCAAGTCGTTGAACCTTGGCAAATATATCAATCCTTAACTCTTGAATGATCTTTAACGAAATCTCTTGAAACTTTAGAAGCTGGAAGTAAGTAATGATTACTTTTGCGAACAGTATCCCGATATATAGGGAGGCCAAAGTAATGATTGGTCCTGTTTCCATCACTTGAGGGGTTAAGTAATCATCAATGAACACTTTAATAATCAAAGGCCCTACAATTTCCCCTACAGTCGCCAGTACTAGTAAGGTAAACGCGAAAATAAATTGTTTCGTATGCGGCTTGGCGTATCCCAATAACCTCTTTAAAACCTGTCTTTGTTCTTTTGCTGTAATTGTCTGATTGTTCATTTTTTAACCCCCATGCTCCACAAGGGACTCTAATGCTTGACGGAGATACATTTCTTTATACCAGCCTTCCTCATCCATCAACTGACCGTGAGTACCTTGCTGCACAATGTTTCCATTTTCTAAAACAATAATGATTTGCGCATGCTGAATGGCACTTAAGCGATGGGAGGTTATGATCGTTGTCTTCCCTTTACGATTTTCTTTTAGAGCGTGCAGGATGCTCTCTTCTGTCTTGGCATCTACCGCAGACAGGGAATCATCAAGAATTAGAATTTCTGGGTCCATAAGCAATGCTCTTGCAATGGATAATCGTTGCTTCTGACCACCGGATAAGGATACCCCACGCTCGCCAACCATCGTTTGATAGCCGTCGGTGAATTGAATAATATCTTCATGGATGTTTGCGAGTTTTGCCGCTTGAATGATCTCTTCAAATGTACCATCCGGCACAGCAAAGGCAATATTATCAGCAATGGTGGCAGAGAAAAGGAAATGGTCCTGAGGTACATAACCAATTGCTTTTCGAAGTGCTTCTAAGGAATAATTTCTAATTGGTGTACCACCAATCAGGATATTACCTTGTATGCCATCAAATTCTCTAATCAACATCTTGAGTAAAGTAGTCTTTCCGCTCCCTGTTTTCCCTACCACGCCAAGCGTCTGTCCTTGTTTCAATTGGAGATGAATATCTTTTAACAGCGCTTCTTTCTCTGTTGGGTATGTAAAGGTCTGCACATTGTATTCAATATTACCTGTAGGTATTGTTTCAATAGCGTTTGGCTTATCTTTAATATCTACTTCCTCTTTCATAAGAGCGGATACGCGGTCATAAGAAGCCCTGCCCCGTTCGACGATGTTGAAAAGCCATCCAAACGCAAGCATTGGCCAAATTAATAAGCCTAAGTAAGTGGTAAATGCAATTAACTCACCAATGGTCAGTTCACCTGTCATCACATACCTTGAGCCAAATGCGATGGCAAGAAAAAAGGAGATCCCAATAATCAACCCGATTGTAGGATCAAAGAGTGAATCTATTTTTGCTACGGTAACATTCTTTTTCACCACATCTTCTGCCTGTTTTTCAAACTCTTCGATTTCTTCTTTCTCCTGTCCGAAGGTTTTGACCACTTTAATTCCATTCACACTTTCTTGCACTTTATCATTTAGGGATGAAAAGGCTGCCTGTGCTTTATGGAACGTTTTATGAAGCAATGTACCGTAGTAGTTTGTCGCGATGGCCATGATTGGCAGTGGAATTAGACAGATCAATGTCAATTTCCAACTGATTGTTGCTGCCATGGCAATTAACACAAAGCCGCCAGTCATTAAGGAGTCAACTAGCGTTAAAACTCCTGCACCAGCTGTTTGTTGAATGGCTTGTAGGTCATTGGTTGAGTGGGCCATCAAATCCCCTACACGTCTGCGTTGATAAAAGCTTGCCGACATCTTCGTAAAGTGCTCATACAAATTATTGCGAAGTAATCTTGCTAGTCTTACTGCCGGACCGAAAATCAATATGCGCCAGAGATAACGCAAAATGTAAACAATGATGGCGGTACCGAGAAGAACCAGCATCAGTTGGAGAATCCTCTCCCTCGTTAAAGTACCTTCCACAATGTGATCAACCGTCATTCCTACGATTCTTGGCGGAATCAGTTCTAAGAACGCTACAAAGGCAAGAAGCAGCACCCCAGGTATATATGACTTTCGTTCCTGTTTAAAAAACCACCAAAGGTCTTTGAATATACTCATGCTCTTTCCCCCGATTTTTTATATACGTTCAACTATAACAGTTTAGCAAATATTCAAATTTTTAGGAAGATACTTTTTGTAGCGTTTTTTCTCAAAAAGTTCTTTTGAACACCGTTGTTGATTTCCGCACTAGGCTTCGCTTTTTTGGAAAAGCGCCTGCGGGGTCTCCCCTAAACGCTATCTCCCTCAGGAAAAGGAAGACTAAGACAGCGAAACATCGCACGAAGAACATGCGTAGCATTTTCGAGGAGTCTTCGCCTAGTGCTCCAATCAATCAACAGCTAGGTTGCTGCAAATATCAACAGCATGCTTTAACAGAGCGTTTTCAAAAAGAAAAAGCACCCATAGTGAGTGCTTTTTCATTTATTTCATTTGCTTATTCATCGCAGACATCATCTGATTAATTTTCTTTTGGGATGGTTTCATTCCCATTTGCATCATCATCACGCGAAGCATTTGCTCATTAATTGGTGGATTTTTCTTTAGGTAAGTCATCATGTACTTACGAGCGATGAAAAATCCTAGTGCAACCCCAGCAATCAATGCTAGAACTACAATAAGAATCCAAATCCATGTTTCCATTAAAAAATTTCCTCCTCAAAACTAGGTCTACCAATGTAGTGTACTAAACTAAAACCTATTATACAACATTTTCCGATAGATTTCTCCTGCAATTAAACAAATTTTCTCTGTTTAATTGGTTGTAACCAACCATAGCGATTGGAGTTTACATCTATTGCAAGGAAATAAGGCGCCTGTTTGCGGATAATTTCAAAGAAGATAGCTTCTGCTTCGAAAGACCCGGTCGAAGAAAGCTTCAAGTACTTTTCGAAAATAGATAGCTTTGCTGTAGAATCCTCTTTTTGTATTTTATGTTGATAGGCCACTCGCTTGTAACCTTCCTTATTCTTTAGGGCTTGTTCTAATGATTGTTGAAGTGGGAAGGTAGGGACTGGGAGCGTAACGTAATCCACTTGCTGTTTAATGATGGAACGAAGTGGTTCCTCTTGTTCGTATTGCTGAAAAAGCTGGAAAAGCTTTAACTCATTACCTGAGTAATGTTTCGCTACTTCTTCCTCTATCAGATATATCATATATTCGCGCAAATGAAACCCTCCTATCACTTCTTTTCTTTTATTATAGAGAATGATAGAGAAGAGTTTTGTCTTATAGTGTAGTTGGCAAGGGGCTATTTTTAGCTTATTATGTCGAATGCAAAAAAAAATGAGCATTACCTTAAAAATAGGCAATGCTCACTCCACAAAATTCGCTTATTTATCTAATAGAGCTTTAACTCGTGCAACTACATTTTCCGTAGTAAATCCGTATTCTTTCATGATGCGCTCTCCTGGTGCTGATGCGCCGAATCCGTTGATAGCAAGGATATCTCCTTCATCTCCAGTATAACGCTCCCACCCAAGTGGAGTAGCCATTTCAATTCCAAGACGTTTCTTCACGTCTTTTGGTAATACTGAGTTTTTGTATTCTTGGGATTGTTGTTCAAAACGATCCCATGAAGGCATACTCACAACAGAAACATGAATCCCTTCTTGTTGTAACGCTTTTTGCGCATCCACAGCAAGACCAACTTCAGATCCAGTTGCTAGGATAAGTGCATCCGCAGTTTCTTTTCCAGCTTTGGAAATTACGTATGCCCCTTTACGCACACCTTCAAGTGCCGTCTCGTCTGTTCCTTTAATAGTAGGAAGATTTTGACGTGTTAACACAAGTGCTGTAGGTGTCTTTTCGGATTCTAATGCCACTTTCCAAGCAGCAGCCGTCTCGTTACCGTCTGCAGGACGAATCACACATAGATTTGGCATCGCTCGTAAAGATGGAAGCTGTTCGATTGGCTCATGTGTAGGTCCATCTTCACCAACTGCGATGGAATCATGAGTGAACACATACGTTACAGGCAACTGTTGAAGAGCCGCTAATCGAATAGCTGGGCGCAAGTAATCAGAGAATACAAAGAACGTTCCTCCGTATACTTTTAGACCGCCATGTAACGCCATACCGTTCATAGCTGCACCCATTCCAAATTCACGAACACCAAACCAAATATTACGTCCGCTGTAATCTTCAGCAGTAAAGTCGGCTTCGTTTTTAATGTTCGTCTTGTTTGAACCAGCCAAGTCAGCAGATCCGCCAAAGAAGGAAGGAACTTTCTTGGCAATAGCGTTTAGAACCTCACCAGAAGAAGCACGGGAAGCTAAGCTTTTTCCTTCTTCATAAACAGGAATCTCTGAATCCCATCCTTCAGGAAGTTCACCTTTCATTGCTGCTTCAAGCTGTTTTCCAAGCTCAGGGTATTTTGTTTTATAAGCATCAAAAAGCTCATTCCATTCGGCTTCCACTTTTGCCCCTTTATCTGCAACCGTTTCACGGAAGTGAGTGTACACTTCTTCAGGTACATGGAAGTCGTTCTCAAACGTCCATTTATATGCTTCTTTCGTTAACTTTAATTCATCTGCACCTAGAGGAGCACCATGCACATCTGATTTACCTGCACGGTTTGGTGAACCGTAACCGATTGTAGTTTTCACTTCAATCATGGTTGGACGGGACAAATCACTTTGCGCTTCTTCTACTGCAGCTGCGATTTCCTCCAGATTGTTTCCATCTTCCACGCGGATATATTGCCAACCGTATCCTTTGAAACGTGTTTCAATGCTTTCAGAGAAGGAACGATCTAAATCACCGTCAAGTGAAATATCATTGGAATCGTAAAGTACGATGAAACGGCCTAATTTCAGATGTGATGCAAGAGAAGCAGCTTCTCCAGAAACACCTTCCATCAGGTCTCCATCTCCACAAATGCTATATGTAAAGTGATTTACCAATTCCATGTCTTCTTTATTGTATGTAGCTGCCAAATGGCGTTCTGCCATTGCCATTCCAACACCCATTGCAATACCTTGTCCAAGTGGACCAGTTGTGGCATCTACACCAGGAGTATGACCGAATTCAGGATGTCCAGGAGTTTTACTTCCCCATTGACGGAATTCTTTTAAGTCATTCATAGAAACATCATAGCCGCCTAAATGTAAAAGGCTGTAAAGCAACATGGAACCGTGACCTGCAGATAGAACAAAGCGGTCTCTATTGAACCAGTTCGGATTCTTTGGGTTGTGGTTCATGAATCTTGTCCATAAAGAATAACCCATTGGTGCAGCACCCATTGGCATTCCTGGATGGCCGGAGTTAGCTTTTTCAATTGCATCGATTGATAGTGTACGAATTGTGTTAATGGAAAGTTGATCTATATGTTGTGTCATCTTTTCCATCCTTTCTCTTTAACTTATTTTTTCATGGAAAAATTATATTTTATCACAAATAGTATGTTCCAGTGTTCTAAAAAAAAGCATTTAATGCTTTAAATTCTTTTTTGTGTCCTTTAATTTTTCCGGAGTGACATCATTTCCTTCCGGATCCATGATTGTTACGCCTTGTAGTGTATTTTCCATAGAAGCACGGAAAGTCTTTATATACTCCTGACGAAGCTTTTGTTGTTCCGCTGCTTCATCATTAGTAAGCCCTACACTTTTGGCCTTTTTGGAAAGTGCGTTGATTCTTGCAATTTTTTCTTTTGATAACATAGAGAACTCCTTCTTTCATCCTTGGGAAGATATGCTTTTATCTTACTAGAGAGGTTCTTTTTTTACAAGCAAACCGGTGTCGCTCTCTTCCATATACTCCCGGTACCGCCTGTTTACTGTTGCTTTGGACACGTCATAACCAAGCCCTCTTAATGTGGCAGCGATTTCATGAAATGTGAGCTTGTTTTTACGAAGCCTAACAATCTCTTCTATGGGAACCTCAATTTTTTCGCGTCCAGGGCTCATATGCAGATTAGTAAGGTTTTTTGTAGGGTCATATCCTCTTTGAACTGCTCGTTGCATGCCTCTTTTTATTTTCAAATTATGTAGCTTTCTTTGGTATTCCTCAACAATTGCTACAATATCCATGACCATTGAATCTGAGTCGGATAATTTCAACTCTCCATTATCCGTTATCGAATAGATCTTAATGGCATGTTTCTTTAGCCAATGTAAAAAAGCGATCTTGGCATTCCCCCTGCCAAGCCTGGTCTCATCCTGAATTAGAAGGACATCAATATGCTGACTTGAAATAAGTTCAATGATTTGAAAAACACCTTCCCGATCCAAATCGTAGCCACTAGCCTGTTCTTCCACTACCTGGACTATGTCAATGCCTCGATTTGCTGCTAACGAAACCAATTCTTCTTTTTGACGTATCAGAGAAGTTTCCTGTGTGTCTTTTTTCGTACTCACTCGACAATAAATGATTCCCTTCATGTATGTTTTCCTCCACCATTCTTTTAAACTATTATTATCAAGCGAACGTATATTCTTGTCAATAATTCGAACTTATGTTTGTATTTTATACCAAAACATGCTATACTATCACTAATATTAATGATAGAGGTGCGGAATATGAAACTATCAAAAAGGCAACAGGACATATTGGATTACATAAAAAAAGAAGTCCAAGCAAAAGGATATCCACCATCCGTCCGAGAGATCGGAGAAGCGGTTGGTTTAGCTTCCAGTTCCACAGTTCACGGTCATCTTGCGCGACTTGAAAGCAAAGGACTTATTCGCCGAGACCCTACAAAACCAAGAGCCATTGAAATCATGGAAGATGAACTTATCCCTAAGATTTCTGCAGTTAATGTTCCGATTATCGGTAAAGTAACTGCAGGTCAGCCCATTACTGCCATTGAAAATGTAGAGGACTACTTTCCACTACCTGATCGCTACGTTGCGCCAGACGAGCAAGTGTTCATGCTAGAGGTTATGGGGGACAGTATGATCGAAGCCGGTATTCTTGATGGAGACTATGTTATCGTTCGTCAACAGCAATCCGCGAACAACGGTGATATCGTCGTTGCCATGACAGAAGAGGATGAAGCAACTGTTAAACGGTTCTTTAAAGAAAAAGATTATATTCGATTACAGCCAGAAAACTCCACATTAGAACCGATTATTGTACGTAATGTAAGTATTCTTGGTAAAGTGATTGGTGTGTATCGTAATATTCACTAAAAAAAGCCGTCTATCGGCTTTTTTTATTTTCGTTAATCAAGTGTTTCATCAGGACGTTCTTTTAATTTGTGCTTCCCATTTTTCACTTCCGTAAATAAATTTCCCTCTAACTCATTTGTTACACGGCTTGGTTTACATGTAGGGTCCATCATTATTTTCAGGAGCTGCATTTCCTGAAAAAGAATATTCCATTCCTTCTTGGTTACAGGCTTTGCTTGTTCGTTTAATTCAAATCCAAGCTGTCCGTTTGGTTCAAGTGTGGCCCACTTTACATCACTTATGCTAGATATACTATTTTGTCTTAGTTTCATCTCTAGTTGATCAATGGTAAACCTTAACTTTTTCAAAGTATCTTCATTTAATTTACCGTTCTCTATTAATATTTTTGACTTACCTGTAATTAGTTTCTCAAAAATATCTGACTTTAATTGTAAAAACTCCATTAGTACTAGTGTTATCACAAGTGTGATACCCACACCAAATGTCACCCAAATGCTCTTCCCTGCCAAAGGTTGAATTAACAATGAACCGATCCCTATCATAATTACCACTTGTGCTAATGTCATCTGAGATATAGACTTTCTTCCAGCAATTCTTAGTAAAAATGTTCCAATAATCGTGATTAAAACCGCTTTCCAGATCCAGTTTAAATCCATAGCAAGATCACCCCGCTGAGATACTATGTCCTTATGGTAATCACATTATCTTATTTTATTCAGCAGGCATTCTTATTTTTGCATAATTAAGCAAGCTCTCCCCCGTCCGCCAAGTTTACTCTTATAAAGTCTTCAATAAAGTGATCATAATTAAAATCCATTGCTATATAATGCTCGCGTTCCGGATCTTTGTAGACCATTCTAAAATCCGCTATACTTTGCCCTCTGTTCCCATCAACAATAGCAACCCTTACATCCCGCTTGACTGTATACGTTTTATCCTTATTTACTAAATAATATAGAGTAAAAACATCGTGCAATGGTGAACCGTCAATACCTGGCATCACCTGATCATAAAAAGTAGCATAATAATTCGTAACTTTTGGAATTAATTTCTTGTATGGACTATTTGTATGGTTAAAAATATAGGTTGCTATATCCCTTGTAATTATTGCCCTGTTAGTTACATTGAGTGGGGTAATATACACTTTTTGCGCTTTATTCAAAATGACAGAGGTAGCAATCGGATCTCCCCAAAAGTTGGCTTCCGCAACATCAGTAACGTTACCGGGTACCATAAACGCCCCGCCCATAAGATATACCTCTTTAACCTCTTCCATAAGTTCAGGTCGCAGATTAAAAGCAAAAGCAAGGGTTGTTTGTCTCCCTACATCCACAATCACGATGTCTTCTATATTTTCCTCAATAATCTCAAACATAAGTTCAAAAGGACTGACATCCGCTTGGAAATCAGCTGGCGGTACTATTGGTCCTAACCCCTGTGGACCGTGAATTTCCGGATAAAAGGTAGTAGGAGCTCCACTTAACGGTTGAGAAGAACCCCTTATAACCGGAATATCTGATCTTCCTGCTACCTCCAATAGATACGCTGCATTCCTTGTTGCGTCAAAAACAGATACATTTCCATACCCTGTAACGATTCCCATTAAGTCTATTTCTGGATGTAGCAATGCATATATAATTGCTAATGAGTCGTCAATTCCGGGATCTGCGAAAAGCAAAATTTTCATAGTCTCCACACTCCAACAATTTATAAGGTCAGTAAACGAGAAAAAACCAAGGCAAATACCTCGGTCTTTTTACTTAGTTCTACTCCTAGCTTTCTTTGTCCAGTCATTGTCCTTCCACCAGGCAACAAGTGCTGCAACAGAAGTCCAGACTATGCTGAATAGTTGCTCTAACTCTTCCTCGGAAAAAGGCAGAGGTGATTTTCCGTAGATTACGAGAAGTTGATTTACAAGAGCAAAAACAAGAAACACTATACGAAACCAAGCACCTTTGGAAACCGGCCTTATCTGATTTTGTTCTGACATCTGACTATCCCCCTAAGATTTAGTTTGGCGTAAGCGGCTTCACTGATATTGCTAAGGATGAATTGGTAACCAAACAACCTTCCAGATCCTCTTCTTTAATAAGATTTAGTTGGATGGCTGCTTTAATCTTTGTATCATCGGGTATTTTTATTGTTTTAATCAGATCATTCATACTTAATTCCTCAAGCTTTTGAACGGTTTCATCAGAATACTTCTCCGATTTCCTAACCTGTCTTTGCAGCTTGTATCCACCCATGACTACCTCTGCCTTTTCATCTTGCCCGAAGCTTTTGTCAAAATAAAGATGAAATCGCTCTTTTAGTTCTTCCATCTGTTTCTCTATTTCTTTCTTTTGCTTATTGCATTCATAGTACATTTCAATCATTTCAGCTGTTACAGTAGGATGATTCACCTTTGCCATATAGCCACTCCCTTGTACACTTACTAGTAAAGCATATTTGTATTAAGGGAATATTATGACAAGACAACATTCACAAAACGCAAAAAAACCTTCGCACATAGCAGCGCGAAGGTTTTTTATCTATTAGTACTGAGTTAAATATTGATCTCTCTCCCATGGGTGAACCTGGGTACGGAACATATTTCAGCTCATGAAATTAAATCACCCAACACTCATTAACGTTGATACAAAAGGATTCTTAACTTTTGGTTGTTCATAGCAAATCAAACTATTTCAATCTTTTATGGCTGTTTCATGGGTGATTTGGGGGGCGAATAATATTTTCCTAGCTCAAATCAATATTTCTCTAACTCTCGGTGACGTTTAATTTTCCTGCAAGTTTTGCATGATATTGTTCCAAGACGTCTAGGAATCTCCATTTAATCATCATCCACTAACCTATCCTGGGTGTCTTCCTGGTTATTAAATAAAGCATACAGCAAAAGACATCGCCGTTTCTCAAATGATAAGGCTTACTAACTCCATTTATCGACCTCCAACATTCATAAATAATTGAGGTAACTTTTTTCATGACTTTTTAATGGCATTATACTATAAGCTTTAAAAGACACTCAATTCATTTTGCAACTGTTCCATCAATGGTTCGTCATCAAAACACCTCTCTACGTACAAGTCTGCCAAAGTAATTGGATTAATGTGACAAGCAATGGCCAACACGTATTTAGTTTCTTCATATAAAATTGTGAGAGTAGCCCTTTTTATTCTGATAAACCATTGTCCCAACCAAAAACAGAACCATTTACATATGATATGGTACCTGAAGAAAAGGTGGTGTAAAGTATGAGTCATGAAGGGCATAAAGATGACAACAAAGGCGGAGGGTTTGCGCTTGTAGTTGTTTTGTTTATTCTTCTAGTTATCGTTGGTGCTTCGTTTGTTGGCGGTTCATACAGTGGTGGAAACTACGGAGGAAATTACTGCGGTTGTAACTGGTGTTAATAGTCCCCTAATTCAAAGCGGCAAAATAAATTTCAATTTAAGTGGCGACCTTAAAGGTTGTCACTTATCTGATATTGTATATATGGCGTTCAAAAATACATTTCCAGAGAGTAAGGTTAAACTTATTAATCTAGATAGGGAGTTAAATTGCTTAACCCATCAAAATGTTGAGGATGAAATAGGATACATACATCATAATTTAATATAGTTGTACGAAAACATTGATGAGCTAATAAAACATGCAAATTTTTATACAGATAAAAACACTAAATAAGCCCTTCCGATAAAGGAAAGGCTTTTTATCATGCTCGCAAATTATGCAACATATCTAATATTTAACTTATATGTTGTAGAAAACCATTTACAGCATTCTTTACATTTATTATTTGAGATTGGTTTTTCTTTGACTTAGTATTCATATCTACATTTATAGCTGCAATACTTTCTTTTATCTTGGTGAGTTTCTTAATCCTCATTGCAGTTAACGCAATTCTTTATCTTTTTAGGTCTTGGTTTGTACACATGCATAGATGTAGGGTTATTCTTTGAGAACTTCATACTACATTTTTATGAACAAAACATTCTTTCTTTGTAGTCATAAAAATTCGTATTACATTGCTTACATTTCTGACTGTTCCTTTTGTGGGTAGTTCCATTTTTTATGGGTGTTTCATGGGTGCGCCCAAAAAACTACGTTTTCAGCTAACTAATCCAATGAATTCAAAAACCCCTCAATACACCAATGGTATCAAGGGGTTTTTCTTTTTAGTATTGAGTTAAATACTGATCTCTCTCCCATGGGTGAACCTGTGTACGGAACATATCCCACTCGATTTCTTTTGCTTCGATGAAGTGCTCAAGTAAATGCTCACCTAAAGCAGATTGGATCACTTCATTTGATTTTAATTCTTCAAGTGCAGCAGCAAGTGTTGCCGGAAGGTCTGCGATACCAGCAGCAACGCGCTCTTCTTTGTTCATCACATAGATGTTGCGGTCGATTGGCTTCGGAGCTTCCAATTTGTTTTTAATGCCGTCAAGTCCAGCTTTCAATAATACAGCCATAGCTAGGTATGGGTTAGCTGCAGGGTCTACACTACGAACTTCTACACGAGTGGAGATACCACGAGAAGCTGGGATACGGATTAATGGGCTACGGTTACGAGCGGACCATGCAACATAACAAGGTGCTTCGTATCCAGGTACTAGACGCTTATAAGAGTTTACAGTAGGGTTTGTTACTGCAGTGAAAGCAGTAGCATGCTTAATGATACCTGCAATAAAGTGTTTTGCAGTCTCACTTAATTCTAAGTCACCGTTAGCATCATAGAACGCATTTTCTCCGTCTTTGAATAAAGAAAGGTTGCAGTGCATACCAGAACCGTTCACGCCGAAAAGTGGTTTTGGCATGAAAGTTGCATGCAAACCGTGCTTACGAGCAATTGTTTTTACAACTAGTTTAAATGTTTGGATGTCATCACAAGCTTGAATTGCGCTTGCATATTTGAAATCAATTTCATGCTGTCCAGGAGCTACTTCATGGTGAGAAGCTTCAATCTCAAATCCCATTTCTTCAAGCTCAAGAACGATATCACGGCGGCAGTTCTCACCAAGGTCTGTTGGAGCCAGGTCGAAATATCCACCTTTATCGTTTAGCTCTAATGTTGGCTCGCCTTTTTCATCTAATTTAAATAGGAAGAACTCTGGCTCTGGTCCAAGGTTGAAATCGGAAAATCCTAGGTCTTCCATTTCTTTTAACATACGTTTTAAGTTTGCACGAGGGTCTCCTTCGAATGGAGTTCCGTCTGGATTGTAGATATCACAGATGAAACGTGCTACTTTCCCTTTTTCAGAAGTCCAAGGGAATACTACGAATGTGTCAAGATCTGGGTATAAGTTCATGTCAGATTCTTCAATACGAACGAAACCTTCAATGGAAGATCCATCAAACATCATTTTGTTGTCCAATGCTTTCTCCAATTGACTTACAGGGATTTCCACGTTTTTAATTGTTCCAAGGATATCCGTAAATTGAAGACGGATGTATTTTACATTTTCCTCCTGGACGATACGCTTGATGTCCTCGTGTGTGTACTTAGCCATAATAAAGTTCCTCCTCAAAATTTTTACTATTTTAGTTTTAATAAAAACTTACCAAAAAACTCAAAAAAATTAATGGAAAAATCGGGACATATCACCTTGACGGAGACTAGTTCGATTATATCTTCCCGCTTGCATCATTTCTGCACGGAGTAGTTTGCGCAGTTGGTCATCCGACAGTTCTGGCTTAGCATCATCTTTTGCCACTTCTTCTGAAGGGACTTCCTTGTGCTGTTGCTTGACTGTCATCAGCTGTTTGATGCCAGCTATGTTCACTTTTTGCTCAATGAGGTTTTTTATCTCTAATAGAGTATCGACATCATTAAAAGAAAAAAGTCGGCGGTTGCCTTCAGAACGAGCCGGGAAAACAAGCCCATTTTCTTCATAATATCGGATTTGTCGAGCTGACAATTCTGTTAGCTGCATGACAATTCCTATTGGAAATAATGGCATTGAACGTCTAATATTGTCACTCACTACAAATCCTCCTTTCATCATTTCCTATGAAGTTACTCTTAGTTTATGCGATGTTAGATAATCTGTCAAGAACATGTTAGGTTTTCTAACATTATTTTTATAAAATAAAGTAATTCGTAGGAATAACCTAAAGAAATGTAGGTCGCGACAGGTATGTATGCTGGTTTTTGTCCCCTTTATCTTATAACCTGTTCTGTCCGATTAGAAACATGCATTCTTCTGGTTTTTAGATCGCTGGGCGTAAGTTGTCAATTAGTTATGATGACCATCTCAACACCCCATCACACTCTACTAAAGTCCAAATGGGAAAAGAGAGACCCTCTCTACGACCGAACGTTCTCTTCCAAAGTCCAAACGGGAACAGAGAACGACTCTCTACGACCGAACGCGCGCTCCCATACTATAAACGGGAGCAGAGACCCCCTCTCTACTACCGAACACGCTCTCTCATACTCCAAACGGGAGCAGAGACCCCCTCTCTACGACCAAACACGCTCTCTAATACTCCAAACGGGAGCAGAGAACGACTCTCTACTACCGAACGCACTCTCCTTCACTCCAAACGGGAACAGAAACAGTCAAGTCCATATTAATGTGTAAAAATAGTTACAACGAGATTTAAGATTAAATCCCCTATGACGACGGCTCCTCTGCTTTTTCCCCTTCACCGGTCGTCATACACCTCCTACGACGACGGCTCCTCTGCTTTTTCCCCTTCACCGGTCGTCATACACCTCCTATGACGACGGCTCCTCTGCTTTTTCCCCTTCACCGGTCGTCATACACCTCCAATGACGACGGCTCCTCTGCTTTTTCCCCTTCACCGGTCGTCATACACCTCCAATGACGACGGCTCCTCTGCGTTTCCCCCTTCACCGGTCGTCATACACCTCCTATGACGACGGCTCTTCTGCTTTTTCCCCTTCACCGGTCGTCATACATCTCCAATGACGACGGCTCCTCTGCTTTTTCCCCTTCACCGGTCGTCATACATCTCAGAAACCACCTCTCTACGACCAAACGCACTCTCCCTCACTCCAAACAGGAACAGACAGCCCCTCTCTACACACCCAACCATATCTCCATACCCTTACCCATCAAACCCCCATAAAACAAATAAAGCCCAGGGCTCCCCCTAGGCTTAAAACAACTCCAATTATTCCATTAACCCCTTACTAATCAAATGATCCACCGCACTACAAACAGCAATCTTTACATGCGAATAGGTCAAGCCACCTTGAACATATGCAACATACGGCGCTCTGATCGGACCATCAGCAGTCAGCTCAATGCTCGCTCCTTGAATAAATGTCCCAGCAGCCATAATTACGTCATCCTCATACCCCGGCATATAGTTCGCATATGGTGTAACATGTGAATTGACTGGTGATGCATACTGGATTGCCTGACAGAAGGCAATCATTTTTTCTTTATCATCAAATTGCACCGATTGAATCAAGTCGGTACGGTGTGCATCCCAGCTAGGAGAAGTATTCATCCCGAGCTCTTCTAAAAACGCAGCAGTGAACATCGCTCCTTTTAACGCCTGTCCCACTACATGGGGAGCAAGGAAGAAACCTTGATACATTTCTTGCAAGCTGTATAGGCTGGCACCAGCTTCTGCCCCAATCCCAGGGGAAGTCATTCTGTAAGAACAAGCTTCCACCAACTCTTTTTTCCCAACGATGTAACCACCTGTTTTGGCAATACCTCCACCAGGATTCTTAATTAGAGAACCAGCCATCAAATCCGCACCAACATGACACGGCTCCTCAAGCTCCACAAATTCGCCGTAACAGTTGTCTACAAACACAACCACATCCGGTTTGATTTCCTTTACAAAACGAATCATTTCTTTAATTTCTTCTATAGTAAAAGATGGTCTTGTTGCATAACCTTTTGAACGCTGAATACCAATCATTTTAGTGGAAGGCGTTATTGCATTGCTGACAGCCTCCCAGTCAATACCACGGTTATTTTTGAGATCGATGGTTTTATAGCCTATGTTGTACTCTTTTAAAGAGCCTACGCCACTTCCGCGGATTCCTACGATCTCTTCTAGCGTATCATATGGCTTTCCAGTAATATAAAGTAGTTCATCACCAGGGCGCAACACCCCAAACAGGGCGATGGAGATTGCATGTGTGCCTGAGATGATTTGAGGACGCACTAGGCCTGCCTCGCCGCCGAATACTTCTGCGTAAATCTTCTCTAATGTATCACGTCCAATGTCATCATACCCATATCCAGTGGATGGAATGAAATGAGAATCGCTGACACGGTTCTCCTGAAAGCTTTTTAATACGCGAAATTGGTTGGTTTCCACGCCAGCATCTACTTGCTGGAATCCTTCTTGAAGCTTTTCTTCTATTTTTCGTACGATAGGTTCAATGACTTCCCCATGTTGTAATAAATGAAACATAATAAATCTCCTCTATTTCTTCATTCTTTGCTGAATAACAGAAGCCAATTTTGAGTTATCAAGATAGTATCCTTGTAATTCATAGCTTTCTGTCTCTTCTGTGAACTCCATGTTAGAAAGGACGGTTTCTTGTTTTAATTGTGCAATTAATTTTCCTTCTGAAGACGGCACAACGATACCATAGGGCTCCATCTGAACTTTGATGAGCGATTCTATCTTTTGGGTCAATAAGGCGATATCTCCAGAGTCTAAAGCACTTATATGCAACATTTCTTCATTATAAGCAGGTGTGAATCCTTCTGTGGTTTGATCTTTCTTATTATAAACAGTTAATATTGGAACGCCTTCGACCCCAAGTTCCTTCAACAATTTGTCTACCGTTTTTTCATGGTTGACGTGATCAGGGCTTGAGCTATCGACCACATGTAAAATCAAGTCCGCTTCTGTTACTTCTTCAAGTGTCGAACGGAATGCTGCTACAAGTGAGGTCGGCAGGTCCTGGATAAATCCTACGGTGTCAGTCAGAAGGGCATTGAATCCAGATGGCATCATGACCTTTCTTGTTGTCGGATCTAGCGTTGCGAATAACAGGTTTTCCTCAAACGTACCAGCTTCTGTCAGGCGATTAAAAATGGTTGATTTTCCAGCATTGGTATAACCGACCAAGGAAAGTTGAAAGGCTTGATTTCTCTTTCTGCGCTCACGATATCTCTCTCGGTGACTGACAATCGATGTTAGCTGTGTTTTGATATCCACAATTCTTCTATTAATATGTCTGCGATCGGATTCTAATTTCGTTTCACCCGGTCCTCTAGTTCCTATTCCGCCTCCAAGACGAGACAGTTCCACACCTTTTCCACCAAGGCGAGGTAAAAGGTACTGAAGTTGAGCTAACTCTACTTGAAGCTTCCCTTCCTTTGATTTAGCACGCTGAGCAAATATATCCAAGATCAATTGTGTTCGGTCAATGATTCTGGCATTTAAAATTTTAGAAAGGTTCCTGTTTTGACTTGGTGCTAGTTCTCCATTAAAAATAATGATTTCAGGTTCCAACTCTTCCTCCAGTTGGACTAGCTCCTCTAGTTTCCCTTTCCCTATGTATGTAGCAGGATGAACCCGTTCTCTTTTTTGTGTTAAGGAAACCAGAACTTCTCCGTTGGCTGTTTTGGTCAAGGATGCTAATTCTTCCATAGAATAAAAGAATGTTTGATCATCATCTTTAGGTAATTGACAGCCTACTAAAATGACCCTTTCCTTGTCTTTCTTTTGCGTTTCGTTCAAATGCGTAACCCCTTTTTCTAAAATATAATAAATGATTGTTGAACAAGTTCCTTAATCATATCAAAATATGCTTTTTTTCTCTATTAAATCCTTTAAAACTATTGCATTCTGGCGGTTTTCTATATAAAATCAGGAAGGCTTTATAGATATTGTATATTTTTAATGGAGTGATCGCATGACTTGGGAAGTTTTCAGCATCATCGGGACTATCGCATTTGCGATAAGCGGAGCGATTGTAGCGATGGAAGAAGAGTATGATATACTCGGCGTTTATATATTAGGAATAGTAACAGCTTTTGGAGGGGGAGCCGTTAGAAATCTCCTTATAGGAGTTCCGGTTTCAGCACTTTGGGAGCAAGGAATGCTCTTTCAAGTTGCTCTGGTCGCGATGACTACCGTCTTTCTGTTTCCAAACAATTTGTTAAAGCATTGGAGAAAGTGGGGCAATTTCTTTGATGCAATCGGCCTAGCCGCCTTTGCCATTCAAGGGGCACTGTTTGCAACAGGCATGAATCACCCCATCAGCGCAGTCGTGGTTGCTGCAGTATTAACTGGTAGTGGTGGTGGTATTATCCGTGATCTGCTGGCAGGTAGAAGGCCGCTTGTATTAAGAGCGGAAATATATGCAGCTTGGGCAATACTGGCTGGCTTAATCATTGGTTTTGGAATGGCAAGCTCCCCTTTGCAACTTTATATCCTCTTTGTAGGAATCGTCTCTTTACGTGTCTTATCTTACACGTACAAGTGGAGGTTGCCTAACCGAAGTTTACAAAGTGCTGCCTAAATTTCCGTTACATTTACATTGATTTTTTTCAGGAGGTGAAACGACCTCCTGTTTTTTTTCAATTTTACAGGTCAATTTTCCGTCCTTTCCAAGTAACATTCCTTTTGAAAAAGGTTTGCACAAAAGAGTAGCCAAACAAGATAAAAAAGAACAATAAATGAAGAGGAAAAAATAATGCGGTTCCCCACCCAAAGTTGCCGACAATTGCTAGCGTTCTCTTAAGATGCAATGCTATTATTACATATCCAGTCACATAAAGTTCTAAAGGAAGGGTTTGATAACTTGTGAGAAATGTCATCAAACCTCCAAGCCATACGCACACCAACATTAGATACCAAATACTTGTTTTGGATGCCCCTGTTGCAAAGCTTTTGCTCCAACCATTCCATAACGAACGGAAACCTTCTGGGTACATCCTCATTTCGATTGCTCCCAATCCGCTATAGCACCTAACTTTTCCGCCGTGCTTTTGTACTTGAAATCCAAATGCCATGTTCTCCATTAACTCTCCCTGAATTGCTTGATGACCACCGTACTTAAAATAATCTTCGCGGTGAATCAGTAGACACGGTCCGAACGCTCCCTTTACTGGCAGCCATTTTTGCAAGATATGAAAGGCACCAAGGGACCCCATAACCACCAGGTGAAAAAAGGACGATAAGCTTTCATATTTTTCTTTAATGTTGTGAAAGGGATGAATGGAAAGCACTTCTCCTTTTCCCTTGTAGGCGGAAAGCATATTTTCTAAACC
The DNA here is from genome assembly GCF_012911845.1 of Bacillus sp. RO2. GTDB lineage: Bacteria > Bacillota > Bacilli > Bacillales > Bacillaceae_I > Sutcliffiella_A. The sequence continues at coordinate 39,126 of NZ_JAAXCU010000048.1, read as the reverse complement.
ATTTTTTGAGATAATTGTGTCCGCATCTAAAAATAAAAATATCTCTCCCGTTGCACGTAAAGCTCCATTCCAACATCCAAAGGATTTCCCAAACCAACCGGAAGGAAGGTCCTCTAGTTTGACAACACGTGCGCCATAAGACCTCGCCAGTTTTACCGTTTGGTCAGTAGAATGGTCATCAACCACGATAATTTCTTTTACTTTTCCGTGATAGAGTTGCAAAGAACCTAATAATACAGGAAGATTTCCTTCTTCGTTTCTGGCTGGGATAATAATTGATACTTTTTTCAGTAAAGGTGTTTTCTCATCCTTGAACGTTAAGCTCGGAATATGAAAGAACAGTACTCTCCCAAGTAATAATGTCATAATTAATATTAATGCTGTCATGATTAACTCCTCCATATACTTCTATTTTAGTTTGAAAATAGAAAAAAAGGGTAAAATGTAAAGTTGTAAACACATATATTTTACTTCTATCTACTAGACAGTCTAGTCAAACTTATTAGTTTTCATAAGGAGGAAGATGAATGAGGAAGAAAATTGTAGTAATTGGTGGCGGTCTTGGAGGTTTATCAGCCGCTATCCGACTATCCGCTGACGGTTATGATGTTCATGTTATTGAAAAAGGTGAGCGCCTTGGAGGTAAGTTAAACATACGTTCCGGGAAAGGATTTACCTTTGATACTGGTCCATCCATCTTGACGATGCCGTGGGTGCTGGAGCAATTGTTTGCAAGCGCAAAAAGAAATTTACATGATTATATTACCATTGAAAGAGTGGAGCCTCAATGGAGAACCTTCTTTGAAGACGGTACGAAGATAGATGTAACAAGCGATCTCCCTAGAATGTTGGAGCAAATTAGAGAATACTCATCCAAAGATGCAAACGGCTTTTTTGAGTATTTGAATTATTGCAGCAAAATGTATGAATACAGCATGAAGAGTTTTTACAAGAAGAGCCTTTCAGGTTTAGGGGAACTTCGGGCCCTGCATAATCTGAAAGAACTCATTGGAATGGACCCTATGAAATCGATGGATCAGATTACAAAAAAATATTTTGAAGATAAACACCTTCAACAGCTGTTTAATTTCATGGTTATGTATATTGGTTCTTCCCCATATCACGCTCCAGCTGTCTTGTCGCAATTAACACATGTTCAGCTAGGATTGGGCATTTATTATGTAAAAGGTGGCATGTACAAAATTGCAGAAGCGATGCAGAGCCTTCTGGATGAGATGGGTGTAACGTACAGTTTGAATACTTCGGTGCGTAAAATTACGACGGATGGAAAAAAAGCAACCGGAATAATTTTAGAAAACGGTGAAGAAATCCGTGCAGACTTGGTAGTTTCCAACCTTGAAGCAATTCCAACCTATAAAACCTTGTTAAAAGATGTTCCGATGGCCAATAAAGCTGTTGAGGATCTAGAAAAGTTTTCACCGACTGTTTCCGGCCTAGTTTTACTTCTAGGGGTAAACAGAAGATATGAAGAACTGGCACATCATAATTTCTTCTTTTCAGAAGACCCTGAACTAGAGTTTCACACAATCTTCAATGAAGGAAAGCCTGCACTAGATCCTACCATCTATATTGGGGTTTCGTCTAAAACGGATCCAAGCCAAGCGCCGCAAGGAAAAGATAACTTATTTGTTCTCACCCACGTTCCTCCATTAAAAGAAGGCGAGACTTGGGATGAATACAAGGATATTTATCGCGAAAAAGTACTTACTAAACTGGAAAGAATGGGGCTGGATGGTTTAACATCTTCCATTGAGTTCGAATATTGCTTTACTCCTAACGATTTAATGAATCTCTACGGAGCAAATGGAGGGTCCATATACGGCGTAGTGACAGACCGCAAAAAGAATGGCGGCTTCAAAATACCTTGCAGAAGTAAATTGCTTGATAACCTATACTTTACCGGCGGTTCTACTCACCCGGGCGGCGGAGTACCAATGGTAACTCTATCCGGACAGCTAACAGCCGATGCCATAAACGACGATTTTGAACAAGTGAATAAAAGTATTGGATAACACGAAAATAGCAGCCGTTTGGCTGCTATTTTCGCTTATTTTAACAGGAGGTCCTTTGCTTCAATTGTCATTAACTCGTTTTTATGAAAGCTATCATACAAGAGAAGACGCATAGCTTGCGTCCGTATTGATTTTTCCAAGACATTTCTTATATAGCGTCCATTGCTAAAAGCAGAAGGCAATAAAACACTTTTCATCTGATTGAGGTGCTCACGCATTTTCCACTCTGCCTCTTTGCTCATGATATACTCCCGTTCCTTAAGCATTCGCTGACAGATCTCCATCAATTCTTCTACGGAATAATCGGGAAAATCGACGATAATCGGAAAGCGGGAAATTAGACCGGGATTCGTTCGTAAAAATTCTTCCATCTCACGTTGATAACCAGCAAGTATTAAGATAAAATCATGTTGTTTATCTTCCATGTGCTTTACGAGGGTATCAATGGCTTCCTTTCCGAAATCCTTTTCTCCACCCCTAGCAAGCGAATAGGCTTCATCTACAAACAAGATGCCTCCTAACGCTTTTTTGACAAGATCCCTTGTCTTTTGGGCTGTATGACCAATATATTCCCCAACAAGATCTGCCCTTTCTGCTTCAATCAGGTGCCCTTTTGAGAGTACATTCATGTCACAAAACAACTTTCCAATCAATCTGGCTACTGTCGTCTTACCTGTACCGGGGTTGCCTTTGAACATCATATGAAGCACTTGCCTCTCTGTTTTCAACCCCACTTCTTCCCGCTTTTTATTCACATATATCCACGCATAGATTTCCTTGACCACTTTTTTCATTTCCTGTAATCCTACTAATTCCCCCATTTCCCGCTCTATTTCCTGCAAGATTGCATGGTTGGTAGGAGTAAACGGTTCCTCAATTGTTTGAACATGAGTGACTCTAAGCGGCTTTTTTTGCCCATTTAAGACAATATTTATTTTCCCATTCTGGTTTTTTATGGGTTGATCCAAGAATGTCCACCTCATTTCCACGCCAAAATCCGACATATCTTGATGCAATTCCTAGTATCCTCTACCATTTTCTAAAAAGATTTACCTTGTTTCGATTTCTTTCAACATTTTTCATATATTTTCATCAAACTATTGACAAACTTGTCATATTGTGCGCTTTCCCGAGAAATAATTGCCTCTTTTCGAGCTCATTATTTCCGCAATAAAACAAATGGAGAGAATTTCTCCATTTACTAACTAAATATATGATACTTGGTGAGCTATATGTTTCTTTTATGCAAAATAAAAAACCAGCTTTTAGCTGGTTTTACGCTTCTGTTTCAATTTGCACGTTCTTTGATGGAGAAAAGGTAGAGATGGCATGCTTATAAATCAACTGTTGCTTTCCTTCTGTTTCCAAAAGCACAGTGAAATTATCAAACCCTTTAATTAATCCGCGAAGTTGAAACCCATTCAGCAAGAATACCGTTACACTTGTTCCATCTTTTCTTAATTGGTTAAGAACTTGATCTTGGATATTTATTGATTGCTTCATCTTTTCTTCCTCCTCTTATCTCTATCTTCCTTACTTATTCGCCCCAAGTCGAAGCTTTCCTGCTATAACCGTGAAAATTTGTGATAACTTTTGCTCAAAATCTGCATCTGTCATGTCAAACCAAGTTACATCCATTTTGTTGCGGAACCATGTGAGCTGTCTTTTAGCATATCTTCTTGAGTTTTGCTTTAAATCGTCCACGGCCTGCTCCAAAGTTACTTTACCATCCAGGTATGCATACAACTCCTTATAGCCGATTGCTTGAATGGAATGGCAATCCCGAACCCCATTGTCATAAAGAGTTTGCACTTCTCTAAGCAAACCCTCCTCCATCATCAGGTCCACTCTAAGATTAATTCTTTCATATAACACTTCTCTATACATGGTCAGACCGATCAAGGCGATGTCGTACAATGGTTCAGGTTGCTGGGTATCCTGGTACTCTGACATGGTCTTACCAGTAGTATAGAATATTTCCAGCGCACGGATCACTCTTCTCACATTATTAGGATGAATATTGGCTGCACTTTTCGGATCAATTTCAGCAAGCTCTTGATGCAACTTTTCTACACCAATCTCTTGGCTTCTTTTTTCAAGACGTAAACGAGTTTCCTCATCCTTCCCACTTTCTGAAAATTGATAGTCATATAGGACAGATTGAATATATAGACCCGTTCCGCCGACAATAATGGGAATATGACCTCTTGAAGTTATTTCGTCGATCTTATTCCGAACATCTTGTTGAAATTCTGCGACCGAATATGCTTCTTCGGGTTCTTTAATATCAATGAGGTAGTGAGGGATCCCCTGCATTTCTTCTTCTTTAATTTTGGCAGTCCCGATATCCATTGTCTTGTAGATTTGCATGGAATCTCCGCTGATGATTTCACCGTTTACCCTTTTTGCCAACTCTACACTTGTTTTTGTTTTTCCTACAGCTGTAGGACCTATGATCACAATAACTTTTTGTTTCTCTCCCACCGCTCACTCACTCTCTCAATTATTCTTTATCACAAGATATCATTATACCCATTTTTACTAGAGCTCAATCTGATTGATAAAAAATTTCTATTTTCACATGACCCGCTTAAACATTTTTTCCAATTCATAGGACGAAAAATGAATAAGAATCGGTCTTCCATGAGGGCATGTAAATGGATTTTCAGCCTCTCTTAACGTGTGTAACAGAGCCGTTATCTCATCTTGTCTAAGATGATGATTGGCCTTTATAGCTGCCTTGCAGCTCATCATGATTGCCGCTTCTTCTCTCAAGTCAGAGATATTGATTTTTTTCTTTTCCAAACATAAATTAATCATTTCATCTATCGTTTCTCTTTCTTCTCCTTTTGGAAACCAAACTGGATGAGCCTTCACAATGAATGTTTGGTGGCCAAAGGGTTCCAACATGATGCCTACTTCCGCGAAAGCTTCGGTATGCTCTTCAAGAAATAAATACTCATCTAAGGAACATTCAATCGTCAAAGGAACAAGCAGCTCTTGTAGATTCCTTTCTTCCCGGCCTAGTTTTTGATAAAAATATTCGTAGTTGATCCGCTCCTGTGCTGCATGTTGGTCAATTAGATATAACCCATTTTCATTCTGCGCTACGATATAAGTACCATGCATCTGACCTATAGGATATAGAGCAGGAATACGAGATTCCTTCTTTTCCTCAGGGAGAGACTGGTACTGCTTTTCGTTAATAACTTCCTCTGCCTCGTCAATAGAATCATTTACATACGTTTCATGCTGATTTTTTTGGCCATTTTCGTAATTGTCAGTAAGTCCCCATGTTTCATAGGGTTCGGATTCAGCAACCTGAAACGATCTACTTTCTTCCTTTTGTTTGATAAAGGTTGGTTCCTGTCTTTGTACGGGACGTTCAAGTGGAAAATTTTCATCAAGTGTAAAGGTTTGTTGAGTAGGCTTCGGTTCTTCCGTATAGCTTGTCTGCTTTCTTGGACTATTGGAAGGAATAAGTAGTTTTTTCTGGAAAGCATCTTTTATCCCATCAGCAACCAGCCTGTAAAGTTCGTCCTCTTTACTCAATCTCACTTCTAACTTGGCAGGGTGCACATTTACATCCACCAATAGAGGGTCCATCATTACTTCTAAATAGACAATCGGATATCTCCCTATTGGCAGGAGTGTATGATAACCTTCTTGAATTGCTCTTACCACTGTATAGTTCTTCACATAGCGCCCATTAATAATCGTCGAGATATAATTCTTGGAAGCTCGTGTCACTTCCGGCATGGCAATATACCCTTTCACTTCAAAATCTAAGGAAGTAAAGTGGATGGGTACCATTTTCTTGGCGATATTCATTCCATAGATGGCAGCTAAAACGTGCAGACTGTCACCATTTCCGTTTGTAGCGAGCATCCTTTTTCCATTATGGCTAAGACGGAAGGAAATAGAAGGATGTGCTAATGCAAGCCGATTCACCATATCAGATATATTGCCTAATTCTGTGTGGATCGTTTTCATATACTTTAATCGTGCAGGGGTATTGAAAAATAGGTGCTGCACCACGATATCTGTTCCTTTTCGACTGCTAGATAACTCCTGGGTTTCCAACACTCCACCTTTGAAGCTTAGGTGAGTCCCTGGGCCTTCCCCAGTACTTGTGGTGATGTCAAAAAGGGAGACAGAGGCAATACTGGGTAATGCCTCTCCCCTAAAACCAAGGGTTCTTATACGGAACAAATCATTTTCATTTTTTATTTTACTTGTTGCATGACGTTGAAATGCCGTGAGACAATCCTCCTGCTCTATTCCATCTCCATTGTCCAGCACTCGAATTTTGGAAAGACCCGCTTCTTCAAGTTCGATTTCGATGATGGTAGAATTTGCGTCAATCGCATTCTCCACCAACTCCTTTACAACAGAAGCAGGTCGTTCTACCACTTCGCCAGCAGCTATTTTATTTGCTAAACTCTCATCTAACTGGACGATTTTTCCCATTCTATTCCCTCCTTCCTGTTTATGATTTCACTTTTAACAACTTTTGTATTTCGTGCAGTTTATTTAAGGCTTCAAGCGGTGTCGTTTCTAGTAACTCTAATTTTTTGAGTTTTTCAAGAGCTGTTTTTTCACTTTTAGACAGTTTGTCCATCTGCTTTTTGTCTTCCGTTTCTGTAAAGAAAGACAGTTGTGTAAGTGGATCTTGTTCTACAGTCTGTCCGTCTTTTGTTGCAGCCACTTCGACATGTTCACTCTTCGGTTGACTTTCTAATTTTTCAAGTATGGTCTGTGCTCTTGTTATTAATTCTTTAGGAAGTTCTGCTAATTCTGCTACATGAATTCCATAGCTTTTATCTGCTGGCCCTTCTTTCATTTTATGAAGAAATACCACTTTACCATTTTGCTCTACGACGCTGACATGAATATTCTTAAGTTTCTTAAGCTCTTTGTCTAAGGAAGTCAATTCATGATAATGGGTGGAGAACAAGGTTTTTGCCCCGATTTTATCATGGATATATTCTATTAGTGCCTGGGCAAGCGCCATTCCATCATATGTGGATGTTCCCCGGCCAATCTCATCAAAAAGAATCAAGCTGTTCTGTGTAGCATAGACAATGGCGTTACGTGCTTCTAGCATCTCGACCATAAAAGTACTTTGACCAGAGATCAAATCGTCCGCAGCTCCAATTCTTGTAAATATCTGATCGAAAATAGGAAGGGACGCCTCTTTTGCCGGGACAAAACAACCAATCTGAGCAAGAATCGCTGTCAGGGCCACTTGACGCATATACGTACTTTTACCGGACATGTTCGGACCTGTGATAAGGAGCATCTCATTTTCCTTATCCATCCACGTATCATTTGGCACATACTCATTCGCATCCATCACTTTTTCCACAACCGGATGACGACCTTCAGTGATATACACCTTTCTTTCATCGTTAAAGGAAGGTCTTGTGTAGTATCTATCCTCACTGATGGTTGCAAAGCATTGAAGAACATCCATTTCACTGACTGCTTTCGCAAGTTTCTGCAGTCTTGGAATATATGCCTTCACTTCTTCTCTTAACTTTAAGAAAAGCTCGTATTCTAGTGCAACAATCTTTTCTTCTGCTTCTAAAATTAGTGTCTCTTTTTCTTTTAATTCTTCTGTGATATAACGTTCTGCGTTAGCGAGTGTCTGCTTTCTCTCATACCTGCCCTCAGGTAGCGAGGAGATGTTCGCTTTTGTTATTTCAATATAATAACCAAAAATACGATTATAACCTATTTTAAGAGAACGAATGCCCGTTAAATCTCGTTCTCTTTTTTCTAATTCCGCAATCCAAGTCTTGCCGTTTCTTCTCGCATCTCTGTATTTATCCAGTTCTTCATGGAAACCATCCTTCATCATGTTTCCTTCTTTAACTGACAAGGAAGGCTGTTCCAATAAGCTATCATGGAGAAGTGATGTCAACTCTTCACACTCATCCATGTTGTCAAGTATGACAGTATTATCTATTGGAAGCTTTTCCACCATTGACTTAAGTAGAGGTATCTGAGAAAGAGACTTACGTAATTGCACAAGATCTCTTGCGTTTACATTTCCAAACGCTACCCTACCGGCAAGCCTCTCCAGGTCATACACTTCTTTTAATAACTCTCGTATTTCTTGTCTTGTAAAATATTCATTAAGGAGCGTTTCCACTAGATCATGGCGTTGTTTGATCTGTGTAGAATTAATTAACGGCCTGTCCACCCATTGCTTTAACAAGCGACCACCCATTGCTGTCACCGTTTGATCCAACAACCAGAGCAAGGAGCCTTTTTTCCCTTTCGAACGAATGGTTTCCGTCAACTCAAGGTTGCGCTTGGAAAAAAGATCAATTTTCATCGATTGATCTAATTCAAAAAACCTTGCCGGTTGAAGATGATCAAGACTTCGCTTTTGTGTTCTCTTTAAGTAATGGAGTAGGCGTCCAACAGACATTTGCAACTTCTCTTGTTCCAAATTTTTAACAATTTGGGTAAATTCCATTGGGATATCTGTTGCTTCCTCATAAGAACATGTGGTAACCATTCTTTCTTTTATCATTTGAACAAGATCCAGTGGGAATTTTTCAGAAACCACTATTTCCTTTGCTCCAATGGAATATACCTCGTTCACAAGTTGCTGCACGGGTCCGGTTATGACAGTCGTATGTAATTCCCCTGTTGAAAGGTCTGCATACGCGAGTCCAAATGTCTCATCTTCAAAGTTGGTAATGGAAGTCAAAAAGTTATTTTGTTTGTCAGATAGACCTTTTGTTTCCATAACAGTACCAGGAGTGACCAGTTGAACTACTTCTCTTTTCACAACCCCTTTTGTCTGTTTCGGGTCTTCCACTTGTTCGCAAATTGCTACTTTATAGCCTTTTTCAATTAGTTGATCAATATAATTAGGAGCCGAATGGTAAGGTACCCCACACATAGGGATTCGTTCTTTTCCCCCACCGTCACGGCTGGTTAATGTAATTTCCAGTTCTTGAGATGCTTTTGTCGCATCTTCAAAAAACATTTCATAAAAATCGCCAAGGCGAAAAAATAAAAAGGCATCTTGATAGTCTGCCTTTACTCTCAGGTATTGCTGTATCATCGGCGTATAAGAAGCCATCGTAATCCCCCAACTATTGTTTTTTGCTGCTTTATTATATCATATTTTGGTGTATCGGGGGTGGTTGAGAAATGCGTGGAAATAATCGGTGGTAAATTGGATGTGGTATAATGGGATGGCATAATAATTCAAGTGATGGTTAAGATTTTGGTTATCATAAAAAGTTTAGTGAGTCTAAATGTCCGAAGTTTTTTGAAAATTGACCGAAGATTTCGCGAATTTGACCGAAGTTTTTGGAAAGTTGACCGAAGATTTTCAATATTTGACCGAACCTTAATTTGAAATGACCGAGCCCCCTTTAAAAGTTGACCGAACTCCCCATTACTTTGCCCGAACCTATTAAAAATCCAAGGTATTTTGTCCAAAGGTAGAAAAAATGTGACCGAACCAAAAATTCACAACTAAAACAAGGGCATTTTCATTCAAAATCACCAAAAAATCCAGCTTTTATTGTCTATTTCCTAATAAACAAAAAAACCAGGAAGCAAATTGCTCCCCGGTTTCCTCTACTCTTCGTAACCGTCGACGATAAAGTCTGGATTTAAGTCCTCGAACTCATCTTCTTCAACATCCCAGTCATTATCATCCGCCAATGTGTCTGGATGTACTTCTACTGTAATTTTGGTTTCCCCAATAATTTCAGTTAAGAACTCTCTTTCCACTTGCACTTCCACTTTTGCTTCCTTGTCAGCGATGCTCGCTTCTAAGCAATTAGGCTGCTGTAGGACACGCGCAATTACTTCATGATCATCACCGAGGCTGTTTTCATCTTTATACCTCAGTTTCACGACATCTTTGTAGGAAACCGTTTCCGTCACTACTTCCGTCTTCGTATTATCACTGTGTGAATACCAGACGTTAATATCATATTTCCCTTTTACTTCCACGGTATCGGCCACTTTTTTCGCATCATACGTATGGTTAATGACCCAGCATCCTAAAATGCTTGTAGGACGATGCGAGGGACTAATGGTATGTTTAGACTGCGTAAATTTTCTACCTTTGCCGGTTACTGCTCTTGTGATAATTTCTCTGTATTCAGACATTCGAGCATACACCCTCCTCATTACAATCTTCATTTCATCCTATGCGGGTTAAATGACAATTGTGATTAGATTGAATTTGCTGCATAACTAAATGATTTCTAACACATTAACGTATAGTTCATTGTATGCAAGCTTATCTGGATATGTGCCTATTTTTTGAAAAAATCACAAGGTGCAGCAGACGCTAAAAAAAGCTTACAAAATCAACCCACCTAAAAGATTATTAAGCGTTCTACTCCGCTGTTCCTTTCCGCAAATGGCTTCGCTTTCCGCGGGACGGTGCTTGAGCCTCCTCACTTCGTTGCGGGGTCTCAAGCTACCGTTACTCCCCCGCTGGAGTCTCCGCCATTTGCTCCAATCCACAGCTGAAAATTAAGTAAACCACAGGTCAATGGTCGTCCAGTTAACTCGGGCAGATGTTGTTAAATACACTAAAATGAAATGAAGTCACCAAGTTGATTGGAGAGGAAGGGACAGGTGGAGACCCCGCAGTCGTAGCCGAGGAGGCTCACGTCAGCCCCTAGGAAAGCGAAGGCCTGGAACGGAAATCAACCGTATTATATATTTTTTGCATTAGAAAAAGCATGGAATTAAGCTTCCATGCTTTTTCAGTCAAAATTATGAACAGCTTCCTCCACCGTATGTGGTGTTTTTTACGTAGGAGCCGGTTTCTCCGCGAAGGACATCTCCTCCAGTTGCAACGATGATTTCATCTGTTACTGTTTTGGAGATGTAGGAAGATACTAATTGTAAAAGGTCGTTCACGTTTGTTTGGGAAGTTTTGAACTCTTGTACAATTGGAATCTCATCCATTTCTGCTAAAAGCGCATCTAACTTCGCTTCTGTTTTCTTTAATGCTTCTGTTTTTCCGTAATGCTGGAAGTTAACAGCCTGTTTTTGCAAGCTTTTCACACTTGCAACCATTTCTTTAATTTTTTGATTTTCGTTAATTTGCTCTTCTGCACGCTTGAAGAATTCTACTTCTTCCGTGTCAGCGATCATCTGTGCCAATTCTTTTGCTCTTTCTACTATATCTGCTCTCGTATATTTTGCCATTGTTTATACCTCCAGTGCTTCTTCTGCTACTTCTTCCACCAATTGTCCGTCCAATGTCCAAGTTTTAGCTTTGACGACTTTTACTTTGACCATTTTACCGATGACAGATTTTGGCGCTTTAAAGTTAACTAGTTTACTTTTATCTGTGTATCCTGCAAGGACATCCGGATTTTTCTTACTTTCCCCTTCAACTAACACCTCTACAACTTTACCCTCGTACTCTTTTAATTTCTTTGCAGAAATCTCATTCACCAGTGCGTTTAGACGTTGAAGGCGATCTTTCTTCACTTCAAGAGGTACGTTATCTACCATTTTTGCAGCAGGAGTACCTTCACGTGGTGAATAGATGAAAGTATATGCTGTATCAAATTCCACTTCACGATACAGAGACATTGTTTCTTCAAACTGTTCTTCCGTTTCATTTGGGAATCCAACAATGATATCCGTCGTTAATGATGCATTTGGCATTGCCTTTTTAATTTTACCTACTAACTCAAGGTAACGTTCTCTATCATATTTACGTGCCATCAATTTTAACACTTCAGAACTACCTGATTGAACTGGTAAGTGAATATGGTCAAGAAGATTGCCACCTTTTGCAAGCACTTCCACCAAACGATCATCAAAGTCTCTTGGGTGACTTGTAGTGAAACGGATTCGAGGAATGTCAATTTTACGGATTTCATCCATTAAATCTCCAAGACCATACTTCATATCCTCAAAATCTTTGCCGTACGCATTCACATTCTGCCCAAGCAAGGTAATTTCTTTATAACCTTGTGCTGCCAAGTGACGCACTTCTTGGATAATATCCTCTGGACGTCTGCTGCGCTCTTTTCCTCTTGTATACGGCACAATACAGTACGTACAGAACTTGTCACAGCCGTACATGATGTTTACCCACGCTTTAATTTCACCTTTGCGGTTCTTTGGAAGGTTTTCAATAACATCCCCTTCTTTGGACCAAACTTCTATCACCATTTCTTTGGACATATATGCATCTTTTAAAATGTTAGGAAGTCGGTGAATATTATGGGTACCGAAGATCATGTCAACTTGCTGGTACGTTTTTAATATTTTATTTACTACTGATTCTTCCTGGGACATACAGCCGCAGACACCAATTAACAAGCCTGGTCTTGATTTTTTCAAAGTCTTTAAGTGTCCTAGTTCACCAAAAACTTTGTTCTCTGCATTTTCCCGGATCGCACAGGTATTTAAAAGGATTACATCCGCATCATTCACTGTATAGGTCGGTTCGTATCCTAACGCAAGGAAGATCCCTGCCATTACTTCCGTGTCATGTTCATTCATCTGACAACCATACGTACGAATATAAAATTTCTTGCCGACCCCAAGGTTTTTAAATTCATCAGAAATAGAAAAGTCTTGGTAGGCAACTTCTTCTTTTCCACGTTTTTTTGCATCTTTTAGGGAAGGTGGTACATAAACAGACTCAAAGTATTTGCTGAAATCCTTTTCGGATTTTTTGTCCGAAGAATTTCCAGTGACTACTTGTCCTGCTTCCACTCTTTGTTTCTCATTCATTGTGATAACTCCTTTCCAGAAAAGTAGAGCGCATAAAACTCTACACATTAACATAGTATATAATTTTATGGCTTCTTAAACAATAAATATGGAGAAGTTTACATAAATCTACATATTTTCGTGACAGTAAAGCTCCTACATATTGGATACACAACAAGAGAGACACTTTTGAGGTGTCTCTCTTGCTGTTGCTATTTCTTAAAATTGATGTTAATCGGGAATAGTTTGACCGTTCATTTCAGCTGCAGTCACTCGCTTTCCGCGGGGCGGTGCTTGAGCCTCCTCACAACGCTTCAGGGGTCTCAAGTCTACCGCTACCTCCCGACGGAGTCGAGTGCCTTCCGCTTCAATTCTCTAAATTGGTATTACTCTGTCATTTGGCACCAAATTTTGAAAAGCAACTTGCATTATTACGTTATTACGCAATAATCCCTAATTCTTTTCCAGCTTTTTCGAAAATGTCTAGGGCTTCTTGAAGTTCTTCTTTTGAGTGTTGAGCAGTTACAATTGTTCTTACACGCGCAAGTCCTTTTGCAACTGTTGGGAATGCGATACCTTGGGCAAAAACACCGTATTCTAACAATTTATCAGAGAATTTATGAGATAGAGCTTCGTTCCCTACGATAACAGGTGTAACCGGTGTCTGGCTCTCCCCTGTATTAAAGCCTAGTTTCACAAGTCCATCTTTAAAGAATTTCGCATTGTCCCATAACTTTTCGATAAGTTCAGGCTCTTCAAGTAAAACTTGGATTGCTTCATCACATGCAGCAGTTACTGCTGGTGGGTGAGAAGTACTGAAAAGGAATGGACGGCCTTTATGAATTAGATAGTCAATTAATGAACGAGAGCTCGCTACATAACCACCAAGAACGCCGACCGCTTTACTTAAGGTACCAACTTGGATATGCACACGCCCATCCAATCCAAAGTGATTGACGGTACCACGGCCGTTTTCACCTAGTACACCTGAAGCATGCGCATCATCTACCATTACAAGTGCATCATACTTTTCAGCTAGCTCGACAATTTTATCAAGCGGGGCAATATTTCCATCCATGGAGAACACGCCATCCGTTACGATTAGACGTTTGCGATATTCGCTTGATTCTTTTAATGCACGCTCTAAATCTTCCATGTCAACATGCTTGTACACTTTGCGAGCAGCCTTTGTTAAGCGGATTCCATCGATAATGGAGGCATGGTTTAATGCATCAGAGATTACAACATCTTCAGGAGAAAGGATTGCAGAAAGGACTCCCTGGTTTGTTGTGAATCCGGATTGGAAAACAAGACTTGCTTCTGTATGTTTAAATTTTGCTAGTTTTTCTTCTAATTGCTCATGCATGGTGAAAGTCCCGGCAATGGTGCGGACTGAACCTGTCCCGGCACCGTATTTTTCTGTAGCTTCTAGGGCAGCTTTCACTAAACGAGGATGGGTAGTCAATCCTAGATAGTTATTGGAAGATAGCTGAATCACTTCTTTGCCGTTGATCACAACTTTGGATCCTTGATCGGACTCTAACGGTACTAATTTACGAAATGTACCTTGTTCTTTCATTTGATCTAATTCTTCTTGTAAGTATTCAAAACCTTTCATGTTAACCCCTCCTGTTTTCTATTAAGGATGCAGTACAACTTTACCACATTGACCGGAAATCATTAAATCAAAGCCTTTTTCGAACTCCTCAAGCGGGAAGTGGTGGGTAATCATCGGTTTCACATCTACCTGACCTGACTTAAGAAGGCTTGATACTTGCTGCCATGTAGAATACATTTTTCTTCCTGTAATACCTTGAACCGTAACCCCTTTGAAAACAATATCGTTTGTGATGTCGAGCTCTACCGGACGGACAGGTAAGCTCAGGATGGATACTCTTCCACCATTTGTAATCATTTTGAAGCCTTGGTTCATAGCGATAGGATGACCTGACATTTCACAAACTACTTCCACACCATGACCCTCTGTCAACTTCATCACTTCTTCTACCGGGTTAGTTTCTTTCGCATTAATAACTGTGGTAGCACCCATTTTCGTTGCAAGATCTAAACGATATTCGTTCAAGTCAATGGCAATAACTTGTGAAGCACCTGCTGCCTTTGCAACACCAACAGCCATGATCCCGATAGGACCGCAACCAATCACAGCTACAGATTTTCCAGTTACATCGCCTGCAAGTACTGTATGAACCGCATTTCCCATTGGCTCTTGTACAGAAGCAACATCATAAGGCATATCGTTAGGATTTTTCCAAACATTTACCGCAGGAAGAGCGACATATTCAGCAAAACAGCCTTGTGTGTCAACTCCAATAATTTTTGTATCTTTACAAATGTGGTAGTCCCCTTTTAGACATTGTGGACATTTGTAACAAACGATGTGTGTCTCAGCGGAAACTTGGTCGCCTAATTGTACATTATTAACCTTGCTACCAACTTCCACAATTTCTCCGGCAAATTCATGACCAAAAGCATAAGGAGGGTTTACCCTGCTTTGTGACCACTCATCCCATGTATAAATATGAACATCCGTACCACAAATGGATGTTGCTTTTACTTTTATTAAGACTTCATCATCTTTTATTTTTGGTATATCTATCATTTGAAGTTCTGCACCATATCCTCGATGATGCTTCACAATTGCCTTCATTTTTCCATTCACAGAGAACACTCCCTTATAAAAATAAAACTAACATTCATAAATACTAGTAAGAGTGTATCATCTATAAGGATTTGTGTAAACCGATTTGTCCACTGGAGAAGGACAACTGATTATGTCAGATAAAAAGTATAGACTTTTTTTCAACGCAAAGTAAGCGTTTACATATTTAACTAAAATAAAGCCCCAGCATCTAAGCCAGGACTTCGATTTTGTGTTACATAAATTCTTTCACTAAAGCATTGAATTGGTCTTCATCTAACTGAAGGTCTGCTTTTGCCAGAGGCTCTGCACTATAGTTTGGAACCATATCCTGATAGGATTGCTGATCCTTATTCTGATAGATCAATCCTGTTACCAGTCCATTATGCTCCATTAAAGTCTGCATCGCAGAGACTTTATTATGTGCATCATAACCTTCAATATCAGCCAATTTCGTCAAGTTTTCTTTAAACCAGTCATATGTGTTTACTTTATTATATGTAACACATGGGCTGAACACGTTGATTAAAGAGAAACCTTTATGCTTGATTCCTTGTTCGATCAAGGAAGTAAGATCTTTTAAATCTGTTGAGAAACTTTGTGCTACAAATGTTGCACCTGCTGTTAGCGCCATTTCCATAACAGATAGAGAAGATTCAATGGAACCTTGTGGAGTGGATTTCGTCTTAAATCCTACTTCACTACGCGGTGAGGTTTGGCCTTTTGTTAGTCCATAAATCTGATTATCCATTACGATGTATGTAACATCGATATTTCGACGGATAGCATGAATTGTATGTCCTAAACCAATGGCAAATCCATCTCCATCTCCACCTGAAGCGATAACTGTAAGATCTTTATTCGCCATTTTCACACCTTGTGCGATAGGTAGAGAACGTCCGTGGATACCATGGAATCCGTAAGAGTTGATATAACCGGAAATACGTCCGGAACAACCGATACCAGAAACTACTGCTAGGTTTTCAGGTTCTAGTCCAACATTCGCGGCAGCACGTTGAATGGCAGCTTGTACCGAGAAATCTCCACAACCAGGGCACCAGTTAGGTTTTACATTATTTCTAAAATCTTTAAACGTTGCCATTTATAACAACTCCTTGCATTTTGTGTGGATTTCTTTCGGTAAGAATGGATCCCCATCATACTTCAAGAGACTACGGATTTTTTCATGCTCGCCTACATTCATTTTCAGGATGTTAGCAAGTTGTCCCGTAGCGTTGTACTCCACAACAATAACTTTTTTGGCCGCTTTAACAAGTGGTGCGATTTCCTCTGTCGGGAATGGGTGGATAAGGCGGATTTGTGCGTGGTTAGCTTTCACACCATCCTTCTCCAATCTTTCCATTGCCTCTTCAATCGTCCCGCGAGTCGAGTTAAAACCTACAAGCAGTACATCTGCTTCTTCATGTTTTGCATTAACATGAACTGGCGTGTTGAATTTAAGGTTATTTAACTTACGAAGGCGCTTGTCCATTTGTGCTTGTCGATTCGCAGCAACCTCAGAAGGTTTACCAGTCTCTTCGTGTTCTACACCTGTAACGTGATGTATACCGTTTTTCATGCCCGGAAGGACACGAGGAGAAACGCCATCTTCTGTTACTTCATAACGTTTGAAATATGCTTTATCGTCAGATGCAGGAATCTCCTGGTTAATATCCAGCTTTCCTCGTCTGATCTCAATGTTTTTGTAATCTAATGCTTCTACAGATTGCTTCCCAAGGGACAATTGTAGATCTGTCAGAAGAATTACCGGTACTTGATATTCTTCTGCAATGTTAAATGCTTCAATTGTATCGTAGAAAGCTTCTTGTACTGTACTCGGAGCCATAACCACTTTAGGAATTTCACCATGTGTACCATAAATCATCGCCATAAGGTCTGACTGCTCAATTTTAGTCGGTAACCCTGTACTTGGTCCGCCACGTTGCGTGTCTACGACTACTAGTGGTGTTTCTGTCATACCGGAAAGTCCGATTGCTTCCATCATTAAGGATAGTCCAGGGCCTGCTGATGCAGTCAATGTACGGACTCCTGCATAGTTTGCGCCAATCGCCATTGTACAAGCAGCAATCTCATCTTCCGTTTGAATAACGGTTCCACCGAATTTTGGAAGCTTTTTAATTAAGTATTCCATAATTTCAGATGCTGGAGTAATTGGGTATGCCGGCATAAAACGGGAGCCAGCAGCTACAGCACCCAATGCAATCGCATCATTTCCAATCATGAACAGTCGTTTGTTACCATCTGCTTTTGCAAGCTGCATTGTTTCTACACTTTCAGCTTGATCTTTAATAAACTGAACACCTGCTCGGATTGCATCCATGTTTTTCTCAACTATGGATTCACCTTTGCGACCGAAAATTTCTTGTACCACTTCACGGAATGCTTCCGCATCTAAATCAAGGATGGCACTAGAAGCTCCGACTGCAACCATGTTCTTCATCAATGAAGTTCCAAGTTCCGTAGCAATCTCGGTAAATGGTACAGCATACAATGTAGCTACCCCATCTTCAGGTATGCTTGGTTTAAACTTTGCATCTGCAATTACCACTCCACCTTCGCGGAGCTCATGATAGTTTACGTCGATTGTTTCTTGGTCGAACGCTACTAATATATCAAGGTCGTCAGAAATTGAACGGACCTGAGTCGTACTCACACGAATTTTGTTGTTCGTATGTCCACCTTTAATACGAGAAGAAAAATGGCGATAACCATATAAGTAATAGCCTAAACGATTTAATGCAATGGAGAATATCTCACCAGTACTTTCGATACCTTCCCCCTGTTGCCCTCCAACTTTCCATGAAAGTTGATTGATCATGTGCCTTACACCCCTTTAACTACGTTCGTTTTCAGAATTTTGTACAATATTTATTGTAGCATTATTCCCATTATATAACTAGAAGTTACCTATTAAATATAAATCAGACATAAAAAAACCGCTGAATATGTACTAAACGCTTTCATTGTAGACCTAATTATTTAAAAATACAAGTCTTTGAATTAATTTCTTTCGAAAAATTTGGATATTTTAACAGTACAATTCATAGGCTGAAAACCGCTTAATTCCCCTCTCATTTAGGGAACCTTTTAAAGAAATTATCAAACAAAAAACCTTTTACTTCTGTTTCAGAATAGTATTTTAATAAACTATTTATTAAATGATAATAATCTTCCATTCTCCCTAAGCTCTTTACAGTCTGATCAATTCCGTCAAAGTCTGAACCAAATCCTATATGATTTACTGCCCCTAGTGTACAAAAGTGTTCCACATGACGGAGTATATCTGTAATACTCGCCTGTGTATCGCTTGTTAAGAATTGAGGAACAAAGGTAACCCCAATTGCTGCATCCTTTTGAATAAGCGCTTGTATTTGTTCGTCTGATAGATTTCTTGGGTTAGGACAAATATCCTTGCAATTGGAATGTGAGGCAATCACGTAATCACCTAAATCCATTACATCCCAAAAGCCTTTAACAGAAAGATGGGAAACGTCTGTCCATATAAAATGGTCGTTATTCAGTTTTACTACTTGTTTGCCAAATGAACTTAGCCCAGCTCCTCTTTCTTCTAAGATCCCATCTGCAACTGCATTAGCATGATTCCATGTTAACCCTACTGACGAGATTCCCAATCGATACAATGTTCTCAGTTTTTCTATATCCGTTCCTATTGCATCACAGCCTTCTAATGTCAAAATGGCCCCTATTTGTCCTTCTTTCAATTCGGCGATATCCTTTTTGGTTGTAACAAGTTTCATATTAGGAAATCTGTTCAAGATCTCCTCATAAAAGAGATCAATCATTTCCAAGGCTACATCAAAAGCTGATTCCTGCCTCACTTTTTCCGGAACATACAAGGCAAAACATTGCACCTTTGAAGCAGACTTCTTTAATCCGTCCCATGTTACATGCAACACTTCACTATCTTTAAAAGAAATCTCTCTATTTTCCCACATTCTCCATAGCACATCACAGTGCGCATCAAAAATCCTCAAGAACAGCCCCTCCATTAGTGAATCAGCATGCATTCTGCACCATTGAATTAGAATAAAACAAACCTGTTTGCAAATACAAGCAAACAGGTTTGGTAGACGATTATTTTTATCTCGGCTCCACTATCAACTTGATGGCCGTTCTTTCTTCTCCGTCAATCAGAATATCTGTAAATGCAGGTATACAGATTAAATCCACTCCACTTGGTGCAACGAATCCCCGAGCGATGGCAACCGCCTTTACTGCCTGATTAAGCGCACCGGCCCCAATGGCTTGGATTTCGGCACCCCCACGCTCTCTTAAAACCCCTGCTAAAGCCCCTGCTACAGAATTTGGGTTTGACTTAGCTGAAACCTTTAATATTTCCATTTCTAGCTCCTCCTTAACATTTACAGTATATGGTGAAAGACCCATAGATGAATGAATTGTTAATAATTTCATTCCTACTATATTCAAGAAGAGCTCTGTATATGCCTCAACTATTGCGCAATCGTCAAAAGATTCTATCTTCTCACCTAGTCAAAGAAAGGATGATCCTCATTAATCATTAGAGGTTGAATTTTCTTCGCCTTACCTGTCTTCATATCTACGTCTATTAGAACCCCGTTTAACTGGGCTCTTCCTTCCGTCACTTCAAACCTTACAGGCAGAGCAGTTGTGAAACGCTTGAGCACAGCTTCTTTCTCCACGCCTAGAATACCATCATAAGGACCAGTCATACCTACATCTGTTATATATGCCGTGCCCTCTGGTAGAATTCGATAATCATTTGTTTGCACATGTGTATGTGTTCCTACCACACCTGTAACTCTTCCATCAAGAAACCAGCCAATTGCTTGCTTCTCACTAGTTGCTTCTGCATGAAAGTCTACAAAGATAAATGGTGTTCTTTTCTTTGCTTCTTCAACAAGCTCATCTACTTTGTTAAAAGGGCAATCTATTGGTGGTAAAAAAGTTCGACCTTGTAGATTAATGACCGCAAGTTCCTTTCCTTCAAAAGGAACATAGGCAATTCCTTTTCCTGGATTAGAACTTGGAAAATTTGCAGGTCTAATCATATGCTTAGCACCTTCGATAAATTCAAATATCTCTCTGTTGTCCCAAGTATGATTTCCAAGCGTGACAAGATTTGCACCGGCTTTTAAGAAACCTTGGTAGATTTTTTCGGTTATTCCTTTTCCACCCGCTGCGTTTTCTCCATTTACGATGGTTACAGCCGGTCTATATTTACTTTTTAGTTTTGGCAGATATTCGTTTATCATTTTTCTACCTGGTGATCCAACTACATCTCCAATAAATAAAATTCTCACAATCACTAATCCCTTCTAACAATCAATTTCTCTTTTTAGTTTTACATATGTAGGCGCTGTATGCAAATGAACGACGTTTTATCAATTTATTTACGGAATTACTACCTTATTTCTGCAGATTTACGTTCCAGGTGTTCGCTTATCCTTTGGGCGGTGCTTGAACCTCCTCGCTGCCCTGCGGGTTCTCAACCTATCGCTATCTCCCTAAGGAGTCTCACACCTCGCACTCCAATCTGCAGTCATCATGCGGGTCATTTTATTCAAATGTTAAGAAGAAAAAAAAATAAAGCGGTGCAAGCACCACTTTATTTTGCATACTCTACGGCTCTTGTTTCACGAATAACCGTTACTTTAATATGTCCTGGATAATCCAGTTCTTCTTCAATGCGTTTTCGGATATCCCGAGCCAATCGATGAGCCTCAAGATCGTCAATGGTATCTGGTTTCACCATGATTCGAACCTCACGTCCCGCTTGAATCGCAAAGGACTTTTCGACACCTTCATAGCTTTCGGAGATCTCTTCCAACTTTTCAAGTCTGCGGATATAGTTTTCCAACGTCTCACTACGAGCTCCTGGTCTCGCCGCAGATAATGCATCTGCTGCAGCAACCAAGACTGCAATGATGGAAGTTGGTTCTGTATCACCATGGTGGGATGCGATACTGTTAATGACAACTGGATGTTCTTTATACTTCGTTGCCAATTCCACTCCGATTTCCACATGGCTTCCTTCTACTTCATGATCGACAGCTTTTCCGATATCATGTAGCAATCCAGCGCGGCGGGCAAGTGTTTCATCCTCACCAAGCTCAGCAGCCATCAGGCCGGATAGGAATGCGACTTCCATAGAGTGCTTCAGAACATTTTGACCATAGCTGGTACGGAACTTCAGGCGACCCAAAATTTTGATCAAATCAGGATGTAATCCATGTACGCCTACTTCAAATGTAGTCTGTTCTCCCATTTCACGGATGTATTCGTCTACTTCACGTCTTGATTTTTCAACCATTTCCTCAATACGCGCAGGGTGAATACGTCCGTCTTGGACAAGCTTATCTAAAGCAATGCGTGCAGTTTCACGTCTGATCGGATCAAAGCCTGATAAAATAACTGCCTCAGGGGTATCATCAATAATAAGATCAATACCAGTAAGTGTTTCAAGAGTACGAATATTACGTCCTTCACGACCAATGATTCGGCCTTTCATTTCATCATTTGGTAAGTTAACGACGGATACTGTTGTCTCAGCCACATGGTCGGCGGCACAACGTTGAACGGCTAAAGAAAGAATCTCTCTTGCCTTTTTATCCGCATCTTCTTTTGCTCTGTTTTCGCTTTCTTTGACCATAAGAGCAATGTCGTGGGATAATTCGTTCTCAACACGATCCAAAATGATATGTTTGGCTTCTTCGCGTGTTAATGCTGAAATGCGTTCTAGCTCTTCTTGCTGTTTACGCACTATATCATCCACTTTGCTTTCTAATTCTTCAATATGCTGTTGTCTATCGTTTAAAGAATCTTCACGCCTTTCTAATGCTACTTCTCGCTTATCAAGCGATTCATCTTTTCGATCCAGATTCTCTTCTTTTTGCATTAAACGATTTTCTTGTTTTTGCAGTTCGCTTCTACGGTCTCGAATATCACGTTCAGCTTCAGTTCGAAGTTTGTGAATATCGTCCTTCGCTTCCAAAAGTGCTTCTTTCTTAAGCGATTCAGCTTCGCGTCTGGAATCTTCCACAATTTGATCCGCGACACTTCTTGCGCCAGCAATCTTCTGTTCTGCAATGGATTTACGAACATAAAAGCCAACAACTACACCGACGATTAGGGCAAGCAAAGCGGAGATAATAATTGGCATATAATCCATCATTACACCTCCTCTTGCTATGAACTTTTTTCTTGCTAGATTTCATTGTCGGCATGTACATTGTAACAATGTTTGTCAACATACAGCTCAAGGGCTTTTGCTTTTTTATAGCTCTAAAATTCTAACAAAAT
Organism: Bacillus sp. RO2; assembly: GCF_012911845.1. Classification (GTDB taxonomy): domain Bacteria; phylum Bacillota; class Bacilli; order Bacillales; family Bacillaceae_I; genus Sutcliffiella_A. The sequence continues at coordinate 16,380 of NZ_JAAXCU010000048.1, read as the reverse complement.
GTAAATTATACATACTAATTGTAAATCTGTGAAAAATTATTGTCAAGCCTGTCCCGATAAGGATATGCCCTTTTTGGTAAACTAATCCTGTTTTTGATGAATTTTATAGGGATTTGGGTGGATTTAATAATTTTTTAGTTACATTTAACCGTTAATTTTCGTTTCAGGAACATCTCTATAGCATTATAAATTGAAAGGCCCTGCAATTATTTACAGGGCCTTCTTGGTTGGTGAGTATTAAAAATCTAATTCTTCTTGATCCATTTCTTCTTCCGCTGGAGCGGTTACTTCTTTATCCAACCCGTGGTGGTCACGAATTTGCTGATGAATTTCTTTTAGGACATCCTTGTTTTCTTTAAGGAATTGTTTTGCATTTTCGCGTCCTTGTCCCAATCTTTCTTCATTGTAGGAATACCAGGAACCACTCTTTTGGACGATATCCAAATCAGAGCCCATATCAATAACTTCCCCTTCTCTTGAGATACCTTCACCGTACATGATATCTACTTCAGCTACTTTAAAAGGAGGAGCGATTTTATTCTTTACAACTTTGATCTTTGTTTTATTCCCGACAATATCATGACCTTGTTTCAACTGCTCAGCACGACGCACTTCTAGACGTACGGAAGAGTAGAATTTCAGAGCACGGCCACCAGGAGTCGTTTCAGGATTACCAAACATTACTCCTACTTTTTCACGAATTTGATTGATGAAAATGGCAATGGTTTTTGATTTATTGATGGCACCAGAAAGCTTACGAAGTGCTTGAGACATAAGACGGGCTTGAAGACCGACATGGGAGTCTCCCATTTCCCCTTCGATTTCTGCTTTAGGTACTAGGGCAGCTACAGAGTCGACAACGATAATGTCTACTGCACCACTTCTTACAAGAGCTTCTGCAATTTCTAATGCTTGTTCACCAGTATCTGGTTGAGAAAGAAGAAGCTCATCTATGTTTACGCCAAGTTTTTGCGCATATACTGGATCCAACGCGTGCTCCGCATCGATAAACGCAGCTTGTCCGCCTTGTTGCTGTACTTCAGCGATAGCATGAAGGGCAACTGTTGTTTTACCGGAAGATTCAGGACCATATATTTCTACAACTCTACCTCTTGGATATCCGCCGGCACCTAATGCAACATCCAATGCTAACGATCCACTAGGAATAGTAGAGATCTTACGCTCAGTTTGTTCCCCTAATTTCATGATGGAACCTTTTCCAAATTGCTTTTCTATCTGTTTTAACGCCATATCTAAAGCAGCTTTACGATCACTCACACAATTTCCTCCTCTTATCTATCAAACTAAATGAATAGTATCTATCAACTACTCTTACTATACCCTTTTTCTATTCGTTTGGCAACTAAAAAACGAACATCCATTCGGTTTTTTATAGTTAGTTTTTGGCGTAAAATATTGAGTTTGTTCTAAGGGGAAACGGGGATTTTCTTGATGGAATTTTAGTAGAAAATACAAAATTAGTTTTTTGTATTGAATTTTTGTCTGGGGTTAGAGTTCGGAAGGGGGACTAACAAAGAGGGCCAGATTTGAAATGTCCGAAGTTTTTGTATTCTTGACCAAAGATTTAGATAAGTTGACCGAAGATTTTGCAAAGTTGACCGAACCGATTTTTTAAATGACCGAACACCCTGAATTCTTGTCTGAACAAGCAATCTAATTGTCCGAAACCCTGTCCAATTCAGTACTAAAATGTCCAAAGACCTGAATATTTTGTCCGAACCAATTTATGCGCACTCCAAATGCTCCCTTTTCATAAGTTCTTACCTCAAATCTCTTCCGTTTCCTCCTATTTTCCCACTAACTCCAAAAAAGCCTGGCACCATCGTCTATTCATCTCCCGACCCCAAAAGAAAAAGCAGTTGAAGTTCGCCTCAACTACTTGAACAACTCTTTCAATAGGTAGTGACAGCCGTATTTTGCCGATCTATGTCTGATGCCATCGCGCGTTCCGGCTAAGTGAATTTTGTGGACGGCGGCTTCTCCGTTCGGGAGAGCTATTCCAATAAACACCGTACCTACTGGTTGATTGTCCATTGTTTCAGGACCCGCAACCCCTGTAAAACTGATGCCGATATCTGTTTGCAGCAATTTTTTAACGCCGATTGCCATTTCTTTAGCTGTCTGCTCACTTACAGCTCCATCGTTTTCAAGTGTTTGTTTTTTCACGCCAAGTACTTTTTCCTTCACGCTATTAGTATAGCTCACAATAGCACCTTCCATAACTTTGGAAGCACCTGAGAAACTTGTCATTTTCTCAGAGAACAAACCGCCGGTAAGACTCTCGGCACTGCTCAGAGTGTAATGAGACTTTTGTATTTTTTCAAATAGAACAGAGTAGATGGTATCCTCGTCATACCCGAAAAAAAAGTCTCCGACTCTTTCCAAGATTTCTTTTTCGCATTGATCAATCAACCGATTTGCTTCGTCAGTGGATTGGTGCTTGGCCGTTAATCTAAGAGTAACCTCATTGTCCCCTGCAAGAGGTGCGATGGTCGGATTTGTTTGCCGGTCAATGATATCTTCAATATCTGTTTCCAGTTGTGATTCCCCAATGCCAAAAAAACGGAGAACTTTGGAGACGATTTGCTCTCTGACTCCAAGCTTATCTAACAGGTATTCTCTGCCATAGACAGAAAACATTGGCTGAAGTTCTTTAGGAGGGCCAGGTAAGAGCATGTATGTATGAGAGCCTTCTGTGAGCGCCATTCCAGGGGCCATCCCAAAGTCGTTTGCCAAGATAGAGGAGCCTTCTAATACTAGCGCTTGCTTTTTGTTGTTTTCACTCATCACTCTGTGTGATTTTTTGAAATAATCCTGAATGTTGGTTAGCGCTTGTTCATCCATTACCAATTGTTTATTTAGCACTCTTGCAATGGTTTCCTTTGTCAGGTCATCTTTTGTAGGTCCTAGTCCTCCAGTGAATAGGAGGAGGTTAGAACGTTGTTTAGCTGTTGTTATTACTTCTTCGAGTCTAGAAGGGTTATCTCCGACCACCGTATGATAAAAAACGTTGATTCCCAATTCTGCAAGTTGCTTGGAAAGAAATTGGGCATTTGTATTACAAATTTGTCCTAAGAGTAACTCAGAGCCTACGGCAATAATCTCTGCATTTCTAATCACGGCACTCTCCCCTTATTACAGTGATATGGTTGGTTCTGGTTAACGCCGCTGTTGATTTCCGCAAATGGCTTCGCTTTCCGCGGGGCGACCTTGAGCCTCCTCACTTCGTTGCGGGGTCTCAACAATGTCGCTACTCCCCCGCAGGAGTCTACGCCATTTGCTCCAATCATCAGCTATAAATAATATGAGATAATCGTTTTCTTTTGATTATTTAGAATTAACAAATGCTTGTCTGTTTTTATAGAAGTAATCCCATCCAGAGTAAATGGTAAAGATCATTGCTATCCATAAAGCAATGGTAGCAAATGGGATGCCGATTAGTTCAAATGGCAAGTTATGTAATAGAAGTGCGGATACTGCAATTATTTGAGCCCAAGTTTTAATTTTGCCAAGCATGTTTGCTGCAACCACTTCCCCTTCTCCTGCAAGTACTAATCGGAGTCCGGTGACAGCGAATTCTCTGCTGATGATGACAATGACAATCCACGCTGGAGCCAATTGTAACTCGACAAGTGCTATTAATGCAGCGGACACCAAAAGCTTATCTGCAAGTGGATCAAGGAACTTTCCAAGGTTGGTTACAAGATTTAGTTTTCTTGCATAATAACCATCTACCCAGTCGGTGATGGATGCAATGATAAATATAAGTGCAGCTAGAAGATGTGTGTATGGAATGGACTCATCTCCAATGGCAAGATCTCCCCAATTTAATGGTGCAAGCATTAGAATCATAAAGATAGGGATCATAAAGATTCTTGAAACAGTAATTTTGTTAGGTAAATTCACGTTCATTCCTCCAGCATTCAATATTGCTTTTCCACTATACATAAAATATACAGGTTTGTCTAATGTTTGCTTAAGGTTGATAGCTCAATTGTTGTAAGCTTCATTCAAAAGGTCTGTACAAAAAAAGCCATCATCCTGATGACTTTATTGTTGACCATTTGATACAAATTTAATAGTGACTCTCTGTGTGGTTACGTCATTTACTGGAAAAGGAAAGTCAAATGGTTCGCCGTTAATCTTAATTTTAGTTGCCGGTACCCAACCTACATTAAATAAGATTTCTTTTTGCGCAGATAAATCGATTGTTTCCGATTCTCCGTCTTTAAGCTCTTTGTTAAGGAAGTATTCTCCCGCTGCATTGTTGACTCCCACCCAAGTGTTTTCGCCTTCTGCAGAGATTTCCACTTCAAATTTATCCGTGTCCTTTAATTCTAATGTTGCATTTGGACTGTTTGAACTTACTTCGGTTAATGTACCTGCTGTCGTTTTTTCCTCTTCTACAGGTTCTTCTTTTTCCGTTTGTTCAGGCTGTTCTTTTTCATCTTCTTGATCTTCGTTTTCAGCAACGTCTTCATTTTCTGACGTTGCATTATCAATGACTACATTCTTGTTATTCTCCTGAGTGTCAGATGAACTCCCAACCCCCCAGTTTTGAAAAAGTACATAGATGATGGCAACTACTGCAACGAATGCTAAAAACATTAACACTTTAGGGATAAAATTAAAAACCTTTGTATTTTTTGACGATGGCACCTGTTTTCGAGTCTTCACTCTAGACAACTGAGGAATTTCATCTTTGTCATTTGCAGGGATATCGTTTTTGTATTCTTCAAAGATTAGTTCTGGATCAAGTCCCACAGCCTCAGAGTATTGCCTGATAAATGCACGGGCATAGAATTGTCCAGGCATGATGGAATAATTGCCTTCTTCTATTCCGATTAAATATCTTTTTTGTATTTTTGTAACGGTTTGTAAATCTTCTAGTGACAAGCCTTTTTCTTCTCTTGCCTGTTTCAGTCTATTACCTAGTTCTGTCAACAATTACACCTTCCAACATTTTTAGAAATCAAAACCCCCAAAAGGATTCTCATCAAACATATTATTTGGTTGCACCACATCGTAGGTGATTTCTTCATCTTCATTATTTCTAAGTTCAATAATATAATCGAAATCATCTAGTTTATATTCTGTATTTTGCACGAAAATATCAGGATGTTCAACCACTTTTACAGCAGATATTCGCATTATTTCACGAATTAGTTGCCAATGTTTTTCATTGGCCCTTTTGGTTGATACTATACCATCTATAATAAATAGGTTGTCCACATTATATTCATCTTCAATCAATTGACTTCGAATGGTTTGCTTTAGCAACGTGCTAGATACAAATAACCATCTTTTGTTTGCACAGACACTTGAAGCAACAATGGACTCTGTTTTGCCTACACGAGGCATCCCTCTGATTCCAATTAACTTATGACCGTCCTGTTTAAATAGTTCGGCAAGGAAATCAACCAGTAATCCTAGTTCATCCCTTACAAAGCGGAACGTTTTTTTATCATCTGCATCTCGCTGTATGTATCTTCCATGTCGCACAGCTAATCGATCGCGCAATTTAGGCTCACGCAGCTTTGTAACAGTTATATTATCCATTGTATTAAGGATAGATTCAAGACGGACTATTTGCTCATTTGAGTCGCTTAGCAATAACATTCCCCTTCTTGCATCATCCACCCCGTTGATTGTCACAATATTGATGGATAGCATACCTAAAAGGGAAGCGATGTCCCCAAGTAGTCCTGGCCTATTGATATGTATTTCATATTCTAAATACCACTCTTTTTTCTCCATCAAACCCCTTCACCCTCTCTAAAAATCGTTCTTGTATATGTTACTTCTATCATATCCAATATTTCTTTAATAAGAAAGTAATTACTTATGAATTTTGGCAAACAAAAAAAGAGAGGTAGAGGCCTCTCTTAATGCGTTCCGTCGTTTTGAACCAATTTCACCATCATATTGGCAATTGCATGTTGCTCTTCTGGGCTTGCCACTTTCCAAAGGTCAGCTAACACTCTTTCTTGAGGGTTTTTCGCTTCCACTTCTTTTGCAAGATAGTCACCGATTTCATAAGCAAGTTGAGAAATAGCTCCATTGTCCATTCCTTCATGCTCTGCATGATTTAGACGGTCACCTAAAAAACCTTTCCATTGTTCCCAGTTATCAAGTACTGACATATTAACTCCTCCTTCCACATTTGTTCAAGAGTTAGTATGCGATGCTCCTACCTGATTTATGCATGATCTGTTAATTCCATCCGCCGTTTACTCCCAGTACTTGTCCAGTAATATAAGAGGATTTATCTGAAAGCAAAAAGCCTACGGAATCGGCAACTTCATAAGGTTGAGCTAATCTCCCCATTGGGATGTCATCACTTATCTCCTGTTTTTCTTCTTCCGATAAATTATTTAGCATTTTTGTGGACACAGCCCCAGGAGCTATCGCGTTTACTCTAATACCATTCAGGGCTACTTCTTTGGCCAACGCTTTTACAAAAGAGATCTGTGCACCTTTAGTCATGGAATAAAGCACTTCACATGAAGCCCCTATTTCTCCCCAGATGGAAGAAACCACCACAATATTGCCATTTCTCTTTCTCACCATTTCCGGTAGAAACGCTTGAATGGTTGAATATAATGATGTTATGTTAAGTTGGATCATTTGTTGCTTTGTTTGTTCGTCGATGTCTGTCATCAATCCATAAAAGGTAGTACCTGCATTATAGATAATTGCATCAACAGATGTATAGGTGCTGTTTTTTAATTTAAGCACTCCATCATTGGTGGTTAGGTCTGCTTGAATGGGGATAACCCTTTCCTCGCCAAATTCATTCTGTATCTTATGTATGGATTGTTTATCTTGGTTGTAGTGCAGATAGGTTGTGTAGCCTTGATTCAAAATAGTTCTTGCTATTTCTCTTCCGATATCTCCACTCGCTCCGATTAAAAGTGCAGTTTTAGTCATGTCTATCTCCCTTTTATAAAAAAGAAGCCGGTTCGATTAGTCTAGAACCGGACTTCACTGTATCTTTATTTTGGCACAACTTGGCACGTTGTAAATGCTTCTTCCTTGATAAAGTCTTTAGCAACGGCTTGGAGGTCTTCAAGCGTAATCTTCTCAAGTTGAGGTGTGACCTCAAAAAGGTCCATATTATTAAAAGCATAACGGGTAAATTGGTTTGCGATGAACTCTGGTGAGTTAAGAGCACGCAAGAATGATCCGATTTTTTTCTTTTTAATTCTTTCAAGTTCCTGTTCTTCAATGGAATTTGGATCAAACTGCAGCAATATACTTTGCACTCTTTCTGCTAATTTGTCAGGCTCTGAAGTATCTCCCCCTAGCATGGCAAAGCCAAATCCGTTTTCTCCCGTATAATCATAAGCAAAAGTCTCATCAATCAGACCGTCATCATAAAGCTTTTGGTAGTGATCGGAGCTTTTTCCGAATAATAGGTCAAGTAATATGTTCACTGTCAATTCATGCTTGAGAAGCTCTGTTCCTTGTTTCGTTGGATTAGACTCCTTAATACCCACCATACATTTTGACGTATGGACATTCATTTTTAATACTTTCTTCTTTTCGTTCACTGATGTAGGTTCTTCATCAAATTGACGTTTTATATCTTCTTTCTCTTTAAATGTTTTCTTTGCTTGATTATCTTTGATGAATTGCATCATCTCGGTTGTATCCATAGGTCCAACAACAAATAGGAGCATGTTACTCGGATGGTAAAAGGTCTCATAGCATGTGTACAATAAATCTTTTGTTATGTTGGAGATGGAATCAATGGTACCTGCAATGTCTATTTTAACTGGGTGAGTATGGAACATGCTTTCAATTAATCCGAAATAGGCACGCCAATCGGCATTATCCTCATACATCGTGATCTCTTGCCCGATAATTCCTTTCTCTTTCTCCACTGTTTTTTCCGTAAAATACGGTGCTTGCACAAAATCCATCAAGGTTTCAAGATTTTGATCAACATTTGATGTACTAGAGAAGAGGTAGGCCGTTCTTGTAAAAGATGTAAAGGCATTGGCAGAGGCACCTTGTTTACTGAAATCTTGGAAAACATCCCCATGCTCCTTTTCAAAAAGCTTATGCTCGAGAAAATGAGCGATTCCATCTGGTACCGTAACAAACTCGTCCTGACCAAGTGGTACAAATTTATTATCGATAGATCCATATTTAGTCGTGAATGTTGCATACGTTTTATGAAACCCAGATTTTGGCAAAAGGTACACTTCTAAACCATTATCAAGCGTTTCATGGTATAGGTTCTCTTCGAGTTGTTTAAATTCGATTTTTTCCATCTCTTACGCCTCCTTCCCAGTTAAAAAGTAGGTTGTATCGAGTTCAACCAACTTGGCAACTTCCTGAATCTGCTCTTTTGTAACATTTTCTACCCCTTCAAGGAATGCTTCTATTGGTTTGTCAACTTCTGAAACCTCATTGTTGTAGAGGATTTCAATCAATCCTCTTGCAGTATCAATGGTTTCGAGAATTTGATTTTTTATCACCGCTTTGGTCTGGGACATTTCCCCGTCGGTATATTCTCCTTGTCTCATCGCTTCAATCTGTTTGTTAATGATTGTTACCGCCTTTTCGTAATTTGAAAAGTCAATACCTGACATAACGAGCAACAACCCTTTATGACTTTCCACCCTTGACGCAGCATAATACGCTAAACTTTCCTTCTCCCTTACATTGATAAAGAGCTTGGAATGGGAAAATCCGCCAAAGATACCGTTAAAGACTTGCAAAGCATAATAAAGATCATCTTTGAAAGTCACATTCGTTCTGTACCCGATATTTAATTTCCCTTGCTTAATATCCTGGCGTTCAATTACTTCGTTCGGCTCTTTATTATCTTTATTAGGTTGTGTAATCGAAGACGTTACTTTGTTATCTTGATCAGGCAATACAAAGTACTTTTTTACATATTCATCTACTTCTTCCTCTTTTATATCGCCAACCAAGTAAAGGTGAATATCATTTGTTTTTAACATGTTTTGATAATAGTTGTATAGGGATTCTGATGTTATGGCATCTACCTTATCCTTCTCACCGTTTGCACTCAGGTGGTAAGGCTCTTCTGCACACATCTCTTCAATGAGGCGTTGGCTTGCATAACGCATTTTATCATCATATACAGATTGGATTCTTTGTTTCAACGCCCTTTTTTCTTTATCCACTGTCGCTGTCTTAAAGCCATTTCCTTCGGTTACGGGCTTTAATAGTACTTCACTTAACAGCTCAATCCCTTTTTCAAGGAGCGGTGTGGAATCTTTTAGAAACTTTTCATTGGCAATTTCCAACCTTATAGAAATGATGTGATCTTCACCTTTTTTGCTTAGATCCACTGCAAGGCTAGCACCATATAATTCATCAAGATATGCCCTGAATTGGGAAGGTTGGGGATGGGACTCTGTCGCGTTTTGAAGGACATACGGCATTATTGCACGAACTGTTACATCTTCTTCTGATAACGGAGCCTTTACTTTCAATACAATAGTATTCGTCTTGAATTTATTGGTCGGGATAGTGTGAACGTTAATTCCATTAAGGGTGTACGTTCTTTCATCAACTAATTTCAAGAAATCTCCTCCTTTACTTTGATGCGGGCACAACAGATTTCATCCTGTTAATTAATCGTATAAAAATATAGACAGTACTATTCTTTCTATAACGTTCAAAAAATAGTCCTAAACCCAATATAACGTTAAATTAGAAAGATTTACAAGTCAGACAACCTAGAGATGCACAAAATAAAAACACCACGAATTCGTGGTGTTTTAAAAACTTCTATGGACGCTTTCTTAATACATGGAAACTAAACTTGTCTGCTCTAAAGTAATTGAGTGAATAAAGAATTGGTTCATCATTTTGATCGTAGTGCATTTGTTTTAGTACAAGTAATGCCGTTTCAGGTTCACATTCAAGGATTGGTGAAATTTTATCATGATAGCCTATTGGTTCGATATGAGTGACAGCATAAGATATATATCTTCCTGCTTCTTTTTCAAGAAGTTTTAAGAGTGATTCGTTTTTATAAGATTGATAGTCTTCTACAATCGTGGTAGGGATCTTATCAATACAGTAAACAACCGGAAGATCATTCGCTGTTCGTACACGTTCAAAATGAAGGACTTCACGAATTTCTTTATCATTAAATTTAATTAATTCTTCCTCGCTTGGTGTCTCAATTGTGGAAGTTAAGAAGACTGTCCCTGGTTTCATGCCGGCTTGTGAAATCATTTCCGTTACAGAATTTAGCTGTTCAATCCCGGATGAGAATAGCGGCTTAGAATTTACAAAGGTTCCAACACCGTGCCTTCTTACGACAATATTTTCTTCTTCCAATACGCGCAATGCTTCTCGCAAAGTTGCCCTGCTAACTCCTAGTCGTCGAGACAATTCGAATTCGGAAGGTAATTTCTCTTTTTCTTTATACACCTTGTTCTCGATATCTTGCTTTAATTTGTCTACAACTAGTAAATACAAATGTCTGCTGTCTGACCGAATCGTCATAACTGATCCCCCATTAACCGTTTACAAAACACTTTTCATGTTTTCCTATTAATCCAAAATAATATAACACTTTTTAGGGGTAAAATAAATAGAAATTACAGGATTTTGTCGAAAAAGTAAGCGATTTATAAGTTTATCGTTCTTTATGAAAAATAAAAGACGGCTTTTCATAGCCGCCTTTAACTTTACACTTATGAACCTACATCTTCACTTTGATTTCCTGATACTAATACTGTACGCGGTTTGCTGCCTTCATATGGACCGACTACTCCCCTTACTTCCATGGCGTCGATAAGCCTTGCAGCTCTTGTATAGCCTATACGGAAACGACGCTGAAGCATAGATACAGAGGCTGTCTGCATTTCTAAGACAAGCTGAACTGCATCATCATAAAGGTCATCATTTACATCTTCCACTTCTTCATTGATATCTTGAGGAATCATTTCTTCTTGATATTGTGCTTTCTGCTGATCGATGACAAAGTCTACAATCCGTTCGACTTCCTCATCGGAAAGGAATGCACCCTGTACCCTTATAGGTTTGGAAGCACCGACCGGCAGAAAAAGCATGTCCCCTCTACCAAGAAGTTTTTCTGCTCCACCCATATCCAATATTGTTCTAGAGTCTGTTTGAGAAGAAACACTAAAAGCAATCCTGGATGGAATATTCGCTTTGATTACCCCAGTAATAACATCTACAGATGGTCGTTGTGTGGCAATGATTAGGTGTATTCCAGCAGCACGAGCCATCTGAGCAAGCCTTGTTATGCAGTCTTCCACATCGGAAGAAGCGACCATCATTAGGTCTGCAAGCTCATCGACGATTACCACGATGTATGGCAAGGATGGCTGTTTCGCTTCTTCATCTTGGTTGTGTCTCTTTATGTAATCATTATAACCCTCGATATTCCTTGTACCGGTATGGGAAAACAGTTCATATCGACGTTCCATTTCATTTACTACTTTTTTAAGTGCTTGGGAAGCCTTTTTAGGATCTGTTACAACGGGTGCTAAAAGATGAGGCACCCCATTATACATGTTCAACTCTACCATTTTTGGGTCAATCATCATCATTTTCACTTCATGCGGTTTTGCACGCACCAAAATACTAGTGATAATTCCGTTTATACAAACACTTTTCCCGCTTCCTGTTGCACCGGCAACAAGTAGATGGGGCATTTTATTAAGCTCTGCCACGACGGAATCTCCAGAAATATCACGACCCAAGCCAATCAATAACTTCGCATCGGGCTTTTCGGCCTGTTTGGTATCTAATACTTCTCTTAAGGACACCATTGCTACTTCATTATTAGGCACTTCTATCCCAATAGCTGATTTACCAGGTATCGGAGCTTCTATTCGTATATCTTTGGCAGCCAGGGCAAGCGCCAAATCGTCGCTTAAGTTTACAATTTTACTGACCTTAACACCCACATCTGGATATACTTCATACTTTGTCACGGCTGGACCGAGATGAACCTTTGTTACCTTTGCTTTAACACCAAAACTTGCAAAAGTCTTCTCTAATTTTCTAGCGTTCTGGTAGATGTTTTCATGCTCTGTTGTCTGATGATTCGCTATTGGTTTGTTTAGAAGATCAAGAGACGGAAGAACATATTCTTTATTTTCCACTTCTGTAAAGGCCATTGGACCTGCAATGAGTTCTCCGGTTTCTTCTTGGCCCGCATCTTTGTCATCACTTCTAGAACTAGAAGCTAAAGGCTCTGAATTCACCTGATTTATTTCTGTTTCTCGGTCGTTAAAAGAAGAAATAATAGGAGGAGAGATAAGTTCTTCTGTTGAACTTTCCTCGACAACAAGGACCTCTTCTGTTTTTTCTTTTTTCTCTTCCTTCTGCTTTTTCTCTTCTGCTTGTTTTTCTTTTTTACGTTTGTTACTGTCCTCTTTCCAACCTTTCATATCATCCATGAATGCGAGCCATTGGTTTTTTGCAAATCCAAATAAGCCAGCAGCGACTTTAATTACAGTGTCATTGAGGGATTTTCCAGTAACTAAAATAATTCCAATTACGATGAATATCATTGCTATCCACTGTGCACCTCGTGCATCAAACAGTAGATGGAACAGAGCAAATAATATTGCACCCATCATTCCCCCACCAAGGTCTGTTGTACTTGTTTCTCCGTTTACTTCCAGCCAAAAAAGCTCCCATGTATTTCCGATAACGGATGGATCAGCAAACGAGCCTCCGCGTGACAGCATCCTGAACAGGGTGACATGGCTTAGTAATAAAACAGACATCATAATAACATACACACCAACCAATTGCCTTGAGAAGAAGGTAGGTAACTCTCTTTTCCAGATGATATATCCGGATAAGATCAATAATCCAAGAAGCATGAGCATATACCATTCTCCACTAAAAAAACGAAATAATAGAACAAAGGTTTGTCCTACCATACCAAGTTTGGCAATCGCTATACATGTAATGGCCAACAACAGCAGCCCCATCACTTCAAAGGTGACTGTGCGTTTCCATTCATCCCGGTTTTTGGTTTTTCTTTGTCTCTTTTTTCGTTTTGACATTATTCTCACCTATCTGACCATAATGAGAAGACGAAAGCAGCCAACAAATACTGGCTGCTTTTTCCTCTGATGCTTGTATTATAACATAAGCCCTAACGCTTGAAACGGTGTTAAAGAAAATTAATCGTTTGACCTGGAGAATACTCGTTACTAAGATAGTGGGCAGGGTCTGTGCTCAAATTTCGGACGATTTGATAGGCGTTCATATCTGTTTGTTGAACAACCAAGGAAACGCCGTTAAAATATATCACACGTTGCTTTTCATATTCTCCATTCTCCACTGGAAAAATCAATTCCTGAGGCATGGTCGTATAGAGAATCATTGCAGCATCTTCCCTTCTTCTGTTTTACCTGGATTTTTAGCTTCTACCATCTCGTTTAGCTTTCTGATGGCTTCTCCTACTCCCCCTACTTGATCAATCAATCCGTACTCAACAGCATCTGCACCAACAACATTGGTCCCAATATCACGAGTGAGATTTCCTTTTGAGAGCATTAATTCCTTGAATTTCTCTTCAGGAATACCAGAGTTTTTTGTTACAAAGTTGATGACTCTATCTTGCATTTTATCAAGGTATTCAAAGGTTTGGGGAACACCGATGACTAAACCTGTCAATCGCACAGGATGAATGGTCATGGTCGCAGTTTCCGCAATAAAAGAATAGTCACAAGATACCGCAATAGGGACCCCGATGGAATGCCCGCCACCAAGTACGAGTGAGACTGTTGGTTTTGACAAGGAAGCTAGCATTTCAGAAATAGCCAATCCAGCTTCGACATCCCCACCCACCGTATTTAAAATAACTAGCAATCCTTCAATATTTGGATTTTGCTCAATTGCAACGATTTGAGGAATGACATGTTCGTATTTGGTTGTTTTATTTTGAGGAGGTAATTGGACGTGTCCCTCAATTTGACCCACAATGGTTAGGCAATGTATTTTGGAATCAGATGGCATTTGGGCAACATTCGTTTGACCAAGCTGTTGAATTTTATTTACCAAGGAATCCTTTCCTGCATCAGGTTTGTTAGGCTCTCCTTGTGGTTGTTCCGATGACTGGTATGTAAAATCAGACATGCGATAATCTCCTTCCGTCCCTTATAAAATAAGTTTTCTCCAGTATAGTATTGACGCGATGCTTTTTTTCATTCGCAACTAAAAGAAAAACAAAACCCGCAACATGACAATAACTGCCACATTGCGGGTAAGAAACGCTATTACACTTCCATAATAATAGGAAGGATCATTGGTCGACGTCTTGTCTTTTCATATAAATGCTGATTAAGGGATTCTCTAATTTTCAGCTTCAAGCTTGACCACTCAAGAATCTGTTCTTTTACGGCATTGTCAAGAATTTCTGTCACGATGGCATTTGCCCTGTCTAAAAGCTCTTCTGACTCACGGACATATACAAACCCTCTTGAAAGAATTTCTGGACCTGCAATAATTCTTTTTTGACTTTTACTGATGGAAACAACCACTACCATAATACCGTCTTGAGACAATAACCTGCGATCTCTTAATACGATATTACCAATGTCCCCAACTCCGAGACCATCGATTAATACATTCCCGGCATATACTTTTCCGGCATATTTTCCAGTACCTTTGTTAAACTCAACAACTTCTCCCTTATTCAATAAGAAAATGTTTTCCTTATCAATTCCGACGCTTTCTGCTACTTTGGAGAGCGCTCTTTGCATTTTGAATTCTCCTTGGATAGGAAGAACATATTTTGGCTTTAGTAAGTTTAACATTAATTTAAGTTCTTCCTGACAACCGTGACCAGAAGAATGGATTTTCTTTTGACCATAAATGACAACTGCTCCGGCCCTGTAGAGCTTGTCTATCACTTTAGCTACCGTTAATTCTGTACCAGGTGACGGAGAAGCTGCAATCATAACAATGTCTTGTTGTTTGATTTGAGCATGTTTATGAGTACCTTTGGCCATTTTTAATAGGGATGACATAAGTTGAGAGTGCGTCCCAATTGTAAGGACAACTACATTATCATCTTTTAGGTTCCCAAGTTCATTAACAGGTACAAGCAGTTCATCTGGAATGTGTAAATATTCTAGTTCTGTTGCAATTGTGAAGTTGCGATCTGTTGGATGAGAAACGACTACAAGCTTTCTGTTGCTATCTACAGCAGCTTGAACTATCTGTTGAATTCGACCGACATTTGTAGACAGGCACGCGGCAAACACACGGCCCTTTGCATTATAGGTTACATCCGCAATCTCTTGTCTGACAACAGATTCAGAAATCGTATACCCAGGTTTCTCTGCATTCGTGCTATCTGAAAGAACACATAATACACCTTTGTTCCCGATTTCTGCAATTTTGCCCAAATCGGCATTCTGAGATAACTGGGATTGATCAAACTTGAAGTCACCTGTATGAACGATTGCACCTTGTGGCGTGTGAAAGCAAATACCTACTGAATCCGGAATGCTGTGGTTCGTTCTAAAAAAGGTTACTGTCGTTTCGGGCAATTCTAGGACAGTGCTGTCATCTACCTCTTTAAACTCCACTTGCCCTTTAGATCCAAGCCCGTTCACAAGTTCTTTTGCAAGCGCCAGTGTAAACTTGGTCCCATACACAGGAGCCTTTAATTTCCTAAGGATATATGCAAGTCCTCCCATATGTTCTTCATGCCCATGGGTAAGGAAAATCCCCTGAATCTTGTCCTTATTATCCTCAAGATATGTCGTATCTGGTATGACCATATCAATACCGAGCATCCCATCTTCAGGAATCATGACACCTGTATCCATGATATAAATGGAATCTTCCATTTCTAAAACGTACATATTTTTACCGATTTCCCCGATCCCCCCGAGGGCAAACACTTTAAGTTTCTCTGTCTGTGGTGTATTCACTTTTTTACCTCCTATATATCTGTAAACCGAATTATGACGATAATGCACGCTTTGCATCAAGAGATCTATTAAATTTTTAGCTACCTAGTGCCAAATCAATATCCGCTCCATGTCATTTGAAATAATTATAACGTATGAAAGAATTGGAATACAAGAAATATTATAACAACTGGAAATTAATGGGTTTATTTAAGGAAAACCTGGCGAACCGCCCGGTTTTAATCTTAGTTGCTAGTTATGCACCGCTGTTGATTTCCGCAAATGGCTTCGCTTTCCTAGGGGCGCTGCTGGAGCCTCCTCGGCTACGCTGTACTGACCCCTTAAAACTGGACACATATTTTCTAAGCAGCTTGCTCAAATCTAGCTCGATAAGCTACTGGACTTTTACGTTTTAATCTTGATTTTATTCTCAGGTGGTTGTAGTAAAGGATGT
>NZ_JAAXCU010000047.1 GCF_012911845.1 Bacillus sp. RO2 | reverse complement strand
AAACAATGACAAAATTCTTTGGAAAGGGGAGGTTTTGGCATTGTAGAGGCGGAACGATGCCAAAACAGGGGAGAAGAAGGTAGTTTTGTCATTGCAGAGGCAGAACGGTGCCAAAACAGGGGAGAAGCAGATGGTTTTGTCATCGCAGAGGTGGAACGATGCCAAAATAGCGGAGAAGAAGAAAGTTTTGGCATCACAGAGACATTCTTACTAACCTAACTAAACCATTCAACCAAAACACCGCACCAATCTTTTTTTATCCAAAGACAAACACAGACTAGTAGGCTTTACATACACTAGATGTAGGAGATTGGTAGGCTGGGATTTTACTAAAGTAGTATACAATTTTTTGATTTGGTTAGAATAGTGGATGGAGGTGGAGAAAGAGACATGAAGTCAGCCATTCATTCATCATTTAGGGAAACGTGTATCGTTTGTGAAGAGCAGAAAGAAAAAGGAATACATTTATACACGTCGTTTATCTGTACGGAATGTGAAGGAACAATGCTTCAGACTGATGTGGAAGACCCGAAATATAAGTTTTATTTGGAACAGTTAAGGAAAATTACCATCCCAAAAATCTATTCGTAGTGTCTATGTCCATTCAACAAAGAACAAAAAAACAAAAAATAGTCTGCTGCTATGAAAAGTCCTGTCTAGGGCTTTTATTTTTTTATGGTTCTCTTGATTGGCGGGTGACTATAAGTCTAAAGTTCTATCCGTTATAATGGGAGTATATATAGGAAATGAATGATTAGAGGGTGTGCAAATGTTAGATCAAACTAAGACACCTTTGTTTTCAGGTTTAAAACGTCATTGGGAAGGTTCACCATTGTCTGGGCATGTTCCTGGTCATAAGTATGGTACTGTTTTTCCTGAGGAAGCAAGGGATTATTATAAAGATATATTGAAGTTGGATGCGACGGAGATTACCGGATTGGATGATTTGCATGATCCAGAAGGCATGATAGATGAAGCGCAACGTTTGGCGTGTGACTTATACGGTTCTGATGAGACATTTTTTCTGGTGAATGGATCCACTATAGGAAACCTCGCAATGATATTAGCCACGTGTAGCCGTGGTAGCAAGGCGCTGGTGCAGAGGAATTGCCATAAATCAATATTAAATGGATTAGAGCTTGCAGGAGTAGATCCCGTTTTTTTACCGTGTAATGTGGATGAGAATTTGGGGGTTGCTGTATCTGTAGACTTACCCTATCTATACAAGGCACTGGAAACGATAGATGGGATAACTGCGGTTGTGTTAACCAATCCGAATTATTATGGGGTAGCAGTAGATTTGGAGGATATCATACGAGCTATACATTGTCACGGCATCCCTGTTTTAGTGGATGAAGCGCATGGGGCTCACTTTCTGTTGGGAACCCCTTTTCCAAAGTCAGCACTCTCTTGTGGGGCAGATGTAGTCGTACATTCCGCGCATAAGACTCTTCCTGCAATGACCATGGGATCATGGTTGCATATACAGGGGAATAGGGTGAAGAAGGAAAGAGTCACTCATTACCTTAAGATGTTACAGTCGAGCAGCCCATCCTATCCGTTAATGGCATCCTTGGATCTTGCGAGATATTATCTTGCGAGTTTGTCTCTACAGGAGAAACAAGCTATTGTAGAGGGGATCAAAGAAATCCACCAAGAGCTGAAAAAGGTAAAGGAGATAGAATTGGTTACTCCTAGTGACAGTCGTTTACTTGTCGACCCTTTAAAGCTTACATTGCGCTCCACTAAAGGAATGAGTGGGTTCGAACTTTCCAGCCTTCTGGAGAAGGAAGGTCTTTATGTGGAACTGGCAGATCCTAATAATGTATTAATTATTATGCCACTAGCGGTGAATGAGAAAAAACATGATATGATAGAGAGAATAGTCCGGGCTGTATCCAAAGAAACAGATGGAGGCCAAAAAAAGGAACAGATTACACTTCCACCCTTTCCAGCTGAAATTAGTGAACTTTCTATTCCTTTCGGCGAACAAACGGACTATCAAAGGGTAAAATGCCCAATAGAGGAAGCAATCGATGAAACCGCTGCCGAAGCGATTGTGCCGTATCCTCCTGGAATCCCACTTTTATTTAATGGGGAGAAGATTACAAGTTCCACCGTGGAATACATAAAGGCTCTTCAACAAATCGGTGCGAGGTTTCAAGCGAGCGAAGCGTTTAAAAGTAATTATATTTATATATATAAGAAGATAAAGGAGTAACAGGATTGTGAAGGGATTATTTATTACA
The DNA here is from genome assembly GCF_012911845.1 of Bacillus sp. RO2. Lineage (GTDB taxonomy): Bacteria > Bacillota > Bacilli > Bacillales > Bacillaceae_I > Sutcliffiella_A. The sequence continues at coordinate 56,256 of NZ_JAAXCU010000047.1, read as the reverse complement.
TTTGAAGGCCCTGAGGGTGCAGGAAAGACGTCTGTCATTCAAAAGTTGGCAGCAGAATTGACAGAACGGGAATATCCGATTTTACTAACAAGAGAACCCGGAGGCATTAGCATAGCTGAGCAGATCCGAAATGTTATATTAGATTGTGACAACACAGAAATGGATGCAAGAACAGAAGCATTGCTTTATGCTGCGGCTCGCCGTCAACACTTAGTGGAGCGGGTGATACCTGCATTAGAAGAAAATAAGATTGTGCTGTGTGACCGTTTTATTGATAGTTCTCTTGCTTATCAAGGTCATGCGAGGGGAATTGGTGTAGAAGACGTGCTTAGCATCAATGAGTTTGCAACGGAAAAAATGATGCCGTCCCTTACTATCTTTTTTGATATAGAACCAGAAGCAGGACTTAAGCGTATTGAAGCAAATAATAATCGAGAAATTAACCGTTTAGATCAAGAAAAACTAGACTTCCATTATAAGGTGAAAGAAGGATATGACCTTGTAAAAGAGAAGTATAGAGAAAGAATTACGGTGGTGGATGCGTCTATGGACTTAGAGTCCGTATGCAATCAAGTAAGAGAGGTTTTAATCTCCTATATTTCTAAACACGGATTCTAATTCTTAACATAAAAATAAATTACCAAATACGAAGTAATGAAGTGGAAGCTAATTAATGGTAAAATAAAGGAGGCGCTTTAAATGAAAATGATTATGGCTGTTATTCAGGATAAAGATAGCAATCGATTAATGAATGCTTTGGTAGAACATAATTTCCGTGCAACGAAACTTGCGAGTACAGGCGGCTTTTTGAAGTCTGGAAACACTACGTTTATGATTGGTACAGAAGATGTTCGCGTACAAAAGGCATTGGATATCATTAAAGACAATTGCCAGCACCGACAGCAATTGGTTGCACCTGTTTCACCTATGGGTGGGAATGCAGATTCCTATGTTCCGTACCCTGTAGAGGTGGAAGTAGGCGGTGCGACGGTCTTTGTCTTGCCTATTGAGCATTTTCATCAATTCTAACGTTAAGCGGCTGAAAGGCTGCTTTTTTTCAGATAAAAGTTCCATGAAATGAAGTTATGGGAAAGGGACATACTGTCATGAAAATTTCAACCGACCTTCGAACAAACGTAGATAATGCAAGGATGGATATGAGAAGCGGTTCTGCTGCCACGACTGCCTTTGGTGAGATCATGCAAAGACACTCCAGTAAACTGCATACCCAACAGTTGCAGTTATTAATGAAGGATATTGAATTGGTAGGCGACCGCTTAGGAAATTCTCGCTCTTTCCAAGACTTGGCCAAGTATAAGACACTTGTTAAACGTTTTATGGAAGAGGCGGTTGAGTTTGGAATGGAGCTGAACCAGTCCCATCATTGGACAAATGATGGACAATCTAGACATTTGCAAGTGGTCAAGCAGGTGGACGAAGCACTTCTCGGCCTGACTGAAAAGGTCATGAGCCAAGAAGAATCAAGAATAAACATATTAAGCAGTATTGGTGAGATTAAGGGCTTGCTCATCAATTTATATATGTAGGTTAGTGAGTGATAAACAGTGATTAAAAGTTGGTCGGATCTACAAAACCAGCCTACCGTTGCAAGAATCGTCACAAACAGTTTAGAGCGAGATAGAATTGCCCATGCTTATTTGCTAGATGGGATGAAGGGCACAGGAAAAAAAGAAGTCAGCTACCTATTTGCAAAGAGCTTGTTGTGTAAAGACCTAAAAGGAGTTAATCCCTGTCAGAGCTGTTCAAATTGTAAGCGGATAGATTCAAGAAATCATCCTGATGTCCATGTCGTGGAGCCGGACGGTAACTCCATCAAGAAGCAACAAATTCAATTCTTGCAAGAAGAGTTTACGAAAACGGGCTTGGAATCTAAGAGGAAAATTTATATTATTGAGCATGCAGATAAGATGACGACAAATGCAGCCAATAGTTTATTAAAATTCTTGGAGGAACCGAACCAAGAAACGTTTGCCTTTTTATTGACGGAAAATGTTAATCAAATGTTAAATACGATCATTTCGAGGTGTCAGCCGCTATCGTTCCGCGCATTAACATCAGATGGACTGATAGAAAAGCTTACAGCGGAAGATATTCCACTGCCATTAGCCAAGTCAGCGGCATCCTTAACGAACAGTCTAGAGGAAGCAGTAGAATTATGTCGAGATGATTGGTTTGCGCTGGCTAGAAACTTAGTGATAAAATTGTATGAAGCAATATTTAATCGTCCTCAGGCATCTTTGCTATTTATACAAGAAAAATGGATGCCCCATTTTTCCGATAGAAAGCAGCTGGAGATAGGTTTAGATTTAATGCTATTTATTTATAAAGATATGCTGTATGCTCAGTTATCCAAAGAGGAGCAGCTGGTGTTTGTCGACGAGAAAGAGTTGATTCAAAAGTTGGCACTCCAGACGACTCAACAGCGAGTGACCGAGCAACTGTCCTATATATTACAGAGCAAGTCTCGGTTGGCATCGAATGTGAATCCGCACCTTCTCATGGAACAATTAGCGTTAAACTTGCAGGAGGGATATTAGTTTGTATGAAGTAGTGGGAGTTCGTTTTAAAAAAGCAGGGAAAATATACTATTTTGACCCAAATGGGCTTGATATAAAAGATAATGAGTTTGTCATCGTGGAAACGGTAAGAGGTGTGGAGTTCGGAAAGGCTGTCATCGGTCAAAAGAAAGTCGACGAAAACGATGTCGTTCTGCCATTGAAAAAAGTACTCCGCATTGCTGATCAGAAAGACCGACTTATTGTAGAAGAAAATAAAAAGGCTGCTAACGAAGCGTTTGATGTATGTTTCGGTAAAGTAAATGACCATGGGCTGGACATGAAGCTAGTCGATGTGGAATACACATTTGATCGCAATAAGATCATCTTCTATTTCACTGCCGATGGACGTGTGGATTTCAGAGAACTTGTAAAAGATCTTGCTTCCATTTTCCGTACCAGAATCGAACTTAGACAAATTGGTGTTCGTGATGAAGCCAAACTTTTAGGTGGTATCGGCCCTTGTGGACGTATGCTCTGCTGTTCCACATTTTTGGGAGACTTTGAACCGGTATCCATAAAAATGGCGAAGGATCAAAACCTGTCGTTGAATCCTTCCAAGATTTCCGGACTATGTGGTCGTCTAATGTGTTGTCTGAAATATGAAAATGACGAATACGAGTCCGCCAAAGAACAATTACCGGATTTGGATGAAGTAATTAAAACACCAAATGGGGTAGGCCGGGTTGTAGGATTAAATATACTCGAACGCGTGCTTCAAGTGGAGTTGTCCGGGAAGGACCGAGTGGTCGAATTTTCTCTAGACGAATTACTTCAAGAGGGAGCCGTTTCAACGCAAGCCACAGATTAAGAGGTGGAAAACTTGGACAAGAAGGAAATTTTTGATTCTGTCAGCAACATGGAAGAACAGATCGGACATTTATATAAACAGCTTGGAGAATTAAAAGAACACCTTGCCCTGATTATTGAAGAAAACAACAGTGTACTGGTGGAAAATAGTCACCTCCGCAAACGTCTAGAGCAAATGACGGCTGTGGAGGATGAAACTCCTTTACCGAAACAAAAACGCAAGAAAAAGCAGCAGGACCAGCAAAAACAGACGGATGTAGGGGAAGGTTATGATAATTTGGCCAGGCTCTACCAGGAAGGGTTTCATATTTGTAACTTGAATTTCGGCAGTCCACGCAAAGAAGGGGATTGTATGTTTTGCTTGTCTTTTCTTAATAAGAAGTAAAGAGTCGCTCTCCGTAAAGGGGTAGCGACTTTTTATTTGTGTCAATGATATAACTCCTTCCGATTTCCGTTTCAGGTGTTCGCTTTCCGCGGGACGGTACTTGAGCTTCCTCGTTTACGCCGAGGCCACTGAATTTCTTTGATTTTAGAATTTATTTAAACATCGCTGTTGATTTCCACAAATGGCTTCGCTTTCCTAGGGGCAGACGTGAGCCTCCTTCGTCTACACCTGCAGGGTCTCCACCTAGCGTTATTTCCCTCAGGAGTCTTCACCTTTTGCTCCAATCACCAGCTAGGAACCATTAAACACTTTACGTTATCAGTTTTTTATTGTCCTCAACCTTTGCGGGGTCTCACCTGTCTCTTCCTCCCGCGGGCGTCTGCGCGCCTTCCACTCCAATCAATAGGATTCACGTCACACTTATGGGGAAAGTAAAATCTTAATGGTTCTTATGTTTTTTGTTGGGATTGCGTTATAATAGGGAAAGATTATGGTACGAAAGGGTTTTGAGGATGGTAGAGCTTGTAGGCGATGAGCGCCTGGATTATTTGTTGGCGGAGAATTTACGGATTATACAGAGTCCGTCGGTATTTTCATTTTCGTTAGATGCAGTTCTGTTGGCTCAATTTGTGTATGTTCCGATCCAAAAAGGAAATGTGATGGATCTTTGCACAGGAAACGGCATTATTCCACTTTTATTAAGTAAACGGACAAAGGGAAATATCACTGGAATAGAGATTCAGGAGCGACTTGCTGGGATGGCTGAGCGGAGCTTTTCTTATAATGGTTTAGAGGACCAGCTAAAAGTAATCAACATGGATCTTAAGGAACTTCCAGCTATGTTAGAGAATAGAAAATTTGATGTGGTAACGTGCAACCCACCTTATTTTCCATTAACAGCGCAGGAAGAAAAGATAAACAGCAATATCCACTATGCTATTGCAAGGCATGAAATAGAATGTACGCTTGAGGATGTGGTACGGGTTAGTAGCCAGATTACGAAACAAGGCGGAAAAGTCGCATTTGTACATCGTCCAGGCAGGCTATTAGATATCATTTCCTTGATGAGGAAATACCGAATTGAACCAAAGCGTCTTCAATTTGTTCATTCCAAACTAGGAAAACCCGCCAATACACTTCTAATAGAGGGAATAAAGGACGGTAACCCTGACTTAAAAATCCTTCCACCATTATTAGTGTACGATGAAAACGGCGAATACACACCGGAAGTGAGAAAGATGCTCTTTGGGAAAGAACAAGTTTAATCATAAAAGAGGGATACAATATGGAATTATGGCAACAAAATAGCTTTTCTGAATCATATACTCAAGGCAGACTTTATCTCATCCCAACGCCTATTGGGAACCTAGAAGACATTACCTACCGTTCCTTAAGGATGTTAAAGGAAGTAGACTATATCGCAGCAGAAGACACACGTAACACCAAAAAACTATGTAACTATTTTGAAATAACCACTCCTTTAATCAGTTATCACGAACACAACAAAGAACAAAGCGGCAGAAAAATAATTGACCTTCTAAAAGATGGAAAGAACATTGGACTAGTCAGTGATGCTGGCATGCCTTCGATCTCAGACCCAGGTTATGAAATAGTGGTGGAAGCCCTAGAAGAAAAGCTATATGTGGTTCCTTTGCCGGGAGCAAACGCAGCGTTAACAGCTTTAATTGCATCAGGACTAGTGTCACAGCCTTTTTACTTCTATGGATTCCTCGACCGTCAGAAGAAGGAAAAGAAAAAGGAACTGGAGCGTTTAAAAAAGTTCACAGATACATTTATTCTATACGAATCTCCACATCGTTTAAAAGAAACACTCAGCGTGATGCATGAGATACTAGGGAATCGTTCCATCGTCGTGAGCCGCGAACTTACGAAAAAATTTGAAGAGTTCACACGAGGGAGCATCTCTGAGGTATTGGCTCTTTATGAAGAGCAAGGGATTAAAGGTGAGTGTTGCATTATAATAGAAGGAAGTAGTGAAGAAGTTCAGGATGACACAGAATCCTGGTGGCAGAATCTCTCCATTTTAGAGCATGTCCAACAAGTGATAGAGACAGAAGGTTATTCATCCAAAGAAGCCATCAAACAAGTCTCCAAAGAGCGTAACTTACCAAAAAGAGAAGTATACCAAGCATATCATGTTGAGTAGTAATAAGATTTTCCCTGAAGATTGTAGTGCAAGGAATGAGACTCCAGCGGGGGAGTAACGGTTGATTGAGACCCCGCAGGCGAAGCCAAGTCACTGAAAAAATGATGACGTAATGTTTTTTACGATTCCTAGCTGTGGATTGGAGCAAAAGGCGAAGACTCCTGAGGGAGATAGCGGTAGCTTGAGACCCCTCAAGCGTTGCGAGGAGGCTCAAGCACCGCCCCTAGGAAAGCGAAGCCATTTGCGGAAATCCACAGCGGTGTTTAGTAAAATTTCAAAATCAAAGTCTTTTTCAGTGGCTTCGGCGAAGCCGCCGAGGCTCAAGCACCGTCCCGCGGAAAGCGAATACCTGGAACGGAAATCGGAAGGTGTTAGGCGAGACTTAAAAATTAATTTGCATATAAAAAAGAGGGTGCCGCAGCACCCTCTTTTTTATGTCATATCATTATTTAGCTTGTAAGTTGTTTTGGATCTCTTGAATAATTTTCTCTGCACCTTCACGGCTTAAGATGATTTTTCCATCTGCAAGAGTAAGGTTGTTGTCAGAAACTTCACCAGTAACTTGGCAAGTCATGTTTGGCTTGTATTTTTTCAAGATGATTTTTTCATCATCAACGTAGATTTCTAAAGCATCTTTCTCTGCAATTCCTAAAGTTCTGCGAAGCTCGATAGGAATAACCACGCGGCCTAACTCGTCAACTTTACGTACAATACCAGTAGATTTCATAAGAAAAATACCCCTCTCCAAATTATAAGTTATTATGAATAATATTAATCTATCATTTTCGTCATTATTCGACAAATCTAACGTGTTTTCATCATAACAATATTTACAAAATCCGTCAACAATTATGTTTGAAAATATTTGTATTTCTTTTAAATAATGTATTCAAAAAGCGGAAAAAAAGCTTTGTAATAAGGGTTTACTGGAATCTGTCTCAGGTTAACATTTACAATTACTTACTAATTTTCAATAGAATACTAACTTAATTATAATCATCATTCGACAAATTTCAACTAGTTTTTTCGACAAATTTTTCGACAAATGTCGAAGTGGTAGGAAACACTTCGTTAAGTGTTGCGGAAATAAAAGAGGATAGAAAAAGTTTTTGCTCAATCCTTAACAATACTGGCGTAAACCATGTATAATAGGTATAAAAATAAGGTTATGATGTTGATATATATAGGAAGTCGAAAACGCTCATCGCTCTCGTCCATTGGGCGGGAGTTTTCTACTTTTATATGTTTCGATTATAGGGAGGTAATTTTTGATGGTAGCCGATAAAAAAACTTTTTACATTACAACACCTATCTATTATCCGAGTGGTAATTTACATATTGGGCATGCATATACGACGGTGGCGGGTGATGCGATGGCCCGTTATAAACGTCTAAAAGGCTTTGATGTGATGTACTTAACCGGTACAGACGAGCACGGACAGAAGATTCAGCGAAAGGCCGAAGAAAAAGGTGTCACTTCTCAACAATACGTAGACGATATTGTGTCAGGAATTAAAGAACTTTGGGAAAAGCTTGATATCTCCTATGATGACTTCATTCGTACAACGGAAAGCCGCCATAAAGAGGTAGTAGAAAAAATCTTTAAGCAACTACTAGACCAAGGTGACATTTATTTGGATGAATATGAAGGATGGTATTCGGTTCCGGATGAAACGTACTACAGAGAACATCAGTTAGTGGACCCGATTCACGAGAATGGGAAAGTTGTAGGAGGAAAGAGTCCTGACAGCGGCCATCCAGTGGAATTGGTGAGAGAGCAGTCTTACTTTTTCCGCATGGGTAAATATGTGGACCGTTTGCTTCAATTTTACGAGGAAAATCCAGAATTCATCCAACCAGAATCCAGAAAAAATGAAATGGTCAACAACTTCATTAAACCTGGACTTGAAGACCTTGCTGTTTCTAGAACTTCCTTTGATTGGGGAGTAAAGGTCCCTGGTGATCCGAAACATGTTATTTACGTATGGATTGATGCATTGTCCAACTATATTACGGCACTTGGTTATGGTACGGACAATGATGAGAAGTATATGAAATATTGGCCTGCAGATGTTCATCTTGTAGGGAAGGAAATCGTTCGCTTTCACACTATCTACTGGCCAATCATGTTGATGGCACTTGATCTGCCACTTCCAAAGAAAGTTTTTGCACATGGATGGCTTTTAATGAAAGATGGAAAGATGTCCAAATCAAAAGGGAATGTTGTAGACCCTGTCACTTTAATTGATCGTTATGGTCTTGATGCATTGAGATATTATCTATTAAGAGAAGTTCCGTTTGGAGCGGATGGTGTCTTCACGCCTGAAGGCTTCGTGGAAAGAGTAAACTTTGACCTAGCAAATGACCTTGGCAATCTACTGAACAGAACGGTTGCCATGATTGACAAGTATTTTGACGGAGAAGTTCCTGTTTACAACGGTAATGTAACAGAGTTTGACCAGACGTTAAGCGAACTTGCGGTTCACACTGTTCAACAGTATGAACATGCAATGGAAAACATGGAATTCTCTGTGGCGTTATCTTCTATCTGGCAGCTTGTTAGCAGAACGAACAAATATATTGATGAAACACAGCCATGGGTTTTAGCAAAAAATGAAGAGACAAAAGATCAGCTTGCGTCTGCGATGGCTCACCTTGCAGAATCATTGCGATTCATTGGAATTCTTTTAAAGCCGTTCTTGACTAGAACACCTGGTAAAATATTTGCTCAACTTGGAGTGGAGGACTCATTAACAACATGGGAAAGCTTGTCCGCATTCGGACAGATTCCTGCAGGTACAAAGACAGTGAAAGCAGACCCTATTTTCCCTCGACTTGATGTGAAGGAAGAAGTAGAGCACATTAAACAAGTCATGCAGCCTTCAGTACCAGCAGAAAAGGCGGAAGAAAAAGTGGTAGAAGCACCACCAGCGTCTGAAGAAATCACGTTTGATGATTTTATGAAGATAGATTTGCGTGTAGCAGAAGTGACTCACTGTGAACCGGTGAAAAAGGCCGACAAGTTATTAAAGCTTCAATTGGATCTTGGTTATGAAAAGAGACAGGTAGTTTCCGGCATTGCCAAGTTTTACAAACCAGAGGAGCTAGTTGGAAAGCGAGTTATTTGCGTAACAAACTTAAAGCCTGTTAAACTACGCGGAGAGTTATCAGAAGGAATGATATTAGCAGGCGAAAAGGATGGGGTCCTATCCTTAGCTTCTGTGGACGCGTCCCTGCCGCTAGGTGCTAAAGTAAAATAATTAGTTTTTGGATAAAATAATTTCAGAATGAAAGAGGTGTTTCACGTGTAACAACGGGTTGCACCTCTTTGTTTCTTTTACAGGATACTATTTGCTTATATTATTTTAATAAAAGGATTTAATTCTCATTTCAACCAATATATTACGGGAGTGTTTTTCATGTTATTTGATACACATGTGCATTTGAATGCAGATCAATATGAGGAAGATTTACAAGAGGTAATTGATCGTGCGCAAGCTGAAAAAGTAACGAATATGGTGGTGGTGGGGTTTGACAGAAAAACGATCACCAGGGCGATAGAGCTTGTGGAAAAATATGATTTTCTTTATGCAGCTGTAGGTTGGCATCCGGTCGATGCGATAGATATGACAGAAGAGGATCTAGCTTGGATAGAAGATCTCGCATCTCATGAAAAAGTAGTAGCAATCGGAGAGATGGGGCTTGACTATCATTGGGATAAATCCCCCAAAGATGTACAAAAAGAAGTGTTTCGCAAACAAATTCAGCTGGCGAAAAAAGTGAAACTACCTATCGTCATCCATAACAGGGATGCAACAGCAGATGTAGTGCAAATTTTAAAAGAAGAGGATGCCAAAGAAGTGGGAGGAATCATGCATTGCTTTACGGGCAGCTTAGAAGTGGCGAAAGAATGTATGGAAATGAATTTCTATATTTCATTTGGTGGGCCTGTCACGTTTAAAAATGCGAAAAAACCAAAAGAAGTCGTGAAAGAGATTCCGATGGAAAAACTTTTGATCGAAACAGACTGCCCATATCTTACGCCACACCCTTACAGAGGAAAAAGAAATGAGCCGGGGTATGTAAGACTGGTTGCGGAACAAATTGCCGAGTTAAAAGAATTAACGATAGAGGAAGTAGCAGAAAAAACAACAGCAAATGCTAAAAAATTATTCGGCATAAATTGACAAAAAATCTTGTCAAAAATGGCAGATACTTGTCCAATTCGGGGAAAAACAAATAAGTTCTACCTCTCTATTTCTCCTCATAGGATAAACGTGTCGATAGTTTTCACTTCCCTTTTGTGAGAATTTTCTGCATAATAGACATTACGGTCGAGCCAATGGAAAGGGTTGACAAGTTACATAACTGTCTATATAATCCATTCGAGGAGAAGGAGGCGTTTTTTTACATGTTAAATAGCATGAAAAAACTGTTTTCTGGTAAGTTGAGCAGGACGAAACTGGCCATTACTTTAACTAGTTTCATAGTCTTCTCAACCATACTTGGCTTTGGTGTCTTTCATGGCACAAAGGCTGCTGTAACAGTGAATGTGGACGGTGAGGAAGTCACGGTTCGCACGCACGCAAAAACTGTAGCGGATATTCTAAAAGAGTTGGACATAGAAGTCCATCCTGAGGACCGATTGGAGCCTTCTAAGGATACCGTTGTCAGCGATTCCATGCAGATTGTCTGGGATCCTGCCAAAGAAGTGAAACTTGTCATCGATGATAAGGAACACAGCATTTATACGACAGCAGAGACAGTACAAGATTTCTTAACAGAAAGAGATATAGATATAAAAGAGCACGATAAAGTAAGTCAAGAGTTAAATACCCCACTTAAAGACAATCTAGTCATTGCCATAGAGAAGGCATTTGAAGTTACTATGAATGTCGGGGGGGAAAAACAACAAGTATGGTCTACTTCGACTACGGTCGCTGACTTTTTAGAACAGCACGATATCACAGTAAATGATCTTGACCGAGTGGAGCCTAGTCTAGAAGAATTGGTAGCAAAAGATACTGTAGTTAATATTACTAGAGTTGAAAAGGTCACCGATGTAGTGGAAGAGCCTATAGAGTTTGGTGTTGTAACACAAAATGATAGTTCCCTTGATAAGGGAAAAGAACAAGTGGTCCAGCAAGGGGAAAATGGGACCGTTGCCAATCATTATGAAGTTATATTAGAGAACGGCAAAGAAGTTTCCCGTGAATTGGTGAAAACCGAAACGGTGAAAGAATCGTTAGACCGCATCGTTGCTGTTGGAACGAAAGCTCCGCCACAACCTAAACCGCAACAGGTTGTGTCACGTAGTACAGAGTCAAGCTCTAAAGAGTTTTATGTTTCTTCTACGGCGTATACAGCATTCTGTAATGGATGCAGTGGTGTGACGAGTACAGGCATTAACTTGCGTACAAATCCGGGAGCAAAAGTAATTGCAGTAGATCCTAGTGTCATTCCTTTAGGGACAAAAGTCTATGTGGAAGGCTATGGTTATGCTGTTGCTGGAGATACCGGCGGTGCCATCAAAGGCCACAAAATCGATGTGTTCTTCTCTGATAAAGATGCTGCTTATCGTTGGGGAAGGAAAAAAGTGAAAATCAAGATTCTCGATTAATGTATTGAGATACTAGTTCTAGCAGGGGTTTTTTTCAAGCCTCTGCTTTTTTCTGTTCTTCTGTTAAAATAAATATTAGTCATGAAAGACAAAATAAAGTAGAATACATACTATTGTTTGTTTTTGCTTTCATATCATTAGACGTTTATCATAGACGAAAAGTTTCACTCTTTTGGAGGAAAAAATGAAAATAAAAGAAATTATTGTGGTGGAAGGAAAAGATGATACGGTAGCCATTAAACGGGCTGTTGATGCTGATACGATCGAAACAGGCGGATCGGCAATAAATGAGGAGATACTAAACCGTATAAAGCATGCTCAGGAGACAAGAGGTGTCATTGTATTCACAGATCCTGACTATCCTGGGGAAAAGATACGCCATACCATCAGAGAGGCCGTTCCTGGCTGTAAACACGCGTTTTTACCTAAAGAAAAGGCGCGCGGCAAAAAAGGCAAAGGGATAGGGGTAGAGCATGCCACAGTTAGTGATATTCAACAAGCGCTTAACGGGTTGCATCAAGAGTATGAACAGGAAACCGAAGAGATTCCTTTTGAAGCGCTTGTCTATTATGGACTTGTTGCGGGTCCTACAGCCAAAAATAGAAGAGAACGCCTTGGCATGGAACTAAACATTGGCTATACGAACGGCAAACAGTTGCAAAAGCGTCTGCAAATGTTCCATATCTCTTTAGATAGATTGAAACAAGCAGTGATGAAAATTGACCAGGAGGAGCAATAAATGCATAAAGATATTGCCACACCGAAAAGAACGAAAGAAATATTGGATAAGTACGGATTCTCTTTTAAAAAGAGTCTGGGACAAAACTTCCTAATTGACACAAACATTCTAAGGAATATTGTGGAATATGGAGAAGTGTCCGAAAAGACAGCAGCCATTGAAATTGGTCCAGGGATAGGGGCGTTAACGGAGCAGATTGCCAAAAGAGCCGGCAAGGTTTTTGCTTTTGAAATTGATCAAAGGCTGTTGCCAATCTTGGAAGACACCCTATCTCCTTATGACAATGTCACAGTTATTCATAAGGATATTCTGAAGGCAGATGTAACAGAACTGATTGGTGAAGAGTTAAAGACGTTTGAGGAAGTAAGAGTGGTTGCCAATCTTCCTTACTACGTCACTACTCCTATTATCATGAAGCTGTTGCAGGAAGGATTACCACTAAAAAGCATTACTGTCATGCTACAAAAAGAAGTGGCAGAGCGTATGGCCGCTAAGCCTGGTTCCAAGGAATATGGCTCTCTTTCCATTGCAGTGCAGTATTATACGCAGGCAGAAACCGTCATGATCGTCCCAAAAACAGTTTTTGTTCCACAGCCTAATGTGGATTCTGCGGTCATTCGCCTGGTAGTCCGTGAGGAGCCGCCTGTTCGTGTGAAAGATGAGGACTTCTTCTTTGAAGTGGTTCGTGCAAGCTTTGGACAAAGAAGGAAGACGATTTTAAATAACCTGACAAGCAATCTGCCTGATGGAAAGGCAAAGAAGCAAGGGATTGAAGCGGCACTTGCCCATACTTCCATTGATCCCAAAAGACGTGGGGAAACTCTCTCAATTGAGGAGTTCGGTGCTCTAAGTGATGAATTGTTCCCACTGTTTAAAACGGAAACGGCCTGAAGAGGGTCGTTTTTTTTTTGGATCGAGTTGATTTCCGTTCCAGGCGTTTCGTTTGCCTGTGGGCGGTCCGTGAGCCTCCTCGGCTTGCGCTGAGGCCACTGAAAACTGATAACGTAAATTTATTAATGATTCCTAGCTGATGATTGGAGCAAAAGGTGAAGACTCCTGAGGGGGATAGCGTTAGGTGGAGACCCCGGAGGCTCCAGCCCCTAGGAAAGCGAAGCCATTTGCGGAAATCAACAGCGGTGTCTATACATCATCTAAAATCAAAGGCTTTTTCAGTGGCCTCGCTTGCGCCTGTGGGGTCCACCTGTCCCTTCCACTCAAAAATGGATAAACCCTATTTACAATTTATAAATCACTTTTATAATGGATAAATCGTTTTTACGATGGATATAAGTGTCTTTACAATGGATAAAACAATTTTAGGATGGATAAACGAAAATTCACCCGATATTATAGTGTCGAAGGCAGCTAATATGAAGGGAGTTGTGCCGAATTAATAAGAAAGATCCCACAAAACACTTTAAAGTAAAACCACAAACACAAAAAAGCTGCCACAGCATCAAGTATTCCCTAAAGATGTGGCAGCTTTTATTAATGCCCTGAAATGGAATACGGGCCAATGCGTTCGTTACCTTTTTTACACCAAGGAAAGTGCTCACACACATAAAGACCCGTGCATACTCTAGGTTAGATAGACCGTTGGGGTAAATGCCTTCTCCAAGTTGGAGGGAAAAATGATGCTGAAAATTGGAGACATTGTTGCACGAAAATCCTATAATTATGACCTGTTATTTCGTGTGATGGATATACATGAAAATGAATTAAAACAGCGAATTGTTTTATTATATGGGGAAGATGTCAGGCTGATGGCAGACGCCCTCTACGAAGATTTGAAAGTGGTAGATGGTAAAGAGCAGATGACCAGAAAGCAACGAGCAGAATCCAAGGTCAACAGATCTTTGCAGCTACTGCAACAGGATTATCAGCTCATTCGGGAGAAGAATGAATACGAGGCAACAGGTGGCTATAGTACAGAGCAAAACTATTTTCAAGTGCCGGGTAAGGTGTTGCATTTGGATGGAGATCCTTTGTATTTGAAAAAGTGCCTGGAGCTTTACGAAAGAATTGGCGTACCAGTACATGGGGTGCATGCGAATGAGAAAGAAATGCCTTTGAAAATAACAGAGTTGATGGAAAGGTATCGACCGGATATTTTGGTCATCACCGGCCATGACGCATACTCCAAAAGCAAAGGGAAAGTGTCTGACCTTAAATCATATCGCCACTCATGGCATTTTGTGCAAACAGTAAAAGAAGCCCGCCGGATCCAACCAAACCTGGATCAGTTAGTCATTTTTGCAGGAGCGTGCCAGTCCCACTTTGAATCATTAATACAGGCAGGCGCAAACTTTGCAAGCTCTCCTTCTCGAGTGAATATTCATGCTTTAGATCCAGTTTATATTGTGGGTAGAATCTGCTTTACTCCATTTATGGAGCGGGTAAATGTTTGGGATTTACTAAGGAATACATTAACAGGAGATAAGGGATTGGGTGGTATTGAGACAAGAGGAGTGTTACGAACGGGGATGCCTTTTAGACCTTATAAAGAAGACGAAGAGGAAGATGAAGACTCTTAACGGTGGAAGTTAAGGGTTTTTTGTCGTATTTTCGCATCTTTATCTTTGATCAAAAACCTTTAATGGCAATGCTTGAAAGGTGATTTTAAAATTTATACATATTTATTCCAATATATGCGCATAGTAAATGTAGACATATGAAGATAATTGTAGACAGAAATATATTGACAGGTTGCTTTTGTGGTTGTTATAATTTTAAGTTTTATTTGATTTTTTATTAAAATTATGTTACACTAACTATAGTATAGTGAGGTGGAGTAAAATGGGAAAAACGTTAGTAGATATCAAAAGGACGTTAGATTCTAATTTAGGTAAAAAGTTAACTCTTCGTGCTAACGGTGGTCGTAGAAAGACAATTGAGCGCATAGGGATATTAGCAGAAACTTATCCATCAGTATTTGTAATAGAACTAGATCAAGACGAAAATGCTTTTGAACGTGTATCCTACAGCTATGCAGATGTCCTCACAGAGACGGTACAACTTACATTTTTTGAAGAAGGAAATATGGCCATAAGTGGGCAGTAGACAAATTTGTTTGCTGCTTTTTATTTTGCCCCAAAAATACTATAGCTGATGATTGGAGCGAAAGGCTGAGACTCCAGCGGGGGTTAACGGTTGGTTGAGACCCCGCAACGTAGTGAGGAGGCTCAAGCACCGTCCCGCGGAAAGCGAAGCCTGGCGCGGAAATCAACAGCGGTGATTAATGCAACTCTCCCCAAAAAACATATATAACCGCTTATAAAAACACAAAACCCCTCCAATACTAATATTGTCGCGTTCAATGATCAACAAGGAGGGCTTTTATCATGAGCAGAAGACGAAGCGTAATGTCTCATCAGCTTAAAGAAGAACTCGCAAAAGAACTTGGTTTCTATGATGTCGTCCAAAACGAAGGCTGGGGTGGAATAAAAGCCAAGGATGCCGGGAACATGGTAAAACGTGCCATAGAATTGGCAGAGCGACAACTTGTACAACATCCCCAAAAATAGATAAATGAAGAACCGAAGTGTTAGCCACTTCGGTTTTTTAGCAACATAAAAAAGTAGGCCACTTTTGAAAACATAATATTTCCCATTCATGGAGATATTTCTGTCAAGGAATATGGTACAATACATAGATAATTGGAGACGAATGAAGAAGGTGAAGAAAGTGAGACTGTTAGAAAAAGCACCAGCGAAAATAAACTTGTCGCTAGATGTGCTACATAAGCGTCCAGACGGATTCCATGAAGTGAAAATGATTATGACCACTATCGATCTAGCTGACCGTATTGAACTGTCAGAGCGAAAAGATGGTCAAATCACCATTCTATCTCATAATCGGTATGTTCCGGACGACAATCGAAATTTGGCCTACCAAGCAGCTGCCCTTTTAAAAGAACGGTTTAACGTGAAGCAAGGGGTTTCCATCGGGATAACAAAGGTGATTCCTGTTGCAGCAGGATTGGCTGGCGGAAGCAGTGATGCCGCTGCAACGCTACGCGGTTTGAACAGGCTTTGGAAACTTGGGTTAACCTTGGATGAGCTGGCCGAGATTGGCGCTGAAATAGGTTCTGATGTATCGTTCTGTGTGTATGGCGGAACAGCCCTTGCAACCGGAAGAGGGGAAATCGTTCAACATATCCCAGCACCGCCTCATAGCTGGATTGTGCTTGCGAAGCCGACAATCGGTGTATCTACTGCAGAAGTATATAATAACCTTGACCTTAGTAAGGTAGAGCATCCGGATGTTGAAGGCATGCTTGATGCCATTCATGAAAATGATTATGAAAAGATGATTGGGCTTGTTGGCAATGTGTTGGAAAGTGTTACCTTGAAGCTCTATCCGGAAGTGGCGCATATCAAGGAACAGATGAAGAAATTCGGAGCGGATGCGGTTTTGATGAGCGGGAGTGGACCGACTGTCTTCGGAATCGTTCAATATGACTCAAGAATGCATCGCATATGCAATGGACTGAGAGGGTTCTGTGATCAAGTGTTTGCCGTCAGAATCCTTGGCGAGCGGAACAGTCTTGATTAAATCCGGATATTAATGTTATATTTACATTAGAATATTCGGATTTTAGGAGGAAGTAGCATGAAATTACGTCGAAGTGGTCGTCTTGTGGACATGACGCATTATTTGTTGCAGCATCCACAAGGGTTAGTTCCGCTTTCCTTCTTTGCTGACCGTTATGGGTCTGCAAAGTCTTCTATCAGTGAAGATCTTGGAATCATTAAACAAACTTTCGAAGAGCAAGGAATAGGAACGCTTGTCACAGTACCTGGTGCTGCTGGCGGTGTTAGGTATATCCCATATGTAAACCATGAAGAGGCATCTGCCTACCTTGAGGAATTGTGTGAAATGATTGCAAAGCCGGAAAGGTTACTGCCAGGCGGCTACCTATATATGACCGATATCCTTGGTAACCCAAAAGTGTTAAATAAAGTGGGGAAAATGTTTGCAACAGCATTTAGCCATAAAAAAGTGGATGTTGTCATGACGATGGCGACAAAAGGAATTCCGCTTGCACATGCAGTGGCAAGCTTTTTAAATGTACCGGTTGTCATTGTAAGACGTGACAGCAGGGTTACAGAAGGATCTACTGTAAGCATAAATTATGTTTCAGGTTCATCCAAAAGAATTCAAACAATGGTATTGGCAAAAAGAAGCTTGGAAACAGGTTCTAACGTTTTGATCATTGATGATTTCATGAAGGCTGGTGGGACAGTAAGCGGAATGGTGAATCTACTTGCTGAATTTCAAGCGACCGTAGCAGGTATCGGGATTCTAGTGGAGTCTGAAAACATTGAAGAACGCCTGGTCGATGACTATGTTTCCTTAGCTAAGCTTGAAAAGGTAAGTGAGAGAGATCGACAGATAGAAGTGCAGCAAGGCAACTATCTTCAACATGTAAAAGAAAATATTACATTAAACTAAAGGGTGTGTAAGTTCATGAAAGTTGTTCATACAGATGCCGCTCCAAAAGCGATAGGTCCATATTCCCAGGGAATCATCGTCAACAATCTTTTTTACAGTTCAGGTCAAATACCGTTGTTGCCTAGTGGAGACCTACTAGATGGGGATGTGAAAGAGCAAACTCATCAAGTGTTTAAAAACCTGCAAGCGGTACTAGAAGAAGCAGGTGCATCCTTTGAGACGGTAGTAAAAGCTACTGTTTTCATTAAAGATATGAATCAATTTGGAGATATTAACGAAGTGTATGGGGAGTATTTCTCTACCCACAAACCTGCAAGATCCTGTGTGGAGGTTGCACGTTTACCGAAAGATGTTCTTGTCGAAATAGAGGTTATCGCTCTAGTAAAATAGAATCTGTTCTTTTTACACCAATTTGCCCAAAATTTTCAAAAAAAATTTGAAAATAAGAAGGAATTCTAGAAAATTTAGAGAATTTATAATACTAAGTTTTTTATTGGGACAAAAGGTGGTGAACAGAATGGAAGTAACTGACGTAAGATTACGCCGCGTAAATACCGATGGTCGCATGAGAGCTATCGCATCTATTACATTAGATCATGAATTCGTTGTTCATGATATCCGTGTAATCGATGGAAACAACGGCTTGTTCGTTGCGATGCCAAGTAAACGTACGCCGGATGGAGAATTCCGCGATATTGCGCATCCGATTAATTCCGGGACGCGTGGAAAAATCCAAGAAGCGGTTTTAGCAGAGTATCACCGCTTAGGCGAATTAGAAGTAGAATACGAAGAAGCAGGCGCTTCTTAATCGATAGAAGGTGAAACAGGTTGCTATGCGACCTGTTTTTTCTTTTGGCCTTTTTTTGACAAATAAATGTACTTTCGTGTACTTCCTTGAAATGGGCAACGTTTTAGGATATATTCGTAATGGATAATTAGGTGAAAATGGAGGCCGTTATGATAAATCGATATGCCGTAATATTAGCAGCTGGACAAGGTACACGAATGAAATCCAAATTATATAAAGTGTTACACCCTGTTTGTGGCAAGCCAATGGTTCAACATGTCGTGGATCATGTTTCTGCACTCAACTTCGAGAAGATAGTAACAGTGGTTGGACATGGAGCGGAAACAGTAAAGAGTCATCTTGGAACAAAAAGCGAATATGCCCTTCAGGCAGAACAGCTGGGAACGGCACATGCAGTTATGCAAGCCGCACCAATGCTTCAAGATAAAAAAGGCGTAACATTGGTCATTTGTGGAGATACTCCACTTATTACACCGGAAACGATGCAGGAATTGCTTGATCTGCACGAAAACACGGGAGCAAAGGCTACTATTCTGACAGCTTACGCAGAAGACCCTACTGGATATGGACGCATTATCCGTAACAGCGAAGGGCATGTCGGGAAAATTGTGGAACATAAGGACGCTAGTGAAGATGAGCGCAAAGTGACAGAAATTAATACGGGTACTTATTGCTTCGACAATGAAGCACTTTTTACAGCGCTTAACAATGTTTCAAATGACAATGTGCAAGGAGAATATTACCTTCCAGATGTCATTGAAATTTTGAAAGAACAAGGCGATATCGTTTCTGCCTACCAAACATTGGAGTTTGATGAAACACTTGGAGTCAATGACAGAGTGGCACTTTCTCAGGCTGAAAAAACCATGAAGAAAAGAATTAATAAAAAACATATGATCAATGGAGTAAGCATCATTGACCCAGATAACACGTATATTTCTGCGGATGCAGAGATTGGCAGAGATACAGTCATCAACCCTGGTACTGTCATCTTGGGTGCTTCTAAAATTGGAGAGGATTGCATCATCGGTCCAAACTCTGAGATTAAAGACTGCCAAATCGGGGACCGTACAACTATCCGCCAATCTGTGGCGCATGACAGCGAAATTGGAAACGATGTAAATATCGGACCGTTCGCACACGTTAGACCGGATTCCAAGATTGGCAATGAAGTGAAGCTTGGGAACTTTGTAGAAGTAAAAAAAGCGACATTTGGGAACGGAAGCAAGGCTTCTCATCTTAGCTATATTGGAGATGCGGAAGTTGGAGCGGATGTAAACCTGGGTTGCGGTTCTATCACTGTCAACTATGATGGGAAGAAGAAATATTTAACTAAAATTGAAGATGGTGTGTTTGTAGGTTGCAACTCCAACTTGGTGGCACCAGTGACTATTGGCAAAGGCGCCTATGTTGCAGCAGGATCTACCATCACAGAAGATGTACCTGGAGAAGCACTGTCCATCGCACGCGCTCGCCAAGTAAACAAAGAAAACTACGTAAACAAGATTCACAATAAATAAATCTTTTTATAGTTGTTGATTGGAGCACAGGGCGAAGACTCCACAGGGAGATAGCGCTAGGTGGAGACCCCGCAGGCGTAACTGAGGAGGCTCCAGCAGCGCCCCTAGGGAAGCGAAGCCCGGTGCGGAAATCAAAAGCAGTGTTTAACAAAGTCATTTAAAGAAGCCATTAAAAAAACCTAGCGGAGGGTACAAGTTATCATGCCAAAGTATGCAGATTCCAATCTAAAGATTTTTACGTTAAATTCCAACACAGCCTTAGCGGAAGAAATTGCACAACATGTAGGTGTTCCAATCGGAAAATGTTCCGTTGCTCGTTTCAGTGATGGAGAAGTACAGATCAACATCGAAGAAAGTATCCGTGGTTGTGACGTGTATGTTATCCAATCTACCAGCGCACCAGTAAACGAGCACATCATGGAAACACTTATCATGATTGATGCACTAAAACGTGCTTCTGCAAAAACGATCAATATCGTAATGCCGTATTACGGTTACGGAAGACAAGACCGTAAAGCGCGCGCGCGTGAACCAATCACAGCGAAATTAGTGGCAAACCTGTTAGAAACTGCTGGAGCAGACCGCGTTATTACGCTTGATTTGCATGCACCACAAATTCAAGGATTCTTTGATATCCTTATTGACCACTTAATGGGTGTTCCTATTTTGGCAGAGTACTTTGACAGCAAAGGCCTAGAGGATCTTGTTATCGTTTCACCGGACCACGGTGGTGTAACAAGAGCAAGAAAGCTTGCTGACCGCTTGAAAGCTCCGATTGCCATCATCGACAAACGCAGACCTCGTCCAAATGTTGCAGAGGTGATGAACATTGTTGGTCATATTGAAGGTAGAACAGCAATCTTGATTGATGACATGATTGATACTGCGGGTACTATTACATTGGCGGCAAATGCCCTGATCGAAAATGGTGCAAAAGAAGTGTATGCATGCTGTACACACCCAGTATTATCAGGTCCGGCTATTGAACGTATCCAAAACTCAAAAATTAAAGAATTGGTAGTGACCAACACCATTTCTTTAGCGGAAGACAAGAAAATCGAAAAGATTACACAATTATCCGTTGCAGAGCTTATTGCTGAAGCGATTATTCGTGTCCATGAAGAGAAATCCGTCAGTACTTTATTTGATTAATTGGTAAGATTCATGTTTAACCTTCTGTAAATAGGGGAAATTGTATGAGAGACAAGTATTTTATTTTCCCAGGAAGGTGATAAGAATGTCAGTATTACATGCAAATGAACGTACAGAATTCAAAGGATCTTCAATAACCAAAATCCGTGAGGAAGGATTAATTCCAGCGGTTGTATACGGGAATGATACAGAAAATAAATCTATTACTGTCGATAGTAAGGAATTTATTAAAACTATTCGTGAAACTGGACGAAACGGCATCATTTCGCTTGAAATTGGTTCCGATAAGCGCAAAGTTATGCTTTACGATTATCAAATCAACCCGCTGAAAAGCCTGGAATTTGTCCACTTGGATTTCCATGTAGTTAATTTTAAATCAGAAATCGATGTAGATGTTACGGTTCACGTTACAGGCGATTCTAAGGGAGTGAAAGATGGCGGAGTCTTGCAACAAGTTCTCCATGAAGTATCCATCAAAGTACTTCCAAACAATGTACCGGAATCCATTGATGTGGATGTAACGGAACTTGATGTGAATGAAAACATTACAATCGGTGACCTAAATACATCAGGAAAATATAGCTTTAATCATGAAGATGATGAAGTGATTGCTTCCATCTTACCTCCACGACAAGAAGAGGAAATCGACCCTGGTGAAGAACAAGAACCAGGCGAACCTGAACTTGTAGAAGGTAGAGAGAACAATGAAAGCACAGAGGAGGAGGCGTAACCTTAAAGGTTACGTCTTTTCTCTTGTTGTGAAGAAGATTCTCTAAATACTTAGGGTATAAAAAGGTCAACGGGAAGCTTTATAAGAAAAAAGACAATTATAATTACCCGAGGCCGAGAGGAAAAAGTGAAAACGGTCAAATAGAGTGCTTCTATACACCCCGATGCCAAGAAGAAAAGGTGAAAACGGTCAAATAGAGTGCTTCTATACGCCCGAAGCCAGTAGGAAAAGGTGAAAACGGTCAAATAGAGTGCTTCTATACGCCCGAAGCTAAGAGGAAAAAGTGAAAACGGTCAAATAGAGTGCTTCTATACGCCCGAAGCCAGTAGGAAAAGGTGAAAATGGTCAAATAGAGTGCTTCTATATGCCCGAAGCTAAGAGGAAAAAGAGAAAACGGTCAAATAGAGTGCTTCTATACGCCCGAAGCCAGGAGGAAAAGTTGAAAACGGTCAAATAGAGTGCTTCTATATGCCCGAAGCCAAGAGGAAAAAGAGAAAACGGTCAAATAGAGTGCTTCTATACACCCGAAGCTAAGAGGAAAAAGAGAAAACGGTCAAATAGAGTGCTTCTATACACCCGAAGCCAAGAGGAAAAAGTGGAAACGGTCAGATAGAGTGCTTCTATACGCCCGAAGCCAGTAGGAAAAGGTGAAAATGGTCAAATAGAGTGCTTCTATATGCCCGAAGCCAAGAGGAAAAAGAGAAAACGGTCAAATAAAGTGCTTCTATACGCCCGAAGCCAAAAGGGAAACGCGTTAACGGATCGGATAGCGCTCGTTAACAACAGAGTTGCTACTAAACTTCAGCAATATAATGTTGTTTTAATGGACAAAACTCCTTCTCATTTCCTTTTCACCCCATGTTCAAGTAAAATGAAAGATAGCGAATAGGTTTGTGGGAGGTATCCATGAAGAAATTTTTACAATCCTTATTTGGTAAAGAGCAAGACGTTTCAGGAGGAAAAATAATGAAAGTATTTGTGGGGCTGGGGAATCCAGGCCGTCAATATGAAGAAACAAGGCACAATATCGGATTTATGGTAATAGATGAATTAGCAGACAAATGGAACATCCCATTGACACAGTCCAAATTCAAAGGGATATTCGGACAAGGCACGATAAACGGCGAAAAAGTACTATTAGTGAAGCCTCTTACATATATGAATTTATCGGGGGAATGTGTTCGCCCGTTATTGGACTTCTATAAGCTAGATGTAGAGGATCTGGTGGTAATTTATGATGACTTAGATTTGCCAGCTGGAAAGCTGCGTCTTCGCCAAAAGGGAAGTGCCGGAGGGCATAATGGGATTAAGTCCTTGATACAGCACCTTCAGACCCAGAATTTTAACCGTATCAGAATGGGAATTGACCGTCCGAAGAATGGACCGTCCATCTCAGATTATGTGCTTGGGAAATTCCACTCTGATGAGCGTCCTGCTATTGATGACAGCGTGAAGAAAGCTGCAGAAGCCTGTGAAGAAAGCTTGTCTAAAGAGTTCCTACAAGTAATGAACACTTTTAATCAATAATAGAATGTTAAGGTAGCTTTCCTGAGTTTTCTCTAACCAAACCAACCCTGTATAACAATGTTTCTCACTGTTTATACTAGTGGTAAAAGGGGCCATTTTTAGGTCTTGCAGAAAAGTGGAGGGAAAAAGGATGGCTATCCATTATCATTGCAGGCATTGCGGCTATAAGGTCGGCACCATCGAGTCCAAATCAGTATTTTCAGAAGAACTAGGGTTTCATCAACTGTCGGATACAGAACGACATGAAATGATAGCATATCAACAAAATGGTGATGTACATGTTAAAACAATTTGTGAGGATTGCCAGGAAGCCCTTGATCGGAATCCTGACTGGCATGAACAAGAACGGTTCATACAATAGAGCAGATAAATTAGCTTTGGTGAGATACCAAAGCCTTTTTGCGTCTGAGAAACGTCATGATAAAAAAGAACACAAAGAAACACTATTAATGGAGAGGGGAGGGTGTATGTTATGAAAGGTTTTATTCCATATTTGAGCGAAAATGATGATTTTCAGTCGGTTTTGGTTGGTCTTCAAGAAGGGTTAGAAGAACAGTTAATTTCAGGGATATCTAATTCGGCAAGGTCCATGTTAATTGCAGCGTTGTATGAAGAGAGAAAAGCGCCGATCCTCCTAATTACGCATAATTTATTTCATGCCCAAAAAGTATACGATGACCTAGCAAGCTTCCTGCCGGAGGATGAACTGTATCTGTATCCTGTAAACGATGTGTTAGCAGCGGAAATTGGAATTGCGAGTCCGGAGCTTAAAGCTCAGCGTGTAGAGGCGCTTAATCATTGGGCTACTAAAAATAATGGAATTATCATTGCACCAATCGCAGGGTTAAAAAGAATACTCCCATCTAAAGAAAAATGGCAGCAAACGTTGTTGACTATTGAAGTAGAAAAGACGCTGGAACTCGATAACTTAGCAGATCGTCTCGTCAGATACGGGTATCAGCGAGTAGGGATGGTAGCAACGCCAGGGGATTTCAGTATCAGAGGGGGAATCATCGACATATACCCTATCACGGAAGAATTTGCCGTAAGGATTGAACTTTTTGATGATGAAGTGGAATCTATCCGATATTTTACGGTAGAGGATCAACGTTCTCAAAAACATATGGATAAGGTGACGATTGGCCCGGCAACAGAGATGCTGCTTACGAATCAAGAGCTTACAAATGGTCGAGAAGTTCTCGAAAAGGAACTAGCTAAAACGATTAAAAAAGTGAAAAATGAAAAAGTAAAACAGCTGTTAACAGAAAATATTTCCTATGAGCTAGAACAAATACGCAACGGACAAGTATTTTCTGAGTTGTATAAATATCTTTCATTCTTCTACAGTTCACCAGCTAGTTTACTAGATTACATCCCTCCAGGCGGTTTAGTTATCATGGATGAAATCAGCAGAATCCATGAAACGGCGGAAAGTCTTGATAAAGAGGAAGCAGAATGGCTTGTAGAGCTATTGGCAGAAGGAAAAGCGGTGCAGGATCTAAAGTTTTCTCATTCTTTTGCCCAGATTGTACATAGCAAAAAGCAGCCGTTTCTTTATCTTTCCCTCTTCTTAAGGGCGGTGCCACATACGCATCCGGAAAACTTGATTAATATGTCTTCTAAGAGCATGCAGCACTTCCACGGGCAGATGCATCTGTTAAAATCGGAAATTGAGCGTTGGAGGAAGGCAAATTATGCAATTGTAGTCCTTGCTTCCAACCAAGAGCGGATGGAGAAGCTAGAGACGGTTTTTGCTGATTATGAGATGGACATAAGAAAGCTTTCCAAAGGCTCGGCCTTCGCCCATGGAGAGGTCCAGCTTGTGGAGGGTGACTTGCATTCTGGATTTGAATTACCTATGCAGAAGCTTGCAGTCATCACGGAGGAAGAGCTTTTCAAAAAGAAAGCGAAAAAGCCTAAAAACAGACAAAAGCTCTCCAATGCGGAACGGATTAAAAACTATACCGAATTGAATGTCGGCGACTATGTTGTCCATATTAATCACGGAATAGGTAAATATCTAGGTATTGAAACACTTGATATCAATGGTCTTCATAAAGATTATATTCATATTAAATACCAAGGCTCTGACAAACTTTATGTTCCTGTTGAGCAAATTGATCAAGTTCAAAAATATGTAGGTTCAGAAGGAAAAGAACCGAAAGTTTATAAACTCGGTGGTACGGACTGGAAAAAAGTCAAAAATAAAGTAGAGTCGTCTGTCCAGGATATTGCCGATGACCTTATTAAGTTATATGCAGAAAGGGAAGCAAGTGTTGGTCACGCCTTCTCGCCAGACGGAGAAATGCAAAGGGAGTTTGAAGCAACCTTCCCTTATCAGGAAACAGAAGATCAATTGCGCTCTATTCATGAAATTAAATTGGATATGGAAAAGACCCGCCCAATGGACCGCTTGCTTTGCGGAGATGTAGGCTATGGAAAAACGGAAGTGGCCATAAGGGCAGCTTTTAAGGCCATTACTGATGGCAAGCAGGTAGCTATTTTGGTACCAACAACCATTTTGGCTCAGCAGCATTATGAAACCATCAGAGAAAGGTTCCAAGATTACCCTATCAATATTGGTCTGTTAAGCCGTTTCCGCTCTAGAAAGCAACAGACGGAAACAATGAAAGGACTTGGAAATGGAACGGTGGATATTGTTGTTGGGACACATCGCTTGTTGTCCAAAGATATTAAATACAAAGACCTTGGCTTGTTAATTATCGATGAAGAACAGCGCTTTGGAGTTACCCATAAGGAAAAAATCAAACAGCTTAAAGCCAATATCGACGTGCTTACCTTAACAGCTACGCCAATTCCACGGACCCTTCATATGTCTATGCTTGGGGTGCGTGATTTGTCTGTCATCGAGACACCACCTGAAAATCGTTTCCCGGTGCAAACGTATGTGATGGAATATAACGGAAACTTAGTGAAAGAAGCAATTGAAAGAGAGCTGGCCCGAGGAGGTCAAGTTTATTTCTTATATAACAGGGTCGAAGATATCGAGCGAAAAGCAGATGAGATCTCCATGCTTGTCCCAGAAGCTCGCGTTACTTATGCGCATGGAAAAATGACCGAAAATGAACTAGAGTCGGTGATGATTCAGTTTCTTGAAGGAGAAGCGGAAGTGCTTGTCAGTACGACCATCATCGAAACAGGTGTCGACATTCCGAACGTAAACACATTGATCGTTTTTGATGCAGATAGGATGGGATTGTCTCAGCTTTATCAGCTTAGAGGGCGTGTAGGAAGATCCAATCGTGTGGCATATGCCTATTTCACGTATCGAAAAGATAAAGTGCTTACAGAAGTAGCAGAAAAACGTCTGCAATCTATCAAGGAATTCACAGAACTTGGATCAGGCTTTAAAATTGCAATGCGTGACCTTTCCATTCGTGGTGCAGGAAATCTGCTTGGAGCCCAGCAACACGGCTTTATCGATTCTGTCGGTTTTGATATGTATTCTCAGATGCTAAAAGAAGCAATCGAGCAGCGCCAAGGGCCGAAAGATGCGAAAAAGGCGCATGAAATCTCCATTGATGTGGAGCTTGATGCATACATTCCAGAGTCTTATATCCCTGATAGTAAGCAAAAGATTGATATGTATAAGCGTTTCCGTGGATTAGAATCAAAAGAAGATCTTGTTGAGCTTCAAGATGAAATGAAGGACCGTTTCGGTAACTATCCAAAAGAGGTCGACTACTTATTCCAAGTCTCAGAGATGAGGGTCTATGGCCTCAAGGAAAAAGTGGATTCCATCAAACAAACAAAACAAGAGCTCGTCATTCTTCTTTCTGAAGAAGCAAGTAGCGTTATTGATGGTCAGAAGTTATTCTTATTAGGAAATGAGTTTGGCAGGATGGTAAGCCTCGGCATGGAAGGACAGCATCTGAAGATTGTCATCCAGACGAAACGCTCTGCGACAGAAGAGTGGATACAAGTGGCCATTTCCATGATAAAAGGACTAGAAAAAGTAAAAAAAGAAAGCGTGAATGCTTCCTCATAGGTTTGAGTTTGTGAAGAAACGTCTATATAAATACTGGGGGAATTTACTATCAGAAAAAAACTTTTCCAACATGTATATAACTCCCTGAGTGTAGGATACTAACTTCAACGAATGGTGAATTCTTCAAAAGCAGGACATATTGATCAATTCCACCAATTTAACTCATCTCTTTTTATCATCGGATGAAGGAGGCAACCTAAGAAATGAAAGCAACTGGTATTGTACGTCGTATTGATGACCTCGGTCGCGTTGTAATTCCTAAAGAAATAAGAAGAACCCTGCGTATTCGCGAGGGTGACCCCCTTGAGATTTTTGTCGATCGGGATGGAGAGGTTATCTTAAAGAAATACTCTCCTATTAGTGAGCTTAGCGATTTCGCTAAGGAATATGCCGAAGCTCTGTATGATAGCTTGGGACACCCTGTGTTAATCTGTGACCGCGATACGTTCATTGCTGTCGCTGGGAGTTCTAAAAAGGAATATCTGAACAAAAGTATCAGCGAAGTAGTGGAGAAATCCATGGAAGACCGCAATTCCGTACTAAAAACGGAAGAACAGCAACTGGCAATTGTCGATGGGCATGTAGAATCACTTGCTTCTTATACCATTGGACCTATCGTGGCAAACGGAGATCCAATTGGAGCAGTGGTGATTATGTCCAAAGATAAATCGCTTGGAGAAGTGGAACAGAAAGCAGTGGAAACAGCTGCAGGCTTCCTAGCGAGACAGATGGAGCAATAATCAATAGTGGGAGCAGCAGACGTGATGGTCTGTTGCTTCTTTTCTTTTGTTTCTAAAGGACATAATGGATCCATCTTTCCATTCAAAATATGCTATAATTATACAATTGTACGAATACTTTAAGGCGGGCTTTTTTATGAATGATTTATCACCACACTCCTATCAAAAGGTATGGAAAGGCGCTATGATTCTTACTATTGCAGGGATCATCATTAAAATCCTCAGTGCAGCCTATCGCGTTCCTTTTCAAAATATTGTAGGAGATGTTGGCTTTTATATTTATCAGCAGGTATATCCCTTTTACGGGGTGGCTATCATTTTATCTACATATGGCTTTCCGGTTGTCATTTCTAAATTCATTGCAGAACACCCTGAGAAGACAAGAGAGCATGCAGCACGCAAAATTCGTTGGGTGTCCTTTTGTTTCTTAACGGTTTTGGGTGTGAGCTTTTTCCTGCTGCTTTACCTAGGTGCGACCCACTTAGCAGCTTTTATGGGGGACCTCAAGCTCTCTGTATTAATTAAAATTGTCGCCTTCTCTTTTTTACTAATGCCATTAGTTTCGGTATGGAGGGGAAGTTTTCAAGGGCTTGGAGAAATGACGCCGACCGCCGTTTCGCAAGTCAGTGAACAATTAATAAGAGTTGGAACGATTCTGGTACTCTCCTACCTGCTCGTAAACGCGGGATTTTCCCTTTATGAAGTAGGAGCGGGTGCCATATTCGGTTCCGTCATTGGGGGATTTGCTGCAGTCTTAGTATTGTTGACCTTTTATCAAAAGATGAAAAAGAAACATACGGTTGTGCCTTCAAACATACTTCCTTCTTCGAAGTCTATTGTAAAGGTCCTGATTCTTCAAGGCTTTACCATTTGCATCAGCTCACTATTGCTGATCCTTTTTCAAATGGTGGATGCGTTCACCATTTATGCCGGACTATTGGAATCAGGTGTCGACGAACAACAAGCCAAAGAGCTTAAAGGGGTCTATGACCGGGGGCAGCCGCTGATTCAGCTTGGAACAGTGGTAGCAACGGCATTCTCGCTATCTCTTGTCCCATACATTATTCTCTCCAAGAGCAATGAAAGGGAAGTAAAAGAAAAAATCAGTCTCTCCATCCGTGTCAGCATAGGAGTGGGAGCAGGAGCGGCAGTGGGTCTTGCCTGGCTCATCAAACCAGTGAATGTAATGCTTTTTTCCAATGAAAATGGCTACAACGTACTATTGGTCCTTAGTTTGTCCATTCTCTTTTGCAGTATGGCCTTGACCGCGGCTGCTATCCTGCAGGGGCTTGGTAACCCGTATCTTCCTGCTCTTTTTGTAGGTATCGGAATTGGCTTAAAATATTTGTTGAATGACCTATTGATTTCTACTCACTCAACTTTGGGAGCGGCGGTCAGTACATTGGTCGCGTTCAGTACGGTCGCCGTCTTGTTGGTCCTGGCGTTAAAAAAGAAGACAGGCACTTCTATTTTTGAAAGGATGCCAACCGTCCCCTTGCTTGTGAGCATCGGAATGATGTCTGCCGTTTTGGCAGTCTATCTAATTCTTACGGATTCACTAGTAGGGGATAACCGTACGCTGGCCACCGTCCAAAGCATGGTAGGAGTGATGATAGGCGGAATCACCTATCTATTAATTTTAATAAAAAATCACTTTTTTACGACAGAAGAACTCATGCTTCTCCCGCTAGGAAAAAAATTGGTGAAGCTATTAAAATAATAGCTCTGTTAAACACCGCTGTTGATTTCCGCACTAGGCTTCGCTTTCCTAGGGGCGTTAGGGGAGCCTCCTCGGAAAAGCGCCTGCGGGTTCTCCCCTAAACGCTATCTCCCTCAGGGCAAGGAAGGCTTCGACAGCGATACATCTCAGGAAGAATGCGTAGCATTTTCGAGGAGTCTGCGCCTATTGCTTCAATCAACAGCTAGGTTGCTGCAAAAATCAACAGTATGTTTTAACAGAGCAAAAATAAAAATAAAGTTGGTGTCCAAAATATGAATACGATAAAGGTTCTAGGCCTTGGTGCAGGTGATCTCGAACAGCTTCCAATGGGAGTGTACAAGCAATTAATGCAGTCGGACCATCTTTTTCTTCGAACGAAAGAACATCCTGTTATCGAAGAGCTCGAAAAAGAAGGGCTGACTTACGAGTCGTTTGATTCTATCTATGAACAGGAAGGTACATTCGGCACGGTATATGAAAGAATTGCGGAAGAAATAATCGAGCATAGTGCACATAAGGAAATTGTGTACGCTGTACCAGGACATCCGCTTGTGGCTGAGAAAACCGTTCAGATTTTACTTGAAAAAGAAAAAGAAGGCATCATCAAACTTGATATCAAAGGCGGGCAAAGCTTCCTCGATCCGATGTTTACAGCAGTAGGATTGGATCCCATCGATGGTTTTCAATTCCATGATGCTACCGCACTTGGAAAAGAAGCGATTGAACCGACCCAGGCGATGATCTTTTGTCAGGTATATGATGCTTTCATTGCTTCAGAAGTGAAGCTCACCTTGATGGAGTTGTTGCCTGACGACTATCCTGTGACGATTGTAACAGCAGCAGGGTCTTCGATGGAACAGATTACAGAGGTACCGTTATACGAACTCGATAGGGTGGCGGAAATCAATAACCTGACAAGTGTCTATGTACCAGCAGTAAAAGAGGAGGAACTGCTTTATAAACAATTCTCTTCTTTTAGAAACACTATAGCGACACTTAGAGGTCCTGGTGGCTGCCCGTGGGATCAGAAACAAACGCATGAATCGCTGAAAAAATACCTAATCGAAGAAGCATATGAATTGCTCGATGCCATTGATGAGGATGACACAGATGGAATTATTGAGGAACTTGGGGATGTTCTTTTACAAGTAATGCTTCATGCCCAAATCGGGGAGGATGAAGGTTACTTTAGCATAGAAGATGTGATAGAAGGAATTAATGAGAAGATGATCCGCAGACATCCTCATGTGTTTGCCGACACCTCTGTGGAAGATGCAGAGGATGTCATCACCAATTGGGAAGCCATCAAAGCTGAGGAAAAAGGAGAAAGGGCCGAGCAGTCCATTCTTGATTCGGTTGCAAAAGGGCTTCCTAATCTTACAAAAGCATTCCAATATCAGAAAAAAGCAGGTAAAGTAGGGTTTGATTGGAACGATGTCGCCCCAATGTGGGATAAGGTGAATGAGGAAATCCAGGAGTTGCAGGAAGAATTGACAAAGGATGCAAGCTCGGACCTTGTGGCTGCAGAATTTGGGGACGTACTTTTTGCTCTCGTTAACATTGCAAGATACTATAAAATCGACCCGGAAGAAGCCGTGTCCCTAACCAACCGAAAATTTTACCGCAGGTTTACTTTTATCGAAAAGAAGGTAAAGGAATCAGGGCAAACCTTCGAGAATCTATCATTAGAACAATTAGATGCTATTTGGGAAGAAGCGAAAAAGAACGGGTTATAATTTGATGAAGATTCTTCGTTCTACGTAAATATCCTAGCTGGTAATTGAAGCCTAGTGCGGAAATCACCAGCGTCGTTTAACAGACATATAATTTAGGGGGAGTAACAGAATGCGATTAGATAAATTTTTGAAAGTATCAAGAATCATCAAGCGTCGTACACTTGCTAAAGAAGTGGCAGAGCAGGGACGTATCTATATCAACAACGTACAAGCTAAAGCGAGCAGCAATGTAAAAGCAGGAGATGAATTGAAAATTCATTTTGGTCAAAAAATCGTGACTGCTTCTGTCGATAACATTCAGGAAAATGCCAAAAAAGAAGATGCGGCCATGATGTACACCATCGTGAAAGAAGAAAGAGTAGAACAAACAGAAGAGTAACGGACAGGCATGTTCTAAAAAATTATCCCTCTCATATACATGTACTATCTTCAAGTACTAGATAGGTGAGGGATGAATATGAACCAATACTATGATTCAAATCAAGGAAATAAGCAGACTGTCCAAGAGCAAGACATCGTGATGAGAAGTCGCAGAATGTTAGATATCACCGGTGTAAAGCAAGTGGAAAGTTTTGATAACGAAGAGTTTTTATTAGAAACAGTGATGGGATATCTCTCTGTAAGGGGCCAAAATCTCCAGATGAAAAACTTGGATGTAGAAAGTGGCGTCGTCTCAATCAAAGGAAAGATCATGGAAATCATTTATTTAGATGACCAACAGGCGGAGAAAGCTAAAGGGTTCTTTAGTAAGTTGTTCAAATGACACTTAGCACCCAGCTTTATACAATGCTTGCCATGATTGGGATGGGGGCATGGCTTGGAGCTGCCATCGATACGTATGGACGTTTTCTGAAACGGGAAAAGAGAGCCAAGTGGATTGTGTTTATTCATGATATCCTCTTTTGGCTCTTGCAAGCCCTTATCGGCTTTTATGTATTGCTGAGAGTCAATGAAGGAGAAATTCGTTTTTATATTCTCATTGCACTCGTGTGTGGCTTTGCAGCTTATCAAAGCTTATTCCGATATTTTTATTTGAGCTTGCTGGAGTCCATCATACAACTTGTCATCAACTTGTATCGCTTCTTGGAAAAAATGGTAAGAATGCTAATAGTGAAGCCCATTCAACTATTAGTACAAGCACTTATCGTATTATTATTAGGTATTTGGAAGTTTCTTTACTCAACCGTTCGCTTTCTGCTGTTGTTTTTATGGCGAATTGTTAAAATTTGTTCCTTACCATTCAAGTGGATCCTTATGCTAGTATGGAAGTTGGTCCCGAACGTGGTGAAAAAATATTTACACATTGTTTTCAAAAAACTTGAAGGATTTTTCACACTAGTAAAGAATAGGAAACATAGTATAATAAATAGAGTAAAGAACTTTTGGAAAAAGCGCTAGGAGAGGAATGATAAGATGAGCGCGGCAAAAGATGAAAAGGTAGCAAAAATCCATTCTGATTATTCCAAACAAAAACAGGACCAGCAGTTGAAACAACAGAAAAGACGCCGTGGGCTTTATCGCCGTTTATCATTATTCTTTTGTTTAGCATTAGTCTTTGGAATACTAATGGGAAAAACACTCTTAGATCAACGAGCTATCCTTCAAGAAAAAGAGGATAGAAAAGAAGTTGTCCAACAAGAGCTGGCAAAACTTAAAAAAGAACAACAACATTTAGAAGAGGAAATTGTAAAACTGAACGATGATGATTATATTGCGAAGATCGCACGTAGAGATTATTTCATGTCAGAAGAGGATGAAATCATCTTCAATATGCCTGACGATTCGTCGTCAGATTAGTCGTCATATTGACACCTCAATTTTGCTCTAGGTATAATGGTAGGTAAAGTGATTTATTTTTTATGATTTTAAGGAGGAGCATTTTTTTTATGTCAATCGAAGTAGGCAGCAAGTTACAGGGAAAGGTAACAGGAATAACTAATTTTGGTGCGTTTGTTGAATTGCCAGGAGGAACAACTGGTCTTGTCCACATCAGTGAAGTTGCAGACAACTATGTAAAGGATATCAACGACCATCTTAAAGTTGGTGACGAAGTACAGGTGAAAGTAATCAACGTGGAGAAGGATGGCAAAATCGGCCTATCCATTAAAAAGGCAAGCGACACTTACCGTGAGCCACAACCACGTTCTGCTGCACCATCACAACGTCCGAACAACAATCAACAACGCTCAAATCAACGCCCACCACGAGGAAGAAGAGAAGAATTCAAACCAAAGGAAAACTTCGAACAGAAGATGGCAAGATTCTTGAAAGATAGTGAAGATCGTTTATCTTCCCTGAAGCGCAACACGGAATCAAAACGTGGAGGTCGTGGAGCAAGTAGAAAGTAACTTGCTGCTGAAAATCTCATATATATAAACGTAATGTTTGAACACGCCCTGAATTTTTGGGGTGTGTTTTTTGTTTTGCAGGGGGAAAATTGTAGAACAGTTGATTTCCGTTCCAGGCGCATCGCTTGCCTGCGGGCGGTCCGGGAGCCTCCTCGGCTTCGCTTCGCCTGTGGGGTCTCCCCTGTCCCTTCCTACCGTGGGCGTCTTCGCGCCTTCCACTGCAATCAACTTAGGTTATGCATTTAGCAAAGGGGCAGTTACCTTAACTTAAGTTGCTATAATGGATATATCTTTTTTATGATGGATATATCGGTTTTACAATGGATATATTCTTTTTGCAATGGATATATCGACTTTACAATGGATATATTCCATTTACGATGGATAAACGAATATTCACCCTGAATCTGAACAGTTGGAACAGTTAATATGGATGGATCTACCCTAAAATGAAAAGAAAGTTACCCAAAACCACTTAAATAAGTTCTACAAACACAAAAAAGCTGTCACAATTTCAGATATTGTCTGAAGCTGTGACAGCTTTTATTATTATGACCCATACGGGATTCGAACCCGTGTTACCGCCGTGAAAGGGCGGTGTCTTAACCGCTTGACCAATGGGCCTTATAAAGTTGGTAGCGGCGGAGGGAGTCGAACCCACGACCTCACGGGTATGAACCGTACGCTCTAGCCAGCTGAGCTACACCGCCAAATTTATAAGTAATGCAATAAGAAATTAAAAGTCTCTCATAAGACACAAGAATTATCATACTAACTTATCATTCATATGTCAATACATTTTAAAAATGTAAGAATTATTAGAACATTATCCTAGCAATTACCTATAGAATTTACAAAAACTGATGAGAGTAGTTAGCAAATGCGATGATTTCATGACAGCTTTTCCCTCTTTTCCTTGTAATACGTCGAACACTTCTTAGGTTCTGGGCGGTTCTTTTGACAAATCTTTTCCTTTTAAGCTTGTATAATGACCCCAATAGATAAAATATGGGAGTGGATATCATGCAGGGACTAGAAAGAGATTTGGGGGAACCGGTTTCCAATCTTCAGTTTGGGAAAGTCAGAAAAACATTAATGAAGTCAATGCATTCGACGAAAACGAAGCTTACGACCATCCTTTTTCACCAAGGATTTCTTTTAGTCTTTATTGGATTTTTGCTGGGACGAGCCTTGATCCTAAATGAAATTACACCTTTTGCGTTACCGTTTTTCGCAGCAGTGTATTTTTTAAAAAAGAAACGGGCTGGACTCACGTTGATTGCCTTAATGGTTGGGTCGGCCACCATCTCGGCACTGACAGTCGCATATGTGTTGGGTGGGATGATATTATTTGTTCTTCTTTTCAAGTGGGCACAGGCATTAAAGATAGAGCCACTTAAGTCTATGCCGTTCCTAGTCTTCCTCTCGGCTTTTCTCTCCAAAACAACAATGATTTACTTTACAACAGGAATTGTGACGTATGATTGGCTGATGATTGGAGTAGAGGCGGGGCTTGGATTTATCCTCACACTTATCTTCTTTCAGAGCCTACCGCTTATCACAATGAAGAAAAAGAGACAGGCGTTTAAAACAGAAGAGATTATTTGCCTCATTATTTTGTTCGCTTCCGTTCTGACAGGGACCATCGGTTGGACAGCCTATGATCTTTCTGTTGAACATATATTATCTCGATATCTTGTGTTAATCTTTGCATTTGTTGCTGGGGCCACCATTGGTTCCACGGTTGGCGTGGTGACAGGTCTCATTTTAAGCTTAGCTACTGTAACCAATCTATATCAGATGAGTCTGCTGGCTTTTGCCGGTCTGTTAGGAGGGCTGCTGCGAGAAGGAAATAAGATTGGTGTATCGGTGGGACTGCTTCTAGGCACATTACTAATTGGCATTTATGGGGATGGGATGACGCTAATTGTTCTTACCATCATGGAGTCGATGGTAGCTGTTGCACTCTTTCTGCTAACACCGCAAAGAGCTATCGCTAATTTGGCAAAATCCATTCCCGGAACAGCTGAACATACAGCCGAGCAACAGCAATACATGCGGAAGATCCGTGATGTTACTGCCAATAGAGTGGAACAATTTTCACACGTTTTCCAAGCGTTATCCAATAGCTTTTCAAAATTTCAATTTGAACACCCTAATTCGGAAAAAGAAGTGGATCTCTTTTTGAGCAATGTTACAGAGAAAACGTGTCAAAATTGCTTTAAAAAAGAGCAGTGCTGGACACAGAATTTCCAGAAAACCTATGATTATATGACTCATTTAATGGAGGATACAGAGGAAGGAACCATAAGTCTGAATGTCAAATTGCAAAAGGAGTGGGATCGCCATTGCGTAAAATCGGAAAAGGTAAAAACCGTGATCAAAAACGAGCTAGCCCAGTTCCACGCGAGTGAGAAACTAAAAAAACAATTAATGGAGAGTAGGAGGTTGGTAGCGGATCAATTAATGGGAGTATCACAAGTAATGGAGGACTTTGCAAGGGAGATTCAACGAGAGAGGGAGAATCATTATGTTCAGGAAGATCAGATTTTAGACGCCCTCCAAGCATTCGGTATTGAAATTGAACAAGTGGAAATATACAGCGTCGAGCAGGGGAATGTCGATATTGAAATGACCGTTCCATACTGCGAAGGGCGTGGTGAGTGTGAAAAGCTCATCGCTCCGATGCTTTCAGATATATTGCGAGAGAATATTATTGTTAAAAAGGAAGAATGTAATTCTGATAACAATGGGTACTGTCATGTATCATTCGGCTCTGCAAAAGCGTTTGTAGTCGACACAGGCGTTGCGCATGCCGCTAAAGGAGGAGGACTGATATCAGGGGATAGCTATTCCACCATAGAATTAGGTCACGGAAAATACGCCATTGCCATTAGTGACGGGATGGGAAATGGTGAACGCGCGCACTATGAAAGTAAAGAAACATTAAAGTTGCTTCAAGAGATTCTACAGTCTGGAATCAAAGAAAAAGTAGCCATCAAATCGGTTAATTCGGTCCTATCATTAAGGACGACCGATGAGATATTTACTACGCTCGATCTAGCAATGATTGACCTTCAAGATGCTTCTGCTAAGTTTTTAAAAGTTGGTTCGACTCCAAGTTTTGTGAAGAGAGGAGATAAAGTAATTAAAATTGAAGCAAGTAATCTACCAATGGGGATTATTCAAGAATTCGATGTGGACGTCGTGAGTTCGCAGTTAAAAGCTGGTGATCTACTGATTATGATGAGCGATGGAATTTTTGAAGGACCAAAACATGTAGAAAACTATGATTTATGGATGAAGCGAAAAGTATCCGAAATCAGAACAGACGACCCGCAAGAAATGGCAGATATCATAATGGAGGAAGTCATTCGGACAAGATCAGGTCAGATCCAGGACGACATGACGGTTGTGGTAGCAAAAATAGAGAGGAATATTCCGAAATGGGCAGCCATTCCTGCCTATCACTATTTATCCAAAAACCAAGGAATGAAGGAGGCGCTTTAAATGTTGAAAACTTTATCTAAAATGGTAACGGGTCTTGTGAAAGAAATGGGTGGCCGTCGTGAGATTGCGGAGAAAGTGCAGGAGAGCAAAACTGTTAGTGTGGTACCGGTTAGTCCGATGAATTTGCTGGGGAGACAAGTCCTGAAACTGGCAATTAATGCGGAGATCAAGTTTAGAAGAGCTGCCAACGAGTCAGATAATGCCAAAAGCATGATGTGGAGAAAGCAAAACATGCTGGCAGTTATTGCAAGAAATGTGACGGAAAAAGAGATGATCGCTTTAACGGGTATGAAAGCAACGAACGAGAATGGAAAAGGAAAGATTCAAGCAGCAATGCCGAATAAAGCAAAGAGAGTCAAGGAACGAATAGGACACCTTTCAAAACTGCCAATCAACTTACTGGCTGAATTCAAGTTTGCACTATCTCTTTCTAGCAACAAGGAAGTGCTTGGGGTGAATACCTCTTAGAAGGTAAATTATGTACAAAAGGTATAAATTAAGCCCGTCTCGTCCATGATGGCTAATGTAAATTATACGCATTAGGAGGGGACGAAACGTGTATAAAGGAACGTTAAAACAAATTCTATTAATTACAGACGGATGCTCAAATTCAGGAGATGACCCAGTTGCCATGGCAGCCCTAGCGAAAGAACAGGGTATTACAGTAAATGTTATTGGGGTGATGGATGAGGATACGATAGATGAAAGAGGAATGCAAGAGATAGAGGGGATCGCAATGTCTGGTGGCGGCGTCAGTCAAATTGTGTATGCCAAGAACTTATCTCAGACAGTCCAGATGGTGACCAGAAAAGCGATGACCCAAACATTACAGGGGGTTATTAATAAGGAGCTTCAACAAATATTGGGTTCAGAAACTTCCATGGAGGACCTTCCGCCTGAGAAACGCGGGGAAGTGATGGAAGTAGTGGATGAACTGGGTGAAACGGTTTCCCTGCAGGTGCTGATTCTTGTTGATACTAGTGCTAGCATGAAGTCCAAGCTTCCAACCGTCAAGGAAGCACTATTGGATTTGGCACTAAGCTTGAATGCAAGAATTGGTGATAACCAGTTTTCAGCCTTTGTTTTCCCGGGAAAACGCCAAGAAGTGGAGAAGATCTTAGATTGGACACCGAAGTTGGAATCGCTGTCCAGTATTTTTCCAAAGCTATCGACAGGCGGGATCACGCCAACAGGTCCTGCCATTCAAGAAGCCATTCCTTATTTTAAAGAAACACGTAACCTGAGGAGCTTGATTTCCGATGATGAACAATACTATGAAGAATCCGGTAGGTAATCTGCCTCAAGGGACGACCATTATCGGAAAATGGCATAAAGAGAGATACACTATTGTCAGAACACTCGGGTACGGTGCGACGGGGTATGTATATCTAACTAGGAGTTCAAAGGGATTAGCTGCATTAAAAATAAGTGAAAACAGCATGTCCATTACTTCTGAGGTTAATGTCCTGCGTCATTTTTCGAAGGTCCAAGGGTTCTCCCTGGGGCCTTCTTTGTTAGATGTAGATGATTGGGAGAGGCCAAACCTTGGAGGAAAACAGACTTTTTCCTTTTATGTGATGGAATTTCTTGAAGGGGAACCTCTTTTATCTTTTGTTCAGAAAAGGGGAATGGAGTGGGCTGGCATTCTAACTTTGCAATTGCTGACAGATCTTGAAACGCTTCATCGTGAAGGTTGGGTGTTTGGAGATCTGAAGCCCGATAATCTCATTGTAACGGCAACCCCTCCCAAAGTACGGCTTGTGGATGTTGGCGGCACGACCCAGCATGGCCGGGCCATTAAAGAATTCACAGAGTTTTTTGATCGGGGTTATTGGGGACTGGGTTCTAGGAAGGCAGAAGCTACTTATGATCTATTTGCCGTAGCAATGATCATGATTCACATCTGTTACCCAAAACAATTCCAAAAAAACGGAGAGGGCGGAATCAAGCAACTAGAAGAGCAGATTGATAAAAATGCTTGGCTAAAAAGGTATAAAATTGTCCTAATGCGAGCATTAGCCGGTGAATATTACTCTGCAGATGAAATGAAAAGCGGTATGCTTTCTGTCATGAGCCAACGTAACCCAAGCACTTCACCAAAAGGGACGGCACAGCGAACAGTAAACAACAAAGCCAAACAAGGAACTGCCTCAAGTACAAGTCGAGCAGCTAGAAAAGGTGCTAGTACACAAAGTCAGCCTGTGCCACAGAAAGCCACAAGCAAAGGGTGGATGGAAACTGCCGTGCTTTTATCGGTCATTCTATTTGCTTATTTCTTCTATTTATATGGTCAGATAATGTAGGTATAAGCGTTTTGAGGATGTGTACGGGGGTATAAAGCAGTATGGATGTTTTTGGATAAGCATCTATTTTTGCAGGAGAAGAAGTCAAATGGTAGGATAAAATAGAAATTATACGCGTAGATTAAAGGAATGGGTACACACTATGTGGGAGACTGTCTCGACATTCATAGATAAATATGACTTGCTGCCAGCCAACTCGACTGTGGTGGTTGGTGTCAGTGGCGGAGCAGATTCCATGGGTTTGCTTCATTATTTAGATTCCATTAAAGAAGCTAAGCGCCTGAAGCTAGTAGTAGCCCACGTCGATCATATGTTCCGAGGGGCGGAATCCGAAGAGGATATGAAGTTCGTAAAGCAACATTGTGAAAAAAGGAGTCTTCTTTTTGAAGCAGAACAAATCAATGTGTCTGCCTATCAAAAAGAGAAGAAACTCACCGTGCAAGTTGCTGCAAGAGAATGCCGCTATGCTTTTTATGAAAAAGTGATGAAGAAATATCATGCTGACTTCCTTGCGCTCGGTCACCACGCTGACGATCAGGTGGAAACCATCCTAATGAGACTTGGAAGGGGATCTTCTATGACAGGTTACGCAGGGATACTTCCTAAACGGGCCTTTGGAGATGGAGTGATTATTCGTCCGTTCTTGACTGTAACAAAGTCTGAAATCATGGAATATCTCACTGTCTATGACGTTCCATTCAGGCATGACCCCAGCAATGACAAGGACACCTACAGAAGAAACAGGCTGCGGCATCACATTCTACCAATATTGAAGGAGGAATTTCCTGGACTTCATGAAAGGTTTCAAGCTTTCAGCGAGCAAATACAGGAGAGTGAACAATACATAGAGGCGTTAATGGAAAAGGAATGGATTGCCGTTATTAAGAGTAAAGCAATCAATAGAGTGATATTGGATACCAAACCATTGCTTTTAATGGCTAAACCTTTACAAAGGCGTGGGATTCAACTAATATTAAACTATCTCTATAATAATGAAATTCCTCCATCTCTTTCCTCTATACATATTGATAATTTATTATCCTTATTGGAAAGTGAACACCCTTCTGGAAGGCTGCATTTCCCAAATGGCTTACAGGTTATCAAATCCTATAATGAATGCACATTGACATTTGATGAGGATAAACGTGATAAAGCCTACAAGCATATGCTTGAAGTCCCTGGTAATGTGGCGTTACCTACCGATTTTATGATCACCAGTGAGATTCAGACACAAGAACAACCTCAAGATGTCAAAGAAAATCAAGCTGTGATTGATTTATCGAAGGTCGCTCTTCCGCTATATGTGAGAACCCGTTTAGACGGCGATCGAATGAAACTGAAGGGGACAAACGGTTCCAAAAAAATCAAAAGCATCTTCATTGAAGGTAAAGTACCTCTTCAACAACGAGAACTATGGCCTTTAATCGTCGATGCCAACCATGAGATTTTGTGGATACCCATGCTTAAACGTTCCGCTTTCGAAGCAACAGAGGAAACGATGGGTCCTGTTTTAGTATTAACTTGCAAAACGAGTCAAAAAGTTTGGGAGGCAACAAAGAAATGAACAAAGATATCGAAAAAGTACTCTTTAGTGAAGAAGAGCTTCAAGTAAAGGTTAGAGAACTAGGTGCACAATTAACAGAAGACTACAGTGATCGTTTTCCTTTGGCGATTGGTGTGTTAAAAGGCGCAATGCCTTTCATGGGTGACCTTATCAAACGTATGGATACA
The DNA here is from genome assembly GCF_012911845.1 of Bacillus sp. RO2. GTDB lineage: Bacteria > Bacillota > Bacilli > Bacillales > Bacillaceae_I > Sutcliffiella_A. The sequence continues at coordinate 14,671 of NZ_JAAXCU010000047.1, read as the reverse complement.
TATTTGGAAATGGATTTCATGGACGTTTCAAGCTACGGAAATTCCACTGTTTCCTCTGGTGAAGTAAAGATCCTAAAAGACTTAGATACTTCAGTAGAAGGAAGAGACATCCTGATCATCGAAGACATCATCGACAGCGGTTTGACGCTAAGCTACCTAGTGGAATTATTCCGCTACCGCAAAGCGAAATCTATCAAGATTGTTACACTACTTGACAAACCAAGTGGAAGAAAAGCTGATATCACAGCTGACTATGTTGGGTTCATCGTACCAGATGAATTTGTTGTAGGTTATGGCCTTGATTATGCTGAAAAATATCGTAACCTTCCGTATATCGGAGTATTAAAACCTGAAATTTATTCTAACGTAGAAGAATAAGCTATCCCAATACAGATTCCTTGAATTGGATTAATTTACTATGTTACTATTGGTTTAGTTTGGCTATCGTGGGAGGAGGTAAGGGATGAACAGAATATTTCGTAATACCATCTTTTATTTATTAATATTTTTAGTGGTCATTGGTGTTGTGAGCTTTTTCAATAGCCCTAACACGAGCGAAAAACCGATCACCTATAATACATTCATCCAAAATCTTGAAGAAAATAAGGTGGAAGTATTCACCATTCAGCCAACGCGTTCGGTGTATGAAGCGCGTGGTAAGTTGGAAGGCGCTAAAGAAGGAGAGACTTTTGTATCCGTATTTCCAAATAGTGCAAGTGCTTTGGAACGTGTAGAATCCATTGCCCAAGAGCAAAAAATTCCAATGACAGTTGATCCGGCGGAAGAAACGAGCGGATGGGTAACCTTCTTTACTTCCATCATTCCTTTTGTCATTATTTTTATCTTATTCTTCTTCTTACTTAATCAAGCGCAGGGCGGCGGAAGTCGTGTCATGAACTTTGGTAAAAGTAAGGCAAAGCTATATAGCGAAGAGAAGAAAAAGGTTAAATTTAAAGACGTTGCCGGTGCAGATGAGGAAAAGCAAGAGCTTGTCGAGGTTGTGGAATTCTTGAAGGATCCACGTAAATTCTCCGAGCTTGGTGCACGTATCCCTAAAGGGGTTCTGCTTGTTGGACCTCCTGGTACAGGTAAAACGTTACTAGCAAGAGCGGTTGCAGGAGAAGCTGGAGTACCATTCTTCTCTATCAGTGGATCTGACTTTGTGGAAATGTTCGTCGGGGTCGGTGCATCCCGTGTGCGTGACCTTTTTGAAAATGCGAAAAAGAACGCTCCATGTATCATTTTCATCGATGAAATCGATGCAGTAGGTCGCCAACGTGGCGCAGGCCTAGGTGGAGGTCATGATGAGCGTGAACAGACTTTAAACCAATTGCTTGTTGAAATGGATGGTTTCGGAGCGAATGAAGGGATCATTATCGTTGCCGCAACGAACAGACCGGACATTCTTGACCCGGCTTTATTGAGACCTGGTCGCTTTGACCGTCAAATCACGGTAGATCGTCCTGACTTGAAAGGCCGTGAAGCAGTACTGAAAGTCCATGCAAGAAATAAACCTATCGATGATAGTATCAATATGAAGACAATTGCGATGCGTACCCCTGGTTTCTCTGGGGCGGACCTTGAGAACTTGTTGAATGAAGCGGCACTTGTTGCTGCAAGACAAGACAAGAAGCATATCGATATGTTGGATATTGATGAGGCGATTGATAGAGTAATTGCTGGACCTGCTAAAAAGAGCAGAGTTATCTCTCAAAAAGAGCGTAATATCGTTGCATACCATGAAGCGGGCCATACTATTATCGGTGTCGTATTGGATGAAGCTGATACGGTACATAAAGTGACAATTGTACCTCGCGGGCAGGCTGGAGGATATGCGGTCATGCTTCCAAAAGAAGATCGTTACTTTATGACTAAACCAGAGCTATTAGATAAGATCACAGGTCTATTGGGTGGTCGTGTTGCAGAGGAAATCACATTTGGTGAAGCAAGTACTGGTGCCCATAATGACTTCCAACGTGCAACAGGTATAGCGCGTAAAATGGTAACCGAATACGGAATGAGCGAAAAGCTTGGTCCATTACAATTTGGTCAGGCTTCAGGAGGGCAAGTCTTCCTTGGCCGTGATATCCAAAATGAGCAAAACTACAGTGATGCCATTGCACACCAAATTGATATGGAGATTCAACGTTTCATCAAAGAGTGTTATGAAAGAGCGAAGCAAATTCTTACCGAGAACCGAGATAAGCTGGAGCTTGTAGCACAAACTCTTTTAGAAGTTGAAACACTTGATGCAGATCAAATCAGACACCTATATGATAAAGGGAAGCTTCCAGAACTTCCTACAAAGACTGATGGTGGCGAAGATGTGAAAGTGAATATCAACTCTAAAAAAGATGAAAACAAAACTGAATCCACTGATCAAAACAAACCTGAATAAACAAAAAGGTGCCTGGAGTAAAATCAGGCACCTTTTTTATGTAATCCAAAAGTGTCAAATAGAATTCCCCCCCTGTTGACTGAAGTGCAGAGGTGAGACTCCCTGCGGGGAAGTAGCGGCAATGTTGAGAGCAATCACGAAGGAGAACGCAGAAAAACTGAAAATTTATGTGGTGAAAGAATTTATAGCTGTTGATTGGAGCAAAAGGCGAAGACTCCTGAGGGAGATAGCGCTCGGTGGAGACCCCACAGGCGTAGCCGAGGAGGCTCCAGCAGCGCCCCTAGGAAAGCGAAGCCATTTGAGGAAATCAACAGCGGCGTTAAAGAGGTCAAACGATGTGAAGAGGCTCAAGGTCGCCCCTAAGAAAGCGAACCCCGGAACGGAAGGGGACAGGGAGTTAACGCGAACAGTAGAATTCTGTCGAATCATGATTTCCCAAGGAATAATCATTTCTATTGGGTCAGTTAGGTTACCATATAGTATAATGAAACTAATTTTAAAGCATGGTGGGGATATAAATGTTATTTGTGTTAGATGTCGGTAATACCAATACCGTAATAGGTGTATATGACGGAGAAGAATTAAAACATCATTGGCGTGTCGAAACAAGCCGTAATAAAACAGAAGACGAATTTGGGATGATCTTTAAATCTCTCCTTGAACATGTGGGCTTAAGTTTTAAAGACTTTGAAGGAATCATCATTTCTTCCGTTGTGCCGCCAATCATGTTCTCCCTTGAAAGAATGTGTCAAAAATATTTTCATCTGAAACCATTGATTGTAGGACCAGGAATCAAAACAGGCTTAAACATAAAGTATGAAAATCCTAGAGAAGTTGGTGCAGACAGAATCGTCAATGCGGTCGCAGGGATCCATCTTTATGGAAGCCCATTAATCATTGTGGACTTTGGGACTGCAACCACGTATTGCTACATAAACGAGGACAAGCAATATATGGGCGGCGCAATCGCGCCGGGAATCAGCATTTCCACAGAAGCGCTTTATTCACGTGCATCCAAGCTTCCTAGAATAGAAATAGCAAGACCAGATGGAGTAATTGGTAAAAACACCGTAAGTGCGATGCAAGCGGGTATTCTTTTTGGCTATGTTGGTCAAGTTGAGGGTATCGTAAATCGTATGAAGAGACAAAGTGACGTAACACCTAAAGTGATTGCTACTGGTGGCCTTGCCGCGCTTATCGGTAATGAATCAGATGTCATTGATATCGTAGATCCTTTCTTAACGTTGAAGGGACTGCATTTGATTTACATGAAAAATACTAAAGAGGATTGAAAGTCGAAAGGAGCTAACTAGCATGTCAGACTATCTCGTAAAAGCTTTGGCTTTTGAAGGCCAGGTACGTGCATATGGAATTAGAACAACAGAAACAGTGGGGGAAGCTCAACAACGCCATCAGACTTGGCCAACCGCTTCTGCTGCACTAGGACGGGCGATGACTGCTTCCGTCATGATGGGTGCGATGTTAAAGGGAGAAAATAAACTTACCGTGAAAATTGATGGCGGTGGTCCAATTGGGGTAATTTTAGTCGACAGCAATGCAAAGGGACAAGTTCGAGGCTATGTTACAAACCCACAAACGCATTTTGATTTGAATCAGCACGGCAAGCTTGATGTAGCACGTGCGGTCGGAACCAACGGAACGCTTTCTGTTGTTAAAGACCTCGGACTTAGAGAACATTTCTCTGGTCAAACCGAATTGATATCAGGAGAGCTGGGAGAGGATTTTACTTATTACCTTGTTTCTTCCGAACAGGTTCCTTCTGCAGTCGGAGTGGGTGTGCTTGTTAACCCTGACAACACTATTCTTGCATCGGGAGGATTCATCATTCAGCTTTTACCTGGAACGTCAGAAGAGACGATCACGTTGATTGAAGAGAAAATCAACAATATGACTCCTGTTTCAAAATTAATTGAAAGAGGCTTATCGCCGGAGGAACTTCTGACAGACATTCTTGGTGAAGGGAATGTTAAGTTCCTGGAAACCATGCCGATTGAATTTAAATGTACATGTTCAAAAGAACGCTTTGAACAAGCGATTATCTCATTGGGCGAGAAGGATATAACAGAAATTATCGAGGAAGACGGTCAAGCAGAAACACACTGTCATTTCTGTAATGCAAAGTATCTTTTCAGCAAAGAGGAATTAGAGGCAATGAGGGAGCAAGTAAAAGGCTAGGGGGCACATATGAACCAAAAGCGGAGATTAAAACAAAAGTGGGTATGGAATATCATTTTTGGTCTTGTGATTATTAATTGTCTCACTCTAGCTGTAGTGGTAAAACAGAGCTTCTCGTTAAAAGAGGCAGCTTTTGTCAATGGTCAAGCCAATATTGTTGCAACAGTTGGAGATACCGTCATCACGAGGAAAGATATGTTAGAGGAACTTGAAGGCATGTATGGACAGGAAATGCTGACGAAAATGGTCAATAATGAAGTGGTTAAGCAAATTGCGAAGAAATACAAGGTGACAGTATCGGAACAGTCGGTCGACAGAGAATGGAAAATGATTAAAACGATGTACAGCCGTTCTCCTATGCATACAAATACTTCTGAAGAGCTTGTGAAGGAACAGATTCGTTCTAGCTTATTGCTTGAAGAATTACTTGTTAAAGATGTCACGATACCTGAAACGGAATTGCAAAGTTATTATCAAGAAAATAAGCAGCTATATACGATTGAGGATTCTTTTCATCTCTCACATATTATTGTAGAGACCAAGGACGAGGCGGAAACTGTTGTAAAGGAACTAAAAGATGGATCCAATTTTACGTCTCTTGCAATGGAAGTTTCAACGGATGAGTTGACGGCAAATCAAGGAGGAGACCTTGGATTTTTAACACATGAATCGCAAGTCTATCCAACAGTCTATATGACAGAAGCTGCAAACCTAAAAGAAAAGTCGTGGAGCGATCCCATTTCTGTTGACGGAAAGTATGCAATCATCTACCTTCATGAAAAAATGGACGGAGTCACATATTCCTTTGAAGAAGTAAAAGATCAGATTCGACGACATCTTGCAATGGAACACATGGACGGTTCGGTGGATGCCTCGATATTCTGGGACGAAGTGGGTGTGGAGTGGAACCTTCCTTCTGCACAATAGGTCGAACCAAATAAATTGACAATTCAGATTTAATGGTGTTAAATGGGATTAATCCGACAAAAACACTAAGTTTTAGAGGCAGGGGGAAAAATAAATGGTACGAGTAGCAAATTCTATTGATGAGTTAGTCGGGAATACTCCCGTCGTAAAGCTAAATCGAATTGTAGAAGAAGACATGGCAGATGTGTATCTGAAGCTTGAATTTATGAATCCTGGCAGCAGTGTAAAGGATCGTATCGCCCTAGCGATGATTGACGCTGCTATTGAAGACGGCAAGTTAAAAGAAGGCGACACCATTATCGAGCCAACAAGTGGAAACACCGGAATTGGTCTCGCAATGATTGCGGCAGCTAAAGGACTTAAGGCTATCTTGGTCATGCCTGAGACGATGAGTTTGGAGAGAAGAAATCTCCTCCGTGCATATGGAGCAGAATTAGTGCTTACACCTGGTCCGGAAGGCATGGGTGGGGCGATTAGAAAAGCGGAAGAATTGGCAAAAGAAAAAGGGTTGTTCATGCCGCAGCAATTCAATAATCCGGCAAATCCTGAAATTCACCGTAACACGACAGGCAGAGAAATTGTAAAACAATTCAGCGGCGGTCTGGATGCCTTTGTTTCCGGTATCGGAACAGGCGGTACTATAACAGGTGCTGGGGAGGTCTTAAAGGAGGCATTCCCAGGAATTAAGATAGTAGCTATAGAGCCTGCGGATTCCCCGGTGCTTTCTGGTGGAAAACCAGGCCCCCACAAAATTCAAGGAATTGGTGCAGGGTTTGTACCTTCAATTTTAGATACAAACATTTACGATCAAATTATCACAGTGAAAAATGAAGAGGCATTTGAATATGCACGCCTTGCCGCTAAACGTGAAGGCTTGCTTGGGGGTATTTCTTCCGGCGCTGCCATTTCTGCGGCACTGCAAGTGGCTAAGGAGCTAGGAAAAGGCAAAAAGGTGCTGGCAATTATCCCTAGTAATGGGGAACGCTATTTGAGTACACCATTATATCAATTTGAAGAATAGGTTATCTTAAGGGGAACAGTCTGTTGAACTGTTTCCCTTTTCTTTTATCGTGCATCCGAGTGTAATTTTCATGTAATATAAGGGTAGTATGCAATTTAGGAGCGTGACAGCAAGAATGCAAAAGGTGCCTGTAGGAATTAAGCTAACGTTAAATGAAGATCAATGGTTTAAAAAATATAAAGCACTTGCAAAGGACAAGCCTTATCATGTCCTTTTGGAGAGTGGACGTGGGGGGAGATACCATATTATCGGGCTCGACCCAATTGCCTCTATTCAAGGGAAAGGACAAGAGCTGCACATTGACTATCACGATGGGAAAAAGGAAAAGAGAAGTGGCAATCCTTTATCTTCATTACAAGAAATCATTTCTGAGCGATCTATTCAGAAACTACAAGGTTTCCCTGACTTTACAGGAGGAGCAATTGGCTATTTGACCTATGATTGTGTCAGATACATTGAGCGTTTATCGGAAATAGCAGAGGATGACTTGGCCTTGCCTGATCTTTACTTTTTGTTATTTGATGATGTGTTCGTATATGACAAGCAAGAGAGCGTGCTTTATTTAATTAGCCATTCTCGTGAAGGACAAGAAGGGACCGCCAAAGCACGACTCGAGCAATATAAAAAGCAATGGGAACAGCCAGTGGAAGAATCTAGCTATCCCTATACATCAGAAAGACAACCTATAGAAAACAGAGAGGTCTCTTTTACAGAAGAGGACTTCATAAAAGCTGTGAAAAAGGTTCAAGCATATATAGCACAAGGTGATGTTTTTCAGGTGAATCTTTCTGTCAGACAGGCAGAGCCACTCATGACTCATCCGATGGAAGTATACTCCTCTTTGAGAAAGATTAACCCTTCACCATATATGGGGTATTTGCAGTTTCCTGATTTCCAGCTGGTCAGCGGTTCCCCGGAACTTTTAGTTAAGAAAAAAGGAGATATGGTAAGTACGCGGCCAATTGCAGGGACCAGATCCCGTGGCAAGACGGACGAAGAGGACCTCAAGCTTGCACAAGAGCTGATTGATAATGAAAAAGAGCGTGCCGAACATGTCATGCTAGTGGACCTGGAGCGGAATGACCTGGGCCGGGTCTGTGAGTACGGCACGGTAGAAGTGAATGAGTTCATGGCTATCGAAAAATATTCGCATGTCATGCACATTGTCTCCAATGTTCAGGGGAAATTGAAAGAAGGAAAGAATATTTCTGATATCATCGAGGCGACTTTCCCCGGCGGTACGATAACAGGTGCTCCCAAGGTTAGGACAATGGAGATCATAGAAGAACTTGAGCCGGTAAGACGTTCTGTATATACTGGTTCCATAGGGTGGATTGGCTATGATGGAGAGATGGAATTGAATATCTCCATCCGAACAATGATTGCTAAAGACGGAATGGCTTATGTACAGGCCGGTGCTGGAGTGGTCATTGATTCTGTGCCGAAGCGGGAATATAAGGAATCTTTAAAGAAAGCCGCAGCCTTATGGAAAGCGAAAGAGCTGAGTGAAGAAGAGTTAAAAAAACGAGCAGAGGTGAGAGTATGATTTTAATGATTGATAATTATGATTCATTTACGTACAACTTGGTGCAATATTTAGGAGAGCTTGGAGAGGAATTAGTGGTAAAGCGAAACGACGAAATTACCATTGAGGAGATAGAAGCGCTTAATCCAGAGTTTTTAATGATATCTCCTGGACCTTGTTCGCCGAATGAGGCAGGAATTAGTTTAGAAGTAATCAAGCATTTTGCCGGTAAGAAACCAATCTTTGGAGTATGCCTTGGACATCAATCGATTGCCCAAGTGTTTGGTGGAGACGTGATACAGGCGGAAAGATTGATGCATGGCAAGACATCTGAGATGCATCATGACGGGAAGACAATTTTCCGTACCTTGGCAAATCCATTTGTTGCGACAAGATACCATTCTTTAATTGTGAAAAAGGAAACCCTTCCGGAGTGCTTTGAAATAACAGCATGGACAGATCAGGATGAGATAATGGCCATCCGCCACAAAGAGCTGCCAATCGAAGGAGTTCAATTTCATCCGGAATCCATCATGACCTCCGTAGGTAAAGAATTATTGCGCAACTTCATCTCAACCTACTCTACCAAAAAGGTATAACATGATTGTTTATAAAGACGGAAGCTGGCAGCCGATAGAAGAGACAAATGTTTCGGTTATGGACCATGGTTTTCTATACGGGGTGGGGCTTTTTGAAACGTTCCGTACGTATTACGGCATCCCGTTCTTGTTTCACGATCACATGAAACGTTTAAGGGACGGGTTAGAGTCGGTCTATATAGAGTGGGACCATTCAGATGAGCAGTTATATAAATTGGTAACAGAAGCATTAGAGAAAAACGATTTAACGGATGGTGTAATCCGGCTCAATGTTACAGCCGGCATCAGTAACTGGGGGCTTCCCACAGAGACTTACCGGGCCCCGTCCTTGTTGTTATTTACAAGGCCTGTACCTGAACACAATACAGCGAGTAAACATGCTGTAATTTTAAAGCGGAGACGCAATACACCAGAAGGTGATACGAGGTTAAAGTCTCACCACTATTTAAATAATCTTTTAGGTAAAAGGGAGTTAGGGACTCAGCTGGATGTAGAGGGGATCTTTCTTACACAGGAAGGCTTTGTGGCAGAAGGACTTGTTTCCAATATTTTTTGGATAAAAGGGGACACGGTCTATACCCCGAGCATTTCAACAGGCATTCTAAATGGAGTGACCAGAAAGTTCATTCTGCATTTATGCGCTCTTCTCAACCTGGAAGTGAAAGAAGGGGAGTTCCCCCTAGAGGACCTTCTGGGAGCGGATGAGGTATTCGTCACCAACTCCACCCAGGAAATAATAAGAATCAATAAACTTGATGACACAGTATTCCCTATGGTTGAGACATCTTGGCTCACTTGTCTCAAAGATTTATATAAACAGAGTACAGAACAGCAATTGATGACCTATCAACAGGTAAAGAAGGTAGATTGGAAAAATGGGAAATACAAACTTATATCAAACGAAGCTGATATGTGGACCATATAACTTGCCGCTGGGTGAAAGAACCTTAATAATGGGGATCTTGAATGCCACGCCAGATTCTTTTTCCGATGGAGGCAAATACAACGAAGTGGAAATGGCAGTCTTGCGTGCTAAGGAACTCGTCGAACAAGGGGCCGACATCCTTGATATAGGCGGGGAATCGACTAGGCCCGGTGCGGAGAAGGTGAGTCTGGAAATGGAGCTGGAGCGGGTCATTCCAGTTATCCAAGCAATATCAAAGGAAGTGCAAGTGCCCATATCCATTGACACCTATAAAGCAGAAGTGGCAAGGCAGGCAATTCAGGCAGGGGCCCATATCATCAATGACGTATGGGGGGCTAAGGGAGACCTTGATATGCCTTCTGTTGCAGCGGAGCTTCAAGTACCGATCATACTTATGCAAAATCGGAAAGAGCGGGACTATCACCAATTGATTCCGGATATGATCAGTGACTTGTTTGAGAGTATTACATTGGTCAAACTTGCCGGGGTGAAGGATGAAAACATTATCTTGGACCCGGGGATAGGGTTTGCTAAAACATATGAAGACAATATCAAAGTGATGCAAAAGCTTGAGCACTTCCATACGCTTGGTTACCCACTTCTCCTTGGTACGTCTAGAAAAAGGTTTATCGGCCATGTGTTAGATCTTCCGGCGGAGGAGAGAATGGAAGGGACCGGGGCTACGGTGTGTCTTGGCATACAGAAAGGCTGCCACATTGTCCGTGTACATGATGTAAAAGAGATTGCGCGTATGGCGAAAATGATGGATGCGATGCTTTATGAAGGAGGGCTTTCCTATCGATAAGATATATGTAAATCAGATGAAATTCTACGGATACCATGGCGTTTTTCCAGAAGAAACAAAACTCGGCCAACGGTTTATAATTGATCTGATAGTGGAACTTGATCTATCCAAAGCAGGTAAATCCGATGATCTAACACAATCCGTCAATTATGCGGACCTCTATAATACATGTAAAAAAGTAGTGGAGGGTGAAACGCATAAATTAGTCGAAACCGTTGCGGAGAGAATCGCAGAGGAGATTTTGTCATCCTTTGAACGGATTAAAAGTTGTACCATCAAAGCCATCAAGCCGGATCCTCCAATCCCTGGACATTATGAATCTGTCGCAGTAGAAATTACGAGGGGCCGATCCTAATGAATACAGCCTATATTGCCTTGGGGTCCAATCAAGGAAACCGTGCCCGGTACCTTCAGGATGCAGTAGACAAAATCCATCAACATGACAAGATAATAGTAGAGAAGGAATCATCCATCTACGAAACAGATCCTGTCGGCTATACAGAACAGGACAAGTTTTTAAATATGGTAATTAAAGTAAAAACTCATTTGACATCTGTTGATTTATTAAAGGTATTACAAGGATTTGAGCATCTTTTTGGCAGGAAAAGAGAAGTGCGATGGGGTCCGCGTACTTTAGACCTTGACATTTTATTGTATAACCAAGAAAATATTGAAACAGAAGAGCTTATTATCCCGCATCCAAGAATGTGGGAAAGAGCTTTTGTTTTTGTTCCTTTAATGGAGATCGCGGAAAATAATGATCTGCCCATAGAGATAGATAGAAAAGAACTACTTGCACAACAAGATAGAGAAGGGGTACATGTATGGAAGCCGAGAAGTGGGGAAGACGTATCCGGGCTTACCGAAAGCTGAAAGGATATACCCAAGAATCATTTGCGAAGAATCTTCATATATCAGTCTCTGTTTTAGGAGAGGTTGAACGAGGAAACCGCGTTCCCTCACAAGAATTAGTTCAGTCGATTGCCGATGAACTAAATATTACGGTTAAGGAACTCGAACCACCAGAACTAAAAAGGGAGGAGGTCAACAACTAATGTTAAAAATCGGCAATATCAACATGAAAAACCAAGTGGTCTTAGCGCCGATGGCTGGAGTTTGTAATGCCGCGTTCCGTCTGACGGTGAAAGAATTCGGAGCGGGCCTTGTCTGTGCCGAGATGGTAAGTGACAAAGCGATCCTCTATAAAAATGCTAAAACGATGGGTATGCTTTATATTGATGAGCGCGAAAAACCGCTTAGCCTGCAAATCTTCGGAGGCGAGAAAGATACGCTTGTCGAAGCGGCAAAATTTGTGGACAAAAACACAACAGCAGACATTATTGATATTAATATGGGATGCCCGGTACCAAAGATCGTCAAGTGTGACGCAGGTGCCAAATGGCTGCTTGATCCGAACAAAATTTATGAGATGGTAGCAGCTGTTGTTGATGCAGTCGACAAGCCGGTCACGGTTAAAATGCGGACAGGCTGGGACGAAGATCACATCTTTGCCATTGAAAATGCCCGTGCCGTTGAACGCGCAGGCGGGCAAGCGGTAGCCGTACATGGTCGTACTAGAGTACAAATGTATGAGGGACATGCAGACTGGGACATCATTAAGCAGGTAAAAGAATCTGTTAACATTCCTGTCATCGGAAACGGAGACGTTCAAACTCCTCAAGATGCAAAAAGAATGCTTGAGGAAACGGGAGTGGACGGTGTCATGATTGGTCGCGCGGCACTCGGAAACCCATGGATGATCTATAGTACGGTACAGTACTTGGAAACAGGAAAGCTTGTTGGGGAACCATCTGTACGTGAAAAAATGGACGTATGTAAGCTGCACCTTGATCGTCTTATCGACCTTAAAGGAGAAAATACAGCAGTGCGCGAAATGCGCAAACATACAGCGTGGTACCTAAAAGGCATCCGCGGCAACGCAATAGTACGTAACTCTATTAATGAATGCAACACAAGAATGGATCTTGTAAGTTTGCTTGATAACCTTGTAGAAGAGTCTGAGGAAAAAGAAGCAATGACTTCTCAAGCGATCTAAACTACGCTAGGCGACTGTACCTCAAAAACACTATCGAACTGCCAGTAAGTTGTTACTGGCAGTTTTAGCTTTATTTATAGTTGGAAAGTCTATATGATAGATAAAAGAAAAGCTGCTACATAAATGAGTAGATAAATTACTAGTTGGAGTTGAATAGAATGAGTCAAGAAGAATTAAACTTGAATGATCAGTTAATGGTTAGGAGAGAAAAATTACAAAAACACCGCGATAAAGGGTTGGATCCGTTTGGAGCTAGATTTGAGCGCACAAACGACTCCAAAGAACTGATTAACCAATACGGCGAAATCGAAAAAGAACAGTTGGACGAACAGGAAATCGCTGTAACCCTTGCTGGTCGTATTATGACAAAGCGCGGTAAAGGAAAAGCGGGTTTTGCACATATCCAGGACCTTACTGGCCAAATCCAATTGTATGTTCGTAAAGATGCAGTAGGAGAAGAAGCATACGAAATCTTCAATTCAGCAGATATCGGTGACATTGTCGGAGTATCAGGTTTTATTTTTAAAACAAAAGTAGGTGAGCTTTCTATTAAAGCGACTTCTTTTGAACTTCTAACAAAAGCATTGCGCCCGCTGCCTGAGAAATATCACGGACTTAAAGACGTGGAACAACGGTACCGTCAACGCTATCTTGACCTAATTACAAACCCAGAAAGCAGAGAAACATTCATTGCACGTTCTAAGATCATCCAAGCGATGCGCCGCTACCTGGACGACCATGGTTATCTGGAAGTGGAAACGCCAATGATGCACTCTATTGCCGGCGGAGCATCAGCACGTCCGTTTATTACACATCACAACACATTAGATATGACTCTATACATGCGTATCGCCATCGAGCTTCACCTAAAACGCCTGATTGTCGGCGGCTTAGAGAAAGTCTATGAAATTGGCCGTGTTTTCCGTAACGAAGGTGTATCCACTAGACATAACCCGGAATTCACCATGATTGAACTATATGAAGCATACGCAGACTATAAAGACATCATGAGCCTTACAGAAAACCTTGTTGCTCACATCGCCAAGGAAGTATTGGGCAGCACCAAGGTTCAGTATGCCGACAGCGAAATTGATCTGACACCTGAGTGGAAGCGACTGCACATGGTTGACGCGGTCAAAGAAGCAACAGGCGTAGACTTCTGGCAGCAGATGACAGACGAAGACGCTCGTGCTCTTGCAAAAGAACACGGCATTCAAATTACAGAACATATGCAGTTCGGTCATATCTTAAACGAATTCTTCGAGCAGAAAGTAGAAGAAACGCTTATTCAACCTACATTCATTTACGGGCATCCAGTGGAAATTTCTCCACTAGCGAAGAAAAATGCAGAAGACCCACGCTTCACTGATCGTTTTGAATTGTTCATTGTTGGCCGTGAGCATGCCAATGCCTTCACTGAGCTTAACGATCCAATCGATCAAAAAGAGCGTTTTGAAGCACAACTTAAAGAAAAAGAGCAAGGTAATGACGAAGCACACGAAATGGATCACGACTTCATCGAGGCACTTGAATACGGTATGCCGCCAACAGGTGGTCTCGGAATTGGAATTGACCGCCTTGTTATGTTGTTGACAAACTCTCCTTCTATTAGAGATGTGTTGTTATTCCCGCAAATGAGACACCGTTAATTTTAAAATGTAACGCCGCACTGTAGAATAAGCAGTGCGGCGTTTTTTAGTTTAGAGAAAGAATAAAAGGAGTTTTAGAAAAAGAGCAAAAAGGCACACTGAATAATGAGACTATTACAACATTATCATTTAACGAAAATAATCGAAAAAACCTATTGCCTTTGTATTCTAGCGATGGTATATTAATATTCGTTGTCACAAACGACATCGTTTCTTCTAAAAAAAGAATTGAAAAAAGTTGTTGACACAAACTGATTGATTTGATAAGATAATAAAGTCGCCTTGAGAGAGACGACAGAGTAAATGATCTTTGAAAACTAAACAAAACAACAGCGTCATAACGTAGGTTCTACGGAACACGACAAAATGAATTTAAGTAACACAAGCTAGCAAATTTTGAGCAAAAGCTCAGACTCTTGATTGGAGAGGTTGATCCTGGCTAAGGACGAACGCTGGCGGCGTGCCTAATACATGCAAGTCGAGCGGACCGTTTAAAAGCGTGCTTTTGAAAGGTCAGCGGCGGACGGGTGAGTAACACGTGGGCAACCTGCCTGTAAGACTGGGATAACT